>NZ_JAHRHK010000092.1 GCF_021246465.1 Nocardioides sp. R-C-SC26 | reverse complement strand
GCGCCGCGTAGCCCCGCGCCGTCGAAGTAGTCGCTCTTGGCGAGGAAGACCACCGCCCGGGGCGCCACGACCGGGATCACGACGGAGTCGACGAAGCTCAGATGATTGCTCGCCAGGGTCACCGGTCCCGAGGTCGGCACGTGGTGCAGCCCGGTGGCCGTGGGACGCCAGAGCGCTTTCGCCGCAGGGGGGATCACCGCGTGCAGGAGGCGGTAGAGATCAGGTCGCGCCGGAGCCACACCGGTCAGTGTGCTGGTTACTCACCGGTCGCGTGACCGCAGCGAACGCGATTCTGGCGACCGGTGAG
>NZ_JAHRHK010000091.1 GCF_021246465.1 Nocardioides sp. R-C-SC26 | reverse complement strand
GTCAGCGCGATCAGCTTCGCCGCCAGGGCGTTGGACCGTCCGGGATCGGCTACCACGGCTCGCAGGCCGTCCAGCACCGCGCGGACGACGGCGTCGTCGAACGCCGCATCCACGGCACCGCGCACACGCGCCTCGAAGTCGGCGTCGGGGGAGGTCCACGTCGTGTGCTCGCCTGCCTCCCGCATCGCCTCCGGCGCGTAGGCGCGCAGACGATCACGCAACGTGGTGTCGTCGTCGTCCCACGCGCCGAGTACGGCCTGCCAGAGCACCAACGCGGCCGACTCGGGGAGCGGGGTCAGGCGCTGGAG
>NZ_JAHRHK010000090.1 GCF_021246465.1 Nocardioides sp. R-C-SC26 | reverse complement strand
GGTCGATCTGGTGGGGGGCCAACCTCGGTCATGGCTCGGAGCGGCTGGTCGCCGGCCGGGTCGGGCACGTGGCCGAGGAGATCGCCTCGGCTCGGGCGGCCGTGCGGGCCGAGGCCGGCTGGGTGGTGGACCTCTACCTGCTCCGCGCCCCCGACCCAGGAGAGCTGCCATGACCCGGCCCGACCGCGACGTGCTGCTCTGCCGCGACTGCTGCTGCGGCACGAGCAAGCACCCCCCGACCGACCACCCCGCCCAGCGCGACGCCGTCGAGGCGTCTGCGGGGGAGTGGGACGGGGAGCGGGTGCGGG
>NZ_JAHRHK010000089.1 GCF_021246465.1 Nocardioides sp. R-C-SC26 | reverse complement strand
CGAGATTGAAGGCCTGGAAGACGAACCCCACCTGACGCCGGCGCAGCCGGGTCACGGTTGCGTCACCCACCTCGGCGATCTCGACGCCCGCCAGACGCACCGAGCCCGCGTCGGGCTTGTCGTGGCCCGCCAGCAACTGCAGCAACGTCGTCTTGCCTGACCCGGACTGCCCCACGATCGCGGTGACCTCCCCGGCGGGTGCCTCGAAGTCGACGTCGTCGCCGGCCACCACCCGGGAGCCGTCGGGTGCCACGAAGCCCTTGACCAGACCGCGCGCCACGACCGGAGCCGTCATCGGGGCGGCCTGGAG
>NZ_JAHRHK010000088.1 GCF_021246465.1 Nocardioides sp. R-C-SC26 | reverse complement strand
CCCAAGATCACCAACTCCGAGGGCAGCGACGGCGCCAGCGACGAGGCATCCCCGGAGGGGCCCAGCACGATCCTGCTCGACGTCTACCTGGGCGACGGCCTGCTGCGCCAGGTCTCGCTCGACCTCGGCGAGGAGAGCGGCAAGGTCACGGTGAAGTACTTCGACTGGGGCAAGCCGAGCGCGGTGAAGGCGCCGCCGAAGAACCAGATCGAGAAGAGCCCCGGCGCGAAGAACTGACTCCGTCGCGCGGTCTCGTGACCGTCGCTGGCGCGACCTCCTCGACCACCGGTGGTGGCGCGGTGGTTGAGGAG
>NZ_JAHRHK010000087.1 GCF_021246465.1 Nocardioides sp. R-C-SC26 | reverse complement strand
CGGCGAACGACTCCGAGGTCGCGTCGACCTCGGGAACGTCAGCCACCTCTCGATGCTAGCCGCGGGGCGCGCCTCGTCGTCGGATCACGCGCGCGCGGGCCCACTGAGCCGCCACCCACCGCCCTCCTGCTGCACCAACCCGGCGCGAGCGAGTCTGGTGAGGCTCGCTTGGACCTCGAGCAGGCCCAATCCCGCGACCCGCGCGACCGAGTCGACCGGCCCTGCGCCGGCGACAGGAACGGCGTCGAGCACCTGTCGTTGACGGGGCGCCAGCCGATCACGGACGTCGCGACGTCGGGGTCGCTGCGGCG
>NZ_JAHRHK010000086.1 GCF_021246465.1 Nocardioides sp. R-C-SC26 | reverse complement strand
CGACCTCGACGACGAGGAACACGAGACCGACGACGACAGCGTGGACGCCGACGGCACCGAGACGACCGAGACCGAGGAGAACCGCTGATGGACATCGACCTGAGCATCCTGCGCATGTTGGGGCGCGAGAAGGAGATCAAGTTCGAGGTCCTGGTGGAGGCCATCGAACAGGCACTGCTCAACGCCTATCTCAAGACCCCGGGTGCCTACGACCAGGCGCGTGCCGTCGTCGACCGCAAGACCGGCCACGTCGTCGTGTGGGCCACCGAGTTCGACAACGACGACAACGCGATCGGTGAGTTCGAGGACAC
>NZ_JAHRHK010000085.1 GCF_021246465.1 Nocardioides sp. R-C-SC26 | reverse complement strand
CGCCGACGAGCACGGTCTGGCGATGATCTCGATCGAGGACCTGGTCCGCTGGAGGAGAACCCATGAGAACCTCGTCGAGCGGGTGGCCACGACCCAACTGCCGACGAAGTTCGGCGGCTTCACCGCCCACGGCTACCGGATCAGCACCGACGGCTCCGAGCACATCGCGCTCGTCTACGGCGATGTGACGGGTCCCGAGCCGGTGCTCACCCGGGTGCACTCGGAGTGCCCCACCGGCGACGTCTCCGGCAGCCAGCGCTGCGACTGCGGACCTCAGCTCGACGAGGCACTCGAGCGGATCGTCGCCGAGG
>NZ_JAHRHK010000084.1 GCF_021246465.1 Nocardioides sp. R-C-SC26 | reverse complement strand
CCGATCTCCGCGGCGGCCTCGTAGTCCGGCTGGTCGGAGAAGCCCGTCCAGGAGTTCACGACGTCGCGGTTGCGGAACTTGAAGTAGGCAACGCCCTTGCGACCGGGGATGTACCAGTCCACGGCCTTGCCCTCCGCGCGCAGGCGCTCGGCGAGGCGCTCGGCCCCCTTCAGCACGCTGGAGGAGTAGGCGCCGGCCAGACCGCGGTCGCTGGTCACGACCAGTACCGCAGCCCGAGTCGGGTTGTCCTCCTCCTTGGTCAGCGGGTGGCGACGTTCTCCAACGTCGACCACCCGCTGACCAAGGAGGAGG
>NZ_JAHRHK010000083.1 GCF_021246465.1 Nocardioides sp. R-C-SC26 | reverse complement strand
CGTCCGCCGCGAGGTCGCCGCGGCGGACGGCGAGCAGCGGGTCGTCGTCCCGCTTGCTGACCGCGAGCACGTACGACGGCGCCCGCAGCGCCGCCGCGGCCTCCGGCGTGACGTGCTGGGGCCCCATGCCGGAGCCGACGACTCGGATGATCACCGGTCCTCCAGGTCGCCTTCGAGGTCGAGGTAGACCTGTTGCAGCGCGGCCAGGAGGTCCGGATCGGGCCCGGCCCACAGGCCACGGTCGCGTGCCTCGTGCAGCTTCTCCACGATGCCGCGCAACGCCCACGGGTTCGAGGTCCGCATGAACTCCTG
>NZ_JAHRHK010000009.1:5510-157407 GCF_021246465.1 Nocardioides sp. R-C-SC26 | reverse complement strand
CGCGTGGCGGCGTGCGCGCCGCCCCCCCGCCGGGGGGGGGGGGCGCGGTGACCTGCTGAGGATTCCCTGGCGACGCCGGGGCGGCGCGGTGACCTGCTGAGGAAACGCCGCAGCCGGAACCTCAGCAGCTCACCGCCGCCCGGGGTGAGCGCCGCGGAAACCTCAGCAGCTCACCGCTCCCCGGCGGTGACCACCCGGTACCGCACGAACGAGGGCACGATCAGGGCGGCGGCGACGACGCCGATGATCACCAGGACGCCGCCACCCGCGGCCGCCACGGCGGTGCCGGCCATCGTCGCGGCGGCGCCGTGCGCCACGTGGGCGAGGCGCGGGCCACCCGCGACGACCACGATGAAGATGCCCTGCAGCCGGCCACGGACGGCGTCGGAGGCGGCGGCCTGCAGCATCGAGGTGCGGAAGGCGGCCGAGGCCATGTCGGCCGCGCCGCCGATCACCAGCATCAGCACGGCGACGACGAGCATCGCGCGGGCCGCTCCACGGTGCTCGGCGGCGATGCCGATGGCCACGCCGAAGCCGACCATCGCGGCGCCCCAGATCACGATGCAGACGACGACGGCGCGTCCCTGCGCCGATACGCGCGAGACCCACCCGGAGAAGACGCCGCCGATGACCGCGCCCGCCGGGATCGCGGCGAAGAGCAGCGCGAACGCCAGCCCGCCCTCGTCAGGTCCCCGGAAGCTCTCGTGGGCGACTTCGGGGAAGAGCGCCCGCGGCATGCCGAACACCATCGCGATGATGTCCACGACGAACGACATCATCAGCACGGGCTGGGCGCGCAGGTAGGTGAAGCCCTCGATCACCGACCTCAGCCCGGGAGTTCCGGCTGTGCCCTCGATCGGCAGCGACGGCAGCCGCAGGACCGCCCCGAGCGTCGCGAGCAGTGTGATCGAGTCGGCGAGGTAGAGCCACTCCAGTCCCAGCACCGGGATCAGCGCGCCCGCCACCAGCGGCCCGGCGATGCCGCCGGCCATCATGACGGTCATGTTCAGACTGTTGGCGGCGGGCAGCAGCTCGGGTTCGAGCAGCCGCGGGAGCACCGCGCTGCGGGTGGGTTGGTTGACCGCGAAGAACGCCTGCTGCACCGCGAACAGCATCAACAGCAGCCAGACGTTGCGGTTGCCCGCAGCTGCCTGGAGCCAGAACAGGATGCTCGTGCCGATCAGTCCGAGCGTGGTGATGACCAGCAGTGTGCGCCGATCCACGACGTCGGCGAGCGCCCCTCCCCAGAGGCCGAACACCACCAGGGGGACGAGCCCGAAGACACCGGTCAGGCCGACGTAGGCGGAGGAGCCGGTCTGGGCGTAGATCTGGGCCGGGACGGCGACGACCGTCAGCTGCGCGCCGATCACCGTGATGATGTTCGCCGTCCACAGCCGTCGGAAGTGCTCGTTGCTCAGGGGACGGGTGTCGGCCACCAGGCCGCGCAGCCGCGGCAGCGGACGCCGAACAGCACTCACTCAGTCGATGGTGGCACCTGGGAGCCCGCGGGCGTAGGGCGGGTGTCGGCGGGCCCTCACCCGCCACGACGCCCCTACTCGCGGGGGCTCTCCGCCGCGCCCGCCGCATGCCGGCCCGCGAGCTCGCGGTAGTAGATCGCGTTGGTCTCGACCCAGAACTCCGAACTCGTACCCGCGATGGGCTTGGTCGGCTTGCACGGGATCCCGGCCGCGACGTGCTCGGCGGGGATCTGCGCACCCGGGGTGACGACCGAACCGGCCGCCACGAGCGTGCGCGCGCCGACGACGGCGTGGTCGAGCAGGGTGCTGCCGTTGCCGATCAGAGCCTGCTCGCCCACCACGTCGCAGTGCACGATGCAGCCGTGGCCGACGGTGGCGTTGGGACCGACGGTCAGCGTGGCCTCGGGCGCCGCGTGCAGCACCGAGTTGTCCTGGATGTTGCTGCCGGCCTTGACGACGATGGTGCAGATGTCGGCGCGGAGCACCGCGCCGTACCAGATGCTCGCGCCGGCCTCGACGGTCACGTCTCCGATCAGGGTCGCCGTGGGAGCGACCCACGCGTCGGGGTGCACGGTCGGACGCTTGCCTTCGAACTCGATCAGGATCACGGCCGCACCGTAGCCGGGGACGGCGTCGCGGTGGTCGGGGTGTCCGGCGACGTCGGCGTCACGCCGGACGGCAGACCTGACCGTCGAAGTACGCCGTGGGACCGCTCAACAGACGACAGGCGCCGGTCGGGAAGAACTCGCCGGCGTTCGGGCCGCCGTTGCACGGGCCGTCGGACTCGCCGGGCGGCTTGATCCAGAGCCTGCCGTCGAAGGCGCCGTCGAAGACGAGCCGGGGGCTCGTGCCGAGCCTGGCCGCGACGGGGTTGCACCAGTCGCCGTTCGCCGGGCCCTGGGCTCCGGCACCGTTGCGCGACGTGTCGACGACGTAGCGCGCGCTGCGGACGCCGCGCTTCTGCAGCTCGCTCAGCAGCGAGCCGGCGAAGGCGTGCTCGGCGGGCGTGGTGCGCGAGTTGGAGACGTTGGTGGAGAAACCCCGAACCTCGGCCACGCCGGCGCGCACCAGCAGCGGCGCCATGTGGGCGGCCGTGCGCCAACCCGAGTGACCGGCGTCCAGGTAGACCCATGCGCCCGCCTTGGTCAGCGTGGTGGCGGCGAACTTCAGCAGCGCCACCCGGTTGCCGGGGTCGGTGCAGCGCGGGTCGCCGACGAACGGCAGCGCGTCGGGCTCCAGGATCACGATGGGTGAGCTGCGCTTGATCCCGGCGGCCACCCCCTTGACCCAGGCGCGGTAGGAGCTCGCGGTGACCTGGCCGTTCTGCGAGGAGTACTGGCCGCAGTCGCGGTCGGGGATGTTGTAGACGACGAGTACCGGGGTGCGGTTGGCTCCCTCGGCCCGGTCGATGTAGGCCGCGGCGGCACCGCGCGCGGCGCTCGGGGTCGGGTAGGCGTCGGTGAGCCAGAAGCCCTGGGCCCGCTTGCCGATGAGGCTGAACGCAGGCCCCGCCTGGGCGGCCCTCGACGTCGGGTCGACGTAGAGCGGGCGGGTCAGCCGCGGGTCGCGACGGCGCTCGGCGGCCCGCTGGGCCGCGGCGCCGCGGTACGCCGGGACGTACTCGACCGTGATGGTCGACTCATCGGATGCGACGCTCGCGGGTGCGTCCGCGACAGCGGAGTTCAGCCCCGAGCTCACCATCAGGACGGCGACGACGAGCGCGCCGAGGGTCGCCGGAATCATCCGCACCGCCTCACGCGTCCGCACCGAGCCCATCACCGGACCATCGTCCGCCATGGCGCCCCTCTGAGTCACACCTTTGAGTGATCCTGGAGATCCGATGAGAAATCTCGGCCGGGGGTGTCGTATCTGTCCTAGCCCGTTCGTCGGATAGATGAGAGGCAGCCGATCGGCTGCCCACCACGCCATCCACCAGGAGAATCAGATGCCTCAGTTCATGCTCAGCGTGCACCACGACCCGGCCGAGGACGAGCGGATGGGCGCCATGACGCCCGAGGAGATGCAGCCGATCTTCGAGGCCGTCGACGCGTTCAACACCGCACTCCAGGCCGACGGTGCCTGGGTGTTCGCCGGCGGCCTCCAGCCGATCGAGGCGTCGACCTGCGTCGACAACACCGGCGAGTCCTCGATCGTCACCGATGGCCCGTTCTCCGAGTCCAAGGAGTATCTCGGCGGATTCTGGATCATCGAGGCGGCCGACCTCGACACCGCGCTCGCCTGGGCCGCCCGGGGCTCGCGTGCCTGCCAGGGCAAGGTCGAGGTGCGTCCCTTCCAGGGCGAGTGAGCGGTCCCGCATCGGGCGGAGCCTCGGACCCGGTGGGGCCCGAAGCGAGTTCGGCGACAGGTCGGGAGCTCGGCCACGGCGCCGTCGAGCTCGTCTTCCGTGAGGAGTACGGCCGGATCGTCGCGTCGCTGACGCGGCGGTTCGGCGATCTCGATCTCGCGGAGGACGCCGCGGCCGAGGCGCTCGCCGTCGCCCTGGAGCGATGGCCGGTGGACGGCGTGCCCGCCAACCCGGGCGCGTGGCTGGTGACGACGGCGGGCAACCGCGCCCTGGATCGGCTGCGCCGCGAGAGCAGACGCGAGACGAAGCAGGAGGCCGCGGTGATGCTGCACGACGACACTCCGCACGCCCCCACCGGGCCGATCGAGGACGATCGCCTCCGGCTGATCTTCACCTGCTGTCACCCCGCGCTCGCGCCGGAGGCGCGCGTCGCCCTCACCCTCCGTCTGCTCGGCGGTCTGAGCGTCGCCGAGATCGCCGAGGGCTTCCTCGTGCCCGAGACGACGATGGCCCAGCGCATCACCCGGGCCAAACGGAAGATCGCCGCCGCGCACATCCCGTTCCGGGTGCCGGCCGAGGCCGACCTGCCCGAGCGGCTCGGAGCGGTCCACGCCGTCCTCTACCTGATCTTCAACGAGGGCTATCTCGCGACCTCGGGGGTCTCGACCCGCGACGATCTCGCCGTCGAGGCCGTCCGGCTGGCGCGCCTGCTCCACGGCCTGCTGCCCGACGACGTCGAGACGGCCGGACTCCTCGCGCTGCTGCTCCTCACCGAGGCACGGCGGCCGAGCCGGTTCGGGAGCGATGGCGCTCTGGTGCCGTTGGGCGAGCAGGACCGCGGCGGTTGGCACCGCGAACTCATCGACGAGGGGCACGCACTCGTGCGGACCTGCCTGCGGGTCGGGCGGCCGGGTCGATATCAGCTGCTCGCCGCGATCAATGCAGTCCACACCGACGCCCCGAGTGGTGCCGACACCGCCTGGGACCAGATCGTGCAGCTCTACGACCAGCTCGTGGCGCTCGACCCGAGCCCCGTCGTGCGACTCAACCGCGCGGTGGCCGTGGGGGAGGTCGACGGACCCGACGTCGCACTGGCCGACGTCGAGCGGATCGGTCTCACGACCTACCACCCGTGGCACGTCGTGCGGGCCGAGCTGTTGCGACGTCTCGGGCGCGGAGCGGAGGCGCGTGGCTCCTACGACGCCGCGCTCGCCCTCATCGACAACCCCGGCGAGGTCCTCTACCTGACGCGCCGGCGCGATCAGCTGGCCGGTCCGCCGGCGGAGTCGTCGTCGGCGCGGGAGAACCCGCTGCCGTAGCTCGTGGTGCCGACCGCGATCGAGTACTCCGCGTAGTAGGACTCGACCCCGGCGCGCTGGGCCCGGCGGTGTCGCGGGTGCTCGCGCCACGCGCGGTGGGACTCGACGTCGGCGAAGGTCACCACGGTGCAGCGCTCGCCGTCGTCGGCGACGAAGGTCTTGGTCTCGACGAACCCCGGCATCGACCGGGCGAGCTCGGCCACGACCTGCAGGTCGGCGGTGTAGGCCTCGACCGACTCCGGATGCAGCCGATTGCGGAACACCGTGACGACCTGGCCGACCTCGGGAGTCCTCATGTCGACCATTCTCGGGCTGCCGGGGATAGCGCGGCCGCTTCCGAACGGGTACGCGGCGTGTCTGACCCGGAACGGTTCGATTTCGGACGGCTATCCCCTCCGAACGCCCCGCGGGGCGGGGCTAGTGTCGACGACGTGACCGACGCACCACTCACCCCGCTGACCCTGCCCGCCGACGACGCCGCCCAGGCGTGGGTCGCAGACCGCGCCGAGGCGGGTCTGGCCGCGGCCGCCGCTCTGGCGCAGGAACTGCGCGAGGCACCGCCGTCCGAGGCGCTCGCGGTGCTGCAGACCTGGGATGCGCTGATGCTGCACCTGGGCAACGTCGCGGCGATGGGCTCGCTCTACGGCAACGTGCACCCCGACGAGGCGGTGCGCACGACCGCCGAGGGCGCCGAGCAGGACGTCGACCGCGTGGTCACCGAGCTGAGCCTCGACGCCGAGCTCTACGCGCTCTTCGCCGGCCTCTCGGCCGAGGGCTTGGACGCCGACGCCACCCGGCTGCTGGAGAAGGTGCGACGCGACTTCACCCGGGCGGGCGTCGACCGCGACGAGCCGACCCGGCGCCGGATCGCCGAGATCCGCGCGCGCATCACCGAGGTCGACCAGGAGTTCAGCAAGGTCGTGCGCGACGACGTCCGCACCGTCCGCGTGGCGGCGGAGCGGCTCGCCGGGCTCCCCGAGGACTTCGTGGCCGAGCATCCGGCCGAGGACGACGGTCTGGTCACGCTCACCACCGACTACCCCGACGCGCTGCCGGTGCGGATGTTCGCCGAGGACGCCGAGTTGCGGCGCGACATGACCCTGGCGTTCCTCGACCGCGGCTGGCCCGCCAACGACGCACTGCTGCGCGAGCTCTTCGACCTGCGCCACGAGCTGGCGACCCTCGTCGGGTATGCCGACTGGCCCAGCTACGACGCCGAGGTCAAGATGATCGGCACGGGTCCGGCGATCGGGGAGTTCATCGAGAAGATCGCCGACGCCGCCCAGGAGCCGATGGAGCGCGACCTCGCGGTGCTGCTCGAGCGGTACGTGCGCGACGTGCCCGGGGCGACCCGCATCTCGCCGTCCGACGCGCTGCACTACGAGGAGCTCGTGCGCCGCGAGCAGTACGACGTCGACGCCCAGCAGGTGCGCCGGTACTTCTCCTTCGAGAAGGTGCGCCAAGGGCTGCTCGACGTCACCGGCCGCCTCCTCGGCCTGACCTACGTCGAGGTGCCCGACGTGGTGACCTGGCACGAGGACGTCACGGTCTACGACGTCCGAGACGCGACGTCGGGCGCCGAGCTGGGTCGCATCTACCTCGACCTGCACCCGCGCTCGGGCAAGTACGGTCACGCGGCGCAGTTCACCCTCACCGACGGCGTCGCGGGCCGTCAGCTTCCCGAGGGCGTGCTGGTCTGCAACTTCTCCCGCGGGCTGATGGAGCACGACCACGTCGTCACGCTGTTCCACGAGTTCGGCCACCTGGTGCACCATGTCCTGGGTGGGCACGGCGCCTGGTCGCGCTTCGCCGGCGTCGCCACGGAGTGGGACTTCGTCGAGGCGCCCAGCCAGATGCTCGAGGAGTGGGCCTGGGACGCCGAGATCCTGGCCTCCTTCGCCACCAACGCCGACGGCGAGGCGATCCCGGCCGCGCTGGTGGCCGCGATGCGCCGCAGCGAGGACTTCGGTGTCGGCTACCGGGTGCGCGTGCAGATGTTCTACGCCGCCGTCTCCTACCTCTTCCATCTCGAACGCCCCGCCGACCTGACGGCGCGCATGGTGGAACTGCAGGAGCGCTACTCCCCGTGGCCCTATCTCGAGGGCACCCACTTCTTCGCCAACTTCGGCCACCTGGGTGGCTACAGCTCGGCGTACTACACCTACACCTGGTCGCTGGTGATCGCGAAGGACCTCTTCAGCGCCTTCGACGCCGACGACCTGTTCGCGACCGAGGTCGCGCACCGCTACCGCTCCCGCATCCTGGAGCCCGGCGGGCGTCGCGACGCAGCCGACCTGGTCAGCGACTTCCTGGGCCGGCCCTACACCTTCGATGCCTACGCGGAGTGGCTCGCCGGCTCGGCCTGATCGCTCCGATCGACCCGGGGCACGTTTCTCCTCCTCTCCTCAGGGAATCGTCGTCGTCAGACACGACTCGGCGTGCGAGGAGGAGACGACGGTGACGGATGCGGACTACAGCGGGGAGTACTGGCGGCTCGAGGGGCTCATCGAGGAGGTCGTCGAGGCCGCCTGCCAGGCGGTCCTGAGGATCAACGGGTACTACCAGAACTCCTCGGGCGGCTACTCCGCCAGCGGTGGTCCGGAGGAGTACTCGGTGCCCGGTCCGGGCTCGGGGCAGTACCCCGACGACCCGCTCCCCAACTACGTCGGCCCCGACGGCTTCCCCGAGCAGGTGCAGTCGATCGGCGACATCTACCGACTGATGGAGGAGCAGATCCCGCCGATCTTCGACTCGCTCCTCGGCCTCCCGCACGAGGGCATCTTCGAGAGCAAGGCCGACGACGTCCGGCTCGCGCTGATGCAGCTCTCCGCATCGGGGTCGCGAGGCGCCGGAGACGGTTCGAGCGACGCGCCGTCGAGCATCGACTACGAGGGCAACAGCACCCTCGCACTCGCGACCGACGTCGCGCAGACGCTGAAGACCTGGCAGGGAGCCGCGGCCGATGCGTTCTCCCAATACCTCAACGTCTTCACCGTCGTGGTCGGCAACCAGGCGCTGGCGTGCGAGGTGCTGCGGATCAGCCTCTACCAGCAGTCGGAGTTCTTCCGCCGGCTGCGTTCGGATGCGGTGGAGCTCGCCCACAGCGCGATCGAGGCCTTCAACGGCTGCGGGGGCATCACGGTCGGCGACGTGAAGGCGGCGATGTCGGTGGTCGGCACCGTCAACACGGTGCTCGGCTGGTTCCCGGCGTTCAGCGTCATCACCGGACCGGTGAGCACGGGGATGAGCGTCACCGGCCTGCTGGTCGACACGTTCGGCGGTGAGGCGGCCGAGCCCAACGACCTCGCCGCACGGTCGCCGCACGACGTCATCGCCAAGATGAACAGCGCCGTGTCCGACCTCCAGGACCGCAGCCGCACCGTCGAGGGCGACATCGAGAAGGGCCTGGAGAACCTGAAGTCGCTGCTCGACCAGACGCCGGCGGCTCGCCCGAGTGGCGGTCTCGACCAGGAGGCGTTCCGGCTGGCGCGTCCGGAGCAGACCTACAGCGCCACCGGTGTCGACGACTTCATCACGCCGGGCGTCGTCGTGAACGCCGACAACATCGCGAACGCCGCCGACCTGCTGGAGAAGGACCTCGCCTACGAGATGGGCCAGGCCTGGACGGCGCTCGAGCGAGTCCCGGGGTACCAGAGCTGGGCGCGCGACTCCCGGATCGGCACCGGCATCTACGGATCGTCGCAGGAGTACTTCATCGCCTCCCTCCAATTGGAGGAGGAGATCCGCGAGACCGCCAACGAGATGCAGTGGGCCGCGGAGATGTTGCGGGCGATCTGGCAGGACGTGTCGGGCGTGGACGACAACGTGGGGCAGGACTTCCAGGCCGTACGCGACCGGATCATCACCTACGACACCCCGCCGGCCGCCACCCCGCCGCCGTACGTGTCCGGCGGTCCGACGCCGTACTGACCGACGTCCCCGGGTCCGCGCACGCCGGGTGCCGCCGAGCCGGCAGGGGCTCGGTGGAACCCACCCCGGGTGGCGCTACTCGCCGGTAGCCTCGGTGTCGTGACCACTCCTAGCTTCGAGCTGACCCCCGACCACGTCGAGCTGCGCGACTGGCTGCACACCTTCGCTGCCGACGTCATCCGCCCCGCGGCGTCCGAATGGGACGAGCGCGAGGAGTTCCCCTGGCCCATCGTCGAGGAGGCGGCCCAGGCGGGCATCTACTCGATGGACTTCTTCGCCACCCAGGGCTTCGACGAGACGGGGCTCGGCATCCCGGTCGCGATGGAGGAGATCTTCTGGGGCGACGCCGGGATCGGTCTGGCCATCGTCGGCACCGCGCTCGCCGCGGCCGGCGTCAGCGCCAACGGCACGCCCGAGCAGGTGCTGGAGTGGGTGCCGCAGATGTTCGGCTCACCGGGCGACCTCAAGCTCGCCGCGTTCTGCTCCTCCGAGCCCGACGCCGGCTCCGACGTCGGCTCGATGCGCACCCGGGCGCGCTACGACGAGGCCACCGACGAGTGGATCATCAACGGCACCAAGACCTGGGCCACCAACGGTGGTCTGGCCGACGTGCACGTCGTCACCGCCGTCGTCGACCCCGACCTGAAGACCCGGGGTCAGGCCAGCTTCATCGTGCCGCCGGGTACCGCGGGCCTCGCCCAGGGCCAGAAGTTCCACAAGCACGGCATCCGAGCCAGCCACACCGCCGAGGTCGTGCTCGACAACGTGCGCGTTCCCGGGTCCTGCCTGCTCGGCGGCAAGGAGAAGCTCGACGAGCGGCTCGCCCGCGCGCGCGAGGGGTCGGGCGCCCGGGGCAACGCCAGCATGGCGACGTTCGAGCGCACCCGGCCCGCCGTCGGTGCGCAGGCGATCGGCATCGCCCGGGCGGCCTACGAGGTCGCGCTGGACTACGCCAAGACCCGCGAGCAGTTCGGCAAGCCGATCATCGAGAACCAGGCCATCGCGTTCGCGCTGGCCGACATGAAGACCTCCATCGACGCCTCCCGACTGCTGGTGTGGCGCGCGGCCTGGATGGCGGCCGCGGGCCGCCCGTTCGTCGCGGCCGAGGGCTCGATGTCGAAGCTGATGGCCGGCGAGACCGCGATCAAGGTGACCGAGAAGGCGATGCAGATCCTCGGCGGCAACGGCTTCACCCGCGAGTACCCCGTCGAGCGCTGGTCGCGCGACGCGAAGATCTACACGATCTTCGAGGGCACCTCGGAGATCCAGCGTCTCGTCATCGCCCGCACCATCTCCGGCGCACCGATCCGCTGAGGACGGCTGGGCGGTGACGCAGCGACGTGACCGGTTCGACGGCGCGATCGCGGGGGTCGGGACGACGTCGGGGGTGCGCGTGGTCGTGGGGCGATGGGTGCGCAGCCCGTTCGGGACGTTCGCCGACGTGATGGTCGAACGCGCCGACGGACACCGGCTGCTGCTGGCGCCCTCGCACGAGGTGGCCGACTACGTGGCAGCGACCTACTCCTTCGACGAGGTGCGCGTGGAGTCGGTGACGGTCCGCGCGGAGGCAGGGCGCTGGAGCATCGATGCCGACTCCCTGCGGCTCGAGCTCGCGATCGGACGGCGCACCTGGCTCGGCCGGCTGTTGGTGCTCGTGCCCGGGCCGGTCGCCCGCGCACCCTGGTGGTGCGCCCTGACGGATCCGGTCGCACGGGTGCTGCTGCGTGGCGTCCGCACGCGTGGGAGCGCCGGCGGGGGACGGCGGGAGTGGTACGGCGCGACCGGCCACCGGCACGTCACCTCCGCCGTGGGCGTTCTGGACGGCGTCGACCTCGGGAGCCTCGCCCCGGTGTCGCCGCCGCCCCGGTTCGGCTTCTCCTCCACGCCGCCGACGCCGTCGGTCACCACGGTGACGACGACGGTGGCGACACCGGCCTGACCCCGCCCCGCCTGATCCGGCGGAACGCCGGGGGGTGTGGCTCGTTGAGCCCGCGTGCCCCGCCCGAGCCCACGCAGCCGACGCCGCATCGCGGCAGCCACCGCTCTGCTCGCGATCGGTGTCTCCGCACCGGTCGTGCTCGCGGCGAACCCGTCGCAGGCCGCGCCGCCGTTGAACCCACTGTGCCTGCCGTTGGCCGCGGGCACGACGGGCCTCTACGGCGTCGGGACGACGCTCCCGGTGCTCTCCCAGGAACTCGCGTCCGACGGCATCGGCGGCCTCGGCCCGGTCGCCGATCGGCCGCTCCCGCGCCGCGTCTGGTTCAAGGACGGTCGGCACGCGATCAGCAACACCTGGGCCTTCGCGCTGCGCGACGGCGATCTCTTCGTCGCACCGGCCGAGCGGGGCGTCGTCGGTCCAGGCGAGCGGTGGCGCCGGGTCGTCCTGCCGGCCTGCCTGGCCGGACGGGTCGCCCACGTCAGCGCGGACAACCGCCTGCTGACCGTGCAGACCGCCGACGGTCAGGTCTACAGCAACGACATGCCCGGCAACGACCTCTCCCCGGAGAGGTGGACCTGGCGCTGGGGCCCCTACCTCTGGATAGGTGCGGGGGTGCGGATCTGGCGCGACGTCACGGCTGCCGCCGCCTCGGAGTTCGCGGCCCCGGAGACCTTCACCGACGTCGCGGGTCGGCGACACCAGCCGATCGGCGTGGCGACGTACTACCTCCTGCGCGACGGCGGCCGGCGGATCACCTACCTCGACCCGTGGCTCCCCTCCGATCGCAGCCGCGAGGTCTGCACGCCCGACGACGGGTCCACGCGGCTCGCGAACCTGGATGCGAGCGGATCCACGGTGTTCGCCGTGGCACGCGACGGCTCGCTGCACACCCGGCTCTACGACTTCGACATCAGCGGAGCCAACCCCATCTTCGGCTCCTACACCTGGCAGACCGGGCTCGGACCGCGCGACTCGCGTTGGCAGCTGCCGGCTCCCGGCTGGGAGCGCCAGGCTCCACCGCCCGGCCCGATCACCGACCAGGTGTCGATCGTGAGGACAGGGTTGGACGCCGCGCAGCGTGAGCTGCGGGTCGCGGCGCGCTGGCAGGGCCGCACGGGGGTGTGGACCAGGCCGCTCGCCGGTCAGCGGTGGAGCTTCCACCCCGGGCGGGTCCAGCTCGGCCGGCGACTGCCGCTCCGCGGGTCCGACACCGTGCGTCCGCAGACGGTGCGATTCCTCGGTTCCCTCGCCGGTGCGCCCGCGGAGATCGGCTCGTTCGACTGGGCCTGCACGCCGACCCCGCTGCGGGTGCGCGTCGGCGGCCGCTGGCTCGCGCTGAGGCTCTGGGCGTACGACGCGCTGCGCCAGCATCCGCGCGCCGTCGGGCTGGACGACGTTCCGCGGCTCTACAACGCCGCGATCGAGCTGCCGCCGTCGAGCCGCGCCGACCTGTGGCCGGCCGCGCGCAGCTGGGTCGCGCGCCACCTGGACGGACGGTTCACCGTGGCGCCGATCGAGGTGACGGCGACCCGTCTGCGGTTCCGGGTGCAGTGCTGGCAGCTCACGGCCGACGGTGCGCCGCCGCGGCCCGATGCGCTCGCCGTCCCCGACACCGGAACGCTGCTCGACGCGGTCATGGAGATCCGCGACGGCGGGGTCCCGGCCGGGCGGTGTTGAGCAGTTTCACCGGCTACCCGGTGAAACTCCCTCGGCCGAGCTACTGCACGAAGCGGAAGAGCGGGCTGTCGGGCTCGACGGGCTCGACGACGACCGGGGAGACGGCCATCCGGTCCATCAGGCCGGCCAGATCGTCGGCACGGCTGAGTTCGATGCCCACCAGCGCCGGTCCGGTCTCGCGGTTGTTGCGCTTGACGTACTCGAAGAGCGTGATGTCGTCGTCCGGGCCGAGCACCTCGTCGAGGAAGCGTCGCAGCGCGCCGGGCTCCTGGGGAAACTCGACGAGGAAGTAGTGCTTGAGGCCCTCGTGCACCAGCGCGCGTTCGACGACGTCGGCATAGCGGCTGACGTCGTTGTTGCCGCCGGAGACGACGGCGACCACGGTGCTGCCGGGCACGACGTCGACCGTGTCGAGCCGCAGGGCCGCCGGGGCGAGAGCTCCGGCAGGCTCGGCGATGATCCCCTCGGTCTGATAGAGATCAAGCATCTCGACGCAGATCAGGCCCTCGGGCACGGCCGCCATCTGCGGGCGATGCCGGGCGACGACGTCGTAGGTGTGCGCGCCGACGCGACGGACGGCGGCGCCGTCGACGAAGCCGTCGAGCTCGACGAGGTCGACCGGACCGCCCGCCTCGACCGCGGCCGCCATGCTCGCCGCTCTGGCCGGCTCCGCGGCGACGACGCGGGCGTCGGGAGCCCGCTCGGCGAGCACGGGTAGCATTCCGGCGATCAGGCCACCCCCGCCGACAGGCACGACGACCAGATCGGGCCGCAGCCCGAGCGCCTGTGCCTGGCCCAGGAGCTCGGTGGCCACGGTGCCCTGGCCGGCGATGATCCGGGGGTCGTCGAAGGCGGGGACTTCGGTGGCGCCGGTGGCGTCGGCGTACGCGCGGCTCGCGGCCGCGGCGTCGTCGTAGCTGTCGCCGATCACGACGACCTCGACGAAGTCGCCGCCGAACGCCGCCACCCGTTCGCGCTTCTGGCGGGGCGTCGTGCGCGGCAGGTGCACCCGCGCGTGCACGCCCGCCCGCGCGCAGGCCAGTGCGACTCCCTGCGCGTGGTTGCCCGCACTCGCGCAGGTCACCCCGCGGGCGCGCGCGTCGTCGTCCAGGCCGGCGATGAGGGCGTAGGCGCCGCGCACCTTGTAGGAGCGCACGGGCTGGAGGTCCTCGCGCTTGAGCCACACCTCGGCGCCCACCAGGGCCGAGAGCCTCTCGCTGCGCTGCAGCGGCGTCGGGGCCAGCACGCGCCCGAGCAGCTCGCCCGCGGCGTCGACGTCGGTAGGTGACACCGCTCTATCGAAGCACCTGCGGGCACGAGCGCTCGTGACGGCGTCCGGGCGTGGACCGCTGGACGGCGTGTGCCGACGGCACGGTCGGCGCCGGTGCGCGGTCGCCGGTCACAGGGACGATCAGGCTCGGACGGCAGGCAGCACGGTCTCCGAGATCAGGCGCAGACTCTCCCACGACGGCTCGCTCGGCAGGCCACCGCAGGCGGGATGGCTGGTGATCAACCGCAGCTCTCCGCTGCGGCTCCGGTCGATCAGCTCGTCGGCGGTGGCGACGACGTACACGCCGGCCGACCGCATCTCCTCCACGGTGCGCGAGGGATCGAGTACGTGCGAGGCCGCCTTGCCGTGCCACTCCTGGTAGGCGACGGCGTCAGCGAGCAGGTGGTGGCCGTAGCGATCCCAGAACGCGTCGACGTCACGCGTGCAGAACACGTTCGCCGGACCGGACGGCGGGCGCATCACCAGGCCCGGGTCGCGGCCGGCGTCGCGGCAGGCGGTCTCGTAGATCTCCTGCAGCGCGCGGTCGCCGTGCTGGGGCTGGAAGTGCAGTCCGAGTCGGCCGGCTCGCCGCGCGGCCGCCGGTGTGCCTCCACCGTAGAAGAGCATCGGGTGGGGCTGGGAGAACGGCGTCGGGGTCACGCGCACCCGCCGACCCTCGTGCTCGAACTCCGCGCCCGTCCAGGCCTGGAGCAGCACCGCGATCCGCTCCTCGACGTCGCGCCCGCGCGTCGACCAGTCACGGCCGTACAGCGCGTACTCCTCGGGCCGGTACCCCAGGCCGAAGGTGTAGTTCACCCGTCCGCCACTGAGGTGGTCGAGCACCGCGATGTCCTCGGCCAGACGCAGCGGCTCGTAGAAGTTCACCAGCAGCGCCGCGACCGTGATCGGGATCCGTGTCGTCACCGCCGCCATCGCGCTGGCCACCGGCAACGGGCTCGGCAGGTAGCCGTCGTCCGATGCATGGTGCTCGCTCAGCATCAGCACGTCGTGGCCCTGCTCGTCGACGTAGCGTGCCTGCTCCAGCGAGCGCGCGTACACCTCCTGCCGCTCCGTCGGCGTGGCGCCCGGCGTCCGGAAGTCGTACCGGACGGCGAAGAAGGTCGACATGCCGCCCAGGGTAGAACGTGTTCTCGGTGCGGTGCCCGGCTCGGTGGGCGAGCCCCCGGTCGCCGACGGCCACCGCCTCAGCTGCCGAGCGGCTTCGCCCGGTTCACCCAGGTCGACTCCACGACCATCCCCATCTGCTCGTACAGCGAGCGCGCTCCCGCTCGGGTGTCGGTGGAGAGGCGGGAGATCTGCGCGCCGTGCTCGCGGGCCGTGCCGAAGGCAACGCGGAGCAGCACCTGCGCGAGGCCGCGGCCACGCTGGTCGGCGCGCACGGCGAGCTTGTGGATGTAGGCGTCGCCGCCGTCGGTGAGCGTGACGAAGACGGCGCCGGCGAGCGCGCCGTCCGGGTCGGTGACCACCTGCAGGTTCCATGGTGCGAACGACGGGCGATCCCACATCAGGGCGCCGAAGTCGGCCAGTGACTTCCGGTCGCGGTCCGACCACTCCAGGAAGGCGTCCTCGAAGAGGGTCCAGCAGGCCTCGTGGTCGGCCGCGGTGGCCTCACGGACGGCGTATCCGGCGGGAACGTCACGCGGCGGGACGGTGGCACCCGGCGGCAACTCGAGGTCCCACGCGGTCCAACGGACCTCGTAGCCGCGGCGTGCGAGCAATCGGTCGGCGGGGCCGTCGGCGACCACCTGACCCCCGAGCGACCGCCATCCCAGCGCGCGGGCGCGCAGTTCCAGCCACAGCGCGACGCGCTGCCCGAGGCCGCGCCCCTGGTGATCGGGGTGCACGGCGGCGAAAGCATGCTCGTCGCTCAGTTCTCCGTAGGCCACGAGTGTTCCATCATGCTCGATGCCGATGGCCGTCTCGCTCAGACGAGTGCCGGGCCGGTCCCATTCCGCGATGATGTCGTCGAGGTCGGTGTCGGCGCGGCCGACATCGGCGATCTCCTCCGCCACGATGATCGCGTGCACCGCGGCAGCGTCGTCGAGGGTGAGCGGCCGGACGTCATAGCCCGACGGCGCGAGCACGGCGGCGCGGTTGATCCAGGTCGAGGTGACCTGCATGCCGACCTTCTCGTACAGACCGAGAGCACCGGTCCGCGAGTCGGTGTCGAGGCCGGTGGTGGTCGCGCCGCGCGCGCGACCGGCAGCGAAGCAGTCGACCATCAGCGCCTGCGCGAGGCCACGGTTGCGCTGGTCGGCGCGGACGGCGAGCCGGTTGATGTAGGCCTCGACCTCGTCGCCGTTCTCCCACAGCGTGACGTGCACGGCTCCCACCACCGCGCCCTCCGCGTCGGTGACGACGCGGAGCATCCAGGGCTCGAAGCCGGGTCGCTCGACGCTGGTCGCGAGGAAGTCCGCGAGCGGCTCGCGCTCGCGTGCCGACCACTCCAGGAAGGCATCTTCGAGGACGTCGTGCAGGGCGCGGTACTCCGCGGCCTCGGCGGTCCGGACGGCGTAGCCGGGCGGCAGGGCGCGCTCGGCGATCTCGACGTCCCGCGGCAGCTGCAGCACCCACGACGTCCACCGACGCAGGTAGCCGAGATCCGCGAGGAGGAGGTCGCCCGGCGAACCCTCGGGATTGGGCATCCCGAGGTCGATGTCGCCGTGAGCGCGGGCGAGTTCGCGCAGCCAGTGCGCGATCCAGGTGCCGATGCCGAGGCCACGATGCGCGGGCTGCACCGCGGCGTCGCAACGCCGCGGCGAGGTGCGTTCGCCGAAGGCGATCAGGGTTCCGTCGCGGAAGACGCCGATGGTGCTGGTCTCGACGTCGAAGCTCGGCCGCTGCCACTCGCCGACGATGTCGGCCAGCTCGACGGCGACGTGGTCGAGGTCGGCGGCCTGCTCGGCCGCGATCACCGCGAATGTCGCCTCGGCGTCCTCGAACCGCAGCGGCCTGGCGTCGTAGCCGTCGGGCAGTGGTGGGAGTGCGCCGAGGTCGGGGGAGGTGCTCACGAGAGCCCAGTGTCGCCGTCTCGCCCTCCACGTGCACCTGAATTCCCCGCGCCGGGTGGG
This sequence comes from Nocardioides sp. R-C-SC26, assembly GCF_021246465.1. GTDB lineage: Bacteria > Actinomycetota > Actinomycetes > Propionibacteriales > Nocardioidaceae > Nocardioides. Next base: position 140,397 of record NZ_JAHRHK010000009.1, on the reverse strand, counting down.
CGGTGAGTCTGGAACCTGTACCGACCTCCGGACGGTCTCAGACTCACCGCTCCCGACGGCTTGCTGCGGCGATCAGGAGTTGGCGATCGCGGAGATGTCGAACTCGAGCTTGATCTTCTCCGAGACCAGCACGCCGCCGGTCTCGAGCGCCGCGTTCCAGGTCAGGCCCCAGTCCTTGCGGTTGACGGTGACGGCGCCCTCGAAGCCCAGGCGCAGGTTGCCGAACGGGTCGCGCGCGGTGCCGACCTCCTCGAACTCGATCGCCACGGACTTGGTGACGTCCTTGATGGTGAGGTCGCCGGTGATGGTCCACGTGGCGCCGTCGCGCACGACGTCGGTCGAGGCGAAGGTGATCTCGGGGTAGGTCTCGACGTCGAAGAAGTCGCCGGACTTCAGGTGTCCGTCGCGGTCGGCCGTGCCGGTGTCGACGCTGGCGACCTGGATGGCGAGCTCGACCTTCGAGTCGGCGGGGTTCGCGGTGTCGACGTGGGCGGTGCCGGAGAAGTCGGTGAACTGGCCGCGGACCTTGGTGACCATCGCGTGGCGGGCCACGAAGCCGAGGCGGCTGTGCGAGACGTCGATGGTGTAGTCGCCGGTGATGTCGGTCAGGGCGGTCGTGCCGGCGTCGAACTCGGTCATGGTGAAACTCCGTTTCAGGTCAGTTGGTTGAACTATCAACGACCTTAACCGACGCCTGTACGCATCCATTCCCGCAACCACGGAGATCGTCGTCCGCTCCTGCGGCCACACCTGACATGCCGCGAGGGCGCCACCCCGGTGGGGTGGCGCCCTCGCGTGAAAGAGGTGCGGTGCGCGTCAGGCGGCGTGGGTGACCGCTGCGACGTCGGACGCGGCGATCCAGATCGCCTCCATCCGGGGGCGGCCTCGCTCATCGGTCACCGGGACCCAGCGCATCTCCAGCTGCGGGCGGTTCTCGTCGTGCATGGGACATCTCCTGTTCACCTTCTGTTCACCAAAGGTAGCGTATCCCCACGCGAAGGTCGAGCATTCGCCGGAAATGGGTCATCCGCCCCACCGGAGTGCCCGCTGATGGGGGCGTTCCCCACCGGTGCTCCACCGAGGGTGTTCGTTCGTGTCACCGGGTTTCGAGACGCTCGCTGCGCTCGCTCCTCAACCACCGGGGCCGACGCACTGCGCTCGCTCCTCGACCACCGGGGCCGACGCACTGCGCTCGCGTCAGGCGAGGCCGAGACGTTCGCGCAGCTCCACGAACGCCGCCAGGGCACCGGGGTCGGTCAGTGCGCCGGCTGCTGCGGCGGTCGCGGGGTCGGCGCCACGCAGGATCTTCTTCACCGGCACCTCGAGCTTCTTTCCCGACAGGGTCCGCGGCAACGCGGCGACGGCCACGACGTCGTCCGGCACGTGCCGCGGCGAGAGCCGCGACCGCAGGGCGGAAGCGATGGTGCGCCGCAGGTCGTCGTCCAGGTGCGCCGTCGAGCCGCCGGCGTCGTCGAGGACGACGAACAGGAGCAGGCGGCCGGAGCCGCCCGCGTCGTCCTCGAGGTGGACGACGAGGCTGTCACGTACACCGTCGAGGGCCTCGACGACGGTGTAGAACTCCGCCGTCCCGAGCCGGACGCCGCCGCGGTTCAAGGTGGCGTCGCTGCGCCCGGTGATCACGCACGAGCCGCGCTCGGTGACGGTGATCCAGTCACCGTGACGCCACACGCCGGGGATGTCGTCGAAGTAGGCGGCCCGGTAGCGCGCGCCGTCCTCGTCGCCGAAGAAGCCCACCGGCATCGACGGCATCGGTGCCGTGATCACCAGTTCGCCCAGTGATCCGCGCACAGGACGGCGCTCCTCGTCGAAGGACTCCACGGCGCAGCCGAGCAGCGCGCAGGAGATCTCACCGACCCACACCGGCACCGTCGGTGCGCCGCCGACGAAGGCCGAGCACACGTCGGTGCCGCCGCTGATCGAGACCAGTTGCACGGTGGGTCCGAACGTCCCGGCGACCCAGCGGTACCCCTCGGCCGGCAGCGGCGCTCCGGTCGATCCGACCTGGCGCACCCGGGTCAGGTCCGCTTGGGCAGTGGGGTCCAGGTCGGCCTTGCGACACGCCATCAGGAACGGGGCGCTCGCGCCGAACACGGTCACCTGCGCCTCGCCCGCGAGCCGCCAGAGCCGGTCGAGCCCGGGTGAGCCGGGGTCGCCGTCGTAGAGCACGAGCGTGGCGCCGGTCATCAGGCCCGACACCAGGTAGTTCCACATCATCCAGCCGGTGGTGGAGAACCAGAAGAAGCGGTCGCGCGGGCCGAGATCGTGCTGCAGCGTCAGCGCCTTGGCGTGCTCGAGGGCGATGCCGCCGTGCCCGTGCACGATCGGCTTCGGGAGGCCGGTCGTGCCGGAGGAGAACAAGACGTAGAGCGGGTGGGTGAACGGGAGCCGTTCGAAGTGCAGCTCGCCCGGCGTCTCCGTGAACTCCGCCCAGCTGACGGCGCCGGCCGGCGGCGTGGCGTCGGCGTCGAGGTAGGGCAGCCAGACGGTCTGGCGCAGGCTGGGCAGCGCGGTGCGGATCGTCTCGACCTCCTCGCGGCGGTCGATCGCCTTGGCGCGCGGACCCGTGCCGTAGGCGTAACCGTCGACGGCGAGCAGCACCGTCGGCTCGATCTGGCTCCACCGGTCGATCACGCTCTGGGTGCCGAACTCCGGCGCACACGAGGAGAAGACGGCACCGAGACTCGCGGCGGCGAGCAGCAGGACCAGCGTCTCGGGGATGTTGGGTGCGTACGCGGCTACGCGGTCTCCGGACCCGACCCCAGCGCTGATCAGGCCCGCGCGCGCCCGGGAGACCTGGTCGCGCAGTGCGCCTGCGGTGAGGCCACGGTGGGCGCGGGCGTCGGAGTAGGCCTCCACCACGACGTCGTCGTCCGCACGGCCGGGAAGGCGCAGCACCGCCTCGGCGTAGTTCAGCCGAACCTGCGGGAACCATTCCGCGTCCTGGATCGGGGTGCCGGGCGACCACACCAGGGACGGCGTCGACGAGCCTTCGCTGGGCAGGCCGAGGAAGCGCCAGGCCGCCGTCCAGAACGCGTCGGGTGCCTGGATCGACCACGCATGGAGTGCTGCGTAGTCCGCGGAGTCGATGCCGACCTCGCGCGCGAACGCCTCCAGTGCACTGGCGCCGTCCAGGGGCGGGGTCCACAGCACGTCGGTCATGGGCGGAGTCTGCCGTCTCCGGCGCCGGGGCGGAATCGACGCCCCGGTCCGGGAAATCGACCCTGTGACCGGAGGCACCGCGCTCACGAAAGTACCGCTGAGCGCGCGGCCCACTACCGTTGTCGGGTGAGTGAGCACCAGGATGCGGCAGCCGGAACAGCACAGTCAGCCGAATCGACCGAGACGGTCGAGCGGACGACCTTCGCCGACCTCGGTCTGGGCGACGCCGTCCTGAAGGCCCTGCGCGACGTCGGGTACGAGACGCCGTCGGCGATCCAGGAGCAGACCATCCCGCCGTTGCTCGCCGGCCACGACGTCGTCGGCCTCGCGCAGACCGGAACCGGCAAGACCGCAGCATTCGCGCTGCCGATCCTCGACCGCATCGACCCCAAGCACCAGGCGGTGCAGGCGCTGGTGCTCGCCCCCACCCGTGAGCTCGCGCTCCAGGTGTGCGAGGCCTTCGAGCGGTACGCCTCCTACCTCAAGGGCGTGCACGTGCTCCCCGTCTACGGCGGACAGGGCTATGGCGTCCAACTGTCGGCGCTGCGCCGAGGAGTGCATGTCGTGGTCGGCACCCCGGGCCGGATCATGGACCACCTCGACAAGGGGACCCTCGATCTGTCCGAGCTGCGCCACCTCGTGCTCGACGAGGCCGACGAGATGCTCAACATGGGTTTCGCCGAGGATGTCGAGACGATCCTGGCCGACACCCCTGCGGAGAAGCAGGTGGCGCTGTTCAGCGCGACCATGGCGCCGCCGATCCGCCGCCTCTCCCAGCGCTACCTGGACAACCCGGTCGAGATCACGGTCAAGGGCAAGACCTCCACCGCGGCCAACATCACCCAGCGCTACCTGGTGGTCAGCTACCCCCGCAAGGTCGATGCCCTCACGCGCATCCTGGAGGTCGAGAACTTCGAGGGCATGATCGTCTTCGTCCGCACCAAGAACGAGACCGAGACGCTCGCCGAGAAGCTGCGCGCCCGGGGCTTCAGCGCCGAGGCCATCAACGGCGACGTCGCGCAGGTGCAGCGTGAGCGCACCGTGAACCGGCTCAAGGACGGCAAGCTCGACATCCTCGTCGCCACCGACGTCGCGGCCCGCGGGCTCGACGTCGAGCGCATCAGCCACGTCGTCAACTACGACATCCCGACCGACACCGAGAGCTACGTGCACCGGATCGGCCGCACCGGCCGTGCCGGCCGATCGGGCGATGCCATCTCGTTCATCACCCCGCGCGAGCGGTACCTGCTCAAGCACATCGAGAAGGCCACCCGCCAGCCGCTCGCCGAGATGAAGCTGCCCTCGGTCGACGACGTGAACTCGACGCGGCTGGCCCGTTTCGACGACGCGATCACCGAGGCCCTCTCGTTGACGGACCGCGTCGACGGCTTCCGGGAGATCATCAACCACTACGTGCGCAACCACGACGTGCCCGAGGTGGACGTCGCCGCCGCGTTGGCGATCGTGGCGCAGGGGGAGACCCCGCTGCTGCTCGACCCGGCCGACGACCCGGTGGCCGAGCGCCGTCCCGAGCGGAGCGAGCGCTCGGATCGCCCGGATCGCGGACGTCGTGACAGCCGAGGCGACCGCTTCGGCGACCGTGAGGGCGAAGGTCGGCCCGCGCGTGGCCGCCGCGACTCCGACCAGCCGATGGCCACGTACAAGATCATGGTCGGCAAGCGCCACCGCGTGGAGCCGCGCCAGATCGTCGGCGCGATCGCGAACGAGGGTGGCCTCAAGCGCCGGGACTTCGGACATATCGCGATCCGCCCCGACCACTCCCTCGTCGAGCTGCCGGCCGAGCTGCCCGCCCACGTGTGGGAGAACCTGCGCGAGACGCGGATCTCCGGCAAGTTGATCGAGATCCAGCGCGACACCGGCGCCCCGTCCGCCCGTCCGGCGCGGAGCTCGGGCGGCGGCTACAAGGGCTCGGGTGGCTCCGGCGGCTCGCGCGGTCAGCGCTCCGCGACCGCCGACGACTTCGGCCCCGGCCCGTCGCGCGAGGACGGCGGTCGCGACAAGAAGCCGCGCCACAAGAAGAACCGCGACGACTGATCGCTCTCCCGGTCATCGACCGCTCTCGGTCATCGAGCTCGTCGAGATGCGGTGAGGGTCTCGACAGGCTCGACCACCGGGCGGTGAGGGTCTCTACAACCGCTCGACCACCGAGCGCCCCCGGTCATCGAGCTCGTCGAGATGCGGTGAGGGTCTCGACAGGCTCGACCACCGGCAGGGACGGTGTCGTCACGGCACCACCACCAGCTCGCGCAGCAGCGTCGCGGCGGCAGTGAGGCCCGCTGCCGCCGAGGTCAGCACCGACGACATCGGCATCGGCAGCTCCGGGACGTGCGCCAGGTCGCCGGCGGCGTAGACGCCGGGCATCGAGGTGCGTCCGAAGACGTCGACCTCCACGCACCCCGACGGCAGCAGGTCCAGGCCGAGCTGCTCGGCGAACGGGGCGGACTGGGCGAACGTCGTGGCGGTCAGGATGCCGCCCACCTCGATGACGTCGCCGCCTTCGAGCTGGACGTCGACCCGCTGCTCCCCGTTCGGCGACCCGATCTGGAGGATCGGCTCCGCGCGCACCGCGATGCCGTGCGCGTCCAGCATGGTTAGGTCGGCCTCGTCCAGGTCCGCCCCGTCGGTGAGCACCACCAGTTCGCCGGCGATCCGGCTCATCATCAGCGCGCGCCCGGCGGCGTGCACGGCCCCGATCACGGCCACCCGACGCCCGGCGTACTCGTGGCCGTGGCAGAACGGGCAGTGGGCTGCGAGCGTGCCGAACAACGGGGCGAGCCCGGGCACGGCGGGTAGTGCGTCGCGCACACCGGTGGCGAGCAGCAGCCGACGGGCACGCTCGACACCGTCCGGTGTGGTGACGTCGAACGTCCCGTCGTCCGCGCGCGCGACGACTGACGCGACGGTGCCCCGCACCTCGACGCTCCCGTAGGCGTGCAGCTGGTCGCGCGCGATCGCGCGGAGCTCCGACGGCGGCACGCCGTCGCGCGTGAGCATGTTGTGGCTGTGTGCGGCCGGGTCGTTGCGGTAGACGCCGGAGTCGATCAGCAGGACGTCGAGGTGCATGCGGCCCAGGGTCAGAGCCGCCTGAAGGCCGGCGGGGCCACCGCCGAGGATGATCGCGTCGAAGGTCATGAGTGCTCCCGTGGTCGGTGAACTTGTGTCAACCACGAGGATCTGACTTCATGTCGACATGAAGTCAAGCCAGGAGACCTGGACGATCGGCGAGCTCGCGACGCGATTCGGTCTCGCGACACACGTGCTGCGCCATTGGGAGGACATGGGTCTGCTCGATCCGCCCCGTGACAGCGCTGGGCGCCGGAGATTCGGGGGGGAGGAGCTGGTGCGCGTCGCGGTGATCCTGCGCTCCAAGGCGGCCGGCATGAGCCTGGAGCAGATCGCTGTGCTGCTCGACGCGGGAGCGCCGGAGCGGCACGCCGTCCTGCAGGCGCATCTGGACGACCTGGAGCGCCGGATGGTGGAGATGGAGCGATCCCGCGAGATGACCGAGCACGCGTTGCGCTGCCGGGCGCACGACATCTCCCAGTGCCCCAACTTCCACCGCGGCGTGGCCGACCTGCTCAGCGGCGAGACCGCCGTCTGGCATGTGCCGGCGGTCTGACCGCCCGGCCGGTCGGCCCTGGTAGAACTCAGAGCATGACGTCTCGGGTCGCATCTGTTCCGACAGCCCTGCTGGTGCTCGCCGCTCTGGTGGCGGGGTGCGACAGCGAGCCGAACCCCGAGGACGCCGGCAAGAACCCCGGAGCCACGGCCGCCGCGCTGGCCGAGGGACTGGCCGGCGGTGACCTGAGTGGGCTGGACGACGGGGTGCTCGACGTTCCCTCCGCGGACGCGGCGGCGGAGCTCGACGAGGTCACGTCCGGGCTCGGCGAGGTGACCCCGAGCGTGCAGCTGGGCGAGGTCACCGAGGACGGCGACAGCGCCATCGCCGTGCTCACCTGGACGTGGCCCCTCACGCCGGCGAACGCGTGGACCTACGACGCCCCGATCGCTCTCACGCGCACCGACGGCGAGTGGTCGGTGACCTGGGACCGCACCGTGATCGAGCCGAGCCTGACGCCGGCGGCGACGTTGGACCGCACCACGATCGAGCCTCGCCGCGGAGACATCCGTGGCGCGGGAGGTGTGGCGCTGGTGACCTACCGCGACGTCGTCCGTGTCGGCATCGACCGCAGCGGGCTGGCCAAGGGTCCCGCGGCCCGCTCGGCCCGCGCGCTCGCAGCACTCGTCGGCGGGGTCGACGCCGGCGCGTTCGCCTCCCGTGTGCGCGACGCCGGCGACCGCGCCTTCGTCGAGGCGATCGTGCTGCGCGCCGACGACGTGCCCCTGCGGGTGCTGCGTGGCTACGAGCAGATCGACGGCGCCCGCCTGGTCACCGACAGCATCCCGCTGGCGCCCACCAGCACCTTCGCCGCCCCGATCCTCGGCCGGGTCGGTGAGGTCACCGCCGAGATGGTCGAGGACGACCCCGAGCGGTACCAGCCCGGCGACATCGCCGGCATCTCCGGACTGCAGCAGCGCTACGACGAGCAGCTCCAGGGCACGCCGGGCGTGGTCGTCCAGGCGGTCGGCAGCGACGGCAAGGAGCGCGACCTCTTCCGGGTCGACGGCACGCGCGGGAAGAACCTGCGGACCACGCTCGACGAGCGTCTCCAGCGACTCGCGGAGTCGCTGCTGGACGACGTCAGCGCTGCGAGCGCGGTCGTTGCGATCAGGCCCAGCAACGGAGCGATCCTCGCCGCGGCCAACGGCCCCGGCAACGGTGGCCAGAACCTGGCGACCTTCGGCCAGTACGCCCCCGGATCGACGTTCAAGACCGTCAGCGGGCTCGCCCTGCTCCGCAGCGGTCTGGCTCCCGCCGGCCGGGTGACCTGCCCGAGCAGCGTCGACGTCGACGGCCGCGACTTCGAGAACTACGACGACTATCCGGCCTCCGCCACGGGCTCGATCACCTTCGCCCAGGCGTTCGCCAACTCGTGCAACACCGCCTTCATCGGCGAGCGCGACCGGCTCGGACGCCGGGACCTCGCCGCCGCAGCCGCCTCGCTCGGACTCGGCATCGACCACGACCTCGGCTTCCCGGCCTACTTCGGCCAGGTGCCGCCGGCGGAGAGTGCGACCGGTGCGGCGGCCGACATGATCGGCCAGGGCACGGTGCTCGCCTCCCCGATGGCGATGGCCGCCGTGGCGGCGTCGGTGCAGGAGGGCGCGACCGTGGTGCCGCGGCTCCTCGAGGAGATCGACGTCGCCCCGTCGTCGGACGCGGAGCCGCTCACGACCGCCGAGGCGCGGCAGCTGCGCGAGCTGATGCGCGGTGTGGTCACCTCCGGCAGCGGTCGGCTGCTCGCCGACGTGCCGGGCAAGCCGGTCATCGCCAAGACCGGCACGGCGGAATACGAGACCGACGGCCAGATCCGCACGCACGCCTGGATGATCGCGGCGCAGGGCGATCTCGCCGTCGCGGTCTTCGTCGGCGACGGGGCTTCTGGCTCCGGCACGGCAGGGCCGATCCTGGAGGCCTTCCTGCGGGGGGTCTCCTGACGGGCGCAGAGCGGCCTCCTCGACCACCGGGACTCGCCCGTTGCGGTGGTTGAGGAGCGAGCACAGCGAGCGTCACGAAACCACCCACGGGTGGGCCGCCCTCACGCTCGCCGGGGTGCCGAAAATGGAGCGAGCCCCTCGCTGCATGGGGTCAACGAGGGGCTCTTTGTCGTTCCTTGGTGCTCCCTCCGAAGGACGACATGGCGAGACTACGGCACGTCCCCGGCTAACGGCAGGGGATTGCCGTGATTCCCTCGATTTCTCAGGTTCTTGACAGGGAAACGAGCCAATCGGGCAGATGTCACGGCCCATTCGGGTAGGTCTTCGGGCCACCTGGACGTCTGCCACAGTGGAGCCATGGGTGACTCACGGCTGACGACCTCGCTGCTCGCCGAGCAGCACCGCGCACTTCTCATCGGCGGTCGCTGGCAGCCCGCGGCCGACGGTGCGACGCTCGACGTCCTCGATCCCGCCGACGGCAGCGTGCTGACCGCCGTCCCGGACGCCTCGCCGGGCGAGGCGACGCAGGCGTTGGACGCCGCCGGCGCGGCGCAGGCCGACTGGGCCGCGACGCCGCCGCGCGAGCGCGGGGAGATCCTGCGCCGGGCGTTCGAGCTGTTGACGGCGCGCGCTGACGACTTCGCCCTGCTGATGAGCCTGGAGATGGGCAAGCCCGTGGCCGAGGCCAAGGGAGAGGTGACCTACGGCGCGGAGTTCTTCAGGTGGTACGCCGAGGAGGCGGTGCGCATCCACGGGCGCTGGATGCAGGCCCCGGCCGGCGGCAGCCGGCTGCTGACCATCAAGAAGCCGGTCGGACCGTGTCTGTTCGTCACGCCGTGGAACTTCCCGCTGGCCATGGGCACCCGCAAGGTCGGACCTGCCGTCGCCGCGGGGTGCACGATGGTGATCAAGCCGGCCGCCCAGACCCCGCTCACCATGCTCGCGCTCGCCGCGCTCCTGGAGGAGGCCGGACTTCCCGGCGGCGTGCTCAACGTCGTCACCACGACCGACTCCGGTGGTCTGAGCACGGCACTCCAGGCCGACCCCCGCCTGCGCAAGCTGAGCTTCACCGGCTCGACCGGCGTCGGGAAGAGGCTGGTCGCGCAGTCGGCCGACCAGTTGCAGCGCGTCAGCATGGAGCTCGGCGGCAACGCCCCCTTCCTGGTCTTCGCCGACGCCGACCTCGAGGCCGCCGTCGACGGAGCGATGCTGGCCAAGATGCGCAACATGGGCGAGGCCTGCACCTCGGCGAACCGCTTCCTCGTCCACGTCGACGTCGCCGAGGAGTTCGCGCAGCGCCTGGCTGAGCGGATGGGCGGTCTCACCGTCGGGCGCGGGCAGGACGACGGCGTCCAGGTCGGGCCGCTGATCGACGACAAGGCGGTCGACTCCGTCGACGCCCTGGTGCGCGACGCGGTCGATGCCGGCGCTCGCGTGCTGGTCGGCGGCACGCGTCCGGACGGCCCCGGCTACTTCTACCCACCCACCGTGCTGGTCGACGTCCCGCGCGCTGCCGCGCTGAGTACCGAGGAGATCTTCGGGCCCGTCGCGCCGATCACCACCTTCAGCACCGACGAGGAGGCGATCGCCGCGGCCAACGACACCGAGTACGGCCTGGCCTCCTACGTCTACACCCGCGACCTGGCCCGCACGATCCGGATGGCCGAGGCGCTGGAGTTCGGCATGGTCGGCATCAACACCGGCCTGGTCTCCAACGCCGCCGCCCCGTTCGGCGGCATGAAGGCCTCCGGGTTCGGCCGGGAGGGCGGCTTCGAGGGCATCGAGGAGTACCTCGAGACCACCTACGTCGCCCTCGCGACCTGAGACCGCCCGCGGTGGAGGGCAGAGCGTCTCGGGTCGAGGGCCGGTGGTTGAGCAGCGAGCGTCTCGCGTCGACGTCCGGTGGTTGAGGAGCGAGCGCAGCGAGCGTCTCGAAACCCCGTGAGCCGACAGCCGACCACTTCACGCGCCTCGTCGGCCAAGATTGGCGCATGACCGAGACCCCCGCCGAGCTGGTGCACCTCGACGTCGACGCCGAGAGCGCCGTCGCCACGATCACGCTCGACTCCCCCCACAACCGCAACGCGCTCTCGCGCCAGCTGGTCAGCGAGCTGGTCGACCGGATCGCCCTTGCCGAGGCGGACGACGCGGTGCGCGTCGTCCTGCTGCGTTCGGCCGGGCGCGTGTTCTGCTCAGGGGCGGATCTCTCCGAGGCGTCGACCGGATCGATGGAGGAGGGCGCACGCACGATCGTGGCCCTGCAGCGCTCGATCGTCGCGGCGAGCAAGCCGGTCGTCCTGGAGCTGGGCGGACCGGTGAGGGCTGGTGGCATCGGCATCGTCGGCGCGGCCGACATCGTCGTCGCCGCCGCGAGCGCGAACTTCGCCCTCACCGAGGTCAAACTGGGCCTGACGCCCGCGATCATCTCTCTCACGCTGCTCGGCCGGATGACCTCGCGCGCGGCCGCCTACACCTTCCTCACCGGGGAGACCTTCGACGCGGCCGCTGCGGTCGACGCCGGCCTGGTGACCCGCGCGGTACCGGACGACCAGCTGGCCGAGGAGGTCGCGCGCGTCTGCGCGTCGCTCGCCACCGGTGCGCCCCAGGGGCTGCGTGAGACCAAGCGCCTGCTCGCGGGCGACCTGCTCGCCCGCATCGACGCCGGCGCCGACGAGATGGCCGAGCTGTCGGCCAGCCTGTTCGGCTCGGATGCTGCCCGCGAGGCGATGACCGCGTTCCTCTCCCGCGGACGCTGACCCACCGGTCGCCCCGCACACCGACCGGCGGCCCCCAGCTCCCGATGACCACCGCATGAATACCCCGGCGGCCCGTGGCGGGTGCTTTGTAGACTGGACGACTGGCCTGAGCCGGATGACGGTGCCGTCGCCTGGGGAAGCGGGCCGGAGAGATCCACGAACGCTGGGGGATGTGTGAGCGACGAGCTGGTCGAGCGGGAGATCGCGACCGAGCAGGCTTTCGTCGACCGGGTGCACCGGCAGCTCGAGACCGCCGGCCGCAACGCCCAGCAGGTCGCGCGGGAGGGTCACTCGCGCGGGCGGCTCGGGCACGAGGGCGGGCTCGTCGAGCGCGACGCGATGGTCTTCCACGCCGCCAAGCGGATCGCCCAGCTGGACGCCGCGCACGAGGGCCTCGTCTTCGGCCGTCTCGATCTGCGCACCGAACTGGACGCCGAGCCGCGTTACGTCGGCCGGATCGGGCTGCGGGATGAGGATCGCGACACCCTCCTGATCGATTGGCGTGCGCCGGCAGCGGCGGTGTTCTACCAAGCCACGGCCGCCGAGCCCCAAGGAGTCGTCCGGCGCCGGGTGCTCCGCTCGCAGGGCACGACGGTGCAGAGTGTCGAGGACGAGCTGCTCGACGCCGACGGCAACGCCGAGCGCGCCGACGGCGAGCTCCCGATCGTCGGCGAAGGTGCGCTGATGGCCCAGCTCTCGCGGGCCCGCGACCGCCGGATGCACTCGATCGTGGCCACCATCCAGGCCGAGCAGGACAAGGCGATCCGTGCGCCGGCCAAGGGCGTCGTGGCGATCAGCGGAGGCCCGGGGGTCGGCAAGACCGTCGTCGCGCTGCACCGTGCGGCGTACCTGCTCTACACCGATCGCCGCCGCTACGAGACCGACGGCGTGCTGGTCGTGGGTCCGAGCGGCGTCTTCATGCGCTACATCGAGCGGGTGCTGCCCAGCCTCGGTGAGACAGCGGTCGCCCTGCGCTCGCTCGGCGAGGTCGTCGACGGTGTGCGGGCGACTCGTCACGACGAGCCCGCGGTCGCCGACATCAAGGGTTCGGAGCGGATGGCGGAGGTCATGCGCCGCGCCGCCCGCCAGCAGGCGCCCGGCAGCCCGCGGGAGTTCCGGCTGTTCTGGTACGACAACTCCCTCGTGCTCGACCGCGGCCTGCTCGGACGACTGCGCCGTCAGCTGATGAGCCAGGGACGGCGCAACCGCCAGCTGCCGCGCATCTCGACCACGCTGCTGGACGCGTTGTGGCGGCAGGTGCGCAGCGAGCGGGGTCGCGATCGCGGCCGCGAGTCGTTCAACGACGACCTGCTCGACAACGACGACTTCCTCGAGTTCGCCCTCGCCTGGTGGCCGCCGGTCGACGCGCCCACGGTGCTCTCGTGGCTGCACGACCCGGAGTTCCTGGCCCGCGTCGGTGACGGCGTCCTCACGGCCGAGGAGCAGAGGCTGCTGCTGAAGTCCTGGTCGGGCGGCGCCGAGCACTCGATCGCGGACGTGCCGCTCATCGACGAGCTGCGCTACGCCCTGGGCGACGTCCCCCGGCGTACCGAGGACGAGCGTGACGATCCGCTCGCGCTGATCCAGGGTGCGGTCGACATCCAGGAGCTGATGACGGCCTCCGACCGCGAGTACGCGCCGTCGGGACGCGCCTGGCAGCCACCGACGCACTCCATCGAGGACGACGGGTTCGCCCACGTGCTCATCGACGAGGCCCAGGACCTGACCCCGATGCAGTGGCGGATGGTCGGACGGCGTGGCCGCACGGCGTCGTGGACGATCGTCGGCGACCCCGCGCAGTCGTCCTGGCCGGTGCCGGCCGAGTCCACCGCGGCCCGGTCGGCCGCGCTGGAGGGCAAGCCGACCCATGAGTTCCACCTCTCGACCAACTACCGCAACTCCGCGGAGATCTACGCCTTCGCGGCGGCTTACGCCCAGCGCGTCGGCCTCGCTGCCGACCTGCCGACAGCGGTGAGGTCGACCGGCATCGAGCCCCGTGTCGTCGGGCGCGTGCCCGACCTCGAGCCGGCGGTGCGCGCCGAGACGGCGGCCGTGCTGGCGGAGGTCGCCGGCACCGTCGGCATCGTCGTGCCGGTCGCTCGGCGCTCGGAGGTCAACGCCTGGCTGGCGTCGTGGCCGGAGTTCGCCGACTACGCGACCGGCGCGCGCGCCGCCGTCGACTCCTCGGTCACGCCGTCGGGCGACGACCGGGTCGTCGTGCTGACCGGTCTGGACACCAAGGGCCTGGAGTTCGACGGCATCGTCGTCGTCCAGCCGGAGGAGATCGAGGCGGAGTCGGCCACCGGCCGCGCCACCCTCTACGTCGTGCTCACGCGCGCGACGCAGCTGCTCACGACCGTCTCGCGGTAGTCGAGAGGCGCGTCCGCGATCGGTGCGGCGCGGAGCGCGAGCGTCGAACGCGGACGGTCCCCGTAGCTCATGGCGTCGTCGAGGCGACGGCTCACGGACGCGCGCATCAGCGCGCCCGGGCTCTCGTGACGGAGGGCCGGCCCGAGGGGTGATGGGGGATCACCCTCGGATCACCTCTAGCCCTCCCTCGTTCGCGGTGTTGGACCTGCGTAGGCCGACTTAGCCTCCGACAACCGGCCGTCTAGGCCACCCATCGTCGAGACCAGAGGACGACTCCCTTGAAACGACCATTGACACCGCGTCGGCTCGCCGCCGGCATGGCCGTCGCCGCGATGACGGCCGCCACCGGGGTGGTCGTCACCGCGGCACCGTCGCAGGCGGCGCCGACGAACATCGTCGTCACCAGCCTCAACTACGCTGGTGCGGGGACGCTGCGGGCCGCGCCCGGGACGGCCAACACCGCGAACAACCCGGACGGCGCGAACATCACGTTCGCGCCCGGCCTCCAGGGCTTCATCGTCGGTCCCGACGGTGACAACGCCGCGGGCCGCATGAAGACCGGCGTCATCGCCCCCGGCTGGGACGTCTCCGGTGCGTACTACTCGATCACGGCTCCGAAGGTCTCCATCGACTTCGGCGACCGGGTCGGGTTCTACCAGTTCGGCGACCAGGGCACGGCCTTCTACATCGACGGCCCCGATGCCACGCTGAAGAACTTCGACACCGGAGTGACGGCCCCCTCCACCGCTACCCGCAACCGGCGCATCGGCGGGATCATCGGCGGCGAGACCTCGTTCGTGCTGAGCCAGCGCGGCAGCGGGGCCACCTTCGAGAACGGCCAGATGATCGAGGCCGACTCGAACTGGATGGAGCGAGGCTTCATCTTCGTCAGTGGCACCAACGGCGCGGCTGCCAGCAACGTGACCATCAAGGACGTCGAATTCGACGGCGTGCAGGACCTCGGCGGGGCGATTCGTGTTCTCAACGGCACGGCCGCGAATCCCACCGTCGTCAACGGGTTGACCCTCGACGGTGTCCAGATGAAGAACGAGTACCCGGAGTCCTTCTACTACGGGCTCTTCGCGGAGGCCTACACCACCTTCAACAACCTGACGGTGAAGAACTCTCTCTTCGACAAGTGGAATGGCGAGCGCGTCTTCTGGTTCCGGGGCGGCACGATCAAGTTGAACGGTGCGTCGTTCCTCGACAACACGTTCTCGCCGCTCAAGCGGGCGTTCCTCGGCAGTGCGATCGACATGTACGCCGCCGACGTCGACAACGCCGAGTTCCGGCGTAACGTCTTCAACACGCGGGCGCAGGTGCTGGTCAGCTTCCGTGATGGAGACGCCACGAACGTGGTGATCGACGACAACACCTTCGACGTCAAGAACCCGGCCACCAACCCGAACAACCCGAATGAGGACGTCGCCGCCAACTCCAGCGACGACATCCTCGACTTCACGACGACCAACGTCGAGAACGTGCAGATCACCGACAACACGTTCAACGAGGTGTGGACCCACCGCAGCCACATCACGTTCTACAACGCGCGCACCATGAAGAACGTGAACATCGGGAACAACACGTTCACCGACGTGCACGCGAGCGACTCGGTGATGGACCTCCGGCTCAACGGCAACACCGTTCCCGAGGCCATCCGGATCCACGACAACGACATGACCGACGTCGACACCGTGTATCCGGTCTTCTGGGTCAACGCGCGCGCCGGCAACCCCTCGGCCGCCACGCGCAACGTCATCTCGAACAACACGGTCGTCAACACCGACAGCAACGACAAGATGGCGTGGTGGATCGTCTACGACTGGGACGCCCTCGCGGTGAACACGCACTCGAGCTGGTTCATCGACAACAACCACATGGATGGCTACGAGACCGCCGAGGGTGAGGCGCCCATCCGCCTCGACAGCGGGATCGTGACCGCGACCCGCAACACCTTCACCGGTCAGGTCAACGCGCCGACCAAGGCTCAGGACAACCAGGGCCTCACGGAGACCAACGCGCCGTGGTTCGTCTGGAACATCCGCAACACGGCCAACGGCAAGTACCGCACCTACATCCCCACCGCTGCCAGCACCACCGGCAACAAGCTGACACTCAGCTGGCGCCCGCCGTCCGGCACTGGCAACGAGACCGGCAACCAGGCGCCGACGGCGCCGAGCCCGCTCGCTCTGGACGTCTACTACAGCCCGGGTGCGGCCGACGGCGAGGCCGTGCGTGCCGAGCGCTACATCGGCCGCGTCACGGGTGTCACAGGCGCGGGCAGTGCGACCTTCGACGTCCTGGGGGCGCCCCTGGCGCAGAGCGGCAACGTCCGTATCCAGACTCTGGTGAACTACGACGCCAGCCAGCCCGGCGCCTACGCCGGGCAGGTCACCCAGTACTCGCGCGCGGTGTACCTGCCGCCGCCGAGCCCCATCGGTTCGCCGACGATCACCACGCCGCCGGGCAACCGGCTCCCCAACGGCGAGCCGCTCACCGGCACAGCGCCGGCCGGCTCCACCGTGACGATCTTCGAGGTCGGCCCGAACGGTCAGCCGATCCCGGGCTCGGGTCAGCCGGCCACGGTGCAGCCGAACGGCGACTGGTCCTGGACGCCGCCGCCGGGAACCACCGCGACCTACACCGCCGTGGCGACCACCGACGGCACCGACAGCGCACCCAGTGCGCCGGTCAAGGTCACGACGTACGACACGATCCCGGTCGTCATCGAGGGTCCGGTCGTGCAGAACCCCGACGACACGGTCACTATCACCGGTTCGGGAACCCCGGGCCAGACCGTCGACGTCTATGAGGCCGACGGCAACGGTCAGCCCACCGGTCCCTCCCTCGGCACGAGCACGGTGGAGCCCGACGGGACCTGGGCGGTGACGACGACCGATCCGATCACCGCTCCGATCGACGTCGTCGCCGTGATCGACCCCGACGGCAACGGTCCCGCCGCAGAGCAGGTCTCGGCCCCGGTCGAGGTCACGCCGGTGCCTGCGCCGGAGATCACCACGCCGGGCGCCGCGATCGACATCGGCGACGCCATCGCCGGCACGAGTGCCCCCGGTGCGACGATCGTCCTCTACGAGGCCGACAACAACGGAAACCCGACCGGTAGCCCGTTGGGTTCCGGAACGGCCGATGGCAACGGCGACTGGTCGATCCCGGCCACCCCGGCCGGAGAGGGACCCATCACGATCGTGGCGGTGCACCAAGCCGGCCCGAACGACGACCGGGTGATCGGCGTCTCGGCCCCGGAGGACTTCACCTTCCAGGTCAAGGACTCCGACGGCGACGGGATCAGCGACGCCGACGAGATCGCGGCGGGGACCGACCCGAACAATGTCGACTCCGACGGGGACGGTGTCGAGGACGGTCAGGAGAAGGCCGACGGCACGAACCCGCTCGACAAGGATTCCGACGGCGACGGTGTCGAGGACGGTCAGGAGAAGATCGACGGCACGAACCCGCTCGACAAGGATTCCGACAACGACGGTGTCGAGGACGGTCAGGAGAAGGCCGACGGCACGAACCCGCTCGACAACGACTCCGACGACGACGGCGTGTTCGACGGTCAGGAGAAGGCCGACGGCACGAACCCGCTCGACAAGGATTCCGA
Organism: Nocardioides sp. R-C-SC26; assembly: GCF_021246465.1. Lineage (GTDB taxonomy): Bacteria > Actinomycetota > Actinomycetes > Propionibacteriales > Nocardioidaceae > Nocardioides. The sequence goes on along the minus strand of NZ_JAHRHK010000009.1, from coordinate 122,886 downwards.
CAACGACGGTGTCGAGGACGGTCAGGAGAAGGCCGACGGCACCAACCCGTTGAAGGCCGACACCGACAACGACGGTCTGGACGACGGGCAGGAGAAGACCCGCGGCACCGATCCGCTCAACCCCGACACCGACGGTGACGGGTGGAGCGACGGTGACGAGGTGCTCCGCGGCACCGACCCGCTGGATCCGAACTCCAAGCCGACTCCTCCGGTGATCCCGGTGGTCGACAGCGACGGTGACGGTGTGCCGGACGCCCAGGAGCTCCTGGACGGCACCGACCCGAACAAGGCCGACACCGATGGCGACGGTCTGACCGACGGCCAGGAGCGGCTGCGCGGCACCGACCCGCTCAAGGCCGACACCGATGGCGACGGATTCAACGACGGCGCCGAGGTCGCAGCTGGTACCGACCCGTTGGATCCGAACTCCAAGCCAGGCAGCCAGCCCGGCAAGGACACCGATGGTGACGGCCTGACCGACGAGCAGGAGGCCGCGCTGGGCACCGACCCGACCAAGGCCGACACCGACGGCGACGGGTTCAGCGACAAGGCTGAGGTTGACGCTGGTACCGACCCGAAGGATCCGAACTCCAAGCCGGGGACCAACCCCGGCCCGGACACCGACACCGACGGTGACGGCGTCTCGGATGCCGACGAGATCGCCGCAGGCACTGACCCGACCAAGGCGGACTCCGATGGGGATGGACTCTCCGACGGGGAAGAGCGCGACCTGGGTACCAACCCGCTCTCGCGCGACAGCGACCGGGACGGCATCCCGGACGGCCGCGAGGTCGCCGGCGTCGGAAGCTGCGCCCGTGGCACCGACCCGCTCAACCCCGACACCGACGGTGACGGGCTCAGGGACGGGGCGGAGGTCAAGGGCTTCCGCCTGAAGCAGAAGGTCCGCACGAACTGGTCGAAGATCAAGCCGATCGGCCTGGTCAGGACGAACCCGTGCAAGGCCGACACCGACGGCGACGGTCTGACCGACCGGCAGGAGGTCCGTGGGATCAAGATCAAGCAGCGGGTGAAGTTGCGTGACGGCGAGTCCTACGTGATCGGGAAGGTGAAGACCAACCCGCTCCTGAAGGACACCGACCGTGACGGTCTGACCGACAAGGACGAGGTGACCGGGCGCAAGAACAAGGCGCACGGCAACCGCAAGTCCAACCCGGTGGACTTCGACACCGACCGCGGAGGTATCAAGGACGGAGTCGAGGTCAAGGCGGGGTCCGACCCGACGGTGACCGCGTCCGGTCCGAAGAACCCGATGGTCATGTGGTGACGAGGACCGTCACCCCATCGAACCGAGGTCAATGACGACGGTGCCCCGTTCCCGCGAGGGGACGGGGCACCGTCGCGCTCGTCGCCGACCATCACCCCCGATCGGGGGTGAAATCCCCCCGATCCGTCATCCGTTCGTGCATCCCGGTCGCCCTGTGTGACACAACTCGGTCATCAGTCGACGCCGGGTCACGAGGAGAGGACATGAGCTCACGCGTGGAGAGCAGGATGCCGCTCGCGGCGCGCGTCCAGACCAGACGACCCCGGCTCTACGACGTCCTGGCCGTCCGGGAGCCGGGGGTGACGATCGTCGCTGCTCCCCGGGGCTTCGACAGCACTCAGGTGATCCTCGACTGTGCGCAGCACGCGCGGGCACAGGGGCCGATCAGGGTCGGGTGGTTCGACTACGCCCGAGGAGATGAGGCGGCATCGGCCGGCACGCCGAGCGACGTCGTGGAGTCGGCGGTGCGTGCGTTCGTGGCCGAGCATGCCCCGCGGGCGAGGCCCACGGGGATCGGGGATGCCGCCACTTCTCCCTACGACGGAGCCGTCGACGAGCATGTGAGGACACCCTGTCTGGTCGTCATCGACACCGGTGAGCAGCCGGGCGGCGGCTTCGTCGACTCCGTCTGCGGACTTGCGGACGACGCGCCACAGGTCGCCGTCGTCGTGGTGGTGCGGGAGCTGAACGCGGTGCCGGCGCGCGCCAGGGAGCGCCTGTCGGCGTGTGCCACCACGATCGTCACGGCGTCGGATCTCGCTCTGACCGTGGAGGAGACGACCGCGACGCTGCTCGCGTGCGGCGTTCCCGCACCACGGCGTTATGCCGAGGCCGTCCACGCCGTCGTGCATGGGCATCCCGACCTGACCGCCGAGCTCGCGGCCCAACTCGGTGCGATGGCCATCCCGCTCGAGCCCGCCGAGTTGAGCGCTCTGGTCTCTCGTGACCGACTGCTCGGCACGGCAGCGGGTGAGCAGGACCTGGTGACCGCGCTGGGGTGGCTGGCGCTCGCGACCGCGCCCACGCGGGGGCTGGCCGAGCGCCTCCTCGCGGGCTCCGACGTCGACAGTGTGTTCGCTGCTGCCGAACGCGCCGGCCTCGGCATGTGGGCCCTGACTCTCGGCGAGCAGCGGTTCCAGATCGCACCGCACGCGCGGGCGTACCTGGCCGAACTCGCCGGACGCGATCCGCGGAGCGCCGACCTGGGTCGCGAGGTCGTCGCCTGGGCGGAGGGACGCGGACTGCTCGTCGAGGCGCTGACATGCGCGCTCGACCTCGGCTGGCTCGAGGAGGTCCATCGTCTGGCGAGCACCCATCTGGGGCGACTGCTCCTCGCGCGACCCGCCGTGCTGCGACCGGTCGTCGAGCACCTGCTCACGGTAGCGCCGGGGCGTGGTCCCGAGGTGGCCGGACTAGCCCTGGCCGCCTACAGCAACGGTACGGCCATGCGGTCGCTGGTCGCACCGATCATCATGGCCTCGGCCGCGCGACGAGCCAGGTCCGAGACTCCCCAGGAGAGGTTGGTCCGCCACTGGGCGCTCGCGACAGCGGCCCGTCTCCGAGGCTGTCCGGATCCGGCGCCGACGAACGGTCCGACGCTGCGCGAGCACTGGTCCGACGACCCTGCCACGGCTGCCTGTGAGATCGAGTTCGAGATGGAGTGCGCCCTGGCACGGGCCGCGCACGGGGACGTCGCCGGCGCCCTGACGCTCCTCGCGTCGGTCGCCGAGCGCGACGGTCGGGGCGGTCATCCCCGCCGGATGCGGGCGCTCGCCGCAGCGGCTGCCCTGCGGGCGGCCGCCGGTGAGTTGAACGTCGCGCGGCGACTCCTGGCCGAGGCGCCTCGGGGCGAGTGGCCCGACCACTGGCTCGACGACGTCCCAGGAATCCAGTGGCGCGCCGCCCGAGCGTGGCTCGCCCTCGAGGACGGCGACGCGTCGCGGGCGCGCGAGCACCTCGTGGTCGCGGTCTCCGTCGCGGACCCGACCGAGTACTGGACCTACCTCGCCGAACCACTCGCCGCCACGGTCGCGGTGCTCGGCCCCGATGCCGACGTCGAGCGATGGCAGACGCTGTTCCACGACGCCGTGGACTGGCAGAGCGCCCCGGCTCCCTGGGCCCTGACCGCGCTGCGGGTGGAGGCCGATGCGTTACTCCACACTCCGCCGTCCCCGGCCTCCGCGCGCGATCGTGCTGTTCCCATCGGCGAGACCGCCGAGTCGGTGCTGGCGTGGTCCTGGCTGGCCTACGTCGACGGACACCTCGAGGAGGCGGCCGTGGGGTCGGCGGCGGCACGGGCGGGTGCCCTGGGCTCGGTACGCCGCAAGATCGAGCTCGCGACGCTGGAAGCGGCATTGGAGAGCCGGTCCGCCGGCTCGTCCAGGGAGGCCCGCCGTTCGTGGGCCGACCTGTACCGGGCGCACCGGTTGAGCGTTCCCGCCTCGCGGCTCCCCGAGCGCGACCGCCGAGCGCTCCTCGGTGCGCCTGTGCGACCTCGGATCGAGGTGCCCCGAGGCGACCTTCCTGGTCGGGAACTCACCGACCGTGAGCTGGATGTCCTGCGTCAGCTGGCGCTCGGTCGCAAGCTGGCGCAGATCGCACGCGCCAACGTCGTCAGCCTGAACACCGTCAAGACCCAGGTGCGCTCGATCTATCGCAAACTGGGCGTCGCATCCCGATGGGACGCGGTGGACATGGCGATCGCACGAGGGATGCTCGTGGAGGGCGAGGACGGGTGACCCGGAGGGACAGGCCCGGACGGGCAGTGACGTCAGCGCGCGTCGTCCAGATAGCCGTCGGCCACCGCGGCGCGATAGAGGTCGGTCTTCGACCGGACACTGCGGCCGGCCTCGGCGTACTTCCGCTTGACGACGTCGATGTACTTCTTCGCCGTGTCGCGCTTGACTCCGATGCCGGCCGCGACCGCCTCGAGAGTGAGGCCGGAGGCGTAGAGGACCAGCGCGCGCTCCTCCTGGTCGCTGAGCGCCGGCCGGCCGGGATCGTTGACGATCACGTTGGCCATGTCGGGTGTCATCCACTCGCCGCCGGACAACACGGTGTGCACCGCGTCGACCAGGTCGGTCGCAGGGTCGCGTTTCCCGACGAATCCAGCGACGCCGGCACGCATCACCTGACGCACCAGCGCGGGCGAGGCCATCGCGGAGAGCACCAGCACGCGGAGTCCGCCGCGCACCAACGACGCGACCAACTCCGGATCCACGGCGGGACCTCGGTCGACGCTGAGGTCGAGCACGAGCAGATGGGGCCGCTCCTCCCGTGGCGCACGTTCGAGCCACGCCACGAACTGCGGCAGGTGCTCACAGCGGGCGACGACACGCACCCCCGCGCGTTCGTGGAGCACTTCCTCAGTGCGCTCGCGCTGGAGGGCGTGATCCTCCACGATGGCGACGCGGTAGAAGCCCCGACGCAACGGCGTGCCCGACGTCGGCATCCTTCTCCTTCGTTCGTACCGGCCGCGTGGGGGATCGGCATGACGGAGCGCAATCTATCGTCTCGCGCGAGCCTGAGCGGTGCTCGCGGTCGGTGGAGATTGCGTGGTGTCCTCCGGTGAGTCGGATGAGCGCGCGGTCGGCCCCCGAGCAGTCGGCCGGTCGCTCCCCGGGCTGGGCGAGCGCGACCTTCGGCGCGGCGCTGCGCCGCGCCGTCTCGGTCCCCGCTTTCGCGGGCTTCGCGCTCCTGGTGACGCTCTGGATCCTGAGCGGCTGGCCCGCGGGAGTCGCCGGCATCCTCCTGTTCGGGGCTGTCCTCGTGGCGCTCCCCGTCACCCTGCGGATCGTGGTCAGGCCTACTGCCGATCCACGGTGGCTGGTCGTGGTCGGCGCGCCGGTGATCGGCTGCGCCTGGGCTGCCGCGCCGGGTCGCTACTCCGACCAGAGCTTCGCGGTGATCTGGATCTCTTACCTCCTGGTGGTCGGCGCGGGCTTCCTGCTGACGCGACGTCTGGCACTCGCGGCCGGCGGGGTCCTCGGTGTGCTCAGCGGCGGGTCGATCCAGGTGTTCCATCCGGACTGGGCCGGCCAGCTCGCGTTCGACGTGGCGGGGACCTGCATCGCCATCGCCATCGCAGTCGGAGCCGCCCGACTGGCCATCGAGCGCTTCCTGGCCCGCGCGGACCGCGACGAGGAGAAGACCGAGGCTGCGCTCCGGCGGGCCGCTGCCGAGCGCGCCGCGGTACGCCGCGCGAGCGAGGCTGCGCGCACGTTGCACGACACGGTCATCAACACCTTGGGGGCTGTGGCCAACGGCGGGCGCGTCATGCACGACCTCGAACGTGTGCAGGCACGCTGCGCCGCAGATCTGGAGATCATCGCGAGCATCCTCGACGACGACCGGACTGCGTCCGAGGTCGATGTGCCGCTCCCTTCGTGGCGGGAGCTCGGCGAGCGCGCAGCCGTCGAGGTCGAGCTGATCGGTCTGACGGAGGAGGAGTTCGCGGCGTGGGTCGTCGCCCAGGAGCGTCCTGTTGCTGCGGCGGTCCTCGAAGCATCCGCCGAGGTGCTCCAGAACGTCGCGCGGCACGCAGGTGTCCAGCACGCGCGCGTCGACCTCGAGTACGCCGACGGCACCTCCGTCCTGCGGATCCGGGACGACGGCGTCGGCTTCGAGCCCGAGCTGGGCATCGGTCGAGGACTGCGCGAGTCGCTGATAGGTCGCTGCGCCGACGTGGGGGTCGTCGCCACCGTGACCTCCCGGCCCGGTCAGGGGGTCACGGTGACGATGCTCGTCCCTGGCTCGCTCCGTGCCGAGCCCACCAGCGAGGGCTCGAACCTCGTGGTCGCAGCGGCGACCGCGCGCGGCTTGGCCGCGTGGCTGTGGGCTGGCGTCGCGACGGCGATGGTGCCCGCCCTCGAGTTGATGTCGAGGCCCGATGTCTACGAGCCAGTCTGGGGGGCGTTGCCCGTGCTGCTGGCCGTCCTCGGCGGCAGCTTCGTCGCGGTTCGGCGATGGCAGCGGCTGGGGCTCGGCCTGGAGATCCTCCTGATCGTCAGCCTGATTCTCGTCTGGCTGCTCGCTCTCGCCGGCGCCGAGTTCGGCCGCGGGGACGTCGCCGACTGGCAGGCACTCGTGCCCAGCGTGCCGTGGGTGCTGCTGGTCTACTTCGGCCGCCCGGGTGCCGCTCGCGCCGCGAGCGCCGTGTTCTGGGCCACCGTGTCCCTGGTGACCACGTCGCAGTTGCTCGCTGGCGCGCCGGCAGCCTGGAGCATCGCGACCGGATCGGGCGTCTGCTACCTGTTCGTGCTGGGGCTCAGTCGGTTCCGCGATGCCTTCGACACCATCGGAGCGCGCGCCGGCGACGACGCACGAACGACCGCGATCCTCCGCGAGCAGGCAGCGGTGCGCACGGCTTCACAGCAGGCGCTCGCACGGTGGAAGGTGGCAGGACTCGAGCGGTCCGCCGAACTCTTGGAGGCCATCAGTCAGGGTCGGACTCCGCCGACGCAGATCGAGCTCCGGCGGGACTGCGCGGCGGAGGAGCGCCACCTGCGCCAACTGCTGCTGTTGAGTCCTGAGCTGGTTCACCTGGGCGTGTGGTTCACCCGTGCCTCGGCGGAAGCCCGGGCTGCGGGTGTCGAGTTGGCACTCCGGACCGGGGAGCGCGATGCCCCCGACGTCGCGGGCGCGGCGTGGTTGGGCGCGCTCGTCTGCAGGGCCGTCGAGGCCCTCGGCCCAGGGATGCCGCTGACCATCGGCCTGTACCCCAGCGGGGCAGGAGGCGGGCAGCTGCTCGTCGTCGGCCCTCCCGAGATGGCTGACAGCCCCGGCCTGATCGACCGCGCACCGCCCGGGTGGGCGATCCACCTGCGCAGATATGCCAAGCAGAGCGTGGTCGAGGTGCACTGGCCCGGTAGTGCGATCGAGCCCGAGCTGCGCGCCCAATCGGCGGCTGAGAGTACGGCGCAGAGCGCGGGTGTGATCGGTCCCGACCGCGCCACCCACCGTGACGAACGACGGTCCCGGGCCTGAAACCCCGTCGAGACCTGACTTCGCGCGCCACTAATCTTGGCCCATGTCCGCCAAGCCCTCCGCCCGTGACGCCATCGATGCGCTCCAGGGGCACGAGGCGTGGGCGATCATCCGGCGCTCGACCCGCAAGGGCGAGCGTGACTCGGTCGGGCTGATCGGCGGACGCCGCGAGGTGCTGACGTCGCTGCTCGACATCCCGCTCGAGGAGGGGGTACCCGCCGACGGGCACATCGCCGACCGTCTCGTGGCCGTGCCCTTCCACCAGGTGCGCGAACGCGGGTTCCGGGCCCACGACGACGGCACCCCGCTCGTGGTCGTCGAGATCGAGAGTGAGCTGGAGTACGGCGTGGCGGAGGTGATCGAGGCGATCGACGCCGTCGACGTCGCCTTCGCCGACCGCGGCGGGTTCGAGACCGACGACGAGGAGTACGGCCGGCTCGTCGATTCGATCATCCGCGACGAGATCGGCCAGGGCGAGGGCGCCAACCTCGTCATCGGCCGGCACTACCGCGCGCAGGTCGCCGACTGGGGCGTGGCCCCGGCGCTCGCCGTCTTCCGGCGGTTGCTCGAGCGCGAGCGGGGCGCCTACTGGACCTACATCTTCTTCACCGGCGACCGGTACCTGATCGGCGCGAGCCCCGAGCGGCACGTCTCGGTGCACGACGGCGACGTGCGGATGAACCCGATCAGCGGCACGTTCCGGCTGCCGACCGCGACGACGGGGGGCGGAGAGGAGCTCAAGCGCGAGCTGGTCGACTTCCTGCACGACGAGAAGGAGATCTACGAGCTCTTCATGGTCGTCGATGAGGAGCTGAAGATGATGTGCGACATCTGCACCGAGGGCGGCCAGGTGCTCGGCCCGTTCCTCAAGCCGATGAGCCGCCTCGTGCACACCGAGTACCTCCTGGCCGGCCGTACCGGCCGCGACCCGCGCGAGGTGCTGCGCGACACGATGTTCGCCGCGACGGTCACCGGCAGTCCGGTGGAGAACGCCTGCCGTCTGATCGAGAAGTACGAGACCGTCGGGCGCCGCTACTACGCCGCCGCGCTGGCGCTCTTCGGCCGCGACGGCCAGGGAGGCCACGTCGTCGACAGCCCGATCGTGATCCGCACCGCCGACGTCGACCTCGACGGCAACCTCACCGTGACGGCGGGCGCGACCCTGGTGCGCGACTCCGACCCCGCCTACGAGGTCGCCGAGACCCACGCCAAGGCCGGCGGCATCCTCAGCGCGTTCGGCCTGGTGCCGCCCGCGCCGGTCTCGAGCGTCGACGTCGCCGACCTGGTGACCGACGAGGACGTCCTGATCGCCCTCAACCAGCGCAACCGCCGGCTCTCCTCGTTCTGGTTGACCGACCAGGCCGGCGCCGACCCCGACCCGCGCCTGGCCGGGCAGCACGCGATCGTGCTCGACGGCGAGGACGACTTTGTCAACATGTTGCGTCACGTGCTCGGCGTCCTCGGCATGACCTCCTCGGTGATCCGCCACGAGGACTACGTGCCGGGCTGCCTCGACGATGCCGACCTGGTGATCGTCGGCCCGGGGCCGGGCGACCCGCGCGACGACGCGGATCCGAAGATGGCCCACCTACGCTCCGCCGTCGCCCGGTTGCTCGAGCGCGGGCAGCCGTTCCTCGCCGTCTGTCTCGGCCATCAGGCGCTCTGCCACCAGCTCGGCATCGGCTTGGCCTACAAGGACATCGTCTTCCAGGGCACCCAGTCGCCGGTGCCCTACGACGGTCGCATCGAGCGGGTCGGCTTCTACAACACCTTCGTCGGACGCGTCGCCCCCGGTGCCATTTCCGACCTGCCCGACGGGGTCAGCCTCGACGTCGACCCCGACACCGGCGACATCCACCACCTGCGCGGTCCGCACTACCGGGGCATCCAGTTCCACGCCGAGTCGATCCTCACCGAGCGCGGCTACGACCTGCTCCACGACCTCGTCGCCGACCTGCTGGTGCGGTGAGCACCGGTGGTTGAGGCTGCCGAGATCGCCGCGCATGCCGCCTGACGTCGTCGTCGTCGACCACCACGACTCCTACACCGGGAGCCTGGTGCACCTGATCGCGGGCGTGACCGGCGCGCTGCCGCGCTGGGTGCAGCACGACGAGGTCGTCGTCGACGACGTGCTGCGCCACGAGTACGTCGTCCTCTCGCCCGGCCCGGGCCACCCCGCCGACCCGCATGACTTCGCCGTCGGGCGGGAGGTGCTGCGTGCCGCGGTGCGACCCGTGCTCGGGGTCTGCCTGGGATTGCAGGGCCTCGCGCTCGCCTTCGGCGGCGCGGTGGAGCGGGTACGGCCGGCGCACGGCGAGGTCGCCCGCATCGATCACGACGGGCGGGGAGTGTTCTCCGGCGTGCCAGACGGGTTCGCCGCGGTGCGCTATCACTCCCTCGCCGTCGTCGACGTGCCCGCGGAGCTGGAGGTCACGGCCCGGGCCGAGGACGGTGTGGTCATGGGCCTGCGGCACCGCACCCTGCCGCTCGAAGCGGTGCAGTTCCACCCGGAGTCGGTGCTGTCGGAGCACGGCGCGGCCCTGATCGCGAACTTCCTGGACGGCGCCTGATGAGTGGCTCTCCGACACGTGGCAGCGGTGTGGCGTGGGTGCGCGACATCGTCGCCTCCCGCCGCCGGTGCTTCTGGCTCGACGGCGGCGGTGCGCGTGGCTGGTCAGGCGAGCGGTCGATCGTCGGCTGGCTCGACGACGACGACGTCTCGCTCAGCTACCGCGCCGACCGCCGGGAGGTCACCCGTCACGTCGGCGGTCGCTCCGAAGTCGTCGGCGACGACGTGTTCGCCGTGCTGCGTGAGGAGTTGGCCGCGGGGGCGCCGTCCGACCAGTGGTTCGGGTACTTCGGCTACGCCGCCCGCACCGACCTCCCGGCCCGCCCCGGTGCGGCTCTCGGCGGTGACGGGCTCCCGGACGCCGTCTGGATGCGGCCGAGCCGAGTGGAAGTTTTCTCGGCCAGCCGAGAGAACAGGACCTTGGCGTACGAAGTTTCCTCGTCCAATGTCCGGCTTTCTCGGCCGGCCGAGAAAACCGGACGGGCGCCGGCCGACTACCGCGCCGCGTTCGACGCCGTCCAGGAGCGGTTGCGGGGCGGCGACACCTACGAGACCAATCTGACGGTGAGGCTCGAGCACGAGGGTGACGCCGACCCCCTCGCGGTCTACGAACGGCTGCGGGCGCTCAACCCCGCCCCGTACGCCGGATTCCTGCAGCACGACGTCGACGACGCGCGGGCATGGCTGCTCAGCTCGAGCCCGGAGCGCTACGCGCTGGTCACGGCGGACCGCCGGTTGGAGGCCAAGCCGATCAAAGGCACCACGCCGCGCGACGCCGATCCCGTGCGTGACGCTGCCCGTCGCCGCGAACTCGCGACCGACCCGCGATTCCGCGCCGAGAACCTGATGATCGTCGACCTGCTGCGGCACGACCTCGCGCAGGTGTGCGACGTCGGCACGGTGCAGGTGCCGGGCCTGATGGAGGTGGAGTCCTACGCCTCGGTGCACCAGTTGGTCTCCACCGTCACCGGCAGGCTCCGCGACGACGTCGACACCGTCGCCGCGTTGCAGGCGCTGTTCCCGGCGGGGTCGATGACCGGTGCGCCCAAGCGCCGCACGATGGAGATCATCGATGCCGTCGAGGAGACCCCGCGAGGGGTCTATGCAGGCGCGTTCGGGTGGATCGCCGCCGACGGCCGCGCCGATCTCGGGGTCGTGATCCGCTCGCTGACGACGCTCGGCGACGGTCGCTACCGGCTCGGCACGGGGGGCGGGATCACCGTGCACTCCGACGTCGAGGACGAGTGGGCCGAAGCCGGGTGGAAGGCGGAGCGGCTGCTCGCCGCGTTGCGGGCCCACCCGCAGCCGGGGACGGCGACGTCCGGATTCTCACCCACCGACGCTGGGTGAGGGCGCGCGCCGGCGAGACCGCGTGGGACGGACCGCGTGGCTCGGACGGGAGTCCCGCTCGTTCCGCCCGGTGCTCCTCGACAGGACCACCGCGGCCGTCAGTCGTCGGCGACCTCGGAGCCGGCCGCGTGAGCGGCGAGGTCGCCGAGCATCTGCTTGACGGCGGCGACGTCGCGCGCGCGGTCGAACGGGCCCGGGTCCACGACGTTGACCAGCTGCACGAGCTGGCCGTTCTGCACGAACCCCGACACGAACAGCGTCTCCTCGTCGATGGAGACGACGAGTCGGGCATCGTCGGCCTGCGGCACGTCGGGGGCGGTCACCTCGATGCTGGTGCCCTCGGTGGGCTCACCGAAGGTGCCGATCATCTCCGCGAGACTCCCAGCGAAGAGCTGGTAGTTGACGTCGACGACCGGGGAGTTCTCGGCGGCCCCGCTGCTCGGGCGGAAGGTGCACTCGGGAGCGCTGTCGGTGCCGGTGCTCTCGTCGAAGCTGGTGTCGAACGCCTCCTCGACGGCGTTGGCGTCCAAGCCGTCGCAAGGGTTCCACAGGGCGGGGGCCTCGGTCGGAAGAGACGGCCGCTCGCCCAGCGGTGCGTCGTCGGAGCCGCCGTCGTCGCCGGAGCAGCCCGACGCCGCGAGCACGACGGCGAGCAGGCCGGTGCCGATCAGGGCCGAGCGGCGACGCCTAGGCATCAGAACGCCCCGGGAGCAGCATCTGCAGGCGAGCGCCGCCGGACGGCGAGGCGTCGGCGCGCACGGCGCCGGAGTGCCGCTCGGCGACCTGCCGCACGATGGAGAGACCCAGCCCCGAGCCGGGCATGGTGCGGGCGTCCTCGGCGCGCCAGAAGCGGTCGAAGACCCGCTCGCGCTCGCCGGGCGCGATGCCCGGGCCGTCGTCGTCGATGGTCAGCACACCCCCACCCAACCGCACCGTGATCGTGCCCCCGGCAGGGCCCCACTTGGCCGCGTTGTCGAGCAGATTGGTGACGGCGCGCTCCAGCGCGGGCGCCTCGCCGACGACGTACCAGTGCTCACAGCCGACGTCGAAGGTCGTCTCGGGTGCACGCCGTCTCACCCGCGCGACGGCGACGTCGACGATCTCGCTCAGGTCGACCTCGCCGACGACCGGCGCGATCGGCTCGTCGCGCGCCAGCTCGGTGAGGTCGCCGATCAGCGTGGTGAGCTCGTCGGTCTGCGCGGCGATGTCGTCGAGGAGCTCGCGTCGCGCCTGGGGGTCCAGCGACGGCGCGCCGGCGGCCGCGCCGTCGGACTGCAGCAGCAGGTCGACGTTGGTGCGCAGCGAGGTCAGCGGTGTGCGGAGCTCGTGGCCGGCGTCGGCGACCAGACGGCGCTGGTGCTCACGCGAGGCATCGAGCGCGAGCAGCATCTGGTTGAACGCCGCGGCCAGGCGGGCGACCTCGTCGTCGCCCTCGATCGGCAGCGCGGTGGTGAGGTCCTGGGTCTGGGCGATCTCCTCGACCGAGGCGGTCAGACGTCGCACCGGCCGCAGGCCGTTGCGCGTGACGGCCCAGCCGGCGATGCCGGCGCCCAGCACGCCGATCAGGCCGAATGCCAGGCTGACGAAGCCGAGACGGGTCAGCACCTTGTGCTGCTGGTCGAGTGACTCGGCGATGATCAGCGCGCCGACGTCGCCGATGGGGAAGGCGATCACGCGGTACTCCCCGGTGGCGTCGCGGATGGTGCGCAGCGACTCCTCGGTCTTGCCGGTGGCGACGTCGATCTCGGGGGTGCCGACGGCGAGCGGCGCGCCGCGGTCGTAGATGCCGAGGTTCGCCTCCGCGCTGAGGAAGAACACCCGGGTGTCGGTCGCAGGCCCCAGCCACAGCGGGATGAACGACTCGCTCTGGTTGGTCGCGATCGCCTGCGCCGTCGCGGCAGCGCGGTCGCGGAGGCTGTCGTCGAGTTGCGCGGAGAGCTGGGCGCGCGCCGTCACGTAGGCGCCGACGGCGACGAAGGCGACCGAGAGGCCGACCGCGATGGTGGTGAGGAGAAGGAGCCGCGAGGCCAGCGAGCGCCGGTAGTGCCACCGGGTGCCGATGACGTCCTCGGGGTGCGGGTCGCGCTCGGGGTCCCACCCGTCGTCGCGTCCGGGCTGCTCGGCGGGATCGGGGTGGTCGGATGCCGTGGTGAGACCCATCGGCGTCCACGTCGGAGCCGTGGCGGCCGCGCCGCGCGATGCGTCGTCGGGGTCGCCGGCTGCGGCCGAGTGGTCGAGGTCGGAGGGTCGGGTGCTCATGACTCCTTGAGCACGTACCCGACCCCGCGCACGGTGTGGATCAGGCGCGGCTCTCCCTCGGCCTCGGTCTTGCGCCGCAGGTACCCGACGTAGACCTCGAGCGAGTTCGCGGTCGTCGGGAAGTCGTAGCCCCACACCTCCTCCAGGATGAAGGAGCGGTCGAGCACCCGACGGGGTCGGCGCAGGAACATCTCGAGCAGGGTGAACTCGGTGCGGGTCAGCTCGATGGAACGGCCCTCGCGCAGCACCTCACGGGTGGAGGTGTTCATCGAGAGGCCGGCGAACTCCAGCAGCTCCTCGGCGTCGGACTCGGCGGGGACGACACGGCGCAACAGGGCGCGCAGCCGGGCCAGCAGCTCGGGCAGGGCGAACGGCTTGGTCAGGTAGTCGTCGGCGCCGGCGTCGAGACCCTCGACGCGGTCACCGACGGCGTCGCGTGCGGTGAGCACGATGATCGGGATGTCGTTACCCGCGCTGCGCAGCGCCTTGGTGGTCTCCAGGCCGTCGAGTCGCGGCATCATCACGTCCATCACGACGACGTCCGGATCGACGCCGGCGATGCCCGCCAGCGCCTCGGCGCCGTCACCGGCCAGGTGCACGTCGTAGCCGTTGAACTCCAGCGAGCGCCGCAGCGACTCACGGACCGCGCGGTCGTCGTCGACGACGAGCACGCGGGGCTTGGCAGCGGTGGTCACCCTCCCACTGTGCCACCGAGGGCTGAGGCCGCGCTGAGAGATCGACCGCATGGTGGTGCGGGCGGTTGCGCTCGTCGTCCGGTGGTCGAGTTTGTGCACCGGTGGTCGAGCTTGTGTACCGGTGGTCGAGCTTGTCGAGACCCGCCGCATCTCGACAAGCTCGATGACCGCCCGTCGCATCTCGACAAGCTCGATGACCGGGATCGGCTCCGCGTCCCACTCACCCGGTCTCGAGTCAGGTCGCCGGCGCGACCTGCACTCGACCACCGTCGGTGTGCGCTCAGAGGTAGCGCTGCGCTGCGGCCGCAGCGCGGGCGCCGGAGCCGCCACCGAAGAGGCAGGCGTGCGCGAGGAGGGGGAAGAGCTGGTGGAGCGCGAGGCGGTCCTCCCAACCGTCGGCGAGAGGGGCGACGTCCTGGTACCCCTCGATCACGCGCGGAAGATGGGGAAGGCCGAAGAGGCTCAGCATCGCGAGGTCCATCTCGCGGTGCCCACCGTAGGCGGCGGGGTCGATCACCCAGGCGGTGCCGGTGGCGTCCCACACGACGTTGCCGTTCCACAGATCGCCGTGCAGCCGGGCGGGTGGCTCCTCGGGCAGGAGGATCGTGAGGCGACCGATCAGCTGGTCGATGGCGGCAGACTCGGCCGGTTCGAGGGCACCGCGGTCGCGGGCGAGCTTGGCGTAGGGCAGCACGCGCCGGACGGCGAAGAACTCCGCCCAGGTCGGCGTCGGACGTTGCGGCAACGGAAGGGTGCCGATGAAGCCGTCGGCACCGGAGCCGTCGAACCCGCCGAACCCGGGTGCGCCGGACGCGTGGGTGGCGGCGAGGGCGCGGCCGAAGGCGGCGGCGTCGTCGTCGCCGGCGCGGCCCGGTTCGATCCATCGCAGGATCAGGCAGTCGGCCGCGACGGCGAGCACCTCGGGCACGTCGACGCCCCCACTCGCCTCGCCCAGCCAGCGCAGTCCCGCCGCCTCACGCTCGAAGAAGCCCGCGGGCGCGGGGCTGAGCGTCTTGAACAGGGCGGTGGAACCGTCGGAGAGGCGCAGCTTGGTAGCGGTGCAGATGTCGCCACCGGCAACAGGTGCCGTCGCCACCACCGCCGCGTCGAGCAACGACTCGGCGCGGCGGGCGATGACGGAGTGCCGGCTCATCGAGTCGGGTCAGTCCCGACCGAGAGCTGCTGGGAGGGCGGCGACGATGGCGTCGCTCGTGCGCTCGACCATCGCCAACACCTCCGTGAATCCATCCTCGCCACCGTAGTACGGGTCGGGCACGATGCCGCCCGGTTCGGTCGGGTCGAGGTCGCGGAAGAGCATCACGCGGTCCGAGCGGCCGCCGATGTCGGCCAGGTTCTGCTCGTCCATCGCGAAGAGGACGTCGCACTCGGCCAGCCAGCCGTCGTCGAAGTGCCGGGCTCGGTGGGAGCTCGGGTCGTAGCCGGCGTCGCGCAGGGTGCTGGCCGCGCGAGGGTCCATCGGGTCGCCGACGTGCCAGTCGCCGGTTCCGCAGCTGACGACCTCGACGCGGCGCGGGTCGCCGAGCCCGGCCGCCGCGATGCGGTCGGCGAGGACGACGTGCGCCATCGGCGAGCGGCAGATGTTGCCCAGGCAGACCATCGCGATCCGGTAGCGATCGGTCGACCGCGCCGGCGGAAGCGCCACGTCGCGACCCGGCTGATCGCGACTCACGTGTCGGTGCCGAATGCCGCGTCGACGATCCAGGTCACCACGGTGATCACGATCGCGCCGCCCACCGCCGTCCAGAAGCCCTCGACGAAGAATCCGGTGCCGAACGGATCGGAGAGCGCCGCCGCGAGCTTGAGCATCAGCGCGTTGATCACCAGCAGGAAGAAGCCGAGCGTGAGCACGATCAGCGGGATCGAGACGATCGTCAGGATCGGCTTCACGAACGACGTCACGATGCTGAGGATCAGCGAGACCACCAGCAGCGGGACGATCTTCTCCTGTACTTCCTCCCACCCGCGGCTGGGGCCGTCGAAGCCGATGCCGGTGAAGAGCCAGGCGGCCGCGGCGACGCCGACGGCGGTGGTCAGGGTGCGGAGCAGGATGCGCATGCGCCCAGTGTGCCGCCTCGGCGATACCGGGTGGGGTGGTGAGTCGGCGGGCAGGTGCGGCCGCTCAGGTCAGGCCCAGTGCCTCGACGATCTCGTGCTCCGCGTCGGCCAGGTGACGACGGAGGAACTCGTGCGCCCCGTCGGGGCCCTGGATCCGGCCCGCGTCGAGCAGGTCGACGAGGGCTGCGTGGGAGTCGGCCTCGTCGTGGGCGTTGCGTCGCAGACGCTCGACCTGGGCCAACGCGAGGCGGAGCTCGCGGACCAGCGACTCGGCCGCGGCGACCAGACGCGGGCTCGACGTCAGGCCGACGAGCGAGACGTGGAAGGCCAGGTGCAGAGCGTTGAGCGACTCGTACGAGGCGTCGGCCCGGACGGCGTCGGTGTAGACGCGCAGCGAGGTGCGGACGGCGTCCCGCGCCGTGTCGTCCGCCTCGCACCAGGCGAGAACGCCCGCCCCCTCGAGCACCCAGCGCGCCCGGCACACGTCGCGCACCGAGTCGGCGGCCGGGATCGCGACGCTCACGCCGCGGTGCGTCTCGCGCACGGCCAGCCCGTCGGCGACGAGTTGCCCCAGCGCTTCGCGCACGGTGGATCGGGCGACCCCGAGGGAGTCGGCGAGCGCGATCTCGCGCAGCGGCGTGCCGCTCTCGAGCTCGCCGTCGAAGATCGCCCGTCGGAGCTCGGCGGCGGTCCGCTCGACCGTCGACGTCATCTCGACCGACAGCGAGGCGAACGTGCCAGCGGCGTCACTCACCCTCACATTGTGCCGGTGTTCGCCGATGGGGGTCGCATCCCGTATTGTCGGATTGTCCGACAATCATGCGGACCGGCGATGGAGGTGGCAGAGGTGATGGAGAGCGAACTCGTCTGGGGACGTCACTACCTGGCGGTCGAACCCACCGCCTTCCGCGTCGAGTACGCGATCAACCCGTTCATGGACGTCGAAGTCCAGCCCGACGCCGCACTCGCCTTCCGGCAGTGGCACGAGCTGGTGCGCGTGCTGCGTGAGTGCGGCGCCCGCGTCGACGTCCTCCCCCAGCGTCGCGACGCGCCCGACATGGTCTACGCGATGAACCTCGGCCTCGGGGTGCTCGACGCCGACGGCGATCGCCGCGCCGTCCTCTCCCACATGCGCTACGCCGAGCGCCGGATGGAGACCCGCTCGGCAGAGCGCTGGTTGCGTGAGCACGGTTGGGCGACGTCGGTGGTCGGGCGCGACGGCGTCGGCCCGCACCTGGAGGCCGGCGACGCCTTCGCCTGGCGCGGGTCGCTCGTCGTCGGCTACGGCCCTCGCACCGAGGAGCTGGCGCTCAAGCACGTCGCCGCCGAGCTCGGCGTCCGGGTGCAGGGGCTGAAGATCGCCCACCCCGGGATGTACCACCTCGATCTGGCCTTCTGCCCCCTCGACGCGCGCCGCGCATTGGTCTGCCCCGACGCACTGGACGCCACGTCGGCCGCCGCGCTGCTCGACCTCGTGCCCGAGCCGATCGTGCTCACCGAGGAGGAGGCGCTGACGACGTTCTGCGCGAACTCCGTGGTGGTCGGCCGGACCGTCGTGATGCCGGCCTGCCCCGAGCGCGTGCGTCGGCAGCTGGAGGAGTGGGGCTTCACGGTGCGCGTCGTCGACGTGGGGGAGTTCCACAAGGGCGGCGGTTCGATCCGCTGCCTGACCAACCCCGTCGACGTCGCCCTGGGCCGCGACCTCGACGTCGTTCCCGGCGGCCTGGTCGAGCTCGCCTGACGTCGTCTCGTCGGTTGTGGGGGATACCAAACGGGTTTTGGTAGGTAATCAAGCCGAGATCGAGGGAAATGCCTGCTGAAACACGTTTGGTATCCCCAGCGGTAGCCTCGGTGCGGTGTTCCCGGTCGGCGGCGTCGAGGTGATGCTGCTCGGCGTCGTGCTCGCCGCGATGGCGGCTGTGCCACTGGCCTGGGCGTTGCGCCGTCGACTCGGCTGGGTGGCCGCGGTCGGGGCGGCGGGCCTGCTGTGGTCGCTCGTGGTGATCGCGCTGGTGACGCTGATCCCGTTCGACGGGCCACCGGGCTGGGTCTCGGAGGAGTACCGCCTCGACCACTGCTCGTGGGATCTCGGCGGGCCGGCGCCCGACGGCTTCTGGATCTTCTCGGGCACCCAGCGGCTGCTCAACACGCTGATCTTCATGCCGTCCGGGGCTCTGCTCGTGCTCGCTCTCGCGCGATGGCCTCGTTGGCTCGCGCTCGCGCTGCCGCTGGGGTGGGTGACGCTCGCCGGCTACGCCGTCGGCATCGAGTACACCCAGCTGGTCCTGGCCCGGCTCGATCGCGCGTGCGACATCACCGACATGGTCGACAACGCCACCGGCGCGGCGCTCGGGATCGGCATCGGCCTGCTCCTCGCCGTCGCGCTGCGGCCCTGGCGAGGTGGGGTGTGGAGGCCGTCCCGGCGAGGTTCGCGCGACGTCCTAACCTGAGCGCATGTCGCACCCCCACCCGCGCCCCAACGTTCTGGCGATCCCGCCCTACGTGCCGGGCAAGCCGCCGGCTGCTGCGCCGGGGACGACGACGTTCAAGCTGTCGAGCAACGAGAATCCCTACCCGCCGCTGCCCGGCGTGATCGAGGCGGCCACACGCGCCGT
Source organism: Nocardioides sp. R-C-SC26 (assembly GCF_021246465.1). Lineage (GTDB taxonomy): Bacteria > Actinomycetota > Actinomycetes > Propionibacteriales > Nocardioidaceae > Nocardioides. The sequence goes on along the minus strand of NZ_JAHRHK010000009.1, from coordinate 104,052 downwards.
CGAGACGATGAACCGCTACCCCGACATGGGGAGTTCGGCGCTCTACGACGCCCTCGCGGCGAGGCTCGGCGTCCCGGCCGGGCACCTGGCGACCGCGACCGGCAGCGTCGCCCTGATCTACCAGGTGCTCGCCGCGTTCTGCGAGCCCGGCGACGAGGTCGTGCACGCCTGGCGATCCTTCGAGGCCTACCCCATCGCCATCACCACGGCTGCCGCCACGAGCGTCCCCGTTCCGGTCACGACCGATGGTCGCCACGACCTCGCCGCGATGCTCGCCGCGATCACCGACCGCACCAAGGTCGTGATGGTCTGCACGCCGAACAACCCGACGGGCCCCGCTGTCACCCAGGCCGAACTGGACGCCTTCCTCGACGCCGTGCCGCCGCACGTCCTCGTCGTCGTCGACGAGGCGTACGTGGAGTTCGTGCGCATGGACGACGCGGTCGACGGCATCGCGACCTACCGATCCCACCCGAACGTCGTCGTCTTCCGCACCTTCTCCAAGGCCTACGGTCTGGCGGGCTTCCGGGTCGGCTACGCGATCGCAGGCGAGCCGATCGCGGGAGCGCTGCGCGCCGTCTCGTTGCCCTTCGGGGTCTCCGCGGTGGCGCAGGCGGCCGCCGTCGCCTCGCTCGCTGCCGAGGCCGAGCTGCTGGAGCGTGTGGAGGAACTGGTCGTCGAGCGCGCCCGGGTGGTCGAGGCCCTGCGCGACCAGGGCTGGTCTGTCCCCGAGGCCCAGGGCAACTTCGTCTGGTTCGAGCTCGGAGAGCGGACGGCCTCCTTCGCCGTCGCTGCGGAGGCTGCCGGCATCACGGTGCGCCCCTTCGCGGGCGAGGGAGTGCGCGTCTCGATCGGCGAGGTCGAGGGCAACGACCGGCTGATCGCCGTCGCTGGGGAGTTTCTGCGCGGGTGAGGGTGGCTCGCGGGAGTCGGCCTCGGAGGAGAAACACCGGGTAGCCGGGGATTCTCCTCGGCATCCGGCATCGACCGGGTGAACCTCCCGCGACACGCCGATTGCCGGTTCGTGGGGCGGGAGTTTCGCCCGATCGTCGCGGAGTTTCACCGGGTACCCGGTGAAACTCCGCGACGCGCGTTACCAACGCGCAACCCAACCGAGGCATGCTCGCCCCATGTCGATCAAGGTCGCCCTCGAGCACCGCACGACGTACACGTTCGCGCATCCGGTCGCGGTCGGGCCGCACGTGGTGCGGTTGCGGCCGGCGCCGCACACGCGAACGCCGATCGAGGCGTACTCGCTCACGGTCGAACCGAAGAACCACTTCGTGAACTGGCAGCAGGATCCGTTCGGCAACTGGATGGCGCGGCTGGTGTTCCCGGAGAAGGTGACGACGCTCGACATCACGGTCGGCCTGGTCGCGGACCTGATGGTGATCAATCCGTTCGACTTCTTCATCGAGGAGTACGCCGAGACCTTCCCGTTCACCTACGAGGAGCACCTGGCGGCTGACCTGGCGCCCTACCTGCGTCCGGTCGAGGACGCCGCGCGCGCCGACGCCTTCCGGCGTGGGCTGCCCCAGTCGGACGCCGATCGACCCACCCCGACCGTTCAGTTCCTCGCCGCGCTCAACAGCGCCGTGCACGACGAGATCGCCTACTCGGTGCGGATGGAGCCGGGGGTGCAGACCCCTGACGAGACGCTCGGACGCCGGATCGGTTCGTGCCGCGACAGCGCGTGGCTGCTGGTCAGCCTGTTGCGTCAGTACGGTCTCGCCGCGCGGTTCGTCTCGGGCTACCTCGTGCAGCTCACGTCCGACACCGCCGCGCTGGACGGCCCTGACGGCCCGAGCGAGGACTTCACCGACCTGCACGCGTGGGCCGAGGTCTACCTGCCCGGCGCCGGGTGGGTGGGCATGGACCCGACGTCGGCGCTGTTCGCAGGCGAGGGGCACATCCCGCTCAGCGCGACACCGCACCCCAGCAGCGCCGCCCCGATCGAGGGCGCGACCGAGCCGGTGGAGGTGACCTTCGCCTTCCACAACGAGGTCACCCGCGTGCACGAGGACCCGCGCGTCACCCAGCCCTACACCGACGAGCAGTGGTCCCGCATCGACGCACTCGGTGTCGCGGTCGACGATCGGCTCGAGACCGGCGACGTCCGACTGACGATGGGCGGCGAGCCCACCTTCGTCGCCCTGGGGACCGATCCGGGCGCCAGCACGGCGCAGTGGAACAGCGACGCCGACGGCGCGGAGAAGCGCGAGCGTGCGAGCGTGCTCGCCGAGCGCCTCAGGACGGCGTACGCCGGCGGCGGCGTCGTCCATCGCGGACAGGGCAAGTGGTATCCCGGCGAGCCGCTGCCGCGGTGGAACATCGCGCTGCAGTGGCGCACCGACGGCGTGCCGCTGTGGCGCGACCCCGACCTGCTGGCGGACCCGTGGAGCCCCGCCGCAGAGGATCGGGATGCGGCCGCCGACGCCGAAGCGCTGGCACGCCGGGTCACCAGCGTGCTGGGTCTGCCCGCCGAGCATCTCCAGCCGGCCTTCGAGGACCCCCTGGCGGCGCTCTCCTCCCAGGTGCGCCAACCGCTCGGCGAGCGCCCCGAGGAGGGCGCCGAGCGGCTCGACGCCCAGGGGCTCGGCGTCCTGGATGCGGAGATCGACACCCCCAGCGGCTGGGTGCTGCCCATCGCCGTCCCGCTCGCGGACGGCGACCCGTGGCGTAGCCCTGCCTGGCGGTTCCGCCGGGGCCGGCTGGTGCTGACGCCGGGGACGAGCGCCGTCGGCTTGCGACTCCCGCTCGACGCGATCTCCTGGGTCGACCCGGAGTTCGCCGGCGAGAGCTCCTACCTCGAGGCAGGACCCGCGTTGGAGGCCGGCGTGCCGGTGGTCGAGATCGTCGACCCCGACGGTGAGGCCACCACCGCACTCGCCGTCGAGGGCCGCGACGGTCACGTGCACGTGTTCCTCCCGCCGACCGACCGCCTCGAGCACTACGCGAGCCTGCTCCTCCTGGTCGAGGTGGCGGCGCGCAAGATCGGATGCCCGGTCGTGCTGGAGGGCTACGGCCCGCCGCCCGACCCGCGGCTGACCCAGCTCGTCGTCACCCCCGACCCCGGGGTCATCGAGGTCAACGTGCAGCCGACCGCCGGCTGGGCAGAGCAGCGCGACCTCACGACGCGGCTCTACGAAGAAGCCCGGCAGGCCCGGTTGACGACGGAGAAGTTCGACCTCGACGGCCTGCACACCGGCACGGGCGGCGGCAACCACCTGACCCTCGGCGGTCGGCAGCCGATCGATAGCCCGCTGCTGCGCCGTCCCGACCTGCTCGCCAGCCTGGTCACCTACTGGCAGCGGCACCCGGCGCTGAGCTACCTGTTCTCGGGCCGCTTCATCGGCCCCACCAGCCAGGCACCGCGCTTCGACGAGGGTCGCCCCGAGGCCGTCTACGAGATGGAGATCGCGCTCGCCGAGATCGATCGTCTGAGCGAGCGGATCCGGGGGGTCTCGACGAGCTCGACCACCGAGGAGCCCGGTCAACCTGCCCGTCGAGATGCGGCCGCCGGCGGCGAGCCCGCGCCGTGGCTGATCGACCGCGCCCTGCGGCACTTGCTCACCGACCTCACCGGGAACACCCACCGCGCGGAGTTCTGTATCGACAAGCTGTACAGCCCGGACTCCTCGCGAGGCCGGCTCGGCCTGCTCGAGCTGCGCGGGTTCGAGATGCCGCCGCATCCCCAGATGGCGCTCGTGCAGGCCCTGCTGGTGCGCAGCCTGGTGGCCATGTTCTGGGAGCGTCCCTACCGCGAACCGCTCGTGCGATGGGGCACGCGGCTGCACGAGGACCACCTGCTCCCCGAGGGCGCGAGCGCCGACATCGCCGCCGTCGTCGCGGATCTGCGGTCCCACGGACTGGCGTTCGAGGAGGACTGGTTCGCCCCGTTCACCGAGTTCCGGTTCCCACGGATCGGGGTCTCGACAGGCTCGACCACCGGGGACCGCTCGACCACCGGGGACCGCTCGACCACCGGGGACCGCTCGACCACCGGCGACGACGGGTCCTCCGGTGGAGGCCGCTGGACCCTCGAGCTGCGTCAGGCGATCGAGCCCTGGCACGTGCTGGGGGAGGAGGCCACCGCCGGCGGCACCGCTCGCTACGTCGACAGCTCGGTCGAGCGGCTGCAGGTGTCGGTCCTCGGGATCGACCCGGCGCGCCACCTCCTGACATGTCAGGGTGTCCCGGTGCCGCTCACTCCGACCCGCGACGGCTCCGGCTTCTACGCCGGGGTGCGCTACCGGGCGTGGCAGCCGTGGTCGGCGCTGCATCCCAGCATCGAGGTGCACGCGCCGCTGCACTTCGACGTCGTCGACGTCGCCTCCGCCACCAGCTTGGGCGGCGCGACCTATCACGTCGTGCACCCGGGCGGTCGCTCCTACGACACGCCGCCGGTGAACGCGCAGGAGGCCGAGGCCCGCAGGGCCAGCCGCTTCGAGACCCGCGGTCACACCCCCGGGCGTCTCGACGTCGCCGCCATGCGCGAGTCCGCGCGTCGTGCGGCCTCCTCGGACTATCCGCACACCCTCGACCTGCGGCGGGTGTCGCAGCCCGGGACCGGATCGAGGGGGCCCGTCTGAGGTGAGCGTCTTCCGCGAGTACGCGGCGTCGATCACCCAGCCCGTGCTGGGTGGCACCGCCCTCGATGAGACCCAGCGTTACGACGAGGTCGTCGGTCCGGACGGAGCACTGCGCGCGCCGTGGAAGCCGATGGCCGAGCTCGCCGTCAGCCTGACCTCCCACGACCTGCGTCGCGTCGACGACGAGATCGTCCGCACCCTGGCCGACGACGGCGTCACCTACGCCCGACCCGGTACCCGGTCGCAGCCGTGGCGCCTGGATCCGATGCCGCTGGTCATCGACGCGGCCTCGTGGGCGCCGCTCGAGGTCGGCCTGGCCCAGCGAGGCGAGCTCCTGAACGCGATCCTCACCGACCTCTACGGCGCGCAGCGGTTGATCTCCGAGGGCGTGCTGCCCCCCGCGGTCGTCTACGCCCACCCGGGCTTCACCCGGGTGATGGCACGGAGCTCGGCGAACGATCCGCGGCCGCTCGTCCTCGCGGCCACCGACCTCGGACGCGACCGTCACGGCGAGTGGACGGTGCTCGCCGACCGCACCCAGGCGCCGTCCGGGCTGGGCTACGCGATGGAGAACCGGCGTGTGATCTCGCGTGTGATCCCCGAGATCTATCGCGAGGCCGGGATGCACCGGATGGAGCCGTTCTTCTCCGCCCTGCGCTCGGCGCTGCTGCAGTCGGGGCCCGAGGAGCTCGCCGATCCGCGCGTCGTCGTCCTCTCCCCGGGGTCGCACTCGGAGACCGCCTACGACCAGGCGTTCCTGGCCCAGGCGCTGGGCTTCCCGCTCGTGCAGGGCAGCGATCTCGTCGTGCGCGAGGGCTGGGTGCAGATGCGCGTCTTCGGTCGGCTCGAGCGGGTCGACGTCATCCTGCGCCGGGTGGACGCCGCGTGGAGCGACCCACTGGAGCTGCGCGGCGACTCCCAGCTCGGCGTCGCGGGACTCGCGGAGGCCGTCCGTCGTGGACGGGTGCGGGTCGTGAACGGCCTGGGCGCCGGTGTCCTGGAGAATCCGGCGCTGCTGCCCTTCATGGGGTCGATGTGCGAGGCGCTCCTGGGTGAACCGCTGCGGCTCGGCTCGTTGCCGACCTGGTGGTGCGGTGAACCCGACAGCCTCGAGGAGGTGCTCGAGCGGCTCGCCGACCACGGCTCGGACGGCGGTCGCCCGCTGTCGTTCCGCACGATCGACGGGAGCGTGGACGACGTCAACGAGTTGGCGCCGTCGGCGGCGATCGAGCGTGTCAGCGCGACGCCGTGGCGCTACGTCGCCCAGGAGATGCTGCCGCTCTCGCAGGCGCCGACGTGGGGACTCGGGCCCGGCGGGCCGGCGTCGCGTTCGGTGCAGCCGACGCAGGCGGCCCCGGCGCCGCTCACGCTGCGCACGTTCACCCTGCGGTACGGCTCGGCCTACCGTCCCCTCGTCGGTGGGCTGGTCAGTGTGCTCGACGGCGCGCGCAGCGTCAGCAGCAAGGACGTGTGGGTGCTCAAGGCCGACCCCGCCCAGCCCGACCAGGGCCTGTCCGACGTCATGCCGATGGTCAACGTGCGCGCCAGCACCGGAACCGTGCCGCGCATCCTCGAGGACATGTTCTGGTTCGGCCGCTACGCCGAGCGTGCCGAGGACCTGTTGCGCGTCGTTCTCGCCGCGCACGTGTTGGCCGAGGATTTCCGCACCCGCCCGCGCTCGACCGGTGGCGCGGGTCTGGAGGTCATGCTCGACGCGATCCACCGCCTCGCCGGCCCCGGGGTGGAGGACCTCGACGCGGAGTTCCGATCGGTCCTGCTCGATCGCACCCGCGCCGGTTCGGCCTACCACGCGATCGACGGGCTGCGCGATGCGCTGGCCGGCGTCCGCGACCAGCTCTCGCTCGATACCTGGCGCGCCTTCGGCGCCACCGATCGGGCGGCGCGAGCCCTCGAGCTGAGCAGCCACAGCCACCAGATCGCGGAGTCCGCGGGCCGGATGCTGACCGGCATCCTCTCGTTGCAGGGCGTCACGGCGAGCATGATCCGTGACGCGGGCTGGCACATGATCGGCGTCGGTCGCTACCTCGAACGTGGTCTCCAGCTCGGCTACCTGCTCGACGCGACGACGACCGAGCGCCGCGGACTCGACGTCGACCGCGAGGTGTTGAACGCGGTGCTGCAGGCCGCCGAGAGCGCCGTGACGCACCGACGGCGCTACCGCGGCTACGTCCGCCCGGGCGGCGCCCTGGAGTTGCTGCTCACCGACGTCGACAACCCGCGCTCGCTGGCCTTCGCGCTCGGGGAGATGGCCCTCCACCTGGCCGCCCTGCCGGCGTCGACCGGGTCGACCCGGCCAGAGCGGCTGCTCACCGACCTGCGCGAGCAGCTCGAGCAGACCGACATCGCCACCCTGGTCGCGATCGGCGGCGTCGGCCGACCCAACCTGCAGGCCTTCCTGGCCACGGTGATCACCCAGCTCACCCGACTGGCCGAGGCGATCGCCGAGCTGCACCTGACGACGGGGCCGGCGCCGCGAGCGCTCTTCGCGATGCCGATCGTGGAGTCCTTCGTCGGCTCGCCGGTGGCACCCGGCGCCACGTCGGCGACTCCGGGGGAGGTGCGTGCGTGAGGTACGAGCTGCAGCACACCACCACCTACACCTACGACGCGCCGGTCAGCGACAGCCTCGGCGTCGCCCACCTGGTGCCGCGCACGCTGCCGTGGCAGGAGGTCGACGGGTACGTCGTCTCGACCGACCCGACGCCGGTCGACCACTCGAGCGACCTCGACTACTACGGCAACCACGTGACCTACTTCCAGGTCACCAGCCCGCACGAGGAGCTGGTGGTGCAGGGGCGCGGCACCGTCGACGTCCTGACCCCGGTGCACGACCCCGAGGTGCTGGCCAGGCCGTGGGAGACCTTGCGGCCGCTGATGGGGGCGACGGCCTCCGACGTCTGGCGGGCCACCGACTTCGCGCTGGCCTCCGCGCAGGTCGAGCACGTGGCAGCAGCGCGCGAGTACGCGGCGACGTCGCTGCGACCGGGTCTGGAGATCGGCGAGGCCGTGACCGATCTGATGCACCGGGTCCACGCCGACTTCGAGTACGACCGCACCGCGACCACGGTGACGTCGACGGTCGGGCACATCCTCGAGCGTCGCGCCGGCGTCTGCCAGGACTTCGCCCACCTGATGCTGGCCTGCCTGCGCACCCATCACCTCGCCGCCCGGTACGTCAGCGGGTACCTCGCCACCGACCCACCACCGGGCAAGGAGCGGGTCGTCGGCGCCGACGCCTCGCACGCCTGGATCGAGGTCTGGCTGGGCGATGGCACCTGGCTCGCTCTCGACCCGACCAACGACCAGTGGTTGAACGACCGTTATGTCACCGTCGCCTGGGGGCGCGACTATGGGGACGTGCCACCGCTCAAGGGAGTCATCTTCACCGAGGCCAAGCGCTCGACCATGCGTGTCGCCGTCGACGTCGCACCGGTGGATCGATGAGGCGCGCACTCGTCGTCCCGGCTGTGCTGTGCGGGGTGCTGGGGCTCGCCACCCTCACGGCGTGCGGTGGCGAACCGCCCGTTCCCGACGACGGCGGTCAGGCCGCGCTCAACCTCAGCCTGCTCCCGGAGTCCGTCGAGGTGCTCAGCCCGACCGCCCCTCAGGCCGCGACCGCCCAGCAGGCCGCCTCGGCGCTGACGAGCCTGGAAGCGGCCCCGGTCACCTCCACCGATCGCGAGGGGCTCCAGGTGGAGGCGGTCGCGTCGGCCGGCCTGCTCGGCCTCGTGGCCCCTCCGGGACGTCGCCCTGCCTTCGCGGTGCTGGTCTACGACGACCCGGCCTCCGCCCTGGTCGGCACGAGCGCCGTCGCGAGCGCGTTCGGTGCCGGTTCCGCGCTGGTCCCGAGGCTCTTCTCGGGCAACCTGGTGGCCTACTACGCTGACGCCGTCACCGCGAGAGAGCGCCGCGTCATCGCTGACGCACTGGACCTCCTGGCGGCATCCCCCCACGCGCCGTCCGCGAGCGCCAGTCCCAAGGAGACCTCATGAGCGACAACGGCACGAACGGCGGCGGCCAGGCCCCCGCAGGCTGGTACCCCGACGGTCAGGGTGGTCAGCGCTGGTGGGACGGCAGCGCCTGGGCCGAGCCCGGCCAGGGTCCGACCGACCCGGCCGCTGGTGCTGCGCCCGCGGGTGCGGAGCCGACCACCGTGATGCCGTCGGCCGGCGCACCGCTGGGTGCCCCGGAGCCTGCGAAGAAGAAGACCGGCCTGGTCATCGGCCTGGTCGGTGGCCTCGTCGCGATCGTGGCCGTCGTCGTGGTGCTCCTGCTGGTGCTCGGCGGAGGCAGTGACGACAAGCCCTCGTCGAGCGACCCGGTGAAGACGGTGGAGAACTTCATCGACGCCGGCAAGGATGGCGACTGCGACGCAGCGCTCAACCTGGTCACCGACAAGTTCAAGGACCAGATGGGTGCCGACTGCGGGTCGGAGGAGACCATGTCCGAGGACATGGCCAAGGAGCTCGGGATCGACCCCGACGACATCGACTACGAGATCGGCAAGGCCGAGATCGACGGCGACAGCGCGACCGTTCCGGTCACCGTCTCCTTCGGCGACGCGTTCGAGGACCTCGAGGGTGCCGGCATGCCCGAGGGCATGGACGGCCTCACGGTGGACTACCAGCTCGTCAAGGAGGACGGCGCCTGGCTGATCGACGGCTTCGGTTTCGGCGACATGCTCGGCGGCCTGATGCCCGACGGTCTGCCGAGCGACCTGCCCACCGACCTGCCCACCGATCTGCCGACGGACTTCCCGAGCGACTTCATGTCGGACTTCCCGACGGACTTCCTCACCGATCTGCCGACGGACTTCCCCAGTGACTTCATGTCGGACTTCCCGACGGACTTCCTCACCGATCTGCCGACGGACTTCCCGACCTCCTGAGGTCATCTGCCGAGCTCGTCGGTGGTCGAGCTCGTCGAGACCCCCTCGTGAGGTCTCGACGAGCTCGGCGACCGGGGCGCCACGTCTGGGCGGGCTCGGCGACCGGGTGAGGTGAACGGCGACGCCCACCGATGGGTGGAGCGGTCTGTGCCACCCTCTCGGAGTGCGCTCCTTCCGCTGCCGGGTCTGCGACAACCCGCTCTATGCCGAGAACTCACTCTGCGTCTCGTGCGGGAGCGCGCTGGGCTACGCGCGCGCCGAGCGCGCCATCGTGCCCGTCGATGCGACGGGGCGCTACGTCGACGCGGCTGGTCTGATCTGGCACGTCTGCGCCAACCTGGCCGTCTCCGGATGCACCTGGCTCGCGCCGGTCGAGGGCGGACAGTGCTCGAGCTGCGACCTGACCCGAACCCGTCCGAACGACGACGACCTGGTCGGTCTGGTCAACTTCCCGGCCGCCGAACAGGCCAAGCGACACCTGCTCGTGGAGCTCGACACCCTCGGCGTGCGCATCGTCGGCAAGGACCCGGTGCAGGGCGGCGACGCCGTCGAGGGCCTGGCCTTCGACCTTCTCTCCAGCGTCGACGAGAACGTCGTCATCGGTCATGCCGACGGCATCATCACCATCGACCTCGCCGAGAGCGACGACGCGCATCGCGAGCAGGTGCGCGCCAAGCTCGCCGAGCCCTACCGCACGATGTTGGGGCACTTCCGGCACGAGTTCGGGCACTACGCCCAGTGGCAGTGGGTGCGCGACGAGGACCTGGTCGCCCGGGCGCGGGAGCTCTTCGGCGACGAGACCGCGGACTACCAGGAGGCGATCGACCGGCACTATGCCGAGGGCGCGCCGCCGGACTGGCCGAAGTCCTACATCTCGACCTACGCCACGATGCATCCGTTCGAGGACTTCGCCGAGACGTTCGCGCACTACCTGCACATCGTCGACACCATCGAGACCGCGCGGGAGTTCGGTCTGCTCACCATCGGCGGGCTCGCCGACTTCTCGCAGTTCCGCGATCTGGTCACCGGTGTGTGGGTGCCGCTGTCGGTGGCGTTGAACCAGATCAACCGGAGCATGGGCAAGGACGATCTCTACCCGTTCGTGATCCCGCCGCCGGTGCTCGACAAGCTGCAGTTCGTCGCCGACGTGGTCGGTCGCGCTGCCGCCCGCTGAGCCCGACGGCGTGCCACGGTCTGGTGGAATGCGCGCATGAGTGCGAACGACGGCCGGCGCGACGACGACGAACCCGGTGCCTGGGAGCTTCGTGGAGCCGACCGCGAGGTGCCACGGCGTCCGCGGCGCGGCCAGCTGATGCAACGGGTCGTGGCGGGTCTGGCGATCCTCGGCCTCGTCGGGGGGACGGTGCTGGGCGCGCTCGTCTGGTTCGTACGCGGCGAGAGCGCGGCCGACGTCGCGCGCGACTACCTCGAACTGCTGCGCGACGGCGACTGCGAGGCGGTCTCGTTGCTGACCCAGGAGGTGCGCGGTCTCAGTGGCCTCAGCGTCGCCGCCTGCGAGGCCGACACCGCGCGCGACTACCTCCGGGCACTGCCCGGTCCGCCGCTGGAGGGCTGTCGCATCGCGGTCGGCGACGTCGAGCGGCTGCGCGTGGAGAACGAGCTCGCACCAGATGACCCGCGCCGCGCCGTCCCCTACGCTCTGGCCGGGTGCGACAGCGGCACGGGCGACGACGTGGTCGTGATGGTCGAGGGCGCCGGAGGCTGGCGGGTGAGCGACGTGTTCACCGGCTACGACGCGTACTACGACGAGTGACGGCGCGGCCCGCCGTCGCAGCGAGGAGAACCCGATGAGTTCGACACCTCCCGGCTGGTACCCCGACGGGCAGGGCCAGCAGCGTTGGTGGGACGGCACGCGGTGGACCGAGCACGTCGCGCCGCTCGCCGCCGAGTCGACCCCCACGGTCGAGCCCGCCTCCGACTCCGGGCGGGAATCGGTCGAGGAGACCGGCGTCGCCCCGGCCGACTCCATGCCGCCGAGTGATCGGCCGACGCCGTCCGTGCCACCGGTGCCGGGCGTGCACGACGCCCCGACGATGGTGGCCGGCGTCACCGGTCCGCCGGGAGCGCCACCCACGTCGGCCGCTCCCACTGCCGCCGTGCCGGGCGCCGCGCCCGCCACCCCGCCGGGGTATCCGCCGGTCGGCTACGCGACCGCCGGGAGCTCGTATCCGCCCACGCCTCAGAGGAGGTCGCCCCGCGGTCTGGTGATCGGTGCTGTCGGAGGCGGCGTCGTGCTGCTCGTCGTCGCGATCGTGCTCGTCCTGGCGCTCGGTCGCGGCGGCTCGGGGCCTGAGCGGGCAGCGGAGCAGTACTTCGAACGCGTGCAGGACAACGACTGCCGCGCGCTCACGATGATGAGCGAGGACTTCTCCGCGTTGAGCGGCGCGAGCCTGGAGGAGTGCGAGGACGCCGGCGGTGAGGAGTACATCGGCAGCGAGGGCGTCGAGGACTGCGACTTCGTCGCGACCAAGGTCGAGGAGGACGGTGACGAGGCGGAGGTCGACTACGAGGTCACCGACTGCGACGACGCCGACGACAACGAGACCGGCACCATCGAACTGATCCTGGTCGACGACGAGTGGCTCGTGGACGGATTCAGCGACTGACCGCGGCGTCCCTCCTGCACCGCCCCGTAGGTTGGACGACATGAGCGAGGACCTGACGCCGACCTACACGTCCAAGGGCAAGGGCTTCGACCGGGACACCCACTACATCTCCGACCGGATCACCGAAGGGGCGCGCCGTCCCGAGCACGGTCCGGTGGCCGAGGTGTGGCCCGTCGAGGCAGGCCGCTACCGGCTGATCGCCGCCCGAGCCTGCCCCTGGGCCAACCGGTCGATCATCGTGCGTGAGCTGCTCGGCCTGCAGGACGTCATCTCGCTCGGCACGCCGGGCCCCACCCACGACAAGCGTTCGTGGACCTTCGACCTCGACCCCGACGGCCGCGACCCGGTGCTGGGCATCGAGCGGCTGCAGGAGGCCTACTTCGCCCGGTTCGCCGACTATCCCCGGGGCATCACGGTGCCGGCGATCGTGGAGGTATCGACCGGGAAGGTCGTCACCAACGACTTCCCGTGGATCACCCACGACTTCTTCTTCGAGTGGCGTGAGTTCCACCGCGAGGACGCACCCGACCTGTGGCCGGCCGATCTCCGTGAGGAGATGGAGGAGGTCATGCAGCGCATCTACACCGAGGTCAACAACGGCGTCTACCGCTGCGGTTTCGCCGGTTCGCAGGAGTCCTACGACGCCGCCTACGAACGGCTCTGGACGGCGTTGGACTGGCTCGAGGAGCGGCTCTCGACGCGGCGCTACCTGATGGGGGATGCCATCACCGAGGCCGACGTCCGGCTCTTCACGACGCTGGTGCGCTTCGACCCCGTCTACCACGGTCACTTCAAGTGCAACCGCCAGAAACTGACCGAGATGCCGGCCCTGTGGGGCTACGCCCGCGACCTCTTCCAGACGCCCGGCTTCGGCGACACGGTCGACTTCGAGCAGATCAAGCAGCACTACTACGTGGTGCACACCGACATCAATCCGACCGGCATCGTGCCGCAGGGCCCCGATCTGGCCGGGTGGCGGGCCCCCCACGGTCGCGACTGACGTCGAGTCGAGCGACAGCGAACGCAGCGCACCCCGCGGACGTCGAGGAGCGAGCCCGGCGGGCGTCTCGCAACCCCGCGCCGGTAGGTCAGTCGTCCTGCAGAGACCGCAGGCGTGCCTCGAGCGATCGAGGACGGCGTCCGCGACGCCCGTCCGGCTCGACGTGCTCGTCCTGGTCCTCCCGGTCGCGCCGGACGACCTCCTGCCACTGCTCCTCCGGCACGACGGTCGCCTGGGGACGGACGCGCGAGCCGAGAGACGTCGCCTCCGACCGCAGTGGCGCTCGCCTCCACGGGCCGGGGAGCAGCCACAGCGACGGGATCAGGCACAGCTGCATGAGCAGACACAGCCGCCACCAGTCGCGCCACTGCTGGGCGGTGTCGTCGACGGCGAGGTAGACCGCTGCGAGATGGTCGACGAGGTACTGAAGGTCGGCCGGAGCGATCTGGGCACGCGCACGCGCACGCTCGCCCTCGCTGCCGTCGCGGATGTGCTCGATCTGCTGGGAGTAGGTCGCCACGAGACGGTTCACCTCGGGGCCGTGGTCGACCAGCGTGCCGACGCTGCGGACCGCGCCCAGCACGGAGATCACGGCGACCACAGCGGCGACTCGGCCGATCATGGAGCAGACGGCGAGCCCGGTACCGACGAGTTCGGGGTCGATCTCCTCGACCGCCTCGGTGAACAGGGTGAGCCAGAGGGCGTAGGTGGCCGCCATCCCGATGGCCGCCGGGATGAGTACCCAGACGAAGTCGTCGTAGGGGGTCGAGGGGTCGCTGGATCGCATCAGGAACGGCACGAGACCGAACGCGGAGATCACGACCGCCCCGAGCAGGGCGGGCTTGCGTGGGCCGAGGCGGTTCGCGAGGAGCACCACGAGGACGGCGCCGCCGGCGCCGCCGATCCACCACCACCCGCCGAGACCGTCGGCCTGCTGCGGCACGAAACCGTGCGCGGTGACGAAGAAAAGCACCCCGTACGTCGTCGCCGTCACCGTGATGAAGGAGAACAGCCCGAAGGCCACCATGGGCACCAGCAGCGACGGCGTCATCAGGTCGCGCCACGAGCCGGGGGTGTCGTCAGCCCAGAGGCCGATGCCGTCGAAGGCCGTGCGCGACTCGGCGTTCTGGCGGTCCTCGTCCGTGCGCACGGTCTGGCGGCGCAACTCGGGCGCGACGTCGCGCAGGCCGAACGCGGCCGCCGCGGTGGCCAGGGCGACGGCGGCACCGGCGAGGTAGTACTGCGTCTGCCAGTCCGCGTCGGCGCCGAGCAGCCGTCCCGAGACCGAGGCGGCGGCGAGCCCACCCAGGCACACCGACATCACCACCGCGCCCATGGCGCTGGCGCGGTGGCTCAGCGGCGAGTAGTCGCGAGCGAGGGCGAGTGCGCACACCCAGACGGCGCCGAGCAGTCCGCTCTGCGCGGCGTCTGCTGCCAGGAACGCCGTCTGGTTGAAGGAGGCCGGCAGGCCCAGAGCCGTGACGACCGCGACGAGGCCGGTGCTGACGGTCAGCAGACGCGTGCGCCCGGCGAGGTCGGTGCGCGCGGCCAGCATCGCTCCGACGGCGCCGAGCAGAAGCCCGATCGCAGTGGCGATGGCGTAGGGGGTCAGGCCCATCTCGAAGTCGGTGATCACCCGGGGCGCGGCCGAGGCCTTGACGAATCCCGCGTAGGAGGTGGCTGCGACGACGAGCCCGACGGTGACCAGGAGCCGACGCCGGGTTGCGGGCGCGGGGAAATGGGTCATCTCCCGGCCGGCCATGGCCCCGACTATAGGAGCCGCGGCAGACCGTCGCCGATTCCCAACCGGTGGTCGATGGGCCCTCGCTGGTGCGCGCGCACCTCGACCGCCGTCTCGAGGCCTGGTGAGTCGATCGACTCGTCTCAGACGCCGACGCGTCGCCGGCGTGGACGCCAGGGGCCGGGCAGGAGCCAGATCGCGGGGATGAAGCCGAGCTGCAGCACCAGGCAGATCCGCCACCATTCCTGCCACTGGCCGGGACCCTCGGCGGCCGCCTCGAGCACCTGGGGGAGGTACTCGACGAGATAGTCGAGGTCGGCCTCGGGGATCTCGTCCTGGGCCGCCTGCGACTCCGCGGCGTTGCCGTGCTGGATGACCTCGATCTGCGCGGCATAGGTCGTGGACAGCTCCTGCACTCGTGCGCCGTGATCGACCAGGACGTCGGCGGCGTCGACCACGAACAGCACCGACACCAGTGCCGAGGCGGCGGTGAGGCGCACGATCCAGCCGTAGATGCCCATCCCGGTCGCCACGAGTGCGGGGTTGATCCGCTCGATCGCCTCGCTGAACGCCGTCAACCACATGCCGAAGCACATGACGCCGCCGAGGGCGGCCGGGACGATCACGAGCACGAAGTCGTCGTAGGTCGTGGCCATGTCGCCAGCGCGCGATCCGAAGACCGCCAGCGCGGACGCCGAGACGACCGCGCCGACCAGCATGAGCGGCTTACGCACGCCGAGGCGGTCCGAGAGCAGCCCGACCCACGTGAGGGTGATCGCGCTGGTCGCCCACCACCAGTTGCTGATGCCGTTGGCCTCGGCTGGGGTGAAGCCGTAGGTCGTGATGAAGTAGATGACCCAGTAGGCGAGGCGGGTGAAGTAGAAGGAGAGGAAGAGGCTGATCGCGATCACCGGGATGATCAGTCGGGGCGTCATCAGCTGACGCCAGTCGCCTCGCGCGGCGGGCCTGTTCACCAGCGCCTCGGCCTGGGCGTCGACGGCGTCCGGGTCGCGGCCGGACACCACGAGCTGCGCCCGCAGCTCGGGCGAGGGCTCGCGCAAGCCGACGGACGCCAGTGCGAACGCCGCTGTCACCACGGCACCGCAGACGTAGAACTGGAAGCGCCATGCCGGGTGGGCATCGAGGGTGTGGCTCGCGATGCTGCTCACCATCAGGCTGCCGAGGATCGGCCCGAGATTGAAGGTGCACATGGCGGTCGCGCGGTTGAGCTGAGGTGCGAAGTCGCGGATCAGCGCCGGCGTCGCCACGAGGACGGCGCCGAGGATCGCCGTCTGCGCGACGTCGAGCACGAGGAACGTCTGCTTGCTCCAGGCGTTCGGTATGCCGACGAGGGTCAGCGCCGCAGCGGCGCCGGTGCCCAGCATCACCAGTCGAGTCCGGCCGAGGCGATCGGTGACGCCGCTGGCCAACGCCGCGAACGCGCCGAGCAGGTTGCCGATGATCGAGACGCTGACGTAGAACGCCAGCGACATGTCGAACTCGTCGATGATCTGGGGTGCCACCGACCCCTTGACGTAGAGCGCGTAGTACAGCGTGATCGTCACCAGGACGACGACGGCGAGCGCCCGAGTGCGGGCGGCCAGCGGTGGGTAGTGCGTGAGAACCCGGTTCGGCACGGCGGCACTATGACACGCGACGGGGGCCGATCAGGTCGGATTCGTCGAGGTCCGCGAGTACGTCGTCGGGCACACGGCTCGGGTCAGGCGTCGGCCTCCGCGGCCTGCTTGAGCTTGGCCAGCGTCTGCTCGATGGCCTGCTGGGTCTTCGCGCCCATCAGTGTGCCCAAGGCGATGCGCAGCACGCCCGGATAGCGGGAGAGGTCCCAGGTCTCGGTGACGCGCGTTCCGCCGTCGTCGGCGGGCTCGAGCTCGTAGCGCCACCGGTGCTGACCGCGGTGCCGCCACGCGATGAGCCGGTCCTCGTCGAACTCGACCACCCGGTTGGTGATCTTGTACTTCGCGCCCATCTGCATGTCGACGCCGAACTCCGACCCCAACGCGAGGCGCGCGGGCCCGGAGATGGAGCCGCGCACGGTGCCGGAGCCGTCGATCCGGCTGTGCTGACGCGGGTCGGCCAGGATCGCGAACACCGTCGACGACGGTGCGGAGATCGTGGTGGACGCGCTGCGATTCTTCGACGTGCGATCAGCCATGGCGTGGACGCTACCGGGCGGTAGTAGATAGCAGGACACCCGACAGTCGGGACCCCGAAATTCGGGCCACCGAGGTGATTCGACGGCGTGTGACAGGTGGGGTTACCGTGAACTCACGCACGCCGATGTGGCCCGCGTCACACCTCCGCACACCCTCGCGGACGACGCACCGCCTCGGCTCCGCTCCGACGGGAGCGGCAGCACCAGGCAGTACCGGAGACGGCGATCCCGCACTCCGGTCGAACCAGGAGGAGCAGTCGATGGTCACGATCCACCCCGAGCGTCACCCCGAACACCACCGGCAGGACACCGCGCCGCCGGCCGAGGGCCACGCCGACGGCGGCCCCGACATGGTGCAGCTGCTCACTCCCGACGGCGAGCGCCGCCACCATCCCCTCTACGACGCGGACTTCTCGGCCGAGCAGGTGCGCGCGCTCTACCGCGACATGGCCCTGACCCGTCGCCTCGACGTGGAGGCGACGGCCCTGCAGCGCCACGGCGAGCTCGGGCTCTGGGCGCAGCTGCTCGGCCAGGAGGCCGCCCAGATCGGTGCGGCGCACGCCCTCCGCCCGCAGGACTTCGTGTTCCCGACCTACCGTGAGCACGCCGTCGCCTGGGTGCGCGGCGTCGACCCGCTCCAGATCCTCTCCCTATGGCGCGGCGTCGACCACGGCGGATGGGACCCTCACGAGCACAACTTCGGCCAGTACACCGTCGTGATCGGCGCCCAGACGCTGCACGCCGTCGGCTACGCGATGGGCGCCCAGTGTGACGGCGTGGTGGGCACCGGCGATGCCGACGTCGACACCGCGGTGGTCGCGCACTTCGGTGACGGCGCGAGCAGTCAGGGCGACGTCAGCGAGGCGTTCGTCTTCGCCGCCTCCTACAACGCGCCCGTGGTCTTCTTCTGCCAGAACAACCAGTGGGCGATCTCCGAGCCGGTGATCCGTCAGACCCGGGTGCCGCTCTACCAGCGCGCGGCCGGGTTCGGGTTCCCCGGCGTGCGCGTGGACGGCAACGACGTCCTCGCCACCTATGCCGTCACCCAGCGCGCCCTGCAAGCCGCGCGCGAAGGCCAGGGTCCCTTCCTGATCGAGGCCTACACCTATCGGATGGGCGCGCACACCACGACCGACGACCCGACGCGCTACCGGAGTTCCGCCGAGGTCGAGCACTGGCGGGCACGCGACCCGTTGGCGCGCGTGGAGACCTACCTGCGCCGGACCGTCGGTGCCGACCAGCGGTTCTTCGACGACGTCGCGGCCGAGGCAGACGAGCTGGGGCACGAGCTGCGCGAAGGCTGCAAGGCGATGCCCGACCCCGATCCGCTGCGCATCTTCGACCACGTCTATGCGGAGCCGCCGGCTGAGCTGGTCGCGCAGCGCGACGCGTTCGCCGACTACCACGCCTCGTTCGAGGACGCCTGATGTCCGCCGGTGTCTCGGTGGTCGGGTCCGGGCATCTCGAGGAGCTCGATGACCGGAGCCCGGTGGGCGTCTCGAAAACCCTCACCCTCGCCAAGGCGCTGAACCTCGGCCTTCACGACGCGATGACCCACGACCCGAAGGTCGTGGTGATGGGCGAGGACGTCGGCACGCTCGGCGGCGTCTTCCGGATCACCGACGGACTGCTCACCGACTTCGGTGCCGACCGCGTCATCGACACCCCGCTCGCCGAGGCCGGCATCGTCGGCACCGCCGTCGGGCTGGCGATGCGCGGGTACCGGCCCGTCGTCGAGATCCAGTTCGACGGCTTCGTCTACCCCGCCTACGACCAGATCGTCTGTCAGGTCGCGAAGATGCGGTACCGCAGCCAGGGCAGGACGCCGATGCCGATGGTGATCCGCATCCCCTACGGCGGTGGCATCGGTGCGGTCGAGCACCACAGCGAGTCGCCCGAGGCGCAGTTCGCCCACACCCCCGGCCTCAAGGTCGTCACCTGCTCCGACCCCGCCGACGGGTACTGGATGGTGCGTCAGGCCATCGAGTGCGACGACCCCGTCGTCTTCCTCGAGCCGAAGCGCCAGTACCACTCGGGCAAGGCCGAGGTCGCACTCGATGCCGCGCCGGGCCCGCTCTTCGCCTCTCGCGTCGTGCGTCCGGTCGACGGCGCGGTCACGGCGACGGTGCTCGCCTACGGCCCGACCGTGCGCACGGCGCTGCGTGCAGCCGAGGCGGCGTCCGCGGAGGGTCACCAGCTCGAGGTCATCGACCTGCGCACGCTCTCCCCGCTCGACCTCGAGCCGGTCTACGCCTCCGTGCGCCGCAGCGGCCGGGCGATCGTCGTCCACGAGGCCCACGTGAACCTCGGCATCGGCGCCGAGGTCGCCGCGCGGACCACCGAGGAGTGCTTCTACTCCCTCGAGGCGCCGGTGTTGCGGGTCGGTGGGTTCGACACCCCCTATCCCGCCTCGCGGATGGAGGAGGCGTTCCTGCCCGATCTGGACCGTGTGCTCGACGCCGTCGACCGATCGCTGGCGTTCTGATGCCTCACTACCTGCTGCCCGACGTCGGCGAGGGCCTCACCGAGGCCGAGATCGTCACCTGGAAGGTCAAGATCGGCGACGTGATCGCCGTCAACGACGTCGTGGTCGAGATCGAGACCGCGAAATCGCTGGTCGAGCTGCCCTCGCCGTACGCCGGCG
The DNA here is from genome assembly GCF_021246465.1 of Nocardioides sp. R-C-SC26. Lineage (GTDB taxonomy): Bacteria > Actinomycetota > Actinomycetes > Propionibacteriales > Nocardioidaceae > Nocardioides. The sequence continues at coordinate 84,366 of NZ_JAHRHK010000009.1, read as the reverse complement.
AGGTGACCGCGCTGCTGGTCGGCGAGGGTCAGACCGTGGAGGTCGGCACTCCGATCATCACCGTGTCGGAGGTCGGGGCTGACGCGTCCGTCCCGCCGGCGTCCGACTCGCCGATGGACCTCTCCAACCCGGCCGCGACCGGAGGCGCCGAGGGCGAGATCCTGGTCGGTCGCGCCAAGGCCGAGGGCGGCACGACGCGACGTCCGCGCCGCACGTCCGCGCCGGTCGTCCCTCTCGTGGCGGTCTCCTCGGTGGTCGAGGAGCGAGCGCCGGTCGTCTCTCCGGTGGTCGAGGAGCGAGCGCCGGTCGTCTCTCCGGTGGTCGAGGAGCGAGCGCCAGCGAGCGTCTCGAGACCCCGCGAGGTCGCCGACGGGCTCGACCGGAGTCCGTCCCTGGCCAAGCCGCCGGTGCGCAAGCTCGCGAAGGAGCGTGGCATCGACCTGCGGGACCTCGTCGGCACCGGGCCGGGTGGCCTCGTGACCCGCGAGGACGTCCTCGCTCCCGCTGACCTGTCGGCTCGTGCTGACGCGTCAGCGGCGGAGGAGACCCGCGAACCGGTCAAGGGCGTGCGCAAGGCGATGGCGGCGGCGATGGTGTCCTCGGCCTTCACCGCCCCCCACGTCTCGATCTGGACGACGGTCGATGTCAGCGCCACGACCGAGCTGGTCGCGCGGTGGCAGCAGCGCCGCGAGTTCGCCGACCTCAAGGTCTCCCCGCTGCTCGTGGTCGCGGTGGCGTCGATGCGCGCGATGCGCCGCACGCCGATCATCAACTCCTGGTGGGACGACGCGGCACAGGAGGTCGCGGTCCGGCACCGGGTGAACCTCGGTATCGCGGCCGCGACGCCGCGCGGGCTCGTCGTCCCGAACGTGCGCGACGCCGACCGGCTCGGCGTGGTCGAACTCGCCCGCGCCTTCGCCGACCTGACGGCGTCCGCGCGCGAGGGCCGCACTCCGCCGTCGGCGATGAGCGGCGGCACGTTCACGATCACCAACATCGGCGTCTTCGGCATCGACGGTGGTACGCCGATCATCAACCCCGGTGAGTCGGCGATCCTCTGCGCGGGCGCGATCTCACGCCAGCCGTGGGTCGTCACCGAGCACGGGGAGGAGCGCCTCGCCGTCCGCGACGTGATGACGCTGAGCCTCTCCTTCGACCACCGCCACATCGACGGCGAGGCGGGCTCGCGCTACCTCGCCGACGTCGCCGGCGTGCTCGCCGATCCGACGTCCGCCCTGTTGTTCTAGTGGCACGTCCGGGAAGTTCTGATGCGCTTCGCGCACCCCCGGCACGCACCCCGCGGCGTTGCCGACGCTTGCAAGACAACCTGGTATGGCCGCGCGCCGGCGCCTTGCGCTGCACCCACCGGGAGCACGCCCACCGTTTCAGAACTTCTCGGACGCACCACGAGGAGATCGCGCGGAGAGGGGCTGTCGGGGCGGGCCGAGGACCTACACCTCGACGGGGCCGACCTCCCAGCCCTCGGGTGCGATCGGGTGCAGGATCGCGTCGGTGCCGCCGTCGATGAAGAGACAGGCGCCGACGATGAGCGAGGCGGCGTCGGACAGCAGGAACGCGATCGGGGCAGCGATCTCCTCCGGGCGTCCGTCGCGTCCGATCGCCGTCGGGTAGGAGTCGCCGAGCGGACCGAACACCGGGTCGGCCGCCATCTCGGCGGTCATCGCGGTGGTGACCTTGCCGGGGGCGACGGAGTTGAGGCGGATGCCCGCGCCGATCCATTCGGGCTTGATGCCCTCGCGGCGTGCCCACCACGCGAGCGCTGCCTTGGACGCCGGGTAGACCATCACCGCCTCGACCTCGGACGCCAGGCGGCGGGCCTCGTCCTCGTCCTCGCGCAGGCATGCTGCGGCCGGGCCGACCGTCCAGCCCGGCATCCCGGTGATCGAGTTGGACGCCAGGAACACCACGCCCGCGCCCCCGTCGCGGTCGGCGGCGGCCGCCAGTTCCCCCTGCAGGCCCCGGGCCAGCGCGACGGCGCCGAAGAAGTTGACCGACATCACCAGCGACGGATCGGTGCCGGTGGAGCCGCCGATGCCCGCGGCGGGCACGGGGCCGTGGACGACGTCGGTCAGGGCACGCACGCCGGCCACCGCGGCGTCGCGCCCCTGCGGGGTGGCCAGGTCGGCGACGACGTCGGCGTCGTGGCGGTCGAGGGTGATCACGGTGTGGCCCTGGCCGCGCAGCAGGTCGGCCGTCGCCGCCCCGATGCCGCTGGCGGATCCGCTGACGACGTAGGTCTTCATGGTGTCAATCTGTCAGATCTCGTGGGTCCGGGGAGCGGTGAGTGCGGCACGGTTTGCTGGCGCACGACCGTCCCAGACTCACCGCTGCACCGTGGGCGCCGCGGTGGGCGGTGAGTGCGGGATGCTCTGGCTGGGTCGGACCGTCTCAGACTCACCGCCAACCCCGCGCAACCGGCACCGGGCGACCAGCAGGGGGACGGCGGTCAGTGTCCGGCGTACCGAGCCGCCCGGTCCGACGGCGCACCGGCGCCGCGGCGCAGCAGCGCGCTGAGCTCGTGCTCGAGCACCCCGCCGAGGCGTTGGCAGAACGCCTCGGGCTCGTCGGCGGCGTCCGGCAGCTCGGGCACGATCCGGTCGACGACACCGAGCCGGTGCAGGTCGATCGCGCGGACCTGCTGACGGCGGGCCATCTCGGCGGCGTGGTCGAGATCGCGGTAGACGATCGCCGAGGCGCCTTCGGGTGGCAGGGGTGAGAGCCAGGCGTGCTGTGCTGCGACGACGCGGTCGGCCGGGAGCAGTGCGAGCGCCCCGCCGCCGTTGCCCTCGCCGAGCATCAGGCACAGGGTGGGCGCCGGCAGGGTGACGAGCTCGGCCAGGCACCGTGCGATCTCGCCCGCCAGGCCGCCGTTCTCGGCCTCCGGGGAGAGTGCTGCGCCCTGGGTGTCGATCACGGTCAGCAACGGCAACCCCAGCTCGGAGGCCAACCGGAATCCGCGGCGGGCCTCGCGCAGTGCTTGAGGTCCCATCGGGTGCTCGCTGGTCTGGCCGCGTCGGTCCTGGCCGAGGAACACGCACGGTGCCTGCCCGAACCGCGCGAGTGCGATGAGCAGACCGGGATCCTGCTCGCCCTGACCGGTGCCGTTGAGCGGGACGACGTCGGTCGCGGCGTACTTGAGCAGGCGACGCACGCCCGGCCGATCCGGACGGCGTGAGCGGGTGACGGCGTCCCAGGTGTCGACGTCGGGCACCGCGCCGTCGTCGTCGGCCGCGAGCGCGGGGACGCCCGACCGCGGCGCGAGGATGACGGCGAGCGCCCGGTCCAGGATGTCGCGCACGTCCTCCGGTGCCACGACGCCGTCGATGATGCCCTGGGCGTAGAGGTTCTCCGAGGTCTGGATCCCCTCGGGGAAGTCCTTGCCGTAGAGCGCGGAGTAGACCCGCGGGCCGAGGAAGCCGACGAGCGCGCCGGGTTCGGCGACCGTGACGTGGCCGAGCGAGCCCCACGAGGCCATCACGCCACCGGTCGTGGGGTGGCGGAGGTAGACGAGGTAGGGCAGTCCGGCGGCCTTGTGGGCGGCGACCGCCTCGGAGATCCGCACCATCTGCACGAATGCCGGGGTGCCCTCCTGCATGCGGGTGCCGCCGCTCACCGGCGCCGCCAGCAGCGGCAGGCCCTCGGCGGTGGCCCGCTGGACGCCGGCGATGATGCGGTCGGCCGAGGCGCGACCGATCGAGCCCGCCAGGAAGCCGAACTCGCCGAGCAGGACGGCGACGCGGCGTCCCGAGAGCGTGCCCTCGCCGGTGATCACCGACTCGTCGACGCCGCTCTTGCGCTCCGCCGCCGCCAGCTCGGCCGCGTACTCCTCGGACAGGCCCGCGCCGACCGGCGGCCGCACCGGGGCCACGTCCCAGGAGCGCCACGACTCGCCGTCCAGCACCAGCTCGATGAGATCGCGTGCGCTCGGCCTCGTCATGCGCCGGACCCTATCGGCGCTCGCGCGCCGCGCCGCCGGCTCCCGGCCGCGGACCTCAGCCGGGTGCCAGAGCCGTGAGGAGGGCGGCCTCGCGCTGGCGCGAGATGCCCGTGCGCGCGGCGGGGTCCGGAGCGCCGACGGGATGGCGGCGCAACCACTCCCCGGTGGCGTGCGCCGTCTCCGCCAGGGGGCGACACCGCAGTCCGGCGTCCGCGGCGGGGCGGTGGTCGCGGGCGAGGAACCCCGCGTACTCAGGTCCATCCAGCCACATCGGGAGTGCGTCCTCCCCGGCCCAGAACTCCACGCCCTGCCCGGTGAGCCACTCCGAGGGCGCCCAGACCGGTCGCGGTGCACCTCCGACACCGCGCGCCACGCCGTCGATGAAGGTCGAGCGGGTGATCGGCTCCCCGATGGCGTCGAAGGTGCCGGTCGTGCGGTCGGCGGCCAAGAGCACCAGCCACGCCGCCAGGTCGTCGACGTCGACCCACTGGGTCGGGGCCTCCGGGTCGCTGCCGCACAGCACCTCGGCGCTGTCGCCGAGAGCCGTGGCGAGGCGTTCGGGCCAGTAGGAGAACCGACCCGACGGATCGCCGGGGCCGACGATGAGCCCCGGCCGGACGATCGCCGTGGACGCCGCCCCCGCGCGCACGGCCTGCTCGCAGGCGACCTTCATCGCACCGTAGGTGTCGGGCTCGGCGAGGTCGGCGGCGTCGTCGGTCTCGGGTGGCAGCTCCGCCGTCGTGTCGGGGCGCCCGCCGGGCACCGCATGGTCGGCGTAGACCGACACCGTCGAGACGAAGACCCAGTGCGCCTCGGGCCAGGCCGCGACGGCCCTCGCGACGCGACCGGGATGCCGGGCGACGTCGATCACGGCGTCCACCTCGCCGAGGAGCGCTCGCACCTCCTCGACGGGAGCCGGACCCACCTCGGAGCGGTCCCAGACGACGTGGCGTGCACCGTCGGGTACGGACCCGGTGGCCCCTCGGCTCGCACAGACGACGTCGTGACCCGCCGCGGTCGCCCGCTCCGCCGTCGCCCGGGAGAGGAAGACGGTGCCGCCGAGGATCAGGAGTCGCATGACACCACCGTCGCCCTCGTCGTCCGGCCCGGGCAAGGCCCGTTCGCTGTCGGCGCAGTCGGGCCGGCCGGTGGTCGAGCTTGTCGAGACCCGCGCGGCATCTCGACGGGCTCGATGACCGGTCTCCTCGGTGGTCGAGCTTGTCGAGACCCCCGCCGCATCTCGACAGGCTCGATGACCGGACGGGCGGGTTCGATGACCGGTCTCCTCGGTGGTCGAGCTTGTCGAGACCCTCGCCGCATCTCGACGGGCTCGATGACCGGACGGGCGGGTTCGATGACCGGTCTCCTCGGTGGTCGAGCTTGTCGAGACCCCCGCCGCATCTCGACAGGCTCGATGACCGGGGTCGAGGTGGTCAGCGTGGCGTCGTCGGACTCGTCAACCATCGCGTGAAGAGCGGGCGCAACGGGCGCCCCGCCTCGCGCGACCAGAACGCGATCAGCGTCTCGCGATCGGTCGAGACGTCGTCGTGGGCGCGAGGCCACGCCCGCGCGATGCGCCAGAACAGCCGGTCGCCGAGTTCGCGCCGGACGGCGTGCCACAGCAGCGCGCCGCCGTAGTAGACGTTGCCGGCCGCGAACTGGTCGCGGTCGTAGGCGCCCGGCGGACCCGCGTCGCGGCGGGTCTGGGCCTCGTAGTCCGCGACCCGCGTGATCGCGACGTCCACCGGCTCACCGCTCTGCTCGGCCTCCCACATCAGCTGCAGGTAGGTGGCCATGCCCTCGTTCATCCAGAGATCGCGCCAGTCCGACGGAGTGACCTGGTTGCCGTACCAGTGGTGCGCGATCTCGTGCAGCACCGTCGCCGGGGAGGTCGCGTAGTCGGTGGCGCCCAGGGTCACCATCGTCTGGGTCTCCATGGCGCTGGTGGAGTCGACGACGACGAAGCCGAGCGAGTCGAAGGGGTAGGGCCCCAGCCGCTCCTCCAGCCACCCCAGCACCGCCGGCGCCGAGCGCAGGCCGGTGTCGAAGGAGTCCTCGCCGCGCGGTGTCAGGTAGGCGATCGGCAGCCCGCGCGGCCCGGTCTCCAGGGCCAGGTCGTAGTCGCCGAAGGCGACCGTGACGAGGTAGGAGGCCGCGGGGGTGGCCAGGTGCCACCGCGTGGTGCGGGTCGGGCCGGCGTCGTCGCCGGAGTCTGCGACCAGGCGTCCGTTGGCGACGCCGAGCCAGGGCGAGGCCGTGGTGAGGGTGAAGTCGTAGAGCGCCTTGTCGGAAGGCTGGTCGTTGACGGCGTACCAGGTGAACGCACCGTAGGGCTCCTGCATCGTCCACGCCTGCTGGTGCTCGTCGATGGTGAAGCCGAGCTCCTCGACGTCGCTGCGGGTGCTCGGCGCGGGCACCGGCTCGGGCGTTCCCGCATACGTCAGGTCGAGGCGGTAGCGCTGATCGGCGGCGACGGGGGCGAGCACCGCGAGGTCCTTGCCGCGATGGCGCACCGGCACCTCGACGCCGTCGAGGCGTGCGCTGCGCACGGTCAGCGCGTCGGAGAGATCCAGCTGAACCCGGGGGGCGTCCGAGGTGGCACGGAAGACGAGGGTCTGGTCACCGAGGAGCCTCTCGGCACGCGGCTGCCAGACGAGGTCGAGGCCGTAGTGCAGGGCGTCGACGCCGGGGTCGCCGACCTCGGGGTAGTAGGAGTCCTCGGTCGGCTCGCTGAGCGCCACGTCGTAGGCCGGGTCGTCCGCCACGGGCTCGCCGCCCGCAGGCGTCGGAGTGGCGGCCGCGACCTCCGGACCGCTGGGCGTCCGTGGTTCGCTCGGCTCGTCGTCCGGACCGGCCGAGCATCCCGCGGCCAACGCGACGACGGGCGCCGTGACGGCGCTGCGCAGTCGGGTCACTCCTCACCGCGCAGCAGTGGCCGAGCGAGCTTGCGGCCGTGGTGGATCTGGGCCTTGACGGTGCCGAGCGGAGCTCCGACCAGGGTGGCGATCTCGTCGTAGGGCAGCCCGTAGACGTCGCGCAGCAGCAACGGCTCGACGTACTGCGGGTGGTCGCGCTCGATGGTCTCCATCGCCTCCAGCAGGTCGAGCCGGGTCCCGGCGATCACGCTGGTGGTGCGCGGGTCGGGTCGATCGAGCACCGGGCCGTGCTCGAGCGGGTCGACGGTGGTCGCCTGCTTGCGCAGACGGCGATAGGTCGAGCGCGCGGAGTTCACCGCGACGGCGTGCATCCAGGTGGTGAAGCGCCCGTTGCGGTGCCAGCTGCCGATCTTGGTGGCGATGTTCAGCATCGCCTCCTGGCAGGCGTCCTCGGCATCTGCCGAGTAGGGCAGGACGCCGCGGCAGGCGCTGAGGATGCGGGGACGCAGCGTGGACAGCAGGGTGTCGAGCGCCGCGGTGTCGCCGTCCTGGGCTCGGCGGGCGAGGTCGTCGATGTCATCGGGGGTCATCGAGTCGGTTCTGGGCGCGTCGATCACGGGTCCAGCCTGCCCGTACGCCTCGCCGGTCACACCATGGGACACGATGGGGGCGTGTCCATGCCGGAGCGGATCGGTCGCTACACCGTGCGCCGCCGTATCGGCAGCGGTGGTTTCGCCACCGTCTGGCTCGCCTACGACGAGCAGCTCGACGGCGCCGTCGCGATCAAGGTGCTGGCCGAGAACTGGTCCGATGACCACCAGGTGCGCGCCCGGTTCGCCGAGGAGGGCCGGTACCTGCGGCGCGTGGAGTCCCCGCACGTCGTGAGCGTCTACGACACCGGCGAGCTGACCGACGGTCGCCCGTACCTGGTGATGTCGTTCGCCGACCAGGGCACGCTCGCCGAGCGGCTGTCCACCGAACCGCTCTCGATCGCGCACGCGGCGGAGGTGCTGCGCCAGGTCGGTGCAGGGCTGCAGGCGCTGCACGACGCCGGGGTGCTGCACCGCGACGTCAAGCCCGCCAACGTGCTCTTCCGCACGGCCGAGGCCGGTTCCGGTCTCCCCGTGCGCGTCATGCTCGGCGACCTCGGGCTCGGCCGTTCCCTCGACATGTCCTCGCGACTGACGATGGTCGCCGGCACGCCCGCGTTCGTCGCACCCGAGCAGGCCGCCGGCGACAGCCCCGGCGCCGCCGCCGACCAGTACTCCCTCGGCGTGCTCGCCTACCTGCTGCTCACCGGCCGCACGCCCTGGACCTACGCGAGCCTGATGGCCGCGGCGTCACCGACGGAGATGCCGGCGCTGGGCGACGACGTCCCGCTCGCCGCCCAGGACGCCGTCCGCCGGGCGCTGGCGCGCGACCCCCGCCGGCGGTGGGCGTCGGTGACGGAGTTCGCCACCGTGCTCGGCGACGCGCTCGAGGCGGTCGGGGGGCCGACGACGCGGGCCGACGGGAGTCTCCTGGACAGCTGGGTGCCGCTCGACCCGCATCTGACCCACGCCGGAGCACGACCCTCGCCCCTTCCCGATCCGCCTCCGCGCTCCGACGACACCGGGAGCGGCGAGGAGGGCCGTGGGTCTCGCCGTCCGCGTCGCCCGTGGTCGCGCCGGGTGGTCACCGCCGGCGGCGCGATCGCGCTCGTACTCGGTGCCGCGGGCGGATGGGCCGGGCTGCGGATCGCGGAGAGCGCCCGCGTCGTCTCCAGCGACGCCGACGGGGCCGGCGGCGTGATCAGCGTGCAGGTACCGGAGGAGTGGACCGTCGTCGCCGACGAGCCGTGGACGCCGGACCTCGGTGCCGTCGCCGTCGAGGGCGAGTACCCGGCGCTCTCGGTGGGGGTGTCCGACGGCTGGTCCGCGGGCCGTCGGGACGGGGTCTTCCTCGGCATCCTGCCGCTCACCGACCTTCCGATGAGACTGCCCCGCCACGCCGACTGCGCGGACCGCGCCGCCCCGGTGCTCGCGGGGAGCCTGGCCGATCGCACCCGCACCGTCGTCGCGACGGCGTGCGAGCGCAACACCGTGGTCATCGATCGGGTCGCCCGGATCGACTCCGGGAGGGTGCTGTGGACGCAGGTGCGCGCCCCCGACCGCGCGACGGCGTTCGACGTCGTCGACTCGGCGCGGTTCGAGCCCGGTAGCTGACGCCTTCGGTCAGCGGTCGAGCGGTCATCGAGCCTGCCGAGATGGGGGTCTCGACAGGCTCGACCACCGGGAGGTCGGTCATCGAGCTTGTCGAGATAGGGGTCTCGGCGAGCTCGAACACCGGGAGGTCGGTCATCGAGCTTGTCGAGATGGGGGTCTCGGCGAGCTCGACCACCGGAGAGCGAGGCCGTCAGTCGACGGCCGTGACCCGCGCGGCGAAGGCGTCGAAGAGCCCGAGCAGCGCGGGAGCATCCTCCAGACGCCCGGCGACCGACATCTCCAGCGTTGCCGACGACGAGCCGGGCGCGGCGAACCACTGGAAGTAGTTGTGGCGCAGCCGGTTCTCACCGGTGCGCAGCGTGACGAGCAGCGTGCCGCGTCGCACGGCCTCGCGGACGCCGGTCGGCTCGGCGTCCACCCGGTCGACGACCTCCACCCCGCTCAGGTCCGGCGAGGCGAGGAGATCGGTGAGTTTGCGATCGGCCTCGGTCACCGGAGCGATGTGGTCGGCGATCACCTTCACGCGCAGGCTGTACCCGCCGGTGATCGGCTCGCCGGGTGGCCGGAAGCGCACCTCGGTGCAGGAGCGCAGCTCGTCGTCGGGCGTGGGTACCTCCGCCTCCCGCACGTAGCAGTACGACGTCCAGCCACGCGGTCGCACGATGCGCCAGGTCTGGGCGACGCCGCCCCCGATGCGCAGCCTGTCGAAGGTCGTCACCGGGGCCAGGGTCGGGTAGTCGATGTCGGCGATCGGCGGCGGCAGGGGTTCCTGCCAGCCCGGCAGCGCCGCGGCGCTCGGCGCGTCGAGTCCGCGTGCGGTGCTGGTGCCGGGCTCGGCGAGCACCGCGACCCCCGCCCCCGCGCCCGCGCCGAGGGCTGCGAGCAGCAGCCACAGCAGCAGGACCCGGATGCGCACGACGCCATCGTAGGAAGCACCCGTACCGTCGGCACGGTGAGCCACCTGTTGCTGCGCGGGGCGCGCCTCGTGCCGCTCGGCGCCGAGCCGCGAGACGCCCCCGTCGACGTCCTGATCCGCGACGGCGTCGTGACCGCCGTCGGTGAGCGTCTCCAGACCGCGGCCTCCGCCGTCGCGGGTGGCGTCGTCGAGGAGGTCGATGCCGCGGGGCGCTGGCTGATCCCGGGGTTGTGGGATCAGCACACCCATCTGGGCCAGTGGACGCTCTCGCGTTCGCGGCTCGACACCGCGGGGATGCAGTCTCCCGAAGCGTTGACGCAGCTCGTCGGCGAGCGAGTGGCGGCAGAGCCCGGTCGCCCCGTGATCGGGTGGGGGCACCGGCCAGCCGTCTGGCCGCGCGAGGTCGACGTCGCCGAGCTGGACGCCGTCTCGGGCGTGACGCCGGTGGTGCTGATCGCGGGCGACGGCCACCACGCCTGGCTCAACAGCGCCGCGCTCGCCGCACTGGGTCTCGGGGCGCGCCAGGACGTCGTCCGGGAGAACGAGTGGTTCGCCGCCTACGAACGGCTCACCCGGCTCACCGGCGACGCCGACACCACGCCCGCTGCGTACCGCGCCACGCTCGAGCACGCGGCGTCGATGGGCGTGGTCGGGCTCGTCGAGCTCGAGTTCTCCGGGGGCACCGACGACTGGGTCGAGCGGTGGCACGCCGGCTGCGACCTGCTGCGAGTACGGGTCGCCACCTACGCCGATCGGTTGGAGGAGGTGATCGGCGCCGGACTCCGCACCGGCGACCCGCTCGCCGACGACCCGGGACTGGTCGACCGCCTGGTGATGGGGCCGCTGAAGATCATCAGCGACGGCTCGCTCAACACCCGGACGGCGTGGTGCTGCGAGCCCTACGCCGACGCGGGCTCGCTCGAGCACCCCTGCGGCGCCGCCAACCTGGCGCCGCACGAGTTGCAGGCGCACCACGCCCGCGCCCACATGTCGGGTCTGGAGGTGGCCACGCACGCGATCGGCGACGCGGCGGTCGGCGCCGCCTTGGACGCCTACGCCGCGACGGGTGCTCGGGGTTCCATCGAGCACGCCCAGCTGATCGGCCTCGACGACGCCGTCCGGCTCGCCCGTCTCGGCCTGCGAGCCAGTGTGCAGCCCGCGCATCTGCTCGACGACCGCGACCTCGCCGAGTCGATCTGGCCCGGGCGCGGCCAGCGGACCTTCGCGTTCCGCTCGCTTCTCGACGCCGGTGTCCGTCTGGTGCTGGGGTCCGATGCCCCGGTCGCACCGCTCGACCCGTGGCTCGCCATGGCCGCCGCCGTCCACCGCAGCGCCGACGACCGCCCCGCCTGGCACCCCGAGCAGGCCCTCACGCCGACGGAGGCGCTCGCGGCCTCGGTCGACGAGCAACCGGGTGTCGGCGTCGGCTCGCGCGGTGACGTCGTCCTGCTCGACGCCGACCCGCTGGCTCCGCACGCCGAGACCGCCGACGCGGCCGCGGCGCTACGGGCCATCCCCGTCGCGCTCACCGTCGTCGCGGGTCGGGTGGTGCACCGGGCACTGTGACCTCGCCGCATCTCGGCAGGCTCGATGACCGGTGGTCGAGCCTGTCGAGGCCCGGTGAGCGGATCGCCGTTCGCCGGCGGCGGTCAGACCATCTCGAGGATCAGGTCCGCGACGGCGCGCTGCTCGGCCGGGTAGGGGTGCAGGCCCATGGCGCGCTTCGGGTCCCCGCGCACGCCGGCCACCCAGGGCTGACGGGAGCAGATGTCGTGTCCGCTGCTCGCCGTCCAGAGGTCGACGTACTCGGCGCCGGCGCGGGCACCGCCGTCGCGGACCGCTTCGACGAGCTGCTGGTTCAGCTCGAGGGTGTAGGGGTAGTCGCCCTCGGCCAGCGGCAGCTTGGCGCGGCACGATCCCTCGTCGGGCAGCAGCTGGGGGTAGCCCACGAAGAGGATCCGCGCGTTGGGTGCCCGCTTGCCGATCGCGCGGACGACCCGGGTGACGTTGCGCTCGATCGCGACGAGTTCGCGCTCGAGCTTGTCCTTGCCGCGTGCGTTGGTGTTCTGCTCGCGGCACGGCGATCCGGCGGGGTCGCTCTCGGCGATGGCCAGGCAGTCGAAGATCATCTTGGAGAAGAAGCTGGAGTCGTTCGCGCCGATGCCGAGGGTCACCAGGTCGGTCTCGGGCGAGAGCGCGTCGAGCTGCGGCGGCCGGATCTCGGAGGTGAACTTCTGCTCGGCGAACATGCTGGTCGTCGAGGCGCCGGAGCAGCTGACGTCGACGACCTTGATCCCGAGCTCGCGCGCCACCAGCGAGGGGTAGTTCTTGCGTGAGCGCAGGCAGTTGTCGATCTGCTCGTCGTCGGTCAGCGGGAACAGGGGGGCGGCGGTGTAGGAGTCGCCCATCGCCACATAGGTCGTGATCTCCCCCGAAGCGTCGGGAGCGGCCGACCCGGAGTCGTCGTCGTCCGGGGACGCCGACGACGTCCCCCGCGCGTCGGGCTCGCTGCCCGAGGAGGAGTCGCACGCGGCCAAGCCGGCGGCGAGCGCTGCGACGGCCACCGGCACCACGAGTGCGCGCACGACGCCGAGTCGAGTGGTGCGGGCCATGCCTCGCATCGTACGAGAGCGCTCCGAGCACGCCACATCCGCGCGGGGTCGGTGAGCCGTACTACCCCGGCGGCCGTGCCGGGCCGGGGTCGCCGTGGGGCGGGGTGAAGGCGAGGGCGATGGTGAGGGGGGGCACCGTCTCCCGGTGCTCGAGACGGTCGCCGTAGGCCTCCCGCAGCTGGGTCATCCGGTAGCGCACCGTCTGGGGGTGCACGAACAGCGCAGCGGCGACGTCGTCACGGCGGCCCTGGTGCAGCAGCCAGGCCCGGAGGGTGTCGATCAGCTTCTCCCGCGCAGCCGGACGCAGATCCGCCAGCGGCGCCAGGACGTCGCGGCGCAGGTCGGCCAGGGCTGCCGCGTCGGCGCCGACCACGAGCTCGGGCAGGTGCTGCTCGGTGTCGCCCTCGAGCCCGGCACGGCGCGCGCGCAGGGCGCGGTCGAACGAGGTGCCGACCTCGGCCCAGGGTCGAGGCGGGCCTGCGACGGCACCGCGCCCCCGCAGCGTGGCGAGAAGCCCCGAGCGGCCCCGATCATGCGCGTCCGGCACCAGCAGCAGGACGTCGTCCTCGAGTCCGACCGCCTCCGCCGTCTGCAGGGTTCGCGGCGGCAGGGCGCCGAGCACGGGCCGGACCTGCGACTCCGGCACGAGGACGGCGGTCAGCGTGCGCGGCATCGGCCACTCGGTCATAGCTGCCTCGTCGCGGGCCGCGAGTTCGTCGCCGGCCAGCAGGTGCCGCGCCAGACGCTCCAGGTGCCGCTGTCGCACCCGGCCGGTGGTCTCGAGCTCGTCGGTGTGCCCGGCGACGCTGGCCGCCGACAGTTCGTCGATGTAGGCGAAGACCAGGCCCGCGAAGGCTGCCAGCGTCTCGGCGTCGAGCCCCACGTGCAGGCCTCGCGCCGACATCGCCCGCCACGAGACCCGCGCGCCGATGCGGTATGCCGAGAGAAGCGCGTCGGTGCTCCGCGCGCTGCGCGCCTCGCCACGCCCCAGCTGGTAGGCGCCCTCGACGGCGGGGGCGGTGGGCGTGCCGTGGTGCATGCCGCTGCGGCCGCTCGCCAGGGAGAGGAAGCCGCCGAGCGCGATCTGCACCGCGCTGCGGATGGTGTCGCCCATGGGGCCGGCGAACGCGTCGGAGTAGCTCGGCACCTCCTCGATGATCGCGGCGACCACGTCGTCGGCGATGTCGGGGAGAGCGGCGCGGATGTCGTCGGCGGCGGCCAGGGGCAGCCGGACGCGGTGCTCGGCGGTACGACGGAGTTCTCGACGCAACGCGGTGCCCCCTTTCTTTGTCTTGTGCGAACAAAGAATGCCAGACGATTCACGTCCATCACGTAGGACTTTGTGCCGTTCGGCGGAGCACAGTGGGTGTCATGAGCAGCATCTCTCTCCCGCGGGTCGCCACGCCGGCCGCGGCCGGCACCACGTGGCGCGATCGACTGCGCCGCGTCGCCGACGCCGCCGTCACCCCGCTCGACCTCGACGACGTCCTCGACGTCTTCGCGCCGCTGCGAGCCGGTGCCCCGTTGCGCGGTCGGATCGTCGAGGTGCGGCCGGAGACGGCGCACTCGGCGACGATCGTGCTCGAGCCGGGCAAGGACTGGCGCGGTCACCAGCCCGGGCAGTACGTCCGCGTCGGCGTCGAGGTGGACGGGATCCGCCTGTGGCGCACCTACTCCCTCACGCACGGCCCGCGCCGCGACGGCTACATCAGCATCACGGTCAAGGCGATCCCCGGCGGCGTCGTCTCCGGGCACCTGGTGCACCGCGCTCGCGTCGGCCAGGTCGTGCAGCTGGACCAGGCGCAGGGCGACTTCGTGCTGCCACCGCAGACATGGACCACGCCCGAGCCGGCGAAGCTGCTCATGGTCACCGGCGGCTCCGGCATCACGCCGGTCGTCGGGATGCTGCGCAACCTGTTCAACCGGGCGACGCCGGTGCGCGCGGACATCGTGCTCCTGCACTCCGCGCTCACCCACGACGACGTCATCTTCGGCCGCGAGCTGCGCGAGTACGCCGAGCGCGGCCTGATCACGCTGATCGAGCGCCACACCGACGTCGACGGCATGCTCGCCGTCACCGAGCTCGAGCAGCTCGTGCCCGATCTGGTCGAGCGCACCACCTACGCCTGCGGCCCCGCGGGACTCCTCGATGCGCTCGAGGAGTTCTGTGCCGCCGCGGGCCTGCCGCTGCATGTCGAGCGGTTCCGCCCGCCGGTGCTCAGCGGTCTCGAGGACGCCGAGGGCGGCACGGTCGCCTTCGCCGACGGAACCGTCGTCGACGCAGGCGGCACGACGCCGATCCTCGACGCCGGCGAGGCGGCCGGCGTGCTCATGCCGAGCGGTTGCCGGATGGGCGTCTGCTTCGGCTGTGTGGTGCCGATGACCGCCGGTGCCGTGCGCGACCTGCGCAACGGTGCGCTCACCATCGCCGTCCCCGGTGAGACCGGGCCGGGCGGCATCCCGATCCAGACCTGCGTCAGCGCCGCGGCCGGCGACTGCACGATCGACGTCGGTGGCTGAGGAGCGAGCGCCAGCGAGCGTCTCGAAGCCCCGCTAGTCGACCGAGTACGAGGAGAACCACGATGACCGTCATCACCAAGCAGCCCGTCAGCCCGATCGCCCACCTCTCGACCTCCGACATCGAGCTGCTGGGCAAGGAGCTCGACGAGATCCGCCAGAGCGTGCTCGACAGCCGCGGCGAGTCCGACGCCGCCTACATTCGCACCGTCGTCGACGTGCAGCGCAAGCTCGAGCTCGGCTCGCGCGCCGTCCTGCTGGCCAGTGCGTTCCCGCCCGCCTGGATCGCCGGCACGATCGGCCTCAGCATCGCCAAGATCCTGGAGAACATGGAGATCGGGCACAACGTCATGCACGGTCAGTGGGACTGGATGCGCGATCCGAAGATCCACTCCACGACCTGGGAGTGGGACAACGCCTCGACCGCCGAGGGCTGGAAGCACAGCCACAACGAGCTGCACCACACGTACACGAACATCATCGGCAAGGACAACGACCTCGGCTACGGCATCATGCGCGTCGACGAGGACCAGCGCTGGCACCCGATGTACCTGGTGCAGCCGCTCTGGAACTTCATCAACGCCTGCTTCTTCGAGTACGGCATCGCCGCCTACGACCTCGAGCTCGGCCGCAACCTGCGGGTGCCCAAGGAGAAGCGCAGCCCCGAGTTCACCCGCAGCCTGAAGAAGACGCTCGGCAAGATCCGCAAGCAGGCCACCAAGGACTACCTCGTCCACCCCGGTCTGGCCCTGCCGTTCGGCGCGGCACCGCAGGTGCTGGCAGCCAACTTCATCGCGAACGTCGTCCGCAACGTGTGGTCGCACTCGGTGATCATGTGCGGTCACTTCCCCGAGGGGGTGGAGACGTTCGAGAGGAAGTCGATCCCGGACGACGAGTCGCGCGGTGACTGGTACCTGCGTCAGATGCTCGGCTCGGCCAACATCTCCGGCGGCAAGCTGCTCCACCTGATGTCGGGCAATCTCAGCCACCAGATCGAGCACCACCTCTTCCCCGACCTGCCGAGCAACCGCTACGTCGAGGTCGCCCCGCAGGTGCGCGAGGTCTTCGAGAAGTACGGCCTGAACTACCACACCGCGCCGATGCCGCAGCAGGTCTACTCGGCCTGGCACAAGGTCGTGCGGCTCTCGCTGCCCAACGGATGGCTGGCCACCACGACCCCGCGCAACCTGCCTCAGCAGCTCAAGCTGCTCTACGGCATGTCGACCGGCGGGCCGAAGATCCGTCGCGCCGCTCAGGCCCGCCTCGAGCAGCTCGCTCGCCGTCAGGCCGCCGCTGCCTGAGGTAGGCGGTTGTCTCACCGGGTTTCGTGACGCCTCGCGGCGGAGACGGTGAGGTCATGCACGACCTCCTCGTCGGGCGGCACGGACGTGCCCGCCATCTCCCGGCCGCCGTCCTGCTGACGTCGCTGGTGCTCCTGATCGGTCTGCTGGTGACGCCGTCGCGGGCACCGGCGCAGGAGCCGCAGTGGCAGCTCGCCGCCCGGAGCGGCGCGCTCGCACCGAAGACCGTCCGTGTGACGACGCCGGTGAAGCTCACCGGGCGGGCGCCGGCGCCCGCCCGACGTCGGGTGATCCTGGAGCGCGCCGTGCCCGGCGGTCGCTGGGTCGCCGTCGACAAGGCCCGCACCAATCGCAAGCGCGCCTTCTCCCTGACCGCGCCGACGGGCTGGTACGCCAGCCATCGCCTGCGGGTGCGGGCACCGAAGGTGAAGGGACACCGCGGATGGTCGCGCGCCTCGCGTCTCGACGTCGTGCCCGGCTACGAGCCGGTCGGATCGGCGAAGGCGTACCGGTTCTACGACCAGCACGCGCGCTGGAATCCGTGTCGGCCGATCCGGTGGCGGTACAACCCACGGGGCGGCTTCAACGGCGCCAAGGCCCTGCTCGACGTCGCGGTGGAGCAGATCCGCCGCGCCACCGGTCTCGCCTTCCGCTACGCCGGCACCACCTCCGACGTGCCGATGCAGGGCCGGGTGGGCCGCAGTGCCGACCTGGTGATCGGGTGGTCGACCCCGCAGCAGACGCCGATCCTGGCGGGCCGTGTCGCGGGCGCGGCCACCTACCGCTCGTGGGGGCCGAGCGGGAGCAAGCAGGAGATCTACGTCGCCGAGGTCGCGCTCGACTCCACCGATCGCGACAACCTCGCGCCCGCCGTCGTCCCCGACGCGAGCGGCAAGCCGACTTGGACGCAGGTCTTCACCCACGAGCTCGGCCACACCGTCGGGCTCGCCCATGTCGGGTCGGTCGACCAGATGATGAACGCCTCGGTGATGGCGTCCAACCCGCGGTTGGGCCTGGGCGATCTGGTCGGGATGTCGAAGAAGGGCGCGTCGAAGGGTTGTTGGAACCACGCCGCCGGGCATCCGAGTCGCCGCTCGGCGCGCATCGTCGCAGGAGCGGACGACGGGTGGAGCGGGGTCGGCATCGGTCGCGAGGTCCTCGTGGTCGAGGAGCCGATCCCCGCCGGTTCACCTGATGCTCATCACGACGACGTGTCGAATTAGGAACTGTTTGTCTATCTATGTTGTCATATTAACGTGATGCGTCCCCTCCGCGCCCGTCCGGGCATCGCCGTGCTCGCGGTGGCCTCCCTGGCCACCCTGCTCGCAGCCGACCTCGCGTCGGTAGCTCTCGGCGCGGAGCAGAGCGCTTCCCCCGCCCCGCAGAGCGTCGTCGGTGACGGCGCGGACCAGGCCACGGACCGGGCGCCGATCTCGTCGCCGACCAGTCGGCCGGCGGCCGGGTTCGCAGCACCTCTCACGGTGCGCGCTACCGCGAGCCGGGGTGCGGCGACGCGTACCGCCGCCACGGCGACCGTCTCCGACATCCCGGCAGTCGCGTTGGCCGCCTACCAGCGGACCGAAGCGGTCATCGCCGGAGCCGACGCCGGGTGTGGTCTGCAGTGGCAGCTGATCGCCGCCATCGCGCGAGTCGAGAGCGACCACGGGCGATTCGGCGGCGCGACCCTGGGCGAGGACGGCGTGGCCCGACCCTCGATCCGCGGTCCGGTGCTCGACGGGACGGGAGGCACCCGCGTCATCGGCGACACCGACGGCGGCCAGCTCGACGGGGACGACCGCTTCGACCGCGCCGTGGGTCCGCTCCAGTTCATCCCCACCACCTGGAACACGATGGGCGTGGACGGCGACGGCGACGGCGTCCGGAACCCGCACGACATCGACGACGCGGCGGTCGCGGCCGGGGTCTACCTCTGCTCGGCCGACGACGACCTCGCCACCGTCACGGGTCGGCGCAGCGCGGTCTACCGCTACAACCACAGTGCCAGCTACGTCGACCTGGTACTCGCCGTCGCCGACGCCTATCTGGCGGGGGACCCCTTCGTCCGGGTCGGCCTGCCGGTGCCGGTGATCCAGGCCGGCGCGATCACCACGGGCGGAGCGCGCCCCGCGGCGTCGCAGCCCGCCGAGCCGCGCCGTCAGGACGGCGGGAACCGGGCAGCCCTCGGGCCGTCGCGCGAGGGCCGTCCGGACGCGAGGCCGCATCGGCCGAAGCCCGATCCGGAGCCCGATCCGGAGCCCGGTGGCGAGACGCCGATCGAGCCCGAGCCCACCTCACTCACTCCCGAGGAGGCAGCGGACTACTGCGTCTCGCTCGAGCTGGTCGACGACCCCGACGTCGCCGACGACGAGTACGACCAGTGCCTCGTGGAGTACACGCTGGTGGAGACGGCGGAGCCGACCGAGCCCCCCGCCCCGTCCGCGCCGACCCCGACCCAGCCCGCCACGGGCGCCCCGGGTTCGACGTCGCCCAGCCCGGCTCCCGCGCCCGCGGCGACCGCGACGGCCTCGGCCGGCCCGGCCACCTGACGGGCGCCGCACCGCACGCTCACCACGCGCTGCTAAGAATGGGTCATGGCTTCCATCACCCTCGGCGGTAACCCGGTGTCCACGGTCGGCGAGCTCCCGGCAGCAGGCGCGCCGGCTCCGGGCTTCGACCTGATCGGCTCCGACTTCAGTGCGGTCTCCCGCACCGACGGCGTCCGCACCGTCCTCAACATCTTCCCGAGCATCGACACCGGCGTGTGCGGTGCCAGCGTGCGCAAGTTCAACGAGCTCGCCGCCGGCCTCGACAACACCCAGGTCGTCAACGTCTCGGCCGACCTGCCGTTCGCCCAGGCCCGCTTCTGCGGCGCCGAGGGCATCGAGAACGCCGTTGCTGCCTCGGGCTTCCGCTCCAGCTTCGGTGACGACTACGGCGTTCGGATGCTCGACGGCAAGTTCGAGGGTCTCTTCGCCCGCTCGGTCGTCGTGATCGACGCCGACGGCACCGTGCTGCACAGCCAGCTCGTACCCGAGATCGCCACCGAGCCCGACTACGACGCCGCGGTCGCCGCTCTCTCCTGACCCGGAGGCGTAGCGCGTTCGGAGCCGGACGCGCTACGCCGCTCGAAAGGGTCGTCTCAGGTCGTCGTCTCCTGCACGATTCCGAGCAGGTCGCGGACGGCGCCGGCCGGAGGCCGGCTGCTGCCCACCCAGACGGCGGTGAAGGCACGGCGCAGGTCCAACCCCGCCACGGCCACCCGCACCAGCAGTCCGACCTCGACGTCGCGCGTCGCGACCCGGGCGCTGACGAACGCCGGTGGCGCACCTGCGGCCACGGTGGCGAGCACCGCAGCCGTCGTCGTCGCCTCCGAGTCGGGTGCGGACGGCGCGACGCCGGCGGCGCGCAGCGCCCGCTCCCACACCGAACGCGTACCCGACCCGGGTTCGCGGCTCGTCAGTGCGCGCCCGCCGATCTCCGACGGCGTGAGCGGCGTTCGGCGTCGTGCCCAGGCATCGTCCGGCGCCGCGACGAGGACGAGCTCGTCGTGGCCGATCACCCGGGTGGCCAGCCCCGACACGTCGCCGGGGCCCTCGATGAACCCGAGGTCGGCCTCCCCGGCGCGGACGGCGTCCAGCACGCCGGCGGTGTTGGCGGCGCGGAAGGTCGCCGCGATCCCGCGTTCCTGCCGGAGGCGCACCAGCCACCGGGGCAGGAGGTGCTCGGCGATCGTCATGCTCGCCTGGACGTGCAGTTCGCGGGAGCGGTCCTCGCGCAGCGTCCGGACCGCCGCCACCAGGTCGTCGGCGTGATCGAGCAGCGGAGCCGACCACTCCACCAGCAGCCGGCCGGCCTCGGTCAGGGTCGACCCGCGCGCCGCACGCGCCAGGAGCGGGAGGCCGGTCAGTGCCTCGAGGGTGCGCAGGCGCTCCGACGCAGCCTGCTGCGAGATGCCGGCACGGCGTCCTGCCGCACCGATGCTGCCCAGCCGGGCGACGTCGGTGAGCAGGCGCAGCGAGCCGAGATCGGGCAGCTCGGCGGGTCGGTCCGAGAAGCGGGTCGGAGGCACGGTCACAGGCTATCCCTGTGGGTACACAGGGACGAGAGCTCTACTCCCGAGGTCGCGGTGCGAGCACCGTGGTCACATGCCCGTCATCACCACCCACCCACGAACGGCCGCGGCGGGGATACCGAACGTGAATTCGCTGGTGGATCGCCTGGAATCGACCGATTCACCGACCAAATCCCGTTTGCTATCTCGCCCGGTGGCCCCCGGACTGGTCGCGACGCCCCTCGTCGTCCCGC
Organism: Nocardioides sp. R-C-SC26; assembly: GCF_021246465.1. Taxonomy (GTDB): domain Bacteria; phylum Actinomycetota; class Actinomycetes; order Propionibacteriales; family Nocardioidaceae; genus Nocardioides. The sequence continues at coordinate 63,677 of NZ_JAHRHK010000009.1, read as the reverse complement.
CGATCTGGTTCAGCGTCGTGATGGGCACCTCGATGGTCGCCCTGCTGGTGGCCGACGCCGCGCCCACGGTCGCCCTGTCGGTCTGGGTGGTGGCTGCGGTCGCGGGCGGGCTGGTGCTGGTCGGCATCCGTATCGACGGACGGTGGTACGGCGGGCACCCCGTGCTCGCCCACGGCTACGGCGCGGCGTCGATGGCCGCGATGAGCCTCGGAGCCGCCGGGTTGGCCACCCAGGGCCCGCACGGCACGCCGCTGCTGCTGCATGCCGTGCTCTGGACGCTCGGCACCGCGCTCGGTCTGGCCACCGCACTCGGCACCACCTGGTCGACGCGCCGCACGCCGCTGACGCAGGTCGGACCATGGTGGCTGCTCGCCGTCGTACCGCCGACCGTCAGCGCGACCACGGGCGCGCCGCTCGTGCAGGCCCTCCCCGATGGTGGCATGCGGACCGCGCTGCTCGCCTGCTGCTACATGTTCCTCGTCACGAGCCTCGCGCTCACCGCACGTGTGCTGGCGCTGCTCGCGGCCCGGGTGCGTCGGCACGGATGGGGCGAGCCGGCGGTGATGGTGTCGTGGCTGATCGTGCTCGGTCCTCTCGGCCAGTCGATCACCGCGCTCGACCACCTGGCCGACGTCGGGGGCTCGCGCGCTCTCGCCCAGGCCTACGGGCCGCCGGTGCTCGCGCTCGCCCTGCTGTGGCTCGCCGTCGCGGCGGGGCTCGTCCTCCGCGCTCGACCGCGGTTCAACCTCGGCTGGTGGGCACTGACGTTCCCGGTCGGCACCGTTGCGACCGGCGCGGCGTCGATGGGAGCCGACACGCTCGCCGGGGTGCTGACCGCGGGCGTGGTGGCCGCCTGGCTCGTCGTCGCGCCCCGCACCGTGGCCGGCGTCCTGGACGGCTCGCTGCTCCGCTGAACCGCAGGGATCCCACCCGGTGGGTGAGAAGCGAGCGCCAGCCGTCCCCCGGTGGTTGAGGAGCGAGCGCCAGCCGTCCCCCGGTGGTTGAGGAGCGAGCGCAGCGAGCGTCTCGAAACCCGGTGAGACGGAAGGTCTCATTTCACCCGTCGGCGAGCCGGTAGGTCGACGTCGCCTGCGCGCGCCCGCGGAGGACGACGTCGGCGTCGGGCTGCCAGCGGGCGCGCTCACCGTCGGTCGACGCCTCGACGGCGGCCGCCGCGGCGAGGATCCCGCCGGGCACGTCCTTGGCGAGGTCGGTCAGACGTGCGGCGGAGTTCACCGCGTCGCCGATCACGGTGTACTCGAATCGGCTCTGGTGGCCGACGTTCCCGGCGACCACCTCGCCGGTCGCCACGCCGATCCCGACGCCGACCTCGGGCACCTCCTCGGCGAGACGTCGTGCCATCTCACGCGCAGCGGCGAGCGCGGCCGAGGCGTGGTCGGGCTGTTCGATCGGCACGCCGAACACCGCGAGCACGGCGTCGCCGATGAACTTGTTCACCAGCCCGTGGTGGCGGTCGACCTCGTCGACCACGACGCCGAAGAACCGGTTGAGCATCGCCACGACCTCGGTGGGGGAGTGCTCGGTGGCGTAGGTCGTCGAGCCGACCAGGTCGACGAAGAGCACCGATGCCGAGCGCTCCTCGCCGCCGAGCTCGACCTCGCCGGCGGCTGCGGCCTGCGCCACCTCCTGGCCGACGTGACGCCCGAAGAGGTCGCGCAGGTGCTCGCGCTCGCGCAGGCCGTGCACCATCTGGTTGAAGCCCGACTGCAGTTGGCCGAGCTCGGTGCCGTCGTAGACGGCGACCGTGCGGCTCAGGTCGCCCCGCTCGACGTCGAGCAGCGCGTCGCGCACCGACCGCACCGGCTCGACCACCGAGCGTGCGTTCAGCACCGTGATGAGCAGACCGAAGCAGAGCACGACCGCGCCGATGACCAGCATGGTGACCGCCAGTCGCGTGGCGCTGGTGTCGCGCAGGGTGAGCGCGAGCAACGCCGTCACGGTGAGCGAGGCCATCGGGACGCCGGTGCCCAGCACCCAGAAGATCACCATCCGCACACCCACCCCGGCGCCGGGCGGCCGGCTGGTGAAGGGTGCGGCGGCGAGCGCGCGCGCCGCGACGGGCCGCAGCGCGAACTGCGAGAAGAGGTAGGAGACCGCGCACACCATCGAACCGGCGACGGCGATCGACAGCCCGGTCGACGTCGCCCGCTCCGGTTGCAGGACGAGGGCGAGCCCCACGAAGAGGGCGACGGCGCCGAGCCAGAGCCAGCCCTGCATCACCGTGAGCCGCAGCGGTACCCGCAACGCGTCGACCCGCTCACGCGGCGTCGGCTCGACCCCGGACGTCGTGGCCCAGCGCAGCGCCCGCAGGGCGGTGGTCGTGCCGAACACCGCCCCGACCACGACGGCGAACGCCACGTAGGTCGGCACTCCGATGGCGAGGGAGAGCAGGGTGCCGCGGTTCGCGTCGGGCGCGGGGATCACGATGGCCGAGGAGACGAACACCGCGCCCGCGCCGACCAGGTTGGCGGTGATGAGCAGCGCCGTCAGGAGCAGCTGGACGCGGACGCGCAGCGCGCGGGGGGACTGGTCGGCAGGCCCGAGCAGTCGCGAGCCGAACGGCGTCCGGGTGCGGCGGCGCCGGCGACTGGTCACGAGCGGACAGTAGTGCGTGAGCGCCACCCCCCGCGGGGGCAGATAGGCGCGTTGGTTCACGCCGATGACCGGTCTCGTTCCATACTGGTGGGCGGTGCGCCCTCGCGCTGTCCACGAGCGCGCCGTCCGAACCATCCACGAAGGGACCAGAGCCTTGTCGACGTCCACCCCTGAAGCGGCCCCCAAGGCCGACCGGGTGCCCGCCAAGGACAAGTTGGTGACGGCTGCTCCGCCGAGCAAGACCCGAGCCGAATACCGCCCCGACATCGACGGCATCCGCGGCGCCGCCGCCATCATGGTGATGGGCTTCCACGCCCAGGTCCCCGGCTTCGAGGGCGCCTACATCGGGCTCGACCTGTTCTTCGTGGTCTCCGGCTACGTCATCACCGGTCTGCTGATGTACGAGTTCGGCAAGACCGGGCGGATCAAGTGGGGCGCGTTCTACGCCCGCCGCGCGCGCCGTCTGATCCCCGCCAAGGCGACGATGCTGATCGGCGTCCTCGCGCTCAGCTACTTCATCGCGACACCCAACGGCGCCAAGCAGACGGCACAGTCCGCCGCGGCCGCCGCGGGCTTCTTCTCCAACTTCTACTTCTGGCAGCAGGACGACGTCGACTACTTCGGCCACCAGCCGGGCACCGGGGTGCTGCTGCACACCTGGTCGCTGTCGGTGGAGGAGCAGTTCTACCTGGCGCTCCCGGTGCTCATCCTCGTGGCGTGGCTGGTCGCCAAGCTCCTGCGCGTGGAGCTGATGCGGACGCTGCTCCTCACCTGCGTGATCTTGACCGTGGCCTCGCTGTGGCTGGCCATCGTGTGGGCCGACCCGTACCCCAAGGCCGCCTACTACATGCCGATCACCCGAGCCTTCGAGTTCCTGATGGGGGTGGCGCTCGCGCTGGTGGTCCGCAAGATCCGGGTCTCCTACGACCTGCGTGAGGTGATGGGCCTCGCCGGTGTCGCCATCTGCGCGTTCGTGATCTGGAAGCCGATGCCGACCGACGGCTACCCCAGCTACTGGGCCCTGCTGCCGACCACCGCGGCCGTCCTGATGACCTGGGCCGGCGTCGGCGGTCCGACGATCGTGACCCGCTTCCTCTCGTGGAAGCTCCTGGTGTGGCTCGGCCTGCTCTCCTACGGCTGGTACCTGTGGCACTGGCCGTTCCTCGTGCTGGGTGAGGCCTACAACCTCGCCACGCCGCCGCTGTGGGCTCGCGTCGTCCTGATCATGGCCGCGCTCGGCGTCTCGTGGTTGAGCTACCGCTTCATCGAGGGTCGCTTCTACAAGCGTTCCGGACAGGTCTCCGCGACCGGCAAGACCTGGGGCTCGCGCCGGGTGATCATCGCCGGCGTCCTGTCGATGGCGACTGTCGCCGGCCTCGCCGGCGGTGCCGTCGCGCTGAACGACGAGCGCGCGAAGTCGCCGGCCTGGCAGAAGGTCGACGAATGGCAGAAGGACGTGCCGAAGATGCCGGCCGAGTGCCTCGGCTCCACCTTCATCCCCGACAGGCCCCAGCAGTGCCGCCTCACCGACTTCGACCGCAAGGCCCCGACCGTGGTGCTGTGGGGCGACTCGCACGCCTGGATGTACATCCCGGGCATCCAGGCGGCTGCGCGCAAGCGCAACGTCAACCTGGTGGCGTTCGTGATGGGCGCCTGTCCTCCCTACATCCCGCCGGACGACTCCACGATCGCCTGCTCGCGCAACAACCAGATGGCGCTCGACTTCGTCCAGCGGTTGGCTGATCGCAAGCCGCCCGTGCGCGTGATCGCGAGTGCGAGCTGGGAGACCTATCGCGGCTCGAGCACGCCCGGCCTGATCCAGGAGGGCGCCCTCGACGGCAATCAGAGCCAGTACATCGAGAACATCGCCCAGCTCTTCAACGGCGGCGTCGACGACTGGTTCGAGACGGTCGGAAGCCTCGGTATCGACGTCGACATCGTCGGACCCACGCCGACCATCCCGCGTGAGGCGCCGACCTGCGAGGCCGTGCCGCGGCCGTACTCCTGCGACGTGCAGCGCGACAAGGCGATCCTCGACGAGGAGGAGAACGTCACCTGGCTCAAGGAGCAGATGGCCGAGTACTTCCCCGACACCTCGCGCTTCATCGACGTCACCAAGTCGCTGTGCAACGAGAGTCTCTGCTTCGCCGAGAACCAGGGAGTCCTCTACTACTTCGACGACAACCACATCAGCGCGCAGATGTCGCGCCGGTTGAAGAAGCAGTTCGCGCCGAGCATCCGGGCAGTGTCCTGACGCCGACGGCGTCGACCCCCACGGATTCGACGAGCACCCCGGCATGACCCACCGACCCGTGCGCGCCGCTGCGGCGTTCGTGGTGGCCCTGCTCGCGCTGAGCGGAGTCGCGTTCGGCGTCCAGCAGTGGCTCTACGCGCCGCCACCCGTGATGGACCTCCGCCCGATCGCGGCTGCCCAGCAGCCTCCGCTGCCCGCGCCCGCCGTCCAGGCAGCGGCCGCGCCGGCGTCCGGGGTTCCGCTCGTCGACCCCGGGTGGATCCGCCGCACGGCACAGCGCGCGGGCATCCCCGAGGTCGCCGTGCGCGCCTACGCGCGTGCGGAGCTGATGGCGCCACCGGCTTGCGGTCTGGGGTGGACGACGCTGGCGGGGATCGGCTGGATCGAGTCCCAGCACGGCACCATCGGAGGCCGCACGCTCGGCGTCGACGGGTGGTCCTCCAGCCGCATCCTCGGCCCGCCGCTCGACGGCGTCGGCCCCGTGAAGGCGATCCCCTCCACGCCCGACTCGGTGCGCTGGCACGGCAATCCCGACTGGGACCACGCCGTCGGCCCGATGCAGTTCATCCCCAGCACGTGGGCGATGTGGGCGCGCGACGGCGACGGCGACGGCACGGCCGACCCCAACGACCTCGACGACGCCGCCTACGCCGCGGCGGAGTACCTGTGCGCCGACGGCCGTGACCTGGCGAGCGCGGCCGGCTGGAGTGGAGGCGTGCTCTCCTACAACAACGCTCGGAGCTACCTGGAGTCCGTGCACGACGCGGCGACGACCTACGCGGAGCGCACCGCCCGCTGACGCTCGGTCACCTGGCTCGGCTGACGGGGGCGGTGGCGTCCGGTTTCTCGGCCGACCGAGAAAGCGGACCGTGGCCGAGGAAGGTTCATCGGCCAGGGGGCAGTTCCGTCGGTCGGCCGAGAAAACCGGACGACTCTCGCGTGCTCGCTCCGCCCCACCCGTGTCACGCTGGGCGCATGCGCCTGGGCATCACGCTGCTGACCGACCTGCCGTGGGCCGAGGCGCGACCACGGTGGGAGGCGGCCGAGGCGATGGGTTTCGACCACGCCTGGACCTACGACCACCTGGTGTGGGGCGGGCTGCCGGACTCGCCGTGGCGCACGGCGACACCCGTGCTCGGTGCGGCGGCGGCGGTCACAAGCCGGATCGGCCTCGGCACGTTGGTGTCCTCGCCGAACTTCCGCCATCCCTACCTGCTCTTCCGCGACGCGCAGGCACTCGACGACGTCAGCGGGGGCCGCTTCCTCCTGGGCGTCGGCACGGGCGGCGACGTCGACTCCCGGGTGCTCGACGCCGCGCCGCTCACCGTGCGCGAGCGCGTCGACCGCTTCGAGGAGTTCGTACGCACGCTCGTCGCGCTACGCACGGGTGACGACGTCACCCTGGCCGGGCGGTGGGCCTCCCTGCGCGACGCCCGCACACTGCCCGGCCCGGGCCGCACACCGCTGCTGGTGGCCGCCAACGGGCCGCGCAGCGTGCGGCTGGCGGCCGAGGTCGGCGACGGGTGGATCACGACCGGACCGAACTCCTCCGACCTCGAGGAGTGGTTCGACGGGTTGCGTCGCAGCGCCGAGGTCTACGACGAGGCGGTCGGTCACGACCCCGAGGTCGCTGCCCGGCCGCGCTATGTCGTGCTCGACTCCGCGCCCCACCTCGCCGGGACCGGGCGGGTCGCGCTGTCGAGCGTCGACTTCTTCGACGAGCTCGTCGGCCGCGTGGGCGATCTCGGCTTCACCGACGCGGTGACGCACTGGCCCCGCAGCGTCGCGCCCTACGCCGCGTCCGAGCGGGTCCTGGAGCAGATCGCCGCGCGTCGGTGAGCGACCTGGGAGGATGCCCGACGTGGTGAGGCAGGCGTGAGCGGCGGCGCGGGCGGATTCCTCGTACCGGACGACGTCGTGCGGCGACGCCGGGTGGTGCTGCACATCGGCGCGCCGAAGTCCGGCACCACCTATGTCCAGAGTCGGCTGACACGCAACGCCGCCAATCTCGCCCAGCACGGTGTGCTCGTGCCGCAGGGGGCCCCGGACGATCGGCCCGCCGCCCTGGTGTTCCGTGCCGCCCTGGACCTGACCGACGTCCGGATGAACCGCGGCCGTGAGTTCAGCGAGGGCTACTGGCCACGACTCGTCGAGCGCGTCTCGGCGCACGAGGGCACGGTGGTGCTCAGCCACGAGGCGTTCGTCCGGGCCGACGACGCCGCGGTCGAGCGCGCCGTCGCCGACCTCGCCGCCGACGGCGCCGAGCTGCATGTCGTCTACACCGCCCGCGAGCTCGGCAGGCTGCTGGTCTCGGCCTGGTTGGAGGGGCTGAAGAACGGCGGACGGCGCAGTCTCGCCGAGCACCTCGGCCGGGCTCGCGACGGAGATCTCGCCGTGCTGCGCGGCTTCGACATCCCCGCGGTACTGGGCCGGTGGCGCGCCCACCTGCCCGCGGACCGCGTGCACGTGGTGACCGTTCCGCCGGCCACGGCGACCGATCCCGACCTGTTGTGGCACCGCTTCCTCGAGGTCGCGCGGCTGCAGCGTGCCTGGCTGCCCGAGCCCGCGACCCGGGCGAACGCCTCGGTCGGAGTTCCCGAGGCGCAGGTCCTGCTGGCGCTGAACTCCGCATTGGACGGCGAGAGTCGGCGCGGTCGCCGTCATCACGCCGTCGTGCGTCGCATCGTCGTCGGCGACGCGTTGGCGGGCCGGACGTCGCCGCGCGTCGAGTTGGACCCGGCGCACGTGGACTGGGTGCGCGATCGTGCCCGCGGCTATGCCGACTGGGTGCGCGAGCAGCGCCTCGACGTCGTGGGCGACCTGGCCGACCTCGACGTCGTCGCGCCCGACCCCGAGTCCTGGGTCGACCCCGGGGTGCCGCACGCGGGGGTCGCCCCGGCGGCGGCGTCCGCGCTCGCGGCGTTGCTCCGCTCGCGCTGACCTCCGCCCCCGCTCCCCGCGGTCGAGGCGTCGCTCTGCGACCGTCTCGAGACCCCCGTCGGCCAGGGGCGGTCGCTCAGCGTCGGAGAAGCGCGTTAGCGTGCCGGTGCCCGGTCGCTCCGGGCCGGCGGGAGGGGGTGCGCGGTGGGTCTGGTGCCGATGACCGGCCTCGTCACGCTGCGCGCGGCCGATCCGCCGCGCGAGAGCCTCGTCGTGTTCCGCGACGCGCGGCGTGAGGTCGAGCTGCCGATCAAGGCGGCCCTGCCGTACCTCACCAAGGCCCGAGGCCGCGAGGACGCCGACGTCAGCCTCCGTCTGCTGAGTGGCGCGGCGCTGCTCGCCATGCGGCTGGTGGCTGCGGGCCGACTGCACCCGGCCGCCGACGGCGACAGCTGGCGGGCAGGGCCACTCGACGCCACCGATCTCGACCGCGTCGCACGGCTAGCGGAGGGCTGTCGGGGCGACCTCGACGAGGGCGCCGCGAACCAGGTCGTGCGGCAGATGCTGGACGCCGTCGCCGATGCGATGCCGAGAGCGGCCCCGTCGGCGACCCGCCGTGGTCATCTCGCCACCGCCGGTCCGGGTGGCACGACGTCCTCCGACCGCGCGGGCGCCGACTCCGACCGCTTCGCCCGACGGCTGGCCGAGCGCGTCCGGCGTGCCCGCGAGGACGACGCTGCGGCGCGCGCCGCCGACGGTCCAGGAGCCTCCGGGATCCCGCCGTTGCCGCATCTGGTCCGGATCGCCCTGCGCGTGGAGGCAGACGAGGAGGAGCTGCTCGGTGGCTCTGTCCGCGTGGTGGTGCAGGTGCACGACGAGGCCGACGCGATGCATGTCTGCGACGCCGCGGTGCTCTTCACCGCCGGCGAGGAGGCGCACGGCTTCGGCGAGCGGGCGCGGGTGCACGCCTCGTTGGCGCTCCGGGCCGCCGCCGAGGCCTGGCCCCCGCTGGAGCGGCTGCTGGAGCTGCGGGTGCCCGACCAGATCACTCTCGACACCGACGAGATCGTCAGCCTGCTCGACCTCGGCGTCGCCGCACTCGACGCCCGGGGCGTGCTGGTGCACTGGCCGCGCGCGCTCGGCCGCGACCTGCTCGCGTCGACCGCAGTGCTCGACGCACTCGGCCCCGGCGACGGCACCCTCCCGCGCCGGGCTGCGGGCGACCCGATCCACCGCGAGGAGCCGTTGCAGGATCCGATCCTCGGCACCGAGGCGCTGTTCAGCTTCCGCTGGCAGATCGCCTTGGCCGGCGACCCGCTGACGCCTGAGGAGATGGACGAACTCGCGCGCGCGGCTGCGCCGATCCTCAAGTTGCGCGGCAACTGGGTCGTCGTACCGCCCGCGGTCGCCCGCCGCGCGAAGAAGCGCCTGATCCGCACGGTCAAGCCCGCGCAGGCCGTCGCCGCCGCACTGACCGGGCACGTCGACCTCGGGACTCAGGGCGACCCCGGTGGCGACGGCGACCCAGCCGCCGTCGTGGTGGGCGCCAGCCTGCTCCCGGTCCGCGGGCGGCTGCTGGCCGCGGCCTCGCGCGAGCCGGTCCCTCCGCCGGCCGCGCTGCAGGCCACCCTGCGCGACTACCAGCGCCACGGCCTGACCTGGCTCGCCGACCTCACCGATCTCGGCCTGGGCGCCTGCCTCGCCGACGACATGGGGCTGGGCAAGACCCTCACCACGATCGCGCTCCACCTGCACCGCCGAGAGGTCGGGCACACCGGGCCGATGCTCGTGGTCTGCCCGGCCAGCCTCCTCGGCAACTGGGAGGCCGAGCTGCGGCGGTTCGCACCCGACGTCGAGGTGCGGCGTCACCACGCCTCCTCCCGCGACCTCGACGACGCCGTCGCGGGCAGCTGGACCGGCGTCGTGCTGACGACCTACGGCACCATGCGCAACGACCATGTCGAGCTGGCGCAGGTGCCGTGGGACCTCGTCGTCGCCGACGAGGCGCAGCACATCAAGAACCCCGCGACGTCGGTCGCCGCGGCGCTGCGCAAGATCCCCAGCCGCGCCCGGGTCGCGCTGACGGGCACGCCGGTGGAGAACGCTCTCACCGAGCTCTGGGCGATCCTGGACTGGGCGACGCCCGGTCTCCTGGGCAGCCGCAACGCCTTCCGCAAGGCGTGGGCCCAGCCGATCGAGTCCGGCGCCGACCCGGCGGTCGCCCGCCGCTTCGCCGACCTGATCGGACCGTTCGTGCTGCGCCGCCGCAAGTCCGACCCCGGCATCGCGCCCGAGCTGCCGCCGAAGACCGAGACCGACCATCCGCTGGCGCTGACCCGCGAGCAGACCGTCCTCTACGAGGCCTTCGTCCGCGACTGCATGGAGCGGATCGAGCGCGCCGACGAGGACTCCCGCCGCGGCCTGGTGCTCGCGATGCTCACCGGGCTCAAACAGATCTGCAACCACCCCGCCCAGTTCCTCAAGCAGGGCGCCACGTCGTCCGGTGTGCGGCTGCGCGGACGTTCGGAGAAGCTCGACCTCCTCGACGAGCTCGTGACGACCGCGGTCGTCGAAGGGGGTGCCGTGCTGGTGTTCACCCAGTACGTCGAGATGGCCCGGCTGGTGCAGACCCACCTCGGATCCAGCGGCGCGGCGCACCAGCTGCTGCACGGAGGCACCGCGGTGGCCGAGCGCCAGCGCATGGTGGAGCGGTTCCAGCGCGGCGACGTCCCGGTGTTCCTGCTCTCGCTCAAGGCCGGCGGCACCGGGCTCAACCTCACCCGCGCCGACCATGTCGTGCACCTGGACCGGTGGTGGAACCCGGCCGTGGAGGACCAGGCGACCGACCGTGCCTACCGGATCGGGCAGACCCGGCCGGTTCAGGTGCACCGGATGATCATGCGAGGCACGATCGAGGAGCGGATCGGCGACCTGCTGACCCGCAAGCGGGCGATCGCCGACGCCGTCCTGGGCCGCGGCGACGCCGCTCTCACCGAGCTCAGCAACGACGAGTTGCGCGACCTCGTGACGTTGCGCCGCGAGGAACCGTGAGCTCCGGCCCGGCGCCGACGGCGGTGTCGTTCGCGCCCCAACCGCCGCGCGCGGGCGGTGCCCGCGTGCGCTCGTGGTGGGGCAAGGCGTGGTTGCGGGCGGTCGAGGAGGCCGCCTATGCCGAGACCGACCTGAAGGCCGGTCGCGCGCTGGCGCGCGCGGGCACGGTGGGTGGGCTCTCGCTGGACCGCGGCAGGATCGTGGCCGCTGTCTCCGACCGGCACGGTCTGGTGACCGTCGACGTCGCGGTGCCGGTGCTCGACGACGTCGCCCTGACCGCCTTCGCTGAGGTGGTCGCGGCCGAGGCCGGTCGCATCGGCGCCCTGATGGCGGGCGACCTCCCGCACCTGCTCAACGAGCACGCCGAGGAGGTCGGCGTCGAGATCCTGCCCTACGGCGGCGAGCTGACGGCCTCCTGCACGTGCGACGCCTGGCTCGACCCCTGCCCGCACGCCCTCGCCGTGCTCCAGCAGGTCGGATGGCTCGTCGACGGCGATCCTCTCCTGCTGCTCCACCTGCGTGGCCTCCCCCGCCCGGACCTGCTGGCGCGGCTCGCGGCTCTCGACGCCCGGGGCCCCTCGCCGTCCGGCGGCGCAAGCGCCGATGCCGTCGACGAGGGCGACGGCGAAGGCCTGGAGACCGCTCTGGACGCCGTCGTCCGAGCGAGCCGGATCCTCACCCTCCTCGACGACGACGCCGAGGTCCCCGACTCGCTCTGGTAAGCCACCCGTCGGGCCCGTTGCTGGGCGTCACGAGGCCTCGTGAGCCGGGTGCGCTCGTCGGGGACGCCGCGCCCCGCGCCACTCTGCCGGACCCTGCGGCCCGCGTCAGTCGATCTGCAACGCCCGTCGCGCCATCGTGGTGAGCAGTTCCCGCATGGCCTCGACGTCGAGACGGGCGCTGCGCGGCGTGGAGTTGATGAGCCCGAAGACGACGTGGGCCTGCGCTCGGGCGGCGTCGAGGGAGAGGTCGGCGTCGACACCGATGAGCTGCCCCGCCCAGAGGTCGACGTAGGCGCGTTGCAAGGTGCGCACCTCGTCGCGCGCCTCGGCGGGTAGCGACTCCCAGTCGCGGTCCTGGACGACGATCAGCGCGCGATCGCGCAGGGCGAAGTCGACGTGCCAGTCGATGAGCGCCTCGATCGCGGCGCTCGGGTCGTCGGCGGCCTCGACCCGCTCCGTGCCGACGTTCAGCAGACGGTGGCTGGTTCCCACCACCATCTCGGCGAGGATCGCGTCCTTGGACGTGAAATGCTTGTAGAGCGCGGGGCCGGAGATGCCGCAGGCCGCGCCGAGGTCGGCCATGGAGACACCGTGGAAACCGCGACCGGCGAACAGCTCGGCCGCCGTCGTCAGGATCTGCGCGCGCCGTGTCGGCTCGGCTCCCGCGGTCATGGCCCGAGGTTAGCGGTCGTTCACCCCGACGTCGGCCGGTGCCCGACTCGGGTCGTCCATCCCCCGCGTTCACCCGACAGCGGCTGGCCGGGGCGCGATGATGGGGTCGTGAGGGCGGAGCGGGTCGCGGCGCTGGTCGCCGTGCTGGACGAGCTCTGTTCCGGCACGCTCGCGCGCGGCCTCACGGCGAGCGCGGACCCGACGCCGAAGCCGTCGGGCCAGCCGCGCCCGGCCGACGTCGGGTGGCACGACACGCTGGCGATCCTGCGACTGACGTGGGCGCACCGGTGGCTGGAGGCGAGCGCGCTGGCCCGGGCCGTGCCGGAGGTCGCGATCGAGGACCGGGCCGGTTGGTGGCTGCGCACCGCGGTCGTCGGCTGGGCGATCTCCGGTGACCCCGGTGTCGACTCCGCGGTGTTCCTCGGGGCTCTCGGTGACGACGTCCCCGCTATCGAGGACCCACTCGAGCGCTTCGCCGGCTACCTGGTCGTCGAGGCCCTGCTCGCCCATGCACGTCTCGATCTCGCGCACCGTCTCGCCGAACGGCTCGGGCCGCGGATGTGGGAGCTGGGCGAGCTGGCGCCCGGACACCCCTTCGCGAGCATGGTGCGGATCTCCCAGGTGCGCGTGCTGGCGTTTCGCGGCGACATCGCCCGTGCCCGTGATCTGCGTGCCGCCATGACCGACGTCGAGGGAGCAGGGTCGGATCGTCATCGGCGGGTGCAGGCACTCGGCGCCGCCGTCGACTGCCTCGTCCTGGGCAATGCGACCGGTGCCGCCGACGTCCACCGACTCGCCGGCCGGGTCGCCGAGCAGGTGCCGGACACCGCCGACATCGTCGCCGCAGGCTGCCACGCACTCGTCTCCTTCGGCCTGATCTCCGTCGGAGACGTCGCGGGAGCGGGTGCGGCGATCCTGCGGGCCGGCGGCGGGCCGGACCTGGCACAGCTCAACATCATCGACCGCGCGATCGGCCTGGAGACCCTGACCAACCTGGCGCTGAGCGCGGGCGACGTCGACGCCGCCGAGGCCTGGGTGGCGCGTGCCGAGGTCCTGATCGCGCACCCCATCGCCGACTCGACCAGCGCCCGCACCATGAGTCGGATCGCACTCGCTCGCGAGGAGTACGACGAGGCGGTCGCCTGGGCCGAGCGCGCCGTCGAGCGGGCCCGGGAGGTCGACCGGATGATCGAGCTCGCCGAGGGCGAGGTGGTGCTGACGCGTGCTCGGCTCGCGCGCCGTCGGCCGGGCGACACGGCCGCCGCTGCGCGCGAGATCGCGCAGATGGTCGCCGCCGCCGAGGAGCGTGGGCACGGCAGCGCGCGTCGCGGGGCAGCCCGGGTGCTGCGGCCCAGCGGACTCCGGGTGCGGCCGATCGCCGGAGCCGGTGGAGCGGCGCTGTCGGCGCGTCAGCGCGAGGTCGCCGCCCTCGCGGCGGAGGGCGCCAGCAACCGTCAGATCGCACGCCGTCTGGGCATCTCCGAGCACACCGTGCGCACCCACGTCTCCCATGTGCTCGCCGCGTACGGCGTCGTGACGCGGGCGGCCCTGCCGGCGCGGATCGCAGCCGAAGGGCTGTTCGCCGCCCCCGGCGACCTCGACCTCGACGTCTTGACACCGCGCCAGCGCGGGGTGGCCGAAGCCGTCGCTCGCGGCTGCTCCAACCAGGAGATCGCCGTCGAGCTGGGGATCAGCGTGCGCACTGTCGAACGACACGTCACCGACGTGATGGCCCGCCTCGCCCTGCCAGGCCGGACGGCGCTCGCTGCCGGCGTCCTCGCTGCTTCCGGCGGCGGTTGACCCCGCTGGCCCTCGCCGCTCGAGCCCCGGTGCTCCTGATGGTCGAGGAGGTCGCTCTGCGACCGTCACGAGACCTGGTGGGTGGGACGTGCGCCGTGGCCGGAGTCCGTGCCTCAGACCAGGAAGGCCCGCAGCCGGTCGTGGTAGCCCGGCGGCTCCAGCAGGAACGAGTCGTGGCCCCAGGGTGAGGAGAGCTCGGCGAAGTCGACGTCGACGCCGAGCTCGCGCAGCGCCGTGACGCCGGCGATCGACTGGGCGGTGGAGAAGCGCCAGTCGGAGTCGAAGGAGGTCACCTGGAACCGGGTGCGCGTGCCGCGCAGCGCTTCGGTGGTGCCGGGCTCGGCGAACGGGTCGAAGTAGTCCAGCAGCCTGGTCAGATAGAGGTAGGCGTTCGCGTCGAACCGTTCCACGAAGCTGTCGCCCTGGTGCTGCAGGTACGACTCCACGGCGAAGTCGGGGGCGAGCGTCATCGGTCCCGGCGCCCGCTCGTGGCCGAACTTCGCGGCGAGCGAGCCGGCGGAGACGTAGGTTATGTGCGCCATCATCCGCGCGACCTTCAGGCCCTGGCGGGGGATCGTGCCGTGCTCGGCGTAGCGGCCGTCGTGGAAGTCCGGGTCGCCCATGATCGCCTGCCGTGCGACGGAGGAGAACGCGATGTTCTCCGTCGAGATCCGGCCGGACGCCGCGACCAGGACCGCGCGTTCGACCTGCTCGGGAGCGTCGATCACCCACTGCAGTACCTGCATGCCGCCGAGCGAGCCACCGACCGCCGCCGCAAGACGGTCGATGCCCAGGTGCTGCAGCAGACGGCGGTGCGTGGCGACGACGTCGCCCATGTGCAACAGCGGGAAGTCCAGTCCGTACGGGGTGCCGGTCGCCGGGTCGATCGACGACGGCCCGGTCGTGCCGGAGCAGCCGCCGAGCATGTTGGCGCAGACGACGAAGAAGCGGTCGGTGTCCAGCGGCTTGCCGGGGCCGATCAGGTTGTCCCACCAACCGCGCCTCTTCGCGCCCAGATGCAGACCGGCGGCGTGCGCGTCGCCGGTGAGGGCATGGCAGACGAACACCGCGTTGCTGCGTGTGGCGTCGAGGGCTCCGTAGGTCTCGTAGGCGACCTCGACGTGCGGCAGGGTGCGCCCGGAGCGCAGCACCAGCGGGTCGTGCCCGGAGGCGAGCACGACCCGCTGGGTCTGGACATGGCCGAGCGTCCCGCGGGGGCGGGATGACGTCACGGGCAGGTCACTTGGAGGCGGCCAGCGCCTGCTCGAGGTCGGCGATCAGGTCCTCGACGTTCTCGATGCCCACCGAGAGCCGCACCATGTCCTCCGGCACGCCCGCGGCCTCGAGCTCGGACGGCGTGAGCTGACTGTGCGTCGTGGAGGCGTTGTGGATCGCCAGCGACTTCGCGTCGCCGATGTTGGCCAGGTGGCTGAAGAGCTGCAGCGCCTCGATGAAGGTGGTGCCGCCCGTGCGGCCGGACTTGAGACCGAAGCTGACCAGGCCGCCGTAGCCGCGGCCGGTGAAGATGCGGTCGGCGACCTCCTTGGAGGCGTCGCCGTCCAGGCCGGGGTAGTTCACCCACGACACGGCGTCATGGCCCTGGAGGAACCGGGCGACCTCCAGCGCGTTCTCGCTGTGCCGCTCCATCCGCAGATGCAGGGTCTCCAGGCCTTGGAGGAAGAGCCAGGAGTTCAGCGGCGCTACCGCGGCGCCGGTGTTGCGCAGCAGCACGGTGCGGGCACGGATGATGTAGGCGAGGTTGCCGACGGCCTCGGTCCACACCACGCCGTGGTAGGCGTCGTCGGGCTGGGTCAGGCCGGGGAAGCGGTCGGCGTGTGCGGCCCAGTCGAAGTTGCCGGAGTCGACGATGATGCCGCCGATGGAGGTGCCGTGCCCGCCGATGTACTTGGTGGCCGAGTGCACCGAGACGTCGGCGCCGTGGTCGAAGACGCGCGCGAGCAGCGGGGTCGGGGCAGTGTTGTCGACGATGAGCGGGAGCCCCTGCGCGTGCGCCGCATCCGCCCAGGCACGGATGTCGACGACGTTGATCTTGGGGTTGCCGACGGTCTCGGCGAAGACGAGCTTGGTCTTCTCGTCGACGTGCTCGGCGAGCTCCTCGGGCTTGTTGGGGTCGACGAAGCGGACCTCGATGCCGAACTGCGGCAGCGTGTGCGCGAAGAGCGCGTAGGTTCCGCCGTAGAGAGTGGAGAGGGCGACGATGTTGTCGCCGGCGTAGGTCAGGTTGAGCACGGCGTAGGTGATCGCACTCGAGCCGGACGCCGTGGCGAGTGCGCCGACGCCGCCCTCGAGCTGGGTGAGCCGCTCCTCGAACACCGACTGCGTCGGGTTCATGATCCGGGTGTAGATGTTGCCGGGCTCGGCGAGCGCGAACAGGTTGGCGGCGTGCTCGGTGTCGTTGAAGACGTAGGACGTGGTCTGGTAGATCGGCACCGCGCGAGCGTTGGTGGCCGGGTCGGCCTGCTCCTGCCCGGCGTGGACAGCGAGGGTCTCGGGTCGATAGGTCATGGCGCGCTCTCCTATGAACGACGTGGGGGATCCCTCGAAAGTAGACCCTCGTGCTGGACTTTCAAATGAACGTCCGGTTCCCGGACTTCCGAGACTGGTTAACGATCGCTAACCTAGCCACGTGACCGCGACGCCCGACGCCACCCAGCCGACCGACCTGCGCGCGCTCACCGAGCAGTTGCGCGAACACCTGACACGCGCCCGCCAGGGTGGCAGCGAGGCCGCCCGCGCGAAGCACACCGGCCGCGGCAAGCTCCTTGCCCGCGACCGGGTCGACCACCTGCTCGACCCCGGCAGCCCCTTCCTCGAACTGAGCCCCTTGGCCGCTCACGGCATGTACGGCTCTCCCGGCGAGACGCCCGTCCCGAGCGCGGGCGTCGTGGCCGGCATCGGCGCGGTGAGCAACAGGCTCTGCGTCGTCGTCGCCAACGACGCCACCGTCAAGGGCGGTACCTACTACCCGATGACGGTGAAGAAGCACCTGCGCGCGCAGCAGATCGCCGCCGACAACCGACTGCCCTGCATCTACCTGGTCGATTCCGGCGGCGCGTTCCTGCCGATGCAGGACGACGTCTTCCCCGACCGCGAGCACTTCGGCCGGATCTTCTTCAACCAGGCCAACCTCAGCGCCCGCGGCATCCCGCAGATCGCCAGCGTGATGGGCTCCTGCACCGCCGGCGGCGCCTACGTTCCGGCGATGAGCGACGAGACCGTGATCGTGCGCAACCAGGGCACGATCTTCCTGGGCGGCCCGCCGCTGGTGAAGGCCGCGACCGGCGAGGTCGTGACCGCCGAGGAGCTCGGCGGCGGCGACGTCCACGCGCGCACCTCGGGAGTCGTCGACCACCTCGCCGAGGACGACACCCACGCGCTGCAGATCGTGCGCGACATCGTCGCCACCACGCCGGCCTCGTTCGCCGTCGATGCGCCGGCACCGTGGGAGGTCCGTGAGGTCGAGGAGCCGCACGAGGACCCGGCCTCCCTCTACGACGTCGTCCCGGCCGACACCCGAACGCCCTACGACGTGCGCGAGGTGATCCGCCGCATCGTCGACGGCAGCCGGCTGCAGGAGTTCAAGCAGCTCTACGGCGAGACGCTGGTGTGCGGCTTCGCCCACATCTGGGGTCACCCGGTGGGCATCGTGGCCAACAACGGGATCCTCTTCAGCGAGTCGGCCCTCAAGGGCGCGCACTTCATCGAGCTGTGCAACCAACGCGGCATCCCGCTGGTCTTCCTGCAGAACATCAGCGGATTCATGGTCGGCCGCGAGTACGAGAACCGCGGCATCGCTCGTGACGGCGCCAAGCTGGTGACGGCGGTCGCGTGCAGCGTCGTCCCGAAGTTCACCGTGGTGATCGGGGGCTCGTTCGGTGCCGGCAACTACGGCATGTGCGGGCGCGCCTACGACCCCCGGTTCTTGTGGATGTGGCCGAACGCCCGGATCTCGGTGATGGGCGGGGAGCAGGCGGCCTCGGTGCTCGCGACCGTCGCCGGACGCGCCGAGGACGCGGACGTCGAGGAGTTCAAGGCGCCGATCCGCGAGCAGTACGAGACGCAGGGCTCGCCGTACTACGCCACGGCGCGGTTGTGGGACGACGGTGTGATCGATCCGGTCGACACCCGCAGGGTGCTCGGCATGGGCCTGGCAGCGGCCGCGCACGCGCCGGTGCCCGAGCCCACCTACGGCATCTTCCGGATGTGAGCCGCGCAGCGCCGCGGGAGGAACGAACGCGGAGGCTGGCCTCCGGTGGTTGAGGAGCCCGCGAGGAACGAGCGGGCGTCTCGAAACCCCGTACGACGAAAGGCAATCTGATGACAGGCCCGATCTCCGCCCTGCTGATCGCCAACCGCGGCGAGATCGCCCGACGGGTGATCCGCACCTGTCGACGGCTCGGCATCACCGCCGTCGCGATCTACACCGACGCCGACGCCGCCGCCCTCCACGTGCGCGAGGCCGACCGGGCGCTGCGGGTGCCGTCCTACCTCGACGTCGAGGCCGTGGTGGCTGCCGCCGTCGAGGCCGGTGCGGACGCCGTCCACCCCGGCTACGGCTTCCTCTCCGAGCGGGCGCCGTTCGCCCGGGCGCTGGAGGCGGCGGGTGTGACGCTGGTCGGGCCGAGCGCCGACGTGATGGACCAGATGGGCCGCAAGGACGCCGCGCGTGCGATCGCCGTCGCGGCCGGCGTGCCGGTCATCCCGGCCTACGACCTCGACGACGACCCGACGTCCTTCACCTATCCGGTGCTGGTCAAGGCCGCCGCCGGTGGTGGCGGCAAGGGCATGCGCGTGGTGCGCAGCGCCGAGCAGTTCGCCGAGGCGCTGGCCTCGGCGCAGGGCGAGGCCCGTCGCTCCTTCGGTGACGACGTGATGCTCGTCGAGACCTACGTCGAGTCCGGCCGGCACATCGAGGTGCAGGTCGTCGGCGATGCCCACGGCACGGTGCTGCACTTCCACGAGCGCGACTGCTCCGCGCAGCGGCGGCACCAGAAGGTGCTGGAGGAAGCGCCCGCACCCACCCTCGACGACGCCACGCGCGCGAGGATCTGTGCCGCGGCGGTCGATCTGGCATCGCACGTCGGCTACACCGGTGCCGGCACGGTGGAGTTCCTCTACGACCAGGCCAGCGGCGATTTCTACTTCCTGGAGATGAACACCCGCCTGCAGGTCGAGCACCCGGTGACCGAGCTGATCACCGGCGTCGACCTCGTCCAGCTGCAGTTGCGGGTCGCGGCCGGTGAGCCGATCGGCCTCGCGCAGAGCGACGTCGTCGTGACCGGGCACGCCGTCGAGGCGCGGGTCTATGCCGAGGACGCCTTCGCGGGGTTCCTGCCGCAGGCGGGCCGGGCGAGCTGGGTGCGCTGGCCGGAGCAGACCTGGAGTCCCGACCCGGACCCGGGTCGGTTGATCGACCTGGCCGACGGCGAGGATCCGGCGCCGCAGTTCGGCGTCCGCGTCGACCATGCGCTGGAGAGCGGCCAGATCGTCACCCCCGCCTTCGACCCGATGCTCGGCAAGGTGATCGCCTGGGCTTCTGGCCGCGAGGAGGCGTTGATGCTCCTGACCGAGGCGCTGGAGCGGACGGCGGTGATGGGACTCACCACGAACGTCGCCTACCTCGCCGCGCTCGTCGACCACGACGACTTCCGCCAGGCCCGGCACGACACGGCCTGGCTCGACCGTCTCGACCTGCCCCGACCCGACGACGGCGACGCGCTCGCGTTCGCCGAGGTCACCCTGCGCACGCAGCTGCGTCGCGCCCCCCGCGGCCCGTGGGAGGCCGACGGCTTCCGTGCCGGCGGTCCGGCGGCCGACCTCGTCGAGCACGGTCGCACGCTGCCGTCGAGGGCCGGGACGCACGGCGGCTTCTCGGTGGACGGCGACGTCGTCCACGGTGGGTTCCGCGGGTGGGGTGCGGTGCGTCGCAGCGCCGACGGCACCGAGATCGTGCACCGCGGGCACCGGGTCGATCTCGGGCCGCACCGCGACCGGAGCGCGTCCCTCGCCGCCGGAGACGGCACGGTCGCGGCGCCGATGCCCGGTACCGTGCTGGACATCCGGGTCGCCGTCGGCGAGGAGGTCGTCGAGGGCCAGGCGCTGGGGGCGATGGAGGCCATGAAGATGGAGCTCACCCTGCGTGCTCCGTTCGACGGCGTCGTCACCGCGGTGCCCGCCGTCGCCGGCGGTCAGGTGCCCCTCGGCGCGGTGCTGCTGGAGATCGAGCCGCACGAGGGCGCCGGGAGCGGGGCGTCGTGACCGCCGAGCTCGGGTTGCCGATGGTCTTTCCCGATCCCGACCTGACGCGCGCCATCACGCTCTACGAGGTCGGCCCCCGTGACGGTCTCCAGAACGAGGCCGCCCACGTGCCGACATCGGTCAAGGCCGAGTTCGTGCGCCGCCTGCTCGCCGCGGGCCTGCCGATCGTGGAGGCGACCAGCTTCGTGCATCCGAGGTGGGTGCCGCAGCTCGCCGACGCCGCGGAGCTGATGGACCTCCTCGTCGACGAGATCGGAGACGCCGCGCGCGACCTGCCGGTGCTCGTGCCCAACGAACGCGGCCTGGATCGCGCCATCGACCTCGGCCTGCGCCACATCGCGATCTTCGCCTCGGCGACGGAGACCTTCGCCCGACGCAACCTCAACCGTGGGCTCGACGACCAGTTCGCCATGTTCGAGCCGACCGTCGCCCGGGCGCGCGCGGCCGGCATGGAGGTCCGCGCCTACGTCTCGATGTGCTTCGGGGACCCCTGGGAGGGCGGCGTTGCCATCGACCAGGTGACCTCGGTCGGACGACGACTGGTCGACCTCGGTGCGGGTCAGCTCAGCCTCGGCGACACGATCGGCGTCGGCACCCCGGGGCATGTCGTCGGCCTCGTCGACGCCTTCCGCCAGGTCGGGCTCCCGCCGGACCGCCTCGCCCTGCACGTGCACGACACCTACGGCCAGGCGCTCTCCAACGTGCAGGCGGCGCTCTACGCCGGCGTCACCACGTTCGACGTCAGCGCCGGCGGCCTGGGCGGCTGCCCCTACGCGAAGTCGGCCACCGGCAACCTCGCCACCGAGGACCTGCTCTGGATGCTCACCGGCCTCGGCGTCGAGCACGGGGTCGACCTGGACGCCGTCCTCGCCACGAGCGTGTGGATGGCCGAGCAACTCGGTCGCCCCAGCCCGAGCGCCGTCGTCCGGGCGCTGGCGGGTGGGAGGTGAGTGCGGGATGGTTGTGAGCGTCCGAACCGTCTCAGACTCACCGCCCGGGCGGGGGCGGTCGGTGGAGCGGTGCGTGTGCGACGGTCTGGCGCCCCGAACCGTCTCAGACTCACCGCTCCACCGAACCCGCCGGCACCCTGTCACGCGATCCCCCCGCACTAGGATCGGCGCGTGAGTCGCGCGGTCTATCTGCACATCGGTGCGCCCAAGACCGGCACCACCTATCTGCAGGACCGGTTGGCGGTGAACGCCCGCTCGCTCGCGGCCAACGGCGTCCACTTCCCGGCCCGCAACCCGATGACGAGCCCCGCGCTGAGCCAGTTCCGCGCCGCTCTGGACCTGTTGGACCAGGACTGGGGCGGCCCGGCCGGGCACGCCGAGGGCTACTGGGAGGCGATGACGCGCAAGGCCCGGAGGCTCAGCGGGTCGGTGATCATCAGCCACGAGATCCTGGCTCCCGCGACGCCGAGCCAGGTCGCGAAGGCGGTCGCCTCCTTCGGACGTGCCGAGGTGCACGTCGTGTACTCCGCGCGCGACATGGCGCGGCAGCTGCCCGCGGCCTGGCAGGAGTCCATCAAGCAAGGGCGTCGCTGGAGCTATCGCTCCTTCCTCGACCGCGTCACGACCCAGCGGCCGTGGTTCGCGCGCGCCTTCGACCTGCCGGGTGTGCTGGCGACCTGGGGCGAGGTGGTCCCGACCGAACGGCTCCACGTCGTCGCCGTCCCCCAGACCTCCGGCCCCGAGCTGTGGCAGCGCTTCTGCGCCGTCTTCGAGATCGACCCCGACTGGGCGCCGCGCGAGAGCGAGGCGGTCAACGCCTCGCTCGGTGTCGCCGAGACGGCGATGCTGCGACGCCTGAACCGGCGGATGCGGCGCGACGCCCGACGCGAGGCCCGCTTCGACGAGCTGATGCGCGAGATGCTCGCCCAGGACCGCCTGGTGCGCCGACAGAGCGCACCGCTGCTCGTGCCTCCGCGCCTGGACCCGTGGGTCGAGGAGGAGGCGCAGCGCTGGATCGACTACCTCACCGCCAGCGGCGTCCACGTCGTCGGAGACGTCGAGGACCTGCGCCCGCGTCCCCGCGACCCCGACGTCGCGTGGGTCAACCCGGACAAGATCGGCCCGAAGCCGCAACTGCGCGCGGCGCTCGACGCGCTCTCGGCGATGACCCTCGAGGCGACCCGTCGGGAGGATCCCGACGGCAAGATCGTCGCGAAGGTGCGCAGCCGGGTGCGTGAGCTGCGAGATGACTGAGGCGGCCCCGGGCCGCCCGACCTCCGGCGACGGCGAGCGAGTCGCGTGGGGCTGGGTGGCCCATCTCCGCGACGGCGGGACCACGCCGTGGGAGGCGTGGCGCGCACAGCTCGATGTCGCCAGCAACGGCGAACGGAGTGGCCGCTACCTGCCGGGCGCGCAGCAGTTGGAGCTGCTCCGCCGGCTGAACCTCGCTGGGACGCCGGACCCTGCTCTCGTCGAGCGGGTCGTCGCGGCGAGCGCGCCGGGCCGCGGGACCTCCGACCTCGAACTGGTGGGCGCCGCACCCCCGGTGCGGTGGGGCCCACGTCCGGTCGACCCCGCGACCCTCCCCCCGGCCGAGCTGATCCGGGTCGCCTCGCTGCTCCTGGCCGAGGACGTCGTCGCCGACGCCGCGCCTGCGCCCGAGCCGCCACGCTTCCGGCGCGTGTGGGCGCGCCCGCACCGACTGGTCGGCGACGCCTGGCTGGCCGATCCGTTGCGGCTCGAGCTGATCCGGCGAGGTCGTCCACCGGGCGGGCGCTCGGCGATGGTCTACGTGCTCGGGGCCGACGTCGCGACGATGACGGTGCACGCGTTCACCGCCCGCGCCTTCGACGAGGGCGGCCAGTCGTGGGAGGAGTGGCTCGGCGATCCCTCCCGACGTCCGCTGCCGCCGCGGGCCGACCTGGCCGCCGCGGCCGACTGGTGGCGAGAGCGGGTCGGACGGTCCCGGATCCGGATCGCCCTGGACGCCGACCAGACGGCCCGCGCTGCGCGCGCGCGTCGTCTTCCGCGGCCCCCCGCCGTCTCCGCGGACGGCGTCGACCTCGCTCGTCGCGTGGCCGCACCGCTGGGTCTGCTGGTGCTGCCGGCAGAGCGCGCCCGACTGCTCCGCTCGACACTGCTGCCGCGGCTGGCCGCGCACCCGGGGCCTGCCCTGGCGCTGCCGGACTCTCACCGGGAGTGGGCGCGTGAGCGCGCCGACCGGATGCGTCGGCACCTGCGTGCGCAGGACTACCGTGTGCTCGGTGATCTCGACCAGCTCCTGCCCTCGGCCGCCGACGGCGGGTCGGCGGCGACGGTGAATGCTCCGGACGACCAGCGGGTGCTCGACCTGGCGGTGCGGTTGTTGATCGAGCGGGACGGGTCGGATCAGCACGCTCGCGGGACGGGGGAGCGGGCAGATGGCTGAGCGCGTCTACCTCCACGTCGGCACCCCCAAGACCGGCACGTCGTACTTCCAGGACGTGTTGTTCCGCAACCGACGCACCCTGGCCGGTCACGGCGTCCTCTACCCGGCGGATCGCTTCGACGCGCACTTCCTGGCGGCCCTGGATCTGATGAAGCTCCCGTGGGGCGGCCTGGAGGCCGAGGCCATCGGTGCCTGGGACGCCCTCGCAGAGCGGGTCCGCCGCCATCGCGGGACGGCGATCATCAGCCACGAGATCCTGGCGGCGGCATCCCGGTCCCAGGTGGGCCGTGCTCTGGAGAGCCTGGGCCATCGCACGGACACCGGCGCCGGTGCCGGCGGTGTGGAGGTGCACGTCGTGCTGTCGGTGCGCGACCTGGTGCGTCAGATCCCGGCCGAATGGCAGGAGAACGTCAAGCACCGGAGCCCGATCACCTACGCCCGGTTCCTGGAGGAGATCGGCGACCCCGCGCGGGACACCCGGATCTCGAGCTGGTTCTGGAACGTGCAGGAGATCCCCGCGATCCTCGACCGCTGGGCGCACGACCTGCCTCCCGAGCACGTGCACCTGGTGACCGTGCCGCCGCCGGGCGGTGCCCCCGACGTCCTGTGGACCAGGTTCTCCCAGACGTTCGGCCTCGACGGCTACGACCTCGACCTGGAGACCGAGCGGGCCAACCCGTCCCTCGGCGCGCCCGAGACGGCGCTCATCCGTCGGGTGAACCTGGCCGCGAACAAGCAGCTCGCACCGACCGACTACCGCCCGCTGGTGCGTGAGCTCCTCGCCCACCAGACCCTGTCCCAGCGTCGCGACTCTCCGCGGCTCGGCGTCCCGCCGCACCTGCACGCCTGGGTCGGCGAGATCGAGCGGTCCTGGGCGGCGGAGATCCGCGCGCGCGGCTACGACGTCGTCGGAGACGTGAACGAGCTCATCGGGCAGCCGTCGACGGAGTGGAGCGACCCCGACCGGCCGATCGAACGGCAGGTCGCGTCGGCTGCCGTGGACGCCGTCCGGGCACTGGCGTTGGAGGCGGCGCGTCTGCGCGCCGAAGAGGCGCGGCTCCGCGACGAGCTCCACGAGGCGCACCGGGCGCTCGAGCGGAGCTACCTGCGCCCGACCTACCGCTGGCGGGAGAAGTTCGTGCGCCGGTTGCAGACCAGCAGCATCGGTCGTGGCGTGCTCAAGGCCTACCGCGGTGCCCGCGGAAGGAACTCTCTCTCGGCGTAGCGGCCGATCTTCCAGGTGGCCCAGCCGTCGGCGCCCATGCCGACCAGGCCGCCGACGACCGGCACCCGCCGTCCCGCGGTGGTCGCCAGACGCCGTCCGGCCACCCGCGCGATCAGTTCGGCGGCCACGGCCGAGGCGATCGCCTGGTCGAGCGAGGCGTCGTGCACCGGTGCCGTGGCGATCGCCATCGGCGGGGCGGGCAGGCGGCGCTGCTTGATGAGCCCGTCGACGGCGTCCGCGCCGAGCGTGGTGACCAGGATGGCGTTGTGCACCCGCGGATCCTGGATGTCGTAGCCGCGCAGGTGCGCCACTGCTGCGACCATGCGGCACTGCAGGACGGCGAGCCCGGTGAGGTTGGCGGGCAGGGTGACGGTGAGGGTGACCAGTCCACCGAGGTTGGTGACGAAGCCGGCCGCCCCCGCGAAGCGGACGTGGTCGTCGACGACGGCGTGCACCGCCTTCCTCACGTCGCCCTCGTGCTCCTCCAACGCCCGACGGGCCGTGAGGTGGGCGGGCTGGAACGGGCCGACGCCGTCGACGGCGCGGTGCAGGGCCTCCCGGACGAACGAGGCGGACACGCCCGGTGCGGCACCGGCGAGCTTCGGCGCGAGCTTGGGGGCCAGCCGCGGCGCGACCTGCGTCGCCAGCCGGGTTCCGATGCTCCTCTTCGCTCCCACGCCGCCAGCCTACGAAAGGACCCCTGACCTGTCGGGGTGAGCCTCGCGCGCGACCTCCTCGACCACCGCGGGTGGGCGGTGGTTGAGGAGCGAGCGCAGCGAGCGTCTCGAAACCGCTCTCGCCGGGGGTCGGTCTCGGCCCTGGTCCTACCGTGCTCCCATGCCGCCGCCCGTGGAGCCGCCACCCACCCCGTGGTCGCTGCCGGAGCCGGCCGACGTCGAGCGATGGCCCGACGACGACCTGGTCGCCGTCGGTGCCGACCTCGAGCCCGGCACACTGCTCGCGGCCTACCGCCGGGGGCTCTTCCCGATGCCCCTCGGGCCGGCGCTGGAGGAGGCGGCGAGCCGAAGCGGGAGGTATGCGCCCGATCCGATCGGCTGGTGGTCGCCGTTGGACCGTGGCGTCCTGCCGTTGGACGCGCTGGTGGTCTCCCGGTCGTTGCGACGCTCCTGCCGCGACTTCGAGGTGCGGGTCGACACCGCGTTCGCCGACGTCCTCGAGGCATGTGCCGACCCACGACGCGACGGTGGATGGATCGACGACCGCATCCAGGCGGCCTACCTGCGGCTCTACGAACTCGGATGGGCCCATTCCGTGGAGACCTGGCGCGAGGGCCGGCTGGTCGGAGGCCTCTACGGGCTGGCCATCGGCGGACTCTTCGCGGGGGAGTCGATGTTCCACCACGAACGCGACGCCTCCAAGGTCGCGCTGGTGGGTCTCGTGGAGCACCTGAGGGCCGACGACGCTGGCGGACCGCGGCTGATCGACGTCCAGTGGCATACCGACCATCTGGGCTCGCTGGGGGTGGTCGAGATGGCTCGGGAGGAGTATGTGCGGGGACTTCCGCGACTGTTCACCGCGGCGACGCCCGCGGTGTTCGCGGGCGTCCGGGGGCGCTGACTGAATCGGTCGCGGAGAGCGCCGACCAGGCGCTCACGCAGGTGTCCCACGAAAGGAACTCCGATGACCCCCTTGAAGCGCCGGGCCGCTGCCGTCACCGCGCCCTTCCTCCTGGCCCTCACGCTCACCGCCTGCGGTGGCGCTGGTGCCGATGCCCCGACCGATGCCTCGGTCGAGGACTTCTGCTCCACCTTCACCACCGCGACCGGCGCCGAGACGCCGAAGGACGCCGCCGACGAGCTGGCCGAGGTCGGCACGCCGGAGGACATCGACGACGAGGCTCGCGAGGGCTTCGAGATCATGGTCGACGCGCTCGACGGCGCCGAGGACGACGCCAGCTTCGATGCGGTCGAGGGCGAGGTCAGCGAGGACGACACGGCCAAGGTCACCGCGTTCGTGACCTATGCGGGCACGACCTGTGCCGACGCGATCACCGACGGCGGCACCGAGGACGAGCCCACCGACGGCGCCTCCTGATCCACGGTCCGATCGCACGGGCCACCCGGCCTCCGGCCCTTCGGCGCATGCGGGTTCCACCGGTCGACCGGGGGAACCCGCACGCGTCAGCCGTCCCCGGGTCGGCCGGGGTGGTGACGGGTGCTTGACTGAGGTCGCCATGAAGTACGCCGCCCTGCTGCCCGCGCTGCTCCTCCTCGTCACGGCCTGCAGCTCCGAGACGGCCATCGACGCCGCCGACGCCCCGCGCGACGCCGAGCCCCAGAGCTTCTGTGCCGCCTACGACCCGGATGCCGACCTGCGCGTCACGGCGCGTGACCTCGCCGACGTCGGCACGCCCGACGACATCCCGGCTGCGGGGCGTGCCGGCTTCGTGATCTTCGTGCGGGGGGGCGCGGCCGCCCGCGGCGCGCTCGCCGCCCTGACGGGCGACTCCTCCGACGGCGGCGACAGCGACGTCTCCGGCATGGTGACAGCAGCGGAGGAGCTCAGCGGCGACCCCGACGGCGCCGATCGCGACGCGGTCGCCGCGTTCCTGGAGTACGCCCGCGCGACCTGCTTCGCCTGAGTCCGACGCGCCGGCCGGGATCGGCCGCGCTGGTCGGCGGTCTCTCGTCAGACGACGGCGGGCGCCTGACCGTTCTCGCTGACCATCGGCCGCCCGGCCGCCTCCCAGTCGAGCATCCCGCCGTCGAGGTTGACCGCGTCGCGACCCTGCTGCAGCAGGTAGCCGGTGGCCTGAGCCGAACGACCGCCGACCTTGCAGACCACAAGCACCTGACCCTCCGGCACGTCGTCGAGACGCTCGGGCAGCGACATCAGCGGGATGTGGACCGCGCCGTCGATGTGCCCGTGATCCCACTCGACCTGCTCGCGGACGTCGAGCACGGCGAGGCCGGTGGGCAGCGGGTCGGGCACGCCGGCGATGACGACGGTGGGGATGCTCATGGGCCCATCCTCCCCGACGTGGACCGCTCGGGGTGGCACGGATAGGGCAGATGTCGGCCGGACGCCGCTGTCCGCGCGACCGCCTACTTGAGGAGCTTGCTCATCCGCCGGTCGGCCAGTGGCTTGCCGCCGGTCTGACAGGTCGCGCAGTACTGGAGGCTGGAGTCGGCGAACGAGACCTCGCGGACGATGTCGCCGCAGACCGGGCAGGGCTTGCCGGTCTGGGCGTGCACCGCCAGGTTCGACTTCTTCTCGCCCTTGAGCTCGGAGGCGGCCAGGCCGCTCGAGCGCTCGACGGCGGCGCCCAGGGTCTCGCGGATCGCGGTGTAGAGCGCGTCGAGCTCGTCGTCGGTCAGGCTGTTGGCGGGCTTGAACGGCGACATCCGCGCCGCGTGCAGGATCTCGTCGGAGTAGGCGTTGCCGATGCCGGCGATGGTGCCCTGGTGCCGCAGCACGCCCTTGAGCTGCTTGCGGCCCTCCGAGGAGAGGATGCCCGCGAGCACGTCCCGGGTGAAGTCGGAGGTGAGCGGGTCCGGGCCGAGCGAGGCCACGCGTTCGACCTCGAGAGGGTCGCGGACGACGTGCATCGCCAGGCTCTTCTTCGTGCCGGCCTCGGTGATGTCGATGGCGTGGGTCGCCCCGGTCTCGGGATCCTCGACGACGATCCGCACCGCGAGAGGCGACTTCGTGCTCGGCTTCGGGGGCAGGGCCGGCACCTCCTCGCGCCAGCGGATCCACCCGGCGCGGGCCAGGTGCAGCACGATGTGCACGCCGGAGGCGTCGATGTCGAGAAACTTGCCGTGCCGCCCGACGCCGTCCACGACGGTGCCGCGGAGCGCGGAGACAGGCGGGTCGAAGGTCTTCAGCGCGTTGAACGCCGTCACGTGGACCGCGGTGATCGCGCGCCCCACCAGCCGCCGCCGCAGATCGACGGCGAGCGCCTCCACCTCGGGCAACTCGGGCACGCCGTGGAGTCTACGAACGGCATGCGCAGGGGTCGAGGCGTCCCTGGCCCGAGCCGGACCAGACGGGCGACGGGCATGTCGCCGAGCGGTCGGCGAACCGTGACGGCCCGACGTCGGGCACCATGGTGGGCATGTCCGCCGCCGGCGACCCCGACCCGACGACGAAGAAGCCCACCCGCGTGCCGCTGGTGCGGTCGACGCCGCAGGTCGTGGCGCACCGTGGTGCCAGCTTCGACAACGCCGAGCACACCCTGGGCGCATATCTCGCCGCGCTGGAGACCGGCGCCGACGGGCTGGAGTGCGACGTCAGGTTGACCGCCGACGGCCATCTGGTGTGTGTGCACGACCGGACGTTGCGACGCACCGCGAGCACCAACGGCCTGGTCTCCACGATGAACCTCGCCGACCTCGACGAGCTCGACTTCGCCTCCTGGAAGCACCCGTGGTCCGAGCTGGACGACGAGGCACCCGAGCGCGACGACTCCCTCGACGGCGTGCTCACGTTGCGCAAGCTGCTCGAGGTGGTGGCCGACTTCGACCGGCGCGTCGAGGTCGCCATCGAGACCAAGCACCCGACCCGCTTCGGCGGCCTGGTCGAGCGGCGTCTGGTGGAGATGCTGCGCGACTTCGGCTGGACCAGGATCGGTGCGCCGGTGCGGGTGATGAGCTTCTCCTTCACCGCGCTCCAACGCGTCGAGCGACTGGCCCCCGAGGTGCCGCTGGTGATGCTGGTCGACAAGCCCCAGACCTGGCCGATGCTGCGTCGCGTCGTCGGCGACGACTGGCTGCTCGGCCCCGGCATCGCGATGCTGCGCGAGCACCCCAAGCTCGCGACCCGGATCGCCGAGAGCGGCCACGACGTCCACGTCTGGACGGTCAACACCCTCGCCGACCTCGAACTCTGCCGCTCGCTCGGCGTCAAGGCCGTCATCACGGATCGTCCGGCCTACATGCTCGACCAGCTCGGCCGCTGAGCCCTGCGGGGATAGCGCGTCCCATTCCGACCGTGCGGACGGCGTGTCGCGGCGTGTCGGGTTCGGAGACGGACGCGCTATCCGCCTACACGCCGCACTCGGGCCCCGGGCTAGGGTCGCGGGCATGGCGAAGAAGTCCAGGGTCAAGAACCGCGCGCAGGCTGCGGCGAGTGGGACGGCGGCAGGGGCGGGCGAGGTCGGCCCCCGGCAGCCGTGCCCGTGCGGGTCTGGACGGCGCTACAAGGCGTGCCACGGCGCGCCCGGCGGCGCTGCGCCGGTCTTCGTCGTGCGCCCGTTCGAGGGCGTCCCGGGCGAGTGCGACATCGTCGCGATGCGCGAGCTCGTGCCCGCCGCGACGGCGACCGTCGCCGTCAAGGGCACCGATCGTGTCGTCCAGCTGTGCACCCTGCTGCCGATGGCCGTGCCCGCGATGGCGCGCGACAGTGGGCAGGTGTGGGTCGGCCTCCAGGTGCAGCACCACTTCGGCGACCCCTCACGTGACCTGGCCGCCGTGCTGGAGCGGGCCCTGGCGCAGGCCGAGACGGGCGAGTCCGGCGTCGTCGGCCTCACCGAGTCGCCCGGTGACGGCCCCCGTCTGCAGGACCTCATCGAGGGCGACTCCCTTGAGGTCACCGTGCACGACGGCTTCGACTACTGGATCGCCGACGTCGAGGACGCCGGCGAGTTCGAGCACGCGCTGGAGCACGCCAACGAGTCGGTCGTGCCGACCTCGCGCCTGACGTCGGTCGAGGCGGCCTACTGGACCAACGTCGGCCCCAAGGAGCACCTGCGCTGGGTGATGCCCGAGCCCGAGGACGCCCTGCTCGACGCCTTGGCGCGCCTCCACGTCGCCGGCGCCGACGTCATCGTGCCCGACGC
Organism: Nocardioides sp. R-C-SC26; assembly: GCF_021246465.1. Taxonomy (GTDB): domain Bacteria; phylum Actinomycetota; class Actinomycetes; order Propionibacteriales; family Nocardioidaceae; genus Nocardioides. Next base: position 33,000 of record NZ_JAHRHK010000009.1, on the reverse strand, counting down.
GCGTCTGATCGGGATGTTCCGTGCCCACGGCCTGCTCGCGCCGGTGTGGGACCTGCCGGTCGGCACCGGCGCGGAAGCGTTGGAGGAGCCCGCCGCGGCGTACAAGGCCGCCCTCGACGCCGCACTGGCCGACGAGACGCCGCTGACCACCGAGGAGCGCTCGGCGCGCTCCGGGCTGGCGACCCGCCAGGTCACCATCCGCTGACGGCGCGGTCGGGGCGGCTGCCCCGGATCGACACGATCGACCGGACGCCGGACGCCGGCGCAGACCGTGACTACCGGTGCTCCGCGCGCGCCCGGACGGCGTACGCAGCGAGCCGGTCGTAGCCCTTCACGTGCAGACGGCGCACCCGCCGGAAGCTGAACGGCGCCTCCTCGCGGGGCTCGTGCGGCTCGCGCCGACGTCGATCGGAGCCGTCGTCGCCAGGGCCTTCGGACGCCGTCCCGGCCGCGTGCTCGTCGTCGAGGGCCACACCCTCGTCCGCCGGCTCGCCGTCTCCCTCGCCGTGCAGCGCGTCGTACACGCCGCGATCGACGAGCACGGCGCCCGGCCGGGCCGCCGACGTCAGCCGCGCGGCGACGTTGACGGTCGCGCCGAAGACGTCGCCCAGCCGCGCGACCACCTCGCCGAAAGCGACGCCGGCGCGCACCTCGGGGAACGGGTCGTCCTCGTCGGCGCCCATCGCCGTCAGCCGCAGTGCGAAGGTGACGGCGTCGACCGGGTCGTCGAGCACGACGAGCACCTCGTCGCCGATGCTCTTGATCACCCGGCCACCGAGCTCGCCGGCCATGCTGGTGCTGCGATCCTCGAAGGCCTCGAGCCAGGCGACCAGCTCGCTCTCGCCGAGGGTCTTCGAGCGGGCCGTGTAGCCGACGATGTCGACGAAGACGACGGCGAGACGCTCGGTCACGGCGTCGGACTCCAGAACTGCCAGGATCCGCGAGCCGGCACTGGCTAGGTGTCGCCGCCAGATGTACCGCTGCAGCTCCTCCACCCGAGGCAGGACCTCGCTGACGAGTGCCGGCAGGGTCTCGCGCGGGTCACCGCCGGACTCGAGGGCGACGTCGGCCAGCAGGTCGGTCTGCCATTCGGCGAGACGGGCGAAGCTGCGGCCCCAGGTGCGCACGAGCGCGGCCTGGCGGTCGGGGCTCAAGATGCCCAGCCCCACCAGTTCGTGGGCCGCGCGCAGGGCCTCGACGTCGTCCTCGGTGAAGGCGACCGCGGTGTCCTCGACGTGGGCGAAGCCCAACAGCGACCAGAGCGCCGTCGCCACCTCCAGGGGGACCTCCGCCTCGGCGGCGACCTGGAGTCGCGTCAACGTCGGTGTGAGGCCGAGGACGTCGGACTCCACGGTCGCGAGCAGGCCCGCGAAGGCGGGTGTGTCGGTCGGCTCGGTCACGGTCGCGGCATCGCTGTGTGGGGGAGGAATGCGAACACGCGCCGGCGGGTCCTGATGTCAGGCGCCGCCGACGCGTGCGGCGTCGTCAGGGGTTCAGGCGCGACTCGACGACGGCCTCGAGCTTCTCGCGGAACGTGGGCATCTCCTCGATGAGCTCGCGGATGTCGGAGTCGGTGAAGTGGATGGCCTTGAGCGGCGTGATGGCCACGACGCTCGCGGTGCGCAGGGAGTGGCCGACGATGGCGGCCTCGCCCACGATGTCGCCGGCGCCGAGCTGGGCGATCTCCACTCCGTCGCGGCGCACCGAGACCTTGCCGTCGAGCAGGATGTAGGCCTTGTCCGCCGGGGTCTGCTCCCAGATCGGCGACCAGCCCTCAGGGAGCTTCACCGTCCGGCCGTGCGCGCTGATCTGCGCGACTTCCTTCGGGGTGAACGAGTCGAAGAACGTTGCCATCAGTGGGCCTTTCGCGAGGTGAGCTGGAGCGAGGTGAGTCGCCCGCCTGGGAGCCGTGGACGATCCTTGCCGACCGGCCGGAGCGTGTCCAGGGATCGAGGCCGACGCGAGGCGCGCGACCTCGACGACGGCCCCGTGCCCGGCGGGTTCAGAGTGGGTCGCGCACGATCGGGCAGCTCATGCACCGCGGACCGCCGCGCCCCGAGCCCAGCTCCGATCCCGCGATCTCGACGACGTCGATGCCCGCGTCACGAAGTCGGGCGTTGGTGGCGTCGTTGCGTTCGTAGGCGACCGCGACCCGCGGCCCGAGCGCCAGGGTGTTGTTGCCGTCGTCCCACTGCTCCCGCTCGGCCGTGACGGGGTCCAGGCCGGTGTCGATGCGGTGCACGGCGTCGATCCCGATCGCCTCCGCCGCCGCGGCGAGAAAGGGTCGCGGCGGGGCGACGGCGAGGTGCAGGGTGCCGTCGTCGTCGCGGCCCGCCACGGTGACGGCGTGCGCCACCAGCGCCTCGGCGACGTTCTCGTAGACGATCATCAGGTCGACGTCGACCATCGTGCAGATGGTGTCCAGGTGCATCGTGGCGCGCTCCTGCGCGATCGGCACCGCCAGCACCGTGTGGGCGAGATCGCCCTCGAAGACCTGGCGGGCGAACCGCTCCACGCCTGCCGGCGTCGTCCGCTCGCCCACGCCGACGGCGATCACGCCGGGCGCCACCAGCAGCACGTCGCCGCCCTCGACGTGCTCGAACTGGTGGCCGTGGATGCGGGGTGTGCCGGCGAAGCGGGGGTGGCGGGTGTAGATCAGCTCGGTCAGCTGGGTCTCCCGGGCGCGGGCCGGCATCGCGAGGGAGGTGATCGCCACGTGGTCGCGCACCCACACCGAGGAGTCGCGGGTGAAGAGCAGGTTGGGCAGCGGGTCGACCACGAAGTCGTCGGGCGCCAGCAGCGAGGTGACCAGGCCGCTCCCGCCGCGCAGCTCGTCGTTGCGGACTCCGGCGGTGAGCAGCGTCGTCAGCTCAGCGGGTGTCGCCGCCATCAGTGCCGAGCGCAGATACGTGCGTAGGGTGTCGCCGAGATGCAGCCCCGCCAGTGCGGTCGTGATCGCCAGCTCGCGTGCCTCGACGTCGGCCAGGGTCTCGGTGAGCAGGTCGGTGAGGTAGAGCACCTCGACATCGCGCGCTCGCAGCGCCATGGCGAACGCGTCGTGTTCCTCCTGCGCGCGGGCCACCCACGGCACGCCGTCGAAGAGCAGTCGGTCGTTGTTGCGGGGCGTGAGCCTGCTCAGCTCGTGGCCGGGTCGATGCAGCATCACCGTGCGGAGCCGTCCGACCTCACTGTCGGCACCGTGGGTCGCCATGACGTCACCCTAATCAGGATCGGCGGCCCGTCGACGCAACCGGACGCTCGTGGTGAGCGTCTCCACCGCATGACCATCTCGGAGACCACCACCATTTCGACGTCGAACCGGCTCCCCGGCCGCTCACTGCCTCGACCGCTCCGCTCGCGGCTCGCCGTCGCCGCCGTCCCGTTCCTCGCAGCCGGTCTGCTGGCCGCGTGCGGGGAGGAGGGCGAGGCGCTCGATCCGAGCCCGGCGGCCGTCGGCCCGGCCGCGCCGACGAGCACCGAGCCGGCCTCGACGCCGACGGCGTCCCGGGGCGCGCTCCCGGCGCTCTTCCCGTCGGTGCAGCCGCGCGAGGTGGGCCTCGGTGTGCGCCAGCGCTTCGACTCCGGAGTCAGCGGTGAGCTGACCCGCAGCGGCCAGCGCGTCGTGCTGACCGTCGACGGTGGCGACCAGCTCACCGGGGACCTCCCCGAGGCCGCCGTCGACCCGACCCTGCTGGCCCGTGAGTTCGACCTCGGCCAGGCCGGTGCGGGCTGGATGGTGCGCCAGGAGGGCGGCGACAGCGACCAGCGGTGGCTCATGGTCGGTCGCGGCGACGACCTGGTGCCGGCCGTCGTCGAGGACGGCGTGCCGTTCGGCAGCGGGTGGGACGCCGCGGGGCTACGTCACCGGTTCTGGGTGACCGCCGACTGGAACGGCCTGTACACCGCGGTGCAGCAGGACGATCCGTCGTCGGAGCGCTACCGCGTCTACTCCTGGGAGGTCACCGGGCCCGGTGAGGGCGGAACGAGGCCCGACGACCCGACGCCGTCGCTGGTGCCCACCGACCTAGGCATCGCCTGCCTCGACTTCGCCGCCGAGACCTACGAGCGCTGCTGAGTGCCCCCACCGGTCGGCTCAGCGCGGTACGCGCACCAGCAGTCGTCCGTGGATGCATTCCATGTGCAGTTCGCGACCCGCGCCGATCGAGTCGCCGTCGAGCTGACGGGGTGTGGGTGCTCCGGTACGGATCGACACGGTACGTCCGGTCATCCGGTTGATGGTGTCGTCGGTGCGGCGGCGGCGTGCCAGGACGCGCACGGCCAACGGGATCCAGGAGAGGAACCGCCGGGGGTAGAGCACCACGACGTCCAGCTGGCCGTCGTCGATCGAGGCGTCCGGGAGCAGCGGCATGCCGGCCTGCAGGTAACCCACGTTGCCCACGAGGACCGTGCGGGCGCGGTGCTTGGTCCACTCGGCGCCGTCGATGCTGATCTCGACCTTGGTCGCGGGGAACATCAGCGACTTCAAGCCCGAGATCACGTAGGCCAGCCAACCCACGCGCTTTTTGATGTCCTCGTTGACGCCCTCCATGATCGCGGCGTCGAAGCCCATGCCTGCCATCACCAGGAAGTGGCTCTCGAAGGAGGTCGAGCCCGGCGAGGCGGTCTCGTCCGCTGCCTCGGAGGTCTCCTCGGCGTCGTCGTCGGCGATGCGGTCGCCGCGCACGTGCACCATGTCGATCGCGCGGTCCTGCCCGGTGAGCGCGACGTCGATCGCCGCCCGGATGTAGAGCGGGATGTCGAGGTTGCGGGCCAACAGGTTGCCGGTGCCCGCCGGCACGATGCCGACCGGGATCCCAGTGCCGGCGAGCTCGGCGCACACCTCGCGCACGGTGCCGTCGCCACCGCAGACGATCACGAGATCGGCGCCCTCGACGGCCGCCTGCTCGGCCTGGCCGGTGCCGGAGTCCTCGACCGTCGTCTCGTACCAGCGCGGCTCCCGCCACCCGGCCTCGCGCGCCATCGCGGTCACGGTGCGCCGGAACGTCTCGGCGTCCTCCACCTTGATGGGGTTGAGCACGACCGCCAGCCGGCGTGCGCTCGGCAACGCCTGGGGCAGCGGGTCGCTTCGCTCGGCGTGGCTGCGCGGCTGCGGGTTGTAGAGCGCCAGCCCCACCAGCACCCAGAACGCCCCGACGAGGCCGCCGGCGACGACGTCGGTGAGGAAGTGGCGGCCGAGCAGCAACCGGTCCGCCGCGACCACGAGGGCGACGACGAGAGCGAGCGACTCCAGCAGGATGCGGACGTTGCGCCGACGCACCAACATCACCACGAGCACGATGACGACGCCGGCCAGCGCGGCGATCGAGGACGCGTGTCCCGAGGGGAACGAGCCGTCGCCGTAGTAGTCGGAGAAGCGCCAGGACGGGCGATCGCGGTCGAAGAGGGACTTCAGCGCGAGGGTGGTGATCCGCGCGGCGATGATCACCCCGACGGCGAAGACCGCCGCGCGGCGATGGTTCTTCGACCACAGGAAGACCGCCAGCACCACCGTGTAGGCGGTCATCGGCCAGGTGCTGAAGACTCCCTCCACGCCGACCAGCACCGAGGCCCACGTCGTGTCGGACCCGGGCACCCACGTCGACGTCGTGTCGTCGAGACCGGCCAGCCACCCCCACTCCTGGGTGACGCCGACCGCGAGCACGCCGAAGACGAGGAGCAGCAGGCCTGCCCAGCTGAGCTGCAGCAGGCGGGGTCGGTCGAGCACGGCCGTCCTCTCGGGGGTGCGGAGCCACCCCGGACACCCGGAGAGGCCAGCACAGTATGGCGAACCGTCCGACCGATCCCGCCTTCGAGGACGCCCGCCGGGCCAGGGCGGGATAGGTGGCCACCGCGCCTGAGCGGAGTGGCGACCGCGGGCGGGGAAACCGGGTGAGGTCCGGTTCGCGGCACCGATAGCCTCGACGTCATGATCGACCCGCGCATCCTCCGCGACGAACCCGACCGCGTCCGCGCCGCCCAGGCCAAGCGCGGTCTCTCCGACGCCCTCGTCGACCAGGCGCTCGCCGCCGACGCCGCCCGGCGCGCCGCGATCGGCGTCTTCGAGAGCCGTCGTTCGGAGCAGAAGGGCCTCGGCAAGCAGGTGGCGCAGGCCCAAGGCGAGGAGAAGCAGGAGCTGCTCGCGCGCACCAAGGCCCTGGCCGCGGAGGTCAAGGCCGCCGAGGCCGAGCAGGCGGCCGCGGAGGAGGCATGGAACGCCGCGATCATGGCGATCCCCAACCTGGCCGCCGAGCAGACGCCCGCCGGTGGCGAGGACGACTTCGTCGTGCTCGAGCACGTCGGCACGCCGCGCGACTTCGCCGCGGAGGGCTTCGAGCCGCGCGACCACATCGAGCTCGGTCGTCTGCTGGGTGCGATCGACCTCGACCGCGGTGCGAAGGTGTCGGGCTCGCGGTTCTACTTCCTCACCGGCGTCGGAGCCGAGCTCGAGTTCGCCCTCATCAACCTCGCGATGGCCCAGGCTCGCGACGCCGGGTTCACCCAGATGATCGCCCCGTCGCTGGTGCGCCCGCGCGCGATGGAGGGCACCGGCTTCCTCGGTCAGGCGGCCGACGACGTGTACCGGATCGAGGGCGAGGACCTCTACCTCGTAGGTACCTCGGAGGTGCCGATGGCGGCCTACCACTCCGAGGAGATCCTCGACGGTGCCACGCTGCCGCGGCGCTACGCCGCCTTCAGCCCCTGCTTCCGCAAGGAGGCCGGCTCCCACGGCAAGGACACCAAGGGCATCATCCGGGTGCACTGGTTCGACAAGGTCGAGATGTTCGTCTACACGACCGTGGAGGACGCCGATGCCGAGCACGCGCGGCTCCTGGCCTGGGAGAAGGCCTTCCTCGACAAGCTCGAGCTGGCCTACCGGGTGATCGACGTCGCCGCCGGAGACCTCGGCCTCTCGGCGATCCGCAAGTTCGACTGCGAGGCCTGGATCCCCACCCAGGGCAAGTATCGGGAGCTGACCTCGACGTCGAACTGCACCGAGTTCCAGACCCGCCGTCTCGACACCCGCGGCCGGTTCGCCGGCGAGATCCGGCCGATCGCGACCCTGAACGGCACGCTCTGCGCGATGACCCGCACGATCGTCGCGATCTTGGAGACCCACCAGCAGGCCGACGGGTCGGTCCGGGTGCCGGAGGCGCTGCGGCCCTACCTGGGTGGCCGCGAGGTGCTCGAGCCGGTGGTGTCGTGACGGCGGGTTTCCCCGGTCGACCGGGGAAACCTGGACTGGGCGGGCAATACGTCGCCTGTCAGGTGACAGTCCTGCCCGCCCAGCCCCGCCCGTTCTGCCGCGCGCGGATGCCGAGCACGGTGCGACGGAGCCCCCGGTGACCTCCTGGACGCCGCGCCTGGTCGCGCTCGACATCGACGGCACCCTGCTCAAGTGGGTCGAGGGCGCGGGCACGACGTACGAGCAGATCGCGCCCCGGCTCCAGGCCGCGATCGACCGCGCCTACGACGCGGGCGCGCACATCGTGCTCGCCTCCGGGCGCTCGGCGCACGGCATGACCCGCATCGCCGATCTGCTCGACCTCCGGGGCCGAGACGGCGAGCGCCTCTGGGTGGTGGCGAGCAACGGCGCGGTGATCTTCCGCTACGACGTCGCGCCCGGCGGCGGTGAGGTCGAGATCGTGCACGAGGAGACCTTCGACGCCGGCCCGGCCGTGCGCGCCGTCCTGCGCGAGCACCCCACGGCACGACTGGCGATCGAGGAACGTGGTGTCGGCTATCGGGTCACGACGCCGTTCCCCGAGGGGGAGCTCAACGGCGAGATGATCGTCACCGACGTCGAGCACCTGGTCGCGGCGCCGGTGAGCCGCGTGATCGTGCGCGATCCCGATGCCACCGCCGAGGACTTCGTCGACCTGACCAGCCGCCTCGGCCTGCATGGCACCGACTACATCGTCGGCTGGACGGCCTGGCTCGACCTGACGCCGGTCGGCGTCTCCAAGGCCTCCGGACTGCAGTACGTGTGCGACGAGCTGGGGCTGACCGCCGCCGACGTACTGGCGATCGGCGATGGCCGCAACGACATCGAGATGCTCACCTGGGCCGGCCGTGGCGTCGCGATGGGCCAGGCGATCGAGCCGGTCCGCGAGGTCGCCGACCACGTCACCGGGACCGTCTACGACGACGGAGCCGCCGTCGAGTTGGAGCGGTGGTTCGGCGGTGCCTGAGGTGCGGCCCGGCCCAGGGCCCGAGGCCGGGACCCGCCCGGTGCTCCCGACGTGCGTCGCCTCGGGTCGCGTTCGGTTGATCGCGATCACGCCCGATGACGCAGCCGACCTCGTCGCCGGACGGCGACAGGATCGATGGCACCCGGAGTTCCCGCGCCGTGACGACGTCGACGTTGCCGCGTCGGTGCCGATGGCAGCGGACTGGGGCGGCTGGGGACCGCGCTACCTCGTCGCCCGGCAGCAGGCGATCGGCACCATCGGCTTCCACGCCCCGCCTTGGCTCGAGCCGACCGGCGAGGTCGAGATCGGCTTCGGGCTGGTGCCGTCCGCGCGCGGCCACGGGCTCGGTACCGAGGCCGTGGCGGCCCTGTTGGCCGAGGTGGACGCTGTCGGCGTCCAGGTCCGCGCCAGTGTCGGCCCGGGGAACGCCGCCAGCCTGCGGCTGCTGGCCGTGGGCGGATTCACCGCGCTGCGCGGTAGCGACGAGGACGGCCGGCTGGTGCTCGGCCGGCCGGGCCGGACGTCCCGGGTGGCTCCTCCGACCGGGGATCTGTTGTGATGGTCGGCATGCCGCAGCGCGTCAGCTCCCACGTCTCGCCCGCGACGTCCTCCCGATCGCACTCCGAGGCGTCGACCGTGCGCTTCCTGGCGGGCGTGATCGCCGCGGTCCTGCTGGGAGGCTCCGCGCTGCTGGCCGCATCGCCCGCGTCCGCGGTCTCGGGCGCGCGCCCGGTGTCGGCGGTGGCGCTCGCGGCCCCGCAGTCCACGACGCCGACAGACGTCTTCGCCGGCCAGGTCGAGCGGGTGCAGCAGCTCCAGGGGCAGGCCGGACGGCCGCGCTTCCTCTACACCGTGCACGTGCTGGAGGTCTACGGCGAGAGCGCCATCTCCACCGCGCGGGTGATGGTGCACAGCTCGGCCGTGTTCGCGCGCTGCGACAACCGGCCGCGCCGTGCCGCGGGCACGCTCTATGCCTTCGCGATCTCGCGCCAGGGCGAGCGACTGACGGCGACCCGGTGCGCCGACGTCCGTGAGATCCAGCGCGACGATCGCGACACGCTGGTGCGCCGCTACGGCGACGCGCGCCCCCCGGTGCCGGAGAAGGAGCCGGAGCCGCCGTTGCCCGCGGTGGCCTATGAGTGCCCCGAGACCGGCGATGCGATCAGCGGGCCGTCGGCCGCCGCGTCGGAGTGCGACGAGGTCGGTGCGGTCGCCGATCTCGACCGCTCCGCAGCGCCGGGGCTGGCGCTCACGCTGATCGGGTTGCTCGGCCTGGTCGTGGTCCGTCGCGCCGCTCGCCGTTGACGGTCGCGACGACGGTGGTCGAGGAGGTCGCTCTGCGACCGTCCCCCGACCCCTGGGTCAGAGGTACATCCCGCCCGTGCCGGACGGGGCGTCGTCTCCCGCTTCGACCGGTGCGCCCGGGGCCCCGGGAGAACCCGGCATGCTGCCAGGCAGCGCCCGCCGGATCTGCTCGACCTGGGCGCGCGCGGCCATCTGCTGGGCATAGATCGCCGTCTGGATGCCGTGGAAGAGACCCTCGAGCCAGCCCACCAGCTGGGCCTGCGCGATCCGCAGCTCGCCCTCGGAGGGCACGCCGTCCTCGGTGAAGGGCAGGGAGAGTCGGCGCAGCTCCTCGACGAGCTCGGGGGCCAGGCCCTGCTCGAGCTCGGCGATCGACGCGGCGTGGATGTCCTTGAGGCGGTTGCGGCTCGCCTCGTCGAGCGGGGCGGCCTTCACCTCTTCGAGCAACTGCTTGATCATGCTGCCGATCCGCATCACCTTGGCCGGCTGCTCGACCAGATCGGTCAGGTTCCGCTCGCCGCCCTCGTCGTCGTCCGAGGCGGTGTCGAGCGCAGACGCCGGGACGAGACCGATCGGCTTGCCGTCGGGGCCGACCACCATGACGTGCTGCTCGCCGTCGGGGGAGTCGAGGACGGCCTCGGGAGTGGCCTCGGAAGACTGCTGCTCGGTCATGCCCCCACCGTACCGAGCCGTGCCGACGCTGCTGGTCCGGGCGGTGGCGGGGGCGGTGGCCGCAATGTCACAGGGTGAGCAGGATCTTCCCGGTGTGGGTGCCGTCGTCGATCAGCGTGTGCGCGCGGCTCGCCTCCTCCAGCGGGAGGCGCGTGGAGACCACCGGGCGTAACGTGCCGTCGCCGAACAGCGGCCAGACGTGCTCCACCACCGAGGCGCAGATCGCTGCCTTGCCGGACGCGGGGCGCCCGCGCAGCGACGTCGCGATCACCGCGCCGCGCTTGTTCAGCAGGCGTGCGATGTCGAGCTCGCCGCGCACGCCACCTTGCATGCCGATGATGACGAGGCGGCCCTCGTCGGCCAGCACGTCGACGTTGCGGCCGAGGTACTTCGCGCCCATGTTGTCGAGCACGACGTCCGCGCCGTGGCCGCCCGTCGCCTCGCGCACGATCTGGACGAAGTCCTCGTTGCGGTAGTCGATCGCCCGCTCGGCACCCAGGCTGCGGCACAGCTCAGCCTTCTCCGGTGACCCGACCGTGGTGAAGACCCGGGCACCGAGGGCGGACGCGAGTTGGATGGCGAAGGTGCCGATGCCGCCGGCGCCGCCGTGCACCAGGAACACCTGCCCCGGCTGCAGGCTCGCCACCATGAACACGTTCGACCACACTGTGCACGCGACCTCGGGCACCGCCGCGGCACTGACGAGGTCGACCCCCGGTGGCAGCGGCATCACCTGGCCGGCCGGTACGGCGACCTGCGAGGCGTAGCCTCCGCCGGCGAGCAGAGCGCAGACCTCCTGCCCCACCGACCAGCCCTCGACCCCGTCACCGACCGCGACGATCGTGCCGCTGCACTCCAGGCCGATGATGTCGCTCGCGCCCGGCGGGGGCGGGTAGAACCCCAGGCGCTGCAGCACGTCGGCCCGGTTGACCGCGGTCGCCGCGACGTCGATGACGACCTCGCCCGCGCCTGGAGCCAGGTCGGGCAGCTCCCTGATGCCCAGGACCTCGGGGCCGCCGGCACCGTCGGCGACGATCGCCCTCACCGGGCCGCCTCGAGATCCTCGAAGTCGGCCACGTCTCCGGTGTGGTCGACCCGCGCGACGCTGCCGTCGTCGGGCACGTCGTCATCGATGTCGTCGGGGTCCGGAGCCGCCGCGGGACGGTCCCAGCTCTCGGCCAGGCGCTGGGCTCGGACGGAGAGCGCCTCGAGGTCGTCGGGGTCGGCGTCGCGCTTCGCCGCGGCGTAGCCGAGCAGGAAGGCGGTGACCGGTCCGGCGTCGGGATGAACAGAGTCGGTGGCCAGGTCCGCGAGATCGCGGACCAGTCCCTCATCGACCTCGGTGTCGAGATCGAGCACGTCGCAGAGCTCGTCGATCCAGTCGTGGAGGTTCACCTCTCCACTGTCTCCAGACCGGGCCGTGCACGCAACATCGGATCTGGCCCGGAGCGGCCGGCCACGGTCGGCGGGGTCACGTCACGTGCGGGCCCGAGGGCCACTCGGTCTCGCCGAGATCGCGCAGGTCGGTCCAGGTGTCGATGTCAGCGGCCTCGTCGCCCATCCCCGGCACCTCGGCCAGGTCGAGAGGCTCGAGCAGCGTCCGCATCGCCATGCCGTGCCGCTCCTCCAGCTCGGGGGCGACGGCGTCGAGGCGCGCGACGTCGAGCACCATCGAGAGCTGGCGGCGACCCTCGTCGTCCACGAGCACGGCACCGTCGCGGTCGCCGACGGCGTGGCGCATCCGCCGCAAGGTCCACGCCGTCACACGCGGCATGTCGACGGCGAGCACGGCGACCGTGCGCGGGCGCCGGAAGAACTGATCGAGGCCGGTCAGCAGACCCGCGACCGGGCCGCCGTAGCGCGGGTCCTCGCGCACGAAGGTCACCGGGCGCTCCGTCGGCACCTGGTGCCCGACGACGACCACCTCGGCGGCGTCCATCACGGCGTCGAGCGCGTGGGTGAGCAGCGTGCGTCCCTCGACCTCGACCGCGGCCTTGTCGAATCCGCCCATCCGGACCGCGAGCCCGCCCGCGAGGATCACGGCGCTGTAGCTGTCCAGGAGCGGGTTCGAGGTGGGCACGGCCACATCCAAGCAAAGTGCCACCCGCGTGGCACGCTGGCAGCGTGCGCGAGGAGTTGACGATCCGGCTGGTTCAGGAGGCCTCTGCCCTGGAGCCCGAGGAGAACCGCGGCCGCCTGCCCGACCTGGTGCGCCCGGGGGCCGAGGTGGTCGTGCTGCCCGAGGCGTTCGCCCGCGACTTCGGCGAGGCCGGGTCCGATGTGAGCCAGGCCGCCGAGCCCACGGACGGCGTCTTCGCCACGGCACTCGCGGCCGCCGCCGAGGCGGCAGGCACGACCGCCGTCGCCGGTATGTTCGAGCACAGCACCGACGCCACCCGCCCGTTCAACACCCTGGTGGCGCGCGGCGCCGTGTCGGCGGACTACCGCAAGATCCACCTCTACGACTCGTTCGGCTACCGCGAGTCCGATCGACTGATGCCGGGGGAGATCGCGCCCGTCGTCGTCGACGTCGCGGGCTGGCGGCTGGGGCTGATGACCTGTTACGACCTGCGCTTCCCCGAGCTGGCGCGCGCGCTCGTCGACGACGGCGCGGAGGTGCTCGTCGTCGCGGCGGCCTGGGTGGCGGGCCCGCGCAAGGTCGATCACTGGCGCACCCTCGCGCGGGCGCGCGCCATCGAGAACACCGTGTTCGTGCTCGCCTGTGGTCAGCCCGCCCCGCGCTACACCGGCCACTCCCTCGTCGTCGACCCGCTCGGCGACGTCCTGGGCGAGGCCGGGGACGGCCCCGGCGTCGTCGAGGCGACCCTGCGTCGCGCCGTCCTCGACGAGGCGCGGACGACCAACCCCTCGCTCCGCAATCGGCGGATCGGCCGGGCCGAGGGATAGCAAACGGATTTCGGTAGGTCGGCACGGCGGGTCGTCGGCGTGTCGCCTGCCAGAACACGTTCGGTATCCGTGGGGGCCAGCCGGGTAGATTCCGACCCCGTGAGCACCGACGTCGAGGCCGCGCCGACGCGGCGGGGTGACGGCCCCCGCGGTGGTCGCGACGCGGCGGCCCGCGCGGCTGCCCTGCGCGCCCGCGTCGAGATGTTCGCGGCATCGTCGTGGCCGTTCCGCATCGCCGCCGGAGTCCTCGTGCTCGGGGTCGTGACCCTCGCCCTGGCGGCGTTCGACCTCGGCCCGGCAGCCCTGGCCGGCGGGGGCGCCGTCGCCGTCACCTCCACCTTCGCCTGGGCCCTCGCCGCCCGCACCGGCGGGCGGCCCGTCCTCTTCGGCGGCCTCGCCCTCGTGCTCGGCACCATCGCCGCGTCCTCCGACTCCGATCTCCTGCGTTCGGGTGCGGCGCTCGCCGTCGCCGTCCTGGCTGCGGTGCTCGGCGTGATGGCGACCGTCCCCGCCGTCCGGTTCGTCGCTGCCGTACGCGAGACGCTGCTCGCACTGGCGATCGCAGCGGTGGGAGCGATGGCGGTGGTCGGCTTCTCGCCCGCGATCGAGATCGCGCGGTTCGAGTACGCCACCTTCGGCCTCGCCCTCGCCGGAGCGCTCACGCTGGTCTACCGGCTCGGCGCCGGGCTGCACGGGCTCGGTCGTCGGGGCGTCGTCATCGTGATCGTGGGTGGCGCGTTGCTCGCGCTCACCGTGCTGTACGCCGAGCTGCTGCGTCGCTACGGCGAATCGGGGCTCGTCTCCTCGATGCTCGACGTCGTCGGCCGGGTGCGTGAGGACGCCGGGGCGTTCCCGCGGCCCGTGATGAGCGTGCTCGGCGTTCCGGCCCTGCTGTGGGGCTGCCACATGCGCGCGCGACGTCGTCAGGGCTGGTGGGTCTGCGTCTTCGGTGTCGCCGGCACGGTGCCCGTGGCCAACGCGCTGATCAATCCCGATGTCGCGCTGAGCGAGTCGGTGCTGGCGGTGGCCTACGGGCTCGGCGTCGGCGTCCTGATCGGCTACGCGATCATCCGCATCGACGTCGCCTTCACCGGCTCACGGCCGCGCGGGCGTCGCAGCCGGGTGGCCGAGGAGGCCACCGCGGTGCGGCCCGAGCCGCCCCGCACCGCCGCGCTGCTCTGAGATCCGCGTCACCGATCGCGCCACGGCGCCGTCGGTCCGGCGTCCAGGTGGTGTGAATTCGGGTACCCCTCGGTAACGGTTAGCGTCGCCGGTATGGCGCGCGACCCCCTGATCGACATCGTCTCCGAGCTGGTCGCGAACGTGCTCGCGGTGTCGGTCACCCCCGGTGCGCGCGTGGCCGCGGGCGAGGAGGTCGCGCTCCTGGAGTCGATGAAGATGGAGATCCCCGTCATCGTCGAGTCCGGCGGCGTCGTGGAGGCCGTCAAGGTCGCACCCGGCGACGTCGTCCAGGACGGCGACGTGCTGATCACGGTGCGCCCCTCGTCCTGAGCCACCGGCGGCCGAGACGGGTGGCTGAGACGGTTCATCGACGTGTCGCCGGGTCTCGACAGGCTCGACCACCGGGGGTGCGGTCATCGAGCTTGTCGAGATGCGGCGGGGTCTCGACAGGCTCGACCACCGGGGGTGCGGTCATCGAGCTTGTCGAGATGCGGCGGGGTCTCGACAGGCCCGACCACCGGCGGAGCTCTGGCAGAGAGGGCGGGATTCGAACCCGCGGTAGGTCTCCCTACGACCGCTTTCAAGGCGGTTCCGATCGGCCACTCCGGCACCTCTCCAGGCCGCGGGGCAGGCGCGGAGCCGTACCCGTGCGACGTCCCGTCAGCCTACCGGCTCGCGGCTCGGCGCGATGCCGGAGAATGCCCGGGTGAGTACTGCGAGTCCTGGGAGTCCTGCGCCGAAGACCTACCGGTTCGCCCCGAGCATCGTGATGAGGCTGTCGGGCGCCGCCGTGATCGTGCTCGCTGTCGTGGTGCTCGTGACGACGGTGGTGGTCGCGGCTCTCGACGGTCCGCTCGCCGTGATCATCGGCGTGGCTGTGGCGGGAGCGCTGGCGGTGCTGGTCGGCGGCTTCTGGCTGAGTCGGATCGCCTGGGTCGTGCGGCTCGACACCGCCGGATACGCCGTGAGGTGGGTCCGATCCGTCGGCACCGCGCGGGGCGCGTGGACCGACGTCCGGGAGGCGGTCTCGGCCCGGCCGCACGACATCCCGTGCCTGGTACTGCATCGCCACGACGGCGCCTCGACGACGATCCCGGTGCCGTTGCTGGCCGCCAACCGCGACCGGTTCGCCGAGGACGTCCGTGACCGGCTGCGCGCGGCACATGCCGACCCGGCCTGATTCGCGGCCCCCGGTGCGTGGCCTGTAGCGTGTGCGCTGCAGTTGGAGGCGTCGCCTAGTCCGGTCTATGGCGCCCGCCTGCTAAGCGGGTTTGGGTTAATCCCCATCGCGGGTTCAAATCCCGCCGCCTCCGCCGTCAGAAGGAACCGCCGCTCCACCGCCCGACCAGGCAGCGGAGCGGCGGCTCTTTCCGTTCCCGGTCGATGGTGCGCCGCTCCTGCTCCGACGCCACGTCGCGCGTCGTGTCACCGTCGAGGTTTGACAGACCTGCGGCCGGGGCAGATCCCTGGTGGTCGCGCGGATCTCGGGGCTGCGCGACCCCGGTCATCGGGGGAGGGTCCGCGTCCGCGGGCTCACGACGAGAGGTTCACACATGACGTTCGACCACGACGCTGATCGCGGAGCGCGGCGCCCACGACGGCGCGTCGCCCGTGTCCTCGGTTCGGCAGCCGCGTCGGCTGCGCTGTCGGTGGTGTTCGCAGGAACCGTCGCTGCGCCATCGCACGCCGACGAGCCGGTGCGTGGAGAACGCGGGTTCAGCGCGGAGGTCTCGAGCGGCTCCGGCGGTGCCTCGACCCAGCGGTTCGACTCGAGCTGGGGTTGCGGCGGGCCCTGCTGAGCGGGGACGTACGCGCGGGCGCTACTCGCGGCCGTCGACGCCGCGCTGGCCGAGGATGTACCCGAGCTGGAACCGGGTCTCGGCTCCGAACTCGTCCTTCAGGTCGGCCACGTAGCCGGCGTAGGTGCGCGCGCTGACGCCGAGCCGCTTCGCGCTCGTCGCGTCGGCGTGACCCTCGATGAGCATCCGGATCGTCATCGCTCGCTGCTCCGAGGCGATGTCACGGAGGAGCCCGTGCTCCTTGTCGCCGAAGGGACGCGCTCGCTCCCAGGTGCGCTCGAAGATGTCGACCAGGAAGTCGATCACCGAGGACTCCCGGACCACCACGGCGCTGCGGTGGTCGTCGTTCGCGGGGATCACCGCGACCCGACGATCCACCACGATCATCCGGCGGAAGAACTCATCCAGCGTGCGTACCTCGGCGCCGCGCTGGGTGACGGCGTCCACGTACTTCTGCGTGTACGTGCTGCGTCGCGCGCTGTGCTGGTAGAGGGTGCGCATCCTGGTGCCGCGCTCGAGCATCGCGACGTCGCGCAGCGCCGCCGCGGCCAGGGAGGAGGCGTCCCGGCCGACCTGCGGCTGGGCAGTGAGCATCTCCTCCTCGGCCTCGGCGACGAGTCCGGCGAGGAACGGGCCGATCGCGTCGTCGCGCAGGTAGGTGAACGGGCCGGCCGTCTCGGCCTGCGGTGAGCGGCGCCAGGCCTGGCTGAGGGCGGCGAATCCACGCGCCCAGTGCGTCGACTCCTCCAGGAGCCGCGACGCCTCCTGGCTCATCGGGGCCACGACGCGTGACTGCACGGCGCTCGGGTCGACCGGGAGCCACACGTCGCGGTCGCGGTCGAGCTGTACCAGACCGACGTCGACCAGGAGATCGAACGCGGCACGGGTGCGGTCCTCGTCCAGGGCAGGGTCGTCGCCGGGCAGCCCGTGCTGCTCCAGGATGCGCTCGAACAGCGCGATCGCGGTGGACTCGAACAGGTCCCGGTCGCGCGAGCCGACGGCGCCGTCGCTCATGAGGCCCCCTCTGGTCGTCGTCCCGGCCGAGCCCACCCCGTGCGGCGTGGCCTGGGCGGCATGCTCCCACAACGAGGCAGGGCCCCGATCCGGTGCGGATCGGGGCCCTACTGAGTCGTCACGGGATCAGGCGTCGAGACGCGCCTTCAGGCCGTCGAGCTCGGTCCAGAGCACGGCGGGGAGGTCGTCGCCGAACTGCTCGAACCACTCCTGGATCTGCGGGACCTCGGCCTTCCACTCCTCGACGTCGACGTGGAGCGCGGCGGCCAGCGCCTCGTCGGTCATGTCGAGACCCTCGGTGTCGAGCGAGCCCGGTGCCGGCACGTGGCCGATGGGGGTCTCGACCGCGGCGGCCTGGCCGTCGAGCCGCTCCACGACCCACTTCAGGACGCGGCTGTTCTCGCCGAAGCCGGGCCACAGGAAGCCGCCGTCCTGGTCGCGACGGAACCAGTTGACGTAGAAGATCTTCGGCAGCTTGGACTCGTCGTTGTCCTTGCCGACGGTGATCCAGTGGTTGAAGTAGTCACCGGCGTTGTAGCCGATGAAGGGCAGCATCGCCATCGGGTCGCGGCGCACGATGCCGGTGGCGCCGATCGCCGCGGCCGTCGTCTCGCTCGAGAGGGTCGCGCCGAGGAAGGTGCCGTGGGTCCAGTCGCGGGCCTCGAAGAGCAGCGGGACGGTCGTCTTGCGACGTCCGCCGAAGAGGATCGCGTCGATCGGGACGCCGCGCGGGTCGTCGAACTCTGCGGCGAGGATGTCGCACTGCTTGATCGGGGTGCAGTAGCGGCTGTTCGCGTGGCTGGAGAGCTCGCCGGTCTTCTCGCCGATCTCGGGCGTCCACGGCTCGCCCTTCCAGGACGTCGCCTGGGCGGGCGGGTTCTCCAGCCCCTCCCACCACACGTCGCCGTCCTCGGTCAGGGCGACGTTGGTGAAGACCGAGTTGCCCTTGTTGATGGTGGCCATGGCGTGCGGGTTCGTGTGCTCGTTGGTGCCGGGGGCGACGCCGAAGAAGCCGTACTCGGGGTTCACCGCCCACAGGCGGCCGTCCTCGCCGACGCGCATCCAGGCGATGTCGTCGCCGATGGACTCGACCTTCCAGCCCGGGATGGTCGGCTTGAGCATCGCCAGGTTCGTCTTGCCGCAGGCGCTCGGGAACGCGGCGGCGACGTACTTCACGACGCCCTGCGGGCTGGTGAGCTTGAGGATCAGCATGTGCTCGGCGAGCCAGCCCTCGTCACGCGCCATCGCCGAGGCGATGCGCAGCGCGTAGCACTTCTTGCCGAGCAGCGCGTTGCCGCCGTAGCCGGAGCCGAAGGACCAGATCGCGCGCTCCTCGGGGAACTGCACGATGTACTTGGTCTCGTTGCACGGCCACGCGACGTCGTCCTGACCCGCGTCGAGGGGGTGGCCGACGGAGTGGATGGCCTGCACGAAGTCGGCGTCGAGCTCCTCCATGCGGCGCAGGACGTGGCTGCCCATCCGGGCCATGACGCGCATGGACGCCGTGACGTAGGCGGAGTCGGTGAGCTCCACGCCGAACATCGGGCGCTCGGCGTCCAAGTGGCCCATCACGAACGGGATGACGTACATCGTGCGGCCCTTCATGCAGCCGGCGTAGAGCCCGCGCATGATGCCCTTCATCTTCTCCGGCTCCATCCAGTTGTTGGTGGGGCCTGCGTCGCGCTCGGCGAGCGAGCAGATGTAGGTGCGGTCCTCGACGCGTGCGACGTCGATCGGGTCGGATGCGGCGTAGAAGGAGTTGGGCTTGATCGCCGGGTTGAGCCGGGTGAAGGTGCCGGTGGCCACGAGGGCGTCGGTGAGCTCGGTCCACTCCTCGTCCGAGCCGGTGCACCAGTGGATGCGGTCCGGCTGGGTCAGGGCTGCTACCTCGGCGACGAAGTCGAGGATGCCCTGGTGGGTCGTGGGCTGGTCGGTGGTCGTGGTCGGTGCCTGGGTGGCGGTCATGCCTGGTCATCCCTCTCGCGCAATCGCGGCGGATGGGTGCGATGACCGCAGCCGCCGGCCGTCGAGCGTATCGACGGTGTTGTCGTGAAGTCGGTGGTCGAAATCGCTGGCTTCGTTGTCGGCGACATGGTGCGGTGACGGCTCGGGCGAACCGTCCGACGCGGGCCGCGGCGACGGAGGAGGCCCGACGCGTGCGATCCCGCGCGACGAGGCTAAGCCGAGCGCTGCGCGGAACCTATTGGATCGATCCAGCGGTGTGCTCGGTACGCGCCTGGGGCCGTCGGGCGATCTCGGTGCGTGCTTCGCAGAGTCCGACCGGCCGATGGCCCCGGATCACTGTTCCGAGCCCGATTCGTCGTGCTCTGGCGGTTCGGCTATCCTCGTCCAGTCCCGTTGCACGGCGTGCGCGGGGCGGGCGCCTGTAGCTCAACGGATAGAGCATCTGACTACGGATCAGAAGGTTTGGGGTTCGAATCCCTACAGGCGCGCAGATCGATGAGGCCCTCCGCTCGGCACCGCCGAGCGCAGGGCCTCCGTCATGTCAGAGGTCGACGGTCTCGTTGTCGCCCTCGATGCGCTGGCCGGTGACCTTCGCCTTCACCATGTTGACCAGGTTGATCACCCGGCTGGTGCCCGGCGCGTCCCAGTACTCCGCGCCATCCGGGTCTACCTCGAGGAGCACGTTGCGGGGGTTGTCGGGTCCGCCCTCGAGCCAGGCATCGGTGAAGGTGCCCCAGAGCTCGCGCAGCTTCTCCACATCGTCGACGACGCGGGCGCGCCCGCTGACCGAGACCCACGACCCGTTGTTGCTGTAGGAGGCGTTGACCCGCGGGTCGGCCATCAGCGCCTCGACCTTGTCGGAGTCGCGCTCGGTGATGAAGCGCAGCGTCCCGTCGAAGTCGACGTCCTGGGTGGCCATCGGCTTGCTCAGCAGCGCGCCGTCGGGCCCGAGGTAGGTCACCATCGCGATCCGCGATCCGCGCAGCAGTTCGACGACGTGCTTATCCGGTGTCTGGTCCATGCCGTCGACGTTGGCACGCCTCGATGCGCTGCGGCACCACCCGAGGGTCTCAGGAGCGGAAGGAGTCGGGCACGGGCACCGGGGTCTCCCACCGTGCGCGCCGCTCCGCATCGGTCTGCTCCCACCACGGCGTGCCGCGTTCTCCGAGCGCGACCTTGGCGGCCTGGACGCCGTCGCGGGCGCGGCGCTCCCCGTCGTCGCCGTGGTGCCGGCGCACCTCCCGACGCCAGGCCATGAGCACGCGGGTGAGGTAGTCGCGCCGGTCGGACGGGATGTCGGGATCGGTGGCGCGCCAGCGACGTCCGTCGATCACGACATGGTGCCCGTCCTCGGTGGCATCGGGGCCGTCGCTCACCCCGAGAGGCTAGGGGCTCTGCCGAATCACGGGCGAGGATGGCCGTGCGGCGGCGTGGTGCCGGCCGGGAGCGGGACGGAGGGTCGATGACGGAGCAGGCGAACGTGGACCATCTGCTCGAGGAGCAGATCCGCCGGCTGCTCGACAACCGTGCCGAGTCGGCGTCGATCTGCATCTCCGAAGCCGCGCGCGCCGTGGCGGGCGAGGGCGACGACGCGGACTGGCGGGCGCTCATGGAGCCCGCTCGTGCTGCCGCGCGGCGACTCGTCGCCGGCGGCGAGGTCGAGGTGACGCAACGCGGCGCCGTCGTCGATCCGGCCACGGCGCGGGGTCCGATCCGTGTGCGACGCAGGCGTGCCGAGTGATCCCCCGGTGACGTGCCTGACCCCTCAGTCGAGGGCGCTGACGTCTCCGCTGGTGGCGCCGTAGCTGCGGTCGACGGTGCGCAGGAGGGCCTCGACCAACGGACGGCGCTCGGCGTCGGTGAGTCCCTGGAGGGGACCCTCCAGGAAGAGCATCGCCTGGCCGTGCACGGCGGCCCAGCAGACGAACTCCGCGCCGGGGCGGGCCTCCGCGGCGAGGAAACCCGACTCGGCCAGCTCGTCGAGGATCGAGCAGAGCTGGAGGAAGGGCCCCGCGACAGCGAGCTCGTCGTCGAGGGCTGCAGGCCCGGCGGACTCCGACGTCTGGCTCGGGTAGGCGGCGAAGGCCACGCGGAAGAGCCCCGGCTCGGCCAAGGCGTAGTCGACGTAGCTGCGCCCGACCTCGTGGAGGCGCCGGCGCGCCCGCCGACGCGGGTCGGGGTCTTGGATCGCGTCCAACCTCTCCTCGCCGGCGCGCGTCATCGCGACGAGCGCGACCTGGGCGACGGCCGCGACCAACTCGTCGCGGTTGGCGAAGTGGCGATATGCGGCGTTGTGACTCACGCCCACGCGACGGGCGAGCTCGCGCACGGCGAGGGCATCGGGGCCGCGCTCGCGCACGACGTCGACCCCGGCGGCCACGAGCGCGGCCCGCAGGTCGCCGTGGTGGTAGCTGCTGCGGGTGGCCGGCACGAGGCGACCCTAGTCGACGGCGATTCGATGTTGACAGTGACAACTCGGTGGCACCACGCTATGTGGACACCGACCACATCGAACCTGCGACACTCCCCGACAGGACGGCACCATGCCCACCACTGCTCGCCCCACCCGCTCGGGAGCACTGGTCTCCTCGCGCGCCGGCATCGTGATCACCGCGTGCCTGGCGGCGCTGACCATCAACCTCGACACCACGATCGTCAACGTCGCACTGCCCGAGCTCGCCGGCGCGCTCGACGCGGGCACGCGTGAGCTGCTCTGGATCGTCGACGGCTACAACCTCGCGTTCGCCGCGCTCGTGCTGGCGATGGGCAGCCTCTCCGATCGCTTCGGACGACGTCCCGCGCTGCTCGTGGGCCTCGTCGGCTTCGGGCTCGCCAGCGGGGCCGCCGCGCTCGTCGACAGCGCCGGACCGTTGATCGTGCTGCGGTTCGTGATGGGCTTCTTCGCCGCGCTGATCTTCCCGACGACGCTGTCGGTGATCACCAACGCCTTCCCCGACCGTCGTGAGCGCGCGGCCGCTATCGGCGCCTGGGGCGCCAGCGCGGGCGTCGGCGTCGCGCTCGGCCCGGTGACCGGCGGCTGGCTGCTGGAGCACGCCAGCTGGCACGCGGTGTTCTGGGCGCTGCTTCCCGTCGCCGCGGTGGCGACGGCGATGACCCTGGTGTTCGTGCCGGAGTCGCGCGCCGACGACGTCCCGCCACTCGATCTGCCCGGCCTCGCCGTCTCGATCGCGGCGCTCGGGCTGCTCACCCACACCATCATCGAAGGCCCCGAGCGCGGTTGGGACAGCACGGCAACGGTGTTGAGCTTCGCCTGCGCCGCTGCGCTGATCGCCGTGTTCATCGGCGTCGAGCGCCGGGCATCTCATCCCATGCTCGACGTCCGGCTCTTCTCCGATCCGCGCTTCAGTGCGGCCTCCGGCGCCGTCACCATCGCGTTCTTCGCCCTCTTCGGGTTCATCTTCCTGATCACGCAGTTCTTCCAGTTCGTGCGCGATTACAGCCCGCTCGACGCCGGGCTGCGCACCCTGCCGGTCGCGGCATCGATCGCGACGGCGTCGGTGGTTGCCGGGTTCGTGGTGCCGCGGCTCGGCACCAAGGCCGTCGTCGCCACCGGCCTGACGCTGCTGGGCTCCTCGTTCCTGTGGATCGCCGCCTCCGACGTCGACCTCTCCTACGCGCGCGAGATCGTGCCGCAGATGCTCCTCATGGGCACCGGCCTCGGCCTGGTCAGCACGCCCGCCACGGAGTCGATCCTGCAGGTGCTGCCGCCCTCGCGCGCCGGCATCGGCTCGGCGGTCAACGACGCGACCCGCGAGCTCGGCGGCACCCTCGGAGTCGCCGTGATCGGTTCGCTCTTCTCCTCCGTCTACGCCGCCCGACTGCTCGATCTGGTCGGGGATGGTGGGCCCGGAGCGCTGCCGGCGCCCCAGCTCGAGACCGCGCAGGAGAGCGTCGCGGCCGCGTTCGCCATCGCCGAGCAGGGCGGGGTGCTGCGCGACGCCGTCGCCTCGGCGTTCATGGACGGTCTCTCCGCGGGCTGCACGGTGATCGGCGTGCTCTGCCTCCTCGGAGCCGTCGGGGCCGCGGCCGCGCTGCCGGGTCGGGGTGCCTCGACGGCGGAGGGCGAGCCGGACTAGCGGGGGTACCTATCCGGACGCAGGCCCGCCGCCGAGCGGCAGGTGGGCCACCAGGGTCCGCGTGGTGGCGACGATGTCGTCGGGGCTGAAGCGCGGCGGCTGCTGCAGCATCAGTCGACCGCACTCCTCCACGCTGGCCATCAGCAGGTGGGCGATGATCGCGAGGTCGACGTCGACCGGAGTGCCGAGGCCCGCGCGCAGACCCTGCTCGAGGTGGCTGCGGATCAGCGTGCGGGTCTCCTCGATACGTTCGAGCACCAGTGGTGGAGCGCCACGGGTCGCGCCGAGGATCGGCGACCAGGTGTCGGGGTCGCGCTGCACGACGTCGAGGAAGGCGCGGATCGCGCCCACCATCCACGCGCCGACGTCGTCCGCCGGGTCGCCGGCCTCGGCGATGATGCCCATCGCCTGGTCCAGTGCGCGGTGCTGGGTGCGGTCCAGGAGCGCGACCAGGAGCGGCTCCAGTCCGTCGTAGGCCGAATAGACGACCGGGCGCGTGACGCCGGCCCGGCGCGCGATCGCCTCGATGGTGACGCCGCCGAACCCCTCGAGGACGAGCACGTGCAGAGCCGCGTCGAGGAGCTGTTCGCGGCGTTCGGGCAGCGGGAGCCGGGGCGCGTAGCGGCGCTTGCCCGTCGTCGTCCCACGTGTGCCGACCATCGCTCCACAATATGACGGTGGTGTAGATTCCCTGAATCTACGCCCGTGTAGCAATGGAGAGGACCTGATTCCGATGCCGCGACTTCCACTGATCGGTTCCCGTGCCCGACTGGCCGAGCGCTACGAGCCACATGCCGACTACGGCTTCTTCGGCCCGGACTCGGTGACCTGGAAGGTGTGGGGCCACCCGACGTCCTACATCCTCGGTTTCGCGCGGTCGGTGACCATCGAGCACTTCGACCCCAACCTCGCCGCGGCCGTGGTGCAGTCCGGGGGAGTGAAGTACCGCCCGCACACGCGCTACGGCCGCACGATGCGCTACTTCGGCATGGTCGCCTTCGGTGCCACCGAGCCCACCGCCAAGGCGGCGGACGTGCTGGTGAAGGTGCACTCCAAGGCCATCGGTCACGACCCCGTCACCGGCGGGGAGTACGACGCCAACCGGCCGTCGTCCCAGCTGTGGATCCACATGACGGCGTGGCACTCGATCCTGCTCTGCTACGAGACCTTCGGCCCCGGTCGCCTCTCGGCAGAGGAGGAGACCCAGTTCTGGGCCGAGTGCGCCCGGGCCGCGGAGCTGCAGACGATCGATCCGGCCACGGTGCCCCGCAGTCGCGAGGAGGTGCGTGCCTACTTCGAGGAGTGGCGCCCGCACCTGGCCGCGTCGGAGGCCGCGCAGGACATGATCGACTTCATCCTGGGCCTCAAGGTCGCGTTGCCGCCCGACCTGCCGGCGCTGCAGTCGCTCGCGTTCACGCCCGTGACCGCGCTGATGCGTCGCGCGATCATCTCGACCTACCCCCGCTACATGCGTCAGATGGCGGGGCTCTCGCAGGGACCGATCGTCGACGCGCTCGTGCGGCCGCCCACGAAGCTGCTGCACCAGGTGCTGGCCAGCAACCTGCATCTGCGGCTGGCGTTGATGCACCTGCTCGCGCCGCAGGCGGTCGACGTCGCAGCGCCGGCGATCCTCGGCATGCCGCCGTTGAATCCGATCACGATGACGCCGCGCGAAGCCCAGGCCCGCTACGGCTTCGAGGTGCCCGACCACGCCCACCCCGACCTGCGGGCCAAGCAGCGTCGACGCGTCTTCGACGACGGTGTCGCGCCCAGCGACGAGGGTCTGGTGGAGTCGCAGCAGCACATCGGGCCGTTGGCGCCCCGGGAGACCGCCTCGGCCTGATGGCCCTTGCCCATGATCGAACATATGTTCGATCATGGGCGGATGCTGCGGATCCTGCACGCCGACCTCGACTCGTTCTTCGCCTCGGTCGAGCAGCGCGACGACGCCCGCCTGCGCGGCCGGCCGGTGATCGTCGGCCCCGGGGTCGTGATGGCCGCGAGCTACGAGGCCCGCGCCTTCGGCGTCCGGGGAGGAATGGGCGCACGCGAGGCCCGACGGCGGTGCCCTCAGGCCGTCTTCGTGCCGGCGCGGTTCTCCGCCTACGTCGAGGCCAGCCGCGCGGTGTTCGAGGTCTTCTCCGACACCACGCCGCTCGTCGAGGGTCTCTCGATCGACGAGGCCTTCCTCGACGTCGGCGGGTTGCGCCGCCTCGTCGGGCCGCCGGAGGAGGTTGCGCGCATCCTGCGCGAGCGCGTGCGGCGCGAGGTCGGTCTGCCGATCTCCGTCGGTGTCGCCCGCACCAAGTACCTGGCGAAGGTCGCGAGCGCGGTGTCCAAGCCCGATGGGCTCCTGGTCGTCGACCCCGAACGCGAGAGCGAGTTCCTGCACCCGTTGCCGGTCGAGCGGTTGTGGGGTGTCGGCCCGGTGACCTCGGCGCGGCTCCGGGCCGACGGCATCAGCACGGTCGGCCAGCTGGCGGCCGTCCAGGAGGCTCATCTCGGCGGCCTGGTCGGAGCGGCAGCGGGGCAGCACCTGTGGGCGCTGGCGAACCTGATGGACCCGCGCCCGGTGCAGACCGGACGGCGACGCAGCTCGATCGGCTCCCAGTCGGCCCTCGGGGGCTCCGCACGACGCAGCCTCGCCGAGCTG
Source organism: Nocardioides sp. R-C-SC26 (assembly GCF_021246465.1). Taxonomy (GTDB): domain Bacteria; phylum Actinomycetota; class Actinomycetes; order Propionibacteriales; family Nocardioidaceae; genus Nocardioides. Next base: position 7,217 of record NZ_JAHRHK010000009.1, on the reverse strand, counting down.
GACGCCGTCCTGGTGGGGTTGGTGGACCGTGTCGCTCGGAGACTGCGGTCGGGGGAGCGGATCGGGCGCACCTTCACGCTGCGACTCCGGTTCGGCGACTTCGAGCGCGCCACCCGCTCGGCGACGATCCCCCGGTCGACGGCGTCCACGGCCGCGTGGATCGAGACCGGGCGTGCGCTGCTCCGCGCCGCCTATCCGATGCTCGAGGAGCGCGGCTGCACCCTGCTCGGCGTGACCATCTCGGGCCTGGTCGAGGCCGGGGCCGAGCAGCTCGAGCTCGACCTGTTCGGGCAGGACGTCGACCGTGCGGTCGACGGCGCCGTCGATCGGGTGCGTGACCGGTTCGGCTCCGCCGCGCTCACCCGGGGTGTGCTGGTGGGCCGGCGGATCGGACACGAGATGCCGACCCTGCCGGATTCTGGGCCGGCTCGGGGTTGACCCGTCTCTGCTTGAAGACGGGTCAACCTCTCTCCCTGTGGTGACCCGTCTTCAAGCAAAGACGGGTCGACGCAGACGGCCCGTGATCGGAGGTGTCCGCGGCGTCGGTGGGGGGGGCCTAGCGACGCCAGTAGCTGCGCAGCGGCGGCTCGGTCGTGCCGACGTGGGCCAGGTAGTCCGAGAGCAGGCCGACGCCGAACGTCGGGAGGGCCGGTGCCGCCTCGATGACCTGGCGGTCGAAGCCGCACCGCAGTGCGCCGACCCGCTTGAGGCGGGCCGGGCCGGGGTGGCTCAGCGCGTCGAAGGTGAGCTGGAAGAACGGGCGCTCGGCGATGATCGTCAGGTGCTCGGCGATGTCGGTCGGGCAGTGGTCCTGCAGGACGACGTTGACCGCGCCGGGTGCCTTCAGCCGCGACGCCGTGGGTTGCGGCGTCACGATCTCGTCGAGCCGGGTGGCGAACGAGGTGTACGACGGCCCCGTCGGGAGCGGACGGGCGCGCACGGCCGCGAGGAGATTCGAACTCGGCGAGAACTGTCGGAAGGCCTCGGCGCACGGGATGCCGCAGAGAAGGTCGGCCATCGAGGTGCCCGCGGTGAAGACTCCGGCGTACCCGATGAAGTCGTCGACCTGGGCTGCCAGGTCTGGCCAGATCCGCAGGGCGTAGGTCGGCAGGAACGCGCCCTGGCTGTGCCCGATGACCGCGATCGGTCGACCGGAGCGTCGTGCGGCCTCCCGGATGGCGTGGACGACGAACTCCACGTTCACCTGGACGTCGGCCAGGCCGCGCCCGGGGATCGTGACGCGGCACGAGGGATAGCCGCGCCGTTTCAGCGCGGTGTCGAAGTTCCAGGAGAAGTTCTCCTCCGGCACCGCCCCGGTGCCGTGCACCAGCAGCACAGTCTGCTTGCGCGCCTTGCGCAGATCACCCGTGCAGGTGAGGGAGCGTCGCAGCGCGCCCGGCTTCGCCGTCAGGCGCGGACCGGATGCGCGGCGCTCGGCCGACGCGGCGGTCGGGCTCGACGATGCGGCGGGAGACACCACGGCCGAGGACGTGCGCGACGTGTCCGCGACGGCGGGCGCGCCAGTCGACAGCGCGGCCAGCGCCACGAGGCCCGTGCCGAGCGCGATGACGCGCGAGGTCGGAGCGGCCGCGGCGATGCGAGAGAGGCGGAGCACCGCCGCAGTGTCACATGGAATGTCGAGGCGAGGGCGGGGACGCCACGCGACACGACGGGCGCCCCCCCCGGGGGGGGCCCCGCGTGGGCGGG
>NZ_JAHRHK010000009.1:0-5505 GCF_021246465.1 Nocardioides sp. R-C-SC26 | reverse complement strand
CGACGGCCGCCGACCCGGGGCGATGCCCGGCGTCGACGGCCGCCGATGGTGCCGGGGGGCTCTACGAGCCGCTCTTGCGGCGGAACATCTGCTCGGCACCCGAGGTCTCGCTGCGGTGCGGTCCGGCGACCTTCCCGCGGCCGCGGCCCCGGGCGTTCACGCCGCCACCGGCCTGCTTGCGATCGAGCGCCTCACGAAACTTCGCGCGGAGCTCCTCGCTCTGCGGCGGCTGGCTCTTGTCGTTCTCAGGCATCGTCCACTCCTCTCCGTCGATGGTGTGGTGCGGACCGCCACCCTCGCACGCGGCGCTCATCCGACGCGACCGGGTTACCGCACTCCGCGCGTCCTTCGCGGGTGCTGAACGGGTTGTCGCACCCCGCCGACGCCCCGGAAAACACGCTCGCATCACCGACGCCGTACCGTCTGCTGGTGATCCACCCCACTGCTCCCACGGCGATGCCCCGCCTGGCCGTCGACCCGGCCCCGGTGTCATCCCCTCTCTCGGCCCCGTTGCATGCCCGCGACACCTCCCCGGACCTCGCCCGCGTTCAGGTGCTGGCCTACTTCCCCGACGATCAGACCCGGGCCTACCAGCTGCTGCAGTGGCTGCCCGTGCTCGACGTCCTGGACACCACCCGACCGGTCGCGATCGTGCTGCGCGACCCGGCGACCGCCGACGTCGTCCGCGCCCACACCGCGCTGCCGATCGCACTGGTGCCCGAGTTCGGAGAGCTGACCGTCCTCTATGCGTCGACGGACGCCGCGGTGGTGCTCTACTGCAACAACTCGATGCTCAACTTCCAGTCGCTGCTCGACCCGAGCAAGCTCCACGTGCACGTCAACCACGGCGAGAGCGACAAGCAGTCGATGGCCAGCAACAACGCCAAGGCCTACGACCGGGTGTTCGTGGCCGGAGAAGCTGCGGTGCAGCGCTATCTCGGCGAGCTGATGGAGTTCGACGAGGCCCGCCTGGTCCGGGTCGGACGCCCGCAGCTCGACCTGCGGCCTGCTCCGCTCCTCGCCCCGACCGACTGCGCGACCGTGCTCTACGCCCCGACGTGGGAAGGCGACGCCGATTACAACAACTTCAGCTCCGTCGACACCATCGGCGTGGCGATCATGCGCGCCGTCCTCGCGATGCCCGGTGTCCGGGCCGTCTACAAGCCGCACCCCAAGGTCGTCACGAGCCCCGACCCGGCGATCCGGGAGGCGCACCGCGAGATCGTGCGGATGGTCGCGCGCGCTGCCGCCCTCGAGCCCGGGGTCGGCCACACCTCGGTCGAGATCGGCGACATCCTCGCCGTCATCCCCGACTGCGACGCGATGATCAGCGACGTCTCCTCCGTCGGCCTCGACTGGCTCTACTTGCGCACCGACGCACCGATCCTGATCACCGACCGCCACGGCGACGCCGAGCGGCTGCGCCGAGAGGTACCCGTGAGCCGGTGCGCCGACGTCGTCGACGGCGAGATGCTCGACCGGCTGGGTGCGGTGCTCGCCGCGCGGCTCGACCCGGCTGGCGACGAGCTGCACCTGGCACGTCAGGCCATGCGTCGCCACTACTTCGACGACCTCCAGGTCGGCGACAGCACGGCTCGGTTCGTGGAGCAGGTCGGTGCCCTCGTGGCGCTGCGGCACCGGCTGCGCGGCGTCGACGAGTCGGCCGCGACCGCCTGACCGGGACCCCGACGCAGGGGCCGGCAGTCTGTGCGGACGATCGGTGAAGACGTGATGAACGCCCGCTACGCCTCTGGTTGAGAGGGGCGGCACGGCTCCACCCTGCTGCCATGACCATCGTCGTGGGTGCGCCAGGTGTCGCGCCGGCGGCCGACCGCCCGCGCGCCGCCGTCCGCACCGAGCTCGCGCAGCAGTCGCTGTGGCATCACGGCGGCCTCGCCGTCCTGCCGGGCTTCTGTGGGCAGGGCGTCGCCGGAGCCCTGGTGCGCGCGCGGCTGGAGTGGGCCCGGGCGCGCGGACTCCTCGCCTGCGCCTCGGTCTGGGACGACGCGCCCGCCTTGCTCAGCCTGGCGTTGCGGCACGGGCACGTCGTCGGCCGCCATCCGGTCGACCCGCTGACGCTGGTCGTCTACGACGCCTGAGCCTCTCGGTCATCGAGCTTGTCGAGATGCGGTGGGGGTCTCGACAGGCTCGACCACCGGTGGGTGGGGGTCTCGACAGGCTCGACCACCGGTGGGTGGGGGTCTCGACAGACGCGACGACCGGGGTGCCGGATCAGGCCTGCGCGCGATAGGCGTCGATGACGCCGGAGGCGAAGCCGGAGAGCGTGGCGACCTTGTGCTCGAGGGTCTCGGTGTCGACGCCGGGCTGGTAGGAGTCGCGGAAGCCGATGATCACGTCGGTGACGCCGGCCGCCTCGAGCTTGTTCAGGCCCTCGACGCTGTAGGCGTCGTAGGAGATGGCGTGGATCTCGAAGGGCTCGTCGGCGCGGCCGTACTCCGCGCGCAGGTCGCGGAGCCGGTCGATGAGGGCGAACAGATCGTCGCCCGCCGTCGGGCCGGCATACATCCAGCCGTCGCCCACCCGCGCGGCGCGCTTGAGCGCCGGCTCGCTGTGGCCGCCGAACAGGATCGGGATCGGCTCGGTCGGCACCGGGCAGATCTCCACCGGGAAGAAGTCGTAGAACTCCCCCGTGTAGCCGAAGAATCCGCCTGCGGTGAGTCCCTTGACGATGTCGATCTGCTCGTCGAACCTCTTGCCGCGCCGCTCCCACGGGACGTCGACCAGCGCGTAGTCGTCGGGCCACGGCGAGAGTCCGACGCCGAATCGCAGCCGGTTGCCGCTCATCACGGCCGCGCTCGCCGCCTGCTTGGCGACCGCGACCGGGTGCCGCATGGGCAGCTTGTAGACGAAGGTGTTGAAGGTGATCGTCGACGTCACGGCCCCCAGGGCGCCGATCAGCGTGAACGGCTCGATGAAGGGGCGGTCCCGCAGGAACTCGCGGTCGCCGGTGCCGTTGTAGGGGTAGGCGGAGTCGGACTCCTCGGGGAAGGCGATGCTGTCGGGGATCGCGAACCCGTCGTAGCCCGCCTTCTCCGCGGCCTGGGCCAGCGGGATCAGGAAGGTCGGGTCGACCATCGCGTCGATGTAGGTGAAGCGCAGCGGCATGGTCATTCGCCTTCGTTGGTGAAGGTCATCGCCTCCATGTGCCAGTAGCCGCGCAGGTTGGTGAGGAGGTTCTCCTCGTTGGTGCGGTAGGTGAAGATGCCGCGGACGACGCTCACCAGCCCGCCGTCGAAGCGGCTGGTCAGCTTCAGCACGTGGCCCACCTCCGAGCCGTTGCTGGAGAGGAACGTCTCCTCGCAGTCGACCGAGAGGTTGTTGACCGCGATGTTGGTGTCGTAGAAGGCCTCGACGGCCTCCTTGCCGCGCACGCCCTGGCCGTCCGGATTGGTGATGGCCTCGCCGATGGGGTCCTCGATGACGACGTCGTCGGCCATCAGGCCCAGCCACGCGGCCTTGTCGTGGCTCTGGACCGCCTTCCACGACTGGTGGGACGCCCACAGAGCCGGGTGGGTGCTGCGGTCGGGATCGGTGATGTCGGTGGCCATCGGACTTCCTTCGGAGGTTGGTGGGGCGAATGTTCGGTCGTGGTGATCGGTGGATGGTGGCTCAGAGTGCGCAGCCGGCGCGGACGCCGTCGAGTGCGGCCTTGTGAAGCATGCCGAAGCCGTCGGCGTCTCCGACGCACACGACGTCGAGCCCGGGGTGTGCCGCGCGGAGCGCGTCGGCGAGCGCGGAGTCGGCCGCGACCTCGCCGGTGAGCAGCACGGCGTCGGCGGGCAGCGTGCGCGTCGGCCCATGCCGGGGCGCGAGGACGACGCCGTCCGTGGTGATCTGCTCGACCGCGGCACCGACGTGGAAGGTGACGCCGAGCCGGTCGAGGGCGTCCATGTGCTCGGTCTTGCGCTTCCAGCCCGCATGGGGTGCGAAGTCCCGTCGCGTCTCGACGAGCGTGACCAGATGGCCTGCGCGGGCGAGCACCTCGGCGGCCTCGACGCCGGCCAGCTCGGCGCCGACGACCACGACCCGGGACCGGGGTGCGAGCTCGGTGGGATGGGCCGCGCTGATCGCGTGACCACGGTGCACGTGCGGCAGTTCGGCGCCGGGCAGGTCGGGGTAGACCCGCTCGCCGCCGGTCGCGACGACGACGGCCGCCGACGCGTCGTCCGATGCCAGGAGACCGTCGAGGCCGGGTGTCGTCGGATCGATCGGGGTGCCGAGGCGGACGTCGATGTCCGCGGCGCCGACCTCGTCGGTGAGCCAGCGGAGGTAGGGCGAGTTCTCGGGATGCACCTGGCTGGCCGCCACGAACGCGCCGCCCAGCTGCTCGGTGGCCTCCGCGAGCCGTACCCGGTGCCCGCGTAGCGCGGCGACGCGGGCCGCCTCCAGGCCGGCCGGCCCACCGCCGATCACGAGCACCTCGCGTGGCTGCGCCACGGGGGTGAGGTCGAGCTCGGCCTCACGACCCGTGCGCGGATTGACCGCGCAGTCGACGGAGAAGCGCTGCTCCAGACTGTCGATGCAGTTCTGGCAGGAGATGCACTGGCGCACGCGGTGAGCCTGACCAGCCGCGAGTTTGCGGGGGAGGTCGGGGTCGGCCAGCATCGGGCGGCCCATGGCGACGAAGTCGGCACGCCCTTCGGCGAGGATCCGCTCGGCGAGCACCGGGTCGTGGATGCGACCGACCGCGATCACGGGCACGTCGACGGCCTGCTTGATCGTCGCGGCCGCGCCGACGTTGAGCGCGGCACCGTCGGAGGCGCCGTTGACCATCTGGGTGACCAGCCGGTCGATCACACCGCCGCTCACGTGGAACGCGTCGACCCCGGCCTCGACCAGCAGCGGCGCCATCTGGGCCAGCTCGTACATCGGCCTGCCGCCCGCGACCCGTTCGTAGCCCGAGACACGCAGGGTGATCGGGAAGTCGGCGCCGACCTCGTCGCGGATCTCGCCGAGCGCCTCGAGCAGGGCGTGGAAGCGACCCGAAGGACGGTCGCCGCGGTAGTCGTCGGTGCGGCGGTTGCGCTGGGGCGCGAGGAACGAGCCCAGGAACATGTAGCCATGCGCGGCGTGCAGCTCGATGCCGTCGTAGCCGGCCTCGCGGGCTCGCACGATCGCGGCGCGGAAGAGTCCGAGGACCTCGCGGATCTGCTCCGGCGTCGCCTCCTGGGAGGGCCGACCGGTGAGGTAGGACGGGATCACCGAGGGGCCGAGCGAGTCGACGCCGAACATCTCCGGCCCGAGTCCGTCGGGGCCCGCGTGCACGATCTGAGGCTGGATCCGCGCGCCGTGCGCGTGCACGGCGTCGACCACCCGACGGTGTGCGGCGACGGAGTCGTCGGTGCCGAGCTGCAGCCCACCCGGCGTCTCGGGATGGCGGTGATCGACGCCGGTCGCGCCGACGGTGATCAGCCCGGTGCCGCCCGCGGCCCGGGCGGCGAAGTAGTCGACCGTGCGCTGGCTCGGCAGGCCCTCCGGCGTGCC
>NZ_JAHRHK010000082.1 GCF_021246465.1 Nocardioides sp. R-C-SC26 | reverse complement strand
ACTTCCACCACGCGAAGCCGATCTTCGAGTACCTCCCCGGCTGGACCGAGGACATCTCCGGCGCGCGCACCTTCGAGGACCTCCCGGCCAACGCCCGCGCCTACGTGGAGCGGGTCGAGGAGCTGGCGGGCGCGCGGATGTCGGTCATCGGTGTCGGTCCCTCGCGGGCGGCGACGATCGTGCGGCCCGCGCTGATCTGAGGTAGCGAGTCCCGACCACCCCGGTGGTCGAGGAGGTCGCTCTGCGACCGTCACGAGACCTGGCGAGGGGCGGCGGTCTGTCGTCGGGCGGGGTTTCGAGACGCTCGCTGGCG
>NZ_JAHRHK010000081.1 GCF_021246465.1 Nocardioides sp. R-C-SC26 | reverse complement strand
GGATCGACTTCGCGCCGACGTTGCGGATGTCGTGCAGGTCCTGCTCCGAGCGGCTGGTGAGCTCACCCACGGTGTGGATGCCCTCGCGCTTGAGGCAGGTGTAGGAGCGGACGGTCAGCTGCAGGTCCTCGACCGGGAGGGCGAGGTCGGCGGCGAGCTGCTCGTCGACCGGCGACGGGCCGATGACGATGCCCTCGGCCTCGACATTGAGCTCGCGAGCGAGACCGAACAGCTCGACCAGCGTCTTACCGGCCGAGGCGATGGCGTCGCGCGGCAGGATCGAGGGCTTGGTCCCGACGTCGATGACGAGCTTG
>NZ_JAHRHK010000080.1 GCF_021246465.1 Nocardioides sp. R-C-SC26 | reverse complement strand
CCCACGGCGCCCCAGACGAACGGACCCCTCGCGGGCTCCGTGCTCTCCCCCCAGACCTGGCGTCAGGCGCTCGGCGCCGTGACGCGGCGGGCGTCATGAGCGCGTCCCGGCGATGGGGCGCCGGGACGACCGCACTGACCGTCTCGTTCCTCACCGTCCTGCCGGTGCTGTTGGTGGTGCTCGTCGGCCTGCTCGGCTCGCCCGCAGCCGCCGAGCCCGACGGCGCCGGCCGGGTGCCGAGCAAGGGCCTGCTCGGTGACACCGTGCCGGGCCTCGACCTGCCCAGCGTCGGGCTCGACCGCCCCGCCCGCCCG
>NZ_JAHRHK010000079.1 GCF_021246465.1 Nocardioides sp. R-C-SC26 | reverse complement strand
CGGCCCGACCCACCAGCCGGTCGAGCACGTCGCCTCGCTGCGTGCGATCCCGGGTCTGGACGTCGTGCGTCCGGCCGACGCCAACGAGACCGCGGCCGCCTGGATGTCCGTGCTGTCGCACACCGGCCGGCCCGCCGGGCTGATCCTCTCGCGCCAGAACGTCCCGACGTTCCCGCGCGGCACCGACGACGACGGTCAGCACTGGGGCAGCACCGACGGCGCCCAGCGCGGCGGCTACGTCCTGCTCGACACCGAAGGGGTTCCCGACGTCGTGCTGGTCGCGACCGGCTCGGAGGTCCAGCTCGCGGTCGAAGC
>NZ_JAHRHK010000078.1 GCF_021246465.1 Nocardioides sp. R-C-SC26 | reverse complement strand
CTCAGCACCCGACCTCGGCGGTCACGGGTGCGCTGCCCAGCACCGAGGCGGCCAACGGGTCCAGCGCACCATGGTCGGCCACGACGGCGGCCAGCTCGTTGAGATGGTGCCCGCGGTCTCCGTCGTGGTTCCCTAGGTTGGTCAGCCGCGACGTGCCCGCGCCGACCCGGTACTCGGCGGTCATCGCAATACCACCGTGAAGCTGGATCGCCTCCTGGCCCACGTGGCGGCCCCCGGTGCCGAGCTGCACCGCGACCCGTGCGGCAGCGTCGGAGAGCTGCTCGGAGTCGCGTTCGCCAGCGGCGGCCGAGGCGGC
>NZ_JAHRHK010000077.1 GCF_021246465.1 Nocardioides sp. R-C-SC26 | reverse complement strand
GCCAGCGCGAGGGCGGGGGCCGTCCAGCGGTCGGAGGTCACCGAGACCAGCACGGTCGCCGCGGCGATGTTGGTCGAGGCGACGATGCACTGGATCCAGAACACCGTGCGGGTCTGCTCGGGGGCGTAGAAGCCGCGCAGCACCAGGTAGTGCACGGTGAACATCACCAGGCCTGGGCCGAACAGCATCAGGGTCGGCACGTGCTGGGTGTAGCCCGCCGACTCCGGCCCGTGGTTCCAGATCACGTTGGCGACGTCGTCGGCCACGAACGGCAGCAGTCCGGCGAACCAGACGACCCTCGTCGTGATCGTCTGGT
>NZ_JAHRHK010000076.1 GCF_021246465.1 Nocardioides sp. R-C-SC26 | reverse complement strand
GCCACGCCGGCACCGGCGTAGGTGATCTTCGAGGTCGAGGCGAACATGATCGGCCGGTGCGGGTGGCCTGCGGCCGAGGCGAGGCTGAGGATGTCGGCGCTCTTGGCCTCGGCCTCGGTCAGGTGATGGAAGGCGTAGGCGTTGTCCCACAGGATCTTGAAATCCGGGGCCGCGGTCGGCATGGAGGCGAGCCGCTCGGCCACCTCGAGCGGGACCACCGACCCGGTCGGGTTGGCGTAGGTCGGCACGATCCACATGCCCTTGATGCTGGGGTCGTCCGCGACCAGTGCGGCGACGGCGTCGACGTCCGGGCCGT
>NZ_JAHRHK010000075.1 GCF_021246465.1 Nocardioides sp. R-C-SC26 | reverse complement strand
GGACTCGTACGGCGCCGACTACCTCGCCCGCTACGAGGCGGCGTGCGACGCGATGATCTCGGCGGGCTTCGCGCTCGCGGACGACCGCGCGGACCTGCTCGCCGGGGCCCGCGCCGCCCTGGTCGCCACGGACGTCTGAGACGCTGGTCACCACCGCCCGTACGTCGGCTGAGAGGACGAACCCGATGCGCCAGAAGACCCTGCTCCGTTGCCCGTGCGGCGAGGAGAACCGCGGCGAGACCGAGGATCTGCTCGTGGAGCACGCTCAAAAGCACCTCGCGCAGGCTCACCCCGGGCGTGAGTACGACCGGGAGATG
>NZ_JAHRHK010000074.1 GCF_021246465.1 Nocardioides sp. R-C-SC26 | reverse complement strand
CCGGGCTCAGTGCCGGGAGGACTTGGAGGGCGCGGTGGGAGATCGCGGGCCGCGTGGTGCGACGTCGGCGGGTGGCGGAGCGTCCGGTCTGGCGTGCGTCGTGGGAGCGCGGGGACGCCAGGGCTGGTTCTCGGGTCAGCAGTGTCTGGGTCACGCGTACATGTTAGTCCAGTGAATTAATACAAATAAACAGGGGTCGTCTCTCCGCGTGTCCCGGGCCGTCCACGAGTCGTCTCAACGGAAGTCTCGGGAGCTCTGGCGAGCCTGGAGGACGTCGCCTGCCCCGGGCACGATCGCATCCAGTCCCTCGACCCGATC
>NZ_JAHRHK010000008.1:144678-159246 GCF_021246465.1 Nocardioides sp. R-C-SC26 | reverse complement strand
CGCGACACCCGCCCCCGCCGCCGGCATGCCGACGCCGACCGGCGACGACGTCTTCATGATGTACACCGGCGGCACGACCGGGAGGCCCAAGGGCGTGCTCTGGCGCCAGGACGACGTCTACGTCTCCTCGATGGGCGGCACGCCGTTCGGCACGACCGGGATGCCCAAGGGCGTGCTCTGGCGCCAGGACGACGTCTACGTCTCCTCGATGGGCGGCACGCCGTTCGGCACGACCGAGCCGTCCGCCTCCTACGAGGCGATCGCCACGCACGCGGCATCGGGCGCGGGCCGGATGACGCTGCTGATGATCCCGCCGTTCATGCACGCGGCCGCTCAGTGGTCGACCTTCCACATGATCACCGGCGGCGGCACCATCGTGCTGCCCGACAACGTGCACACCTTTGACCCCGCCGACGCGCTCACCGTCGCGGCGCGCGAGCGGTGCGTCAGCATTCCGGTCATCGGCGATGCGATCGCGCTCCCGCTGATCGAGGAGGTCGAGCGCGGCGACTACGACCTCTCGGCGCTCGGCGCGATCAACAACGGCGCCGCGCCCCTCTCGCCGTCGACCCGCGCACGGATCCTCGCCACGCTGCCCAACATCTTCATCATGGACGCCGCGGGTGCCTCCGAGACCGGCCTGCAGATGAGCTCGCTCACCGCAGCCGGCATGGACCTGGACGCCGGCGTCTTCACGCCGCAGGGTGACACGGCGGTCCTCGACGAGACCATGACGCGCGTGCTCGGCCCGGGTGAGGGCGGGGGGTGGCTCGCCCGCCGCGACAAGGTGCCGCTCGGGTATCTCGGCGACGCCGAGAAGACCGCGCGGATCTTCCCCGAGATCGACGGCGTGCGCTGGTCGGTGCCCGGCGACCGCGCCGACGTGCTGCCCGACGGCCGCATCCGTCTGCTCGGCCGCGACAGCGTCACGATCAACTCTGGCGGGGAGAAGATCTTCGCCGAGGAGGTCGAGTCCGCCGTCATGGCGCACCCGGCCGTGCGCGACGTCGTCTGCGTCGGTCGGCCGTCCGAGCGCTGGGGCAGCGAGGTCGTCGCGATCGTGCAGCTGGTCGACGACGCCGCCGTCAGCGACGAGGAGCTGATCGCCGTCGCCGGCGAGCACGTGGCGCGCTACAAGCTGCCCAAGGCGATCCTCCGGGTGCCCGTCGTGCAGCGCTCGCCGTCCGGCAAGGCCGACTACCGCTGGGCGAAGGCACAGGTCTGACGCCCGGTGGTCGAGCTGCGGCCCCGGCGGTCGAGCTCGTCGAGACCCTCGCCGCATCTCGACGGCTCGGGTGACCGGCCCTGGTGGTCGAGCCTGTCGAGATCCCGTGAGTCGACAGCCCTCAGGTACCGCAGTAGGTGACGTACCTCCCGGCCTCGGCCGGCGCGGGCACGGCGTACCGCTCGGCGGCGGCTCGTGCGGTGAACGGCGTGCGGACGACGTCGACGAGTCGGGTGAGTGGCCCGAGGTCTCCGGCGGTCGCCGCTCCCAGCGCCTCCTCCACGAGGTGGTTGCGCGGGAGGTAGAGCGGGTTGACGTCGTCGAGACCGGTCGCGTCCGGTCCGAATCCGTGCCAGCGACCGAGCCAGGCATCGACGCCGTCGAGGTCGAGCATCAGTCCGCGCAGCGGCTCGACGTCGCCGCGCGCGGCGGGTGTCAGCGCGCGGAACGCGGTGGTGAGGTCGACGTGCCCGGCCTCGAGCAGGTCGAGCAGGTCGTGCCCGAGCCGAGCCACGGTCTCGTCGTCGGCGGTGGCGGTGCCCAGGCCGAGCTTCGCGCGCATGCCCTCGCGCCATGCCGCGGAGTAGGCGGGACGGTAGGCCTGCAGGGCCGACGTCGCGATCTCGACGGCGCGCTCGCCGCCCTCGTCGATGCCCTCGCCCGGCGCACCTCCCTTGCCGAGCAGCGGCAACAGCGCCTCGGCGAGCCGTGCGAGGTTCCACTCCAGGACGACGGGCTGATTGCCGTAGGCGTAGCGACCTCCCGCGTCGATCGAGCTGAACACCATCTGCGGATCGAAGGTGTCGAGGAACGCGCAGGGGCCGTAGTCGATGGTCTCGCCCGAGAGCGTGGTGTTGTCGGTGTTCATCACCCCGTGCACGAAGCCGACGTGCATCCACCGCGCGACGAGCCGCGCCTGGGCGTGGAGCACGCTCTCGAACAGCGCCAGGGCAGGTACGGGCGCATCCGCGGCGTCGGGATGGTGGCGTTCGATCGCGTGCGCCACCAGGCTCCGCAGCACGGCGGTGTCGCCGGTCTGCCCGGCGAGAGCGCGTGCGAACTGGGCACTGCCCACCCGCAGATGGCTCGACGCCACCCGCACCAGGACGGCGCCCGGCAGCGCGCCCTCCTCGCGGTAGACCTTCTCGCCCGTGCCGATGACGGCGAGCGCCCGCGACGCCGGGACGCCGAGCGCGTGCATGCCCTCGCCGACGACGTACTCGCGCAGCATCGGGCCGACGGCGGCGAAGCCGTCGCCACCGCGCGAGAACGGCGTCGGGCCCGACCCCTTGAGGTGGACGTCGCGGCGATGCCCGGCGGTGTCGACGACGTCGCCGAGCAGGAGTGCCCGGCCGTCGCCGAGGCGGGGCACGAAGCCGCCGAACTGGTGGCCGGCGTAGGCCTGCGCCACCGGCTGCTCGACGCCGTCGCCCAGCAGGAAGCGCACGCCATCGGCGCTGGCCAGCCAGTCGGCGTCCCAGCCGAGCTCGGCCGCCAGCGGCTCGTTGAGGACGAGCAGGTGCGGTTCCGCGAAGGCCGAGGCCTGCCACGCCACGGCCATCTCGGGCAGTGCGCGGGCGAAGTCGGTGCCCAGGCGGGGCGCGGCGTCCATTCGACCCAGCCTACGGGCCGATGCGGCGACCTAAGAGATCGCACGGATAGGGCAGATGCCGGCCGGACGCCGCCCCAGCACGCACCTGAGCACCTTCTCCTCAGTCGCCGTGCCTCCGGCACGCCTCCCTCATCGGCGGCACTCATGCACGCACCGGAACGACGCCCACCACGACAGCCCCTATCCGCGCGATCTCTAAGTGCTGAAGGAAGTCGCCTGGTCGGCCTTCGTTCACGCGTAGCTGGAGCGGGCAGATGCGACTTGCCTCAGCACTTCGGTCTCGGTGCGCCGCTGTCGATGCCCGTTAGCCTCGGAACGGTGACCGCCTCCCGCTTGCGCGACCTTCCGCCGACGATCTTCGGCCAGATGTCCGCACTGGCCGCGCGCACGGGTGCGATCAATCTCGGCCAGGGCTTCCCGGACGTCGACGGGCCGGCGTCCGTGCTCGCCGTCGCGGCCGAAGCGGTCGCGGGCGAGCAGCGCGCCAACCAGTACGCGCCCGGGATCGGGATTGCCCCGTTGCGCGAGGCGATCGCCCGCCACCAGGAGCGTCACTACGGGCTGATGCTCGACCCCGACACGGAGGTCATCGCCACCACCGGGTGCACCGAGGCGATCGCCGCCGCCCTGCTCGGACTGGTCGAGCCGGGCGACGAGGTCGTCGTGCTCGAGCCCTACTACGACTCCTATGTCGCCATGCTCGAGGTCTGCGGCGGTATCCGCCGGCCGGTGACGCTGCGGGCGCCGGACTTCCGGGTGGACCTCGACGAGCTGCGCGCCGCCGTCGGCCCGCGCACCCGTTTCGTCCTGCTCAACACCCCGCACAACCCGACCGGGTCGGTGTTGAACCACCAGGAGTTGTCGGCGATCGCCGAGCTCGCTGTGGAGCACGACCTCACGGTGATCTCCGACGAGGTCTACGAGCACCTCACCTTCGGCCGGGCCCACGTGCCGATCGCCACGCTGCCGGGGATGCGCGAGCGCACCCTCACGCTCTCCAGTGTCGGCAAGTCCTACTCCGTCACCGGCTGGAAGATCGGCTGGGCCACCGGCCCCGCCCATCTCGTGGAGGCGGCGCTGGCGGCGAAGCAGTGGCTCTCCTACACCTCCGGGTCGCCGCTGCAGCCGGCGGTCGCATACGCCCTCGACCACGAGCCGGCATTCCCGGCCGAGCTCGCGCGCGACCTCGCCGTCCGGCGGACACGGCTGGTCGACGGGCTGCGTGCGCTCGGTCTGCCCACCTACGACAGCGACGGCACCTACTTCGCGATGAGCGACGTCGGCGCACTGGGATGGCGTGACGGCCTGGAGTTCTGCCTCGACCTGCCCGAGCGCGCCGGCGTGGTGGCGATCCCTGCGCAGGTTTTCCACGACCGTCGGCCCGACGGCGTGAATCCCGGCGCGCAGCTGGTGCGGTGGGCGTTCTGCAAGTCCGCGGACGTGCTCGACGACGCACTCGCCCGCCTCGCCGCCGCGCGCCTGGAGCGTTGACCCGTCTCCAGGTGAAGACGGGTCGACACGGATCGACGGCGATCTGGTGAGATGAGCGGCATGACGCAGACTCCCGACCAGCCCGTCGTGCTCACCGAGGCGCGCGACGGCGTCCTGGTGATCACCATCAACCGGCCCCAGGCGAAGAACGCCATCAGCGGGGACGTCGCACGCGGCCTCGCCGCGGCAGCCGACGAGCTCGACGGCAACGACGAGCTGCGGGTCGGCGTGTTGACCGGGGCCGGCGGCACGTTCTGCTCGGGCATGGACCTCAAGGGATTCCTCACCGGCGACCTGCCGTTCGTCGAGGACCGTGGTTTCGGCGGCATCACCCAGCGTCCTCCGCGCAAGCCGCTGATCGCCGCCGTCGAGGGCTGGGCCGTCGCGGGGGGCTTCGAGCTGCTGCTGGCCTGCGACATGGTCGTCGCGGCCGACGACGCCCACCTGGGCGTGCCCGAGGTGAAGCGCGCGCTCGTGGCCGGTGCCGGGGCGGCACTCCTGCTGCCTCAGCGCATCCCGCCCGCCATCGCGATGGAACTACTGCTCACCGGCGACCCGATCACGGCCCAGCGTGCCGCCGAGCTGGGGCTGGTCAACCGGATCGCCCCGTCCGGCGCCGCTCTGGACGGCGCCCTGGAGCTGGCCGCCACGGTGGCGGCCAACGGTCCGCTCGCGGTCGCCGTCACCAAGCAGGTCGCGCGTTCGGCCTCGGACTGGTCGAGTGAGGAGGGCTGGATCAAGCAGGGTGAGCTGATGGGTCCGGTCTTCGTCTCCGAGGACGCCGCCGAGGGTGCGACCGCCTTCGCCGAGAAGCGCACGCCCGTCTGGAAGGGCCGCTGATGGCCACCCCGGTGGAGTACGCGTTCGCCGACGGCGTCGCCCGCATCACTCTCGTCGACGGCGAGCGGGGCAACCCGATCCACTCCGCCTCCGTCGCGGCCCTCCAAGACGCCGTGAACCGCGCCCGCGCCGACCGCGCGCGCGTGGTGCTGCTCGGCGCGACAGGCCGTTTCTTCAGCGTGGGCGGGGATCTGGCGTCCTTCGGTGGCAGTGACGACATGGCCGCCTACATCGACGACCTCGCCGACAGCCTGCACCGCGTGGTCAGCGAGCTGATGCGTCTGGACGCCGTCGTGGTGTCGAAGGTGCAGGGCCCTGCGGCCGGAGCCGGCTTCCCGCTGGCATTCGCGGCCGACGTCTGTGTCGCCTCGAGCGCGGCGTCGTTCACCCTCGCCTACACCAAGATCGGGCTCAGCCCCGACGGCGGGTCCACGCTGCTCGCGCACACCGTCGGCCTGCACACCGCCCTCCGGCTCGCGCTGCTGAACGACAGCCTGAGTGCGGAGGAGGCGCGCGCGCACGGCCTGGTCGCCCGGGTCGCCGGGCCCGACGAGCTCGATGCCGTCGCCGAGACCATCGTGACCCAGCTGGCGTCCGGGCCGAGTGAGGCGTTCGCTCGCACCAAGCGTCTCCTGCGCGGCGCCGTCGAGCCGGCGCCCGAGACCGCGATGCGGCTGGAGGCGCTGGCGATCCGCGACAGCGCCGGCTCGGCCGACGGGCGTGAGGGAGTGGCCGCCTTCGTCGAGAAGCGCCGTCCCGCGTTCGGGGCGTCGGCGTGATCGACCCGGAGCTCGCCTACTTCACCCAGGACGCCGAACTGCTCGTGCCGACCGAGTTGGCGCGCGGTTCGTGGAGCGAGGACAGCATCCACGGCGTCGCCCTGTGCGGGGCCCTCGGGCGCGCGGGGGAGCGCACCCTGGGGCACCTGGGGCGTACCGACCTGCGCCCGTCGAGGATGACCGTCGACCTCTTCGCCGCGCCGAGGTTCGCCCCCTGCGTACTCGCCACCGAAGTGGTGCGCGACGGTCCGCGCATCTGTCTGATCGACGTCCAGCTCACCCAGGCGGGCAAGCGGGTCGCGCGCGCCAGCGTGCAGTTCCTCAAGCCCACCGAGCCCGCGACGGGAGCGGTGTGGGCTCCGGAGGAGCGACCCGCCGCGCCCCCGATCGAGATCGTGCCGCCCTCCGAGGTGCCGCGAGTGCCGTTCATCCTCAGCGACACGGGGTGGTCGCAGAACTTCGCCGAGCATCAGGACGGCGGGCGCAAGGCCGCGTGGTACTCCGCGGCGCGTGTGGTGGCCGCGGAGCCGGTCACGCCGTTCCAGGCCGCGGCGTCCACGGCCGACGCGGTCAACTTCGTCACCAACTGGGGCACGCGCGGCGTCGAGCACATCAACACCGACGTCACCTTGGCGCTCAGCCGGTTGCCGGTCGGCACCGAGGTCGGTCTGATCGCGATGGACCGCGTCGACGACGACGGCATCGCGGTCGGGTCGGCGGCGATGTTCGATCGCCAGGGCCAGTTCGGGATCGTCGCGTGCACCGTGATCGCGAACGCCAAGCGCACCGTCGACATGGGGTCGAAGGTCTACACCGAGGATGGGCGGCACACCGACAGTTGACCGGCGGGCCGGGCTCGAGGGCCAAGGTCGGCGGCGCACCCGATCAAATCCCCGATCGGGTGCCCGCCACGCTCTAGATTCGCCTCGACGAGACGTCGAGCGAGTTGGGGGCGAGGGTGACGCGCTGGTCGGGCCCACCGCCCCTCCTCATCGCCGCGACCGTGCTCGGACTCGTCCTCGCTCCCGCGGTCAGCAGCGCGGACGACGGCTCGGGTGCGGCGTCGCGCGGGACGACGTCGGCCTCCGCGAGATCGTCCGGCTCGTCGGGCGCGACGCTCTCGGCCAGCGAGCCGCGCGACCGCGACCCCGCGACCGGGGGCGCTGCTTCCTCGAGCACCGCCGACGGGTCGACGTCGGATCGTGGGGTCGCGTCGCCGCCGTCACCGAGCCTCCTGGGTATCGCCACGTTCAACCAGCACCGACCGTTGACGATCGGCCAGGCGCGAGCGGACGCCGAGCGGATCACGAGCCGCAAGGGCGTCGGCATCATCGGATGGCAGGAGGGCTACGAGTTCGGCCCCGTCTACTCCTGGCTCGCGCGCAAGGGCTGGAGCACCAAGCGTTTCGGTGAGTTGCGCGGGGCGAGCGAACTCGCCGTCTCGTGGCGCCGAGCGCGCTTCAAGCTCGTGGGCGCGAAACTGCACCGGGCGACCCGAGGTGTCGACAGCACGGTGGGCCGTTATCCCTTCGGCGACCGGTTCATCCTCCGGGTGACCCTGCGCGAGCGCAGCACGGGCCGCGACATCTCGATCATCAACACCCACCTGCCCCAGGCCATCGAGGATCTCGACTCTCCCGGCGCATGGCGCGACACCCTCAACGCCGGTGCCGCTCGGCAGCAGCTGCGCGGATTGGCGAAGGTCTGGCGCAACGCGCCGGGGCGCTGGGTCGTCGGCACCGGCGACTACAACTTCGACGCCCGCTCGGATGCGCGTCGCCGGCCCGAGGGCGGCATCGCCCGCGTGTACGACGGCCTGGCCGTCAGCAGCTATGCGCTCTCCACCGAGGGCGACGACGTCGCCCCGACGCACCCCTTCTCCGACCGTTACATCGACTACGTGCACCTCAGGAGGGCCGACGTCGACGCGGGCCGGGTGCGGGTGCTCGGACAGCGCACCATGGGCGGTGTGCACAGCGACCACCGTCCGCTGCTGGTCTGGCTCAAACTGCGTTGACCCGTCTCTACTTCAAGACGGGTCAACCCGAAAGGCGGCGTTGACCCGTCTCTAGTTCAAGACGGGTCAACGCACGAGAGGTCAGGATGCGGCGCGTGCGGCTTCCTTCTCCGACGTCGCACCGGCAGTCACCAAGGCGCCGGAACTGTCCTCCAAGTGGGCGCGCACGAACCAGTGGAAGAGCTCGAGCTTCTCGGTCTGGCCGATGAAGATGTCCTCGGTGACCGGATCCAGGTCGCCGAGCTCCTTGATGCCGTCGCGGTAGCTGGTGATCACGCCCTGGTAGACGACGTCGAGTGCGGCCAGGTGCTCCTGCGTCGTCGCTCGACCGATCGAGTACTCCTCCCACGACCGGGCCTGGACCAGTCGTCCGGGTGTGCCGACCGGGGAGCCGCCGAGCGTGGCGATCCGCTCGGCCAGGTCGTCGGCGAACCCGCGCACCTGCTCGACCTGCGGGTCGATCATCTCGTGCACCGCGATGAAGTGCGGGCCGACGACGTTCCAGTGCACGTGCTTGAGGGTCAGGTGGAGGTCGTTCGTCGCATGCAGCCGGTCCTGCAGGAGCGCGACGACGCGCTCCGCGTCCTCCGTGGGGATGCCGGGGGTGGTGTAGCGCAGCGTTCCGTTCTGGTCGGTCTGGGAGGTAGTCATGCTTCGACCATCGCCCCGCGGGCGTGCACCCAATCCACCCGCAGGGGTGGCAGGCTCTGCTCGTGAACAGCGTGAGTGCCGCGATCGCCGCCCTGTCGCCGCTTCCGGCCGGCCCGCACGGGTTGGCATCGGCTCGGCCCGAGCCCGACCTCGCCGCTCATGGCCACACCGAGGTCGAGTACCTCGCCGGTGGTCGCGCGACGTCGTACCGGTCGCTGACCGAACCCGCACTGCGGGCCGATGGCCGCTTCGCGTTGACGGCCGACGCCGAGGCCGACTTCACCACGCGCGTCGTCGTGCGCCGTCCGGTCGCCGAGCGGTTCAGCGGCACGCTGGTGGTGGAGTGGCTCAACGTCAGCAGTGGTCTGGACGCAGCGCCGGGCTGGATCTACGCCGGCGAGGAGGTGCTGCGCTCCGGCCACGCCTGGGCAGGTGTCTCGGTGCAGCACGCGGGCGTCGAAGGTGGCGGACGTTCGGTCGCGGTGGGTGGCATGCCGCCCCCGCCGGGCCTCCGCGGTGCCGACCCCGAGCGCTACGGCGCGCTGCACCACCCCGGTGACGCGTTCGCCTACGACATCTACACCCAGGTCGCCCGTGCGGTGCGCGAGCTCACCGGTGCGCGCCGGCTGATCGCGATGGGGGAGTCGCAGGCCGCGACGTGCCTGACGACCTACGCCAACGGCGTCCAGCCGATCACGGGTCTGGCCGACGGCTTCCTGCTGCACTCCCGGCTCGGCGTGGCCGCCCCGCTCGGCGAGCCGGGGCTGCCGATCTCGCTGGAGGAGGCCCGCACGGGCCCCGCCGTCGCGGTGCGCGACGATCTGGTCGTGCCGGTGCTGATCCTGCAGGCCGAGGGCGACCTGTTCGACCGGATCGGCTACCTGCCCGCCCGCCAGCCTGACGGCGAGTGGCTGCGGCTGTGGGAGGTGGCCGGTGCCGCACACGCCGACCGCTACCTGATCGGCGAGTTCGAGGAGTTCCTCGGCTGCGACGTGCCGGTCAACCGCGGACAGCAGTGGGCCGTCGTCCGGGCGGCGCTCCGCGCACTCGACACGTGGGTGCGCGACGGCGTCGCGGCGCCGTCCGCGGCCCGGCTGGAGACGACGTCCGACGGCTTCGCGACCGATGAGCACGGCCTGGTGCGCGGCGGTGTGCGGACGCCCGTCGTCGACGTCCCGGTCGAGGTGGTCTCCGGTCGTGTCTGGCCGGGAGCGAGCGTGGCGTGCGGCCTCTTCGGCAGCAGCACGCCGCTGGCGGGCCCTGCGCCGTACGAGTCCCGCGCCGACTACCTCGCCCGCTACGAGGCGGCGTGCGACGCGATGATCTCGGCGGGCTTCGCGCTCGCGGACGACCGCGCGGACCTGCTCGCCGAGGCCCGCGCCGACCTGGTCGCCACGGACGTCTGAGACGCTGGTCACCACCGCCCGTACGTCGGCTGAGAGGACGAACCCGATGCGCCAGAAGACCCTGCTCCGTTGCCCGTGCGGCGAGGAGATCCGCGGCGAGACCGAGGATCTGCTCGTGGAGCACGCTCAAAAGCACCTCGCGCAGGCTCACCCCGGGCGTGAGTACGACCGGGAGATGATCCTCTTCATGGCGCAGTAGTCGCGCCGTCCGGCGTCCACCTGCGATGTCGGAGCCCGGTGCGAGAATGCCGGGATGCTCCAGTTCCGGTCCGCCGCGCACACCCACGTGGGCCTGGTGCGCGCCAACAACGAGGACTCCGGGTTCGCCGGCCCCTACTTGTTGATCGTGGCCGACGGTGTCGGCGGCGCGGCCGCAGGGGAGGTCGCCTCCTCGACGGCGACCTACGTCGCCGCGGCCCTCTCGATGCTCGGGCCGGTCAGGGGCACCGATCCGCTCGTGCTGCTGGGTTCCTCGATCGATCTGGCTGCCCGTCAGCTCCGCGCCGGCGTGGAAGCGGATCCGGCGCGGGCGGGCATGGGCACCACCCTCACCGCCATCGCCACCGACGGCGCCCGCTGCGCCATCGTCCAGCTGGGCGACTCCCGCGCCTACCTGCTGCGTGCGGGCGTGCTGCAGCAGTTGACCCACGACCACACGCTGGTCCAGGCGCTGGTCGACGCCGGCCGAATCTCACCCGAGCAGGCGCGGGTCTCCCAGCACCGCAACATCGTGATGCGCTCGCTGGGCACCCGCCAGGAGCCCGACCCCGACCTGGCCTGGCTCGACCTCGAGCCCGGTGACCGGCTGCTGCTCTGCAGCGACGGCCTCAGCGATCTCGTCGAGGACGCGCTGATCGCCCACCGACTCGCCTCCGGCGACTGCCAGGAGGCCGTGGAGGCGCTGGTCGGCGACGCTCTCGCGGCGGGCGGGCGCGACAACATCACGTGCGTCGCGGCCGACGTCGTCGAGGGCCCGCCGATCGACAGTCGCGGGGTCCTCGTCGGCGCGGTGGTCGACCTGGGGCACGTGCTCGACCCCGTCGCCGTGCGCTGATCAGCCGAGGCGCGTCCGTCGTCCTCTCCGCGTCAGCGCCTACGGTGATGGCATGCGGATCACCAAATTCGGTCACGCCTGCGTCCGC
Source organism: Nocardioides sp. R-C-SC26 (assembly GCF_021246465.1). GTDB lineage: Bacteria > Actinomycetota > Actinomycetes > Propionibacteriales > Nocardioidaceae > Nocardioides. The sequence goes on along the minus strand of NZ_JAHRHK010000008.1, from coordinate 148,083 downwards.
GCCGAGCACGACGGCGCGGCGCTGGTCTTCGACCCCGGCATGTTCACCGAGCGGACGGCGGTCGAGGGCGCGGACGCCGTGCTCGTCACCCACGAGCACCCGGACCATCTCGACGTCGAGCACCTGCGTGCCGCGGACGCTCCGATCCTCACCATCGCCGCGGTGGCCGCCCGCATCGGCGAGGCCGCGCCGGAGCTGGTCGAGCGGATCACCGTCGTCACGCCGGGGGAGCGGCTGGAGGTCGCCGGGCTGCCGGTGGAGGTCGTGGGCGAGAAGCATGAGGTGATCCATCGGGATCTGCCATGGATCTTCAACAGCGGGTACGTGGTGACCCTCGGCGATCAGCGGGTCTACCATCCCGGCGACGCCTTGACCGCGCCCGCTGTGCCGATCGACGTCCTCCTGGCGCCGTCGTCCGCCCCCTGGCTGCGCAGCGAGATGGCGATCGACTTCGTGCGCGAGGTGGGTGCGCCGACCAATCTCGCCATCCACGACCGGATCTACACCGAGGCCGCCCACGGAATCCTGCAGATGCAGATGGACCAGCTCATCGGCGGACACCAGACCTACGTCCGGATCCCCGACGGCGCGGACCTCGCCGTCTGAGGCCGCCCACCCGGCGCGGCCCGGCACCGAGCGACGTCAGCCTCCGAGCGCCTCGCGTACGGGTACGAACTTGGCGGCGGCCTCGGCGAGCTCGGCGGCCGGATCGGAGTCGGCGACGATGCCGCATCCGGCGAAGAGCCGCACCCGGGCGGGGTCGGCGGGGTCGATCTCGGCCGAGCGCAGCGCGATGCCCCACTCGCCGTCGCCTGCTGCGTCCATCCAGCCGACAGGGCCGGCGTAGCGCCCGCGCGGCATCGCCCCGAGACCGGCGACCAGTGCGACGGCGTCGGCCGTCGGCGTGCCTCCGACGGCGGCCGAGGGGTGCAGCGCGGCCGCGAGTGCCAACGAGGAGACCAGACCGGAGTCGTGGACCACCCCGGCGACGTCGGTCGCCAGGTGCATGACGTTCGGCAGGTGCAGAACGAAGGGGGCCTCGGGCACGTTCATCGATGAGCAGTGCGGTTCCAGCGCGTCGGCCACGGAGCGTACGGCGTACTCGTGCTCCTCGAGGTCCTTGGAGGAGTGGGCGAGAGTGCCGGCGAGTGCGAGGTCGCGCTCCTCGTCGCCCGTTCGGCGGATCGTGCCCGCGAGCACCCGCGAGGTGACCAGGCCGCGCTCGCGCCTCACCAGCAGCTCGGGAGTGGCGCCGAAGAGCCCGTCGACGTGGAAGGTCCAGCAGGTCGGGTATGCCTCGACGAGGCGGCGCAGCGGCCAGCGGACGTCGATCGGGGCGGACGCGGTCGCGACGAGGTCGCGCGCGAGCACCACTTTCTCCAGGTCGCCGGCGCCGATCCGGGCGACCGCCTCGGCCACCGCGCCCGACCACGCGCCGTCGTCCAGTGCGCCGCCGGAGACGGCGAGGTCGACCGGAGCAAGGGGCTCATCGCCGTGCTCGAGCGTGGCGCCGTCGACGAACCTGCCGGCCTCGATCGTGGTGATCCAAGCGAGATCACCGCGGCGTCCGACGATGACGTTCGGGACGACGAGCACGGAGTCTCCGGGCTCGTCGGCGAAGGCGAAGCTGCCGAAACACAGCAAGCCGGTGCCCGGTTCGCCGACCGCGTCGTCGACGACGGCGCGCGCGACGGTCTCGGACCACCACTTGTCGGCATCGGCGAGCCGGGTCGGACCCGCGCTGCGCGGCGCGGCGGCCTGCCCCCAGGCGACCAGGCCCTCGCCGCGCCGAAGCCACACCAAGGGGCCGTCGGCGGGCAGCAGGTCGACGAGCGCGGCGGCGCTGGCCGGATCGAGGAGCCTCGTCCGCACGTGCAGCGCCGCTGCGGAGTCGACGTCGGCACCCACGGTCACACCAGCGAGCGTACTGAAGCCCCCGGCGTACGCATCCCTCCGCCTGACCTGGGATCATCGGGATGTGACCAGCGCCTCCAGTTCCCGCACGGCCGTGACCGGCATCGCCGCCGGCGTCCTCCTCCTCGGTGGCCTCGGCGGCTTCGCGATCGGGCTACCGGAGTGGATCGACGACGGCGGCTCGACGACGAGTGCCGCGATCCCGACCGAGCTGCCCGACGTGCTTCCCGGCGGGTTGGTCGCGAGCGACTCCGGAAAGCTCCCGGCCGAGATGGCGACCGAGGAGGACATCGCTCGGATCGCCGAGGTGCGCGAGTCGGCGGCCGAGGGCCTCAGCGGCCTGTTCGAGGGCGACGCGATCATCCGCAGCTACGCCAGCGTCGACCGGGCCAAGGCGGGCTTCGTGATGGTCGTCGCCGTCGAGCCCGGGCTGTTCGTGCCCCAGGGCCCGCCGGTCGATCCCGCGATCAGCGGCATGGCGCGCGACGCCTTCGAGCTGATCCGTATCGACGACGCCATCTGCGACCTGAACTGGGGTCAGCCGGTGCCGGCCGGTCAGCCCATCGACGAGGCCGCCGAGCCGGCCGCCGTCCGTTGCCAGCTGGGCGCGAACGGCGCGACCTACGAGGCGAACTTCATCGGCGTCCCGGCGGAGACCGTGGTGGAGATCCTCCACACGATCGCCGGGGAGTCTCAGGACCAGTAGACGATCACCGGGTCGCCGACACGCACCTGGTCGAAGAGCCAGGCCACGGCGTCGTAGTCGCGCACGTTCACACACCCGTGCGAGGCACCGCCGTACCCGACGGCGGCGAAGTCGCTGGAGTAGTGCACGGCCTGGCCGCCGGAGAAGAACATCGCGAACGGCATGGAGGTGTCGTAGAGCGACGAGACGTGGTCGCGGCTCTTGTAGGTGACGCTGAACGCGCCTTCGCGGGTCGGGGTGTACTCGGAGCCGAAGCGCACGTCGACGGTCTTCAGGACGCTCCCGTCGACCACCCAACGCAGGGTGCGGGTGGACTTGTCGACGCAGAGGGCACGGCCGGTCAGGCACCGCGGGTCGAGGGGGCCGGGCACATTCGCGCCGAGCTGGTTGGCGAGCTCGGCGCTGGTCGGCTCGGTGGTCATGCCGAGCAGGCGGTCCAGCGTGGTCTGGTCGACCGCGCCGGTCACGGCGATCTCGCGCTTGGCCTGGAAGCCGCGCACAGCTGCGGTGGTGGCCTCGCCGTAGTAGCCCGTGACGTCCTGCTCGAACCAGTCGATCTGCCGCAGTCGTGCCTGCACCTTGCGCACGTCGGCACCGCGACTGCCCGGCCCCATCAGGGCGGGTCCGGCTGCGGGCGTAGGGGAGGCGTCCGGCTTCGCGGGGTTCCCGCCCGGCTCGCCGGTCGCCCCGTCCGTCGGCCCCTCGGTCGGCTCCGTGCCAGGTGTGCCGTCGGCTGACGGCGTGGAGGTCGCGGGCGAGTCGCCACTGTCGGGCGGCGGCTCGGG
>NZ_JAHRHK010000008.1:110646-144668 GCF_021246465.1 Nocardioides sp. R-C-SC26 | reverse complement strand
GGACCCCGGTGCGGGGGCGCCCCCGCCGGGTCGGTCGCCGTCGTCGACCGGACGGCCCGAGCCGCCGTCGCCCTGAGCGGACGGCGTCCCGTCGGTGCCGCGGACCTCGTCGAGGCCCTGCCACGGGTCGAGGCGCCACACACCGGCGCCGAGGGCGACGAGGAGTGCGCCGACCACGACGGTGCGGAACAGAAGGGAGAGCGGGCGGCGCATGGGTGGGTCCTGTCTCGAGATCGCAGCGGGGGAAGACGATCCGGCGGATCAGCATCGTCTGATGAGGAGACGCCCCAGGGGGGCATTTGGTTGCGGCGCGTCCTGTGATCGCGGCGACGTCGAGGCGGACGTAGGGGAACCGTTGGGCGGTTCCCCTACGGTTACGCCGTGGTCCGCGCAGAACTCGACAAGCAGCCCGCCGACGTCCGTCGCATGTTCGACGCCGTGGCCAAGCGGTACGACGTCACCAACGACGTGCTCTCGCTCGGGCAGGATCGACGTTGGCGGCGCGACGTCATCGCCGCCGTCGATCCGCAGCCGGGTCACCGGGTCCTCGACCTCGCGGCCGGCACCGGCACGAGCAGTCAGCCGTTCGCCGATCTCGGGGCGCGCGTCGTCCCGTGCGACTTCTCCCTCGGGATGCTCCAGGTCGGCAAGCAGGCGAGACCACATCTGCCCTTCACCGCCGGGGACGGCACCAAGCTCCCCTTCCGCGACGCCACCTTCGACGCCGTCACGATCAGCTTCGGGCTCCGCAACATCGTCGACCCCGTCGCGGGGCTGCGCGAGCTGCGCCGAGTGACCAAGCCCGGCGGCAGGCTCGTGGTGTGCGAGTTCAGCCACCCGACCTGGGCGCCCTTCCGCACCGTCTACGTCGAGTACCTGATGCGCGCGCTGCCACCGGTCGCGCGCGCCGTCTCCTCCGCGCCCGACGCCTACGTCTACCTGGCGGAGTCGATCCGGGCCTGGCCGGACCAAGCGGGGCTGGCCACGATGATCGGCGACGCCGGATGGCAGGACCCGCAGTGGCGCAATCTCTCGGGCGGGATCGTCGCCCTCCACCGCGCCACGGCCTGATCCGCCTCCTGCGCGTTGACCCGTCTCTACCTGAAGACGGGTCAACGGTCCGGTTCCCGTTCACCCGTCTTTACCTGAAGACGGGTCAACGCAATTAAGCAACGGTCGCGTGTTGTAAATCCGCAGGTCAGACGGCGTTTTATCGGGCGACCCCCATGTGACGCGGATCGCGTGGAGTGGCAGTATGAGCGCCAGATCACACCTCGTGATTGCATTCACAAGGTCACGAGGGGTCCGCCAAGGCAGTGGAAGGAAGGCGGCATGGAGCTCTACACCCCGGTGCTCGTGCTGGCATCGATCGCGGCAGCGTTCGCGATCGGATCGGTAGCCATCAGCTTCTTCATCGGCCCGAAGCGCTACAACCGCGCTCGGCTCGATTCCTACGAGTGCGGCATCGAGCCCACGCCCCAGGCGGTCGGCGGCGGTCGCGTCCCGGTGAAGTACTACATCACCGCGATGATCTTCATCATCTTCGACATCGAGATCATCTTCCTCTACCCGTGGGCCGTGCACTTCGACGCGATGGCGCTCTTCGGGCTCGTCGAGATGGTCCTGTTCATCCTCACCGTCTTCATCGCCTACGTGTACGTGTGGCGACGCGGCGGCCTCGACTGGGACTGAGCGACGCCATGAACGCACCTCGCCTTCGTCGTCCTCACCCGACGACTGCTCCGCCCTCTCCGGCGCCTGACGCCGCCCGGCGGGCCACGAACGACTGGAGAATCTGATGGGTATCGAGGAGAAGCTCCCCAGCGGCGTCCTGCTGACGTCGGTCGAGGGTCTCGCCGGCTACATGCGCAAGGCCAGCTTCTGGCCCGCGACGTTCGGTCTGGCGTGCTGCGCGATCGAGATGATGACCTCGGGCGGGCCCAAGTACGACCTCGCGCGCTTCGGCATGGAGGTCTTCCGAGCCAGTCCGCGTCAGGCCGACCTGATGATCGTGGCGGGCCGGGTGAGCCAGAAGATGGCGCCGGTCGTGCGCCAGATCTATGACCAGATGGCCAACCCGAAGTGGGTGCTGGCGATGGGTGTGTGCGCCAGCAGCGGCGGCATGTTCAACAACTACGCCGTCGTTCAGGGCGTCGACCACATCGTCCCGGTCGACATGTACCTGCCGGGCTGTCCGCCGCGGCCGGAGATGCTGATCGACGCGATCCTCAAGCTGCACGAGCAGGTCCAGCAGACCAAGCTCGGGCCGAACCGGCTCGCCGAGATCGAGGAGCGCGAGACCACGGCGCTCAACGCCCTGCCCACGGCCGATCTGCGGGGGTTGCTTCGATGAGCGACGAGGACAAGACCACCGGCCCCACGCCGCCTGCCGAGATCGACTCCGATGTCGCCCAGAGCGGCACCGAGAGCCAGGCCGTGGCCGCCCGCACCGGCATGTTCGGCGTGCGCGGCACCGGTGACACCAGCGGCTACGGCGGCCTGGTCGCCCCGGTCGTCTTCCCGGGTGCGGCCTCGCGTCCGTTCGGCGGCTACTTCGACGAGGTCGCCGACGCGATCGAGGCCGTCACGGGCGCTCCGAGCCGGGTCGTCGTCCACCGTGGCGAGATCACCTTCCACGTCCGCCGCGAGGACCTCGAGGTGTTCGCCCGTGCTCTGCGCGACGACGCGAAGTTGCGCTTCGAGATGTGCCTCGGCGTCAGCGGCGTGCACTACCCCGACGACGTCGACGCCGAGCTGCACGCCGTCTACCACTTCCTCTCGATGACCTACAACCGACGCGTGCGGGTGGAGGTGTCGGCGCCGGACGCCGATCCTCACGTGCCGTCGTTGGTGAGCATCTACCCGATGCTCGACTGGCACGAGCGCGAGACCTACGACATGTTCGGCCTGATCTTCGACGGCCACCCTGCGCTGACCCGGATCCTGATGCCCGACGACTGGCCCGGACACCCGCAGCGCAAGGACTACCCACTCGGCGGCATCCCGGTGGAGTACAAGGGCGCGACGATTCCGCCGCCCGACCAGCGGAGGGCTTACAACTGACATGAGCACGACGGACGACATCTACGCGGGCTCCCAGGAGACCACCGACGGCCGGGTCTTCACCGTCACCGGTCGCGACTGGGACGAGCTGGTCCGCGGCATCGGCGACGACCTGGCCGAAGAGCGGGTCGTGGTCAACATGGGGCCGCAGCACCCCTCCACGCACGGCGTCCTCCGCCTGATCCTCGAGATCGAGGGCGAGACGGTCACCGAGGCGCGGTGCGGCATCGGCTACCTGCACACCGGCATCGAGAAGAACATGGAGTACCGCTCCTGGGTGCAGGGCACCACCTTCTGCACCCGGATGGACTACCTCTCCCCGTTCTACAACGAGGCCAGCTACGTGCTGGGCGTCGAGCGCCTGCTCGACATCGAGGACCAGATCCCGGAGAAGGCCAGCGTCATGCGGGTGCTCCTCATGGAGCTCAACCGCATCTCCAGCCACCTGGTGTGCATCGCCACCGGCGGCATGGAGATCGGCGCGCTGACCGTGATGACGATCGGGTTCCGCGAGCGCGAGCTCGTGCTCGACCTCTTCGAGCTCATCACCGGCCTCCGCATGAACCACGCGTTCATCCGTCCGGGTGGAGTCGCCCAGGACCTCCCGCCCGGCGCACTGGACGAGATCCGCGGTTTCATCGAGCTGATGAAGAAGCGGCTGCCCGAGTACGCCGCGCTCTGCAACGCCAACCCCATCTTCAAGGGTCGCCTCGAGGGCGTGGGGCACCTCGATCTCGAGGGCTGCATGGCGCTCGGCCTCACCGGCCCGGTGCTGCGCAGCACCGGCTACGCCTGGGACCTGCGCAAGACCCAGCCGTACTGCGGCTACGAGGACTACGAGTTCGACGTCCAGACCTGGGACACCAGCGACTCCTACGGCCGCTTCCGCGTCCGGCTCAACGAGATGTGGGAGTCGTTGCGCATCGTGCAGCAGTGCGCGGACCGTCTCGCGGCCCTCGAGGGCGCGCCGGTGATGGTGGCGGACAAGAAGATCGCCTGGCCCAGCCAGCTCTCGATCGGCAGCGACGGCATGGGCAACAGCCTCGACCACATCCGCCACATCATGGGCGAGTCGATGGAGGCCCTGATCCACCACTTCAAGCTCGTCACCGAGGGCTTCCGGGTCCCGCCCGGGCAGGCCTACGTGCCGCTGGAGTCCCCGCGCGGCGAGCTCGGAGCGCACGTCGTGTCCGACGGCGGCACGCGGCCGTTCCGCGCGCACTTCCGCGACCCCTCGTTCAACAACCTGCAGGCCACGAGCGTGATGAGCGAGGGTGGCCAGGTCGCCGACGTCATCGTCGCGATCGCATCCATCGACCCGGTGATGGGAGGCGTCGACCGATGACGCAGGCGACGACACTGACCGAGACGACGATCTCGGAGTTGCGCGAGATCGCGGGACGCTACCCGGAGAAGCGCTCGGGCCTCCTGCCGATGCTCCACCTGGTGCAGTCGGTGCAGGGCCGCGTCACGCCCGAGGGCATCGAGATCTGCGCCGAGATCCTGGACATCTCCGCCGCCGAGGTCAGCGGCGTGGCGACGTTCTACACGATGTACAAGCGCAAGCCCGTCGGTGACTACCACGTCGGGGTCTGCACGAACACGCTCTGCGCGGTGATGGGCGGCGACGAGATCTTCGCCCGGTTGAAGCAGCACCTCGACGTCGGCAACGACGAGACGACGCCTGAGGAGCAGGGCAAGAAGAGCATCACGCTCGAGCACGTCGAGTGCAACGCCGCCTGCGACTACGCCCCGGTGATGATGGTCAACTGGGAGTTCATGGACAACCAGACGCCGGACTCCGCCGTCGCGGTGGTCGACGACCTCCGCGCCGGCAAGGAGGTCCGCTCCACGCGCGGCCCCCGGCTCTGCACCTGGCGTGAGGCCGAGCGCGTGCTCGCCGGCTTCAACGACGGCCTGGCCGACGAGGGCCCCGCCGCAGGCCCGGCGTCGCTCGCCGGCGTCGAGATCGCCGGCGAGCGCGGGTGGACGGCCCCGGTCGCCCAGGCGAGCGGTGCCACCGGCACCGAGCCGGAGACCAAGGAGGGCGCCGTCGCCGAGGCCGACACCTCGCGCGCGGAGTCCGAGACGGTGCAGGAGAAGAGCCAGTGAGGTTCCGTGACCCCGTCGGCTCGTTCATCGCCGGCTCCTCCTCAACCACCGGAAGAGGGCACTGACGTGACCGACACCCTGACCCCCGTCCTCACCGACGACTGGGACGCCGAGCGCAGCTGGACGTTGGCGACGTATGAGTCGCGCGGTGGCTACGGAGCGCTGAAGAAGGCGCTCACGATGCCGCAGGACGACATCATCACCGCCGTCAAGGACTCCGGTCTGCGCGGCCGCGGCGGCGCCGGCTTCCCCACGGGCATGAAGTGGAGCTTCATCCCCCAGGACAACCCCAAGCCGAAGTACCTCGTCGTCAACGCCGACGAGTCCGAGCCGGGCACCTGCAAGGACATCCCGCTCATGATGGCCACGCCGCACACCCTGGTCGAGGGCGTGATCATCAGCTCGTTCGCGATCCGTGCCAACCACGCGTTCATCTACATCCGCGGTGAGGTCCTCCACGTGATCCGCCGCGTCCAGGCTGCCGTCGCCGAGGCCTACGCCGCCGGCCACCTCGGCAAGAACATCCACGGCTCGGGCTACGACCTCGACGTCGTGGTGCACGCGGGTGCGGGCGCCTACATCTGCGGCGAGGAGACCGCTCTCCTCGAGGGCCTGGAGGGACGTCGCGGTCAACCGCGTCTGCGCCCGCCGTTCCCCGCCGTCGCGGGCCTGTACGCCAGCCCGACCGTGATCAACAACGTCGAGTCGATCGCCTCGGTGCCCAGCATCATCGCCAACGGTGCCGACTGGTTCGCCTCGATGGGCACCGAGAAGTCCAAGGGCTACGGCATCTTCTCGCTCTCGGGCCACGTCGAGCGACCGGGCCAGTACGAGGCCCCGCTCGGCATCACGCTGCGTGAGCTGATCGACCTCGCCGGCGGCATGCGCCACGGCCACCGCCTGAAGTTCTGGACGCCGGGAGGCTCGAGCACGCCGCTGCTCACCGACGAGCACCTCGACGTCCCGCTGGACTTCGAGGCGATGGCCGGCGTCGGCACCATGCTCGGCACCCGCGCCATCCAGCTCTTCGACGAGACCACGTGCGTCGTGCGCGCGGTGCTGCGCTGGACCGAGTTCTACAAGCACGAGTCGTGCGGCAAGTGCACCCCGTGCCGCGAGGGCACGTGGTGGCTGGTGCAGACCCTGGCTGCGCTGGAGCAGGGGCAGGGCAGCGAGGGCGACCTCGATCTCCTCCTCGACCAGTGCGAGAACATCCTGGGTCGCTCCTTCTGCGCGCTCGGCGACGGTGCGACCAGCCCGATCTCCAGCTCCATCCAGTTCTTCCGCGACGAGTACCTCGCCCACCTGACCGGCGGCGGGTGCCCCTTCGACCCGGCCGCGTCGACGGTCTGGGCCCCCTCCCTGACGAAGGCAGGTGCGTGAGCCATGACGACGACGCCTGAGAAGGTCGAGACCGTCACCGTCACCATCGACGGAATCCAGGTCGAGGTCGCCAAGGACACCCTGGTGATCCGGGCAGCCGAGCAGGTCGGCGTCCAGATCCCGCGGTTCTGCGACCACCCGTTGCTCGCTCCGGTCGGCGCCTGCCGCCAGTGCCTCGTCGACGTCCCCGATGCGGGCAACGGCCGCGGCTTCCCGAAGCCGCAGGCCTCCTGCACGCTCCCCGTCGCCGACGGCATGGTGGTCAGCACCCAGCTGACCAGCGAGGTCGCCGACAAGGCGCAGCAGGGAGTCATGGAGTTCCTGCTGATCAACCACCCGCTCGACTGCCCGGTCTGCGACAAGGGCGGCGAGTGCCCCCTGCAGAACCAGGCGATGAGCAACGGCCAGGGTGAGTCGCGTTTCGCCTCCTCGGGCACGGGTGGCGTCAAGCGGACCTTTCCCAAGCCGATCAACCTCAGCCCGCAGGTGCTGCTCGACCGCGAGCGCTGCATCGTGTGCCAGCGCTGCACCCGCTTCGCGGAGGAGATCCCCGGCGACCCGTTCATCGCGCTGATCGAGCGAGGCGCCCAGCAGCAGATCGGCATCGCCGAGAACGCGCCCTTCCTCTCCTACTTCTCCGGCAACGTCATCCAGATCTGCCCGGTCGGCGCGCTGACCTCGGAGTCGTACCGGTTCCGGTCCCGCCCCTTCGACCTGGTCTCCTCGCCCGCGGTCGCCGAGCACGACGCCTGCGGAGCCGCGATCCGCGTCGACCACCGCCGCGGCAAGGTGATGCGCCGCCTGGCCGGCGACGACCCGGACGTGAACGAGGAGTGGATCACCGACAAGGACCGCTTCGCGTTCGCCTACGCGACCGAGGCCGACCGGATCGGCTACCCGATGGTCAGGGAGGACGGCGAACTGCGGCCCGCGTCGTGGACCGAGGCGTTCGCCGTCGCGGCCCGTGGCCTCGCGACCGCTCGCGCTGCCGGCGGCGTCGGAGTGCTCACCGGTGGACGCCTCACCGGCGAGGACGCCTACGCCTACAGCAAGTTCGCACGGGTCGCCCTCGACACCAACGACATCGACTTCCGCGCCCGCCCGCACTCGGCCGAGGAGGCCGACTTCCTCGCTGCGCACGTCGTCGCGACGGGCCCCGGCGGTGGCGGGGTCACCTACCGCGATCTCGAGACCGCGACCGGCGTCGTCCTGGTGGGCCTGGAGCCCGAGGACGAGGCGGGCACGATCTTCCTGCGGCTGCGCAAGGCCGTGCTGCACGCGGGCCTGCCCGTGCGGTCGGTCGCCCCCTTCACCACCCGCGGGCTCCGCAAGCTCGACGGCACCCTGATCGCGACGGCCCCGGGCGCCGAGACCGCCGCGATCGCCGCACTCGACGTCGATGCCGGCACGATCGTGCTCCTCGGCGAGCGACTGGCCACCGTGCCGGGCGCGCTGACGGCGGCCGCGGACCTCGCCGCCCGCACCGGGGCACGACTCGCGTGGGTCCCACGGCGCGCGGGCGACCGCGGCGCCGTCGAGACCGGCTGCCTGCCGAACCTGCTGCCGGGCGGCCGTCCGGTCGTCGACGCGGCCGCCCGCGTCGACGTCGCCACCGCCTGGGGCCTGGACCGCCTGCCCGAGACTCCGGGGCGTGACGCCGACGCCATCGTCGCGGCCCTCACCGCAGGAGACCTGGGTGGGGTGGTCGTGGCCGGGGTCGACCCGGCCGATACCGCCGACCCGGCGGCGACCCGCGCGGCGCTCGAGGCAGCCACCTTCGTGGTCGCCCTGGACCTGCGGGCCAGCGACGTCACCCGCCTGGCCGACGTCGTCTTCCCGGTCGCGCCGATCACCGACCGGGCAGGCTCGTTCGTGAACTGGGAGGGACGCGTGCGCCCCTTCGACCAGATCTTCGCGAACCCGGCCTCCCTGCCGGAGCTGCGCATCCTGGCGGGCATCGCCGAGGAGCTCGACGCGCCGCTCGGCTTCCGCACCGTCGACCAGGTCTGGTCGGAGATGGAGCAGCTCGGCGCCTGGGACGGCGCTCGCGCCACCGCGGCATCCGCGGCGCCCGCGGAGCCGGCCACGGCCGCCGTCCAGGCGGGCGACAGCCTCGCACTCGCGTCCTGGAAGCAGCTCGTCGACAACGGCGTCATGCAGGCCGGGGACAAGCACTACCTCGCCACCGCCCGCCCGGCCGTCGCGAAGGTCGCCCCGGCGTTGGCGGCGGCGCTCGGCGACACCGCCACCGTCACCGGCGACCGAGGCTCGGTGACCGTGCCGGTCGAGGCCGTCGACGACATGGTCGAGGGCGTGGTCTGGCTGCCGGCCAACTCCACGGGTCTGGGCCTTCTCACCGATCTGGCGTCCCCGGGATCCCGGGTCACCATCACCGGAGGTGCGGTCTGATGACCACGTTGACTGCCATCACCGGGCTGCTCTCGGCCTCGGCCGCCGCCGATGAGCCGGGCGACGGCCCGCTGGCTGCCTTCGGTCAGGACGTCTGGTGGATCGTCCTGGTGAAGTCGCTGCTGATCTTCGTCTTCCTGGTGCTGCTCACGCTCTTCAACATCTGGTGGGAGCGCCGTGTCGTGGCCCGGATGCAGCACCGCATCGGACCGAACGTCAACGGGCCCTTCGGGCTTCTGCAGTCGCTCGCCGACGGCGCTAAGCTGATGTTCAAGGAGGACATCATCCCGAAGGCGGCCGACAAGCTCGTCTTCATCGCCGCGCCGGTCATCTCGGTGATCGCCGCGTTCGCCACGTTCTCGGTGATCCCCTTCGGGCCCGAGGTCACGATGTTCGGCGAGAAGACGCCGCTGCAGCTCACCGACATGCCGGTGGCGGTGCTGTTCGTGATGGCCGTCGCCTCCGTCGGCATCTACGGCCTGGTGCTCGGCGGCTGGTCCAGCGGCTCGACCTACTCCCTGCTCGGTGGCCTCCGCTCGAGCGCCCAGATGATCTCCTACGAGGTCGCGATGGGCCTGGCGCTCGTCGCGGTCTTCCTCTACGCCGGCTCGATGTCGACCTCGGAGATCGTCGCCGCGCAGGACGACCTCTGGTTCGGGCTCATCCTGATCCCGTCGTTCGTGATCTACACGATCGCGATGGTCGGCGAGACCAACCGTGCTCCCTTCGACCTCCCGGAGGCCGAGGGCGAGCTCGTCGGCGGGTTCCACACCGAGTACTCCTCGATCAAGTTCGCGCTCTTCTTCCTCGCCGAGTACATCAACATGGCGACGGTCTCGGCTCTCGCCGTCACGCTGTTCCTCGGCGGATGGCACGCGCCGTTCTGGATCGACGAGTTCTGGCCGGGCGCCAACGAGGGCTACGTCCCGGTGATCTGGTTCCTGGGCAAGATGCTCGGCTTCATCTTCATGTTCATCTGGCTGCGCGGCTCGCTGCCCCGCCTGCGCTACGACCAGTTCATGGCGTTCGGATGGAAGCGTCTGATCCCGATCTCCATCGCCTGGATCGTCGCCGTCGCGGTGCTCCGCGTCGCCAAGCTCGAGGGCTGGCTGGAGACCGACAACCTTCGTATCGGCATCGGTGTCCTCCTCGTGCTGCTCCTGGTGCTCTTCTTCGTCGGCGGCCGCGGTGACGACGAGGACGCCGCCTCGACCGCGGTCGAGGCGGCACGTCCGGGCGCCTTCCCCACCCCGCCGATGCCGGCGGGAGGTGCGGCGCGCGGAGCGGCCGCGCCGCTCACGTTCCCGAGTCCGACCACGGTGCCGGCCGGCGCCGGATCGACGGGCTCCTCGTCCACGATGGCAGGGGAGGACTCCTGATGTCCGAGCCGATCAAGGCCCCGGTCGCCAAGGGCGACCACGAGCCGAAGACGCTCAAGGAACAGTTCTGGGACCCGGTCGCCGGGTTCGGTGTCACCTTCCGCACGATGTTCAAGAAGGTCGTCACCGAGCAGTACCCGTTCGAGAAGCCGCCGACCGCGCCTCGCTTCCACGGCCGCCACCAGCTCAACCGCTGGCCCGACGGACTGGAGAAGTGCGTGGGCTGCGAGCTCTGCGCGTGGGCCTGCCCGGCCGACGCCATCTACGTCGAGGGCGCCTCGAACTCCGACGACGCCGAGAACGGCGGGGAGCGGTTCAGCCCGGGTGAGCGCTACGGCCGCGTCTACCAGATCAACTACCTGCGCTGCATCCTGTGCGGCCTGTGCATCGAGGCGTGCCCGACCCGCGCGCTGACGATGACCAACGAGTACGAGCTGGCGGACAACAACCGCGCGGACCTCATCTACGAGAAGTCCGACCTGCTCGCCCCGCTGCTGCCCGGCATGGAGCAGCCGCCGCACCCGATGCGGCTGGGCGAGGACGAGGGCGCCTACTACCGCAACGAGTTCCGGGCGACCACGACGGGAGGCGACCAGTGACCGCGTTCTGGATCCTGGCGCCGGTGATGGTGCTGGCCGCGCTCGGCATCCTGTTCGTGCGCAAGGCCGTGCACGCCGCCCTGCTGCTCGCCGTGGTGATGATCAGCCTCGCCGTGCTCTACGCCGTCCTCGAGGCGCCGTTCCTGTTCGCGGTGCAGATCATCGTCTACACCGGCGCCATCCTGATGCTCTTCCTCTTCGTGCTGATGCTCGTCGGCGTCGACGCCTCCGACTCGGTCGTGGAGACCATCAAGGGGCAGCGCGTGCTCGCCACGATCGCGGGCCTCGCGCTCGGTCTGATCCTGGTGGTGGGCATCGGGCAGCTCACGCTCGGCACGACCGTCGGACTGGCAGAGGCCAACGCCGAGGGCAACATCCAGGGTCTGGCCAACATCCTCTTCTCCCGCTACGTCTTCGCCTTCGAGGTGACCAGCGCGCTGCTGATCACCGCAGCGGTCGGCGCGATGGTGCTCGCCCATCGTGAGCGCCTGGCGCCGAAGCCCTCGCAGGGGGACCTCGCTGCCCAGCGAGTACGCGACTTCGCCGAGAAGGGCACCCACCTCGGTCCGCTGCCGGCACCGGGCGTCTACGCGCGCCACAACGCCGTCGACACTCCGGCGTTGCTGCCCGACGGCACGGCGGCAGAGGCCTCGGTCAGCCGCGTGCTCGCCGCCCGCGGGACCGTGCGCTCGGCCCCCGCCCTCGCCGAGGACATCGAGGAGCTCAAGCGGCAGCTCGGCGTGGATCCAGCGCAGATGCCCGAGACCTCCGGACGCTCCGGCGCCACGGCCAGCAGCGAGGAGGACGTCCAGTCATGACCGAGTACCTGGTGCTCTCCGCGATCCTCTTCACGATCGGGTCCGTCGGTGTGCTCGTGCGACGCAACGCCATCGTGGTGTTCATGTGCGTCGAGCTGATGCTCAACGCCTGCAACCTCTCGCTGGTGGCGTTCGCCAAGCAGCACGGCAACCTCGATGGCCAGATCACCGCGTTCTTCGTGATGGTCGTCGCGGCTGCGGAGGTCGTGGTCGGCCTCGCCATCATCATGACCATCTTCCGCACCCGTCGTTCGGCCTCGGTCGACGACGCGAGTCTGCTGAAGTTCTGAAAGGCGACGACTACTGATGTTCCTCCTTCAGGCCGGGTCGCAGATCCCGGTGGTCACTCCCGAGGCCGCGGACGGTGTCTTCTCGCTGATGTGGCTGGTGATCGGACTCCCGCTCGCGGGGGCCGCGATCCTGCTGCTGGGCGGGCGCTACACCGACAAGTGGGGCCACCTCCTCGGCACCGCGACGGCGCTGGGCTCGTTCGTCATCAGCCTCGCGATGTTCTTCACGCTGTGGGGCCGCGCCGACGACGAGCGCCAGATCACCCAGCACCTCTACGACTGGATCCACGTCGGCGGCCTCGATGTCGGCATGGACCTCCTCTACGACCAGCTCTCCGCGCTCTTCCTCCTGCTGATCACCGGTGTGGGTTCGCTGATCCACATCTACTCGATCGGCTACATGAGCCACGACCCGCGGCGTCGCCGTTTCTTCGGGTACCTGAACCTGTTCGTCGCTGCGATGCTCATGCTGATCCTGAGCGAGAACTACCTCGGCCTCTTCCTCGGTTGGGAGGGCGTGGGTCTGGCCTCCTACCTGCTCATCGGGTTCTGGCAGCACAAGCCCTCCGCCGCCGCCGCCGCCAAGAAGGCCTTCGTCATCAACCGTGTCGGTGACATGGGCATGGCGATGGCGATCTTCCTGGCCTTCGTCACCTTCGGCTCCACGAGCTTCAGCGTGATCTCCGCCGGTGCCGGCGACGCCACCGAGACGACGATGACCTGGCTCGGGATCCTCCTGCTCATCGGTGCCTGCGGAAAGTCGGCGCAGGTGCCGCTGCAGGCCTGGCTGCTCGACGCGATGGAGGGTCCGACCCCGGTCTCCGCCCTCATCCACGCGGCGACCATGGTGACCGCCGGCGTCTACCTGATCACGCGGTCCAACTTCGTCTTCGAGAACGCACCCGACGCCCAGACCGCCGTCGTGGTGGTCGCCGTCGTCACGATCCTGTGGGGCGCGGTCATCGGGTGCGCCAAGGACGACATCAAGAAGGCGCTCGCCGGATCCACCATGAGTCAGATCGGCTACATGATGCTCGGTGCCGGTCTCGGCACGGCCGGCTACGCGTTCGCGATCTTCCACCTGCTCACGCACGGCTTCTTCAAGGCCAACATGTTCCTCGGCGCCGGGTCGGTCATGCACGGCATGAACGACGACGTCGACATGCGGCACTACGGCGTGCTCAACAAGGCCATGCCGGTGACGTTCCTGACCTTCGCCATGGGCTACCTGGCGATCATCGGCTTCCCCGGCTTCTCCGGGTTCTGGTCGAAGGACAAGATCATCGAGACGGCGCTGGCCGACAACTGGCTCGTCGGTCTGTGCGCGCTGCTCGGTGCCGGAGTCACCGGCTTCTACATGACCCGTCTGATGCTGATGACCTTCTTCACCAAGAAGCGCTGGCAGAAGGACGTGCACCCGCACGAGTCGCCCGCCGTCATGACCGTGCCGCTGATCGTGCTCGCCGCGCTCTCGGTGCTCGGTGGCGTGCTGCTGCTGGGCGACTGGATCGTGGAGTGGCTGGCGCCCGTCGTCGGCGAGCCGCACCACCACGAGCCGCCGTTGCCGATCATCGTCATCACGCTGATGACGGTCGCCGTGGTCGCCGTCGGCGTCGCGATCGCCTTCTTCCTCGTGCAGAAGCGCGACGTGCCGGAGACCGCTCCCACCGACGTCTCGTTCCTCACCAGGGCCGCGCGCGCGGACCTGTACGGAGACGCGATCAACGAGGGCCTGATCGTCCAGCCGGGTCGCCGTCTGGTCAGCGGACTGGTCGCCTTCGACCGCGGTGGGGCCGACGGCACCTTCATGGGTGGAGGTGCGGCCGTCAAGGGCGTGGGCAACCTGCTGCGCAAGGCGCAGACCGGCTACGTGCGCTCCTACGCGCTCTCCGTGCTCCTCGGCGTCGTCCTGGTCACCCTCGCCCTGCTGGCGGTGAACTGGTGATCGCGACCGCCCACTCCCTGCGCTCATTGGAGGTCGTCGGCCGATGCTGACCGCACTCATCCTCGTGCCCCTCGTCGGCGCCGTCGCCCTGGCATTCCTGCCGGCCACGATCGCCCGCACCGTGGGCCTCGCCGTCTCCGCGGCGACTCTCGTGCTCGGTGGCGTCATCGCCCTCCGGTACGAGGTCGACGGCGGCATGCAGTTCACCGAGACCCACACCTGGATCGATGCACTGGGCGTGCACTACGCGCTCGGTCTCGACGGGCTCGGCCTGCTCATGGTGCTGCTCACCGTGGTCCTCGTCCCGATCGTGCTGGTGGCCGAGTGGGACGGCGGGCGTGAGAACCCGAAGGCCTACTACGCCTGGATCCTGGCGCTGGAAGCGCTGTCGCTGGCGGTCTTCTGCGCCACCGACGTCTTCCTCTTCTACGTGGTCTTCGAGGCCACCCTCATCCCGGCCTACTTCCTGGTCGGCGGCTTCGGCCGCGAGGGGCGCAGCGCCGCGGCGATCAAGTTCCTGATGTTCCAGCTCGCCGGCGGCCTGGTGCTGCTGGCCTCGGTCATCGGCCTCTACGTCGTCTCCGCGCAGCAGGGCACGCCGTCCTACCTGCTCAGCGACTTGGCCGAGCTCGACATCAGCACCGAGGCGGGGCGCTGGCTCTTCGTGGGCTTCTTCATCGCCTTCGCGATCAAGGCGCCGTTGTTCCCGGTGCACACCTGGCTCGCCGACACCACCGAGAAGGCGACGCCCGGCACGAGCGTGCTGCTGGTCTGCGTGCTCGACAAGATCGGCACGTTCGGCATGCTGCGCTTCTGTCTGGGGATCTTCCCCGAGGCCTCGCAGTGGGCCACGCCGGTCGTGATCGCGCTGGCGCTCATCTCGATCGTCTACGGCGCCTTCGTCGCGATCGGCCAGGACGACGTGCTGCGACTGATCGGTCTGACCTCGCTGAGCCACTTCGGCTTCATCGTGCTCGGCATCTTCGTCTTCAGCAGCCAGGGCGGCTCCGGCGCGGTGATCTACATGGTCAACCACGGGGTCGGCACCGCGGCGCTCTTCCTGATCGCGGGCTACATCATCAAGCGCCGCGGCACGACGCTGATCAGCGAGATGGGCGGACTGGAGAAGGCGACGCCGATCCTTGCGGGCCTCTTCCTGGTCGCCGGTCTGGCGACGTTGGGTCTGCCCGGCCTGAGCTCGTTCATCTCCGAGTTCCTGGTGCTGCTCTCGGCCTTCGACTACCGCTGGTGGGTCGGCGCCATCGCGGTCAGCGGCATCGTGCTCGCCGCGATCTACGTGCTCTGGGCCTACCAGCGCATCATGACCGGCCCGACGCCGGACGACGTTGCCTCGACGCCGGACGCCGGGAAGCGCGAGATCCTCGCTGTCGCTCCGCTGATGGTGGCGCTGGTGCTGTTCGGGTTCTTCCCCCAGCCGCTGCTCGACGCGAGCAACCCCTACATCGACGACCTGATGCAGCACGTCGGCGTCACCGACGACGCCCCGGCGGTTGCGCCGGGCGGCGGATCGCACGAGTCCGGAGAGGGCCACTGACATGGAGTTCGTGAAGCCCACCATCGAGTACGGCGAGCTCTCGCCGCTGCTCATCGTCTTCGGCGTCGCCTGCCTGGGCGTCATCGTGGAGGCCTTCGTGCCCCGCGCCCGCCGTCACCTGCTCCAGGTAGCGCTGGCCGGGATCGGCGTCATCGCAGCTCTCGGCGCCACGATCTGGGTCGGCACCGAGCTGACCGAGTCGGGCAACGGCCGCGGAGTCGTCGGAGCCGAGGGCTCGGTCGTCGTCGACGGTCCGAGCGTCTACCTCTGGGGTCTGGTGCTCGTGTTCGCGCTGGCCGGGGTCGCCCTGTTCGCCGACCGTCGGGTGGAGGCCGGGGTCTCGGCGTTCGCCGGCAACGCCGCGGCGCTGCCGGGCACCGACGCCGAGCGCCAGTCGGCCCACCAGGGCCTCGCGCACACCGAGGTCTACCCCCTGCTGATGTTCGCCGTCGGCGGCATGATGCTCTTCCCGGCTGCCGGAGACCTCCTCACGCTGTTCGTGGCGCTCGAGGTGCTCTCGCTCCCGCTCTACCTGCTGTGCGGCCTGGCGCGTCGTCGCCGCCTGCTCAGCCAGGAGGCGGCGATGAAGTACTTCCTCCTCGGCGCGTTCTCCTCCGGGTTCTTCCTCTACGGCGTGGCGCTGATCTACGGGTACGCCGGCTCCATGGACTTCGCCGCGATCCACGAGGCCGTGGTGAACAACAGCGGCGACAAGCCGCTGCTGCTCATCGGCATCGCGATGCTCTCCGTCGGCCTGCTGTTCAAGGTCGGGGCCGTGCCGTTCCAGTCGTGGACGCCGGACGTCTATCAGGGGGCCCCGACTGCGGTCACCGCCTTCATGTCCGCCGGCACCAAGATCGCCGCGTTCGGTGCGCTGGCGCGTCTGTTCTACGTGGCCTTCGGTGCCGACCGTTGGGACTGGCAGCCGATGATCTGGGCCGTCGCCATCCTCACGATGCTGGTCGGCGCGATCCTCGCCGTCGTCCAGACCGACGTGAAGCGCATGCTCGCCTACTCCGCGATCGCTCACACCGGCTTCCTGCTGGTCGGCATCCTGGGCATCCAGGGCCCCGGTGAGCTCGCCGAGGGCCAGATCACCTCCCTGCAGGCTGTGCTCTTCTACCTGACCTCCTACGGCTTCGCGACGGTCGGCGCCTTCGCGCTCGTCACGGTGGTGCGCGACGCCAACGGCGAGGCGCCCGCGTTCCCGAGGTGGGCCGGCCTCGGCAAGCGCTCGCCGTTGGTGGCTGCGACCTTCATGCTCTTCCTGCTCTCGATGGCGGGCCTCCCGCTCACGGCCGGCTTCATCGGCAAGTGGTCGGTGTTCACCGTCGCCATGGCCGCCGGCGCGTGGCCGGTCGTGCTGGTCGCGATCGCGGCGAGCATCATCGCGATCTACTTCTACGTGCACTACATCCGGTTGATGTTCTTCACCGAGCCCGAGGGCGACGTCGCCGCGGTCACCGCGCCGGCTCCGCTCACGACCGCCACGGTCGCCGTGTGTGCGGTTGCCTCCGTGGTGCTCGGCGTCATTCCGGGCCCTGTGCTCGACCTCGCGGCGAATGCGGGAGACTTCATCAGGTGAGGACGACTGGGGGCTCTGCCGACGGCGCGGACGGCTCGAGCGGCACGATGCCACTCGATCTCGCGCTGCCGATCGCCGATGCGGAGCTCGCGGCTCGCCTGACGTCGAGGATGGGCCAGGTCGAGGCCGACCTGTTCCGACATGCCGAGAGCCGCGCGCCCTACGTGACCGAGGCCGCTCAGCACCTGCTGTCGGCGGGCGGCAAGCGGTTCCGGCCCCTCCTGGTGCTGCTGGCGGCGGAGGCGGGCCTGACGCCGGACTCGCCCGACGTCGTCACGGCAGCCTGCGTCGTCGAGATCACCCACGTCGGGTCGCTCTACCACGACGACGTGATGGACGAGGCCGCGCTGCGGCGCGGCGCCGACTCCGCCAACGCCCGGTGGGACAACCACGTCGCGATCCTCACCGGCGACTGGTTGTTCGCGAAGTCCTCGGAGTTGACCGCGCTGCTCGGAGCGGACGCCGTCCGCATCCAGGCGGAGACGTTCACCCGTCTCGTCGAGGGCCAGATCCTGGAGACCGTGAAGCCAGAGCCCGGCCGGGAACTGCAGCACTACCTCGACGTCGTCGCCGGAAAGACCGGCTCGCTGATCGCCACCTCCGCTCGCTATGGCGCCCGCTTCAGCGGTGCCTCCGCGGAGATCGAGGAGGCGCTCACCGCCTACGGCGAGCTCGTCGGCACCGCGTTCCAGCTCAGCGACGACATCCTCGACATCGCCTCGGAGACCGAGGAGTCCGGCAAGACGCCCGGCACCGACCTGCGTGAGGGCGTGCCGACGCTCCCGACGTTGATGGCACAGGCATCCGGTGATCCGGCGGATGCGCGCCTGCACGCTCTGCTCGCCGGTCCGATCACCGACGACGCCGACGTCGAGGAGGCGCTGGAGCTGCTGCGCCGTCACCCGGCCCTGACGCAGGCGCGCGACTACGTCGTCGCGCAGGCCGAGGAGGCCAAGCGCCTGCTCGCCGTCCTGCCGCCGGGCTCGGTGCGCCAGGCGTTGGAGGACTTCGCCGACCTCGTCGCCCACCGCACCGCCTGACGCCTCCGCGGTGGTCGAGCCTCCGCGGTGGTCGAGCTTGTCGAGACCCTCACCGCATCTCGGCAGGCTCGATGACCGCGATTGTCGACGACCGCGCGGCGCGCGGATCGGATCACGCCGCGGCCGCCGTGGCGACCGTCAGTGCGATCTGTCGGCGTCGGTGTCGGATCGCCTCGACGGTGAAGAGCGTGAGGGCCACCCAGACCAGGGCGAAGCCGATCCAGCGTCCGGTCGGCATCGCCTCGTCGAAGACGACGACGCCGAGTGCGAACTGGATGATCGGTGCCAGGTACTGGAGCAGACCGATCGCGACCAGTGACAGCCTCGTGGCGGCGGCGCCGAAGAGCATCAGGGGGACCGCTGTGATCAGGCCCGAGGAGACCATCAGAGCGGCGTGCCCCACACCCTCGGTGCCGAAGTGCGATCCGCCGGTCGCGGTCAGCCAGACCAGGTAGGCAGCGGCGAACGGCGCGATCACCGAGGTCTCGAACGCCAGGCTCTCGATCGCGCCGACATTGGCGGACTTCTTCGCCAGACCGTAGGTGCCGAAGGAGAAGGCGAGCACCAGGGCGACGTAGGGGAGGTGGCCGTAGTCCCAGGTGAGAACCCCCACGGCGGCGAAGCCGACGCCGACCGCCACCCATTGCAGCGGCCGCAGCCGCTCTCCCAGCACCACGACGCCCAGCAGCACGGTGACCAGCGGGTTGATGAAGTAGCCGAGCGAGGTCTCCACCACGCGCTCGTTGGTGACGCCGTAGATGTAGGTCGCCCAGTTCGACGTCACGGTCAGCGCTGCCACGACCAGGAGCAGCATCACGCGTCGGTCGCGAAGGATGGCACGCAACTGCGCGGTGCGCCGGAGGGCGACGACGAGGACGCCCATCGTCAGCGTCGACCAGACGATCCGCTGGCCGAGCATCTCGACCGGGCCGGCCGGCTCGAGCAGCGGCCAGTAGAGCGGGAACATGCCCCAGAGCAGATAGGCCGCGACGCCGTAGGAGAGTCCGTGACGGGCAGGTGGCACGGCCTGAACCTATCGAGTACCGGTCGAACTCCGCGCCCGGGTTTCGCCGCCGCCGACAACGGGCAACGATGGGGACGTCACCACTTCGACGAAAGGTCCCCCATGCGAGGCATCCGCCTGATCGCGGCGCTCATCACCGGATTCGTTCTTCTGACCACGCCACTCGTGGCCACGCCCGGCGCGTCGGCGGAGAACGCCGACGCCACCAGCGCGCGGACGGCGTCCGCCTCCGCGACCGCCACGGCCGAGCGGCGCGCCGAGCGCAAGGTCGGCATCAAGGTCGTCAAGCGCAAGGGGAAGCTCTTCCTCGTGGGCAACGTGACGCCCCCGAAGGGTCCGGTCATCATCGATCGCGGCACCAAGTGCAACCCGTCGAAGGGCACCTGCAACTTCAAGCGCTGGAAGAAGGCCTCCATCAAGAAGGGGCGCTACGAGGTGCGCGTGTACGCCCCGCGGACCGGCAGCCTGGCCTGGCGCGCTCGGGTCGGCAACGCCAAGAGCGACATCTGGGTGACGTGCAAGAAGCGCGTGCAGAGCTCGCCCTGCCCCACGCCCTGAGCTGACGGCGGACGGCATCGTCCAACGGCACTGGGCCGGACTCCGTGAGGAGTCCGGCCCAGTGCCGTTGTGATGAGGCGGGTGGGTCGCGGGGCGTGCTCGACCTCCGCGTCTGTGACGGGGCCCGGTCGTCCCTCCCGGTCCGCTAGACGCTCCAGGTGTCTCCGCCGTGGATGAGCGCGGTGAGGCGCTCGGCGTCGGTGCCGGTGACGTTGTCGCGGGCCGTGTTGACCTGGGCGCGGGCCTGGTCGTCGTAGGTGGGCCGCTCGACCTGGCGGAAGATGCCGATGGGTGACTGGTTGAGGTAGCCGGAGTCGGTGAGTCGGCTGATCGCGAAGGCCGTCGACGGGTCGGGGTTGTGGGCGTCGTGGACCAGGATGTTGTCGGCCCCCGCCTCGGCGACGTCGGCGACCTCGACACTGCCGGTGGCCGTACGGATCAGTCCCTTGGTGCCGAGCCCGGACTCGTCGGGGGTGCCGAAGCGGATGGCCTCGCCGTGCACGAGCGGGATGATCGCGTCCTGCTTGGTGTCGGCGTCCTTGATGGCGTCGAAGGCGCCGTCGTTGAAGATCGGGCAGTTCTGGTAGATCTCCACGAGCGAGGTCCCGCGGTGGGCGGCAGCGGCCTGGAGCACCGAGGTGAGGTGCTTGCGGTCCGAGTCGATCGTGCGCGCCACGAACGAGCCTTCGGCGCCGAGTGCGAGGGAGACCGGGTTGAAGGGGTGGTCCAGTGAACCCATCGGGGTGGACTTGGTGATCTTCCCCGCCTCGGAGGTGGGGGAGTACTGGCCCTTGGTGAGGCCGTAGATCCGGTTGTTGAACAGCAGGATCGTCATGTTGATGTTGCGACGCAGCGCATGGATGAGGTGGTTGCCACCGATCGAGAGCGCGTCACCGTCGCCGGTGACGACCCACACGGAGAGGTCCTCACGCGCGGTGGCGATGCCGGTCGCGATGGAGGGCGCACGTCCGTGGATGGAGTGCATGCCGTAGGTGTCGAGGTAGTAGGGGAAGCGGCTCGAGCAGCCGATGCCGGAGACGAACACGATGTTCTCGCGGCGCAGCCCCAGGGTGGGGAGGAAAGACTGGACGGCCTTGAGCACCGCGTAGTCACCGCAGCCGGGGCACCAGCGGACCTCTTGGTCCGAGGTGTACTCCTTGGCGGTCTGCGCGCCTTCGCCCTGGAAGGTCGGGATCAGCTCGGTGCCCGAGCGCAGGCCCGGCGTCCCCAGATCGATGGTCGTCATGAGATGGCCTCCATGTCGGTGCCGGCGGGATGCAGGTTGACCTCGATGCCCTCGGCCGCGGCGACGAGCGCGCCGATCGCGTCGGCGAGCTCGGCCGCCTTCAGCGGCAGGCCGCGCACCATGTTGTAGCCGGCGGCGTCGACGAGGTACTTCGCGCGCAACAGCGTGGAGAGCTGGCCCAGGTTCATCTCGGGCACGAGCACCTTGTCGTAGCGCTTGAGGATGTCGCCCAGATCCCGAGGGAACGGGTTCAGGTGGCGCAGATGCACCTGGGCGACGTCGTAGCCCGCCTTGCGAACCCGGCGGCAGCCCGCGCCGATCGGACCGTAGGTGGAGCCCCAGCCGATCACGAGCACCTTGGCCCTGCCCGAGGGGTCGTCGACCTCGAGAGGAGGCAGCGACTCCGCGATCCGGTCGACCTTCGCCTGGCGGGTGCGCACCATCAGGTCGTGGTTGGCCGGGTCGTAGGAGATGTTGCCGTGGCCCTCGCCCTTCTCCAGACCACCGATACGGTGCTCCAGCCCGGCCGTACCCGGGATGGCCCACGGCCGAGCGAGGGTCTCCTCGTTGCGCAGGTAGGGCCAGAAGTCGGTGCCGGTGACGGTGCCGTCGGCGTCGGTGAGCTCGTGGTTCGGCTCGGTCGCGAAGGCGGGGTCGATCTCGGGAAGCTCGTCGAAGGCGGGGATGCGCCACGGCTCGGAGCCGTTGGCGAGGTAGCCGTCGGAGAGCAGCATCACCGGCGTCCGGTAGGTGACGGCGATCCGCGCTGCCTCGACCGCGGCGGTATAGCAGTCGCCGGGGGACTGCGGTGCCACGATGGGCATGGGTGCCTCGCCGTTGCGGCCGAACATCGCCTGAAGCAGGTCGGCCTGCTCGGTCTTGGTCGGCAGGCCCGTGGAGGGGCCACCACGCTGGACGTTGACGACGACGAGCGGCAGCTCGGTCATGATCGCCAGGCCGATCGCCTCCCCCTTCAGCGCGATGCCGGGGCCAGACGTCGTGGTGACGCCGAGGTGGCCCGCGAACGAGGCACCGATCGCGGCGCCCACGCCCGCGATCTCGTCCTCGGCCTGCAGAGTGGTGACGCCGAACGCCTTGTGCTTGGACAGCTCGTGGAGGATGTCGGATGCGGGAGTGATCGGGTAGGACCCCAGGAACACGGGCAGGCCCGATCGCACGCCGGCGGCGATGAGGCCGTAGGACAGCGCGAGGTTGCCGGTGATGTTGCGGTAGGTGCCCGAGGGCAGCGCGGCCGGCTTGATCTCGTACTGGACGGCGAACGCCTCGGTGGTCTCGCCGTAGTTCCAGCCGGTCTTGAACGCCGTCAGGTTGGCGTCGCGGACGGGCTCGTTCTTGGCGAACTTCTTGCTCAGGAACTTCTCGGTGCCCTCGGTCGGGCGGCCATACATCCAGGAGAGCAGCCCCAGGGCGAACATGTTCTTCGCGCGGGCGGCGTCCTTGCGGGTAAGGCCGAACTCCTTGACCGCCTCGACCGTCATGCCGGTCAGGTCGACCGGCTGGACGTTGAAGTCGCCGAGCATGTCGTTGCTGTCGCCGAGCAGGTCCAGCGGGTTGACGTCGTAGCCGGCCTTGTCCAGGTTGCGCTTGGTGAAGTCATGGGTGTCGACGATGATCGTCGCGCCCTTCGGCAGGTCGCCGACGTTGGCCTTCAGCGCCGCCGGATTCATCGCCACCAGGACGTCGGGGGCGTCGCCCGCCGTCAGGATGTCGTGATCGGCGAAGTGCACCTGGAACGACGAGACGCCCGGGATCGTGCCCTGGGGGGCCCGGATCTCGGCCGGGAAGTTCGGCAGCGTCACCAGGTCATTGCCGAAGACCGCCGACTCCTGGGTGAACCGGTCACCCGTCAACTGCATCCCGTCACCGGAATCGCCCGCGAACCGGATGATCACCCGGTCGAGCTGCTTGACCTGCTTGGTCACTGCCCACCTCGAAAATCGACATCGCTGCGCCTCTGCGGCGCACTCATCGTACTGAGGGTACGCGAAAACTAGAACAAGTTTCAGACACGTGTCCAGGTTGTCGGCACCGGAGTCGAGTCTAGTTCGCCGCCTTCGAGGTTCAGGCCTCGTCTTGGTGCTCGGATGGCGCGCCGCGCCGAGTCTCCGGTCTGGACCAGTGCGTGTCCATTTTGATGATGAATTCGCTGAGACTGACTAAGTCAACTACGGTACTGGACTTAGTAACCCAAGCGCCCTCGCGGGGCGCCCGATGAAAGCGAGTCTGAGCATGAACAAGACGATCAAGGCTGCAGCGGTCGGCATCGCCGGTCTGCTGATGGTGCCGGCCTTGACCGCCTGCACGTCCACGGGTGGTGGAGATGCTGACAAGCAGCTCCACGTTGTCGCGTTCTCCGTCATGGAGAAGGCGAACGAGCCCGTGTTCGAGGCGTTCGAGGACACCGATGCCGGCAAGGACATCACCTTCACCCCCTCCTACGGTCCTTCGGGCGACCAGAGCCGAGCCGTCGTGAACGGCTCCGACGCGGACGTCGTCCACTTCTCGCTCGAGACCGACGTCACTCGCCTGGTCGACGCCGACCTCGTCGCCGACGACTGGAAGGACAACGCCACCAAGGGCATCGCGACCTCCTCGGTCGTGGTCTTCGTCGTCCGCAAGGGCAACCCCGAGAACATCCAGTCCTGGGACGACCTGGTCAAGCCCGGCGTGGAGGTCATCACGCCGAACCCGGGCTCGTCGGGCTCCGCGCGGTGGAACATCCTGGCCGCCTGGGCGCACATCGTCGGCAACGGCGGTACCGACGCCGAGGCCCGCGCCTTCATCACCCAGTTGCTGAAGAACACCCCGGCCCTGCCGGCCAGCGCCCGTGAGGCGACCTCGGCGTTCGTCGAGGGCAACCAGGACGTGCTGCTCTCCTACGAGAACGAGGCGATCCTCGCGAAGCAGAACGGCGAGGACATCGACTACGTCGTCCCGCCGGACACGCTGCTCATCGAGAACCCCGCCGCGGTCACGACCGACGCCAAGGACGGCGCGCAGGAGTTCCTCGACTTCATCCTGAGCCCGGAGGCCCAGGCCATCTACGCCTCGTTCGGATTCCGGCCCGTGGTCGGCGTGGACGGCGTGGAGGTTCCCGAGGTCGAGGGTGCCAACGACCCGGCCGACCCGTTCCCGACGCCGTCGCAGCTGTTCACCATCGACGACGACTTCGGCGGATGGGCCGCGGCGGCGGACAAGTTCTTCGCCGACGGCGAGGACGGCGGACCGGTCGGCATCATCCCCGACCTGATCGCCAAGTCCGGCTCCGACGCCCAGTAGGTCAGGCGTGAGCTCGACGCTCGACGCCACGGCCCGCCCCACCCCGCCCGCTGGGCGGGGGCGGGGGCGCCGGCCCGCGCGTGGCGGGCGGCCGACCTCGCGTGTTGCCAGCGGCAACACGCTGAGTGCCGGCTCGGCTCTGGGACTCGGCATCGCCCTGACGTGGTTCAGCCTTCTCGTGCTGATCCCGCTCACGGCGATCGTCGTTACGGCCTCCGAACGTGGATGGTCTGGCTACTGGCGCACGATCACCAACGAGCAGACCCTCGCCGCCGTCCAGCTGACGGTGGGCCAGGCGCTCCTGGTGACGGCGGTGAACATCGTGATGGGCACGATGATCGCCTGGGTACTGGTCCGCGACCGGTTCTGGGGCAAGGCGATCCTCGACGTGATCATCGACATCCCCTTCGCGCTGCCCACGATCGTCACCGGCTTGGTGCTGCTCGGACTCTTCGGCCCGTCGAGTCCGATCGGGCTGGACTGGGCCTACGCCCCGCAGGCGGTGTTCCTCGCACTCGCCTTCGTCACGCTGCCGTTCATCGTGCGCACCGTGCAGCCCGTGCTCGGTGAGCTCGAGAAGGACGTCGAGGAGGCCGCGGCCTCGCTCGGCGCCAGCCGCGGCACGATCATCCGGCGGATCATCCTGCCGAGCCTCACCCCGGCCATCGCGGCCGGCGCCGCGCTCTCGTTCGCCCGCGCGATCGCGGAGTACGGGTCGCTGGTGCTGCTCAGCGGCAACAAGCCGTTCTCGACCGAGGTCGTCTCGGTGCGCGTCCTGACGTTCATCGAGAACGGCTCGACGTCGTCGGCAGCGGCGATCGCGAGCCTGATGCTGTTCGTGGCGCTCGTGGTGATCGTGCTGCTCGACCTCATCCAGAGGCGGGTGAGCCGCCGTGGTTGAGCTCTCGACCCCGACCAAGTGGCTGATGCGCACCGTCGTCATCGGCTACGTGTTCTTCCTGGTGGCCTGGCCGGTCGGCCTGATCGTGCAGCGTGCCTTCGCCGAAGGTGTGGGGGAGTTCCTCTCGATCTTCTCCAACGAGCAGGTGGTGCGCGCACTGTCGCTCACCGCCCAGGTCGCGCTGCAGGCCGTGGCGATCAACCTGGTCTTCGGTGTGGGCATGTCGCTGCTGCTGGTGCGCTATCGCTTCCCCGGCAAGCGCATCCTGTCCGCGCTGATCGACCTGCCGCTATCGGTCTCCCCGGTCGTCGTCGGCCTCTCGCTGCTGTTGGTCTACAACGGCCGCACCGGCTGGTTCGGCACCTGGCTGGAGGAGCACGGCGTCCAGATCATCTTCAGTGGTCCCGGCATGATCATGGCCACCTGCTTCGTCGCGCTCCCCTTGGTGATCCGCGAGGTCGTGCCGGTGCTGCAGGAGATCGGCGACGAGCAGGAGCAGGCTGCCCGCAGCCTCGGCGCGAACGCGCGCCAGGTCTTCTGGCGTATCACGCTGCCCAGCATCAAGTGGGCGGTGGTCTACGGGGTGGTGCTCAGCCTCGCTCGGAGCCTCGGTGAGTTCGGTGCGGTCAAGATCGTGTCGGGCAACTACGTCAACCAGACCCAGACCGCGACCCTCATCGTCGAGTCGCAGTACCAGAGCTTCGAGCAGCAGTCGGCCTACGCCGTCTCGTTCGTGCTGGCCTTCGTCAGCGTGCTCTGCATCGTCGTGGTCTCCATTCTGCGTCCCAAGGAAGGACACGCCCGATGAGCATCGATGTCACCGGCGTCACCAAGAAGTACGGCGACTTCGTCGCCCTCGACAACGTCTCCGTCACCTTGCCGACCGGGCAGCTCACCGCGCTCCTGGGGCCCTCGGGCGGCGGCAAGTCCACGTTGCTGCGGATCATCGCTGGCCTCGACACCGCCGACAGCGGCAGTGTGCACATCGAGGGCCGCGATGCCACGAAGCTGCCGCCGCAGAAGCGCAACGTCGGGTTCGTGTTCCAGCACTACGCCGCGTTCAAGCACATGACCGTCGCGAAGAACGTCGCCTTCGGACTCGAGATCCGCAAGCGCCCCAAGCAGGACGTCCAGGCCAAGGTGGCCGAGCTTCTCGACCTGGTGCACCTCTCGCAGTTCGCGCACCGACTGCCGTCCCAGCTCTCGGGCGGACAGCGCCAGCGCATGGCTCTGGCGCGCGCGCTCGCGGTCGAGCCGACGGTGCTGCTGCTGGACGAGCCGTTCGGCGCCTTGGACGCCAAGGTGCGCAAGGAGCTGCGTGATTGGCTGCGGCGCCTGCACGACGAGGTGCACGTGACCACGATCTTCGTGACCCACGACCAGGAGGAGGCCCTCGAGGTCGCCGACGAGATCGTGGTGATCAACGATGGTCGCGTCGAGCAGGTCGGCAGCCCCGACAGCCTGTACGACACCCCGGCGAACGACTTCGTGATGGGGTTCCTGGGCGATGTCACCCGGCTCGGAGGCCTCATGCTGAGGCCGCACGACATCGAGATCGACGTCGAGCCCGGCCGGCCCGGCGCCGTCCAGGGGCGGATCACCCGGGTCCTGCGCGTGGGATTCGAGGTGCGGCTCAGCGTCGAGACGGCCGACGACGCCGAGGTGAAGGTCGAGCTCACTCGCACCCACGCCCAGCAGCTGGGCCTGGTCGAGGGCGGCACCGTCTGGCTGACGCCGGCAGTCGGCGCCACCACGGTGGTCGCCACGCAGCCCGTCCCCGCCTGAGGCCTCGCGCCGCCATCCGCTGGCCGCGCCCGTCCATCGTCGTCGTGGGCGGGCCGGCCGGGGTGGTGGTGAGTGAGTCCCGGTTCTGCTGGGGGTGCGGCGGGGCGGCGGTGAGGTGGTGAGGAATCGGGCGCGGCATTTCCTCACCGCGACACCGCCGCCCCCGCCCAACTCTCGCCACGTCACCGCTCACTCGGGGTGAGGGACCGCTCTCGTCAGCGTGCGAGCCGCGCTGCGCGCGGCCTGGAGGCCGGCGCCCTGGCGGGCGACCAGGTCAGCTCGCCTGCGCCTCGGCGCGCTCCTTGAGACCGGCGGCATGGCGGGCGAAACCGTCGGCGACCCGGTCGGGCCCGGCGAACCGCACGAGCGGACCGGAGAACTCCTCGACGGTCTCGTAGTGCGTCGGACCGCCGTCGATCTGGGTCAGGCGTTGGTGCCGGATGCCGCGGACCAGGCCGAGCTTGGCCGGCAGGCCCTCGTAGACGTAGGAGAGCAGGGCGGTCGTGGTGCCGTCGTGTCGCACCGGCGGCTCGATCGCGGTGATGCGCTCGGGCGATCTGGTGGTCCGGCCGTTGCGCCACCGCACGTGCAGGACGATCGGATTGCCCACCTGCGCCGGCGTCGGCGTCTCGGCTCGGAACACGAACGGGTTCCAGGCCCCGTACTCGTCGGTGTCGAGCATGATCTGCCAGACGAGATCGAGGGGAGCGTCGATCTCGATGCTCGCCGACGGCTGTGTGCTCACGACTCGAGCGCCGCCTTGAGCCGGGTCAACGTGGCCTCGATGTTGGCGGCGTTGCCCGACGTGCGGTCGGAGACGCCGGTGATCATGCCGGCCGGCTTCACGAACCAGGCCGGACGGCGGTCCCAGGTGCTCTCGGTGACGCGGCACCCGGTCGCCGTCGGCTCGAGGTCGTACTGCCAGCGCGCCACCGTGATACCGGCGGGCGCGGTCACCTCGAAGGCGAACCGCCGCCCGGCGTCGGCATCGGTGACGATGCTCGCCGTCGACCAGCGCCGCCAGCCGTTACGGTTCGCGCCGGAGAACGACGCGCCCGGAGCTGCGCCGGTAGCGCCACCGGTCCAGCGCATCGTCGTGGTCTCCTCGGTCACCGAGGCGAACCTGTCGAGGTCGGTCAGCAGGCGGTAGACGTCGTCGGGCGACGCCGCGATCTCGATGCTGCCGGTCGCATCGGCAGCGACGGAGGTGGCGCTCATCGGTAGTTCACGAACTGGACGGCGAAGTCGTAGTCCTGCTCGCGCACCAGCGTCTGTACGGCCTGGAGGTCGTCGCGGCTCTTGGAGGACACGCGCAGCTCGTCGCCCTGGATCTGCGCCTTGACGCCCTTGGGGCCCTCGTCGCGGATCAGCTTGGAGATCTTCTTGGCGTTCTCCGAGGAGATGCCCTCCTTCAACGTGATGCCGATCTTCGACTGCTGACCCGAGGGGCGGGGCTCGGAGGCCTCGAGGATCTTCAGCGACTGGTTGCGCTTGATCAGCTTCTGCTTGAAGACGTCGAGCACCGCGTTCGCGCGGTCGTCGGCCGACGCGGTGATCTCGATCGCCTCATCGCCCTTCCACTCGATCTCGGCGCCGGTGCCCTTGAAGTCGAAGCGGGTGGCGATCTCGCGAGCGGTCTGCCCCAGGGCGTTGTCGACCTCCTGGCGGTCGAGCTTGCTCACGATGTCGAACGAGGAGTCGGCCATGGCGCAGAGGGTTCCTAACGATTCTCGGATGGGGGGTTCGCTGCGGTATTGTTTCGCGTCGTTGCCCACCGGCCAAGCCAGGCTCACCCAGCCCCGGCGAGCGCCCACGGGTCGACACCCCGGCAGGTTGCCCGAGCGGCCAAAGGGAGCTGACTGTAAATCAGCCGGCACAGCCTACGCTGGTTCGAATCCAGCACCTGCCACCGAAGCCGCGGAGCCGCGATCCGGCCCCCGCGGCTTCGTGCTTTTCCCCGGAGGGCGTCGTGGAGCGCGGGATCGATCGACTCGCCGCATGAATGCGGTTTCGACCAATCCGTGTGACCTGCGTCTCCGAAGGAGGGGTACGGGCGCTGTCCGGCAGGGGTAGCGCCGCTCTCGACGTCGCCCGCGCGCGGCGCCCCTCGGAAAGGTCCCACCTGATGCCGAAGCTCCCCCTCAAGCGTCCCTCCGCTCCGATGACCGTCTCGGTCGCGGCCCTCGTGGTCGCGCTCGGAGGCACCTCCTACGCGGCGACCCAGATCCAGACCAAGGACATCGCCAACAACGCGGTCACCTCGAACAAGATCAAGGATGGCTCGATCAAGCCGCGCGACCTCAACGCGCGCCTGTTCAAGTCCGACCCGGTCGAGGGCCCCGAGGGTCCCCAGGGTCCTGCCGGTCCCGAGGGTCCGGCCGGCCCTGCAGGCGTCGGCCGCTGGGCGCTCGTCGAGGCCGACGGCACGATCTCGGCACAGTCGGGCGGGTTCACGATGGTCGCGGCCTACCCGACCCTGCCGAACACGGCGGTCGCGCCTGCTCCCGACAACTCGCTGCGCGCTGCCGGCAACGTCTACATCAACGCCGGCGAGGATCTCTCCAACAACGCGATCTTCGCCGTCGTCGCGTTGCAGAACACCGTCGACCAGAACGGGGACGGTGTGACCAACGGTCGCGCAGCGGCAGCGGACGCCAACCCGGAGTTCTCCGGCGAGATCTCGGTCAGCCGGTGCAACTTCACCGGCGGCGCGGGCATCCCGACCAACTGCGCCCCGGCCGACGCCCAGAACGCGCAGAGCTTCGTGGTCAGCCCGCGCAACAGCGACGGCACGGTGACCACCAACACCGCCCGCAAGCGGTTCTACGTCGTGATCGCCGGAGACTCCAGCGACTACACGCCGGCTCCCTGATCGAGCAGCCAGGGCCCTCGTTCCACGGCGCAGCGCCGTCCACCCCGACCCGGGTGGGCGGCGCTGTCGCATGCGCGAACACGTCGTCGAAGGTCGGTCGCGGTCAACGCGTGCCGAGGCTGGCCAGGAAGTAGGCCGAGCAGAGCCGCTCCATCTCGATCACGATCTGCTCGCGGGTCAGTGGCGGGTCGTCGTCGAGCACCCACCGCACCGCGAGCTGCTCGACGGCCAGCACCAGCACCCAGCTGACGGCGACCGGGCCCGGGGCGCCCGGCGTCGCCGGTGGTCGAGGAGGTCGCTCTGCGACCGTCTCGAGACCCAGTGAGGCCGGGGTCCCCTGCGCCCGAGCCGGGTGGGCCAGAGCCGACCCCGCGAGGAAGGCCGCCGTCATCTCCTGCACCCGGCGTTCGAGTGCGAGCCGTCCGGGGTGGCTCCGTGCCGACGGCAGTTCCTGCATCACCACCCGCAGCAGGGCGGCGTCGTCCTCGAGCGCGGTGAGCAGGGCGTCGAGCACCCGGCGCAGCATGGCGGGGTCGCGTTCGCCGACCCGATCGGCGAGTGCGGCGCTGACCCGGTCGCTGACCTCCGAGGACCATCGCTCGATGACGACGGCCAGGATCGCGGCCTTGTCGGGGAAGTACTGATACAGCGAGCCGGGGCTGATGCCGGCCTGGGCGGCGATCCTGTTCGTGGAGAAGCCGTCGTACCCGTCGCGCACCAGCACCGCTCGGCCCGCCTCCACGATCCGATCGACCATGGCGCGCGACCTGGCCTGGCGAGGGGTCCTCCGCATACGCGAATTGTATGCGAGTGATGACTCGCGTCAGGCTTGCCCCATGAACGCCGCCCCGCAGCCGACGGCCAGCACCGATGTCGCGTCGGCCCCCTATCCGAGCCGGCACCGCGAGGCCGAGGCGCGCGGACGACGTCTCGGGCGTCCGCTCCGCGCCGTCGCACGCGTCAGCGAGGTCGACGAGGAGCTGATGCACCGCATCGGTCTCGCCTTCACCACCTGCGACCAGCCCGGAGCGCGCCTCGCACATGCGATGCGTTCGCGAGCGGGAGAGCCGGGGCGCGTCACGATGGACCAGTTCCGCTCCGCCCTGCGCGACGGCGTGACCGCGGACTCACCGCCCGCGCTGCGGGAGTTCTTCGACGTCGTCGAGGCGACGCCGTCCTGGGTGGACCCGGATCTGCTTGCACGCGGTCAGCGGGTCTACCACCGGTTCGGGCAGAACGCGGGCGACGTGCTGCAGCAGCTCTCCCTCATCGGCGGCTACCGTTTCGGCGGGCCGACCGACCTGCTCGTCGCCACGGGAGGCCTCACCGGGGACATGACGGTGCGCCGCCTCGCCGAGACCCAGTACTGGGCCACCACGCTGTCGGTGCCCGGCGGTCTGGAGCGCGGCGGCGAGGCGTGGCGACTGACCGTGCACGTGCGTGCCATGCATGCCCTGGTGAACGAGAGCTTTACGCCGCAGTGGGACGTCGCCCGCTGGGGTCTGCCGATCAACAACGCCGACCAGGCGGCCACGCTCGGCCTCTTCGACGGCGTCCTGCTCATCGGCGCGCGGGCGCTCGGCGTGCCGGTGAGTCGCGACGACTCCCGTGCCGTGATGCACCTGTGGAAGTACGTCGGTTGGCTGATGGGCGTCGAGGAGGAGTTCCTGGTCGACTCCGAACGCGAGCGGCACCGGCTGAACTACCACCTCCTGCTGGCTCAGGCCGACCTCTCCGACGCCGGCCCGCAGCTCGCCCAGGCGATCGTCGACGCCCAACGACGCCTGCACTACGAGAACCTCGGCCGGCTGCGGGGTCGCTATCAGCGCGAGCGCCTGCTCTCCATGCTCACGGTCTTCCTCGGACCGCACAGCATGCGCGAGCTCGGGCTCCCACGCAGGCCACCCTGGGCGCACCTCGCGGTGGGCCTCGCCAACACCTGGCGCTACCGGACGCCGTGGGGTCGCCGCGGCCTCGACGACTGGGGCGACCGCATCCGCGCGCGGATCATGCGGCGCTACTTCGGCGTCGGGAGCCGGGACGTGGCGCATCTGAAGCTGACTCCGTGATGGGTTGACGGGTCCGGGAGAACATCTCGGGACCGAGTCCGGGGCGCGTGCTCCCGCAGGACGACATTCGGTGTCAGACTCGCGACGCCCCGAGCAATCAGTGCGCGGTTGGCGCCGCGATCGAGCGAAGGGAGCCGGCATGAAGGTCGGGCGGCCCTCCGGTGTCCGCGGACGTCGCGGCGAGGGTCGCGAGCGCGTCCTGAACGCCGCGATGGAGTTGATCGGCGAGCGTGGCTTCGCCTCGACGTCCCTGCAGCTGATCGCCGACCGGGTCGGCGTCACCAAGGCGGCGGTCTACCACCAGTTCCACGCCAAGGACGAGATCGCGCTGACCCTGCTCGAGCCGCTCCTGGAGGCCTGGCAGGGGCTGATCGAGAGCGTCGAGCAGCACGAAGCCGGGCTGCCGCGCCGGCGTGCTGCCGCGCGCGGGATCGTCGATGTGGCCGTGGCCCAACGCCGAGTGATCTCGGCGTTGATCGGTGACCCCGACCTGGTCCGGGTGGCCGAGACCCATCCGGAGTGGTGCGGGTTGCGCGCCCGCATCGACGACGCGCTCGCGGGGCCCGAGCCGACATCGACGCAGTTGCTCGAGGCGGCGCTGGTCCTGCACGGCGTCTCGCGCGCCGTCGGCGATCCGCGGCTGAGCGGGCTGGACGCGGGCGAGCTGCGGGCCGCGCTGCGCGCCATCGTCGAGCGCCTACTCTGATCGTGGACGGCGGCCCGCTCGAGGCCGCCGGACTCGCGTCCCAGGGGAGGAACCGGAATGCACGGTGAGGTCGAGGACGTCGCGTGGATCGCCCCGCGCATGGTGCGGATCGTGCTCGGAGGCACGGGTCTCAGAGGATTCGCGGTCAACGGTGACACCGACTCCTACATCAACGTCGCGATCCCGCCGGCGGAGGCGCCCTACGGCCCGGTGTTCGACGTCGACGAGGTCCGCGCGACGCTGCCGGCCGAGTTCTGGCCGGCCCGTCGCCGCTACACGGTGCGGGCGTGGGACGAGGCCGCAGGGCTGCTCACCGTCGACGTCGTGACCCACGGTGACGACGGCGCTGCCGGGCCGTGGGCCGCGTCGGCGCGGCCAGGCGATGTCCTCGTCTTCTCCGGGCCCAGCGGCGGGTACCGCCCGGCCGCGGATGCCGCCTGGCACCTGATGGCCGGCGATGAGTCCGCGCTCCCGGCGATCGCAGCCTCGCTGGAGGTACTCGCCCCGACTGCACGCGCCGTCGTCCGGGTCGTGTGCGACGGACCCGAGCACGAGATCGAGCTCGTCTCGCCCGCCGAGGTCGACCTGCTCTGGTTGCACCGCGACGCGTCGCCCGACGTCGACCAGCTGGCGGCGTCGATCCGCGCACTGCCGTGGTCGCCCGGGCCGGTGCACGCCTTCGTGCACGGCGAGGCCGACGAGATCCGCGGGGTGCGCAAGCATCTGCTGACCGACCGGGGCCTCACCCGCGCCGACATGTCCTGCTCGCCGTACTGGCGTCGCACCATGACCGACGAGGCATGGCGTCAGGTCAAGCGCGACTTCGTGCGCGCGATGGAGGACGACACCCCCTGACCCGCCGCGGGTGGACGAGGAGGCCGCTCGTCAGCGACTCAGCTGGTGTGGTGGTCGAGGAGGTCGCTCCGCGACCGGTCACGAGACCGGGTGGGTCGAGACCGGAGGACTCGTGACGGCCCTCGTCCGTCGGGCCTCCTCAACCACCAGCGTGGCTCCGGTGGCTCGGCCGGCCGAGACCGTTCAGACGGGGATGACGACGTGCAGCAGCTCGTAGCTGAGCCAGGCCACGATGCCCGCGGCCGGGAACGTCAGCACCCAGGCGGTGACGATCGACCGAGCGACGCCCCAGCGCACCGCGGAGAACCGCTTGGTCGCGCCGGCGCCCATCACGGCCGAGGTGATGGTGTGCGTGGTCGAGATCGGAGCGTGGAAGGCGAACGCGGTGGTGTAGAGCACGCCGGCCGCCACCGTCTCGGCGGCGAAGCCGCGTGCCGGGTCGAGGTGGATGATGCGACGTCCGAGCGTCCGCATGATGCGCCATCCGCCGGCGTAGGGGCCGGCGGGGGGCGGGCCCGCCCCGGGCCC
>NZ_JAHRHK010000008.1:77581-110636 GCF_021246465.1 Nocardioides sp. R-C-SC26 | reverse complement strand
CCCCCCCCTGCGCGCCCCCCCGGCGGGGGAGGGTGCCGGCGGAGATCGCGCCTGCCGCGGCCAGGACGACCCACAGCGGGAGCCCGTCGCCCTCGGCGGCGTAGCCGCCGGTGAGCAGCGCCAGGAAGATGACGCCCATCGTCTTCTGAGCGTCCTGCAGGCCGTGGCCCAGCGCCATCGCCGCGGCGGAGACCGTCTGCATCATCCGGAAGCCGCGCTGTGCCTTGTGCGGGTTCGCGCGACGGAAGATCCACATGAACGAGAGCATCACCGCGAAGGCGGCGGCGAACCCGAAGAGCGGCGAGACCACCATCGGGATCAGGACCTTCTGCACGATCTTGTCCCAGTCGACCGATGCCGAGCCGCCGATCGCGGCGCCCACCAGGCCACCGATCAGGGCGTGGGAGGACGAGGACGGCAGCCCGAACCACCAGGTGATCAGGTTCCAGGTGATGGCGCCGATCAGGCCCGCCATCACGATGATCAGCCCGTGATCGGTCTGGGGTGGTGAGATCACGTCCTGGACGGTCTTGGCCACCTCCTGGCCCAGCAGAGCCCCGATGAAGTTCATCACCGCGGCGAGGATCAGCGCGATGCGCGGGGTGAGTGCGCGGGTGGAGACCGACGTCGCGATCGCGTTCGCCGCGTCGTGGAAGCCGTTGGTGTAGTCGAAGACGAGCGCGATCACCACGACGGCGATCACGATCGCCAGGGTCAGAGACACGTGTCAGCTTTCCTTGACGGCGATCTGCTCGACCGTGTTGGCCACCTTCTCGAACGCGTCGACAGCCGCCTCGAGCGACTCCACGACGTCCTTGAGCTTGAGCACCTCGATGGTCTTGAACTCACCGGAGAAGAGCTTGGCCAGCGTGCGGCGGTGGTTGCGGTCGCCGGCGTTCTCGAGGCGGTTGATCTCGATCCAGTACTCCTCGAGCGACTGCATCGACTGGAGCTTCGGCATGGCCGCGGCGGTCAGCTCGGCGCACTGCTGGAGCACCTCGACCTGCTGTGCGAGCTCCGGCGGCATGCTCGTGACCTCGTAGAGCAGGATCAGGTCGACGGCCTCGTCCATCAGGTCCATGACGTCGTCGAGCCCCGAGGCGAGGGAGTAGATGTCCTCGCGATCGAAGGGTGTGACGAACGTGCTGTTCACCCGCCGGATGATCGCGTGCGTCGTTTCGTCGGCATCGTGCTCGGCGGCGCGCATACGCGTTGCGACGTCTTCACGGTTGGCGTTGTCGGCGAGCATCTCTGCCAGGAGCGAGGCCCCGACGATCAGATGCTGGGCTGACTCGGTGAAGAGGTCGTAGAACGCCGTATCGACCGGACGGAACCGCAGTCCCACGTGAACTCCTGGAGAAGGCCGGATGAGGGAGAGGCAAACGACCTCAGGGTAGGGGGTGCGCGCCGTCCATGTGCAAGTCAGGCCACTTTCACCGCTCGCACGGCCACCGGTTCCGCGGCGCGACCGACCCGCTGCCGTCCCCTCCTAGGCCCCTGATCCGGTCCGGGTCGGGCGATCACCGGGCATGGGCGGACGTCGTCGGCCACCAGGCTTTCTCGCTCGGGGGGCCGTCGGACCCGCTGACCCGTCGGTCGCGGGGCGTCGTCAGCGGCGGCGCCGCTGCCGCTCGATCAGGGCCTCCTGCAGGTGCACCTCTGCATCGTTGCGCGTCCACGCGCCGTCACTGCCGAGGGTCCACGCGTTCGTGGTCGGTGCCCAGGCAAGGTCGAGCAGGTCGCGGATCGCGGCGATCGATCGCTCGTCGGGCAGGCGGACCAGTACCTCCACCCGGCGGTCGAGGTTGCGGTGCATCATGTCGGCCGATCCGATCCAGGCGGTGGGATCGCCGTCGTTCTCGAACCAGAACACCCGGCTGTGCTCGAGGAAGCGTCCCAGGACCGAACGCACCTCGATGTTATCCGAGAGCCCCGGGACACCGGGGCGCAGGGAACAGATGCCGCGGACCAGCACCCGGACGGGAACGCCCGCCTGTGAGGCCAGGTAGAGCGCGTCGATGACCGCCTCGTCGACCAGGCTGTTGGCCTTGAGGTGGATCCCCGCAGGCCGGCCGGCACGGTGGTTCTCGATCTCGGCGTAGATCTGGGCCAGCAGGCCCGAGCGCACCGAGTCGGGGGCGACGAGGAGCTGGGCGTACTCGGCATTGCGCGACCAACCGGAGAGGTGGTTGAAGAGCTGCGCGACGTCCTCGCCGATGGCCTCGTCGGTCGTGATGAGGCCGAGGTCCTCATACATCCGCGAGGTCTTCGGGTTGTAGTTGCCGGTTCCGATGTGGGTGTAGCGGCGGATGCCGCCGTGCTGCTCGCCCTCGTCGCGCACCACGAGCGCGAGCTTGCAGTGGGTCTTGAGCCCGACCAGGCCGTAGACGACGTGACAACCGGCCTGCTCGAGCTTGCGGGCCCAGCGGATGTTGGCGTGCTCGTCGAATCGGGCCTTGATCTCCACGATCACCAGCACCTGCTTGCCGGCCTCGGCAGCGTCGATGAGGGCGTCGATGATGGGCGAGTCGCCCGAGGTGCGGTAGAGGGTCTGCTTGATCGCGAGCACGTGTGGGTCGGCAGCGGCCTGTTCGATGAACCGCTGCACCGACGTGGCGAAGGAGTCGTAGGGGTGGTGCAGCAGCACGTTGCGCCGTCGCGCGGCCTTGAAGACGTCGACCGGTGCGGCTGATTCGACCTCGGCCAGCAGCGAGTGCGTGGTCGGCACGAACGCCGGATACTTCAGCTCCTCACGGCTGAGGTCGGCGATCGAGTGCAGGCCGCGCAGGTCGAGAGGGCCGGTCAGTCGGAAGACCTCCTCCGGGGCGATGCCGAGCTCGGAGACCAACAGGTCGAGCACGGCATCGGAGATCGACTCCTCGACCTCCAGACGCACGGGAGGGCCGAAGCGACGGCGCAGCAGCTCCTTCTCGAGTGCGGCGAGGAGGTTCTCCGCGTCGTCCTCCTCGACCTCGAGGTCCTCGTTGCGGGTGACCCGGAACGTGTGCGCCTCGACGATCTTCATGCCCGGGAAGAGCTTCTTCAGGTGCGCTGCGATGACGTCCTCGAGCGGCACGAAGCGGGACCCGCCGAGCGGGACGAACCGGTCGAAGATCGGGGGGACCTTGACGCGCGCGAAGCGCTCCTTGTCGTTCTTGGGGTCGCGCAGCACGACGGCGAGGTTGAGCGAGAGGCCCGAGATGTAGGGGAAGGGGTGGGCCGGGTCGACGGCCAACGGCGTCAGGACGGGCAGCACCCGCTCCTTGAACAGTCGCTTGCAGGTGCGCTGCTCCTCGGCGTCGAGGTCGTCCCACCGCACCAGCTCGATGCCCTCGGAGACCAGCGCCGGCACGATCTGGTCGCGGAAGAGCGCAGCCTGACGCTGGCTCAGCTCGCCGGTGACGTGCCAGATCTGCTCGAGCACCTCACGCGGCATCAGGCCGGACGCCGCGCGCACCGCGAGGCCGGTGGCAATCCGTCGCTTGAGGCCGGCCACCCTCACCATGAAGAACTCGTCGAGGTTGCTGGTGAAGATCGCCAGGAACCGTGCTCGCTCCAACAACGGCAGCGACTCGTCCTCGGCGAGCTCGAGGACGCGCTGGTTGAACCGGAGCCAGGAGAGTTCGCGGTCCAGGAACCTGTCGTCGAAGGCCTCCACGGAGGCGACGAGTTCGGCATCGGGCTCGTAGGGCGCCTCGACGTCGTAGGCGTCGTCCGGCGTGGCACCGGCAGACTCGTCGTGGTCGGGCACGATCTCCACGCTCATGCTGCGAGTGTGGCACCGCCGGGTGAACGGCCGGTGTCCACGACGAGGGCCCTCCTACAGCCGTTCGGGACGCAGCGCCGAGCGGGGGCCGACCTCGGTGGCGTGGACGTCGTGGCACGCGTCGGGTGGCGCTGGTTACCGTTCGGTACGTGACTCTCGTGCACCGGATCGAAGCTCGTACCCTCGCGGCAGCCCTGGCCCTGCCCGAGCGCGTCCAGGCCAGGATCGCCGGACGTCCGTTGGTGCTGGACGGGCAGACGCTGGCGCCCGAGACGCAGTTGATGCTGCGCTTGCAGCGCGTCTCGCGGATGCCCGGAGCGGAGAGCCTCGCGTTCCCGGCCGCGCGCGACCTCATCGACCGACAGGCCGCGATGACGGGGGGCCGCCAGCCCATCGGCGCCGTTCGCGATCTCGAGGCTGCCGGGCTGCCGGCCCGCCTCTACACGCCGTCGAGTCTGCGTGGGC
Source organism: Nocardioides sp. R-C-SC26 (assembly GCF_021246465.1). GTDB lineage: Bacteria > Actinomycetota > Actinomycetes > Propionibacteriales > Nocardioidaceae > Nocardioides. The sequence goes on along the minus strand of NZ_JAHRHK010000008.1, from coordinate 106,405 downwards.
GCGACGACGAGACGGCACCGCTGCTGGTCTTCTTCCACGGAGGCGGCTTCATGTACGGGGGGCTGGACTCCCACGATGCGCCGTGCCGCGTGCTCGCCGAGCGCGGCCAGGTGCGGGTGATGGCCATCGACTACCGCCTGGCGCCCGAGCATCCCTTCCCTGCGGCCCATGACGATGTCGTCGCGGCCTACGAGTGGGCGGTCGAGAACGCCGCCGCGCTGGGTGCCGATCGGTTCGCCGTCGGCGGCGACTCCGCAGGGGGCAACCTCGCCGCCCACGTCGCCATCCACGCGGCGCGCGCCGGGCTCCCGTTGGACTTCCAGCTGCTGGTCTACCCGATCACCGACGTCGGCGGTGGCACGCGTAGTCGCGAACTGTTCGGGGAGGGTCTCTACCTCACCACCGGCTTCATCGGCCTGGCCGACGCCTCGTACCGCGCTCCGGCCGAAGACCCCCGGATCTCGGTGCTGGTGGCCGATCTGCCCGAGGGGCTGGCGCCGGCCTACGTCGCCACGGCCGGCTTCGACCCGCTGCGCGACGAGGGTGAGGCCTACGCCCGCCGCCTGAGCGAGGCAGGGGTGACGGTGGAGCTGCGTCGCTACTCCGACCAGATCCACGGGTTCTTCAACATCGTCGGCGTCGGACGGCGCTCGCCTGCCGCCGTCGGAGAGATCGCCGACGCCCTCCGTACGGGCCTGCGCAAGCACGGCGGCTGAGTCGACCGACCCCGGCGGTCGGATAGGCGCCTCGCTCCTCCACCACCGGCCGGGTGGGTTCAGACGTCCGAGCGGTGCTGACGCAGCTGCGTCATGAACTGTTCGGGGTCGACCACGGAGGCGTCCACCTCGATCGGGTCGAGCACGCCACGCTCGAAGCGGACCTGCCAGTCGGGGTCACCCGGGCGGCCGGTGACGGCGATCCGCATCGACTGGTTGCGCAGATCGAGCCGGCGCGTCTGGTCGCCCTGCGTCACGGTGAGGAAGCCGTCGGTGATCGTGACCTCGACGGGGATCTCCCGTCGCGCGTACGCCGCGATGCCCAGGGCGCCGCCGCCGACCAGGAGGAGCAGCGGCAGCGCGGAGAACAGACCGTCGACCGCGGCCAGCAGCAGTCCGAGCCCGGCGCACCCGACGGCTGCGACGGTCAGGGTCTGGGTGAGTGCTTCCCGGGCGTCCCGGGTCTGCGCCGCCCGGGCCGCGCCGCCACCGGAGCTGGTGGCGAAGAGGCCCAGGGTCGTGTCGGCGGCGTCGCGGGCCGGCCGAGCCGTCGACTCGGCGAGCTCGATCCGGGCGGCGGCGAGCTCGTCGGCGAGCTGCTCGGCGATGGCCTCGGCTTCGAGCAGTCGCGCGGTCAGGCTGTCGCGCTCGGCCCGCAGCGCCGCCACCGTCGTGGCGTCGTCCGGCCCGGGGCCGGTCGCGGGATCGATCACCGGGTCGGTCACAGAGACGGGACCCAGTGGCGCAGTGCGCGCGTGAACTCGTGCGGGTCGACGAGCCGGGCGGCGATGGTCAACGGCTCCCGGCCTCGGCGCAGCACCCGTACCTCCCAGTCGCGATCGCCGGGCTGGCCGGCCATCTCGACCTGGAGCTGCGGGTCATCGAGGTCGAAGCGGTGCTCGCTGTCGTGCTGGATCACCAGCAGCCTGCCGTCGGCGGTGATCGCGACCGCGCCGGCCGCGCCGATGCGTCGGAACGCGAAGAGCGCCGCGAGCAGGGCGAGGACCGCCAACGCCACGGCCCCGGCCGCGGCGTCCTTCAGGGTGCCGGTGATCGCGAGCGCGATCATCCCGACCGCGCAGAGGACCGAGATCGCGGCGGCCACGATGCCGGGCCACCCGCGCCGCACGGACTCATACGTCGCGTTCTCGGCGCGGGCAGCGTCGGCCAGCGCGCGCTCGACGCGCAGCACCGGTTCGTTGGCGGGGGGACGGGCAGTCTCAGTCGAGTTGCTACCCGACCTGACGGCGGCCAGCTCGCTGTCCTCGGCCGGGTCGGCGTCCTCGGCGTCCTCGGCGTTCGCGCCGTTCTCGGCGTCCGGCGCGACGTCGTCCAACGCGACGTCGTCCGGCTCGGGGTCGAGGTCGAGGGGCTCGTGCTCGGCGAAGATCTCCATCTGGGCGTCGGGGTCGCTCTCCGGCTCCTCGTCGCTCTCCGGGGTCTCCATCACGACCGGCTCGGTGTCGGGCGCCTTCTCGTCGTCGCCCGGTGTCGTCGCAGTGCCGTCGCCGGCCGGAGCGGCTCCGGAGGTGGGTGCGGGATCGGCGAGCGGCGCCGTCGTCGCGCCGTTCTCGCGGAAGGCGGGGGTGTGGCGTGTGGCTGCGGCCGCGATCTCCGCGAGCTGCTGTCCAAGGACCGAGGCCTCGTGCTGGGCGTCGTCGCGGGACCGGGCGAGCTCGGCGGCGACCTCCTCCAGCTCGGCGATCCGGGCCTGCAGCTCGGTCACCGTGGTCAACGCGGCTTCGGTCGCGGCGCGCGCATCCTCGGCCTGCTGAGCCGCTTCGGCGGCGGTGGCCTCGGCTTCGAGAGCGAGCTCGCGCTGACGGCGTTCGGCCTCGTCGGCGGCGCTCCGTGCTGCTTCGGCCTCCTCGGCGCGACGGCGCTGCTCCTCGGCCTCCCGCGCGGCCTCCTCGCGCGCCAGCTCGGCGGTCCGGGCGGCTTCGGCCTGCTCGGCGGCGACGGTGTCGGCGACCACGGCGCGCGCCTCGGCCGCGGCGACCGCGCGGTTGGCGCGACGCAGGGCGTCGTGCTGCTCGCGTGCGGCGGCTGCCGCGCGGTCGAGGTCATCGGCGGCTCGGGCGGCCAACGACGACGCGTTCGTCTCGCTCGGGCCGGGGTTCTCCGGCGCCGCCTCGGCTACCACCGCGTCCGTCTCCGACGTCGCGTCCGGCTCGTCAGCGGTCGGGCTCACGGCATCGTCCGACTCCCGGGCCTCCTCGTCGGTCGCGGAGATGGCGTCGTCGCCCGCGGAGGGCTCCTCCGGGACCCCCACGCCCTGACCGGTGTAGGCGGCCACCCGGGCGATGATGTCCTCGACCGGGTCGGCGTCGGCCCGCGCGACGGCCTCCGCGACCATCTGCGCCGACGGCGTCGGTGACGCCTCGGGTGCGTCGGGCGCGTCGGGACCGGTCGGAGCGTCGTCCTCGGAGGTCGATGACGGCGTGGCGGGCGACGCGGTGGCGTCGCGCGGCTCGACGTCCGGCTCGGAGCTCATGCGCGGGATCGTACCGACTGCGGCCGGGCCCGGCTCGGCCCGCGCCCCCGCGCCCGTCGTCGAGGATCGAGCGACCGCCGCCGGGCACGAGCCGGGTGGGCCGGAGGCGTCGTGGGCCCCGGCGTCATGATCAGGCGAGAGCCGCCGCAGGGGCCGTGTACTGGACGTGGGTGTCCCGGGGAGCGTGGGTGAAGCCGAGCTTGTCGCGGTAGACGCGCACCGCGGCGACGTTGTCGGACTCCACGTAGAGCAGCACGTCCCGGGTCCCCCCGGCGGCGAGGTGCTCGAGACCCGCTGCGGTCATCAGCGTGCCGAGCCCGCGGCCGTGCTCGGCCGGATCCACCGCGACGACGTAGACCTCGCCGACGTCGGTGCTGTGACGCTTGGTCCAGTGGAAGGCGAGCATGACGCCGTCGTCGGTGCGTCGCGACGCCGCCCCGGCATCGGGCCCGGCGCCGGTGTCGATGGCCACGAGGAGCCCGGCGGGATCGAACCAGGGTTCGGCCATGCGGTCCGCGAGGTCCCGGGCATCCATCGAGCCCTGCTCGGGGTGGTGGGAGAACGCACCGGCGTTGACGGTCAGCAGAGCGTCGCGGTCGCTCTCGCGGTAGCCACGGATCGTGATCCCCGCCGGTGCCGACCCGGGGGCGCCGGTCTCGGGCGCGATCGGACGGCGCATCACCCAGAGATCGCGGGTGCGGGTCCAACCGTGCTGCGCGGCCAGACGAGCGGCGCCCGGATGCCCGCCGTGGGACCAGGCACGGTCGGCGAAGGGCGCGGCGGCAGTGGCGAGGTCCGCGCCGAGCCCCTCGCGTCGGGCCGTGGGGGCGACGGCGAGCACGAGCTCTCCGGCGATGACGAGCGCGAACCCGTCCGGTTCGGTCCAGGCGCGAGTGCGTGCCAGCCCATGGTGCTTGAGGTGCAGGGCCGCGGCCTCGTCGAACGGATCGACGCCGTCGCCGTCGAGGCAGGCTCGTCGGACGCGCTCGACGGCGTCGAGGGTGTGGTCTGGGGTGGTCATCGCGACAGTGCTCGTCCCTCGTCTGGGCGCGGTGTCAGTAGACCAGGGCCTGGACGCCGTCGCGGAGCACCAGCTCGGTGAAGGCGACAGCGCCGGCGATGTGGGCGGGCGCCAGCAGGTCGGCGTCAGTGAGGTCGCGCCGGGCGGCGCACTGGGAGCAGACGCGCACGTCGCCGCCGTCGAGCACGCTGCGGATCAGGTCGCTGGCGGGCGCGGCATGAGGCAGCCGGAGATCCGGCACGCGATCCCGCACGGCGAACCACACCGCCTCGCCCGTCAGCCACAGCGAGACCTGTGCCCCGGCAGCGATCCCGGCCGCGGCGACGGTCAGCGCCTGATTGGCGCGCTCGGCGGCCTCGGCCCCGCAGGTCAGTTTGATCGCCAGGGTCCTGGTCACGGAGTCACCCTACGGTCGGGCGTGCCCACCGTGACCAGCACCGGCCGCCGCACACGACGTCGACGACGAGTCCGGATCTCGTAGGCTCGGGGCGTGTTCCACATCCCCGAGAACCTCCATCCGAACTGCGGCCCCGTCGCCTGGCTGCTCGGCACCTGGGGCGGGACAGGTCGCGGCGACTACCCGACGATCGAGCCGTTCACCTATGGCCAGGAGGTCGTCTTCCAGCAGGACGGCCGGCCCTTCCTGCACTACTTCGCGCGGTCCTGGCTGCTGGACGAGGACGGCGAGGTCGTGCGTCAGGCAGCCCAGGAGACCGGATTCCTGCGCTGCCTCGAGGACGGCAATCTCGAGCTGGTGCTCGCGCACAACACCGGCTTCTCCGAGATCTGGTACGGACTCGCCGGGGACGGCAAGGTCGAGCTGCGCACCGCAGGTGTCGGGTTCACCGAGACCGCGAAGGAGGTGACGGCGGGCCACCGGATCTACGGAAACGTCGAGGGCGACCTGCTCTACGCCTACGACATGGAGGCGATGGGCCAGCAGCTGCAGCCGCACCTGTGGGCACGGCTGCAGCGCCAGAGCTGAGCGTCGAGGAGGTCGCGATGAACGCACCGGACACCGACGTCGCCGACGGCGGGCTCGACGACTGGCGGGCCCAGCTGCGCGCGCGGGGGTTGCGCCTGACTCCCCAACGCGAGCTCATCCTCGGTGCGGTCGAGCAGCTGCGCCACGCCACCCCCGACCAGGTGCACGCGCGGGTGCGGGAGACCTCGGAGGCGATCAACCTCTCCACGGTCTACCGCACGCTGGAGGTGCTCGAGGACCTCGGCCTGGTGCGGCACGCCCACCTCGCCGATCGCGCACCGACCTACCACGCCGTCACCGGCGATCCGCACTTCCACCTGGTCTGCCGGAATTGCGGACGCACCCAGTCCGTTGCCCCGGAGACGGTCGCGCCGTTGCAGCGAGCGCTCCACGAACAGGAAGGCTTCGAGATGGACGTCGGACACCTGACCGTCTTCGGCTGGTGCACCACCTGTCCGTCCGACCATGAGGAGCACACCCATGACTGACATCGGCAGCCCCGGCGTGTCGGGCACGACCTCGGAGCAGGGGTCGCTGCGCAGATCCCCTCTGCTCAGCCTGCCTGGCGCGGTCGCCGGCGACGGCGTCGACGCGGCGGTCGCCGCGCACTACGGGTCGTTCAACGTCGAGCAGCGCCGACTCTCCGAGGGTGAGGGCTTCGTCGACCTCTCCCACCACGACGTCGTCCGCATCAGCGGGCCGGATCGGCTGACCTGGCTGCATTCGCTGACCACCCAGCACCTGCTCGATCTCGCTCCCGGCGTCGAGACCCAGGCCCTCATCCTCAGCCCCCAGGGCCACATCGAGCACGAGTTCCGTGGTACCGACGACGGCGAGGCGCTCACCGCCTGGACCGAACCGGGCCGGGCGACCGATCTGATCGCCTTCCTCGAGCGGATGCGGTTCCTGATGCAGGTCGAGATCACCGACGTGAGCGACGAGCTGGCCCTGACCTGGCGACCTGGCACCGGACACCGGCTGGTGCCACGCGACCAGCTGACCGCCTACGCCGACGCCGTCGGCTCGCCCGCGGGACTCTGGGCCTACGAGGCGCTGCGGATCGCGCGCGGTGAGGCGCGGGTCGGCGTCGACACCGATCACCGCACGATCCCCAACGAGGCGGGGTTGATCGGCCCGGCGGTGCACCTGGACAAGGGCTGCTACCGCGGCCAGGAGACCGTGGCACGGGTGCACACCCTGGGCCGGCCACCGCGCCGCCTCACGCTGCTGCACCTGGACGGCTCGGAGAACCGGCTTCCTGCTGCCGGAGCCGAGGTCCGCGCGGGGGAGAAGGTGGTCGGGGTCGTCGGCTCAGCCGCCCGGCACCACGAGCTCGGCCCGATCGCGCTCGCCCTGATCAAGCGGAACGTCCCGGTCGAGGTGCCGCTGACGATCGACGGCATGCCCGCCGCGCAGGAGGTCGTCGTCGACCCCGAGGTCGGCCTGCACGTGCGGCCGATCCTCAAGTAGGACTCGCGGGACTCCGAGGAGTCGCCCTGTCGCTGGCCGAGGAGGTCGCGCTGCGACCGTCATGAGACCTGGTGTGGTGCGGCGTGGTCCGACCGTGCGGGGGCTGCGAGACGCCGTCCCTCGTTCCTCGGGAAACGGCCGCCTCAACCACCCGTGTGGGGCGGGCGCTCGGGCACCTCGATCGTCGCGATCAGAGGTCGAGCTTGTAGCCCAGCCCGCGCACGGTCACCAGGTAGGTCGGCTCGCTCGGGTTCGGCTCGAGCTTGGCGCGCAGGCGCTTGACGTGCACGTCGAGCGTCTTGGTGTCGCCGACGTAGTCCGATCCCCAGACCCGGTCGATGAGCTGGCCCCGGGTCAGCACACGACCCGGATTGCGCAGGAACATCTCGAGGAGCTCGAACTCCTTGAGCGGCAGGCGCTGTTCGTTGCCGTCGACGGTGACGACGTGGCGCTCGACGTCCATGCGGACCGGCCCGGCCTCGAGGGTGTCGGGCATCAGGTCGGGGTCCTGGCCGCGGCGCAGGACGGCGCGGATGCGGGCGACCAGCTCACGCGGCGAGTACGGCTTGGTGACGTAGTCGTCGGCGCCGAGCTCGAGTCCGACGACCTTGTCGACCTCGTCGTCCTTGGCGCTCACCATGATCACCGGCACGTTGGAGGTCTGGCGGATGGTGCGGCAGACCTCGGTGCCCGGGACGCCGGGGAGCATCAGGTCGAGCAGCACGATGTCGGCACCGTTGCGGTCGAACTCCGTCAGGGCCGTGTTGCCGTCGGCGGCGATGGCCACCTCGAAGCCTTCCTTGCGGAGCATGTAGGCGAGCGCATCGCTATAGCTCTCTTCGTCCTCGACGACCAGTACGCGTGTCACGAGCTCTTCTCCTGGGGTGCGGGGCTGGGAACTGCTGGACGGGGTGCGGGCGCGCCCGCGAGGTCGCTCTCGTCGTGGCCGACAGGGGCCTGGGGGAGCGCGAGGGTGAACGTCGATCCCTGGCCCTCCACGGACCAGACTCGCACCTCACCGCCGTGGGTGGCGGCGACGTGCTTGACGATCGAGAGGCCCAGGCCGGTGCCACCGGTGGAGCGATGACGGGCCGGGTCGACGCGGTAGAACCGCTCGAAGATCCGGTCGATCTCGTCGGAGGGGATGCCGATGCCCTGGTCCACGACGCTGATCTCCACGACGCCGTCGTCGGCCTTGGTGGAGACGAGGACGGTGGAATCGGGGTCGGAGTAGTGCACGGCGTTGGCCACCAGGTTCGCGACGGCGGTGGTGACCTGTTCCTCGTTGCCGAGGATCTGCAGGCTGCCGACGCCGCCGGAGACCACGGAGATGCCCTTCGCGGCCGCGTCGATGGCACTGGTGTCGATGGCGATCTTGACCAGATCGTCGACCTGGATCCGCAACGGCGAGTCGAGCGGCTGGTCTCCCTGCAGCCGGGAGAGCTCGATGACCTGCTGCACCAGCCGGGTGAGTCGCTCGCTCTCGGTGACCATCCGCTCGCTGAACCGCTTGACCGCCTCGGGGTCGTCGGCCGCGTCGTGGACGGCGTCGGCGAGCAGTCGGATCGCTCCGACCGGGGTCTTCAGCTCGTGGCTGACGTTGGCGACGAAGTCGCGCCGGATCGACTCCAGACGGCGCTCGCGGGTGCGGTCCTCGGCGAGGGCGAGGACGAGCCGGGACCCCAACGGCGCCACGCGCACGCTCACGTGGCGCGAGGGACCGAGCCGACGCGTCATCACCAGCTCGGTCTCGCGGATCTGCCCGTCGCGGCGCACCTCCGACACCAGAGCGGCGAGCTGGTCGGACACCAGCGAGGTGCCGCGCACCAGCCCCATCGCGTAGGCAGGCGCGGATGCTTTGAGCACGACATCGGAGTCGTCGACGACGACCGCACTGCTGCGCAGGACCGACAGCACCGCCGCCACGGGTGCCGGAACCGCCGGCTCGTCCACCGCAGGCGGGTGGTGCTGCTGCCGGTCGCTGAGTGCCCACGCGAGCACGGCACCCCCGGCCACGCCGGCGCCGATGATCGCGGCGACGAACGCCTGCGTGGTCGGATCCACCCCCGGATCGTAAGGCTGGAGTCGCCCCCGCTTCGCTTTCAGCGGGTGTGAGCATCGTCTGTTCATCCCAGGTTCATCTGGTGCCGCCGTCTGGACACCGGCGCGGCCTACGCTCGGGGACATGCGCGATCAGTTCCATGAGCAGCTCGATGCCGTCTTCGCCGACCTTGCCGGCATCTGCCGCAAGGTCGAGGTCGCCGTCGGCCTCGCCTCCCAGGCCCTGATGACCGGTGACGTCGCCCTCGCCGAGCAGGTGATCAGCGGCGACCTCGAGATCGACCGGGAGCGCGAGCAGGTCGAGGACTCCGCCTTCGAGCTGCTGTCGCTGCAGCAGCCGGTGGCCGGGGATCTCCGCACCATCGTCGCCGCCCTGCGGATGGTCAGCGAGCTCGAACGGATGGGCGACCTCTCCGTGCACGTGGCCAAGATCGCCCGTCTGCGCGTCCCCGAGATCGCCGTGCCCGAGCAGGTGCGTCCGACGATGGCGCGGATGGCGGAGGTCGCCGAGGACATGGTCAAGCGCGTGGCCTCGATCATCACCTCGCGCGACGTCGAGTCCGCCATCGCGCTGGGGCGCGACGACGAGGAGATGGACCAGCTGCGTCGCACCAGCTTCGCCGAGCTGCTGGCTCCGGGGTGGGATCACGGCGTCGAGGCGGCCGTCGACATCGCGCTGCTCGGCCGTTACTACGAGCGCATCGCCGACCACGCCGTCTCGGTCGCGAACCGGGTGGTCTTCGTGGTCACGGGCGAGAACCCCGCCAGCGTCGCCTGACCAGCGCTCCAGCCTCACGCGCCCGACACGCAGAGAGGCCGACCCCCGAGCGGGGGCCGGCCTCTCTGCGTGTGTCGCGGGGCAGAGGCGGATCGAGGCTCAGTGGCCCTGCGACGCGACGGCGGCGGCAGCGGCCGCGGCGGCCTCCGGGTCGAGATAGCGACCGCCCGGCGTCACCGGTGCAAAGCCGTCGTCGAGCTCGTAGACCAGCGGCATCCCGGTGGGGATGTTGAGCCCGGCGATGTCCTCGTCGCTGATGCCGTCGAGGTGCTTGACGATCCCGCGCAGGCTGTTGCCGTGGGCTGCGACGAGCACCGTGTTGCCGGCCTGGAGGTCCGGGATGATCGCGCTCTCCCAGTAGGGCAGCAGGCGTGCGATGACGTCCTTGAGGCACTCGGTGCGCGGCAGGTCGTCGCCGAGGCCGTCGTACTGCGGGAGCCCGGCCTGGGAGTAGGGGTCGTCGTCGGAGAGCGGCGGCGGCGGGACGTCGAAGGAGCGGCGCCACAGCATGAACTGCTCCTCGCCGAACTCGTCGCGGACCTGCTTCTTGTCCTTGCCCTGCAGTGCGCCGTAGTGGCGCTCGTTGAGACGCCAGGAGCGGCGGACCGGGATCCAGTGCCGGTCGGCCGCGTCCAGGGCGAGCGCCGCGGTGTTGATCGCACGGCGCTGCAGCGAGGTGTGCACGACGTCGGGAAGCACGCCTGCCTCGACCAGCTGGCGCCCCCCGCTCGCGGCCTCGGCACGGCCCTTGTCGGTCAGGTTGACATCGACCCAACCGGTGAAGAGGTTCTTGGCGTTCCACTCGCTCTCGCCGTGGCGGAGCAGGACCAGGGTGTAGGACATCGCGGTTTCGCCTCTGCTAGTCGGAGCTGTCGACGCGGCGTGATCGGCGGGCGATCGACCGCTGATCGGGGGAGTGAGGTGACCGGACGGGCCGGCTCAGTGCTCTTCCTCGTTGTGCTCGCCGGGGATCGGGGTGCACGAGTACGGGTCGGTCGACTCGTCGGCGTCCTCCTCGAGGGTGATCCCGCCCTCTCCCTGCTCGACGTCGTCCGCCGGCAGCGTGATCGCCGTCAACTTGTCCGGCGAGTACTGGTGGCACGGGGTGACGACCTGCACGCTCATCTCGGTGCGCTGACCGTCGGAGAACGTCAGCACGACATCGACGAAGTCGCCCGCGGCGAAGGTGCCCTCGACCGGGATGCCGCCCGTGGCGAACAGGTTGACGGCGCTGTCGGGGGCGACCGCGATCGGCTCGACGGGGGTGTCGGGTGCGATGACGGTCAGGCCGCCCTTGGTGCCACCCTCGAAGTTGGTGAGCACCTGGGGTGCGGGCGTCGGCTCGGTGACCTCCGGCACGACCTGGTTGACGAGGGTGGCCGCGAAGACGCCGCGGTTGTCCTCGCCGGCGATCACCACGGCACCGAGCACGTCGACGAGTCCGTCGCGGTTGTTGACGCCGGCGCTGATGGTGTTCACGCGGTCGGTGGCGTAGTCGAAGCCGCAGGAGCTGAGGGCGGCGGCAGCGAGCATCAACGCCGCCGTGGTGGCAGCGGCGCGGGCGCGGGGGCGGTGAACCATCGTCGGAGGCCTCACTGGATCAAGAGCTGGGCAGGTCTCGGGCGGGCTCAGCCTAGTGGTCGATCCCGGCTGCCCGGCACCTGGTCCCATGCCGGCTCGGACGCCGAGGCGGGCGTGGTGGGGGCGCGGGCGGGCCTGGTCAGCCCGCGCGTAGGCCCACGGTGCCGGCGACGACGGCGATCGCGGTGGTGCTGAGCCCGATCCATCCGGCCGCCAGGCCGAGCACGCGGTTCGCCCCGTGACGCCGTCCGATCCGCAGCGGATACGTCGACCAGTCCTCCTCGTCGTCCTCGGCCAGACCCCACACCGAGCGACCGATGTGCACGCCGATACCGAGCAGCCCGGCGAGCACGGTGATGGCGACGTGTGGCGCGTCGCCGACGGCGCCCCCACCCCAGCCGCCCCAGGTCAGGTAGCTCGGCAGGAGCGCGAACGAGGCGGCCCACAGCAGCCAGGAGAAGCGACCCTCGCGCAGTGCGAGGTTGCTCAGGCCGCCGAGGAGCACATAGCCGAGGTAGTAGGCGCCGGCCTCGAATCCGGTGGTGAACGCGAGCGGCACGAGCAGCAGTGCGCCGAGGATGATCGCGAACCACAGCGTCTCGGCGTCGACGTCGCCGGTCGCGGCGGGCTTGCGCGGCACGCCGTGTCGGCGGTCGCGCTCGCGGTCGACGACGTCGTTGTGCCAGCCGAGAAGCACCTGGCCGACCAGCGCCGTGGCGGCCACGACCCCGATCTCGCGCAGCCCGCGCCCCGCAAGGAGGGCTGCGACGGCGAGGGCCGCCGCCATGACGCCTGCCTGGCGCGGGTGGGAGGCCCAGAGGAGGGCGACGGGTGTGTGCCACCGACGTCGGCGCTGCACGGGCGAGCCGCCGGACGGGTGTTCGGCGGCCGGGGCTGGTGCCTGGTCGGCCGCGTCGTCGAGACCGCGCGCGACGACGTCGGACCCGGCCGGGGTGTGAGACGTCGGTTCGGCGGGCATGTCTGCAGTATCGCCAACCCGGTCGTCGATCCGAGCACTCCACCGCCCCCGACGGGCACCAGGTGGGGGTGGCTCGCAGCACGGCTCGGGCATCCTGTCAACCCCTCGGATGCCGCCCACTGTGCCTCTGACCTGCGGAAACGTCTTCTGTGACGTAGAAAGTCGTGATACGATGGGGGCCTAGGAAGGGGTCACAATCTATGACTTTCACTGTTGGCGAAACGGTCGTTTATCCCAATCACGGGGCCGCGGTCATCGAGGACATCGAGATGCGGCAGATCAAGGGAGAGGACCGGCAGTACCTCGTTCTGAGGATCGTCGCCCAGCAGGACCTGGTGGTCCGGGTTCCGGCGTGCAACCTGGACCTGGTCGGTGTCCGTGACGTCGTCGACAAGGAGGGCCTGGACCGAGTCTTCGGCATCCTCCGCGCCGAGCACGTCGAGGAGCCGACCAACTGGTCGCGCCGCTACAAGGCGAACCTGGAGAAGCTGCACAGCGGCGACGTCATGAAGGTCTCCGAGGTCGTGCGCGACCTCTGGCGGCGCGAGCGTGACCGCGGCCTGTCGGCCGGTGAGAAGCGCATGCTGGCCAAGGCCCGCCAGATCCTCGTCTCCGAACTCGCGCTCGCCGAGCAGACCAACGAGGACAAGGCCGAGGCCATCCTCGACGAGGTGCTCGCCTCCTGAGGCTCGACCAACCCGTCTCGACGAACGGGCCCGGCGGGGCCCCCGGGGCGGCCGCGGGTCTCGGCGTGGGTAGGGTCGAGAACGTGGACGACGACGTGACCGCATGGGGACTCGTGCTCGTCGAGGAGCGGGGCTCGCTCCCGTTCGCATTGGTGCACGGCGAGTCACTCGTAGCGGCGACGGCGTGGGCCGCCGGCGAGGCGGGCGTCTCGCTCGTCGACGCCAGCGTGCCCTGGAGCGAGCTGTGCGAGGCCGCCGTCGAGGAGGACGCCGCGGTGGTGCTCCTGGACAGCCTCTGCCCGATGACGCCGCCCGCGTTCATCGCGTCGTGCGTCGAGCGCGCGACGTCGGCGGAACGCGTCGTGGTCGGAGTGCGGCCGGTCACCGACACGGTCAAGCGGACCCGGTCGAGTGCGACGTCCGCTGTGGTGGTCGAGCTCGGTGGCGACGTCGACCGGGACGACCTGGTGATGCCCTGCTCTCCGGTGGTGGTGCCGCCGCGACTGCTCGCGCCGGGCACGGCGGCCGGCGACGCCTTCAGCAGCGGGTGGGAGTCATGGGTCGGCTCCACCGATCTCGCCGACCTGGTCGTGCGGCTGCGCCAGATCGGTGAGGACGTCGTGCTCGCCGAGGCGCCCGCATCGGCCCGCCGGGTGGGCAGCCTCGACGACGTCGCGCTCGTGGAGGCTGCGACCCGCCCCGACGACGTCGAGCGCGAGCTGCTGGGCGATCTGCGGACTCTCTGACCCGCGCCGACCGCCTCGGGATGCGCCCGGTCAGGCCGGCGCGTCGCGGCGGGCCAGCGCGTCCGCCAGGGGCAGGTCCTCGGCGAAGGTCACCTTGATGTTGCGCGCGTCGCCGTCGATCACCCGCGTGCGGACCTCGGTGTAGCGAGCCAGGCAGGCCGCGGTGTCGGTGCCGGAGAACTCGTCCGCCGCGGCGCGATCGTAGGCCTCGAGCAGGTCGGGAGCCCAGAACGCCTGCGGGGTCTGGACGCCGACCAGGTCGCGCTCCACGACGTCGGCCCCCGCGGAGGCGACATCACGCCTGATCAGCCCCGGCATGGCCAGGCCCGGAAGGGCGCCGCCGTGGGTGCGCGCAGCCTCGATGACCGCGCGCCACAGCGCCGCCGTGGCGAAGGGCCGTGCCGCGTCGTGGATGGCCACGACGTCGACCGTGCCGCCGAGGATGTCGTCACGCAGCGCGGCGAGCGCCGCCGTCTCCGAGGCGTGCCGCGTCTGCCCGCCGATGGCCAGCACGACCTCGCGTTCGCCGAGCCACGGCACGATCGCGTCGGCGACCTCGCGCTGGTCGCCGTCGCGGACGACGAGCACGATGCGGGTGATCTCGGCGATCCCCAGCGCGGTGCGCAACGCGTGCGTCACCACGGCGTCTCCGCACACCGGGAGCAGGACCTTGTTGACCCCGGCGCCCACGCGGCTTCCCGAGCCGGCGGCGAGGAGGACTGCGGCCACGGTCATGGCGTCATCCTTCCAAGGGGCCGGCTCCCACGACCGATGCGGTGGCCCGAAGGGATCGTTTTCACAGCCGTAACACGCGGTAACCCGCGCGTGCCGAGGCCGCATCTACGTTCGCTAGTCATGTGCCCCCGCGCTCGGAGCCAGGAGGAGTGGCAGCCGGTCTGTCCGCTCGCCGACCTCGAGATCGGACGCGGCGTCGCGGCGCTCGTCCACGGCCAGGCGATCGCGATCTTCCGGATGGAGGACGAGCTCGTCTACGCCCTCGGCAACCACGACCCGTTCGCCAGGGCGTCGATGATCGCGCGGGGCATCGTCGGACGCAGATCCGGCGTGCCCTTCGTCGCCTCGCCCGCTCATCGGCACGCCTTCGACCTGCGCAGCGGACGCTGCCTGGACGACACCCACGTCTCGGTCCCCGCCTACGACGTCCGGGTCACCGACGGCGTCGTGCACGTCGGGCACCGCAAGGTCGACGCCGCCTGACGTCGACCCGTCTCTATCTGAAGACGGGTCAACCCCGGTCGGGCCGTTGACCCGTCTTCACGTAAAGACGGGTCAACGCGGGACGGCGACCACGAGCGCGGTGGCGATGGCCGCCACGCCCTCGCCCCGGCCGGTCAGGCCGAGACCGTCGGTGGTCGTGGCGCTGAGCGAGACCGGGGCACCGATCGCGGCAGAGAGGGCCGTCTGGCCCTCGGCCCGACGCGGACCCAGCCGCGGGCGGTTGCCGATCACCTGGACGGAGACGTTGCCGATCTCGAAACCGGCCGCGCGCACGCGTCGCGCCGTCTCGGTCAGCAGGGTCGCTCCCGAGGCGCCGGCCCATTCGGGAGCGGCGGTGCCGAAGTTCGAGCCGAGATCGCCGAGATCGGCCGCCGACAGCAGCGCGTCGCAGCACGCGTGCGCCGCGACGTCGGCGTCGGAGTGCCCCTTGAGTCCCTGGGGTTCGTCGGGCCAGCTCAGCCCGGCCAGATGCATCGGGACGCCGTCCACGAGGCGGTGCACGTCGACCCCGAGCCCGACGCGGGGCAGCGCCGGAGCGCTGGGCGCGGGCCGGGCGGGGGTCGGCATCGCGGGATCGCCCGAGGCGTCGGGGCCGCTGGTGTGCTCGGACGTCGTCACGGCCGCGATCATGCCGCACAGCGAGGCAGCTCCGGCGCCGGTTGCCGCGTTCGTCCCTGGGGATTCCACCCGGACAGGCACAATGACGCGCATGCGACGTACGACGGGGGCCTGGGCTCTGGCCGGGCTGCTCGCCGGTGCTGCCGGCCTGGCGGTCAGCTACCTGATCACCCAACTGATGAGCGAGCGCCTCACGCCCGTGAGTGCCGTCGCCGAACTGGTCTCGCGACTGACGCCGGGATCGGTCGTGCACTGGGCGATCGACACCTTCGGCACCCGCGACAAACCGCTCCTGATCGCCGGGATCCTGGTCGTGCTCGTCGGCCTGTTCCTCGTCCTGGGACGGCTGGCGCGTCGCTCGTTGTGGGCGGCCTACGCCGGATTCGGCCTGCTCGCGGGTGTCGGCGCCACCGCCACGATGACGGCGAACGGCGCTGCGGTCACCGACCTGCTGCCACTCGCGGCGGGCCTGGCGACCTGGATCGGCGCGCTCGCGGTCTTCGCCACTTCGCTGCGGCGCCTGGACGCCGTCCCCGAGCTGGAGCGCTTCGAGCCGGAGGCTGCTCGCACGCGCCGCCGGTTCCTCCTGACCACCGCCGGGGTCGCGGTCGGCGCGGGTGCGGCGACCCTGCTCGGTCGGGTCGCCGGCCGCGGCCGGGAGCGCGTCGAGCAGGCACGGCGACTGCTCCGCCTCGACGTCACGCCCCCGCGGGTGCCTGCCGGGGCGACGATCGGCGTCGAGGGCGTGGCACCCTGGCAGACGCCGACGAGCGACTTCTACCTGATCGACACGGCCTTCACCAAGCCCACCATCGAGCCCCGCGACTGGCAGCTGCGCATCCACGGGATGGTCGAGCGCGAGGTCGTGCTGACCTACGCCGACCTGGTGCGGCGCCCCGTGGTGGAGCGGTGGATCACCCTCAACTGCGTCTCCAACGAGGTCGGCGGCGACCTGGTCGGCAACGCGTGGTGGAGCGGTGTCGCTCTCGCGCCGCTGCTGGAGATGGCAGGGCCTCTCGACGGTGCGGACGCCGTGCTCCAGACCTCGCAGGACGGCTGGAACTGCGGGACCCCGCTCGAGGCACTCGTCGACGGCGAGGTCGGCGCCATGCTCGCGGTGGCGATGAACGGCGAGCCGCTCCCCATCGAGCACGGCTTCCCGGTGCGCACGCTCGTGCCCGGGCTCTACGGCTACGTCTCGGCATGCAAGTGGGTGGTCGACCTCGAGGTCACCCGGTTCGCCGACATCGAGGCCTACTGGACCCAGCGAGGCTGGGGCGAGCGCGGCCCGGTCAAGATCGCCTCGCGCATCGACGTCCCGCGACCGGGCACGGAGTTCGACGCGGGCGAGGTCGTCGTCGCGGGCAGCGCATGGAAGCAGCACACCGGGATCGCCGCCGTCGAGATCGCGGTGGACGGCGGAGCCTGGACGCCGGCCGAGGTGGCGAGCGCACCGAATGACGACTCATGGGTGCAATGGCGTGCGGCCGTGACGCTCGAGCCGGGTGACCATCAGATCCGCGTGCGCGCCACCGGCAAGGACGGCGACGTGCAGACCGGCGCGGTCGCCGACGTGCTGCCCGACGGCGCCACCGGCTGGGACTCGGTCGACCTGACCGTCCGCGGCTGACGGCACGGATCGGCACTCACTCGGCGCGGATCGGTCCTATGCCGACGTCTGATCGCCCGGCACGTGGTGGGATGCGCTCGTGGAGGCTGACTTCGAGGATCTGGACGGCGTGGCGCTGGTGGTCGGCGGCAACGGCGGGCTGGGGGCACCCGTCGCGGCGATGCTCGCCGAGCGGGGGGCGCGGGTCGCCGTCACCTACCGTCGCGAGGAGCCGGAGCGTCGCCCGGCCTACCGGCTCGATCTGAGCGATCTCGACGCCGTTCCCGGCGTCGTCGACCGCGTGGCGGCGGAGGGCGGCGGCCTGCACACCTTGGTGTACGCGGCCGGCCCGCACGTGCCGCAGCGCCACCTTTCGCGGGTCCCCCCGGCCGACGTCGTCGAGCAGTTGCGGGGCGACGCGGGGGCGTTCGTCGCGGTGGCCCACGCCGCGTTGGAGCACCTGCGCGCCAGCCGCGGCTCGATCGTGGCGGTGACCACGGCCGCGACGGCGCGCTACCCCGTGCGCGACGGCCTCTCCTCGATCCCCAAGGCCGCCGTCGAGGCCGCCGCACGGGGCTTCGCGGCCGAGGAGGGCCGGTTCGGAGTACGGGTGAACATGGTCGGCCCGGGGATGCTCACCGACGGGATGGCCGAGCGCCTAATCGCCTCCGGCGATCTCGACGACGCAGCCCTGGAGATCACCCGCCGCAACATCCCACTACGTCGCTTCGGCACGGCGTCCGACATCGCGGAGGCGGTCTGCTTCCTCGCCTCGCCGCGCGCCGGCTTCATCACCGGCCAGAAGCTCGACGTCGACGGCGGGTACACGGTCTGATCGCTGCGCGAGCGAGGCGCAGAATTCTCGGCCGACCGAGATTCCTGGACCTTTGGCCGACGAGGCTTCCTCGTCCAAGGTCCGGTTGCCTCGGCCGGCCGAGAAAACGGACGGGACCAGAGTCGACCAGCAGGAATCAGCGGCGCTGCAGCACGTAGACGGTGCCGCCGGATCCTTCGAGCCACGCGCGCTCGAACTCGGCACGATCGTAGGTGCGGCGGACCCCCGCGCGTGAGGTGGAGGCGGGGTCGTTGACGACGACATCGCCGGTCGCGGTGAGACCGACGATCACCAGCACGTGGCCCGCCGTCGAGGAGATGGGTGCGCCGGTCAACTGGCCGCGGGCGAACGCGAGGGAGGCGACCAGCGGCACTCCGGCGAGCAGGAACGGCTCCGCCTCACGCAGCGAGCGGAGTCGGGTGACGTAGCCGTGACCGATGCGCGGCGCGGCGTAGGCGACGTTGAACGGCCAGTTGCCCGCGCCCTGGTAGGCGACGTCGTAGGTCGAGCGCGCCGCGAAGTCCACCCAGGGGTCGACGTGACCCGCCGGCACCCAGGCGTACTCGCGTGCCGCCGGCAGTCGGTCGTAGTAACCGAGCACCATCGAGGTCGACGTCGGGGAGCACCACGCCTCGCCGCCGCCGTCCCAGGCCGGGTAGTGGCCGCGGTGGATCATCTGGGAGTAGCGCGGCACGTCGAGCACCGTGCCGCGAGCAGACCCCGGCTTGGACGTCGGGCCCGCGGTCGTGGGCAGACGCGAGGCGACGGCACCGACGCTGTCCAGGGTCGGCGCGGCGCTGCCGCCCGCGCGGCGCGCCAGGGTGACGCGCACCTGGTAGGCGGCCAGGCCAGCCGACGCCCGCCAGGTGTCGACGGCGAGCGAGGCCAGGTCGTCGGGCTGGGTGCCGAAGCTGGTGCGGCGCAGGTACCGGTCGGTCGCGGCCCAACGGGCGACGACGTCCCAGCTGGAGAGGCGGCCGGACGCATCGCGTCCACGAAGGCGGATCTCGATGAAGCTGTTGCCCGGCGTCCGTGCCGACCAGGACGGGATCAGCTCGGTGAAGGAGAAGCCGGGCGTGACCCAGGGTGAGTCCCATGTGCCCTGCTCGTAGCGGGTCGAGCCCACCAGTCGCGTCGATGTCGTCGGCGCGCGCCCGGAGCTCTGGCCCGACGTCGGCCCGGTCGAGGGCGCGGCGGGCGGCGCGAGGTGGAGGCGCCCTTGCCGGACGAGCACGCCGGTCGCCGTCCCGGACTTCAGCTGGGCACCGGTGTCGAAGCCGCGGTAGGCGATCTGGCGTGCGGCGGCGCGTGCGACTGTCGTCGTCGCGCCGGAGTGCGTGCCGGCCCCGGCTGCGGTGGCGGCGGCCGCCCCCGGCGTCGCGACGGGTGCGACCGCGAGCGGGACGCCGAGCGCGAGCCCGAGACCTGCCGCGGCGAACGCGCGCGGCCGCCGTCGCCCGTGGCGCAGTGGTCGGCCCTGCTCGAGGGTGATGGATCGCGTCACCCTCTCACGCTACGTCACATCTGCCTCACCCGTCACAGATCGGCCGGTGCGTGGTTTCGGGCCGTCCGGTGCCTCGCCACTACCCTTCACGGGTGGCACTCCGGCTCTATGACACCGCGACTCGCGAGGTGCGCGACTTCGTCCCGCTCCATCGGGGCGAAGCGGGCATCTACGTCTGCGGCCTGACCGTCCAGTCGGAGCCGCACGTGGGCCATGTGCGGTCCGCGGTCAACTTCGACGTGCTGCGCCGCTGGCTCGAGCACCAGGGGTACCGCGTGACGTTCATCCGCAACGTCACCGACATCGACGACAAGATCCTGGCGAAGTCCGCCGAGCAGGGCCGGCCGTGGTTCAACCTGGCCTACGACATGCACCGCGCACTCACCAGCGCCCTGGCCAGCATCAACGTGCTGCCGCCGACCTACGAGCCGGGCGCGACCGGTCACGTGCCGGAGATGATCGAGATGATCGCCTCGCTCATCGAACGGGGGCACGCCTACCCGGCGCCGGACGACTCCGGTGACGTCTACTTCGACGTCCGCTCCTGGCCCTCCTACGGCGAGCTGACCCGGCAGGGGCTCGACGACATGGAGCCCGCCGGCGATGTCGACGCCGACCAGGTGGCGCGCAAGCGCGACCCCCGCGACTTCGCGCTGTGGAAGGGCTGGAAGCCCAGCGAGCCGGCGACGGCGGCGTGGCCGAGCCCCTGGGGCCGCGGCCGACCCGGCTGGCACATCGAGTGCTCGGCAATGGCCGGCAAGTACCTGGGCTCCGCGTTCGACATCCACGGTGGAGGTGTCGATCTGCGATTCCCTCATCACGAGAACGAGCAGGCCCAGTCGCGCGCTGCCGGTCACGGCTTCGCGTCCTACTGGCTGCACAACGCCTGGATCACCACGGCCGGGGAGAAGATGAGCAAGTCGCTCGGCAACTCCCTCGCGGTGCCGAAGGTGCTCGAGCGGGTCCGTGGGGTGGAGCTGCGCTTCTACATGGCCAGCGCCCACTACCGCTCGCACGTGGAGTTCAGCTTCGAGGCGCTGGAGGAGGCCGCCGCCGGCTTCCGCAGGATCGAGGGCTTCCTCGACCGGGCGCTGACGGGTGCGAGCGACCACGCCGCGGGATCGGACGACGTCGAACTGGTCGCCGGCTTCGCGGTCGCGATGGACGACGACCTGGCCACGCCGGCCGCCGTCGCCGCGATCTACGACGCCGTGCGCGAGGGCAACCGGCTGCTCGCCGACGGCGACCGCGCCGGCGCCGCGGCGCTCGCCCGGAGCGTCGCGGCCTCGCTGGCCGTGCTCGGTCTCGACGCCGCCCAGTTCCCCGGTGCCGCGGGCGCGGGGGGCGACGGCGACGCCCTGAGCGCCGCCGTCGACGTGCTGGTGCGCGGTGTGCTCGAGGAGCGCACCGCTGCGCGTGCGGAGAAGGACTTCGCGCGGGCCGACGCGCTGCGCGACCGGCTGCAGGCCGCCGGCATCGAGATCGACGACACCCCTCAGGGTCCGCAGTGGAGCCTGAGTACACCTACCCGCATCGACGGAGGGCCCTGATGGCCGGCAATTCCCAGCGGCGCGGAGCGATCCGCAAGTCCAGCAAGAAGCCCACCGCCGGTTCCGGAGGGCGCGTCCGGCGCGGCCTGGAGGGCAAGGGCCCGACGCCGAAGGCGTTCGAGCGCCCGAACCACAAGGCCTACAAGTCCGCGCAGGCGGCCGCGCGGGCCGAGGCCCGTGGCCCGCGGCGCAAGACCGCGACCGGTGACGCCGAGTGGATCGCCGGCCGCAACGCGGTCGTCGAGGCGCTGCGCGCGGGGGTGCCGATCAACGGTCTCTACGTCGCCGAGGGTGCCGAGCGCGACGGTCGACTGCGGGAGGCCTTCCGGCTGGCCCAGGACGCCGGCATCAGTCTGCTCGAGGTCAGCCGCGGCGAGCTCGACCGGATGACGTCGGGCGCGGTCCACCAGGGGCTCGCCGCGCGTATCCCGGCCTACGAGTACGCCCACGCGGACGACCTCATCGACGCCGCCCGCGCGACGGGCGCCCGGCCGCTCATCGTCGTGCTCGACCAGATCACCGACCCGCGCAACCTCGGCGCCATCGTGCGCAGCGCCGCCGCCTTCGGTGCTCACGGGGTCGTGATCCCCGAGCGTCGTGCCGCAGGCATGACCGCGGCTGCCTGGAAGACCAGCGCCGGCGCCGCCGCCCGGATCCCGGTCGCACAGACGGTGAACCTGACGCGCCAGCTCAAGGCGTACCAGGACGCCGGCTGCATGGTGGTCGGCCTGGCCGGCGACGGCGATCTCTCGCTCCCCGACCTGGTGGCCGACCACGACCTCGTGCGCGACGCGCTCGTCGTCGTCGTCGGCGCCGAGGGCGACGGGCTCTCCCGGCTCGTCGCCGAGACCTGCGACCACCTCGTCTCGATCCCGATCGCAGCGGGAGTGGAGTCGCTCAACGCCGGCGTCGCCGCGTCGGTCTGCCTCTACGCGATCGACGAGGCGCGCGGGCGCCGCTGAGCGCCGTCGACCGATCCCGCGGGAGCCTCCTCGCCCACGCCGGCATGCACCCCACCGGCCAGCACCTCCCCACCGCGGACCTCGATCCGAGGCGTGCCCCGGGGCGTGGTCGGCGACCCCTGGACGGCGCCTGACACCTGAACACCTGACTTGGACGGAGCGGGTCGCGACAGGCTTGGTGGGACTGGAACTTGTGGGGTGACTCGCGTCACCTTTATGGTCGGGCCTCGTTAACAAACTAGTACCTGTTCTAGTTTTGCTCACCCCACCTCGGAGGTCCTTGTGCCCGCCTCGCGATCCGCGCGCGCTCCGCGCCGCGCCGCCACCGCGCTCGTCGCGGCCCTGCTGGCGACCGCGCTGGCAGCGTGCGGCTCCAGCCTGGACCCCGAAGAGGTCGCGAGCGCACGCGGCGTCGAGGGCACCTCGACCGGCACCGACGGCGGCACGGTCGGCACCGACGGCACGATCGACCCGGGTACGACCGACCCCGGCACGGATCCGGGCACGAGCGACCCGGGCACCAGCGACCCGGGCATCAGCGACCCCGGCACCGGCCCCGGAGCCTCCGACCCCGGCAGCAGCGGTGGGGACGACCCGGGCTCCGGACCGGGCACTCCGGCCACGACCGACTCGCCGGTGACCAACGCGGGAAGCTGCGACGGGTTCAAGAACGGGCCCGGCGTCACCGACACCACCATCACCATCGGGAACTCCTCCGATATCTCCGGGCCGATCCCGGGTCTGTTCGAGACCGCCCAGGACGGCATGAAGGCCTTCGTCGCCTACTTCAACGCCTCCACTCCCGACGGCATCTGCGGTCGCAAGCTCGTGCTCAAGACCTACGACAGTCGCACCGACGCCGCTGCCGACCAGCAGGCCTACACCGACGCTTGCCGCAACGTCTTCGCGATGGTCGGCTCGCAGTCGGCCTTCGACTCCGGCGGTGCCGCGACCGCCCAGCAGTGCGGGCTGCCCGACCTGCGCGCCAGCTCGGTGACGTCGGCCCGCAACGCGTGCAGCACCTGCTTCGGCGTCCAAGCCGTCAACACCGCCAACTTCGAGAACGCCGTGCCCGCCTTCGTCAAGCGGTTCGGTGGCACCTCGGCCTTCCAGAACGCCGCGATGCTCTACGTCTCCGCGGGTGCTGCCGGTGAGAACGGCAAGGCGCAGGTGCGTGCGATGGAGCGGTACGGCATGAAGTTCACGGTCGAGCAGGGCATCGACGTCACGGAGTTCAACTACGTGCCGTACGTGCAGAAGCTGAAGGACGAGGGCGTCCAGACGGTCTTCTACGTCGGCTCGTTCGACCTCTCCGCCAAGCTCCGGCTCGCCATGCAGCAGCAGGGATACAAGCCGAAGCTGTACCTGCGCGATCCCACCGACTACAACCCGGGCTACATCCAGCAGGGCGGTAGCGCGGTCGACGGCACGGTGGTCTTCACCAACTTCGTGCCGTTCGAGGAGGCCAAGAGCAACCGTGAGATGTCGAACTATCTCGGCTGGCTCCAGCAGGTGAAGCCGGGTGCGGTGCCGCAGTTCTTCGGTGTGTTCAGCTGGTCCGCGGGGCGGCTCTTCGTCGACCTCGCCAGCAAGCTCGGCGGCCAGCTCACGCGCGAGTCCCTCATCGACGCCACCCGCAAGACGAACACGTGGACCGCTCAGGGTCTGCACGCCCCGCAGCCGGTCGGCTCGCGCGGCACCGGCGAGTGCTGGCGCTTCATCCAGCTCAGCGGCAGCACGTGGAAGCCTCTCGACGGTACGAAGTACCGGTGTGAGGGGATCACCTCCAGCCGATGAGGAGTCCGCACCCCCACACCGCCGCCGGCGGTGCGCCGAGCTCGACGGTGCGCCGTCGACGGGCGCGCGCCGTCGCGGTCGCCGCGTTGGCGCTCGCGCTCGCGGCGTGTGGCTCCCAGCTCGATCCCGAGACGGTCGGGGCCGCCTCGAGCGGTTCGAGCACCTCGGGGGAGGTGGGGGGCTCCGACGCCCCTGGAGCCACCGACGGCGGGACGGTCGACGCCCCCTCGCTCGGCGACGGAGGCGACACCCCGGGCAGCGCCGGGACCGGCGGCACCGGGGGCGGCGCGACGGGCTCCACTGGTGGAGACACGGCGGCGCCCACGAGCCCCGAGGTCCCGAGCGGTGCTCCGACGACCGGTGAGAACGCCGCCGACGGCGGCGCCAAGGCCGCTTCGTGCGACGGCTTCCCCACGAACCTGCCGGGTGTCACCGCCGACACGATCACCCTCGGCAACGTCTCCGACGTCCAGGGGCCGGTGCCGGGGATCTTCGAGTCCTCGCGGCTGGCCGCGCGGGCGTACGTGAACTACTTCAACGCCACCTCCGACGTCTGCGGTCGCAAGCTCAAGCTGGTCGAGCTCGACAGCCGCGCCGACGCCGGCGCCGACCAGCAGGCGTACGCGACGCTGTGCGACGACGCCTTCGGCTCGGTCGGCTCGATGTCGGCCTTCGACTCCGGTGGCGCCGCGACGGCGAGTGGCTGCGGACTCCCCGACGTTCGCTCGACCACCGTGAACCCCGAGCGCTCCAAGTGCGCCACGTGTTTCTCCGCCCAGTCGGTCAATCCCGGCCAGGTGCCGACGGCCTGGCCGAGTTGGTTCGCCAAGAACAAGAAGTCGGCGGCCCAGAACGCGGCGATCCTCTACATCGACGCGGGGGCGGCGCCGGTCAATGCCGCGTCCTTCCGCGCGGGCTACAGCAAGTCCGGCTGGAACGTGAAGGTCTTCCGCGGCATCGGCGTGGCCGAGTTCAACTTCGTGCCCTACGTGCAGGAGATGAAGGAAAAGGGCGTCCAGCTCGTCTACTACGTCGGTCCGCTGGAGAACACCGTGAAGCTGCAGAACGCGATGGCCCAGCAGAACTTCGAGCCCGAGGTCTACGTGCAGGACAGCACCATCTACAGCGACGCCTACATCGCCCAGGCGGGCGAGCGGGCGAAGGGCACCTACGTCTACGCGAGCACCGCGATGTTCAGCGACACCTCCAACAAGGAGATGCAGCTGTACCTGAGTTGGCTGAACCAGGTGAGCCCCGGCTCGGCGCCCAACTTCTACGGGGTCTACTCCTGGTCGGCGACGCGCCTGTTCGTGCAGGAAATGGTCAAACTCGGCGCGAACCTGTCCCGCGAGAGTATGGTCTCGGCCCTCAAGAAGGTCTCGAACTGGACAGGTAACGACATCCACTCACCGCAGGATGTCGGCGGCAAGACAACCGGCAAATGCCAGGCGGTTCTCCAGTACACCGGAAGTGCCTGGAAGAAGATCACGCCGAACGACTACATCTGTGGCTCCTTGGTGTCCACCGGAATCGGAGGCTGATCAGTGGACAAGTTCATCGCCTATGCGTTGCCCGGCCTGTTCACAGGCGCGGCGTACGCGATCGCGGCGTCGGGTTTGGTGCTGACCTACACGACGACCCGTGTGTTCAACATCGCCCACGGTGCGTTCGGCATGGTGATGTCCTTCATCTTCTGGGACTTCTCCCAGAGGCAGGGCATTCCGGTCTGGCTCTCGTTGATCCTCGTGCTGCTGGTGGTCGCGCCGCTGACGGGTTTCGTGGTCCAGCGCTTCATCGCCCGTGGACTGGGTGACGCGCCCGTCAGCGTGTCGCTCGTCGTCACGGTCGGTCTCTTCGTGGGACTGATCGGACTGGCGCAGCAGGTCTGGGAGCCCGAGCCGCGCTTCGTGCCGCCGTTCTGGCAGGACAAGTCCTTCGAGATCGGCGACTCGATCATCACCGGCCACCAGGTCATCACGATCCTCGCCTCGATCGCGGTCGCCGTGGGCCTGTACTTCCTGTTGAACCGCACCCGGATCGGGACCGCGATGCGCGCATCGGTGGACAACCCCGAGCTCCTCCGTCTCTTCGGTGGCAAGCCCGACACGGTCGCCGCGCTCTCCTGGGCGATCGGCATGTCGCTCTCGGCGCTCGCCGGCATCCTGCTGGTCTCCGTGGTCGGCCTGGACTACTTCCAGCTCACCCTGCTGGTCATCAACGCCTATGCCGCCGCGATGGTCGGTCGACTCAAGAGCCTCCCGCTGACGTTCATCGGCGCCATGGCGCTGGGTCTGCTCGACTCCTTCGCACTCGGCTACATCGACCCCGAGTCGTGGCTGGCCGACTTCCGTCCGGTCATCCCCCCGCTGTTCCTCTTCGCCGTCATCGTCTTGATGCCGACGGCCCAGCTGAGGATCGGCCAGGTCAAGGGCATCGTGTCCGCACCGGTGCCCTCGTTGACCCGGATGGCGGTGTCGGGAGCGGCCTTCATGGCATTCGTCTTCGTGGCCACGGCCGGGATGTCGGAGGCGAACCTGCTGCGAGTGGGGGCCGCGGCGACGTATGCGATCGTGATGCTCTCGCTGGTGCTGCTCACCGGTTACGGCGGCTACGTCTCGCTCTCCCAGCTGACGTTCGCCGGTGTCGGCGCGCTGGCCTACGCCAAGCTCGACGAGCCGAACCTCTACGGCCTGATCGTCTCCACGCTCATCGCCGGTGCGGTCGGTGCGTTGGTCGCGCTGCCCACGCTGCGCCTCACCGGCCTCTACCTGGCGTTGTCGACGCTCGCCTTCGGCGTGCTGATGGACAAGGTCGTCTTCCAAGACGAGAAGGCGTTCGGCTTCGGCGGTGCGCTCTCCGCGGATCGGATGTCGGTCTTCGGGACGACCATCGGTTCGACGGGGAACTACGTCCTGCTGATGGCGTTCTTCTTCGTGCTGTGCGGCATCGGCGTGCTGATCCTGCGCCGCGGCGTCCTCGGCCGGATGCTCGTCGCCCTGCGCGACAGCCCGGCCGCCTGCGGAACCCTCGGCCTGGACGCTCGGTGGTTCCGGGTCGGACTCTTCGGCATCTCCGCCGCTGTCGCCGGGCTCGCCGGGGCGCTCTTCGCCGGCCTGCGCGGCACCATCGGGGCGGCCGACTTCCAGTACTTCAACAGCCTCCCGCTGCTGCTGCTCGCGGTCGTCTTCGGTGTCACCTCGGTGACCGGGGCGGCACTGGGCGGAATCGGCCTGATGCTTCTCCCGGTACTCCAGGCCGAGGAGGTCGCAGGTGTGTCGCTCGGTGGTCTGATGTTCGTGATCATCGGCTTCGGTGCCGTGTTCGCCGGTCGCGACCCCAACGGACTCGCCAACCTGCTGTTCAAGATCGGTCGCTGGGGTCAGCGTCGGATCGTGGCGCGCGTCGACGAGGCGACGGGCGGTTCGGGCTGGAGCCCGATCGGTCCGCGAACCGGTCAGCATCGCGCGGCCGGTGACGATCAGGACGGCTACGACGACGGGTACGACGACGCATACGACGACGGGACCGCCGCAGGCGCGACGTCCCACGAGCCAGAGGAGGCCGGCAGTGTCGCTACTCGAGGTTGATGACGTCGTCGTCCAGTTCGGCGGGGTGACCGCGGTCAACCACGCCACCTTCACCGCCGACGCGGGCCAGATCACCGGCCTGATCGGACCCAACGGTGCGGGCAAGACGACCTGCTTCAACGTGATCAGCGGTCTTCAGCGACCGACCAAGGGTCATGTCCGGTTCGACGGCCGCGACGTCACGCGGACCCCGGTGCACCGTCGGTCCAAGCGCGGCATGGGCCGCACGTTCCAGCGGTTGGAGGCCTTCGGGTCGCTCACCGTGCGTGACAACGTGCGCGTCGCGCTCGACATCCACCGCGGTCTGCTCGCTGGCTTCAAGCCCGCCCAGTCCGACATCGACGCGCTGCTCGAGCGGGTCGGCATCGCCGAGTACGCCGATGACCGTGCCGATTCGATCCCCACCGGCACCGCGCGCCTCCTCGAGCTCGCCCGATGCCTGGCCGGGGACCCGCAGCTCCTGCTGCTCGACGAGCCGTCCTCGGGTCTGGACGAGACCGAGACCGACGCGTTCGGCGAGCTGCTGCGCGATCTCGCCTCCGAGGGTCGGGGTGTGCTGATGGTCGAGCACGACATGGATCTCGTGATGAGTGTTTGCGACACCATCCGGGTGCTCGACTTCGGCGAGGTCATCGCCGTCGGTGGACCCGCGCTCATCCGCAACGACGCTCGTGTGCAGCAGGCCTACCTGGGATACTCCGACGTCGACGAGGACGGCGGCCACGACCACACCGCCGTCCTGCCCGCCGTGGCAGAAGAGGTGAAGGCGTGAGCATTCCGATCCTGGAGGTCATCGACCTGCATGCCGCCTACGGGCGCATCGAGGTGCTCCGTGGCGTGAACCTGACGGTGCCGCGCGGGGCCGTCGTGGCTCTCCTCGGCCCCAACGGTGGCGGTAAGTCGACCTTGACCCAGGTCATCGCCGGGCAGAAGAAGCCCACCAGCGGTGAGATCCACCTCGGTGGCGTCGCGGTGCGCAACTCCGCCGCCGACGAGCTCGCCCGGGTCGGACTCTGCACGGTTCCCGAGGGTCGTTCGGTGTTCCCGAACCTGACCGTGGAGGAGAACCTGGTGCTGATGTCCTACGCCGGCGTCACCGCCGAGGCAGTGCTCGAGACCGCCTACTCCTACTTCCCGCGTCTGGCCGAGCGACGTCGTCAGCTCGCGGGCACGATGTCGGGCGGCGAGCAGCAGATGCTCGCCATGTCGCGGGCCCTGGCCTCCGACCCGGCGCTGCTCCTGCTGGACGAGCTCTCGATGGGCCTCGCACCGCTGATCGTCGAGGAGCTCTACGACACCGTGCAGCAGATCGCCGACACCGGCGTGTCCATCCTGTGCATCGAGCAGTTCGCGCGCACCGCGCTGAAGGTCGCGGACTACGCCGCTGTGATGACGGGTGGGCGGATCGTGGCGACGGGCGAGCCGGACGAGATCATGGAGACCATGTCAGACGTCATCCTCGGAGGGGCAGCATGAGGAACATCAGGATGCGACAGCGCGGCGGCCTGCGTCGCGCGGCCGCAGGCGCCGCGGCGGGCGGTCTGGTCGCGCTCGCGCTGCCGTTGGGCGCGTCGTCGGGGGGCGGCGGCGGGCCGCCCGGCGCCCC
>NZ_JAHRHK010000008.1:45125-77571 GCF_021246465.1 Nocardioides sp. R-C-SC26 | reverse complement strand
GCCCGCGGGGGGCTCGCCGAGAGCCCGACCGACACCCCGACGGAGACTCCGTCGGACAGTCCCACCACCGACGCGCCGTCCACCGACACCCCGGCGCCTGAGTCGCCGGGCAACTACACCGGCTTCGCGGGGGACGCGACCGCGACCCCGCTGAAGATCGAGATCTTCGAGCCGACGATCCCGATCCCGGCCAACCCGCAGCTCGAGTTCTCGCTGATGTTCACCCGGGCGCACACCGACACCGCCGGCAGCAACGCTCGCGCGTCCTACCTGTGGCCTGGTGCCGTCATCGGTGAAGGCCTCAAGACGCTGCTGGAGCAGCTCGGCTTCCCGCCCGAGGTCGTGTTGGCGCTGTTCGCGAACGGTTATCCGGTGCAGTCCAACGCCCAGTTCCCGGGCGAGGAGACCGAGGCCTTCGACGAGCCCATCCCCGGTGGCATCCAGCGGGCCAAGGCCGGTGAGCGACTCGGCTACGCCTCGGCCGGATTCTCCGCCGACGGTCAGCCCTCCGACGACGCCGAGCCGGGCGAAGGCAACGGCGGACTCCTGCCGGGCCTCAACCTGCCCGGCCTCGGCGATCTCCTCGGCATCATCGGTGGCGGCGGCAACGGCGGCGGCAACGACGAGGAGGAGACGCTCGGCTCGGCCGGGCTGATCCCCGCGCCGATCGCGGCCCTGGTCGACCTCGGCGGCGTCACGTCCGTCAGCCGGACGACGGCCGGCAACGACGTGCTGGCCCAGGCGCGCTCGAACCTCGGCGACGTCAGCATCCTCGGTGGCCTGATCAAGCTCGAGGGCGTCAAGGTGCTCTCCCGGGTGCTCAGCGACGGCACCAAGCCGGTCTCGGAGTCCGAGGTCGGGTTCGGCGTCCTGACGGCGCTGGGCCAGAAGTTCCGCTTCGGTCCCGACGGCTTCGAGGCCGTCGGCCAGAAGTTCCCGATCCCGGGACTCCCCAACGACCCGGTCAAGGCGCTGAGCCTGCTCGGCATCACGCTCTCGGTCTCCGACCCGATCGTGGAGAAGTCGGCCACCGACGGCTCGACGTCGATCGAGGCGACGTCGTCGGGCCTGACCGTGACGCTGGATCTGGTGGAGCTGAAGAAGCAGCTCAAGCCCGTCCTCACGCTGCTCGACACGATCGTCGGCGCGCTGCCCGACCAGCTGAAGCCGCTCAAGGAGAACCTGCAGCTGATCACCGGACTCGGCCCGAAGGTGGTCGTCACCCTCGGTAGCACCAAGGCCAGCGTGAAGACGACGCCGGGCATCGACTTCCCGACGGACCCGTCGCCGGAGACCCCGACCGACGGTGGCGAGGAGACTCCGACCGACAACACCGGCAGCACCGACGGCGGTGGCGACCTCACCCCGCCGTCGGTCGGCGCCCCGCCCCCCAGGGCCCCGCCCCCCCGCGGCCCGCCCGGGGGGCGGGCCCCCCCCCCCCCCCGCGCCGCTCGACGCCCCGACCGACAGCACCCCGCCGACCGGCGACACCGGCACGAGCCCGGTGCCGGAGCTGAACGCCCAGAACCAGTCGGGTCTGCCCGGTCTGTTCTCCATCCCCACGATGCTGATGCTCGGTGCCCTCGTGGTCGCCGGCCTGCTCGGCAGCTACGCGCGCCGCCTCGGCGTCGCAGCCCTCGGGGGCGCAGGAACCTGCGCCCACGGACTCGACTCGGGGCTCCCCGACCTGCGAAAGGTGCAGTGACCCAGTGACCACGACGACAGCGACCTACGCCGACTCCACCCACGACCACGGTGCCCGGGCCTCCGGCGCCCGGATGGGCTCCGGCGGCACGCTGCCCAAGGCGGGCGCCTCGCCGCTGCGCAACTCCAACGCCCAGCTGCTGCAGACCGTACTGTTCTGGGCCGGAGCGATCATGATGCCGTTGGGCATCGTGATCATCCTGCTCGGCTACTACGGCGTGGCGAACTCCGTCTACGACTTCGAGCGTGAGGCCTACCAGGTCTCCGGCGGGTTCCTCGGCCTCGGCATCACCTTCCTGGGCGGGTTCCTCTACTTCGGCGCGTGGCTCGCGCGCATCGGGGCGGACAACCGCGAGGCTTCCAAGCGGCTCGCCGACACCCTGCTGGTGCTGGCCGACGTCGTGTCGCGTTCGGCGGCGATCAACGACGACGGCGTCGACACCAACGCCATCCCGGTGACCGCCGGCGACGGCACGACGATGCACCGCCGCGACTGCGCGCTCATCGCGCACCGTGACGACCTGCAGCCGGCCGGTGCGCGCACCGACCTCACCGCCTGCCGGGTCTGCAAGCCCTGACCTCACCTCCACCGCCGGGGGCCTCGATGCTCCCGGCGGGGCTTCGGCGCCTCGACCACCGGGTCGGGCCGGTCATCGAGCGTGTCGAGTTGGGTCTCGACAGGCTCGACCACCGGGTCGGTCCGATCACCGGGTCGGTCCGGTCATCGAGCGTGTCGAGATGGGATGCCTGCCTCAGCGGTCCGGGCCGGTGAGCACGGTCTCCACGTAGTCGCGCGCGGTCTCGAAGATGTCCACCTCGTGGCCGGCCTGCTCGGAGAGGAACCACCGGTGCACGAGCACCTCGTGGAAGAACTCCGCCGGCGCGAGACGGCCTGCGAGGTCCTGCGGCACCAGCGCCGTGAGCGGCTCGTAGACCTCGCGCCGCCAGCGCCGAGCCGCGGTGACGCGATCGACGTCGCCCAGATCGTGGTGGGCGATGAAGGCGGCCAGGTCGTTGAGTAGACGACGGGCCTGGGCGTCCTCGACCTCGAGTGCGGTGAGGGCCCGCAGCTCGCGTCGGTGATGGCCCTGCTCCACGACGCGTGGGCGGATGCGCGCCGTCGATGCGTCGGCGGCAGCGGTGACCTCGACCTCCTCGACGTCGAAGCCGAGCTCGTTCAGGCGCGCGATCCGCTGCTCCACGCGCCACAGTTCGCCGACGGGTACCTCCTGCTCGGAGGTCAGCTCGTTCCACAGGGCGGCGTAGCGCTGCGCGAGCAGGTCGACGACGGCGTGCGGGTCGACGTCGACGGGGAGCGTGGCGGCCGCCTGCAGGTCGCACAGCTCCGCGAAGAGGTTCTCCCCGCCCACACGGACGTCGTGCTCGCGCACGCCGTCGGAGAGGGCGGGGTGGATCTCGACCGTCTCGGCATCGACCAGGAACGCCGCGAAGCCGCCCGCGTCGGTGCGGAACAACGCGTTGGAGAGCGACACGTCGCCCCAGTACACGCCGGCGAGGTGGAGCCGCACCAGGAGCACGACGAGCGCATCGACCAGGGCCGGCACGGGTTGGCTCGCGACGCGATCCACCACGGCACTGCGGTAGGGGAGCGAGTAGGCCAGGTAGCGGGTGACCAGCGCCGCGGGCAGGCCTTCTCCGCGGTCGGTGACCACGCCGTAGGTCTCGACGGTGGGCACGCCGAGTCGGTGCAGGTCACGCAGCGCCCGGTGCTCGCGTCGCGCGAGTACCTCCGTCGTCTCCTTCACGGCGAGCACCACCTCGCCGTGCAGTCCGTCGATCGCGACGATCCGGACCTCGTGGCGTGAGAGACCACGCGCGACGTCGAGAACCTGCGGGCCGCCCCAGGTCGCCAGGGGCCGGTGCCACGGCAGGGCGAGGATCCCGGGGTCGGGTCGCGGCGCGACGACGCGGAGGGCCATGCCTCACCGTAGGGGCGACCGCGGCCCGGCGGCTATCGGTGCGCGGTCGGGGAACCGGCGAAACGAGAACTTGTTCTAGTTCTGTTTGGTAGCGTCCGCGCCATGACAGAGCCCCGCGTCGTCGTCGTCACCGGAGCCGCCTCCGGGATCGGCCACGCCACCGCAGCCCTCTTCCGCGACCTCGGCGACATCGTCTTCGGCCTCGACATCGTGCCGACCGTCCCCGACGGCGTCACCTACGTGGAGTGCAACGTCGGCGACGTCGAGGCGATCCGTGCCGCGATCGCGACCTGCGTGGCCGAGCACCAGCGCATCGACGTGCTGGCCAACGTGGCCGGCATCGTGCAGTTCGGTCGGTTCGAGACGGTGACTCCCGAGGTGTGGGACCGCGTCAACGCCGTCGACCTTAAGGGGCCCTTCTTCCTGATCCAGGAGGCCCTGCCGTGGCTGCGCAAGGCCCCGGCCGGCAACATCGTCAACGTCTCCTCGGTCGCCGGCAACGCGACCCAGCCCTACTCCTCGGCCTATTCCGCGGCCAAGGGCGGGCTCACCCAGCTCACCAAGGCGCTCGCGCTGGAGTTGAGCCCGGAGAACATCCGCGTGAACGTCATCTGCCCGGGCACGGTCGACACTCCGATCGTGTCGCAGGTTGCGGCGAGCTTCCCGCCCGACCTCGACGCGCGAGTCGCCGACCGGCTGATCATGATGCTGCCCGGCGCGGCCATCGCGCCCGTCGAGATCGGCCACGCGATCGTCTACCTCGCCTCGGCCGAGGCCCGCATGATCACCGGCACGGTGCTGGCCTTCGATGGCGGCATGAGCTGACCGCGGGGGCCTGTCGACGGCGAAATCCGCGTGGGCGTAGGCGGCGTCCGGCGCCGCCTTGGCCGTTGATCGGCGCATCCCTAGGCTGGTCCCCGTCCGTCGGGCGGTGTGACGCCGCAGCGGCGGGCAGGCCGCGTTAGCTCAGTGGTAGAGCGTCCGCCTTGTAAGCGGAATGTCGAGAGTTCGACTCTCTCACGCGGCTCGATGTCGGTGCCCGGTTCTAACGTCGTGGGATGGCGGTGACATGCGCGGGGTGCGGGGCGGTCTTCGAAGGGCGCGCGGCGCGGCGGTTCTGTAGCAACCCGCTGCCAGCAAGCGCTCGCGCGCAGTCGCCGCGACGCTGATCAGCGCAGTGCGCGTGCTGCGAAACGTGCGGGCGGCGCCGCGATCGCGTCCTGGGCCGCCACCAGCTGGATCTCGCGAGTGCCGGCCGCGACGGTCTGCTCGAGGATCGCGAACACCGTCGACGTCGTGTGCTCCAGAGCGGTGGCCGGCGAGCCCGTGGTGCGGAGGTGCGCCAGGTAGAGCGCGGCGGTGACGTCGCCGCACCCGTTGGGGGTGATGGGGAGCAGGGGCGTCGTGACAGCCCAGGCACCGGCGTCGGAGACCGCGACGACGTCGAGGGTGTCCGGCGCGGAGTCGACGTGGCGCACCGAGGTGACCAGCACGTCACGCGGGCCGCGCGCGCGGACGTCGTCGACCGCATCGAGGACCTGCGCCATCGTGGTCGTCTCGCGACCTGCGAGGAAGTCGAGCTCGAAGTGGTTGGGCGTGATGACGTCGGCTCGCGGCACGACCTGGTCGCGGAGGAACTCCGGGATGCCGGGCCGCACGAACATCCCGCGGCCGACATCGCCCATCACCGGGTCGCAGCAGTAGATGGCGTCGGGATTGAGCTGGCGCACGGTCGCCACCGTGTCGAGGATGACGGCGCCGACGGCAGGATCGCCCTGGTAGCCGCTGAGCACGGCGTCGGCCTCGCCGAGCACACCGCGATCGCCGATCCCCGCGATCACCGCAGCGATGTCGTCGGCTGCCAGGAGCGGGCCGCGCCAGGCGCCGTAGCCGGTGTGGTTGGAGAAGTGCACCGTCAGTACCGGCCACACCTCGTGGCCCAGTCGCTGCAGAGGGAAGACCGCGGCCGAGTTGCCGACGTGACCGTAGGCGACCGACGACTGGATCGACAGGATCTTCATGGCGCCATGTTCCCGCACCCACTCGGTCGAGCGCTCGTCGATCGACCGGGCACGAAAGGTATTCGTTCCTCGCAGACACCCCGTGCGCTTCGAACTAGAACAGGTTACAGTTGTCCCGACTGTGGGCTAGGCCACAGCACGGCACGGATCGAGGATGCAGCGCATGGCCAAGAAGGCGCCCTACAGCAACGAAGCCGACTACATCGTGGTCGGTTCGGGCAGTTCCGGAGCGGCCCTGGCCGGCCGGCTCGCACAGAGCGGTGCGCGTGTCATCGTGCTCGAGGCGGGCAAGAGCGACGATCAGTACCTCACCAAGAAGCCGGGCATGATCGGCCCGATGCACGCTGAGCCCAAGATCAAGAAGCTCAACGACTGGGGCTACTACTCGGTGCCGCAGAAGCACCTCCTCGACCGCAAGATGCCCACGCCGCGCGGCAAGGTGCTCGGCGGATCGAGCTCGGTCAACGGCATGGTCTACGTGCGCGGCAACCGCGCCAACTTCGACTCCTGGGCCGCCGAGGGCTGCACCGGATGGGACGCCGACTCCGTCAACGCCGCGTACAAGCGGATGGAGGACTACGAGGGCGGCGAGGACGCCTACCGCGGGACCGGCGGCCCGATCCGCGTCACGGTCAACAAGATGCCGCAGGAGGGCTCGCTGCAGTTCCTGCAGGCCACCGCCGACGCGACCGGCTGCGAGATCCTCGACGACTACAACGGTGCCTCGCAGGAGGGTGTCGGCCGGATGCAGCAGAACGCTGCCGACGGCCTGCGCTACTCCGCCTCGCGCGGGTACATCCACCACCTCGCCCCCGCCACGCTCGAGGTCCAGACCCAGGTGCTGGCTCGCAAGGTCGTCATCGAGAACGGACGGGCGACCGGCGTCGAGGTCCAGGACAAGGACGGCTCGGTCCGCACGATCCGCGCGGGCAAGGAGGTCATCCTCGCGGCCGGCTTCATCGGCTCGGCCCAGCTGTTGATGCTCTCGGGCATCGGCCACGCCCAGCACCTGCGCGACCAGGGCATCGAGGTCCTCGCCGACCTTCCCGTGGGCGACAACCTGCACGACCACATGTTCCACGCGATCACCGTGCACGCGACGTCGTCCAACCACCGGGGCACGCCCTGGTACTTCGCCAAGGGCGTCGCCAAGGAGACGATGCGCCCCGGCCGCTCGTTCCTGTCCAACTCCGTCTTCGAGGTGCTGGCCTTCCTCAAGACCTCCCAGGCGGCGGCGTCGGGAAACATCCCCGACCTGCAGCTGCACCTGCTGCCGTGGAGCTACGTCTCGCCGAACCAGGACGCCCCGGTGCGCCACGACGTCGACCCGCGCCCGGCGATGACGGTGCTGACCACGCTGATCTACCCCAAGAGCCGCGGCACGCTGCGTCTGGCATCGGCGGACCCGACCGCCACCCCGCTCATCGACTACAACTACCTCGCCGAGACCGCCGACCTGGACCTGCTGGCCGAGGGCTCCGAGCTCGTCCGCGAGATCTTCGCCGGATCGGCGTTCAAGGGGTCGATCAAGAGCGAGATCCACCCCGGAGCCAACGTGAAGGGCCAGGAGCTGCGCGACGCGATCTTGAACCGCGCGACGTCGGTCTACCACGGCGTCGGTACCTGCCGGATGGGCGTGGACGAGCTGTCGGTCGTCTCGCCCGACCTGAAGGTGCGCGGCATCGAGGGTCTGCGCGTGGCCGACGCCTCGATCATGCCGTCGATCACCGGCGGCAACACCAACGCGCCGGCGATCATGATCGGTGAGCGTGCCTCCGACTTCATCCTCGGCCGGGCCTGAGTCGTGACCGCCACCGCATCCGCCACCGGATCCGCTGCCGTCGACGGCGGGCTGGCCCGCCCGGCGTCTGTCACCGACGACCTGCTCAAGCGACTGGTCGCGCGGGTCGCCTCCGACGGCAGCCGCGCGCCCTGGGCGCTCACCGAGGTCTACACCGGGCAGACGCTGGTCGAGCTCCCGCAGTCGACCGAGGCCGACATCGAGCGCGCCTTCGAGGAGGCTCGTCGCGCGCAGGTCGCCTGGGCTGCCACGCCGGTCGCCGAGCGGCTCGCCGTCTTCAAGCGCGCGCACACGCTGTTCCTCGACAACGCCCACACCACCGCTGACCTGATCCAGGTCGAGAGCGGCAAGAACCGGCGGATGGCGATCGAGGAGACCTGCGACCCGCCGATGGTGATGAGCCACTACCTCAAGCGGGCGGCCAAGCTGCTGCGTCCGACCACCCGCGGCGGCCCGATCCCGATGCTCTCCACCTCGACCGAGATCCGAGTGCCCAAGGGCGTCGTCGGCATCATCGCGCCGTGGAACTTCCCATTCGCCACCGGCATCTCCGACTCGATCTCGGCGCTGATGGCCGGCAACGCGATCGTGCTGAAGCCCGACAACAAGACGGCGCTCTCGCCGCTGTGGGGCATCGAGCTGCTCGAGCGTGCGGGCCTGCCCCGAGGGCTGTTCCAGGTCGTGTGCGGTGAGGGGCCCGACGTCGGTCCGACCCTGATCGACAATGCGAACTACGTGATGTTCACCGGCTCCACCGCGACCGGTCGGGTGATCGGCGAGCGCGCCGGCGCGAACCTGATCGGCGCGTGCCTCGAGCTCGGCGGCAAGAACCCGATGATCGTGCTGGAGGACGCCGACTTCGACGAGGTCGTCACCGGCGCTCTGTTCGCGGCCTTCGGCAACACCGGCCAGATCTGCATGCACATCGAGCGGATGTACCTGCCCCGCTCGCGCTATGAGGAGTTCAAGGCCAAGTTCGTCGCGGCCACCGAGGCACTGGACCTGCGTGCCTCCTACGACTTCGGCCCCGAGGTCGGTTCGCTGGTCTCGGTCGACCACATGGAGCGGGTCGCCTCCCACGTGCAGGATGCGGTCGACAAGGGCGCCACGGTGCTCACCGGCGGACGCCGTCGCCCCGACATCGGGCCGGCGTTCTTCGAGCCGACCATCCTGGAGGGCGTCACTCCCGACATGGTGCACGCGACGCTGGAGACCTTCGGGCCCGTCGTCTCGCTCTTCGCCTACGACACCGTCGAGGAGGCGATCGCGCTCGCCAACGACACCGACTACGGGCTCAATGCCTCGGTGTGGGGCCGCGACCTGGGCGCTGCGACCGCCGTCGCCCGCCAGATCGACTCGGGCAACATCAACGTCAACGACGCCGTGGCAACGGCGTTCGCCAGCAAGGGAACGCCGTCCGGAGGCGTGAAGCAGTCCGGTGTCGGCGCCCGCCACGGTGATCAGGGCCTGTTGAAGTACACCGACGTCAAGCAGGTCGCGGTGCTCAAGAAGCAGGTGATGGGCGCCAAGCCCGGGCAGGACTACGACAAGTACGTCTCCGGCATGCTCACCAGCATGCGGATGATGCGCAAGCTCCGTATCCGCTGACCGGCCGCACTCCCTCGCACGGCACCGACGCCGGGTCGGCACCTGACGGGTGCCGACCCGGCGTAGGGGATCCGCGCCGGCGCGGTCCCCGGGGGGCCCCCCCCCCCCCGCCCTCGTTCCGACTCGCCGCGGTCCGTCCGTCCGCGCCACGCGGCCGTCGGGGGAGCGGTGAGGGGGAGACGGTTCGTCGCGCGAGGACCGTTCCAGACCCACCGCCACGGATCGCGGCGGCGTCGTGCGGTCAGCCGCGACCCGCGACGCGCAGCCACACGCGCCGGACAGCGGGCGTGAGGGTGTCGTTGCCCAAGAACAGCACCGTGTAGCGACGTCGTCCGGCGGGCTGGCCACGC
Organism: Nocardioides sp. R-C-SC26; assembly: GCF_021246465.1. GTDB lineage: Bacteria > Actinomycetota > Actinomycetes > Propionibacteriales > Nocardioidaceae > Nocardioides. The sequence continues at coordinate 68,147 of NZ_JAHRHK010000008.1, read as the reverse complement.
AGCACGAGACCGGCGACGCCGTCGCGTACGGCTGCGGTGCCGACCAGACGTCGGCCGCGCCAGACCATCACCCGGCCCAGCCGGGCGGCCGCCGTCACGTCCTGGGCGCGCACCTCGATCGCCAGGCGCACGACACCGCGCCGTGGAGAGCTGCCCGCGACCCGGACGACGGGGGTGAGGCTCGGTGTCACCGGATCCGGTTCGCTGGTGGGAGTGCTTGTGGGCGTCGGCGTCGGCGTCGGCGTCGGCGCGGGAGTCGGGGTCGCGGTCGGCGTCGGGGTCACCGGCACCGTCGGGGTCGCGGTCGGCGTGGGGAACACCGGCGCCGTCGGGGTCGCGGTCGGCGTCTCCGTCGGCTCCGAGGGCGGGGAGCTGGTGCCGAGCACGGCACCGGTCTCCGCGTCGGTGATCTCCACGACGCCGGCGGCGTCGAGCTCGATGTCGTCCTCGCCGGCCGACGACGTCTCCTGCACCAGGGGCGTCTGGGCGGCGCCGTCGACGATCGAACCGCTCACCCGCATCGTGCGGCTCTGGGCCGGCGTGAGGCGCAGCGTCACCGGTTCCTCGGGGTCGAGCAGGATCAGCTGCTGGCGACCGAGCAGTTCGACGTCGACCACGCCCGCGTCGAGTGCCTGGGCCAGGGTCAGAGGGCCCGTGGCCTGACCGGCCGCCGTGCGCGGTGACGCCGTCCGGGGAGCGGCCGGCCTCGGGTCGGGGAGGTCGGCGGCGTCGATCACCTCCAGCACCAGACGCCGCTGGGCCCGGCAGGCGCGTCCCGGCGCGGGGCGCTCGCCGTCGACCAGCCACGGTGTGATCAGCTCGTAGAGCTCGGGGTTCGCCATCTGCTCCGAGTGCGGTGCGGCGCACAGCTCGCTGGCCCCGACGGCGGTGTGCGCCCCCGGGATCGCGCTGACCTGAAGAGGCGAGAGACCCCCCGCCGCGCCGAGCGTCTGGGAGCGCAGCGGGACGGTGCGGTCGCCGGAGGAGAGCGTGATGCCGAAGGCGGTGGGGTCCTCGTCGCCGCCGGGGTTCATGTGCACGGTGTCGATGGTCGGCACCCCGCCGGAGACGACGATGTGCCAGGGCAGGTCGCCGGTGTCGAGCTGGTCCCACAGGGTCGCGTGCTTGGCCTGGGCCGAGCGCCACAGTGCCGAGGCGCCGCCGACCTCCTCGATCAACGCGGCCGTCGCGTCGGTGTCGAGCGGGTCGGTGCCTCGCCCGTCCACGCGCAGGAAGGGTCCGTAGCCCGGCGAGGGCCAGAGGTTGAACATGCCGCGCAGGGTCGTGGCGAACTCCTGCAGCCGCGAACGGCCGGCGAAGAGGAACTCGATCGAGCCCTTCTTCATGATGTCGAACGCCGACTCCGAGCCGATCAGGAGGCTGAAGGGTGCCTTCGCCGATCCTCGATAGGGCGTCCCCACCGTCGTGACGCGAGCGAGCTTGTCGCGACGTGCCGGGTCGCTGGCGTAGTCCATGGCCAGCAGACCCCCGTAGGAGTGCGCCACGAGCTGCACCTGGTCGGCGTCGGTCTCCTCGAGCACCTGATCCACCAGATCGTCGAGCCGGGCCACGGAGAACGCGGTGTCCTTGCGCCAGTCCCAGCCGAAGGCGTAGAAGTTCTCCGGGCCGACCGCCTCGGCCAGGAGCCGGAGCCCCTCGCCGTAGATGTCGGTGCCGAACAGCGACTCCGCCACCCCTGACGCGAACGGGACCAGACGGTGGTCGTCGTCGTAGCGTGCGTCCACGGCCCCCGAGTTGGCGCACAACGGGTTCGTCGTCGTGGCGCCGTCAGCCTCCAGCTGCATCAGCTCGCGGATCACGGGGAACGACGGCCACACCGGCTGCGCGGCGTCGCGATCGCACCAGATCTCCGAGCCGAGCACGCCCGGCAGGAAGATCACCGGCGGTGTCTCGTCGTCCGGCGGGACCCACCCCATCACGAAGGACTGCCCCAGCCCGGGGACGGCAGTCCACTCGCCGGTCAGGTCGCGGTCGTTGACGTAGGGGGTTGCGGGGAGCAGCGTCGAGGAGGCGGTGAAGGTGGTGAGCATGCTGGAGCCGTCGGGTGAGGGGAACATCGCCTGGAAGGGCGGGTTCAGGTCGTCCTGGCTGCGCTGCTCCAGCACCCGCCTCACGCCGTCGTCTCCGATCGCGACGACGTCGGTCACCGACCGGTTGATCGTGGGGGTGTCGGCCTGGTGGATCGTCGTCTGGGTGTGCTCGCTCATCAGCAGCGAGCCGTCGGCGTGCACACCCAGCAGGGAGACCAGCGTCATCGTCGAGGTCGAGCGGTCGCCGACGGTCTCGGTGCGGCGGTCGGTGGACATGTCGACCAGCACCTGCTCGTCGGTCGCCGGATCCCAGCGCACCAGGCCGGTCAGCCCGAAGACCGGCTGGGCCTCGTCGGCGAAGGTCGCCTGGTAGTACACGGTGTCGCCCTCAGGGTCGATGGCGACGCCCTGGCTCGCGACGAAGCCGGGGAGCTCCGGCGCCACTCGTGCGGGACCTCCGTCGACGTCACGGACCGCGGGCCGGCACCGGGGACGGTCGTCGGGGCCGCTAGCGGCGGCCAGGTAGCTGACCTGTTCACCGTCCGCGCTGGTGAAGGACGCCCCGCCGCAGGTGTTCTCGGCGACCAGGCGACTGCTGCCCGAGACGAGATCGACGACGTCGATCCGGGTCTCGAGGAAGTTGGTGGTCTCCAGGGTGGAGAGCAGCCACCGATCGTGGGTCAGCGGACGAGCCCCGATGAGCTTGCCGTCGATCAGGGCGTCGTTGAAGCGCCCGGGCAGCGCGATGTCGCGTCGGCCGCTGCCGTCGGGGGCTACCGCGATCAGATTGAACCGGGTGCCGTCGAGTTCGAAGAGCACGATCTCCTCGCGCCCGGCACCGCCGCCGGGCGCCGCCGCCGCTGTCGCCGACGGTGTGATCGAGGCCGGCGCGACCACGCTCGCCGTCGTGGCGATCAGCGCTGCGACCAGCAGCAGGGCGGGCGCCGTCAGGGGCGACGTCGACAGGAGCGAGCGGGCGGACGGACGGCGCGTCGAGACAGAGCGGACCACCCGACCCAGCGTGGGGGAGAGAGGTGGTCGCCGGTATCCGTGGAACTACCGAACTTCCACCGATACCGCGGATCAGGCGACCTGGAGCGACCGCTTCGAGAGACCCATCCAGAAGCCGTCGATGCGCTGCTCGCCCGGCGACGTCGGGTCGCTCGCCGCGCCGAGGGTGACGAAGAGCGGCGTGAGGTGCTCCACCGTCGGGTGGGCATACGGCAGGCCCGGGGCCTGGTGTCGGAAGTCGGCGAGTGCGTCGACGTCCCCTCGGGCCAGAGCCTCGGCGGCCCAGGCGTCGAAGTCGCTGGACCAGCCGGGCGCGGCCGCGTCGATGCTCCAGTCGCGCAGGAACGGCAGGCCGTGGGTGAGGAAGCCCGAGCCGACGATGAGCACGCCCTCGTCGCGCAGTGGTCGCAGCCGCTCGCCCAGCGCGAGCAGGCGTACCGGATCGCTGGTGGGCAGCGACATCTGGACGACGGGGATGTCGGCGTCGGGGTACATGATCTTCAGGGGCACCCAGGCCCCGTGGTCGAGCCCGCGTGAGGTGTGCTGATGCACCGGCTCGCCCGCGGGCATCATCGCCGCGATCCGCCGCGCGAGCGACGTCGAGTCGGGCGTCGCGTACGTCATCTGGAAGTACTTGGGGTCGAACCCGCCGAAGTCGTAGACCAGCGGAGCGCCCGACGCCGTCAGCATCACCGGTGCGGACTCCCAGTGCGCGCTGACGATCAGGATCGCCCGCGGGTGCGGCAGGTCGCGGGCCCAGGCCGCCAGCTCGCCGGACCAGATCGGGTCGTCGAGCAGCGGCGGGGCGCCGTGGCCGATGTAGAGGGCCGGGATCCGGACGAGCATGTCGTTCATGATTCAACTAACTATGCCACGATCGCGACTATTCCGCTCCTGCCTCGTGCGCGCCGTCCGGTGAGGGGCGGGCGGTGTCTCGCGGAGGGTTTGCGGCGGTTCGGGCTGCGAGGGCGGTGAGGTGCTGAGGTTTGCCGGGCGCCGTTTCCTTCGTAGGTCACCGCGCCCCGGCGTCAGGGGCGGTCGTTTCCTCCGTAGGTCACCGCGCCCCCGCCGCCGAGGCGTCGCCCGGCGCGAGCGCCGTCCAGTCGACGGGAGGCACGCCGCGCTCGGCGAGCAGGGCATTGACGCGCGAGAACGGGCGCGATCCGAAGAAGCCGCGCGAGGCCGACAGTGGGGAGGGATGTGCCGAGGTCACGCATCCGATGCCCGTCAGTATCGGCTCGAGCGCCTGGGCGTCGCGCCCCCAGAGGATCGCGGCGAGCGGGCGGCCGCCGTCGGCTCGGGCGGCGAGGGCGCGGATCGCGCACTCGGTGACCTGCTCCCATCCTTTGCGTCGGTGGGACGCCGGAGCGCCGGGCTGCACGGTGAGCACACGGTTGAGCAGCATCACCCCCTGGTCGGACCAGCCCGAGAGGTCGCCATGTCGAGGCGGGGTGAAGCCGAGGTCGTCGCGCAGTTCGAGGTAGATGTTGACCAGGCTGCGCGGCAGCGGCCACACGTCGTCCTCGACGGCGAAGCTCAGGCCGATCGGGTGCCCCGGTGTTGGGTATGGGTCCTGGCCCACGATGAGCACCTTGACGTCGGCGAGCGGACGGCGGAATGCGCGGAAGATGTTCTCCCCGGCCGGCAGGTAGTGGCGGCCCGCCGCCGTCTCCTCACGCAGGAACCCGCCGAGGGCGGCGATCTGCTCGTCGACCGGTTCCAGCGCCTGTGCCCAGTCCGGCGCCATCAGACCCTTCTCGACCAACCCCGCGAGTGCGCTCATGGCCCCATTCTCGTTGACCCGTCTTGATCTAGAGACGGGTCAACCTCGGGTCGGGCGTTGACCCGTCTTGATCTAGAGACGGGTCAACCTCGGGTCGGGCGTTGACCCGTCTCTAGATCAAGACGGGTCGACGCCTCAGCGCGTGAAGGTGGCCGTGCGGGGAAGGAATGGACGCCGTCCCCGCTCGCCGACCTCGACCTGGAGGATCGCCTGGTTGCCGGCCTGCCCGAAGATCGCCGACTGGTTGGCCACGAGCACGGTGGTGCCGAGGAAGGTCGCGCTGCACGGGGTGTCGAACGGGATGGCCGCTCCGGTCTGACCCGCCAGCGGCAGTTCGGGGAACCGGCCGAGCTCCTTGCCGGACGCCGTGAGCTCCACGATCTGGTTGGTGCCGACCGTCGCGACGTAGATGTTGCCCGAGCGGCCGATGCCGAAGCCGTCGGGCAGGTCGAGCGGCCGGGACTGCCACAGCTCGCGGATCGCACCCGGCTTGCCCGAGGGCGTGATCGGCAGGCTGTAGAGCGCCCCGTTGACGGGCAGCTGCGAACCGTCGAGCACGGCCTGCTGGGAGATCACGAGGTCGCCGCGGCCCGGCCGGTAGGCGATGCCCGTCGCGCCGAACTCGGTGCCGTTCAGCGCCGCCGATCGGAACCAGCGCTCCGGCGTGCGGGATCCGTGCTCGAGTCGCCAGATGATCGGCTGGTGGTAGTCGGTGACGTAGAGGTCGCCGTCCGGCCCCCAGGTCGCGTAGTTGGGGACGGCGCCGGACGGGAAGGTCGCGATCGTGCGGAAGCGCCCGCTGCGCACGTCGAGCGTCATCACCGCACGCCGCGAGGTCTCCAGCAGCACCAGACGACCGTCGCGGGTCTGGTTGGCGACCTGGACGCCGGGATCCGACCCGAGGCGCTGGCCAGGCACCGTCCACGACCGCAGCAGCGTGCCGCGGGCACTCCACTCGAACACCTTCGAGCGCGCGCTGCCGGCCTTGTAGCTGCCCGCATAGACGCGGCCGTTGGTGTGGGCGTGCACGTATGCGGGATAGCCCGGCGCGGGGACGCGGGCGAACACGCGCGTGTCCCACTTGCGCGGCGCGGCCTTGGCGGAAGGGGACGCCGACGCGGGCGTCGTCGTGCTCGTCGGTGCGGCGGGCGCTGCCGTCGACGGGCTCGCGGTCACCGGGAGCAGCCCGAGCAGGGCGAGAGCGATCCCGCCGACGACGGGGGTGGCGAGGCGCCTCATCGCAGCTGCTCCAGCACCTCGACGGCGGCGCGCTCACCGGAGCGGACCGCGCCGTCCATGTAGCCCGACCAGTAGGTCGAGGTCTCGGTGCCTGCCCAGTGCACGCGGCCGTGCGGACGGCGGATCGCGGCGCCGAACTTCGTCAGCGTGCCCGGGGCGTGGATCGTGGTGGGACCACCGGTGGTCCACCGCTCCTTGGTCCAGTCCTGCTCGGTGTACTCGACCGGCCGCAGCGCCTGGGGCCCGAACATCTCGGCGAATCCCTCGAGCACGGCACGGCGTCGCTGCGCCTTCGGCATGGTGCCGTACTTGCGCCACGTCGAGCCGCCCACGAAGGCGAGCAGGACGCCGGGTTCGCCGTCCTTGGGGGAGTTGTCGAAGACGGCGCGTGCGGCGCCGGCATCGTTGATGCCGAAGCCGTTGAGGCCGTCCTTGCGCCAGAACGGCGTCGTGTAGACCGCGTCGCACTTCATCAGCTGGCCCATGTCGAGCTCCTCCATGAGCCGGCGGCGCATCGTGGGCAGCTTCGGGAACCAGTCGATCCCCAGCACGAGCGGCGGGGGAGCCGCGCAGATCACCCGCTTGGCCGAGACGACGCCGCGGCGCGTGTGCACGACCGCGCGACCGCTGCGCTGGTCGACCTTCGTCACGGGGGCGCGCAGCGCGACGATGTCGCCGAGCTGGCGCGCCATCCGGATCGGGATGAGCTGGGAGCCGCCGACGAAGCGTCGCTCCTGCGCGCCGTTGATCGTGTCGGAGTTGCGGGAGAACGTGCCGACCGTGCGCTCGTTGCCCGAGCACGCGACGTACCAGAGCACGAAGAGGAAGGAGAGCTCGTGCGGATCGGCGCCGAAGCCCGGCTGGGTCCAGCTCTTGATCAGGTTCGTGACGCCAGCGGGGTTGATGAGCGCCGTGCGCCGGATGAACTGACCCAGCGTCATGCCGTCCCACTCGCGGGCGCGGGGGTGCGACCAGGGGGTGTCGACGGCGATCTCGGCGGCGTACATGTCGATCAGCCCGAGCAGGATCGCGGCGTCGGCCAGGATCGTCGGGTCGGGTGGCACGGTGCCGCTGAACTCCATCCGCCCGGTGAGGGAGGAGATGTAGACGCTCTTGCCCTTCACGTACTCCTTGAAGGTGGGCACCTTCAGCTCCTTGGCCAACGCCAGGATGTGGTCCTGGGTCGGGCCGACGAAGGCGCCACCGGCCTCGATCACGGCGTTGCCGGTGCGCAGCGTGTGGTTGAGGACGCGTCCGCCGACGCGATCACGGGCCTCGAGCAGCAGGACCGAAGCGCCGCCGCGAGCCGCCTCGCGGGCCGCGACCAGGCCGGCGATGCCGCCGCCGATCACGACGACGTCGACGGAGGAGGGCAGCGCACCCTGGAGCCCGGTGACGGGTGCGCGCTCCGGCGACAGCGACGAGGCAGATGCGCCGCCCGGGGTCAGCGCGCCCGCTCCGGCTGCGGCGCCGGCCAGGCCCGCCAGGCCGGTGAGGACGCCACGACGGGTGGGGCTCGTCGGCGCGATCGCCGTACCGTCGCCGGCGTGTGAGAGAGGGTGGTCGGCCGGGCGCAGGTCGATCATCGGTGCGGCTCCTTGAGCAGTTCCTGGGCAGAACCTGAACCTGTGTCAGATTCGGCTTCGTACCCTACACTCCGGTCCATGTCCGCGGAACGACTTGTGCAGAGCACCACTCCGCCCGGGTCGACCCGCCGTGCCACGAAGGTCGCCGAGCGGCGTGCGCCCGTGCAGGAACGCAGCCGGCTCCGGGTCGAGGCCATTCTGGACGCTGCCGAGCGTCTCGTGGTGAAGCACGGCGTCGACGCGCTCACCACGCGCGACATCGCCGACGCCGCGGGTGTCCCGGTCGCCTCGCTCTACCAGTACTTCGCCGACAAGGAGGCCGTGCTCGTCGCCCTAGCCGAGCGGCACATGGCCGAGATGGACGAGCAGGCCGCGGCCGACGTAGCGGCGCTCGAGGAGCTGACCGTCGCGACGCTCGTGCGCGCCGCGATGGGCGCGTTCGTCGCGGTCTACGCGCGGCGCCCGGCGTTCGTGGAGATCTACCTGCGCGGTCGCACCAACCCGCGGCTGCACGCCTACGGTCGCGCCCACAATCAGCGGATCGCCGCCACGCTGCGATCCGTCGCGATCGAGGCCGGCGTGGCCCGCGGTGACCTGCCCGAGCACGTCGTCGTGCTCGCCGTCGAGCTGCGGGGCCCGGGGTGCCCTCCCCCCCGGCGAAGCCGGCCTCGCCGTCGAGCTGGGCGACCGGGTCTTCCAGCTCGCCTACGAGCACGACGTCCGCGGCGACGTCGTCTTGGTCGAGGAGGGCATCGTGCTGATGACCGCCTACCTCGAGCGCTACGCGACTCCGCGCGGTCTGGGCGAGCGATGAGCCCGGCCGATCTGGCAGCCCCCGCCGACCCGACGGCGGCCCGCACCGCGGTTGCGCTGGCCTCGCGGCGTCTGGCGGCCGAGGGCCTGCTCGTCGGCACCGCCGGCAACGTGAGCATGCGCGTGGGCCGCGACCGGTTCGCCGTCACGGCCTCGGGCGTGGTGCTCGCCGCCTGCGAGCCGCGCCACGTCGTGATCGTCGACGGTGACGGGGTGGTGGTCGACGGCGCGCTCCAGCCGACGTCGGAGCTGGGGCTTCACCTCGGTGTCTACGCCGATCGCGAGGATGCCGGGGCCGTGGTGCACACCCACGCCCCGTTCTCCACGGCGGTCGCGTGCGTGCGCGACGACCTGCCCGTGCTCCACTACCAGCAGCTCGTGCTCGGCGGCGCGATCCGCGTGGCGCCCTATGCGACGTTCGGCAGCGCCGAGCTCGCCGACGCCGTCCGCTCCGCGCTGGAGGGCCGACAGGCGGCGTTGATGGGCAACCACGGGTCGATCGCCGTCGGCACCGACCTCGACAAGGCGGTCGAGCACGCCCTGCTGCTCGAGTGGTTGTGCGCCCTCCACCACCGGGCCAGCGCGCTCGGCACCCCCCGTGCGCTCACCGACGCCGAGCAGCACGACGTCATCCTTGCGGCGCTCGCTCGCAACTACGGAACCGTGAAGGAGAACCGATGAAGGTCGCCTGTGTGGGCGTGCACGTGCTCGACTCCCACGTGATTGGCGTGGATTCGATCCCCGACGGCTCCGACGGTCAGATCGTCGAGACGATCAAGCTCTCGCCCGCCGGTACGGCCGGCGGTACGGCCGTCGTGCTCGCGCGGCTCGGCGCCGACGTCACGTCCTACGGTGCGGTCGGCACCGACCCGATCGGCGACACCCTGCTGGCGCTGCTCTCCCGCGAGGGCGTGGACACCGCGGGTCTGGTGCGCAAGAGCGACCACCAGACGTCGGCCTCGGTGCTGCCCGTGCGTCCGAACGGCGATCGCCCGGCATGGCACTGCATCGGCGCCAACGGCGCCTTCACCCTCGACGACCTCGATCGCAGCTCGCTGGACGGCGCCGGCTTCCTGCACCTGGGAGGCCCGGAGTTCCTGGGCGGTCCGGCGGCCGGTGAGCTGCTGGCGTGGGCGCGCGATCAGGGCATGCGCACCTCGGTCGACATCCTGGCGCCGGGCGACCCCGACATGTTGGCCTGGATCGCCGACGCCCTCCCGCACACCGACTTCCTGCTCCCCAACGACGAGCAGGTGCGCGGCTTCGCCGGCGCCGCCGACCTCGCCGAGGGTGCGCGCGCGCTGGTGACCGCGGGCGCGGGCTGCGTCGCCGTCACCCAGGGCGCCAAGGGCGCGCTCGTCGTCACCGCCGACGACGTCGTGGAGGTGCCGGCGTTCGCGATCCCTGCGGGAGAGCTGGTCGACACCACCGGATGCGGTGACGCGTTCTCCGCCGGCTTCCTGCGCGGGCTCTCGCTCGGCCACGACCCGGCCGCCGCCGCGCGTCTCGGCTGCGCGACCGCCGGCCAGGTCGCGCGCGGTCTCGCCACCGACGCGGGCAGCTACGACCTGGACTCGGTGCTCGCGCTGCTCGGCTGATCCGTGTCGAGCGCCTCGGGCCGGCGGTCGAGTCAGTCGTCTCGCCGGGTGCCTGACTCCTGGTGGCCGAGGTGGTCGCTCTGCGACCGTCTCGAGACCTGGTGACCCACTCGATCCGCCCTACTCGACCGTGGTCCGGCGCGTCGGCGTCGAGCGCCGGTCGTGGTGCGCGGCCAGGAGGCCTCGTCTCACGCGCGGGCTCGCGGCCTGCAGGAGCTGGTAGGTGGAGCGCTGGCTGGTGCGGCTCGGCGACCCGTCGTCGTGCTCGTCGAGCACGGCCGCGGCATCGATCAGGAGGTGGGCCGCGCGATCGTCGACGACGTCGTCGCGGAGATGACCCAGGTAGCGGGCCAGGCGCGGGTCGAGCTCGGTGCCCCCGTGGCCGCGGCACTCCTCCAGTGCCGCCGTCAGGTCGGCGGCGCATTGCGCGACGTGCTCGCCCATGGCTGCCGTGACGGCGATCCGCAGCACGGTCTCGCCGGTCACGAGGGTGACGGGCGTGGAGGCCCACCCGCGCCGCAGCCAGCAGTCCGCGAGCAGGAACGGGTCGAGTCCGCTGGTGGCTCGCAACGTCAGGTGTGTCGCCTCCGCTGGCGCCGCCACGGCGACGCCGGGCAGCTCGTCGAGCAACGCGGCCAGGTCCGCCGTCGCGCCGAGTGCGGCGTGGGCGAGCGCCGAGCAGCCCTCATGGCCGATCTCCCGCAGGGTCTCGGCGACGTCGTCGACGAGGCCGGACGGCGCCCGCCAGGGCGTCGGCCACAGCTGGGGGCCGCGCCGCGCGAGGCGTGCCAGGTGGAGTGGCTGTCGCGTGCCCGTGGAGCGATGCACGATCACGCTCAGGTCGCTGCCGACCCCGCGGTCAGGGCCGACGTCGAGTGTCAGCGACGTCACGCCGGGGACGTCGAAGTCCCACGTGGGCATGGGCTGGCGCCGTTCGCCGTCGGGCTCTGCCAGGCGTCGGTAGGCGATCGCCCACCCACCCGCCGTCGCGTCCACGTGGAGAGGTGTCCCGGTCGCCGCGCACGCCGCGGCGATCCATGCGATCGGATCGACGACACCGTGGGTGAAGGACGGCGCCGAGGCCACGACCAGCACCGTCTCCTCGGTGATCGCGGCGGCCAGTCCTCCGAGGCCGACGCGCCCCGCGCTGTCGATCGGGACCGTGACCGCGACGACGCCGAGGGCGTCGCAGGCCGTGAACCAGACCGGGGACGCAGACTCGGGCAGCACGAGTGTCGGTCTCCGCAGGCCGGGCCGGGCGTCGCGAGCGCCCTGCAGCGTGAGCAGCGCGGCCTCCTGAGCGCCGCGGGCGAGGGTGCCGACCGCCTCTGCCGGCGCGCGGAGGAGATCGCAGACGAATCCGACGATGCTGTTCTCACACCCCTGGTGGGTGCTCTGCTCGGACGCGCGCTCCTCACACGTCGCCGGGTGCGCGAGGCGACCGTCGTCGGGGAGGTGCACCGGGACCGCGCTGAGGTCGGGGCGGTCGTCGTCCGCGGGATCCATCAGTCGTAGGTGCGCTGGTGCGCGTGTCATCACCCCGGCCCTCCCAGATCGTCGTGGGAGAACGGTAGGGAGGAGCGGCCCGGCGCCGGATCGAGCGCGGGGCCGGAACGCCTAGTCCCATCGGGCTAGTGGCGCTCGTGGCCGGTCGCGTAGTCGCGCATGCGAGCGTCGAGCACCGTGGCCACCTGCTGGCCGGCGTCCTCGCCGATCGTCACGCGCAGCGGGTGCGGCCCCGGGCGTGCCAGGTGCTCGGCGATGATCGCCGCGACCTCGGGAGGCGGCGTACCGCCGCCGGTGGCGCCCGGCTCGACGGGCCAGGGGACCTCGGCCGTCCCGAGCGTCTCTGCGCGCAGTGCGTCGTAGTCGGGCAGAGGGCGGCTGAACTGCATACCGCCCGTCGCCCATGCGGTGTCCATCGCGCCGATCTCGGCGATCATCACGCGGATGCCCATGGAGGCGACCTCGCCCGCGAGCGCCTCGCTGAATCCCTCGAGACCCCACTTGGCCGCGTTGTAGAGGCCGAAGAAGGGCATCGCGCCGACGCCGCCGACCGAGGAGATCTGCACGATGTCGCCCGATCCCTGGGCTCGCATCACCGGCAGCGCCGCCTGGGTCATCCAGAGCGGGGCGAGCAGATCGACGTCGATGATCGCGCGGGCCTCGTCCTCACCGATCTCCTCGATGGCTCCGACCAGGCCGTAACCGGCGTTGTTGATCAGCACGTCCAGTCGCCCCGTGTGGTCGGCGATCCGTTCGACGGCGGCACGGCAGCTGTCTCGGTCCGTCGGATCGAGGTGCACCGTGGTGAGTCGAGGGTGCTCGAACGGCAGTTCCGTGCCCCGGGTCGTGGCCGCTACGTGATGTCCAGCCGCCAGCGCGTGCTCGGCCAGGGCCCGTCCGAGCCCACGGCTGGCACCGGTGATCATCCAGGTGGGGTTGGTGGTCATGGACCCATCTCACCATAAACGAGACGTTGCGTCTCGTTTATAGAATGCGGCATGGCCCGTCCCACGACCATCGCCCGGGTGCACGGGGCAGTGCTCGACCTCGCGCAACGACGCGGCGCCGACGGGTTGACGATGGAGGGCATCGCCGCCGAGGCCGGCGTCGGCAAGCAGACCCTGTACCGGACCTGGCCGTCGGTGACGGCGATCGTCTTCGACGCTCTGGCCGCTGCCGACTCCGCCGCGGAGGAGGCGGTGCTCCCGACGTCGGTGGAGGCCGTTCTCGCGGCCGCGATCGAGGAGATCACCACGGAGCCGCGCTGCTCGCTGCTGCGTGCCCTGGCCGCGTCGATCGCGGCGGACGACGCCGTCGCGCGGGAGTTCCACCGGCGCCTGCATGCGCCGCAGATCGCGTTCATCCGCGAGCTGGTCGCCGCGGACGGAGCCGATGATCCGGCCCGCGTCGCCGAACGACTCGTGGCACCGATCTTCTACCGGTGGTTCATGCGTCTGCCGCAGTTCGACGCCGTCGAGCTCGCGCAGCACGTTCGCGAGGTGATGGGGGCCGCTGCCCCGCGCCGGTGATCGCTAGGGCGCCAGCGCCCGGCTCGCCGACGACCGGTTGCGACGCTCGCGCGAGGTGCCGATGGTCGCCGCCGACTTCGCGGCTCGCTTCCCCGCGGCGGTGACGCCGTCGCTCGTGGGAGAGCCGGACGAGTGCTGGTCGATCCACTCGTCCATCACCGACCAGGTCGAGGTGCGCGCGGCGCGGCCGGTGAGCATGCCGAGGTGGCCGCCGGGCACGATCTCGAATCGGACCTCGCTCGCGCCGGTGAGCAGCGGCACGAGTGCGCGGACGGCGGGCACCGGCGCGATGCCGTCGGCGGCACCGCCGAACACCAGCACCGGCGCGGAGATGTCGGCGAGGTGGAGCGTGCGGTCGTCGAGGTCGAAGCTGCCGCTGACGAGCGCGTTGCTCTTCACGAACCGGTGGTAGAGCTGCCCGAAGCTGCGGCCCGGGTAGGCGATCATGTTCGCGGTGAACCGGTCGACGGCCTCGATCTGGGCGAGGAAGTCGGCGTCGTCGAGGTGTGTGGCGACCGCGAGGGGTTTGGTGACCAGCTTCTGGAACGAGGAGAGCTGGAAGGCCCAGCGCACCAACGGCTTCGGGGCGCCACCGAGCGCTTGATAGCCGCGGGTGATCGGGCCCTTGCCGGCGGCGAGGTTGAGCAACGGTCGGATCGGCGCGATCAGCGGCACCTGTGCGACGTCGATGGGCGAGCCGACGATCGTGAGCGAGGCCAGCGGAAGGTCGGCGTCGGCCGATGCGGCGAGCAGGGAGAAGATGCCGCCCAGGCTCCAGCCGATGACGTGCACCGGCCGGCCGCCGGCGTGCGCGGACGCCGCGCGGATCGCCTCGGGGATGACCTCCTCGATCCAGTGCTCCATGCCCAGGCGCCGGTCGCGGAAGGAGACCTGGCCGTACTCGACGAGGTAGGTGCGTCGTCCGGAGGTGACCAGGTGCTCCGCGAGCGAGCAGCCGCGCCGCAGGTCGAAGCAGAGCGCCGGCGCCGCCAGCGGCGTCACCAGCAGCACCGGGTCGCCGGACTCCTGCGCCGTCGCGGAGGGCCGGTAGTGGTACACCTCGCGCAGGGTGCCCTCGTCGATGAGGGTGCGTGGCATGGGGCGCAGGTCGGCCAGTCCGCCGTAGAGCGCCTTGTGCGCGACGTTGCTCGCCGCGGCGACCACCTGGTCGGGCTTCGGAAGGAGATCCACGGCCTGAACCTACCTCCGCTCGCGCCGTCGTGGAGGGGTGTTCTGCTGCTGGTCGACGCCGTCCGCGCCGGACCGTCGGCGGCCCCCTGTCTGCGCGCTCAGGCGCGTCGCGCGGGTCGCACGGCCTTGTCGTGCGTGGCGCCCCGGGTCTCCGACAGCACCGACATGAAGGAGTCGGCCCAGGCCTGGACGTCGTGCTGGCTGATGGTGCGCCGCATCGCCTTCATCCGACGAGTCAGCTCCTTCTCATCGGCCTGATGGGCCTCCAGGAGCGCGGCCTTCATCCCGTTGATGTCGTAGGGGTTGACCAGCCAGGCCTGCCGCAGCTCCTCGGCCGCTCCGGCGAACTCCGAGAGCACCAGCGCCCCGCCGTCGTCGTAGCGGCAGGCGACGTACTCCTTGGCGACCAGGTTCATCCCGTCGCGGTACGGGGTGACGACCATGATGTCCGCGGCGCGGTAGAGCGCGGCCATCTCCTCGCGCGGATAGGAGGAGTGCAGGTAGCTGATCGCCGGCCGGCCGATGCGCCCGAAGTCGCCGTTGATCCGACCGACCAACCGATCGATGTCGTCGCGCAGGATGCGGTACTGCTCGACCTGCTCACGCGAGGGCACGGCGACCTGGACGAACACGGCGTCCTCGACGTCGAAATGGCCGTCGCGGATCAACTCGCCGAACGCGCGCAGGCGGGCGTAGATGCCTTTGGTGTAGTCGAGCCGGTCGATGCCCAAGAAGATGCGACGCGGGTTCCCCAGAGCCTCGCGGATCGCGCTCGCACGTTGGGTGACGGCCTCGGTCTGCGCGAGCTCCTGGAAGCCCGCGGCGTCGATCGAGATGGGGAACGCCTCGGCCCGCACCGTGCGCCCGTCAGGCAGGTAGACCAGGTCGCGGTGGGTCTTGTGGCCCACCCGCTGGCGCACCAGGCGCACGAAGTTCGCGGCCGCCCCGGGCAGTTGGAAGCCGACGAGGTCGGCACCTAGGAGGCCCTCGAGGATCTGGCGACGCCACGGCAGCTGCTGGAAGAGCTCGGGCGGCGGGAACGGGATGTGCAGGTAGAAACCGATCCGCAGGTCGGGACGCAGCTCGCGCAGCATCTGGGGTACCAGCTGCAACTGATAGTCGTGCACCCAGACGGTCGCGCCCTCGGCCGACTCCGCGGCAGCGCGCTCGGCGAAGCGACGGTTGACCGTGACGTAGGAGTCCCACCACTCCCGGTGGAACTCCGGCTTGGCGACCAGGTCGTGGTACAGCGGCCAGAGCGTGGCGTTGGAGAAGCCCTCGTAGAACTCCTCGATCTCGCAGGCCGCGAGCCCGACCGGCACCAGATGCATGCCGTCGTCCTCGAACGGCTCGAGCTCGGCGTCACTACCTCCGGGCCACCCGATCCAGCTGCCGTTGCTGGCACGCATCACCGGCTCGATCGCCGTGACCAGGCCGCCGGGGGAGCGACGCCACCCGGGCGTTCCGTCCGGGAGTGTGACCCGGTCGACCGGCAGGCGGTTGGCGACGATCACGAGGTCGGACGGCACGGTGCCACCCTAGTGCGGCTCCGGCCACCCGAGGGTGCGAGGACACCGCGACTCCGGCGTGCATCTCGCACGGGACTCGCCTCTGCTGTCACATCCGCCCCTACAGCACCGCGATCGGAGAGGCGAATGACATTGCTGTGATTACGCGTCTACAGTGGAGGTCCGACCACCCCGGTATCGGGCCCTCTGCGGGCGCGGTAGCGACTCGACGCCTGCGAGGAGACGACGTCATGGAGGCTCGACGCCACGACGATCACGACGACGCCGCGGCCGCCGGTGCGCTCAGTGATCGCGACCGCGACATCCTGGAGTTCGAGCGCCAGTGGTGGAAGTACGCCGGCGCCAAGGAGGCGGCGGTCCGCGAGAAGTTCGACATGAGCTCGACGCGGTACTACCAGGTGCTCAACGCCCTGCTCGACCGTCCGGAGGCCCTCGAGGCCGATCCGCTCCTCGTACGCCGTCTGCGTCGCCTGCGCTCGGAGCGCCAGCGCCAGCGCTCGGCTCGCCGCCTCGGCTTCGAGCTCTGATCGACGATGGCCGGACGACGATCTCAGCCGGGCGGGCTGGTCCTGCCCTCGCCGGTGGTCGCCCTGAGCATCGTCGCGGTGCTGATGGCCGCGATCGCCTTCGTGGTCACCCGGGGGGACGACTCGGGGGAGAAGGAGGTCTCCAGCCCGCCGCGCTCGGAGTCGACCTCCCAGACCAGCAGTGACCCCACCGACTCCGGAGAGACCGAGGGCGACCCGTCACCGGAGCCGGAGCCCACGCCCGAGCCCAAGCCGCGCAAGAAGCTCGACCGGGGCGAGGTCTTCGTCGAGGTCTACAACAACACCAGCATCTCGGGCCTGGCCGGCGACGTCGGCGAGACCGCGACCAACATCGGCTGGCAGGTCGTGGGCGTGGACAACTGGCTCGGCACGATCCCCTCGAACACCGTCTACTACCCCGCCCGCCTCAAGCGCGCGGCGAGGGTTCTCGCCCGCGACCTCGGCATCGATCGCGTCGAGCCCGCAGACGGGGCGATGAAGCTCGATCGCCTGACGGTCATCCTCACCGGCGCGTTGTAGGCCCGGTACGCGGCGGGTCGCGCGAGCCACGCGGACCGTGACGTCGCCCTATCCGATTGGTGTCGGTGTCGCGCGGCGTCCTACGCTGACCTCACAGGCGTTCGAGCCGTCATCAGCGGCGAGCCTCCGGAAGAACGGTCTCGGCAAGCTCGACCACCGAGACCTAGTAGAACCGGACGGGTAGGCCCGTCACAGCCGTGAACGAGTGGTGGTCCTCCGCACCCACGGGCCGGATCGCAATCGAGGTGGTACCGCGGCGCCCGTCGTCCTCGAACCGATGAGTTCGAGACGAAGGCAGACCATGAGCTATCCCCAGGCCGGCACCCAGCCCGACGGCGCATCCGTCCCGTCCAGCCCGCGCTTCCCCGACATCGAGGAGCGGGTCCTGGCCTACTGGGAGGCCGACGGCACGTTCCAGGCGAGCATCGACGCGCGCGACGCGGGGGAGAACGGCGCCAACGAGTTCGTCTTCTACGACGGCCCGCCCTTCGCCAACGGCCTGCCGCACTACGGCCACCTGCTGACCGGTTACGTCAAGGACCTCATCCCGCGCTACCAGACCATGCGCGGACGTCGCGTCGAGCGCCGTTTCGGGTGGGACACCCACGGTCTGCCCGCCGAGCTCGAGGCGATGCGACTCAACGGCATCAAGACCACCGACGAGATCGTCGAGATGGGCATCGACAGGTTCAACGACGCCTGCCGGGAGTCGGTGATGACGTACACCGGCGAGTGGCGCGACTACGTCACCCGCCAGGCGCGCTGGGTCGACTTCGACAACGACTACCGCACCATGAACCCCGACTACATGGAGTCGGTGATCTGGGCGTTCAAGCAGCTCTTCGACAAGGGTTTGGTCTACGAGGGCTTCCGGGTGCTGCCCTACTGCTGGAACGACGAGACGCCGCTGTCCAACCACGAGCTGCGCATGGACGACGACGTCTACCAGAACCGGCAGGACCCTGCCGTCACGGTCGGCTTCGACATCACCACCGCCGACAGCGAGCTGTTCGGCGCGAAGCTGCTCATCTGGACGACGACGCCCTGGACGCTGCCGAGCAACCTCGCGGTCATGGTCGGCAGCGAGATCGACTACGTCGCGGTCGAGCGTGACGGCGTCCGCCTCATCCTGGCGGAGGCACGACTCGGCGCCTACGCGCGCGAGCTCGCCCCCGGAGACGGGCAGGACGAGCCCGACGTCGTGTGGCGCGGTACAGGCGCGGACCTGCTCGGACTCACCTACGCGCCGCCGTTCACCTACTTCGCCGGCCACGAGAACGCCTTCCGCGTGGTCGCCGCCGATGACGCGGTCACCACCACCGACGGCACCGGGCTGGTGCACAGTGCCGGCGCGTTCGGCGAGGTCGACAAGGAGGTGACCGACCGCGAGGGCATCGAGGCGGTCATGCCGGTGGGCAAGGACGGCCGCTTCACCTTCCCGGTCACCGACTACGAGGGCATGCAGGTCTTCGACGCCAACCCGCACGTGATCGACGACCTCAAGTCCGGGGGCGGCTCGGTCTCTCCGGGCACCGTGCTGGTGCGCCGTGAGACCTACGACCACTCCTACCCGCACTGCTGGCGCTGCCGCGAGCCGCTCATCTACAAGGGCGTCTCGTCGTGGTTCGTCGAGGTGACCGCGATCAAGCAGCGCATGCTCGAGCTCAATCAGCAGATCACCTGGGTGCCCGAGCACATCAAGGACGGCCAGTTCGGCCGCTGGCTGGAGAACGCCCGCGACTGGTCGATCACCCGCAACCGCTTCTGGGGCAGCCCCGTGCCGGTGTGGAAGAGCGACGACCCGACCTACCCGCGGATCGACGTCTACGGCTCCTTCGAGGAGATCGAGCGTGACTTCGGCACGCTGCCGCGCAACGCCGACGGCGAGCGCGACCTGCACCGTCCGTGGGTCGACGAGCTGACCCGGCCCAACCCGGACGACCCGAGGTCGCCCGAGGAGGGCGGCTCGACGATGCGCCGGGTCACCGACGTCCTCGACGTCTGGTTCGACTCCGGCTCGATGAGCTACGCCCAGGTGCACTACCCGTTCGAGAACGCCGAGTGGTTCGACGGGCAGGCCGGCCAGGGCGGCCACTTCCCGGCCGACTTCATCGTCGAGTACATCGGGCAGACCCGCGGCTGGTTCTACACCCTGCACATCCTGGCCACCGCGATCTTCGACAAGCCGGCGTTCAGCAACTGTGTCAGCCACGGCATCGTGCTGGGCAGCGACGGCAACAAGATGAGCAAGTCCCTGCGCAACTATCCCGACGTCCGGGAGGTCTTCGACCGCGACGGCGCGGACGCGATGCGCTGGTTCCTGATGAGCAGCCCGATCCTGCGCGGCGGCAACCTGATCGTCACCGAGCAGGGCATCCGCGACTCGGTGCGTCAGGTGATGATCCCGCTGTGGAACAGCTGGTACTTCTTCCAGCTCTACGCCAACGCGGCTGCCGGCGGAGCCGGGCTCGACGTCGTCGCGTCGACCACCTCCACCGACCCGCTCGACCGCTACCTGCTGGCCAAGACGCGCCAGTACGTCGAGGAGATGACCGCGGCGCTGGACGTCTACGCCGTCGCGGAGGCGTGCGACGCGACGCGCTCGTTCATCGACGTGCTGAGCAACTGGTACATCCGGCGCAGCCGGGAGCGGTTCTGGAGTGAGAGCACCGACGCCTTCGGCACGTTGAGCACCGTGCTCGAGACCTTGTGCCGGGCGACCGCTCCGCTGCTGCCGTTGACCACCGAGGAGATCTGGCGAGGCCTGACCGGCGGCCGCTCGGTGCACCTGGCCGACTGGCCCACGCCCGCGGAACTGCCTGCCGACGACGCCCTGGTCGCCGCGATGGACCAGGTGCGCGAGGTCTGCTCGGCCACCTCGGCACTGCGCAAGGCCGGCAACCTGCGCAACCGGCTGCCGCTCGCCTCGCTCGTCGTGGTCGTGGCGGATCCGGCCGCGTTGAGCGGCTTCGAGTCGATCGTGTCCGACGAGGTCAACGTCAAGCAGGTGCGCCTGGTCGACCTGGCGAGCGAGGAGGCGGCGGCGTACGGCGTCGAGCAGCGCCTGACGGTCAACGCGCGTGCGGCCGGTCCCCGCCTGGGCAAGGACGTGCAGCTCGCGATCAAGGGGTCGAAGTCCGGCGACTGGTCGGTCAGTGAGTCGGGCGAGGTGGTGTCCGGCGGGCTCGCGCTGGTCGAGGGCGAGTACGTGCTCGAGACCGTCGCCGGCTCGGCGACCGCCGACCAGGCCACCGGCGTGCTTCCCGGCGGCGGGTTCGTCGTCCTCGACACCGCCGTCAGCCCCGAGCTCGAGGCCGAGGGCACTGCCCGCGATCTCGTGCGCGCCGTCCAGCAGGCCCGACGCGACGCGGGTCTGGAGGTCTCGGACCGGATCGCGCTCACCATCACCGGCGACGACGCCGTGCGCGCCGCAGCCGAGACCCACCGCGACCTGATCTGCACCGAGACCCTCGCCTCGTCGCTCGCTCTGGAGGTCGGCGACGGCGAGGCGCAGGTCGCCGTCGCGCGCGCCTGAGGACCTGACCCGCCCCGCGGGCTCGGCGCGCGGTCGTGCGCGAGCGGTGAGTCCGGTGCGGGATCTGCCTCGCAGACCGTCCCGGACTCACCG
The DNA here is from genome assembly GCF_021246465.1 of Nocardioides sp. R-C-SC26. Classification (GTDB taxonomy): domain Bacteria; phylum Actinomycetota; class Actinomycetes; order Propionibacteriales; family Nocardioidaceae; genus Nocardioides. Next base: position 47,616 of record NZ_JAHRHK010000008.1, on the reverse strand, counting down.
CCCGACCGGCGCCGCTGGCGCCCGTTAGGCTCGGAGACGTGAACCCCCGCCACCGCCGCCTCATCATCCCGTTCGCGCTGGCGGCGCTGCTGGTGATCGTCGTCGTCGCCGCCGTGCTGTGACGTCGGCGTCCGAGGTGCGCGGAGACGTGGCGTGAGCGAGCCGCTGACCGAGGCGTTGGCGCGGTTGCGCGTCCTCCTCCTCGACCCCGACGGGCTGGTGCGAGCGGTCGCCTCCGGCGTGCAGAAGGGCCGACGGCCCGCCTGGCGGCGGATCGAGGCGCGCTACGTCGACCTCAAGTCGGGTCGCCACCTCCAGGTCACCAGCTACGACGCGACCCAGGCGCACACCGCCAACCATGCGGTGGGCGAGCCCGCCGCCGTCGCCGTCGACGCCCTGCTCGCCGAGCCGTTCGGCAACTGGCACGTCGACACCAGCACCGAGACCCATCAGTTGCGGGTCACCAAGAAGCTCGACGCCGTGACGCACACCCGGCGACGCGACCAGCCCGTCGTGGCCGACCGCGGCCACGACCGGGACAAGGAGCGCCTGCTGCCGCTCGACGACCCGATCTTCGCAGCGCTCGGTCTGGCCGACGAGCACGGTCGGATCAAGCCCAGCCGGCAGGCGAAGGTGCGTCAGGTCGAGGAGTTCCTGCGTCAGCTCGACGCCGCGGTGAGCGACGCGCGCGCCGGTGGCCACCTGCGTCGTCCGACGTCGGAGGACCCGCTGCGGGTGGTCGACCTCGGCTGCGGCAACGCCTACCTGACCTTCGCTGCGTTGCGGTTCCTCGGCGAGGTGCGCGGGCTCCCGGTCGCCGTCACCGGCGTCGACGTCAAGGAGCAGTCCCGCGCGCACAACACCGCCGTCGCGGAGCGGCTCGGGCTCCAGGCCCGCTTCGAGGTCGGCACCATCGCCGACGCCGTGCTCGATCCGGCGCCGGAGATCGTGCTGGCCCTGCACGCCTGCGACACCGCTACCGACGAGGCGTTGGCCCGCGCCGTGGAGTGGGACGCCGCGCTGGTGCTCGCCGCACCCTGCTGCCACCACGACATCGCCGCTCAGCTGCGCCGCAACGACACGCCGTCGCCCTATGCGGCGCTGACTCGCCACGGCATCCTCCGCGAGCGATTCGCCGACACCCTCACCGACGGCCTCCGCGCGCTGCTGCTGCGACTCCACGGCTACCGGGTCGACGTCGTGGAGTTCATCGACAGCCAGCACACACCGCGCAACACGCTGCTCCGCGGCGTCCGCACGGGGACCCGCGGTTCCGTCTCGGCCGCGTCGGCGGGAGGTTTGGCCGGCGTGGATCGCGAGTACGACGAGCTCGTCGGCACGTGGCACCTGCGCCCCCGTCTCGCGGAACTGCTGGGGCGGTGAGATCGAGGTGAGGTCCGTCGCTGCGCTGGCGCTGGTCGTCCCGTTCGTGGTCGGCTTCGCCGCCGCGCCCTCGACGGCGACCGCGCAAGGCGACGTCGAGTTCACCTTCGCCGACCCCGAGATCGTGGAGTCCTCCGGACTCGCTGTCGTCGACGGCCTGGTGATCACGGTCAACGACTCCGGCGACACCGGCCGGGTGTTCGCCGTCGACCCGGAGACCGGCCAGACCGTCGGCGTCACGACCTGGAGCCCGGAGCCCCGCGACGTGGAGGCGCTCGCACCGGCCGGTCGCGGACAGGTCTGGGTCGCCGACATCGGCGACAACCTGGAGGTGCGCGAGACCGTCGAGGTGCTGCGCGTGCCGGTCGGTCCGGGCGAGCACGTCGTCGAGCCGGAGCGGTTCGAGCTCGCCTACCCCGACGGCCCCCATGACGCCGAGACGTTGATCGCCGCCCCCGACGGCCGGCTGCTCGTCGTCACCAAGGGCATCTTCGGTGGGTCGGTCTACCGCTCACCACGGCGTCTCACCGACGGCGTCAACCGTCTGACGCGCCTCGACACCGACGGCGCCGTGCTGCCGATCGCGACCGACGGCGCGCTGCTGCCCGATCGCCGTCACGTGGTCGTACGCAACTACGGCTCGGCGGCGTTCTACACCTACCCCGACTTCCGCGAGGTCGGCTCCTTCGCGCTCCCGGCCCAGCCTCAGGGCGAGGGCATCGCCGTCGACCCGCGTGGCCGGATGCTGGTCAGCACCGAAGGCAAGTACACGGCGGTTCTCCGGGTGCGGGTGCCCGAGGACCTGATGGCGGCCCTGGCGCCGACGCCCTCCGAGACGCCGTCGGGCTCGCCTGGGCTTGCGGGTCCCGGCAACGCGGGCTCCGGGGACGCGTCGGATGATCCGGGCGCATCCGACTCCGCGTCGTGGACGTGGTTCGCCGGTGGCGCGGCCTTGGCCCTCGTCCTGGCCGGCGTCGGCGCCCGGCTGGCGGGTCGGTGGCCGGGCCGGCGGTGAGAAATCTCGGTCGGCCGACGAAACCGGACCTTGGCCGACGAAGCTTCGTACGCCAACGTCCGGTTTTTTTCGCCGCCGGCGATGAAAACCCCC
>NZ_JAHRHK010000008.1:8227-45115 GCF_021246465.1 Nocardioides sp. R-C-SC26 | reverse complement strand
ACGATGCTTCGCCCCCCAAGGTCCGGTTTTCTCGGCCGGCCGAGAAAACCGCACGACTCACGAACGCACCCAGACGGGCGTGGCCGCGACAAGAACGGGGGCCTAGCCTCCCGGCATGCCTCGCCTGCGCCGCACCTCGCCGGACCAGCCGGGTTGGACCCGACGTCGGGCGGGCAAGGGGTTCGTCTACCTCGACGGCGACGGCAATCGCCTGCCGAGCGAGGACGCCGAGCGGGTGAGGTCGCTGGTCATCCCGCCGGCGTGGTCCGACGTCTGGGTCACGCCGTATGACAACGGCCATCTCCAGGCGGTCGGGACCGATGCGGCCGGACGTCGTCAATACCTCTATCACCCCGACTGGCGGGCACGCCGCGACGCCGCGAAGTTCGACCGCATGCTGCTCTTCGGCAAGGGGCTGGTCAAGGCGCGAGAGCGCGTGATGACCGACCTCGGGCGCGAGGGGATGCCGCTCGAACGTGCGTGCGCGGCCGCCGTCCGCCTGCTCGACCTCGGCTACTTCCGGATCGGCAACGACATCTATGCCGATACACACGGTTCCTACGGTCTGACGACGCTCGAGCGCCGCCACGTACGGCGGCACCAGGACAGGTTGGTGTTCGCCTTCGTCGGCAAGTCCGGGGTCGAGCACCGCATCGAGATCGACGACGCCACCGTGATCGAGGCCGTCGACGTGATGCGGCGCCGGCGCTCGAAGGACGATCCGAGTCTCCTCGCCTACCAGGAGAAGCGCAGTTGGCGCTCGATCATGCCGGCGCTGGTCAACTCCTACGTGCGGGAGACGACGGGACTCGAGGCCACCGCCAAGGACTTCCGCACCTGGCACGCCACCGTGCTCGCCGCGGCGGCGCTCGCCGAGACCCAAGAGCCGGGCGAGACCAAGGCCTCGCGCAAGCGCGCGGTGGCAGCGGCGATGAAGGAGGTCTCGGAGTTCCTCGGCAACACCCCGACCCTGGCCCGGTCCTCCTACGTCGACCCGCGCGTCGTCGATGCCTACGAGGAGGGACGCACCATCAGGGCCGCGACCCGTCGCACCTACGACTCTGCCGACGCCCGCCAGGCCGGGCTGGAGCGCGCCACGTTGCGACTGCTCTCGGGCTAGCTGGTCGGGTGCAGGGGTTTCGAGACGGCCTTCGCGCCTCGGACCACCGGCGGAGCCCGGTGCGGGGCTCAGCCCTGCGCGACCACCCAGTCGATGCAGCCGGTCAGGGCCTCGACGTCGGCGGGGTCGACCGCCGGGTACATGGAGATGCGCAGCTGGTTCTGGCCGAGCTTGCGGTACGGCTCGGTGTCGACGATCCCGTTGGCGCGCAGGGTCGCCGCGACCGCCGCGGCGTCCACCGACTCCTCGAAGTTGATCGTGCCGATCACCAGGGATCGGTGCTCGGGGTCGGCGACGTACGGCGTCGCGAACGAGGAGCGCTCCGCCCAGCCGTAGAGCGCATCGGACGACGCCCTCGTGCGCTCGACCATGCCGTCCAGACCGCCGTTCGCGAGCATCCAGTCGAGCTGCTCGGCCATCAGGAAGAGCGTGGCGACCGAGGGCGTGTTGTACGTCTGGTTCTTCGCCGAGTTGTCGATCGCGGTCGGCAGGTCGAAGAAGGCAGGGATGTGGCGGCCGCTCGCGGCGACCTCCGCGGCGCGGTCGAGCGCGGCGGGCGAGAAGGCCGCGAGCCACAGGCCGCCGTCGGAGGCGAAGCACTTCTGCGGCGCGAAGTAGTAGACGTCGCACTCGGCGAGGTCGACGGGCAACCCGCCGGCTCCCGACGTCGCGTCGATCAGCACCAGCGCGTCTTCGGAGGTGGTGCCGGTCGGGCGGACGACGGGCGCCATCACCGCCGTCGACGTCTCGTTGTGGGCCCAGGCGTAGACGTCGACGCCGTCCTCGGCCACCGCGTCCGGGCGGGTTCCGGGGTCGCTCGCGATCACCGTCGGCGTCTCGAGCCACGGTGCGGCCCTGGCCGCGGGGGCGGACTTGGTGGAGAACTCTCCGGACGTCAGGTGCTGGCTGCGCTGGCGGGTCAGGCCGAACGTCGCGACGTCCCAGAACGCGGTGGCGCCGCCGTTGCCCAGCACGATCTCGTAGCCCTCGGGCAGCGAGAACAGGTCGGCGAGCCCCGCGCGCACCCGACCGACGACGTCCTTGACCGGCTTCTGACGGTGCGAGGTGCCCATCAGCGACGTACCCGTGCTCGCCAGCGCGTCGAGATGGGCCGGCTGGATCTTCGACGGGCCGGCGCCGAAGCGTCCATCGGCTGGCAGGAGGTCGGCGGGGATCCGGAGGTCGCTCACGGCCCTATTCTGACAGCGCCATGAGCAGCGCCGCCTCCGATATCCATCCGCTCCGGCTGACGTCGGTCGGCTACGGACACCCCGACGCCGTCGGTCTGATCGCTCGCGTGCAGGCCGAGTACGTCGAGCGGTACGGCAGCCCTGACGAGTCGCCGATCGATCCCCTCATGTTCGACCCGCCCGCCGGCCTGTTCCTGGTCGGCTATCTCGACGATGTCGCGGTGGCCACCGGCGCCTGGCGCCGCAGCGACGTCGTGGCGCTCGGCGCGGCGGCGGTCGCGGAGATCAAGCGGATGTACGTGGTGCCCGAGGTGCGCGGGCGCGGCCTGGCGAGGGTGGTGCTGGCGCGGCTGGAGGCGACGGCCGCCGCGTGCGGCGTCGGTGCCCTCGTGCTGGAGACGGGGCTGCGTCAACCCGAGGCGATCGGGCTCTACGAGAGCAGTGGCTACGTCGAGGTGCCCGGTTTCGGCCACTACGCCGATTCGGAGTTGAGCCGCTGCTACGGCAAGCGGCTCGGCTGAGACTCGTATCGGCGGACGCCGGCCGGGTGGGTCTGGGCTCACGGCCGGTGGATCGGCCGCGTCTGCGGCACGATGACCCCATGCTGTTGCCGATGAAGGTCGCCCAGGGCGTGCGCGCGGGCAGCATCGACCTCGCGTTCCGCAACTGGCGTCGCCAGGACGTGCGGCCGGGGCAGGAGTTCCGTACGAGCGCCGGGGTGGTGCGCGTGGTGGCCGTCGACGTCGTCGACCCGAGCGCGATCTCCGACGCGGACGCCGTCCGCGCGGGATGGCCGGACGCCGTGCGACTGCGCAGACGGCTCGCCCCCGGCGACGACGTCGAGACCTACCGGGTCTCACTCGAGTTCGCCGGCGAGGACCCGCGTATCGCGCTGCGGGAGAGCGCGGACCTGAGTGAGGACGATGTCGCCGACCTGGACCGCCGACTGGAGCGACTCGACCGGGCCAGCAGTTACGGCAGATGGACGCTCGCGACGCTCCGGCTGATCCTCGAGCGGCCGGAGGTGCGGGCCCCCGACCTGGCCGCGTCGTTCGGCCGCGAGACCGCGCCGTTCAAGATCGACGTGCGCAAGCTGAAGAACCTCGGGCTCACCATCAGCCACAGCGTGGGCTACGAGATCTCGCCCCGTGGCGCGGCCTACCTGGCCCGAACGACCCGCACCGACTGACCTTTCGGGCCACCGCCGGAGGCTCAGGAGAGGGAGGGGTGCGCCGATCGGGTTTCGGTGCGACTTCTCTCGGGCTTCCTCCTCGCCCTGACCCTCAGCCTCTCCCCGCTCGGCGCCACGCTGCCCACGGCCGCCGCCGCGCCCGCCGTCGAGGACTATCCGGGCTACCAGCCCGCCAGCCACTGCTCACCGCGACCGCGCGTCGGCACCACGCTGCTGAGCACCTTCATCGTGCGTCGGTACGGCGGCGCGTTCGGCGGCATCTCGCGTCGCTGCGGCGGCAGCACGTCGGAGCACACCGAGGGGCGCGCCTTCGACTGGACCGTCTCGGCCCGTACCGCCGCGGGCCGGGCGACCGCCCGCGCCCTGCTCGACGACCTGTTCGCCACCGACCGGTTCGGCAACGACGATGCGCTCGCGCGGCGGATGGGCGTGATGTACGTGATCTGGAACGACCGGATCTACTCCGCGGGCCGCGGCTATGCGCCCGAGCCCTACCTGAACTCCGCGTGCCGCTCGCGCAAGCGGTGCTCCCAGACCCTGCGCCACCGCGATCACGTGCACATCTCGCTGACCCGGCGCGCGGCCCGCGGCGAGACGTCGTGGTTCGTGCGGCGCCTGCTCGGCGTCGCCCGGTAGGGGCGCGGTCGGCATCGGGGAGCGGTGACCTACTGAGGAAACCGCCGCCAGAGTTCCTCCGTAGGTCACCGCCGCCCGAGCCTGCGGAGACAGACGCCCCCGGCCGCCGCACCCCCCGGGACGCCCCCCCCCGCCCGAGCCTGCGGAGACAGACGCGCCGACCGCCGCAACCCGCGGGTCGCAGCGGCCGGCGCGGTGACGTCGTGCCGGGCGGGCTCAGTTCGCCCAGTCGGCGTTCCAGCCCTCGACGTCGGAGGCCGGGCGGGAGGCGGGGCCGGTGTAGATCGCCGAGGGGCGGATCAGGCGACCGGTCTTCTTCTGCTCCAGGATGTGCGCCGACCAACCACCGGTGCGGGCGCAGGTGAACATCGAGGTGAACATGTTCGCGGGCACCTCGGCGAAGTCGAGCACGATCGCGGCCCAGAACTCGACGTTGGTCTCGAGCACACGGTCGGGACGGCGCTCGCGCAGCTCGGCGAGGGCGGCCTTCTCCAGCTCCTCGGCGACGGCGTAGCGCGGTGCGTCGAGCTCGCGGGCCGTGCGACGCAGCACGCGGGCGCGGGGGTCCTCGGCACGGTAGACGCGGTGGCCGAAGCCCATCAGGCGCTCGCCCGAGTCGAGCAGGCCCTTGACATAGGCGCGGGCGTCACCGGACTTCTCGACGTCCTCGATCATGCCCAGCACGCGTGAGGGCGCGCCGCCGTGCAGCGGGCCGCTCATCGCGCCGATGGCGCCGGAGAAGGCGGCGGCGACGTCGGCACCGGTAGAGGTGATCACGCGGGCGGTGAACGTCGAGGCGTTCATGCCGTGCTCGGCGGCGCTGCTCCAGTAGGCGTCGATCGCCTTGACGTGCTTGGGGTCGGCCTCGCCCTTCCACCGGAGCAGGAACTTCTCGGCCAGGGTCGCGCCCTCGTCGACGACCTTCTGCGGGACGACGGGCCGGTGCAGGCCGCGGGCGGACTGGGCGGCGTAGGAGAGCACCATGACGGCGACGCGGCCGAGGTCCTCGCGCGCCTGCTCGTCGGTGATGTCGTAGGTCTGGCCGAACCCGAAGGCCGGTGCCAGCATCGCGACGGCGGCCTGGACGTCGACGCGCACGTCGCCGGTGTGCACCGGGAGGTTGTAGGGCTCGGCGGGGGCGAGGCCGGGGGTGTAGGACCCGTCGATCAGCAGACCCCACACGTTCTCGAACGGCACGCGGCCGACGATGTCCTCGATGTCGACGCCGCGGTAGCGCAGCGCGGAACCCTCCTTGTCGGGCTCGGCGATCTCCGTCTCGAACGCGACGACGCCCTCAAGGCCGTGGTGTACCTCGGTCATATGCCCTTGCTCCTTCGCAGTGCCCGGCGCCGCTGTCGAGCGGCCGTGGCGGGGGATGGGTGGTTCTTGAGTTCCGGGGACATGGGTGGTCCGCCGGGCATTCTGCCGCACGGCCGAGCGCCCGCCGCGGCGTCCTACTCTGTGGTAATGAATCCGACCGATCTGGCCTCGCTCCGGGAGAACTACGCAGCCGGCGGACTCGAGGAGAGCGATCTCCTGCCCGACCCGCACGCGATGTTCGAGCGGTGGTTCGCCGACGCCGTCTCCGCCGGTATCCACGAGCCGAACGCGATGGTGGTCGCGACGGCGAGTCCCGACGGCGTCCCGTCGTCGCGGTTCGTGCTGCTCAAGGGCTTCGACGAGCGCGGCTGGTGCTTCTACACCAACACCGGTTCACGCAAGGGTGCCGAACTGGCGGCCAACCCGCGGTGCGCTCTGCTCTTCCCCTGGCATCCTCTCGAGCGGCAGGTGCGGGTGGACGGCGTGGCCGAGCCGCTCTCGCCGGAGGAGGTCGAGGCGTACTTCGCGGTGCGTCCCCGCGGTTCCCAGATCGGGGCCTGGGCCTCCCCGCAGTCGACCGTCGTCGAGGACCGTGGCGCCCTGGCTGCTTCGTACGCGGAGGAGGAGCGCCGCTTCGCCGGTCAGGACGACGTACCGGTGCCGCCGGCCTGGGGCGGCTACCGCGTGCGCGCCGAGGCGGTGGAGTTCTGGCAGGGGCGACCCGGCCGGATGCATGACCGCCTGGTCTACCGGCGCTCGGACGACGGGTGGGACGTCGTCAGGCTCGCGCCGTAGGGGCCGGCATGCGGCGGATCCGGACCTCGCGAAGCGGATCAGCGGGGGCTGAGCTCGCGGAGGCTGGCGGCGACGGCGACGGGCGCCTCGTGGGTGGTCCAGTGCCCGATTCCTTCGAGGAGTTCCAGCCGGGCCCGGGGGAGGCGGTCGGCGAAGGCGTGTGCGGATGCCGGCGTGCAGTAGGGGTCCTCGACCCCGAACAGCACGACGGCCGGCACGTCGAGTGAGCGCAGCCCGCGCCGTGTGCTCTTGATGGTGCCGGTGCTGCGCGGGTACGAGCCCCACACGGCGGCGGCCGCTCGGCGAGCGTCGGGATCCTCGTAGGGCTGCCACAAGGTGGCGATCTCCTCCCGGGAGAGCCGCGCGCCGGCCGCGTGCTGGATGGCCGCACCGAAGGTGCGCACATCGAGCATCCGACGAACCAGCCGCTGCCCGAGCACCGGCACCGCAGCGACGACGGCGGGCCGGGGCGGCTTGAAGTGCTCGATGAACACGGTGGTGTTGAGCACCAGCAGCGCTCGCAGCCGCTCGGGATGGTCGAGCGCCCAGGCGAGCCCGATCGGCCCTCCGATGTCGTGCACGGCCAGCGTCACGGCGCAGGTCGTGCCGAGGTAGGCGTCCGCGGCGGCGCCGAGCCAGCCGGCCAGCGACCCCAGGCTGTAGTCGAAGCGTCGCGGCTTGGCCGACTCCCCGAAGCCGGGAAGGTCCATCACCACGAGTCGCACGTCGTCCCCGAGGTCGGCCGCGACCGCCTCCCAACTGCGCGAGCTCTCCGGGATGCCGTGCACGCCGAGCGCCACCGGGAGGTCGTCGCGCCCGGGCGCGGAGTCGCGGAGCGCCAGGCGGAGCGTGCGGCCCTGGTGGGTGACGTCGAGCCGGTGCAGTTCGAAGGTCATCGCGATCAGCCCATCGACGCCGGGGCATGGCAGCCGACGGCGCGGACCGCGTCGGCTGGGGTGGCGAGGTAGCGGGTCCGGGGGTAGTAGCGCCCCATCTGCTCCCGCTCGCGTCCCGGTGTGACCTGCTGGATGGCGTGGCGGAAGCCGGGTTCGGGGAGCATGTTGCGTAGGAGCAGCACGGTCTGGTGCAGCGGTCCGGACGGCAACCAGGCGACGCCGCACTCGGTGCGCGCGTTGGCGGGGCGGGCGGCGGCGGTGGAGACCATGATCGTGAAGCGCCGCTGGGCATCGAGCGGCACGAGGTCGTCGTTGACACACGCGTAGTACTGCGAGAGCAGGTTCTCGGTACACAGCGACCAGTAGCGCAGTTGGCCGCTCCCCATCGTGCGTTGACCCTGACGGGTGTGGACGACGGTGGGCATGGTGCCGCGGATGAGCACGACGGAGCCGTGATCACCCGACGTCGTCGCGGAGATGTACTTGTTGTCGACGTTCTCCCCGAAGCCTCCGGTGGGCAGCAGGCTCGACGTCGGCCCGCGCAAGGGACCGTTGAGCGGGTTCAGCACGTCGTTGCTGGTGACGAGGTCGACCAGTGCCGTCGGCAGGTTCACGAACTTGCTCCATACCGGCGTCGCCGGCGCCCCCAGGCTCGGCAGCCCGAGCGTCTGGCCAGGGGTCGTCTCGACACCGGCGTTGGCCAGCGTCACGGTGACGCCGAGATCGGGCAGCTGGACGTCGGGGCAGGCCGGGTAGGCGAACACCTTCTCGCCGTCAGCGCTGTACACGTCGACGGCGGGGAGGGGGACGTCGCCGGTCAGGTCGCGGCCCAGGTCCGGCTCGTAGATCCGGTACGCCACGTTGGTGGTGATCGAGGTCTTGCCGCCGTTGGCGGTGTAGATCGTGTTCGCGGGCACCCCCCTGCCGGGCTTGGGGCCGTTGACGACGGCGACGGTGTAGTCGCGTCGCGCGACGTCGCGGCGGGCGCCCGCCGTGAACGGGTTGCGCGAGCCGCGATCTGGTCGGATCTGGGCGTCGTGGATGGCGTCGATCGCCTCCGTGGTCTGGGTGTAGGTGTTGAAGGAGGCGTAGCGGGCGTAGGGGAAGGCCCCCTTGATCTCGGCACGCCCGCCGGGCGGGATCGGCATCAGCGCCACCCAGTAGCGGGCCGCCTCGTCGGGGTAGAGCGCGTTGACCTGGTCTCCGGAGATCTCCAGCGTCCATGCGCACGACGCCGTGGCCGCCTCGGCCCGAGGGCCGGCGAGCCCCGCGAGCCCGAGCGGCGCAGCGAGGAGCGCCACCACGTTCGCGAGCACGAGAGCGGCCCCACCGGCGCGACGTCGTCGCGGGGCGGGTCGGTGCGAGGCACCACCTGGCAGGGGGAGCGGCATGACGGACCTTCCGAATCCAGACACGTTGTGTGACGCTGTGTCACATGATGGTCCATGGTGACGACGGTCACGGTTCCGCGCAAGGGGTCGGGGCGACGAATCGGCCGAACCCGGGGAAGGCGGATCCGTCAGCGGAGCGCCGGGACCTCGCCTCCGAGCAGGTGGTCGATGGCGCCGAGCCAGACGGCGGTCAGCGCGTCGGTGGCGCGCGTGATGTCGGCACGTGTGGTGCTCACGCCGGAGCCGAAGCAGTCCAGCAGGTAGCCGACGTTCATCAGCACGAGTGCGCGGACGGCGTCACGGCGCGAGGGATCGGTGACACCGATCTGGCGCGCGCTCAGATCCGTGAAGCGGCCGACCAGCGTGCGGACGACGGCCTCGGCGCGATCGTCGTACGCCGTGGCGTCGTGGGCCGCGCGCATGAGGGGGCCGTGTGCGGCGAAGGAGATCGCGAGCGGCTCCAGCCCGCCACGCACCCGAGCCTCGATCGACGTAGCGCCGGCGACGGTGTCGCGTTGAAGGTCGAGCAGGTCGGTGAAGATGGGCTCCGCGACGCGGGTCACGAGATCGAAGAGGTCGTCGAAGTGGCGGTAGAACGCAGTACGGGTGAGGCCAGCGGCCTCCATGACGTCCTCGATGGAGAGCTCGCGCACGCGTCGGGTACGCAGCAGCTCCTCGGCCGCGGCCACGATGCGCCCACGCGTCTCGCCGCGCTGGCGGCGCTGCTCGGTGCGGTGGGTCGACGTCGCCATGGGGAGCACAGTACGGCTGTCCGCTCGCGACGCACGGCGTGGCGAGGCCGGGCGGTCGCGGCGCTGTCGACGCTCTGCATGGCGACCACGATGGTCGTGGGTGCGCTCGGAGCCGCCCCGGGCGGGGTGGCCGCCGTCACCTCTCCCGCGGCCTCGGCGGGCAGTCCGGCGACCCGGCCGACCTGCCGCACGCCGAAGGCGCCGCACGAGCCGCCCTGCAACCCGCACCTCTCGGCGTCGGGCTGGGGCGCCAGCCACCGCAACTCCTACGCGTCGGGGTCATCGCCCCACCCGGCACCTTCACCGGGTGATCGCGTGGTGCGCGACCGGATCGACTTCCCGGCCACGCCTACCGGTGCGCCGATCACGGTCACGTTCTCCTCCCGGTACCCCGACGGGCGACGGGTGGCGTGGGCCTCCACCGTGGTGCAGTCGGCGGTCTACAAGATCGACGTCGACACCGGCGCCGTCATCGACAGCGTCGTCACCCCGCCCACGCCGTCGACGATCGGCATCTCCGGCGCCTACAACCTGCTCGATCGCGAGGACCACTTCTTCGTCGGCCGCTCCGGCACGATCGAGGTGTACGGCGACCGCACGCCGGGGCGGCGCACCTCGCCCATCCGCAGGCTCGGTGCGCTCACCCTCCCGGCTCGGGCGCGCTGCGGCTCGGAGGACCGCCTCGTGGGCATCACGATGACCTACGACGGTCAGGTCGCCTTCGCCACCGAGCGGGGCGTCGTGGGGGTCGTCCCCCGAGACCTGCGCCGCTTCGACACCGCACACCTGCGTGTGCTCAATCTCAACGCCGGGCGGTGCGCGGCACCGGATGAGGACCTGGAGATCGTGTCCAACTCGATCTCGGCCGACGAGCACGGCGGCATCTACGTGGTGACCTCGCAGCGGATGAACCGGGTGCAGTGGGACGGCGAGCGGCTGCGGCTGGGCTGGAAGGCTCGCTACAACGTCGGTCCCGCGCCGTCCGGGGTGCGTCTCGGGGCGGGGTCGGGCTCCACGCCGGACGTGATGGGCACCGGGGCCGATCGGGACCGCTTCGTGGTCATCACCGACGGTGGACCGCTGATGAACCTGGTGCTGCTCTGGCGCGACAAGATCCCCTCGGACTGGAAGCCGGTCGCGCCCGGCCTGGACCGTCGCATCGCATGCCAGGTGCCGGTGACGTTCGGCGACCCGCGGGCCACCCGGACCATCTCCGAGCAGTCGGTGCTGACCAGTGGGTACTCCAGTGTGATCGTCAACAACAGTCTGCGCGGCGAGGAGCTGCTCGACGCGGTGCCTGCGCGGCTGCGTCCCGCCGTCGCGGCCGAGATGGGCGGCAACCCGCTCTTCGCGCCCTATGGCATGCAGCGCATCGACTGGCTGCCGGGCAAGCGGACGTGTGCCGTGCGGTGGGTCAACCGCACCGTGTCGATCCCGAATGCGATCCCGACGCTGAGCACCGAGTCGGGCCTGGTCTACGGGCAGGGGCAGCGCAACGGGTTGTGGGGACTGGAGGGCGTGAGTCTGCGCACCGGCCGCAGCGTGCTGTGGGTGCCCTCGACGCCCCTGCCGAACGGCAACTCCTTCTATGCCGCCACCGAGGTCGGCCCCGCGGGCGCGATCTGGCAGGGCACCAGCGGCGGGATCGACGTCTACCGGGGGCCCTGACGGCCGGTGGTGGTGAATCTCCCGGCGGCCAACCCACTTGCTGAGTGAGCGCTCACTCACTTACGCTGACGGAGTGACAGGCAGGAGTGGGACGACGCGCGTGCGGGCGCGGCGGATGACACCGGAACGACGGCGTGAGCAGCTGGTCGACGTCACCCTGCGCCTGCTGCGGGAGCACGGCATGGGGGTCACGACACGGCAGATCGCCGAGGCCGCCGGCATCGCCGAGGGCACGATCTTCCGGGTCGTGGAGACCAAGGAGGAGCTCGTCGACGCTGCGATCATGCGTGCCTTCGAGCCTCGCGCGCTGGTCGAACGGCTCCAGGAGATCGACGGCGGCCAGCCGCTGCGCGATCGCCTGCTCGTGATGGTCTCGGTGCTGCAGCAGCGCTTCCGGGCGACGTTCTTCCTGATGCAGAAGGTCGGGCTCGTGCGCCCGCCCCAGCACCTGCACGACAGCGCCGAGGCCGACGCCTGGCGAGCGGAGCAGCATCGCCTGATGGTCGCCGTCGTCGGCAGCGACGCCGACCGGCTGCGGGTCCCCGTCGACCAGTTCTGCCACACCCTGCGCCTGCTGACGTTCGCCGGCAGCCACCAGACGATCGCCGACGGGCACCTCCTCAGCCCCGAGGAGATCGTCGACACCGCGCTCTACGGACTGCTCGACGCGTCGGGCTCCGACTCCGACACCCACACTGCCCCCGCGCTCGACGCGACGGCCCACGCGAAGGTGGACTCCTGATGCTGATCCGACTCCTCCGGGAACGCCTGGTTCCCTACCGTCGCTGGCTCGCCGTCGTCGTCGGCCTCCAGTTCGTCAGCGTGCTGGCGATGCTCTACCTGCCGAGCCTGAACGCCGAGATCATCGACGACGGCGTGGCCACCGGCGACACGGCGATGATCTGGCGTCTGGGTGGGGAGATGCTCGCCATCTCGGTCGCCCAGATCTGCGCGAGCATCGGCGCGGCCTGGTTCGGCGCCCGCGCCGCGGCCGCCTTCGGCCGTGACCTGCGCCGCGATCTCTTCCACCGCATCGGCGGCTACTCCACCCGCGAGGTGCAGCAGTTCGGCGCACCGTCGCTGATCACCCGCACCACCAACGACGTCCAGCAGGTGCAGATGATCGTGGTGATGGGGAGCCTGATCGCCGCCTCCGCTCCGATCATGATGATCGGCGGCGTGATCATGGCGCTGCGCGAGGACGCCGGTCTCGGCTGGATCCTCGCCGTCGTGGTGCCGGTGCTACTGCTCTCCGTCGGCTTCCTGGTCACCCGGATGATCCCCGGGTTCCGCTCGATGCAGGCGAGGATCGACGAGGTGAACCGCGTGCTGCGCGAGCAGATCACGGGGATCCGGGTGGTCCGTGCCTTCGTGCGCGAGCCGTACGAGAACGAGCGCTTCGCCGTCGCCAACCGCGACCTCACCGGCGACGCCGTGCGCGCCGGCAGGTGGCAGGCCACGATGTTCCCGATGGTGATGCTGGTGGTGAACGTCGCCAGCGTCGCCGTCATCTGGTTCGGCGGTCACCGGGTCGACGACGGCGCGGTCGGCGTCGGCGCGCTCACCGCCTTCCTCTCCTACCTGATGCAGATCCTGATGTCGGTGATGATGGCGACGTTCATGCTCATGCAGGTGCCCCGCGCCGCCGTCTGCGCCGACCGCATCGCCGAGGTGCTCGCCACCGACACCTCCGTCGTCCGGCCGGCCCAGCCTCGCCTGCCCGACCCCGCCCTGCGCGGCCACCTCGACCTCGACGACGTCGTCTTCACCTATCCCGGCGCCGCCGATCCCGTGCTCGACGGCGTCAGCCTGCGGGTGCGCCCCGGGCAGACGGTCGCGGTGATCGGCTCGACCGGCGCCGGGAAGTCGACGTTGGTCAACCTGGTGCCGCGGCTCTTCGACGCCACGTCGGGCACCGTCGCCGTGGCCGGGGTGCCGGTCGACGCCCTCGACGAGGAGTCGTTGTGGGCCGAACTCGGACTGGTGCCCCAACGCGCGTACCTGTTCACCGGCACGATCCGCACGAACCTCCAGTACGGCAAGGCGGATGCGACCGAGGATGAGATGTGGGACGCCCTGGCGATCTCCCAGGCGCGCGACTTCGTCGAGGCGCTCCCGCAGGGGCTGGACGCGCCGGTCGCCCAGGGTGGCACCAACTTCTCGGGCGGTCAGCGTCAGCGTCTGGCGATCGCGCGCGCCGTCGTGCGCCGTCCGGGGCTCTACCTGTTCGACGACTCCTTCTCCGCGCTCGACCTCGCCACCGACGCCCGGCTGCGCGCGGCGCTGCGGCCCGTGACGGCACAGGCCGGCGTGGTCGTCGTCGCCCAGCGCGTCAGCACGATCCGCGACGCCGACGAGATCGTCGTCCTGGAGCACGGGCGCGTCGTCGGGCGGGGCCGGCACGAGGAACTGCTCGCCGCCTGCGGCACGTATGCCGAGATCGTGGATTCCCAGCTCAGCGCCGAGGAGGTGGCGTGATGGCGAAGGACGCGACGGCCGCCCAGCAGTCGCCGGGCAAGGGGAAGGCGCTCCAGGCCACCGAACGCATCGAGGCGCCCACGGGCGGGCCCGGCCGCGGCCCGATGGGTGGTGGCATGGTGGGTCAGAAGGCGATGGACTTCGGCCCGTCGGCCCGTCGCCTGATGACGCGCATGCGGCCCGAGCGTTGGTCGGCGATCGCCGTGCTGGTGCTCACCGCGGGCAGCGTGGGCCTGATGGCGATCGGGCCGCGGGTGCTCGGACACGCCACGGACCTGGTCTTCTCCGGCTTGATCGGCAAGCAGATCCCGGTCGGCACGCCGGAGAGCCAGTGGCCCGACGCCGTCCGGGGCCAGGACGTCGTGCCCGGGCAGGGCGTCGACTTCGGCGCCGTCGGCGAGACCTTGATGTGGGTGCTGGCCGTCTACCTCGGCGCCTCGCTGCTGAGCTGGGTCGCGGGGCTGGTGCTGAATGTCGTGGTCCAGCGCACGATCTTCCGGCTGCGTCAGGACGTCGAGGAGAAGATCCACCGTCTGCCGCTGGGCTACTTCGACCGATCGCCGCGAGGCGAGCTGCTCAGCCGCGTCACCAACGACATCGACAACGTGTCTCAGAGCCTGCAGCAGACGATGAGCCAACTGCTCTCCTCGCTCATCACGGTGGTGGCGGTGCTGGCGATGATGCTGTGGATCTCGCCGCTGCTGGCGCTCGTCGCCGTCGTGGCGGTGCCGGCGTCGCTGTTCGCGAGTCGCGCCGTGATGAAGCGGTCGCAGGGCCAGTTCGTCGCGCAGTGGCGCACCACGGGGCGGCTGAACGCCCACATCGAGGAGGCATTCAGCGGCCATGCACTGGTCAAGGTCTTCGGCCGTCAGGCCGAGTCCGAGCGGCTCTTCGCCGAGCAGAACGACAGCCTCTACGAGGTCGGCTTCAAGGCCCAGTTCCTCAGTGGACTGATCATGCCGACGATGATGTTCATCGGGAACATCACCTACGTGGTCGTCGCCGTCGTCGGTGCGCTACGCGTCACCAGCGGGTCGCTCACGCTGGGCGAGGTGCAGGCGTTCATCCAGTACACGCGCCAGTTCAACCAGCCGCTGACGACGGTGGCGTCGATGACGAACCTCCTGCAGTCCGGCGTCGCCTCCGCCGAGCGGGTCTTCGAGCTGCTCGACGCCGAGGAGGAGCCGGCCTCCCCCGGTCGGGTGCGCGACGAGTCCTCCGCGGCAGCGGTGCGCGGCGCGGTGGACTTCGACGACGTCGCGTTCTCCTACGAGGCGGATCGTCCGCTCATCACCGGCCTCACGCTGGCGGCCCGTCCGGGCGAGACGGTGGCGATCGTCGGGCCGACCGGCGCCGGCAAGACCACCCTGGTGAACCTGATCATGCGCTTCTACGACGTCGACGGCGGCACGATCCGCATCGACGGCGTCGACGTCGCCACGCTCTCGCGCGCGGAGCTGCGCAGCCGGATCGGGATGGTGCTCCAGGACACCTGGCTCTTCCGCGGCACCATCGGCGAGAACATCGCCTACGGTCGCCCCGGCGCGAGCGAGGAGGACGTCGTCGCGGCTGCGCGCGCCACCTACGTCGACCGTTTCGTCCGGTCCCTGCCCGACGGCTACGACACCGTCGTCGACGAGGAGGGCTCCAACCTCTCGGCCGGTGAGCGGCAGTTGGTCACGATCGCCCGCGCCTTCCTCACCGACCCGGCGTTGCTGATCCTCGACGAGGCCACCAGTTCTGTCGACACTCGCACCGAGCTGCTGCTGCAGCAGGCGATGGCGGCGCTGCGCGCCGATCGCACCTCGTTCGTCATCGCGCACCGTCTGTCCACCATCCGCGACGCCGACCTGATCGTCGTCATGGAGGACGGCGCGATCGCCGAGCAGGGCACCCACGCGGAGCTCGTCGACGCCGATGGTGCCTACGCGCGCCTCTACCGGTCGCAGTTTGCCGCTCCGGCCGAATCGGAGGAGTGACGCCGGTCACACTACTGTGACACGCTGTCGCAGTGACTCCCTCTGCTCCCGGGCGCCGCCGGTCGACGCTCGTCACCCTGCTGCCGTTGGCCCTCGCCCTCGTGCTCTCCACCGCCGGGCTCGTCGCGACGCCGGCGAGCCAGGCCGAGGTTCGGATGCGGATCGCGATGGGCGACGGCGTCACGCTCGCGGCGACGCTCGACGGCGCCTCGGGTGCGCCGGTCGCGCTGCCGGCGCGACCGACGGTCGTGGAGTTCACGCCCTACGGCGCGCTCGGCGCCAGCTACGACGTCCCGGGCGACTACCACTACCTGGTGGTGCAGATCCGGGGCACCGGCGACAGCAATGGATCCTTCGATGCCCTGGGCCCACGTTCTCAGCGCGACGTCGTGGAGGCGCTGCGCTGGGCATGCGACCAGCCGTGGAGCAACGGGCGCCTCGCCGTCGCCGGGTTCTCGGCCAGCGCGATCATGATCTTCAACTCGCTGCACCAGGACTTGCCGTGCGTGGAGGCGGCCGTGCTGCGCTCGGGCACCTTCGAGCTCTACCGCGACCTGCTGGTGCCGGGTGGGATCCCCAACACCGCAGCTGGTCTGGCGGTGCTGGCGATGATCGGGGCCCCGGCGCTGATGGCCGCTCCGGACCGTCTCCGCCGCGACCCCCTCTCCGGCCTGGCCGCCGTCTACGGGATGGCCTACGCCGGCTTCCATGCCGGGTTGCTGCACCCGACCCTCGACGCCTGGTGGCGCGAGCGCGGCTTCCGGGGAGACGTGAATTCGCTGCCGACCCTCTTCCTCGACGGCGCCTTCGACGTCGAGCCGCGCGGTGACTACCAGGGTTTCCAGGCCCTGCGGGAGCAGGGCGCGGATCCGCAGCTGCTCGTGGTGGGTGCCCACGACGGCGCACCGGGGGGCACCGACAACGGTCAGCGCGGCATCGAGCGATGGCTGGCGCGCTACCTGCTCGACGTCGACAACGGCGTCGAGGACGAGCCGGCGGTGCAGATGCTGCTCGCCGACGGTGACCGCGAGGACATGCTCGCCGGACGTTTCGTCCGCTACGAGGCGGACGAGTGGCCGGCGGCGGGCACCATGTGGCAGACGCTGTGGCTCGATGCCGAGCGCGCCGGAACGACGAGGTCGATCAACGACGGCTCGTTGGTGCCGATCCGCGCTGCTCGTGGGCGCACCCAGAGCTATCTCGCTGCGCCCTCGCTGACGACCGCGACCGACCCGAACATCACCGGAACCATCAGCGGCGGTCCCGACGGCGGCCTGAACCAGCTGCTCACCTATCTTCCGTTCCTCAGCGACATGGATCTGACGAACCTCACCGGGCTGACCTTCACGAGCGCTCCACTGAGCGAGGACGTCGTCTCGGTCGGGCCGGCGAACCTGGTGCTGCGGATGTCGAGCCTGCTCCCGACGACGAACGTGTGGGCCGTGATCTCCGACGTCGATCCGAGCGGCACCGCGCATCCGATGACCGTGGGCCGGCTCAACACCGCGTACCCCGGTGTGGTCACGGCGAAGTCGCTGGTGCGCGATGGCCAGATCGTGCAGCCCTACGGCGACTACAGCCGGTCGCGGCCCGCTGTTCCCGGCGTCGCGCGCAACTACCAGGTCGAGTTCTGGCCGGTGGCGAACCGCTTCAAGAAGGGCCACCGCGTCCAGCTCTCGATCGTCGGTCCCTCGGCGACGATGTTCCCCTCGTTGCCGTCGCTGAACAACGTGACCATCGGGGGCGCCCAGGGCTCACGGCTGCTCTTCCCGGTGGCGCCCGCGAGCGGCGTCGTCACCGCGCCCGCTGGTTGAGGGCGTCGGCGTCCTGCGCGGCGGGCGTGGTCGGCCGGCGGGGGCGGCGCGTCGCCGCGACGACGTCCGCGGGTGGCCATGCGCCGCCGCGCGCCGCCGCGGCCAAACCCCTTGAGTGCCGGCTCGACCACGCCCGCGCTCCGGACGCCGACGCCCCGGTCGATGAGGTCGCCCTGCGACCGTCTCGAGACCTCAGGTCGTCGAGCCGTGCCTTCCCGCGCCGGCGCTGAACCGGGCGGCTCCGTCGAGGGTCTCGCCGCTGCCGATCACGGCGGTGCCGTGGCGCCACTCGTTGCGCCAGGCGTCCTCCTCGGAGAGGTCCCACTGCTCCAGGGCCGAGAGTCGGTCGTGGCGTAGGCACTCCTGAGGGAGCGCGGCGAGCTCGTGCGCCAGGGCGACGGCGACCGGCAACGCCTCACCCGGCTCGGTGAGGCGATTGACCAGGCCGATCCGTTCGGCCTCGACCCCGTCGATACCGCGTCCGGTGAGGATCAGGTCCATCGCGCGGCTGTGACCGATGAGGCGGGGGAGCCGTACGGTGCCGAGGTCGATGAGAGGCACGCCGAAACGTCGGCAGTAGACGCCGAAGACGGCATCGCGGGCGGCCACACGCAGGTCGGCCCACAGCGCCAGTTCCAGCCCACCGGCGACAGCGGGACCCTCGATCGCAGCGATCACCGGCTTCATGGTGCGCATGCGGGTCGGCCCCATCGGGCCGCGCCCCTCGCCGCCCTCGGCCGATGCGTCGGCTCGATCGCCGGCGGCGAGGGCCTGCAGGTCCGCGCCGGCGCAGAAGACGCCGTCGCTGCCGGTCAGCACGATCGCCGCGACTCCGGGATCGGTGTCGGCGCGCTCGACGGCGTCGGCGAGCGCCGTCGCCGTCGCGCTGTCGACGGCGTTGCGCCGCTGCGGTCGGTCGATGGTCACGATCGCGACGGCACCGTCACGGGCCTGCTGCACGCTCGGACGTGGAGTGGTCATGCCCGCACCGTACGAGGTGGGGCCCGGTAAGAGGTTCCACCAGCAGGGCAGATGCCGGCTGGGCGCCGCCCCAGCGCGCACCTGAGCACCAACTCGGGCGTCGCCGTGCCTCCGGCACGGCTCCCTCCTCGGCGGCACTCCTGCACGCACTGGAACGACGCCCACCTCGACAGCCCCTACTGGCGGAACCTCTAATTCCCTTGTCGCCGCGAAACCCGCGGCGTACCGTCGAAGGACACGAGAAGGGAGGTGGTCCGAACACATGATTTCTCAACGGACGCGTGAGGTGGTTGTCCGCTAGGCGGACCCCACAACGGGACCGCTGGCGAATTCCAGTCAGCCACCCGACCCCCAGGTGATCCGGGACGTCGTCCCTCCCGGAGAGGCCGCCGCGAACCGCACGATGTGCGGTCGAGGGCCGCCACACCTGGGGGTCGTTCACTTTCCGGAGGCGCGCCGGCTTGATGGAATAAAGTTGCTAATGGCAACCTTGTGGTCATCATGGACCACGCCACGTCGACGACCCGGACAGAGCCCGCACCCCCCGCGATGTCGCACCGCGAGGTGATGGAGGCACTCAGCGGCCTCCTCCTCGCGATGTTCGTCGCGATGCTCTCCAGCACCGTCGTCACCAACGCGTTGCCGCGCATCGTGACCGATCTGGAGGGTTCGCAGACCGGCTACACCTGGGTCGTCGTCGCCACGCTGCTGGCGATGACGGCGACGACACCGCTGTGGGGCAAGCTCGCCGATCTCTTCGACAAGAAGCTCCTCGTCCAGTCCGCACTGGTGATCTACACCGTCGGCTCCCTCGTCGCCGCCCTTGCTCCGAGCATGGGCGTGCTCATCGGTGCGCGCGTGGTGCAGGGCATCGGCGTCGGTGGTTTGACGGCCCTGGTGCAGGTCGTCATCGCCACGATGGTCAGCCCACGCGAGCGCGGCCGCTACTCCGGCTACATCGGTGCGGTCTTCGCCGTCGCGACCGTGAGCGGACCGCTGATCGGCGGTGTCGTGGTCGACAGCCCCCTGGGATGGCGGGGGTGCTTCTTCGTCGGTCTGCCCTTCGCCGTCGCGGCCTTCCTGGTGCTCCAGCGCACTCTCCATCTCCCCGTCGTGCGCCGTGAGGCTCGCATCGACTACCTCGGCGCGACGCTGATCGTCGCGGGCGTGAGCATCCTCCTGATCTGGGTCTCCCTCGCCGGTCAGCAGTTCGCGTGGGCCTCGCCGACCACGGCAGTGCTCGTCACCGCCGGTCTCGCCGTCGTGCTCGCCGCGGTCTTCGTCGAGGCGCGGATCGCCTCGGAGCCCGTGATCCCGCTCCAGCTGTTCCGTGACCGCACGGTCGCGCTCGCGACCACCGCCTCGGTCATGGTGGGCATCGCGATGTTCGGCGCGACGGTCTACCTGAGCCAGTACTTCCAGCTGGCGCGCGGCATGAGCCCGACCGAGGCCGGCCTGATGTCGATCGCCATGGTCGGCGGCCTCCTCGTCTCCAGCATCGTCACCGGACGGGTCATCTCCCGCACGGGGAGCTGGAAGCGGTACCTCGTGGGCGGCATGGTCCTCGTCATCGCCGGGCTGGCGCTGCTGTCGACCATCGACGCCGACACCCCGCTGCCGTGGGTCGGAGTCTTCATGGCGTTGGTCGGCCTCGGTCTCGGTGCCACCCAGCAGAACCTCGTGCTGGCGGTCCAGAACTCCGTCAGCCTGCATCAGATGGGCGCGGCGAGCTCGGTCGTGGCGTTCTTCCGCTCGATCGGCGGATCGGTGGGCGTCTCGGTGCTCGGCGCCGTGCTGGCGAGCCAGGTCAGCGACAGCATGCGCACCGGCCTGCGGGAGCTCGGTGTCTCCGAGAGCGGGCACCAGAGCCACGCGATCCCGGACCTGTCAGCGCTGCCGGGGCCCGTCCGTGATCTCTACGAGCACGCGTTCGGCACCTCGGTCGGACACCTCTTCGCCGTGACGGTGCCGTTTGCGATCCTTGCGCTCATCGCCATCGCGTTCATCCAGGAGGCCCCGTTGCGCACCACCCTCGATCACGAGCGCGAGAGCGAGCAGACTCCCGAGCCGGGGGCAGTCGCCTACGCCCCGGCCCAGGCGCGGCCGTGACGCCGGTGTGCGCACGATGACGCGTGCGGAGTCGATCGCGGCACTCGAGCAGGAGCTGACCGTGCTGGTGCGCCGGGTCCGACGCGTCGTGGGCGAGCGTGCCCGCGGAGTGCACCCCGACCTCCCGGCCGCGTCGTACCTGATCCTGGTGGCGGTGGACCAGGACGGACCCCTGCGCGCGGCCGCGCTGGTCGACCGGTTCGACCTCGACAAGGGCGCGGTGAGCCGCCACGTCAAGCATCTCGTCGAGCTCGGCCTGCTGGCGACGGCACCGGATCCCGACGACCGCCGGGCCACGCTGCTCTCCGTCACCGCCGAGGCCACCCGCAGGATGAAGGACGTCGTTGCCGAACGCCACCGCCTCGTCGGGGAGCGCTTGGCACACTGGTCGGCCACCGAGCTCGAGGAGTTCGTCGCCGAGCTCGCTCGCTACAACAGTGCGCTGATCGAGCCGACGAGCCCCTGAGCTCTCCGACCATCGGTCGGTCCCGATGGTCGAGGAGCGAGCTCCGGGCGGTCCCGGTGGTCGAGGAGCGAGCTCCGGTCGGTCCCGGTGGTCGAGGAGCGAGCTCTGCGAGCGTCACGAGACCTGGTGAGTCGCGAACGCCCTGCCCGTCAGCACTGGTGACGCGCACCCGTGCCCGTTCGCGGCGGCTCGGCTCAGGTCGACTGCCACACCGCCGCATCGGCCGGCAGCGTCGACTCCTCCAGCGTCGCCGAGGCCAGCAGCACGCGACCTGAGGGGAGCGAGACGGGCTCGCGCCCGCAGTTGAGCAGGATGCGCAGCGGCCCGCGGTCGATCGTGAGCAGGTCGCCCTCCGTGCGCACCTGCACGGTGCGCGTGTCGATCACGTCGCGCGGCAGGTCGCGTCGGATGGCGAGTGCGCGCCGGTAGAAGGCCAGCGTCGAGTCGCCGTCGTCCTGTTGGACGGCGGCCGTCAGGCCGGACCAGTCGGCCGGCTGGGGGATCCAGGGCTGCTCGGTGCCGGGCCCGAAGCCGAACGGCGGTGCCTGCCCTGACCATGGGATCGGAACGCGACAACCATCACGCCCCTCCTCCCCGGTGCGTACCCACAGCGGGTCCTGGCGGAACTCCGGCGCGACCGCCGCCTGCGGCAACCCGAGCTCCTCGCCCTGGTACAGGTAGGACGAGCCCGGCAGCCCGAGCATCGCCAGGGTGGCAGCGCGCCCGCGGGCGAGCCCGACGGCACCACCGCCGTAGCGGGTCACGTGCCGGACGACGTCGTGGTTGCTGAGCACCCACGTCGGCGGCGAGCCGACCTCCTCCAGTGCGGCGAAGGTGTCGCGGACGACGTCGGCGAACGCCGTGGCCGACCATGCGGCCGAGAGCCAGGCGAAGTTGAACGACTGGTGCAGTTCGTCGGGGCGTACGAACCGCGCCATCGACTCCGGCGTCTGGGTCCACGCCTCGGCGACGGCCATTCGGTCGCCGGGGTAGCTCTCCAGCACCCGGCGCCAGCGACGGTAGACCTCGTGCACCTCGGGCTGGTCCCACATCGGCTCGTCGGTGAGCACGCGCTCGACCATCGAGTCGGCTGTCTTCGCCGGCTTCTCCGGCCGGCGCTGGTCGCGCAGCGAGGCCTCCTTGAACAGGCCGTGCGCGACGTCGATGCGGAAGCCGTCGACGCCCCGGTCGAGCCAGAACCGCAGGACGCCCTCGAAGAGGTCGCCGACCTCGGGATTGCGCCAGTCGAGATCGGGCTGGCTGGAGTCGAACAGATGCAGGTACCACTGCTCGCCGGGACCGAGCCGGGTCCAGGCGTCGCCGCCGAAGACGGACTTCCAGTTGTTCGGCGGCTCCGCGCCGTCGGTGCCCGCGCCGTCGCGGAAGAGGTAGCGGGCTCGCTCGGCGCTGCCGGGCGGTGCGGCGATGGCCGCCTGGAACCAGTCGTGCGCCGACGAGGTGTGGTTCGGCACGACGTCGACGATGATCCGCAGCCCGAGCTCGTGGGCGGTCGCGATCAACGTGTCGGCATCCTCGAGGGTGCCGAACAGCGGCTCGACGCCGCAGTAGTCGGCGACGTCGTACCCGTGGTCGTGCTGCGGCGAGGGGTAGAACGGCGTCAGCCAGACGGCGTCCACGCCGAGATCGCGCAGGTAGGGCAGCCGCGCGGTGATGCCGGGCAGATCGCCGAGCCCGTCGCCGTCGCTGTCGGCGAAGCTCCGCACGTAGACCTGATAGACGACGGCATCGGTCCACCACGGCAGGGAATGCGTCACCTCGAGAACGCTACCGGGCGGACCGCGGCCACGGCAGGCGCTCACCGCCCGCACCGCGGCGAACTGGCGCCGGGAGCTCAGCGCCCCTTGACCTCGTCGTAGCGGGCGAGCGCCTCGCGGCGTTCCTCGGCGTGGTCGACCATCGGTGGCGGGTAGCCGAGGCGGTCGCGGTCGGACGGCGAGGGGTCGTGGACGTCGCCGTCGAGGTCGGCGAGCTCCTCGACCCAGCGCCGCACGTAGGCGCCGTCGGGATCGAAGCGGCGGCCCTGCGACGTCGGGTTGAACACGCGGAAATAGGGGGCGGCGTCGGTGCCCGAGCCGGCGGTCCACTGCCACCCGTGCTGGTTGGAGGCCAGGTCGCCGTCGACGAGCCAGCGCATGAAGTGGCGGGCGCCGTGCTGCCACTCCAGGTGCAGATCCTTGACCAGGAAGCTGGCGGTGATCATGCGGACTCGGTTGTGCATCCAGCCGGTGGCGCGCAACTGCCGCATGCCGGCATCGACGACGGGGAAGCCGGTGCGCCCGCGACGCCACGCGTCGAGTGCCGCGCCCGGTTCCTCGTACTTCATGTGGGCGAACTCGGGGCGCAGGTAGTCCCGCGCCGAGTCGGGCTGGTGGTGCAGCACGTCGGCGTAGAACTCGCGCCATGCCAGTTCGGTGCGGTAGGTCACCGCTCCCTTCGAGCGCAATCGGCCGAGGTCGGCCAGCAGTGTGCGCGGGTGGATCTCGCCGTACTTCAGGTGCACCGAGAGCCGGCTGGTGCCGGCGACGCCGGGCAGGTCCCGACGATCGGCGTAGTCGGCGACGTCGTCGAGGAAGTCGCCCCAGCGTTCGCGGGCGGCGTCCTCGCCGGCGGAGGGCAGACTCAGCCCGTTGGGCAGCGTCACCTCGGGCAGGTCGACGGTCTCCTTCAGGTGCCGCCACGACGGCGAGCCCGGTTCCAGCGACGGCGCGTCGACCGGCCCGCGCCATCCGTGGTCGGCCCAGGCCTTCGAGTAGGGCGTGAAGACCCTGTAGGGAGTGTCGTCGTTCTTGACCACGCGGCCGGGGGCGACGGCGTAGGGAGAGCCGGTGCGCACCAGCTCGATGCCCGCCTCGGACAGGGCCTTCTCGACGGCGGCGTCGCGAGCGGCGCCGTAGGGGCCGTAGTCGGCGGCGATGTGCACTCGGGTCGCGTCCACCTCTCGCGCCGCGAGCAGAACCTGGCGCACCGGGTCGCCGTGCACCACGCTGAGGGGCACGCCCGAGGCGCGCAGCGCGCGCAGGCTGGAGACCAGGTACGCCTGTCGAGACGGTCCGGCCGGGCCCCACAACCGCGGGTCGAGCACGAACAGCGGCAGCGTCGGGCCGTCGTCCAGTGCGGCGAGGAGCGCCGGATTGTCGTGAACGCGTAGATCGCGCCGGAACCACATCAGCGAGGGCACCGGGCGAGCCTGGCAGCCGCCGGTGGGCACGGGCCCCACCCGGTGGGGCGATCCTGCAAGAATGGCGGTGTGAGTGATCTCATCGACACCACCGAGATGTACCTGCGCACCATCTACGAGTTGGTGGAGGAGGGCATCGTCCCGCTGCGTGCGCGCATCGCCGAGCGCCTGCACCAGAGTGGTCCGACGGTCTCCCAGACCGTCGCACGGATGGAGCGCGACGGCCTGCTCACCATCGAGGGCGACCGCCACCTCGAGCTCACCGAGGACGGCCGCCGGATGGCGACGCGGGTGATGCGCAAGCACCGGCTCGCCGAGCGACTGCTCACCGACGTCATCGGCCTGGACTGGGAGCTCGTGCACGACGAGGCGTGCCGGTGGGAGCACGTCATCTCCGAGAATGTCGAGCGCCGGCTCATCGAGTTGCTCGACCACCCGACCGAGTCGCCTTACGGCAATCCCATCCCGGGTCTGGGTGAGCTCGGCCAGGAGCCGGCCGAGGGCTTCATGGAGGGCGTGGAGTCGCTCACCGAGGCTGTCGCACGCGGTGAGGGCCGGGTGTTCGTGCGCCGGATCTCTGAGGAGATGCAGAAGGACGAGGCGCTGATGAGCGCGCTGCGCCGGGTCGGTGCCGTGCCCGACCAGCAGGTCGCGATCTCCCCCACTGAGGAGGGGGTGCTCGTCGGCTCCGGCGGCGAGACCGCCGAGCTGCTGCCCGACGCCGCCGACCACATCTTCGTCAAGCGGGTCTGAGCCTTCCGTCGGGGGTCTCGACGGGCTCGACCACCGGTCGTCGAGTTCGTCGAGCGCCGATCCGGCCACCGGTGGTCGAGGAACGAGCGCAGCGAGCGTCTCGAAACCGCGCGAGCCGAAGGCTGCCTCAGCTGCCGAGCGCGACCCGCCGCGAAGCCGCCAGTGCGGCCAGGAACTCGCTGCTCCCGGCGTCGAGTCGCGCAGTGGCG
Organism: Nocardioides sp. R-C-SC26; assembly: GCF_021246465.1. Taxonomy (GTDB): domain Bacteria; phylum Actinomycetota; class Actinomycetes; order Propionibacteriales; family Nocardioidaceae; genus Nocardioides. The sequence continues at coordinate 20,167 of NZ_JAHRHK010000008.1, read as the reverse complement.
AGCTCGTCGCCGCGCGTCGCCCCCCGATTGACGATCACGACGTCGGTGCCCGTCTTCGCGGCCCTCCGCACGAAGCGGAATCCGCTCATCACGGTCAGGCTGGTGCCGACCGCCAGCAGCACGCCGTCGACGTCGGCCAGGCGATCGACGGCGTCGAAGCAGCGCTGCACGCGCGGCCGGGGCACGTTCTCGCCGAAGAAGACGACGTCGGGCTTGAGCACACCGCCGCAGACGAGGCAGGGCGGCACCACGAAGTCCTGGGTGTCGTCGAGATCGACGTCGCCGTCGGGGCGCACCTGCGCCTGCGCGTGCGCCTCGCGGTAGCCGGGATTGAGAGTGTCGAGACGCTCCTGCAGCGCCGAACGTGCGGTCGTCGCACCGCAGTCGAGGCAGACGACGTCGGCGATACGGCCGTGCAGCGCGACGAGACTGCGGGTGCCGGCGAGCTCGTGCAGCCCGTCGACGTTCTGGGTGATCAGCAGGTCCGGGTCGACCGCCGCGAGTGCCCGGTGTCCCGCGTTCGGCTCGGCTCGGCGCATCCGACCCCATCCCACGTGCGAGCGCGCCCAGTAGCGCTGCTGCGCGGGCGGGCCCGACACGAATTCGCCGAACGTCATCGGCATCCGGGAGGGACTGTTCGGACCGCGGTAGTCGGGGATGCCGGAGTCGGTCGAGAGCCCGGCGCCGGTCAGCACGACCAGCGGGCGGTCGCCGATCAGGTCGAGAGCCCGCTGCTCCCCGACCTCAGCCGCACACGTCAGGAGTTCCCGGCCGACCGGGGATTCGACCACGGCCACCTCACGCGCCGTAGCGGAGCCGAGCCCGCTCCTTGGCCTTGGCGGCTTCGACGTCGCGGTTCTTCGGGGTCGCCGTGGTGACCAGGTCGTCGATGAGGTGGCGGGTGATGTGGGCGATCTCGTGGACGGCCCGGTCGAAGACCTCCTGGTTGGCGCTCGACGGCTTGGTCGCACCGGCGACCTTGCGCACGAACTGCAGGGCGGCCGCATGCACCTCGTCGTCGGTGGCCGGCGGCTCGAAGTTGTTCAGCGGTCGGATGTTGCGGCACATACCTCGATGGTAAGCACCCTCGGCACGTCCGGGGTCGCCTACGATGACGGCGCCGACGGGGCCCGCGGGGCCGGGGGAGTGGACGGATCGCGATGGGGACGACGACGGCGCTGCGACGTGGCGCGACGAGGACGACAGCGCTCGCTGTGGCCGTGCTCGGCTCGGTGCTGGCACTGACGTCGGGCCTGGTCGCCCAGGTGCCGACGGATGCGGCGTCGCCCGCAGTGGCCCAGGCGCGGCAGCAGGGTCCGCTCGACGACCTGATCGACGCGATCCTGGGTGAGACCTCGCCCACCGGCGGTGAGCTGCCGCACTTCGCGCCGCTGGACCGACGCCCGAACATCGTGCTGATCTCGGCCGACGACATGCGTGCCGACGAGATCGCGTACATGCCCGAGACCCGCAAGCTGCTCGGGCGCGGCGGCCTGACCTTCACCGAGGCGCTGACGCCGCACCCGCTCTGCTGCCCCGCGCGCGCGGAGATCCTCACCGGCCAGTACGCGCAGAACAACGGCGTCCGCACCAACTTCCCGCCCCAGGGCGGCTACCGGGCCCTCGACACCAGCCGGTCGATCGCGACCTGGCTCAACGACGCCGGCTACAACACCGCGTTCGTGGGCAAGCACCTGAACTCCGTCCGGTTCCGCGGCAAGCCCGACCCGGGCTGGACGCTCTTCGACCCCACGATCCACGGCTACAACGACTACATCGACTTCGAGCAGTTCAACGACGGCAAGCCCAAGCGCATCAAGAACACCTACTACACCGACTACGTCGCCCGGGCGAGCGAGCGCTATGTCAAGGCGCTGTCGCGTGCGCGAGCGCCGTTCTTCCTGTGGGTGAGCCACTTCGGCCCGCACTCGCGCCGCGACACCGACTGTGCCGACGGTGGAGGCTGCGCGAAGTCGAACCCGGTGATGTCGAAGCGCTATCTCCGCACGGTCGCCAACACGCCGAAGGAGCGCGCCCGGGTGCAGCGTCGCGCGACCGAGCTGATGGCCTCGCCGGCGTTCAACGAGGCCGACATCTCCGACAAGCCGAAGTGGCTGCGTCACGAGCCGGTCAGCCGCGGCTACGTCTCCGGCCTGAGTCGAAGCCGGATCGGTGCGCTCTGGTCGGTCGACCGCGCGGTGGCGAGGGTGATCTCCTCCCTCCGCGCGACCGACGAGCTGGCCAATACCTACGTCGTCTTCATCACCGACAACGGCTATCTGCTGGGCGAGCACCGCCACGTCGGCAAGACGATGCCCTACGAGGAAGCCGTCCGGACGCCCATGCTGGTGCGCGGCCCCGGCGTGAAGCCGGGGACCTCGAACGGGAAAGTCGTCACGATCGTCGACCTCCCCGCCACGTTCCTCGACATCGCCGACACCTCCGCGGACATGAAGATCGACGGCACCTCGCTGCTCGGCTTCTGGCGCGGCACCAGCCGTAGGGACCCGCACCGGGGCGGGGTACTCATCCAGGCCGGGCCGGTTCGCGGTCAGACCGGTCCGCGCGGCTGGTACTACCGCGGCATCCGCACCGATCGGTACACCTACGCCCGCTACTTCGACGGCTGGGTCGAGCTCTACGACCGCGCACTGGACCCGCATCAGATCAGCTCGGTGGCTCGCGACCCGCGTTACGCCGCCGTCCGTGCCGAGCTCGAGCGCCGCACCGCGGCCCTCTCCCGCTGCGCGGGACCGGCGGAGTGCAACCGCGACTTCGGCGCGGTGCCCTCGCCCACCGCCGGTGGTTGAGGTGTCCGCGCGCCAGCGAGGGCCTCGGAACCCCGACGGCCGAGGCAGGCGCAGCAGCCCTAGGGCAGCTCGAAGAACTCGACGTCCTCGCCGGTGACGAGCGCGACCTTGAGCCCGTCGTCGGTGGCGATCGGCACGGTGCGCACCAGGTCGACGTCGGAGCCGAACTCGACCCGGGTCATGTTCGTGCGCAGTTCGCCGCCCCAGATCTTCATCGCCGACACGTAGCCCGCACGGCCCCGGGCGACGACCGTCAGGGCCAGACGCTGCTCGGGAAGCCAGGTGAACTGACGCGGGTCGCCGCCCGCGAGGGTCCGGCTGCCGGGGCCGTAGCCGTGGACGTCGATGCGCTGCGGATCGGTGAGATCGGTGACGTCGAACAGCCCCACCTGCCCACCCCAGCTCCGACGACCCGACGGCGTGCGCTGCGGGCCTTCGCCGAGCCCAAGCACTCGCTCGCCCCCGAGCGGATGCAGGTAGGAGGAGAAGCCGGGGATCTTCAGCTCGCCGAGCAGCGTCGGGTTCTCCACGTCGGTGAGGTCGACGGCGTAGAACGGGTCGATCCGGCGGAAGGTCACCAGCAGAGCGAGCCCGTCGAACCAGCGCACCGACTGGATGTCCTCGTTGCGCCCCAGCCCGTCGAGGCGTCCGATCTCGACCAGCTCGTCACCCTCGCTGCGCAGTGTCACGACGGAGTTGAAGTTGCCGGTCTCGCTCGAGGGGCCGACGGCGACGCGCAGCACGCCGTCCGCCTCGTCCATCGACCAGCGGTCGCGCACCGTGCCCTCGACCTCGCCGGCGCCGACGTAGCTCGCGGCCGGGCCGTCCAGGCCGAACTCGTAGAACGTCGTGGTGCCCGACGACGTGCCGCGGAATCCGCCGATGGTCGGTGTGCAGAGGTCCCAGCACATGCCGGTGGGGGGCGGACTCGCGGCCAGGTAGAGCCGGTCGGTCGACTCGTAGGCCAGCGGCGCGTCGGCGGCCACACCGAGCGAGGCCAGTCCCGCGACGTCGTCGACCGGCGACGCGGCGTCGAACCCGACGACGGTCATCGTGCCGAGCCCGAGATCGGCGCGCGGGATCGCCACCTGGTCGCAGGAGACGAGCTGCTCGGGCGCGCCGTCGTCGATGCTCAGGGTGGGCAGCCAGTCGGCGAGCGTGGACTCCGCGATCAGGCGCCGGTTGGCTTCGGTGGCCGTGCGCTGGCCGCCGTTGCCGCGGCCGGGCCGCACGAAGTCGAACTCGGGCAGGCCGGAGCGCAGCACCAGCCGGACGTCGCTGCCGTGCTGCCGGGCGGTGACGCTGGCGGCGTCGACGTCGAGCGTCTGGTCGATGCTCGGCGCCGTCGGGTCGGAGACGTCGATGCGCAGCACCCGGGTCTGCGGGGCGATCTGCTGCCACCACACGCGTCGGTCCGAGCGGCTGCCGTCGTTGCCGATCGCCACGACCGTCGTGCCGGTCAGGAGCAGCTCGCCGTCGCGGAAGTCGCCGAGGTCGAGCGAGCCGAGCCGCTCGACGTCGTCGCCCGAGACGTCGTAGGTGGTCAGCTCGGTGCCTCGCAGCCGCACCAGGAGCTCGCCGTCGGTCTTGACGGCGTCGGGCTCGTCGACGCCCGCCTCCTGCACGTTGGTGCCGGTCTCGCTGGTCGTCGCGGTGGTGGTCTTGGCGCTGGTGCGGAACGCGGAGTCGGCGCTGGCCTCGGTCATGGGTGCCCGCAGGTTCCGCGGGACGCCAGCCCCGGCGACGGCGACGGCGTTCCCGAGCGCGTCGCGGGCGTAGCCGAAGCCGTACTGCCACCCCCACGCCCCGACGAGATCGACGGCGGCGTCGCGGTAGTGGTCGAGCAGGTCCTCGCAGGACGCGGGCTCCTGCAGCGCGCCGTGGAACGCGGCCGGGACGAACGCGGGCGCACCGGGGCCGCTCCCGGTGCCGCCCGCGCCGGCGCCCAGCCCGGCGCCGGAGACTCCGGCCGGCTGGGAGACCAACGTGCCGGCGACGAACGCGCCGCCGAGCCCGGCGAGCACGCCGGCGCCGACGAAGCCGCGCCGTGCGCGACGCCTCCGGTCGCCTCGCGACGACGTGGCGGCGCTGCGCCGTCCCTCGCGCAGGATCGCCTGCACGGGCGCGGGGCCCACTGGCACGTCGTCCCAGTGGCGTTCGAGGTCGGTCATGAGAGATCTCCGGTCAGGTCGGGCTTGAGGTCGGCGAGGTGGGCGTCGGCGGCGAGCCGCGCCAGCGAGCGTGAGAGGCGGCTCTTCACGGTGCCGGCCGGGACGCCGAGCGCCTCGGCGGTCTCGGCCTCGGTGAGGCCGGCGAAGTAGCGCAGCACGACGACGTCGCGGTGCGGCTTGCCCAGGCCCGCCAGAGCCCGGTGCACGGCGTCGGCGGTGTCGACGACGCTCATCGCGTCGGGTGCGGGGGTGGGGTCGTGGGGCAGGTGCTCGGTGGGCCGCTCGCCCCACCAGCGGCGACGCCTGCTGTCGCGCAGGCAGTTGAGCAGCATCCGGTAGACGTACGCCGTCCGGTTGTCGGCGCGGACGACGCGCGGCCAGGCGGCGTAGCAGCGCACCAGCGTGGTCTGGGCGATGTCCTCGGCCTCGTGGGGCGTGCAGCCGAGGAAGACCGCCGACCGCACCAGGGCAGGCCAACTCTCCTGGACGTAGGCGGCGAAGTCGCCGTCGTCGGCGGCCGTCGGGAGCGTGTTCATCGTGGATAGGACGAGACGGGGTTGGGCTGAGGTTCCACCGATGTCAGAGTTTCGTGCATGACTGGTGAGCGCGACCTCGATCTCGTCCTCTTCGGAGCCACCGGATTCACCGGTGGCCTGACCGCGGAGTACCTCGCCGCCCACGGCCCGGCCGGACTGCGCTGGGCGCTGGCCGGGCGCAACGAGAGCAAGTTGGCCGCCGTCCGTGACGGACTCGCGGCCGAACACCCGGCCTGCGCCGACCTCGAGCTGATCGTGGTGGACGCCGCCGACCAGGCCGCCCTCGCCGACGTCGTGTCGAGGGCGAAGGTGGCCATCACCACCGTCGGGCCGTACCAGCAGCTCGGCGCCCCGCTGGTGGCCGCCTGCGCGGAGACCGGCACCGACTACGTCGACATCACCGGGGAGCCGGAGTTCGTCGACACCACCTACCTCGCCCAGCACGCCGTCGCCCAGGCCAGTGGCGCGCGGATCGTGCACGCCTGTGGCTTCGACTCGATCCCGCACGACCTCGGCGCCTACTTCACGATGCGGGAGCTGCAGCCGACCGGACCGGTGCGCCTGCGTGGCGTCGTCCGCTCCTCCGGCACGTTCTCGGGCGGCACCTTCCACTCCGCGATGGGCGCGTTCTCACGCGCCAAGCAGATGGCCGCTGCCGCCAAGGCGCGACGTCGTGCCGAGCCGCGCCCGTCCGGGCGCACGTCCAAGCCGACGTCGGGCAAGCCCACGCGTGACTCGGTGCTCGGCTACTACCTGCTGCCGCTTCCGACCATCGACCCGCAGGTGGTGGCCCGCAGTGGCGCCGCCCTCGACGTCTACGGGCCGGAGTTCCGCTACTCCCACTTCGCCGGCTTCAAGACGCTGCGCTACGTCGCCGGCACCGCCGTCGGCGTCTCGGTCATGACGGTGGCCTCGCAGATCCCGCCCGCTCGCCGTTTCCTGCTCTCCAAGGTCCCCCAGGGCTCCGGTCCCGACGAGCGCCGTCGTGAGAAGGCCTGGTTCACCGTCGACTTCGTCGCCGAGACTCCGGCCGGATCGGGGGCTGGCGCGCGCACCCTGCACACCCGCGTCTCCGGCGGCGACCCCGGCTACACCGAGACCGCCAAGATGCTCGCCGAGTCCGCGCTCTGCCTGGCCTTCGACGACAACCCGTCCCTCGCCGGCTGCCTCACCACGGCCCAGGCTATGGGCGACAACCTCCTGGCTCGGCTCCAGGCCGCCGGGATGCGGTTCGAGGTGGTCTGAGGCTGCCGGCTCCGTCCGGTTTTCTCGGCCGGCCGAGAAAACCGGACCTTGGACGACGAAGCTTCCTCGGCCAAGGTCCAGGTTCTTCGGTCGGCCGAGAAAACCGGACAGCCTCCCGCCCGCCTAGACAGCCACCGCTCCTTCCTCAACTGCGCCGACGCCTCGCCGAATGGGGTGGCGTCCGCTGCTGCACGACGCCTGAGGGAGGGTGCGATGAACGACGACGAGATCGTCACCGAGTTCTTGGTCGAGAGCCATGAGAATCTCGACCAGCTCGACCGTGACCTCGTCGAGCTCGAGCAGAGCCCGGGATCGCGGGAGCTGCTATCGAGCATCTTCCGCACCATCCACACCATCAAGGGCACCAGCGGCTTCTTGGCCTTCGGCCGTCTCGAGCGGCTCACCCACCATGGCGAGGACCTGCTCTCGCGCCTGCGCGACCAGAAGATGACGATGACCGCGGACGTCGCCAGCGTGCTGCTGCAGATGGTCGACACGGTCCGCGCGCTCCTGGACTCCATCGAGCAGAGCGGTGCCGACACCGACGACTCGGTGCCTGTCGAGGACGTCGTCACGGTGCTCGAGCGGGTGCTGGCCGGCGAGTCGATCGGCGAGGAGGTCGCTGCGACGACGCCCGCCCCGGTCGAGATCGCGGAGATCGCGCCTCTCGCCGAGGACGTCGCGCCCACGGCGGGCGAGGACACCCAGCCCGCAACCGCCGTCACGATGCCGGCTGTCGCGCCGGTTCCCGCGCCGGTTCCCGCGCCGGCAGTCGCAGCGCCCGTCGAGCCGCCCACGGCTCTCAGCCCGACGCCCGCGGAGGCCGAGCACACCATGGACGAGGAGGGCACCGCCCGCCGCGGCGTCGTCGACGCGTCCGTGCGTGTCGACATCGACGTCCTCGACGGCCTGGTGCAGCTCGTCGGCGAGCTCGTCCTGACCCGCAACCAGATCCTGCAGCGCACCGACGCGACGACAGCGGCCGCGGCCGACGCCGAGCTCGTGCGCGCCGCGCAACGGCTCGACCTGGTGGCCAGTGAGCTGCAGGAGAGCGTGATGCGCACGCGGATGCAGCCGATCGGCCAGGTCTGGTCGAAGATGCCGCGCATCGTGCGCGACCTGGCCCACCAGCTCGGCCGCGAGGTCAACCTGGAGATGGAGGGCCACGAGACCGAGCTCGACCGCTCGCTGCTCGAGGCGCTCAAGGGGCCGCTGACCCACCTGGTGCGCAACTCGCTCGACCACGGCATCGAGCCGCCGGCGGACCGCGACGCGCTCGGCAAGGTGCGCGCCGGGCGACTTCACCTGCGTGCCTTCCACGAGAGCGGTCAGGTCGTCATCGAGATCACCGACGACGGACGCGGCATCGACCCCGCCAGGATCGGCGAGTTCGCCGTCACGCGCGGCGTCGTCAGCCGCGAGCAGCTGGCGCGCATGGAGCCGCGCGAGGTGCTCGACCTGATCTTCCGCCCGGGCTTCTCCACCGCCGAGCAGGTCACGAACGTGTCGGGCCGCGGCGTCGGCATGGACGTCGTGCGCACCAGCATCGAGCGCATCGGCGGCAGTGTCGACATGGTCAGCGTCGTCGGCCAGGGCACGACCTGCCGGGTGCGGATCCCGCTCACCCTCGCGATCATCCCCGCGCTGGTCGTCGGTGAGGGCGGCGAGCGCTACGCCATCCCGCAGGCCAACCTCGTCGAGCTGGTCCGGCTCGAGGGGGAGGAGCAGCGTCTCGCCGTCGATGTGCTCGCCGGCGCACCCGTGCTGCGTCTACGGGGGAGGCTGCTGCCGCTGGTCTCCCTGGCCGAGGCGCTCGGGGGTGAGCGCATCGATGGCGAGGCGTTGACCGTCGTCGTCGTCCAGGCCGACGACACCACGTTCGGACTGTGTGTCGAGGAGGTCCACGACACCCAGGAGATCGTGGTCAAGCCGATCGGCCGGCAGCTCAAGGCACTTCCCATGTACGCCGGCGCCACGATCATGGGCGACGGCCGCGTCTCGCTGATCCTCGATGTGGCCGGCATCGCGCGGGACCGGGTGCTCGTCTCCGCCGGACACCACGTGCCGGAGGTCCGCAGCAGTCGCGTCGACTCGCGCGCGCTCCTCGTGCTCGAGGTGGCGGCCGGACGACGGGCTGCGTTGCCGCTGACCGCCGTATCGCGGTTGGAGGAATTCTCGATCGACCGCATCGAACGCACCGGTTCAGCCGAGGTGGTGCAGTACCGCGACGGGATCCTCCCGCTGGTGCGGCTGGCGCCGGCCATCGGCCTGACCGAGTCGCCCCCGCGGGACGGCCAGATCGCCGTCGTCGTCCACGAGGACGCCGGGCGCCGGGTGGGCATCGTCATCGACCGCGTTCTCGACGTCGTCGAGGAGGCGGTCGTGCCGACCGAGGTGGGTCGCCGCAACGGCGTGCTCGGTTCGGCGGTCGTGCAGGACAAGGTGACCGACCTGGTCGACCTCGAGGCCGTCGTCGGACCCTTGATGGCGGCCTCGTCCGCCCCGAGCCTGGCAGGTGCCCGATGACCGCGCCGACCCTGGACCGTGCCGACCACGAGGCACAGCACAGCGCTGCACTGGCCCGCCAGTACTGCACCTTCTGGGTGGACGGCCTGCACTTCGGCATCAGCGTCGAGCACGTGCAGGAGGTGCTGCGGTACCAGCAGATGACCGGCGTGCCGTGTGCTCCCGAGGCCGTCCTCGGCCTGATCAACCTGCGCGGCCAGATCGTCACCGCGCTCGACCTGCGCTGCCGGCTCGGGCTGCCGTCGCGCGGTGCCGACGAACTGCCGATGAACGTGATCGTTCGCAGTCGTGGCGAGGTCGTCTCGCTGCTCGTCGACGACATCGGCGACGTCATGGACGCCGACGAGTTCACGCTGCAGCCCGCGCCCGCGAACATGCCCGCCACCGTGCAGGACGTCGTCACCGGCGTGCTGCCGCTGGCCGACTCCATCCTTCTCGTCCTCGACGCCGACGCGGCTGTCGACGTCTCCAGCACCGAACCCAACCCCGGAGGACCATCGTGACCGAACTCGCCACCCCGCCGACGTCCAGCGGCCGCTCGACGACGTCTCGTGCCTCCGGCGCGAAGAGTCGCACGGTCGCCAAGGCCGAGGCGCCCGCCACCGTGACCGAGACCGTCGCACGGGCCGACGTCGACCGGGTCGAGGCCCTCAAGCTCGAGAACCTCCCGGGCATCCTCGAGGTCGTCCCCACGCGGGTGATGCTCGCCGACCGCGACTTCAACATCACCTACGCCAACCAGGCGACCCGTGACGGGCTGGTGCGCCTGGCCGACTGGCTGCCGATCCGCCCGGACGAGGTCGTCGGCGCGAACCTCGACATCTTCCACAAGAACCCGAGCTATCAGCGCGCGATCCTCGATGACCCGTCGCTGCTGCCGCGTCGTGCTCACATCAGCGTCGGCCCGGAGACCCTCGATCTCGAGGTGCACGCGATCTTCGACGAGTCCGGCGACTACGTCGGTGCCATGGCGACCTGGGACAACATCACCGACAAGCTGCGTCAGGAGCGCGAGCTCGACGAGTCGATGCGCGACGGAACCGCCGTCAACCAGGTGCTCGCCCGGCTGCAGGCCGCGACCACGGTCGAGGACGCCGTCCGCTCCGCGCTCGACACGGTGCGCTCGGAGTTCGGCTGGGCCTACGGCTCCTACTGGAGCATCGACCCTGCGGACAACACGCTCCGGTTCTCGGTGGAGTCCGGCGACGCCGGCCCGGAGTTCCGCGCGGTGACGCTCGAGGCGTCCTTCGCCAAGGGGGTCGGCCTCTCGGGCCGTGCCTGGGCGAGCGAGGACCTCTTCTTCACCCAGGACATCGGTGAGATGACCGACTGCGTGCGTGCCCCGGTCGCGCAGAAGGTCGGCGTGAAGTCGGGCGTCTGCTTCCCGATCATGGTCGCGGGCAAGGTCGTCGGCACGATGGACTTCTTCGCCACCGAGACCCTGCACCCCACCCAGCAGCGGCTCGACGCGCTCCGCAACGTCGGTCGCCTGGTCTCCCAGGCCGTCGAGCGGATCGGTTCCGAGGTGGCCGAGCGCGAGCGGGCGGCCGAGGTCGCCGCGAAGGTCGACATGGTGCTGGACGTCGTGCGTGCCGCGAGTGCCGGTGACCTGACCCGCGAGATCGAGGTCAGCGGCGAGGACGCCATCGGGCAGCTGGCCGGTGGGCTCTCCTCGCTGCTCGCGACGCTGCGTCAGAGCATGGTCGACATCGGACGCACCGCCGACGCGCTCGAGGTCGCCTCCGACCAGCTGACGATCCTCAGCCAGGGCATGGGCGATGGTGCGACCCTGACCTCCGATCGCGCGGCGAGCGCGTCTAGCGCGTCGGCGGAGGTGTCGGCGAGCATCCAGACCGTTGCCTCCGCGGCGGAGGAGATGACCGCCAGCATCCGCGAGATCGCACAGAACGCGACCGAGGCGGCGTCCGTGGCGACGGGTGCCGTCGGTGTGGCCGGCTCGGCGCAGGAGACGGTCTCCAGCCTGGGCGAGTCCTCGGCCGAGATCGGCCAGGTCATCAAGGTGATCACCTCGATCGCGCAGCAGACCAACCTGCTCGCGCTCAACGCCACCATCGAGGCGGCTCGCGCCGGCGACGCCGGCAAGGGCTTCGCGGTCGTCGCGAACGAGGTGAAGGAGTTGGCCAAGGAGACCGCCCGCGCCACGGAGGACATCGGTCGCAAGATCGAGGCGATCCAGGGCGACACCTCGGGGGCCGTCACCGCGATCAGCGAGATCTCCGAGGTGATCGGCCGGATCAACGACATCCAGACGACGATCGCGTCCGCCGTGGAGGAGCAGACCGCCACCACGAACGAGATCGCTCGCAGCGTGACCGAGGCCGCGGGCGGTGCCAATGGCATCTCCGAGGACATCACGCAGGTCGCGAGCGCGGCCGACGACACCCGTCAGGGTGCGCAGAACACCCTGCAGTCGGCCACCGAACTGGCCACCATGGCCACCGAGCTCAAGGCCCTGGTCGGTCGCTTCCGGGTCTGAGCTTGCGCCGATCCGTCGTGCGACGACGACGGGTCGGCACCACATCTCCCGCGGCTTCCGTCCTTCGATGAGGGCGGGTCGATGCGGGGTTGGGGATCCGGGCGCCGTCGTCTCCTTCGGGGGCGGCGGGGCCCGGGGGCGTTTCCGGCTGTGCC
>NZ_JAHRHK010000008.1:0-8217 GCF_021246465.1 Nocardioides sp. R-C-SC26 | reverse complement strand
GGGGGTGGGCCCGCGCCGCCCCCCCCCCCGGGGGGGGGCGGGCCCCCCCCGGTGCCTTTTCCGGCTGTCCCGCGCTGCGCGGGAGACAGGGCGATCGCATCGGCGTGAGCCTCGTGGACGAGCGCGTGGCCGCGCCGGGGGAGACCTGAGGAGTCCGCGACGTGGGGTTCCTCGCACGTGTCGCGCATGACGCGCGGCGCCGCTCCTCGTTGTACTGAGAGAGGCCGGCCGGCGTGGTCGGCGAGGAGGGGAGGAGAGATCATGAGCGTGGCATGTGAGACTCGGGGCGTGGAGTTCGTGCGACTGACTGCCGCAGAGGCGCTGATGGACGGGCGCGTCGTCGTCCGCCACAGCGACACCACGCTCGCCCGCGGCCTCGAGCCGGGCGAGGAGATCGTCGTCCTCGACGCCGACGGCGAGCTGCGCAGCGCGCATGTCGTCGACCTCGACTTCTCCCTCACCGACACCCACTACGTCCTCGAGGTCGGTCTCCGCCTGCCCGAGGAGGTTGCGAGCCGTCGCATCGAGGGTGAGCAGGAGGACGCCGGCATGACCGAGCTCCTCGGCCTGCTCGGCGAGCTCCGTACTCGCCCGGTGGAGCAGCGCCGCCAGGTCTGACCTCGCCCCCGCTACCACAGCGGGGCCACGGAGTCGCGGCCCTCCTGGGTGTCGGTGGCCGGCGAGCCGCTTCCTAGGGTGTCGGCCGGGAGAGGCGCCGCACGGGCGGAGCCGCCCGATGCGAGGAGGCAACGGTGCCGGTCCTGGACGAGAAGCTGCAGCACGCCTACGACGAGGTGCTGCGGCGCAACCCCGGCGAGAGCGAGTTCCACCAGGCCGTGCTCGAGGTCCTCGACACCCTCGGCCCTGTCGTCGCCAAGCACCCCGAGTACGCGGACGCCGCCATCATCGAGCGGATCTGCGAGCCCGAGCGTCAGATCATCTTCCGCGTGCCGTGGGTCGACGACCAGGGCCAGACCCGGATCAACCGCGGCTTCCGCGTCGAGTTCAACTCCGCGCTCGGCCCCTACAAGGGCGGCCTGCGGTTCCACCCGTCGGTCTATCTCGGCATCGTGAAGTTCCTCGGTTTCGAGCAGATCTTCAAGAACGCCCTGACCGGACTGCCGATCGGCGGCGGCAAGGGCGGGTCGGACTTCGATCCCAAGGGACGGTCCGACGCCGAGATCATGCGGTTCTGCCAGTCGTTCATGACCGAGCTCTACCGCCACATCGGCGAGTACACCGATGTGCCGGCGGGCGACATCGGCGTCGGCGGCCGCGAGATCGGCTACCTCTTCGGGCAGTACAAGCGGATCACCAACCGGTACGAGTCGGGCGTGCTCACCGGCAAGGGCCTGGGGTGGGGCGGCTCGCGCGTGCGCACCGAGGCCACCGGCTACGGCACGGTGTTCTTCGTCGATGAGATCCTGCGCAGCCGCGGCGACGACCTCGAGGGCAAGAAGGTTGCGGTCTCCGGCTCGGGCAACGTGGCGATCTACGCGATCGAGAAGCTGCAGCAGCTCGGCGCCGTGGTCGTGGCGTGCTCGGACTCCGGCGGGTACGTCGTCGACGAGGCCGGAATCGACCTCGCGCTCCTCAAGGACGTCAAGGAGGCCCGCCGTCAGCGCATCTCGCACTACGCCGACGAGCGCTCGGGTGCGACGTTCGTCGACGACGGCTCGGTGTGGTCGGTGCCGTGCGAGATCGCGTTGCCGTGCGCGACCCAGAACGAGCTCGACGACACCGACGCGGGCGCGTTGATCCGCAACGGCGTGCAGGTCGTCGCCGAGGGGGCGAACATGCCCTGCACCCCGGAGGCCGTCCGTGCCTTCGCCGACGCCGGCGTCGCCTTCGCGCCCGGCAAGGCGGCCAACGCGGGCGGCGTCGCGACGAGCGCCCTGGAGATGCAGCAGAACGCCTCGCGCGACTCCTGGGGCTTCGAGCACACCGAGCAGCGCCTGGCCGAGATCATGCGCAACATCCACCGCAGCTGCCTGACGGCGGCCGACGAGTACGGACAGCCCGGCAACTACGTCGCCGGCGCCAACATCGTCGGCTTCACCCAGGTCGCCGACGCGATGCTGGCGCTGGGCGTGATCTGAGCCGCTTCCGGTGTGGGCAGAGTGCGGCTGCTCTCCGGGTGAGTGGTCGGCGAGGGGTCGTGTCGGTGGGTGCCCCAGGCAAGAGTCGAACTTGCGACCTTTCGCTTAGGAGGCGGCTGCTCTATCCACTGAGCTACTGGGGCGTGTGGTGCCCGAGTCTGTCACGGGCGCGGACGGCGATCGGCGCGGCGTCCGATTGGGAGCGTTGGGAGGCGCCCCGCACAATGGAGCCGCGATGACCGAGCCGAGCCAGACCTCCCAGCTGTCTGTGGACACCGAACGAGCCGCACCGGGTGACGGGACGCCGCGACGGCGCGGAGAGGCCAAGCGCGGCCGCGCGGTGGTGGCCGGGTTCGTGGCGGCCGGGCTGGTCGTGACCCTCGTGCTGGTGCTCGGCGGCGCCTACCTCTACCGCCACTGGAACGACAACATCGACTTCCGAGACGTCGACGACCAGCTCAGCAACCGACCGGTCAAGCAGGAGGTCGACACCGGGCCGCGTGAGCCCATCAACATCTTGGTGATGGGGTCGGACAGCCGCGAGGGCGCCAACAACATCGACGGACTGACCGGGGACGGCGAGCGCTCGGACACCACGATCCTCTTCCACCTCTCGGCGGACCGGAGCTTCGCCTACGGCATCTCGATCCCGCGCGACACCCTGGTCGAGCGTCCCGACTGCCTCACCGAGGACGGCGGGACGATCCCCGGATCGAGCAGCGCGATGTGGAACGAGGCGTTCGGTCTCGGCGGCCCCGCCTGCACGATGCAGCAGTTCGAGCAGGTCACCGGCGTCCGCCTCGACAACTACGTGGTGCTGGACTTCCAGGGTTTCGAGGACATGGTGGACGCCGTCGGCGGCGTCGAGGTGTGCATCCCCGAGGACATCTCCGACCCCTCGCACGGCATCAACATCCCGGCGGGCACGCGCGAGGTGGCGGGTCGCGAGGCGCTGAACTACGTCCGCGCCCGGTATACCCTCGGCGACGGCTCCGACATCGGCCGGATCAAGCGCCAGCAGGCCTTCGTGGCCGCGATGGCGAGCAAGGTGGTCTCGGCCGGCACGCTCTCGCGCGTCGACAAGGTGATCTCCTTCGTCAACGCCGCCACCAGCTCGCTGCAGACCGACTTCCGCTCGGTCGGCCAGATGGCGCAGGTCGGCGCGCAGTTCGAAGGCGTCGGCCTCGACCGCATCCGCTTCGTCACGGTGCCGTGGCAGTACTCCCCGATCGACCCGAACCGCGTCGAGATGCTCCCGGAAGCCGACGCACTGTGGCAGCGCGTCATCGAGGACCGCCCGCTGCCGAAGTCGTTGCGCTCCAGCGTCGTCAAGGCGAGCGACGACGTCCAGGGCCGGCCCCAGGGCTCGGGCGGCGCCCGTGCCGAGGAGCGTGCGGCCGAACGGCGTTCGGCGGGTCTCTGTGCCTGAGCGCGAGCCCGACCACGTCGACGACGCCGCTCAGGGCGAGGTGCCTGACGGCGCGCCGCCGGCCGAGCCCGACTGGCAGCGCCGGCGACGGCTGGCCGAGATCTTCGGCGAGGTCGTGCCTGACACGACAGGCGACGAGCGGGGGAGCAGCTCAGGCGGCTCGACCTCACCCAAGGAGGACGCCGGCGACCGCTGGCTCCGAGAGCAGGTGCCGCCCCACCACGGGTGACCCGCCCTCGCGTCGAGACGCGTCAACGGACGAGACGTGCCCAACGGTCACTCGGCGGGCGGCAGGCCCTGCTGGGTGCGGAGCAGGTCGCGGATCTCGGCGAGGAGCTTGATGTCCTCCGGCGTGCCGGGAGGGGCGCTGGGGAAGAACTTCTCCTTGAGCGTCACGAACGGCGTGACCACGAAGAAGTAGAGCACCGCCGCCATGATCAGGAACGCGATGAGGGCCGTGACGAATGTTCCGAGCGGGATGCCGTGCGGCTCCCAAGAGTTGAAGTTGGTGTCGCCGCCGAAGATCTTGCCGATGATGGTCAGCAGAACCTGAGTGAAGGCGGTGACGACGGCGGCGAAGGCGGTACCGATGATGACCGCGACCGCCAGGTCGACCAGGTTGCCGCGCAGGATGAAGTTGCGGAATCCGCTGAGCATGTGAGCACTCCTGTCTCGATGGGACCGTCCCGAGCGGGCGGCAGGTCGTGGCGAGTCCGCGCCACGACCTCGATGAGTCACGCTATCGAGTCCGACGTCATCGAGACACCGTGGCGTCGGACCAGGTGAAGACCACGAACGCCCGGACGGCGGCCGCGGTCACCGACGGCACGTCGTCGGGCTCGAGACCGAGCACCACGAGCCGGCCCCCGAGGCCGGCGTCCTGCCATGAGGCGCCCGAGTCCGCCTCGTCGGCTCCGCCGGGCAGCGCCAGCACCCGGACGTCGTGCGCGAGTGGCAGGGCGGGCTCGTCGTCCGCCGGGTCGACGACGCTCAGGTCGACGACGTCGCCCAGGCTGAGCAACCCCGCCATCGCCGAGTCGGGCAACCGGACCGGTGTCGCGACCACCCCGGGCTCGGTGAGATCGGCGCCGACCGTGCGGGCCGCCGTCAGGGGCTCACCACGGCGGATCGGACCGGCCAGCACCTGCCCCTCGGCGGTGTCGAGCAGCCCCGACGGCACCAGCGACGTCGGGTAGTCGGCCCTACGGACATCGCCGGGCTCCACGACCGAGCCGGCCGGAAGATCCCGCGTGGCGACGAGCACGGACGTGGTCGCCGGTGCCGGGCCGCGGACGGCGGAGACGCCGCTCACGACGGCCACACCGACGCAGACCGCGGCCAGCACTCGACGGCGTCGCAGCACGTGGATGCGCAGACGACGCCACGCGTGGGCGGGCCCGGACCTGCTCAGCAGGGTCGGACGGGCGTGGGGGGAACCAGGAGGACCGGGGGCCGGCGACATTCCTCGACGCTAGGAGGACTCGCGATCACCGGTCGCGCCTCCTCCACAGGCAGCGCGTCAGCCGGCGGTGTTGGCGCTCGGGGTGCTGGAACCGGACGACGTCGTCGGGGTGCCCGAGCCGGAGCTGCTCGAGCCTGAGTCCGATCCACCCGACGACGAGGAGCCGGAGGACGACGAGGACGTCGACGTCGAGGAGGGCGAGCCGCCGTCGGAGGACGAGGCGGTCGAGCGGCTGTCGGTGCGGTAGAAGCCGGAGCCCTTGAACACCACGCCCACGGCGTTGAACAGCTTGCGCAGCCGCCCGTGGCACTGCGGGCACTCGGTGAGCGCGTCGTCGGTGAAGCTCTGCACCTGCTCGAAGGCATGACCGCACTCGGTGCAGGCGTACTGATAGGTGGGCACGGGACTCCTCGATCTGGCACTCAGGTCTTTCGAGTGCCAATCCTACGCGGTCCCTCGTGGGTCGTGTGCGCGCACGCGGCACAATGACCGCACCATGACTGTCGCCTCCTCCGATGCTGACATCTCGGATGCGGGAAGCCCCGCCCCGCGCCGCTGGCCGCCCCTGTGGTGGCGCCGGTTCCAACTGCTGCCGCGCCCGCTCCGGGTGACGACGTGGATCGTGGTCGCGCTGGCGCTGGCCATGGTGGCGGCGTTGCTGGCCGGGGTGATGATCACCCGGCGCTCGTTCCCGCAGACCGAGGGACGCGTCGTCGTGCCCGGTCTGGGAGCGGAGGTCGACGTCGTACGCGACGAGCACGGCATCCCCCAGATCTACGCCGACACCGCCGACGACCTCTTCCGCGCGCAGGGCTTCGTGCACGCGCAGGAGCGCTTCTTCGAGATGGACGTGCGCCGCCACGCGACGGCGGGCCGGCTCGCCGAGATGTTCGGCGAGGACGCCGTGGAGACCGACGTCGTCGTGCGCACGCTGGGCTGGCGACGCGTCGCCGAGCGGGAGCTGCCGCTGCTGCGCCCCGAGACCCGGGCCGCGCTCGATGCCTACGCCGCCGGCGTCAACGCCTACCTCGAGGGTCGCAGCCTGGGCGAGATCTCACTCGAGTACGCCGTGCTCGACGCCGGGGGCCTCGACCACCGCCCCGAACCGTGGACGCCGGTCGACTCGCTCGCCTGGCTCAAGGCGATGGCGTGGGACCTGCGCGGCAACATGGACGACGAGATCGCGCGCAGCCTCGCGGTCGACGCCGTCGGGCCACGCCGCGCGCAGCAGCTCTTCCCGCAGTACCCCTACGCCGACCACGACCCGATCGTCACCCAGGGCAGCGTCGTCGACGGCGTCTACGAACAGGACGCGACCGCCGGAGGGTCGCGCGAGCCGCTGCGGCCGGCACCTCGCTACCGCCAGGCGCGCGAGCGTGCCGCGCTCGCCCGGGCGGCCTCCGCCGCCGATCGTCTGCCGGCGTGGCTCGGCTCCGGCGACGGCGTGGGCAGCAACGCGTGGGTGGTCTCGGGAGATCTCACCGACACCGGCGCGCCGCTGCTCGCCAACGACCCGCACCTCGGTGTCGGCATGCCGGGAGTCTGGATGCAGGTCGGCCTGCACTGTCGCGAACGCACCAGCGCCTGCCCCTACGACGTGGCGGGCTTCTCCTTCTCCGGAGTTCCCGGCGTGATCATCGGTCACAACGCCGACATCGCCTGGGGGTTCACCAACCTCGGGCCGGACGTCACCGACCTCTACGTCGAGCAGGTGCGTGGGGGCTCCTACCGCTACGACGGCCAGGAACTGCCCCTGCGCACGCGCACCGAGCGGATCAAGGTGCGTGACGGGGACGACGTCGCGATCGAGGTCCGCTCGACCCGGCACGGTCCGCTGCTCTCCGACGCCGGGGGCGACCTCGGTGACCGTCTCCGCGAGATCGGCGCGAGCGCGAGCGAGTCGGCCGGAGCGTCCGGAACGCAGGGTGATCCCGAGTACGCCGTCGCGCTGGCGTGGACAGCGCTGCAGCCGTCGACCACGGCCGACGCGATCCTGGCGCTGGACCGGGCGAGCGACTGGGACTCCTTCCGGACGGCGCTCTCGTCCTTCGCGGCACCGGGCCAGAACGTCGTCTACGCCGACAAGGACGGGCAGATCGGCTACCAGGCCACCGGGCTGATCCCGATCCGCAAGTCCGGCAACGACGGCCGCAGCCCCGCCCGTGGCTGGCGCAGCGAGGACGACTGGACGGGCGAGGTGGTGCCCTACGACGCGCTGCCGCACGTGCTCGATCCCGACGAGGACTTCGTCGTGACGGCGAACCAGGCCGCCGTCGGCACCGACTACCCCTACTTCCTCACCGACGACTGGGACCGCGGCTATCGCTCGCAGCGCATCCGCACCCTGCTCGAGGCGGCCGTCGGCCGCGGTGAGCAGCTCGACGTCGAGGCGATGGCGGCCATCCAGCGCGACGACCTGCACCCGCTCGCCGCCGTCCTGGTGCCGGTGCTGCTCGACGTCCGACTCCGCGGCCACTACGCCTCCGACGGTCAACGGCTGCTCGCCGACTGGGACTTCACCCAGCCCGCCGACGGCGAGGGCAGCGCGGCCGCCGCCTACTTCTCGGTGGTCTGGCGCAACCTGCTGGCGCTCACGTTCCACGACGACCTCCCCGAGGCCGCATGGCCCGACGGCGGCCAGCGCTGGATGGCCGTCGTCACCGATCTGCTCCGGCGGCCCACCGACCCGTTCTGGGACGACGTGGAGACCGACGAGCGCGAGACCCGCGACGACATCATCCGCGCCGCGCTCGTGCAGGCCCGCGACGAGCTGACCGTGCGGCAGGCGCTCGACCCGGGCGAGTGGACCTGGGGCGAGCTGCACGAGTTGGACCTGCGCTCCTCGACGCTGGGGGAGTCGGGCATCGCGGTCGTCGAGCGGCTCTTCAACCGCGGCGGCTGGGGCGCCGCCGGCAGCGGCTCGGCCGTCGCCGCCTTCGCGTGGGACGCCGCCGAGGGGTACGAGGTGGTCACCGGGCCGTCGATGCGGATGGTCGTCGACCTCGACGACTTCGACTCCTCCCGCTGGGTCAGTCTGACCGGCGTCTCGGGGCACGCCTTCCACCCGCACTACACCGACCAGACCGACGTCCTGATGCGGGGCGACGACCTCGCCTGGCCGTTCAGCCAGGACGCAGTCGACGCCGCCGCCGACGACACCCTGACGCTCGTCCCGGCACCGACCACCGGTGGTTGAGGAGCGAGCGGTGTCCCGGCGGTGCGGGGGG
>NZ_JAHRHK010000073.1 GCF_021246465.1 Nocardioides sp. R-C-SC26 | reverse complement strand
ACAGCATCCACGGCGTCGCCCTGTGCGGGGCCCTCGGGCGCGCGGGGGAGCGCACCCTGGGGCACCTGGGGCGTACCGACCTGCGCCCGTCGAGGATGGCCGGCGACCTCTTCGCCGCGCCGAGGTTCGCCCCCTGCGTACTCGCCACCGAAGTGGTGCGCGCCGGTCCGCGCATCTGTCTGATCGACGTCCAGCTCACCCAGGCGGGCAAGCGGGTCGCGCGCGCCAGCGTGCAGTTCCTCAAGCCCACCGAGCCCGCGACGGGAGCGGTGTGGGCCCCGGAGGAGCGACCCGCCGCGCCCCCGATCGAGATCGTGC
>NZ_JAHRHK010000072.1 GCF_021246465.1 Nocardioides sp. R-C-SC26 | reverse complement strand
CTGGTCCGCTGACGGCAGGTGCCTTCGCGGCGAGGGGGAGGGGCGGGAGGGTCGCCGAGAAGTAGGTTGAGCCCATGGGGGTCGTCGGGGGCGTGGACCGCACGCAGCGGCGTTTCACTCCGCTGGGCTTCCCCCTCGCCGTCATCTACAAGTTCTTCGACGTCCAGGGCAACTACCTCTCGGCGGCGATCACCTACTACGCCTTCATCGCGATCTTCCCCCTGCTGCTCCTGGCCTCCTCCATCTTCGGCCGACCATGGACTTCATCGCCGGTCATCACGTACCGCATCCCCGCGGTGTCGAGGTCGTCCTCACCGGC
>NZ_JAHRHK010000071.1 GCF_021246465.1 Nocardioides sp. R-C-SC26 | reverse complement strand
CACCGGCTGCGGCGTCGGGACCGCCTGGCTGCGCTCCGGCGTCCGGGGCGAGAAGGCGACGATCGTCACCGCCGAGCTCAACCCGAAGCTCGCCCGTGCGGCCGCCGAGGTCTTCCAGGACGACCCGCAGGTCGAGGTGCTCGCCGCCGACTGGTCGACGCTGCACACGCTGGGGCCCTTCTCCCTGCTGTTCCTCGACCCCGGGCAGAGCTCGGGCGGGTCCGGCGACGACGTCAGCGTCGACGCCATCGCCGACCTGGTGGAGGACGGCGGGATCGTGGTGCTCGACGACTTCGTGCCAGCTCTCGCACGGCACGAAG
>NZ_JAHRHK010000070.1 GCF_021246465.1 Nocardioides sp. R-C-SC26 | reverse complement strand
GCACGCTCCCATGCTCGTGCTGGCCTCGCTCGGGTCGTGGGTGCCCGCACTCGTCGTACTCGCCGTCTTCCACCTCGCGTTCACCGTGGTGGTCGTCAACGGCATCGTCACGCGGCAGGTGATCACGCCCGACCACCTCCAGGGCAGGGTCAACACGACGGCCCGCTTGATCGCCTGGGGCGGCGCGCCCCTCGGTGCCGCGCTCGCCGGCGTGCTCGCCGACGCCGCCGGTACGGCGTGGGCGTTGCGGCTCACCGCACTGGGCTTGGTGGTGAGTCTGACCGCGGCGTCGGTCGTCGGCGTCCCGCGCTACCCGCGCG
>NZ_JAHRHK010000069.1 GCF_021246465.1 Nocardioides sp. R-C-SC26 | reverse complement strand
CGGATGTCCTGCACGAACGTGACGTCGTCGGGGTCGGCGCGCAGCTGGGGAACGAGTCGGCGCAGGTAGCGCTTGTCGTCGGCGGTGAGGCCGCCGGTGCGCTCGGCCACGACGACGAGGAAGCTGGTGCTGCGCCCGCTGCCGAACGCGGGATCCATCAGGTCGGTCGCGACGGCGGACGGTGCGTCGAGCGGCACGACCGGCGTGGAGTCCTTCGCGACGACCTCCTCCAGTTGCGGCACGGCCGTGTTGAGCACGCCGGTCACCAGCAGCCAGGCCGCGAGCACCCACCCCGCTCGTCGTCCGCCGCGCGGGGTGGG
>NZ_JAHRHK010000068.1 GCF_021246465.1 Nocardioides sp. R-C-SC26 | reverse complement strand
ATGAAGGCGGTGGGGTCGTGCAGATAGTCCAGGGTCGGACCCAGGAACGGGACCGCGCGGCGGAGGGGCGGAGAGGAGGTGCTCATCGACGCGCCCAATCTGACAGGGAGGACTGTCAGTTTTCCCATACCGAGGGGTCCTTCGTCAAGGGTCGGCCGTTAGAGTCCTGCGTCATGACCGGGTCGAAGCGCCCCGTCGCGCGACGCACCTACGGTGGCCAGACCGCCGACGAGCGCCGTGCCGACCGGCGGCAGCGCCTCGTGGATGCCGTCATCGTGACGGTCTCACCGAGCGCTACTTCTACGAGAGCTTCGCCTCGCT
>NZ_JAHRHK010000067.1 GCF_021246465.1 Nocardioides sp. R-C-SC26 | reverse complement strand
ATCTTGAGGCAGCGCCCCGCGAACACGGCGGCGGCCGCGGTGTGATCGGCCTCATCGCTGCGGTGGTGGCGACGGCAGCGCTCGCCGCCGGCTGCAGCGACGTCGACGACGAACCGTCACCCGCGGGAGCCTCGACGCCGGGGGCGAGTGACTCGGCGATCACCGACAACCCCTCGGACCCGTCGGAGTCGCCGACCGAGACTGCCGGCGACTTCGACGACGTCGGGCCGGCCACGGGCCCTGCGCTGCGCCTGCCCGGCATCAGCCTGCGTCTTCCCGCCGGATGGGAGTACTCCCGCACGCGGACGGAGTTCTTCGTGG
>NZ_JAHRHK010000066.1 GCF_021246465.1 Nocardioides sp. R-C-SC26 | reverse complement strand
GTGGCGCCGGCGCCCGCCCCCCCGCCGTCACCACGGCGACGGTCTCCCGGGAGACCGTGCAGGAGACGGTCGCGATCAGCGGCACCATCGCCCCCGCCCGCAGCGCGGATCTCGACTTCGCGGTCAGCGGCACCGTCACGCGAGTACTCGTCGAGGCGGGCGACGAGGTTCGCCGCGGCCAGGCGCTCGCCCGCATCGACGCCACCTCGCTTCGCGCCGCCCGGAGCGCAGCACTGTCGACGTGGGAGGCGGCCCAGGCTCAACTGGCGGAGGACGGCGGGGCGGGGGGGGCGGGGGGGGGGGGCCCCCCGCGCCCCGGGC
>NZ_JAHRHK010000065.1 GCF_021246465.1 Nocardioides sp. R-C-SC26 | reverse complement strand
GTCTACGCGGCGGGCGTGACCGCCCGGGCAGTCGGGCGCCGCCGGGCCGGGCCGCTCGACACCGTGCTCGACGCGATGACGCGGGTCGATGCCGCCCGCCGTCCGAGCCCCGTCGAAGCGCTCGACCGGCTCCGGTCGCTGCCCGCCGCACCGCCCGCGCCCTGGCCGGTCGTGCCCGACCGGTTCGCCGCCCCAGGCGGCCGGCGGTGGCGGTGGCCGTGGCGGTGGCGGTGACCAAGCCCTCGCCTGGGCCGCGAGCCATCCACCCGGGTGAATCTCCCGGATTCGGGCCCGAATGCGGGCGGGGACACCCAGCTCCTCCCG
>NZ_JAHRHK010000064.1 GCF_021246465.1 Nocardioides sp. R-C-SC26 | reverse complement strand
CCCACGCCGAGGACGTCGCACCGCTGGTGCACGCGCACCCCACCCAGAACGAGGCGCTGGGCGAGGCCCACCTGGCGCTGGCCGGCAAGCCGTTGCACGCGCACGGCTGACCGGCGAAGGATCGCTCGTACGACCCGACCGACGCATCACCACACCCCGCAACCCGAAGGACAGACCAGCAGCCATGGCCACTGAAGTCACCCTCCCCGCCCTGGGCGAATCCGTCACCGAGGGCACCGTCACGCAATGGCTGAAGCAGGTCGGCGACACCGTGGCGGTCGACGAGCCGTTGCTGGAGGTCTTCACCGACAAGATCGACACCGA
>NZ_JAHRHK010000007.1:117318-211535 GCF_021246465.1 Nocardioides sp. R-C-SC26 | reverse complement strand
GTTGAGGAGGTCGCTCTGCGACGGCGGTGCCGGTGGTTGAGGAGGTCGCTCTGCGACGGCGGTGCCGGTGGTTGAGGAGGTCGCTCTGCGACGGCGGTGCCGGTGGTTGAGGAGGTCGCTCTGCGACGGCGGTGCCGGTGGTTGAGGAGGTCGCTCTGCGACGGCGGTGCCGGTGGTTGAGGAGGTCGCTCTGCGACGGCGGTGCCGGTGGTTGAGGAGGTCGCTCTGCGACCGTCTCGAAACCCGGTGAGCCAGGTGCCGGCCCCTCGGTGTGCCGGGGTATCGCGGCGGCCCTCGTTCCTCGCGCCCCGGCCATCACCGGTGCGGTCGTGCCCACCGGTGGTCGGTGGTTGAGGCCTCAGGCGCCCTCGGCGGTACGCTGCGGCCACCGATCAACATCACGCGCGTGATGGGGGAAGCCGGTGGAACTCCGGCGCTGACCCGCAACCGTGAGCGTCCGCGAGAGCGGGCGTCAGCCGGAGCACCCACCGCGACGCGTTCTGACCACATCGCTGTCGTGGAGAGCAGCGGGTCGCCGAGGGTGGCGTCCCGCTGATGCAGCGGGAAGGAATCCCATGTCGTCTCGTGCCCTCACCGGCCGTCGTAGCGGCCGCCTCCCCGGAGGCCGCGGGCCCGCCGCCCCCGCCGCCGCCACGCTCTCGGCCCTGCCGTCGGCTCCCGCCCAGGCGCCCGCCCCCGCCGATCCGGCCCCCGCTGCCGCAGCGGCGGGCTGGCTCGCATCCCGCCTCGACGGCGGCCTGATCGTGGGTCAGTTCGGTCCGAGCTACGGCGCCTCCATCGACGCCGGTCGCTCGCTGCAGGCGGTGTCCGGCCATGCCGACGACGTCGCCGCGGTGACGGCTGCGGTGACGTCGGGCATCGGCTCCTACATCAGCGGCGAGGCGTTCGGCGACGCCGGCAGCACCTACGCGGGTGCGACGGCGAAGGCTGCGGCCTACGCCAGCGCCGTCCAGGCCGATCCCCGAGCCTTCGGTGGCGTCGACCTGATCGCCCGTCTCGAGGCCCAGGTCGACCCGAGCGGCCGGATCTTCGACACCAGCACCTACGGCGACTTCGCCAACGGCTTCGGCCAGGCGTTCGCCCTCGAGGGGCTCTCGGCCGTGAACTCGGCGAAGGAGGAGGTCGTGCAGGCCTACCTGCTGGCACAGCAGTGCGATGCCGGCTACTTCACCGAGTCGCTGCCCGCGCGGGATGCCGCCACGGCGACCTGCGACGCCACCGGTGGCAAGCCGAGCCTCGACGCGACCTCGCTCGCTCTCAAGGCGCTGCTGCCCGAGGCGACCGACGCGGGTGTGCTGAAGGCGCTCGTCGACGGCGCGACGTGGCTGGTCGGTCAGCAGGCGGCCGACGGCTCGTTCGGCGCGGGAAGCGCCCAGGGTGCCAACGCCAACTCGACCGCGCTCGCCGCCGACGTGCTGGGCACGCTCTCGCAGGCGTCCCCGACGGCGTCGTCGTTGCTCGCGCCGGCGCGCCGTGCGGCGACGTGGCTGCGTGCCCACCAGTTGGCGACGGGCGCATGCGCACCCGTCGCGGCGAAGGATCTCGGCGCCGTCGCCTACAACGACGCCGACCGCACCTCCGCGCTGGCGGCAGGCATCACCGACGAGACGGCCACCACCTTCGACAACGTCGCCGTGCAGGTCGTCCGCGGGCTCCTCTGGGCGCCGGTCGACCCCGGCCCGACGAACGTGCTGTTCACGGCTGAGTATGTTCGCGCCGGTCGTACCCAGCAGGTCGGCGTCACGGGTGCCACGCCGGGTGCGCCCGTGTGCGCACGACTGGGCAACCAGCGCGTCGTGCGCTGGGCCGACGTCGAGGGCGAGGCGCTCCTGCCCGTCTCGGTGCCCGCTCGCACCGGGAAGAGCACCGTGGTCGTGACCGATGCGGCCGGCCGGGTCGACACCGCCACGATCAACGCGCTCGGCGCGGCCAAGCTCAAGGTCCGGGTGCCCGCGACAGCCGCTGCAGGCGACCGGCTCGTGGTGCGTGTCACGGGCCTCGCGCCGGGTGAGAAGGTGCGCGCGATCCTGGGCAAGCAGAAGCGTCCGGCGCAGGCCAACGGCGCGGGCAAGGCCACCGTCCGGCTGACGGTCGGCCCGAAGCGCGGCACGAAGACGCTGCGTGCGGTGGGCGAGTTCGCCAACCGCAAGGGCGCGGCCTCGTTCCGGGTGACCCGCTGACCCCGATGTCCTCGACCGTGCGCCGGCTCGCCGTCGCCGCCTTCGTGGCGGCGGCGAGCTCGGCTTCGGTCGGTATCGGCGCGGTGGCCGCTCCTGCGGGCGCGGCGGCCTGCACGTCGTCCTCGGGCGTGACCGTCGTCGTCGACTTCAACCAGCTCGGCGGTGGCACGCCGGCCGTCTGCATCTCCGGCGGTGGCGGTGCGAGCGCCGCCTCGCTCTTCGAACAGGCCGGCTTCCCACTCAGTTACGCGGCCCGTCAGCCGGGCTTCGTGTGCCGCGTCTCCGGCGTGCCGACCTCCGACCCGTGCGTGAACACGGCACCGGCCTCGGCCTACTGGGGCCTGTGGTGGTCGCCGGGCTCGCCGGGCAGCCGCTGGACCTACGCCTCGCGCGGCGCCGACGCGCTGCGGATTCCCGACGGCGGCCTCGTGGCCTTCGCCTGGGACGAGATCAGCGGGACGGCGACTCCCGACGCGCCCGCCGTCCGGCCGGCGGCGAGCACCCCGTCGCCGACTCCGCTGCCCACCGCGGCGCCCAGCCCGTCCGGCGGTCCGACGGCGGGCCCCGGCAGGCCCTCGACGACGCCGAAGCCCGATCGGCCGACCCGGAGTAGTGCCCCGACGTCGTCCGCGGCGCCGGACCCGGACGGCTCGTCGCCGAGTGGCGCGCCGTCGGCGTTCCCGGCACCGGGTGCCTCCCCGTCAGCGAGCCAGACCGGTGAGCCGACGTCGGCGCCGACGCCCTCGGGAACGGCGGGCGCCGACCCCGAGGCGCCGTCGGCCACCGACGGGTCGGGTTTCTCCAACGACCCCGTCCCCGCCGTCCGCGAGTCATCGCCCGAGGGCGGACTGCCCGGGTGGGTGGTGCCGGTGGTGCTGCTGGGCCTGGGCGCCGCGGCCGGCGCCGGCGTGCTCGTGCGTCGGAGACGGGGCTGATCGGCGGTGATCGGCGCGCTCCCGCGCGACCTGCATCCCCTCGCCTGGTGGGCCTGGGCGATCGGCCTCGCGGCCGCCGCGTCGCTGACCACCAACCCGCTGGTGCTCGTCGTGATCATCGCCGTGGCGGCCGTGGTCGTCGCGTTGCGCCGCACCGACCACCCGTGGGCGCGCTCGTTCCGGTTCTACCTGCTGCTCGGCCTCGCCGCGATCGTGCTGCGCGTGCTGTTCCGCATCCTGCTCGGTGGCGGCTACCCCGGCACGGTCGTGCTCGACCTGCCCACCGTCCCACTCCCCGACTGGGTACTCGGCATCACCCTGCTCGGTCCGCTCACGCGCGAAGCGCTCCTCACGGGCCTCTATGACGGCCTGCGTCTGGCCGCCATCGTGATCTGCGTGGGCGCCGCGAACTCGCTGGCCAATCCGAAGCGTCTTCTCCGCTCGCTGCCGCCTGCCCTGTACGAGGTCGGCACCGCGCTCGTGGTCGCCGTCTCCGTGCTGCCGCAGTTCACCCAGAGCATCCGCCGGGTTCGGGCCGCCCAGGCGCTGCGCGCCGGCGACACCGGCCGGATCAAGCGGCTGCGCCGCTTCCTGGTACCCGTGCTCGAGGACACCTTCGACCGCTCGCTCGCACTGGCCGCCGGCATGGACACCCGTGGCTACGGGCGCGCCGGCACCGCCACGCGGTCCGAGCGGCGTGTGACGGGCGCGCTGATGATCGGCGGCCTGTCCGGCGTCGTCGTCGGCGTCTACGCGCTGCTCGACCGCACGGCACCGCGTCTGCTGGCCGCGCCGATGCTCGGCCTCGGCCTTGCCGTCGCGGTGGCCGGGATGGTGGTCGCCGGACGTCGTGTGCAGCGCACCCGGTACCGCCCCGACCGGTGGCGCGCCCCCGAGATCGCCGTCGCGGTGCTCGGTCTCGGCGCCGGGACGATCGGTTGGTGGGTCAACGAGCACGAGGTGCCGATCGCCTACCCCGATCCCGCACTCGCACCGCAGATCAGTCTGATGGCGCTGGCCGGAGCCCTGCTCGGAGTCGCGGCCGTAGCCGTGACGCCCCCGCCGAAGGTGGTGTCCTCATGAGCGCGCCGGCGACGCCGTTGCTCTCCCTGCGGGGGATCACGCTGCGCTACGACGCCGATCATCCGGTGTCGGCCGGCCAGCCCGACGCCGTGCTGGACGCCGTCGACCTGGACATCGACGAGGGCGAGCTGGTGCTGGTCAGCGGACCCACCGGCGTCGGCAAGTCGACGCTGCTCGGCGTCGTCACCGGCCTGGTGCCGCGATTCAGCGGCGGGGTGCTGAGCGGCGACGTCCTCCTGGACGGCGTGAGCATCCGCGACTCCGCGCCCCGCGACCGCGCACACATGATCGGCTTCGTCGGGCAGGACCCGGCCGCCGGCTTCGTCACCGACACCGTCGAGGAGGAGCTGGCCTACGGCATGGAGCAGCTGGGCCTGCCGACCTCCACGATGCGCCGCCGCGTCGAGGAGACCCTCGACCTGCTCGGCATCGCCGACCTTCGCTCGCGTGACCTGAGCACGCTCTCGGGCGGAGAGCAGCAGCGGATCGCGATCGGCTCGGTGCTCACCATGCACCCGCGGCTGCTCGTGCTCGACGAGCCCACCTCCGCCCTGGACCCGACCGCCGCCGAGGACGTGCTGGCGACGCTCACCCGGCTCGTCCACGACGTCGGGGTGTCGGTGCTGCTGGCCGAGCACCGTCTCGAGCGGGTGGTGCCGTTCGCCGACCGGATGGTGCTGATGACCGGCGCCGGTGGGGTCGAGGTCGGTCCGCCGGAGCAGGTGCTGGTCGCCTCGCCGGTGGCCCCGCCGCTCGTCGAGCTGGGGCGGGCCGTCGGCTGGTCGCCGCTGCCGCTCTCGGTGCGCGACGCGCGTCGTGCTGCCCGCTCGCTCGCACTCGCTGACATGTCCGCGGGGCACCCTGACATCCGCGGCGACCTCGGGGCGGTCGCCCCGCTCGCCCTCGCCCGCGACGTCACCGTCACGCGGGGGGAGACCGTCGCGCTCGGCGGTGTCGACGTGGCGCTGCAGCCCGGCCGCGTCACCGCGCTGATGGGTCGCAACGGTGCTGGCAAGTCGACCCTGCTGTGGACCCTGCAGGGCACGCGCGGACGTCGCAGCGGCACGGTCGCCGTCGACGGTCGCGACCCGCACACCCTCGATCCGGCCGGACGCCGCGGTCTGGTCGGCCTGTTGCCTCAGACGGCCTCGGACCTGCTCTACCTGGAGACCGTCGCCGCCGAGTGCGAGGCGGGAGGTCCGGGCACCCGGGAGTTGCTCGACCACCTCGCCCCGGGCATCGACGACGCCATGCATCCACGCGACCTCTCCGAGGGGCAACGACTCGCACTCGCCCTGGCGCTCGTGCTGGCGGCGAAGCCCCGTGTGCTGCTGCTCGACGAGCCGACCCGGGGGCTGGACTACCGCGGCAAGGGCGAACTGGCCCGGATCCTGCGCGACCTCGCGGCGTCGGGTCACGCCGTGCTCGTCGCCACGCACGACGTCGAGTTCGTCGCCGTCGCCGCCGACGATGTCGTGGTGCTCGCCGACGGCGAGGTGGTCTCGGCCGGCGTGGTGCGCGAGGTGGTCGCGGAGTCGCCCGCCTTCGCGCCGCAGGTCACCAAGGTGCTCGGACCGCCCTGGCTGCGGGTGGGCGACGTCGTCGCCGCGCTGACTCCGGAGTCGGCGTGAGCGCCGACGCGAGCAGCCGAGCGGTCGGGTCCGCGCTCGCGCAGCGGGTCGCCGTCCCGCTCACGCGCCGATCGGCCGCCGTCCTCGGCGTCGCCTCGCTCGGGGGCCTGATGATGCTCTGCTGGCCGTTGCTGACCCGGGTCGAGGCCGGCACCCGCATCGATCCACCCTTCCTCTTCCTGGCACTGATCCCGATCGTGATCGCCGTGGTGCTCGCCGAGATCAGCCAGGGCGGTATCGACTCCCGCGTGCTCGCGCTCCTGGGCGTGCTGGCCGCGGTCAACGCGCTCCTGCGCGTGCTCTCGGCGGGGTCGGGCGGTGTCGAGCTGGTCTTCTTCCTGCTCATCCTGGCCGGGCGTGTCTTCGGCGCCGGCTTCGGCTTCGTGCTCGGCGTCCTCTCCCTCTTCGCCTCGGCACTGCTGACGGCGGGCGTCGGGCCCTGGCTGCCGTTCCAGATGCTGTGCGCGGCCTGGGTCGGTATGGGCGCTGGCCTGTTGCCTCGTCGACCGACGGGGCGCGCCGAGCTGGCGATGCTCGCCGTCTACGGCGTCCTCGCCTCCTACGCCTACGGCCTCCTGATGAACCTCTCGGGCTGGCCGTTCCTGCTCGGCATCGCCGTGCCCGGCGTGGAGGGCAACGTGGCCTACCTGCCCGGAGCGCCGATGACGGAGAACCTGCTTGCCTTCGCGCGCTACACGCTGGTCACCTCGACGTCGTCCTTCGACACCGGGCGCGCGATCACCACCGCGCTCGCCATCGCGATCATCGGTCCGGCCGTGCTCGCCACCCTGCGCCGAGCGTCCCGCCGCGCCCTCATCGTCGGCGAGTCGCGTTGACCCGTCTCTACCTTGAGACGGGTCAACCGCTCCGACACCGTTGACCCGTCTCTACCTTGAGACGGGTCAACCGCTCCGACACCGTTGACCCGTCTCAAGGTAAAGACGGGTCAACCGTCAGCGCAGAGGGATGCGGAGGATCTGATCGTCGTCGGCGCCCGGGTCCCCGCGTCCGTCGCGGTTGGACGTCGTCACCCATAGCGCGCCGTCGGGTGCCTGCACCACGGTGCGCAACCGGCCGTACTCCCCGACGAGGAACGCCGTCGGGTCGCTCGCCTCGGCGCCGTCCAACGTCACCCGCCACAGGCGCTCGCCGCGCAGCCCGGCCATCCAGAGTGCTCCGCCGGCGAAGGCGAGACCGGAGGGGGAGGCCTCGTCGACGGGCCACGTCACCTGCGGATCGGTGAACTCCGGGCCGGCGTTGCGACCGCCCTCGCCCTCGACGCGCGGCCAGCCGTAGTTCGCGCCACGCTCGATGCGGTTGAGCTCGTCGAACTCGGTCGACCCGAACTCCGAGGCCCACAGTCGCCCGTCGTCGTCGAAGGCCAGGCCCTGCACGTTGCGATGACCCCAGCTCCACACGGGGCTGTCGAACGGGTTGCCGGGGGCCGCGTCGCCATCGGTGGTGATACGCAGGATCTTGCCGCCGAGGGAGTCGCGGTCCTGGGACAGCTCGGGCTCTCCGGACTCCCCGGTGGAGGCGAACAGGGAGCCGTCGGGGCCGAACTCCAGCCGTCCGCCGTCGTGGGTGAACCCGCGCGGGATGCCGTCGAGGATGGTCTCCGGTGCCCCCAGCCGGCCGTTCTGCAGCCGGGCGCGCACGATGCGATTGTCGCTGCTGGTGGTCAGGTAGAGGAAGACCGCGCGGTCGCGTTCGAAGTCCGGGGAGATCGCGACGCCCAGGAGCCCGCCCTCGCCCTCGGGCGCGGCGTCGTCGATCACACCGATCTCGCGCACCCGGTGCGCCGGTCCGCTGATGAGGAGCACACGGCGGGTGTCGCGCTCGGTCACCAGCGCGTCGCCGTCGGGGAGGAACGCCACTCCCCAGGGAGCGGCGAGTCCGGTCACGATCGCGCGGGCACGACCGGGCTGCGCTGCCGCGGCGCCGGGCCCGTCGCTGCCGCTGCTCCCGTCGGTGGACGGCGGGGCCGAGCCGGCCGGCGTGTCAGGTGTCGTCGGCGTCGCCGTGACGCCCGGAGGACGCGGGTCGTCGGACCCACAGCCAGCGAGAGTCGCTGTGGCGCCGAGCGCCCAGGCCACCGCGACGGTGACCTTGGCGCGGGCTCGGGCCGGAGGTCTGACGGTGCGGCGCATCTGCTCAGACGCCCGACGCCGCGCCGACGCGGTCGAGGAAGTCGAGCAGCAACTGGTGGACGACGTCGGGTTGCTCGACCTGGATGAAGTGCGAGCCCCACAGTTCGACGTACTCGGCGTCGCTCATCCGCGCGGCGGCGCTGGCCATGTCGCGCGCGCCGGCGAGTACGTCCCAGCGGCCCGCGACGAACATCGCCGGGACGTCGATCGTGCTCAGTCGCACGCGAGCGTGCCGCGACGTGCACAGGGCGAGGTGGAAGTACCAGTCGACCGGCGTGGTCAGGAACTCCTTGATCCCCACCGCGGCGAGAGCCGGGTCCGGCACCGGCAGCATGAAGCCGGAGTGGGTGAGCGCTGCGATGGCGCGCGGCCCGATCGGGAGTCGGGTGCTGATCGGTGTCACGGCCTTGCCTGCCAGGCTGAGCACCCGACTGACGTTCACCGTGAGTGCGCGGGCCACAGGCCGCGGAAGCCGCAGCGGGGCGAGCATGGTCGAGAACGTGTCCCCGGGCACTCCGGCCACCGCGAACAGGCCGGACACGCGCTCGGGATTGCGCGCCGCGAGTTCGAACATGGTGTTCACGCCGATCGACCAGCCCATCAGCACGGCCTGGTCGATGCCGAAGTGGTCCATCACCGAGAGGCCGTCCTCGACGAAGTGCTCCACCGCCACGTGCGAGGGATCGACCGGACGGTCGGAGCCGCCGACACCGCGGTGGTTCCACGACACGACTCGGACGCCGCAGGCCGGGTCCATCAACGCGGGCCACAGGTAGGGGTTCGTGCCGAGGCCGTTGCACAGCACGACGGTCGGGCCGTCGATCACGCCGTCGGGGTCGTTGGTCCAGGCCCGCAGCCGCGTCCCGTCGTCGGACAGGATGTCGCGGAACGCCAGGGAGACGGCCGGAGCGGTACGCGCGGCGAAGGTCGGCATGGCGTGATTCTGCCTGACGCCGGGGCGCCGCGGACTGCGGCTCAGCGGTTGGCGGCGGCTCGCGACATCGGTGGGGCGGGACTCGCGCCGCCGGCCGGGTCGGCGGCGGCGTCGTCGAGGTGGGCGAGGAAGTCGGCGACGTCGTCGCGCTCGGCCCGGCGCTGGGCGCAGGCGGTCGCGGCGATCATCGCATTGCGGCGGGCCTGGAGCTGCGAGGCTTCGGGCCACTCCCGGAGGCGCGTGAGGAGTCCCGAGAACGGACTCACCAGGAGGGGTGTAGCGGACATGCCGCGACGTTACCCGCGCGCTCGGCCCCGCGCATCACGCGGACGTGACATCGCGGTGAACTCACGGACGATTCTCAGGCAGTTCCCCTGAGGTCACGCGGAGAGGGCAGATGTCGGCTGGCCGCCGCCCCCCGCACGCACCTGAGCACCAACTCGAGCGTCGCCGTGCCTCCGGCACGGCTCCCTCCTCGGCGCTCATGCACGCACCGGGACGACGCCCACCACGACAGCCCCTCTCCGCGCGACCTCTCAGTGTGGAATCGGGCCCCACTGTCGCGAGCACGAGTGGTACGTCCGGGAAGTTCTGAAACGGTTGGCGTGCTCCCGGTGCGTGCAGCGCAAGGCGCCGGCGCGCAGCCATACCGGGTCGTCTCGCAAGCGTCGGCAACGCCGCGGGGTGGGTGCCGGGGGTACGCGAAGCGCATCAGAACTTCCCGGACGTGCCACTAGGTTCCCGTGGACACCGGCGGAGCCGGTGGCCCGCCCGCCTCCGCAGCTGCCCCGGACGGGCGAGCGCTCAGCGTGGAATCGGGCTCCAGTGTCGCGGCACTAGGTTCCCGCGGACACCGGCGGAGCCGGTGGCCCGCCCGCCTCCGCAGCCGCCCCGGACGGGCGAGCGCTCCGCGTGGCGCCGATGCTCGCCGCGACGACGCAGCCGATCGCGAGCCACTGCACCGCGCTCAACTGCTCGTCGATGATGAGGAGTCCGGCCAGGGCCGCCGCGGCCGGTTCG
Source organism: Nocardioides sp. R-C-SC26 (assembly GCF_021246465.1). Classification (GTDB taxonomy): domain Bacteria; phylum Actinomycetota; class Actinomycetes; order Propionibacteriales; family Nocardioidaceae; genus Nocardioides. The sequence goes on along the minus strand of NZ_JAHRHK010000007.1, from coordinate 201,581 downwards.
AGGCTCATCAGGATGCCGAACGTCGCCGCGCGCAGATCGCGCAGCGCGACCATCTCGCAGCTGTAGGGCAGCGCGGAGCTCAGCAGCCCGACGGCGATCCCGAGCAGGATGATCCGCGGGTCACCGAGACCGGACACGTCGGTGGTCGTCAGCAGCGGTGTCACCATCGCGAGGGCGACCAGGCTGGCGATCGCGAGGCCGTCGAGCCCGCCCCAGTGCCGGCCGACCGCACCGCTCAGGAGGATGTAGGCACCCCACGCCGCGCCCGCGAGCAGTGCGAAGAGCACGCCGAGGACGTCGAGGTCGGCCCGCTCCGCCCCGAGGAGCACGACGCCGGCGCCCGCGAGGCCGACCCACGCGAGGTCACGGGCGCGCCGCGACCCCAGGACGGCGATCGCGAGCGGTCCGATGAACTCGATGGTCACCGCGATGCCGAGCGGGATCCGGGCGAAGGCCTGGTAGATCGCCAGATTCATCACGCCGAGACTGAGCCCGAAGCCGAGCACGAGGGTCCAGTCGAGCCGACTGCGTCCGGAGAACCGCGGCCGAGCGACCGCGAGCAGCACCACGACGCTGGTCGCCAGCCGCAGCCACACCATCTCGGTCGGGGTGACCTCGTCGAAGAGGGACTTGGCGATGCTGGCGCCGAACTGCACCGAGGCGATCCCGACGAGCACCAGCAGCACCGGCCGCGCCGCTGTTCGAGGGGGTCGCTGGCTCACGGGCATCACCGTAGGTCCGAGCCCGGCGTGGCAGCGAGGAGGGCGTCTCGAAGCCCCATGAGGCCGGAGATCGAACCTGCTGTCAGCGATGAGTCGCACCCCTTGCGCGGGTCTGACCTGCAGACGAGAGTGCAGGAGAGGCGAGAGGAGCCTTCCGATGGCGACGGTTCTGATGATCGGCACCCGCAAGGGGCTGTGGATCGCGACGTCCGACGCGGACCGCGAGGAGTGGGCGGTGACGGGGCCGCACCACGACATGGAGGAGGTGTACTCCTGCCTGATCGACCCCAGGCACGGCTCCGCGGGCCGGCCGCGGCTGTTCGCGGGGGCCTCGTCGAGCTGGTTGGGCCCGCAGGTCAGGTGGTCCGACGATCTCGGCGCGACCTGGCAGGAGACCCCGGGCGGGGGTCCACGTTTCACCGAGGGCGCCGGAGCCTCGGTCGAGCGGGTGTGGCAGCTGGCCGCGGGGAGCCCCGCGGGTGACGACGGCGTGCTGTGGGCCGGCACCGAGCCCGGCGCGGTGTGGCGATCGCGCGACGCGGGGGAGACTTTCGAGCTCGAGGAGTCGCTCTGGCAGCACCCTCACCGCGCCTCGTGGGGCGAGGGTTTCGGGGGTCAGGCCTTCCACACGATCCTGCCGCATCCGCGCGATCCGGCGTCGGTGACGGTCGCCATCTCGACGGGCGGCGTCTACCAGAGCGCGGACGACGGCGCGACCTGGATGCCACGCAACCGCGGTATCCGCGCCGGCTTCCTCCCCGAGGGCCAGCAGTTCCCCGAGTTCGGGCAGTGCGTCCACAAGGTCGCCCGCGATCCCAGCCGGCCGGAGCGTCTCTACCTGCAGAACCACGGCGGCGTCTACCGCTCCGATGACGAGGCGGCGAGCTGGACGTCGATCGCCGGCGGGCTGCCCGCCGACTTCGGGTTCCCCGTCGTCGCGCATCCCCACCGGCCCGACACGCTCTTCGTCTTCCCGCTCGGCGGCGGCGAGTGCCGCTACCCGCCCGAGGGGCGCGCGAGCGTGTGGGCCTCCACCGACGCGGGGGAGTCGTGGTCGCCACGCGGGACGGGGCTGCCCGAGCGCTTCTTCGTCGGGGTGCTGCGCGACGCGATGTGCGCCGACGACCACGAGACGGCGGGCCTCTACCTGGGTGCGCGCGACGGCAGCGTCTGGGTCTCCACCGACGGCGGGGGCAGCTGGCGGTCCGTGGTCGCGCATCTGCCCGACGTCGTCGCGGTACGCGCGGCGTCCTACTGACCGGTCGGGCACGGCCGGGCGCCGCGCCCGAACCTCTAATCTGTCGGTATGAGCACCCCGCAGCAGCCCGACATCAAGCCCCGCTCGCGCGACGTCACCGACGGCCTCGAGCGTGCCGCCGCCCGGGGCATGCTGCGCGCGGTAGGCATGGGTGACGACGACTTCGCCAAGCCGCAGATCGGCGTCGCGTCGAGCTGGAACGAGATCACCCCCTGCAACCTCTCCCTCGACCGCCTGGCCAAGGCCGTCAAGAACGGCGTGCACGCGGCCGGCGGGTACCCGCTGGAGTTCGGCACGATCTCGGTCTCCGACGGCATCTCGATGGGCCACGAGGGCATGCACTTCTCGCTGGTCTCGCGAGAGGTCATCGCCGACTCCGTCGAGGTCGTGATGAACGCCGAGCGGCTCGACGGCTCGGTGCTGCTGGCCGGGTGCGACAAGTCGCTGCCCGGCATGCTGATGGCCGCGGCCCGCCTCGACCTCGCCAGCGTGTTCCTCTACGCCGGGTCGATCATGCCCGGCCAGGTGGACGGCCGCGACGTCACGATCATCGACGCTTTCGAGGCCGTCGGCGCGTGCCTGGCGGGCAAGATCACGCGTGAGGAGGTCGACAAGATCGAGCGGGCCATCTGCCCCGGAGAGGGCGCGTGCGGCGGCATGTACACCGCCAACACGATGGCATCGGTTGCCGAGGCCCTCGGGATGAGCCTGCCCGGCTCGGCCGCGCCGCCGGCCGTCGACCGTCGTCGCGACGGCTACGCCCACAAGTCCGGCGAGGCCGTGGTCGAACTGCTGCGACGCGGCATCACCGCGCGCCAGATCATGACCAAGGAGGCGTTCGAGAACGCCATCACCGTGGTGATGGCGCTCGGCGGCTCCACCAACGCCGTGCTGCACCTGCTTGCGATCGCGCGCGAGGCCGAGGTCGATCTGACCCTCGACGACTTCAACCGGGTCGGCGACAAGGTGCCTCACCTGGGCGACCTCAAGCCGTTCGGCAAGTACGTGATGAACGACGTCGACAAGGTCGGTGGCATCCCGATGGTGATGAAGGCCCTGCTCGACGCCGGGCTCATGCACGGCGACTGTCTCACCGTCACCGGCAAGACGATGGCGGAGAACCTGGCCGAGATCGACCCGCCGTTGGTCGACGACGACGTGATCCGCTCGCTGGACCGCCCGATCCACAAGACCGGCGGCCTCACGATCCTCAAGGGCTCGCTCGCCCCCGAGGGTGCGGTCGTCAAGAGCGCCGGCTTCGACGAGTCGGTCTTCCGCGGCACCGCGCGCGTCTTCGACGGCGAGCGCGCGGCCATGGACGCTCTTTCCGAGGGCCGGATCGTGGCGGGTGACGTCGTGGTGATCCGTTACGAGGGCCCGAAGGGCGGCCCCGGTATGCGCGAGATGCTCGCCATCACCGGCGCCATCAAGGGCGCCGGCCTCGGCAAGGACGTGCTGCTGCTGACCGACGGCCGCTTCTCCGGCGGTACCACCGGTCTGTGCGTCGGACACGTCGCACCCGAGGCGGTCGACGGCGGACCGATCGCGTTCGTCGCCGACGGCGACCCCATCACGCTCGACGTCCTCAACCGGACGCTCGAGGTCGAGATCGAGGCCGACGAGCTCGCCCGCCGTCAGGACGGCTGGGAGCCGCTGGCGCCGAAGTACACCAAGGGCGTGCTCGGCAAGTACGCGCGCACGGTGGCCTCCGCGGCGCACGGCGCCGTCACCGGCTGACGGCGCACACCGATGGGCAAGGTCCACGAGGCGATCGACGGGCGGGTGCGCGACTTCGTCGAGCGCCAGTCGGTCTTCTTCGTCGCCACCGCGCCCTCGGGGGACGACGGGCACGTCAACGTCTCGCCGAAGGGGCTGGCCGACACCTTCTGCGTCGTCGACGAGCGCACGGTGGCCTACCTCGACCTGACGGCGAGCGGTGCCGAGACGATCGCGCACCTGCGCCAGAACGGCCGGATCACGGTGATGTTCTGCTCCTTCGAACGCACTCCCAACATCGTGCGACTCCACGGGCGCGGCAGGGTCGTCGGTCTCTACGACGACGACTTCGCCGAGTGGGCCTCACGTTTTCCGGAGAACCCGGCTGCGCGCGCCGTGATCGTGGTCGACGTCGAGCGGGTCAGCGACTCGTGCGGCTACTCGCTCCCGTTGATGTCGTTGGACGGCGAGCGTGACCTGCTGACGCCGAACATGGAGCGCCGCGGCGCCGACGGCGTGGTGGCCTACCGGGTGGAGAAGAACCGCACCAGCATCGACGGTCTCCCAGCCTTCGACGACGACCCGGTGCGTGGTTAGAGAACCTCGCTCTCGGCGCCTCGACGCGCTCAGCGGTAGGTCGATGAGGAGTTGGCAGCGCCGATCCACTCGGTGACCGGGCGCTGCCAGACCAGCACGATGCCGGTGACGCAGAGGCCTGCCCAGAGCAGACCGACGGGGAAGAAGGTCAGCGAGCTCGCGATGCCCAGGCCGGCGACCACGGTGAACAGGATGCGCGCGACGCTGCCTCCCCGCATCAGCATCGAGGTGACGACCAGTGAGGCGATGGCCAGCACGATTCCGACCACGCTCAGCCACGTCATGATGGTCACGAACGTGTCGCTGGCCGCACTGGCACCGGCGCCCTCGGAGATCTGCTCGGCGAAGTCGTCGTTGGAGAGCGCGAAGACCATGACGGTCAGACCGATGAGGGCCAGGCTCGAGCCGACGAACGACAGGATGCAGGCCGTGGTGGCCTGCCCAGGACGAGGGGGAGGAACAGGGGCGTGCGGGTACGGGGAGGTCACGACTCCAGTTCACCAGATGGGGCGAAGCGCGCGGTGCTGGTGCTGATAGCGCTCGCGCTGGTCGCCGGGCTGATCGGCGTCGCGGTCGTGGTCGGCGGGCGGTCCGAGCGATCGGACGACCCGGCGTCGCGGCAGGCCGGGTCGCCGTCGACGACACCCGTCCCGTCGGCCCCGCCGGCGGCGAGCGAGACGCCGACCAGCCAGCCCGACCCGAGGGCGACCCGCGCTGCGCGCATCTTCGACGACAACCGCTTCCTGGTCGCCTACTACGGCACGGCCGGCACGGGCGCGCTCGGCGTCCTGGGCGAGACCGACCCCGACACCGCGCATCGTCGGCTGATGCGGGCCGCCCGGGCGTTCATCCGTCCGAACCAGCCGGTGCAGGCGGTCTATGAGCTGATCGTGACGATCGCCGACGCCCACCCCGGCAAGAACGGCGACTACAACCACGACATCGATCGCGCCGCGGTACAGCGCTACATCGACGCCGCGCATCGCAACGGCGCGCTCGTCGTGCTCGACCTGCAGCCGGGGCGGGCGAACTTCCTCGACGTCGCCAAGCGGTGGGAGTGGGCCCTGCGCGACCCCTTCGTCGGACTGGCCCTGGACCCGGAGTGGCGGATGGGCCCGCGTGAGGTGCCGGGTCGGGTGATCGGTTCGGTGGACGCCGCCGAGGTCAACGCCGTGACCCGCTGGCTGGCCGACCTGCAGGAGCGTCACGACCTGCCGCAGAAGCTCTTCCTGCTCCACCAGTTCCGCGACGACATGATCACGCGGATCGGCTCGGTGCAGCCGCGGCCCTCGCTGGCGATGGTGCAGCACGTCGACGGTTTCGGCACCCCGGGGCAGAAGCTTGCGACCTTCGCGCACGTCGCTCATCCACCGCGATTTCGGATGGGGTTCAAGCTCTTCTACGACGAGGACGTCGACCTCATGAACAGCACCGAGGTGCACCGGATCAGGCCGAAGGTGCGGTTCGTCAGCTTCCAGTAGAGTCCGCGAGAACATCGTTTTGATAATCATTCCTACTTCTGTCAGAGTGCGGCTCGCTTCTGCTCGCACACTTCGGAGGTCCGATGTCCCCGCTCACCCCTCGCCGTCTCGCTCCTGCCGGCGCCGTGCTCCTCGCCGCCACCCTGCTCGCCGCCTGCAGCGGCGACGACTCCTCGACCGACTCGTCGCGTAGCAGCGGCGGACCCGGGACCGATGCGCGGCCCGCGGCCACGGGCCCGGTATCGGTCACCGACGCCACGGGCACCGAGATCGCGCTCGACGAGCCGGCGACCTCGGTGGTCTGCCTGGACGTGACCTGCCTGGACACCCTGCGGCTGCTGGACCTCGCGCCGACGGCGTCGAGCCAGTTCGCCGTCGTCGAGGACCCGAACTTCTTCGCCGACGAGGCCTCCGCGATCACCAGCATCGGCGGAACCTTCTTCGAGCCCGACCTCGAAGGCATCCTTGCGGTTCAGCCCGACCTCGTGATCGGCGCCGCGTCGGTCCACGCCGAGATGCGAGCCGCCCTGGGCGACGTGCCGATGTACCTGGCCACGATCTCCGACGAGACCGATGCGATCGAGAACGTCGAGACGGTCGCGACCCTCGTCGGACGCACCGAGCAGGCCGCCGAGGCCATCGCCGGCTACCGGGACGTCGTCGCCGCCTACGGGCCCCAGGCGCGGGACACCACGGTGCTGTCGATGTACGGCGGTGCGACCGACGACATCGGCATCGACGCCGCGGACTCCTCGATCGGTGCCACGCTGGCGGACTTCACCTCCTACCCGTGGCCGACGGCGAGCGAGGCTGACGGAGGGTTCCTCGAGATCAATCTCGAGCAGATCCTCGACGTGGATCCCGACTGGATCTGGGTGCTCGACTTCGGCTTCGACCCCGACGCGCCGGCACTGGTCGAGCAACTCGCCGACGAGCCGGTCTGGGAGTCGCTGACCGCCGTCCAGCAGGGCCACGTCGAGGTGACGCCGTCCTGGTGGGGCGGTACCGGGGGGCTTCTGACCCGCCAGCTCGTGCTCGACACGGTGCTGCCCACGGTCTATCCCGAGGAGTTCTCCGCGCCCCTCGGTCCGCTCGTCTCCTGAGCCTCCCCGCGTCCACCGAGTTCGACGGCGAACCGATGAGTCCGAAGGCCCCAGCGGCGTCCCGACGCGTCCGGGCGGCGATCGGCATCCTCGCGGTGACCGTGGCCGGCCTGAGCACCTTCGCGGTGTTCGGGCTGGCCGCCGGTCGCCCCGACGTGCCGGTCGTCGACCTGTGGTCGGTGCTGAGCGGGGCGGGCGACGAGCGGGTGCGGATCGCACTGGTCGACCTGCGCGCTCCACGGCTGGTGCTCGCACTCCTGGCGGGCGCCGCGCTGGGCCTGGCCGGAGCGCTCCTGCAGGACGGGCTCCGCAATCCCATCGCGGCCCCCGAGCTGCTGGGCGTGAGCAACGGATGCGCGGTCGTGGTCGCCGCGATCGCGATCCTCGGGCTGCCGGTGCCGCGCGCTGCCGTGACGCCGATGGCGCTCGCGGGCGGCATGGCCGTCGGCGCCGTCGCGATCCTGGTGGGCATGAGGTTGCGCAGCACGGTGGCGCAGGTGCTCTGCGGCCTCGCGTTCTCCTCGGTGCTGTCCGGCGCGATCGTCGCGCTCGTGACGCTCGGAGCACCCGCCAACGCCGGGCTCCTCTACCAGTTCCTCCTCGGCAGCCTGGCCAACCGAGGATGGGCCGACGTCCAGATCCTGGTGATCTGGTGCGCCGTGGCCGTTCCCGCGGCTCTGGTGCTCGCGCGCTCCCTGAACGTGTTGCGCCTGGGTGACGACGCAGCCGCCACGCTCGGCATCGCCGTGCTGCGCACCCGGATCGCGGTGCTGGCCGTCGCCAGTCTGCTGACGGCGGCGGTCGTCGCCGTCTGCGGGCCGATCGGCTTCGTCGCCCTGGTGGCACCGCATCTGGTCCGCTCGATGCTCGGCACCGTCGATGCGCGCTGGGTGCTGCCGATGGCGGCGGCCGTGGGCGCGCTCGTGCTGGTGGCGGCGGACCAGACCGCACGCATGATCGCCGATCCCCGCGAGCTGGCCGCCGGCATGGTGACCGCGCTCGTCGGAGCGCCGCTGCTCGTGGCGATGCTGCAGTGGCGTCGGATGTCGGTGCTGTCGTGACCGCCGCCGCATCGCTGCGCCCATCTCCCGCGCCGGTCGTGCGGGGGGATCTTCCCCGCACGGCTCGGTGGTGGCCGTGGTGGTGTGGCGTGGGCCTCGCGCTGGTCGTCGGGATCGAGCTGATCCACCTCGGCTCGGGCACCGTCAGGCTGACACCCGACGAGGTCGCCCACGCCCTCCTGGGCCGCCCTGAACAGCCCTGGCACGAGGACATCGTCGTCGGCCTGCGCTTGCCGCGCGGGCTGGTCGCCATCACGGCGGGAGCGATGCTCGGCGCCGCCGGCGCGATGCTGCAGGCGGTCACGCGGAATGCCCTGGCCGACCCCGGACTGCTGGGGATCAGTTCCGGCGCCGCCCTCGCGATCGTGCTGGCCGCCTCGTGGGGAGGGGGAGGGATGTCCGTCGGCAGCCCCTGGGCACCCCTCGTCGCCACCGGCGGCGCCGTGGTCGTCGGTGCCGTCGTGTTCTGGCTGGGGTGGCGCCAGACCGGCTCGGCAGCAGGAGGCGGCACCGATGTGATGGTGCTCAACGGTCTCATGATCACGGCATCGGTCTCGGCGTTGATCTCGGTGATCCTTACCCTCGACGGCTCGGTGTTCGGCACGGTGCTGCGCTGGCTCGTCGGCACCCTCCACGCCACCGCATGGCAGGACTGGGACCGCCTGTGGCCCTGGGCGGTGGTCGGTCTGGTCGCCGTCGCAGCGAGCCTGCGCGCGGTCACGGTGCTCTGGGCCGGCGCCGAGGTCGCGACGACGGTGGGCGTGGAGATCTCCCGAGCCCGGATGGTCGTCTTCGCCGCGGCAGCCGTGCTCAGCGCGGGAGCCGTCTGTGCCGTGGGTGCGATCGCCTTCGTCGGTCTGGTCGCCGCGCACCTGGTGCGACCGCTGGTCGGCAGCCACCCGGTTCGCCTCCTCCCGATGGCCGCGGTGGCCGGCGCTCTGCTCCTGCTGGGCGCCGACACGATCGCCAACGTGCTCTCCTTCGCCGTGCCCGACGGAGGCATCGCAGCCCGCGCCTCCCTGCCCACCGGCGCGGTGACCGCCCTGGTCGGCGGCCCCCTGCTCTTGGCGCTCGTACTGAAGGAGACCCGGTGATCACTGCTCGACGCCTCGCACGCGCACGTCGGCACCAGCCTCGCGAACAGCACCGCGGAGCCGCGCTTCCGGCGATCGTCGCCGACCAGGTGAGGATCGGCTACGGCGAGCGCGTCGTCGTCCCCGACCTGGACCTGGCGATCGAGCCCGGCTCGTGGGTGGCGCTGGTCGGGCCCAACGGATCGGGCAAGTCGACGATCCTGCGCGCGATGTGCCGCCTGCTCGCGCCCGCGGACGGAACGGTGCTGCTCGACGGCAGAGATGTAGGTGGCCTGTCGCCGCGCGAGGTCGCCACCACGCTCGCGGTGGTCTCCCAGGGTGCCGTGGCGCCCGCGGGCATCACCGTGCGGGAACTCGTCACCCAGGGGCGCCATCCTCACCGCGCGCTGGTGGGCGCCGTGAGTGCGGAGGATCGCCGCGCGGTGGCGGAGGCGATGGAGCTCACCGGGATCGAGGCGTTCGCCGACCGCTACGTCGAGCGGCTCTCCGGAGGCGAGCGGCAGCGCGTGTGGATCGCGCTGGCCCTGGCTCAGGAGCCGCGCACGCTGTTGCTCGACGAGCCGACCACGTTCCTCGACATCGGCCACCAGGTCGAGGTGCTCGATCTCGTCGCGAAGCTCCGCCGGGAGCGGCACCTGACCATCGTCGCGGTGCTGCACGACCTCGCGCAGGCAGCGCGCTACGCCGACAGGATGATCGCCCTGCGTGCCGGAGAGGTCGTGGCCGACGGGCCTCCGCGCGAGGTCGTCACCACCGCCTTGGTGGCCGACCTGTTCGGTGTCCACGCCAGCATCGTTGACGACCCGGTCACCGGTGCGCCCGTCGTCCTGCCCTACGCATCGCTGCGAGGCAGCGCCGACCGATCCGTCGACGCCGATGTGGCGACCGCGCGGACGTCGTCGCACGGTGGTGGGTGACGGTACGGCACGAGGGGCGCTGCCCCCACCGCCGTCGCTCGCCCGCACCGCTACCGTCGGCGACGTGGACACCGGCGAGGGCGCAGCGCCCGTGAGCGCGACGGCGTCGTCGTCTCCGGAGCAACTCGACGCACGCGACCCGCTCGCGCACCTGCGCGAGCGGTTCATCGGCTCCGAGAGCGACCTGGTCTACCTCGACGGCAACAGTCTCGGCAGGCCGCTGAGAGTGACGGCGTCGCGGCTGGCCGAGTTCGTCGAGAGCAGCTGGGGCGGGCGTCTCATCCGTGGTTGGGACGAGGAGTGGCTCGAGCTGCCGACGTCGATCGGCGATCGCATCGCCGACGTCTGCCTGGGGGCGGCTCCGGGCCAGACCGTGGTGGCCGACTCGACCACCGTGCTGCTCTACAAGCTGGTGCGTGCCGCGGTGGCTCTGCGACCCGGACGCACCGAGATCGTGCTCGACCGCGACAACTTCCCGACCGACCGCTACGTGGCGCAGGGCGTCGCCGAGGAGTGCGGCCTCCGCCTGCGCTGGATCGACGTCGACACCTCCGCGGGGGTGACCGCCGAGCAGGTCGCCGCGGTCGTCGGCTCCGACACCGCTGTCGTGCTGCTCTCCCACGTGGCCTATCGCTCGGGTTGGCTGGCCGACGTCGCGGCGGTGACGGCGTGCGCGCACGAGGCGGGGGCGCTGACGCTGTGGGACCTGTGCCACAGCGTCGGCAGCGTGCCGACCGAGCTCGACCGGTGGGGTGTCGACCTGGCCGTGGGGTGCACCTACAAGTACCTCAACGGCGGACCCGGCGCCCCCGCGTTCGCCTACGTCGCCGCCCGCCTCGTCGACGAGCTGCGGCAGCCGATCCGGGGCTGGATGGGTGTACGCGACCCGTTCGCGATGGGTCCCGACTACGAGCCCGCACCGGGCATCCGCCGTCTCCTCTCGGGCACTCCGCCGGTCATCGGCATGCTCGCGGTGCAGGACATGCTCGACGTCATCGGCGAGGTCGGCATCGACGCCGTCCGCGCGAAGTCGGTGGCGCTGACCTCGGCGGCCGTGGCGTGGGCGGCGGAGCGCCTGCCCGAGGTGCGGCTCGCCTCGCCGTCCGATCCCGCTCGGCGCGGCGGCCATCTCACCTGGACCCATCCGGCGATGCGCGAGGTCACCGCTGCGCTGTGGCGCCGGGACGTGCTGCCGGACTATCGCGACCCCGGCGGTCTGCGGCTGGGGCTCTCGCCTCTCTCGACGTCGTTCGCCGAGACCTCGGCGGGCCTGGACGCCGTCCGGGCGGTGCTCGACGGGCGCGATGCGCGCGCACGCTGAACGACGACGGGTGTCGGAACCGTCCTCGCTGGGTAGGGCCATGGCGTGCTCATCTCTCGCAAGGTCTCCGGCCCCGCCCGCGCGCTCGTCGCAGCGCTGCTCCTCGCGCCGATGCTGGCTCTCGCCTCTTCTCCGGCGTCGGCCGAGCCGACGGAGAGCACCGGCGAACTGCTGGTGATCCTCGACGTGTCCGGGTCGATGGCGCGCAAGGACGCCGACGGGACCACGCTGATGAGGGGCGCCCGTCAGGCGGTCGCCGCTCTGCTGGACGGCGTGCCGGAGACCTCGCCGGTGGGGTTGCGCCTCTACGGCGCCGACTACGCCGGCGACAACGAGCGGCAGGGCTGTCGCGACACCGGTCTGGCCGTGCCGATCGGGCCGGTCGACGAGACCGGGGGCGCCATCGAGGCCGCCGTGGAGAGCGCGAGTCCGACCGGCTTCACGCCGATCGGCTACTCCCTCCGTGAGGCCGCCGGCGACTTCAGCCCCCAGGGGCCACGCAGCATCGTGCTGATCTCCGATGGTGAGGACACCTGCGGAGCGCCCGAGCCGTGCCAGGCCGCGCGCGATCTGAGCAAGCAGGGGATCGACGTCCGGATCGACACGGTCGGTCTGCTGCTCGCGGGCAACAAGGCCGCCCGGCGACAGCTGGCCTGCGTCGCGCGGGTGACCGGGGGAGAGTTCGTGACCGCCGACGACGCCAAGGAGCTCACCCGGCAGCTCGAGGCCTCCGCCGATCGCGCGACGCGGCGGTTCGAAACCTCCGGCACCAGGGTCGAGGGTGGGACGGCGATCACCCAGGCCGCGCCGGTCACCGTCGGCGAGACCTACGCCGACGACGTCACGGGTGGCGAGGCGCGCTGGTACTCCTTCGAGGGCGTGGAGGGCCAGGTCGTGCGGGCTCGTATCACCGAGGACGGCCGCACCGAGTACGGATGCTGCCTGGCCGCTCAGCTGCGTGATCCGAGCGACGGCCAGATCGACTTCGACAACGGGTTCAACCGCGACGGCGTCGCCACGACCTTCCAGCTCGAGTCGTTCGACGACGGCCTGCGCACCTCGGGCACCCATTACCTCGTGGTGGAGGTCGACGCGGGGGCGACCACCACGCCGATCTCCTACGACTTCGTCATCGAGGTGGTCGGCGACGCGAGCGCCGCACCGACGCCGACCGCGGACCCCTCGGCCGGTCCTGACGACGCCGACGAGACCACCTCGCCGGGGGACTCGACCGGCGAGGTGGACCAGGCGGCGGCGGACGACGGGAGCGGAGTGCCTGCGTGGGCGGTCGCACTGATCGCCGTCCTGACCGTGGTCGTGCTCGGCCTCGGCGCGGCGATCATCGTGTTGCTGCGCCGGACCTCGGGCGCACCCCACCGATCCTGACCCTGCCGAGCCCGCCACCCGGCCGTGCTGATCGCCGCCCGCTGACGGCGGGTAGCGCGCCTCGGCCGGCCCGACGCATGGCAGGATCGCGCGTCGTGATCCTCACGTGAGCCGGCCGTTCCGACGTCGGGCCGCACGAACGCCGGCTCCGGCACCGCTGCCCCCGGAGATCCGGGTGCTCATCGGCTCCGCGTTCGTCATCGCGATCGGCTTCGGGATCGTCTCGCCGGTGCTGCCCGCCTACGCGCGCAGCTTCGACGTCGGAGTCGCGGCAGCGTCGGCGGTGGTGTCGATCTTCGCGTTCTTCCGGCTCCTGTTCGCCCCTGCCGGGGGAGCGCTCGTCTCCCGGCTCGGCGAGCGACCGGTCTACCTCGGCGGCCTGATGCTCGTCGCGGTGTCCAGTCTGGCCACCGCGGGCGCCCAGGACTACCACCAGCTCCTGGTGCTGCGCGGCCTGGGCGGCATCGGCTCCACGATGTTCACCGTCTCGGCGATGGCCCTGCTGGTCCGGCTCGCGCCGCCGTCGATGCGGGGCCGAGTCTCCTCGGTCTACGCCTCGGCCTTCCTGCTGGGCGGCATGGTCGGGCCGCTCGTCGGCGGTGCACTCGCGGGTTTCGGGCTCCGCGCGCCGTTCGTGATCTACGCCGTGGTGTTGATCATCGCGGCCGGGGTGGTCGCGCTGAGGCTGCGTGAGGCACCGCTGCCCGACGGCGCGCCGAGGCCGACCCCGGCGGACCCGATGTCCTTGGCCGAGGCCTGGGCGCACCCCACCTACCGCGCCGGTCTCGCCTCCGCGTTCGCCAACGGGTGGTGCAACTTCGGCGTGCGGGTCGCCGTGGTGCCCCAGTTCGCCGTCGCCGTTCACGACGGTCCGTGGGTCGCCGGCCTCGCGCTCGCCCTCGCCGCGCTGGGCACGGCGCTCACGCTGCCGCGCGGAGGCCGGATGACCGACACCGTCGGGCGTCGCCCGACGGTGCTGCTCGGGCTGGTCGTGACGGCGCTCGGGCTGGGGCTGATCGGATGGAGCGGCTCCCTCGCAGTGCTGCTCGTGCTGTCGGTCTTCTCCGGCGTCGGCGGCGGTTTCGTCAACCCCGCGCAGCAGGCCGCTGTGGCCGACGTGGTCGGCAACGAGCGCGGCAGCGGCCGGGTGCTCTCGGTCTTCCAGATGGCTCAGGACGCCGGGGCCATCCTCGGCCCGGTGCTGGTCGGGATCGTGGCCGACCAGGTGGGCTACGGGTGGGCGTTCGCCCTGACCGGTGCGGTGGCGCTGCTTGCCGCACTGCCGTGGGTGACCGCCCCGGAGACCCGACCGCAGGAGCCACCGGGCGTGGAGGGCTCGCCGTCCGGGCAGCTCTGACCCACCTGGGGGTGGGCCACGGGTGGGCCGCAGCGGGTAGACACCGACTGTGCCACCCGCACGAGATTCGGTGAGATCGACGAGGGAGAGCTGCGATGAGCATCACCGAGGAAGACCGGGTCGTCCTCTCCGGCCACGATGTCGAGGCCGAGCTGCTGGAGGACTGGCGGCTGCTGTTCGCCCGGCTGCACGCTCGCTTCGACACCGGCGACTTCGCGACCGCGCTGCAGATCGCGGCCGAGGTCGGCGCCGTCGCGGAGGAGATGGACCACCATCCCGACATCGATCTGAGCTACGGCCGGCTCGACGTCCGGCTCAGCAGCCACGATGTCGGGGGAGTCACCCAGCGCGACGTCCGGCTGGCCCGCGAGATCAGCCGGATCGCCGGCTCCCGTGGCGCGACGCCGCGTCCGCGCGATACCGCCGTCCTCGAGCTCGCCCTCGACACCCCCGACGCCGCCGCGATCCGGCCGTTCTGGGCGGCGCTGCTCGGCTATGAGGGCGAGGAGGAGGACGAGCTCGCCGACCCCGGTGGCCGGGGTCCGACGATCTGGTTCCAACAGGCCGCGGGCCCGACCGGTGCCGCCACCGAGACGCCGTCCCAGACCTGGCATCTCGACGTCCGGGTGCCGCCCGAGGTCGCCGAGCTACGGATCCAGGCCGTGCTCGATGCCGGCGGCACGATGGTGAGCGACGGTCGTGCGCCGTCGTTCTGGGTGCTCGCCGACGCCCAGGGGAATCGCGCCTGCGTGACGACCTGGGTGGGTCGGGAACCCGCCTGACCCGCCCGTCCGCCACGCGGAATCTCCGCCGCTCCGCGGGACGCCCGTCTTGGCATCTGGGAGGAGTGGCAGACTTGTCGCGGCAACGGGGCCGCGGCGGCTACGCTGTAGGCATGTCCTGCAACCTTCTCGTACGCACCCGACGCGCCGGCTGATCTCACCACCGGCCAGCGCGTCACCCCTCGAAGCCAGACGGCCGAGGGGTTTTTTGTTGCCCGGATGCCGCGCGGCACGGGCCGCAGGACACCTCGACCGCTCCATCACCCACGCAAAGGAACTCAACCGGCATGAGCGCAGAGATCACAGGCGCACAGAGCCTCATCAAGTCGTTGGAGTCGGCAGGCGTCGACACCATCTTCGGCATCCCGGGCGGCGCGATCCTCCCCGCCTACGACCCGTTGATGGACTCCACCATCCGGCACATCCTGGTGCGCCACGAGCAGGGCGCCGGGCACGCCGCCCAGGGCTACGCGGCCGCGACCGGGCGTGTCGGCGTCTGCATGGCGACCTCGGGTCCGGGTGCGACGAACCTGGTCACCCCGATCGCCGACGCGCACATGGACTCGGTCCCGATGGTCGCGGTCACCGGTCAGGTCGGCGCCTCGATGATCGGGACCGACGCCTTCCAGGAGGCCGACATCCGCGGCATCACGATGCCGATCACCAAGCACAACTTCCTGATCACCGACCCGCTCGACATCCCGCGCATCGTCGCCGAGGCCTTCCACATCGCCTCGACCGGCCGCCCGGGACCGGTCCTCGTCGACGTCACCAAGTCGGCGCTGCAGACGATGACGTCGTTCGAGTGGCCCACCGAGATCCAGTTGCCGGGCTACCGACCGGTGACGAAGCCGCACGCCAAGCAGATCCGCGAGGCGACCCGGCTGATCCTGGAGTCGCGTCGCCCGGTGCTCTACGTCGGCGGCGGCACGATCCGTGCGGCGGCGTCCAAGGAGCTCGCCGAGCTGGTCGAACTCACCGGGATGCCCGTCGTCACCACGCTGATGGCGCGCGGCGCGTTCCCCGACAGCCACCCGCTGCACCTGGGCATGCCCGGCATGCACGGCACCGTGGCCGCCGTCGCGGGATTGCAGAAGAGCGACCTGATCATCAGCCTCGGCGCCCGGTTCGACGACCGCGTCACCGGCAACCTGGACTCCTTCGCGCCCCACGCCAAGGTGATCCACGCCGACATCGACCCTGCCGAGATCGGCAAGAACCGACACGCCGACGTCCCGATCGTGGGCGACGTGCGCGAGGTGCTGATCGACCTGATGGCGATGCTGCGCACCCAGGCCGACGCCGGCCACACCGGCGACTTCGAGGGGTGGACGACCTTCCTGGGCGGCGTGAAGGGCCGGTACCCGCTCGGGTACGACGCGCCGCCGTCCGGGCTGGCTCCGCAGCACGTGATCGAGCGACTGGGCGCCATCTCCGGCCCGGACACGATCGTCACCGCGGGGGTGGGCCAGCATCAGATGTGGGCCGCCCACTACTTCGGATACGAGCAGCCGAACAAGTGGATCAACTCCGGGGGGCTGGGCACCATGGGCTTCGCCGTGCCGGCCGCGATGGGCGCCAAGGTCGGCATGCCCGACAAGGTCGTGTGGGCCGTCGACGGTGACGGGTGCTTCCAGATGACCAACCAGGAGCTGGCCACCTGCGCGATCAACGACATCCCGATCAAGGTCGCCGTGATCAACAACGAGTCGCTCGGCATGGTGCGGCAGTGGCAGACGCTCTTCTACAACGAGCGCTACTCCAACACCGATCTGCACTCCAAGCGCATCCCCGACTTCGTCAAGCTGGCCGACGCCTACGGCTGCGTGGGTCTGTCCTGCGAGAGCCCCGACGACGTCGACGCGGTGATCGCCAAGGCGATGGAGATCAACGACGTGCCCGTCGTCGTCGACTTCCGGGTGCACCGCGACGCGATGGTGTGGCCCATGGTCGCCGCCGGCACCAGCAACGACGACATCAAGTACGCGCGCGACATCGCGCCCGACTTCGAGGAGGACGACCTGTGAGCGCCGCTCATCCGGTGACCGGCGGTCGCCACACGCTCAGCGTTCTCGTCGAGAACAAGCCCGGTGTGCTTGCGCGCATCGCGGCGCTGTTCAGCCGACGGGCGTTCAACATCCACTCGCTCGCCGTCGGCCCCACCGAGCACCCCGACATCTCGCGGATGACGATCGTCGTCGACGTCGAGGCCACGCCGCTGGAGCAGGTGACCAAGCAGCTGAACAAGCTGGTCGAGGTCATCAAGATCGTCGAGCTGGACCCCGACGCCTCGGTCAACCGCGAGCTCGTCCTCGTCAAGGTCGCCGCGACCACCGAGACGCGCGGGCAGGTGCTCGACACCGTGCAGCTCTTCCGGGCCAAGGTGATCGACGTCGCTCCGGACGCCGTCACGATCCAGATCACCGGCAACGCCGGCAAGATCGCGGACTTCCTCGCGGTGCTCGAGCCGTTCGGTATCCGCGAGCTGGTGCAGTCTGGCCAGGTGGCGATCGGTCGTGGTTCGCGCTCGATCTCCGAGCGCACGCTGCGCCCGGTCAGCGTCCCGGTTCCCCCCGCTACGGCTTAGTCCTACGGTGGTTGAGGTGCGAGCTTGCGAGCCTCGAAACCACCGCCATTGACGCAAGCGACTATCAGAAGGAGAAGCCACCCGTGGCTGAGATGTTCTACGACGACGACGCCGATCTGTCGCTGATCCAGGGCAAGAACGTGGCCGTCATCGGCTACGGCTCGCAGGGACACGCCCACGCCCTGAACCTGCGTGACTCCGGTGTCGACGTCCGCGTCGGTCTGCCCGAGGGCTCCAAGAGCCGCGCCAAGGCCGAGGAGGAGGGCCTGAAGGTCCTCACCCCGGCTGAGGCCGTGGAGGAGTCCGACGTCATCGTCATCCTCGCTCCCGACCAGGTGCAGCGTCACCTCTACAAGGAGTCCATCGAGCCGCATCTGGCCGCCGGCGACACGCTGGTCTTCGGTCACGGCTTCAACGTGCGTTTCGGCTACATCGAGGCGCCCGAGGGCGTCGACGTGATCCTGGTCGCGCCGAAGGCTCCGGGTCACACCGTGCGTCGCGAGTACGTCGCGGGTCGCGGTATCCCGGACATCATCGCCGTCGAGCAGGACGCCAGCGGTTCGGCCTGGGAGCTCGCGAAGTCCTACGCCAAGGCCATCGGCGGTACTCGCGCCGGCGTCATCAAGACCACCTTCACCGAGGAGACCGAGACCGACCTGTTCGGCGAGCAGTCGGTCCTCTGCGGTGGTGTCTCGCAGCTGATCCAGTACGGCTACGAGACCCTGACCGAGGCCGGCTACCAGGGTGAGATCGCCTACTTCGAGGTCCTCCACGAGCTCAAGCTCATCGTCGACCTGATGTGGGAGGGCGGCATCGCCAAGCAGCGGTGGTCGGTCTCCGACACCGCCGAGTACGGCGACTACGTCTCGGGCCCGCGTGTCATCGACCCGTCGGTGAAGGAGAACATGAAGGCGGTGCTCGCCGACATCCAGAGCGGCGCGTTCGCCAAGCGCTTCATCGACGACCAGGACGCCGGCGGACCGGAGTTCAAGGAGCTGCGCGCCAAGGGTGCCGCCCACCCGATCGAGGCCGTCGGCAAGACGCTGCGCTCGCACTTCTCCTGGCAGCAGCAGGACAAGGACTACGTCGAGGGCTCGGCCGAGCGCTGATCGTCGTCGCCCTCTGAGGCTGCCTGAGCAGCTCGCCAGAACGGCCCCGCGGAGTCTCCGCGGGGCCGTTCTGCATTTGTGGGTGTCGCGCGACATCGAAGGTAGACTGGAACCACTCGACGGTAGAAGGGCAGCTCCATGAGTCTCAACATCAAGAATCCTCGGGTGCACGAACTGGCTCGTGAAGCGGCGCGCAGGACTGGGAAGACCCAGACCTCAGTCATTGAGGAGGCGTTGGAACAGCTCCTCCGCGGGCTTCCGGACGAGGATTCACGCGCGGACCGCGCGTGGGCTTGGTACCGGCGGATGGCTGCTGGACGTACCGACGAGGAGCGGGTCGCGCTTCGGGCGGCAGAGGGTGATCTGTACGACGAGGATGGATTGCCGGCGTGAGCCCCATCGCGGTCGACACCTCCGCCCTCATCGCGGTGCTGCGAGCCGAGGTCGAGTCCGAAGGGATCTTCGACCTGCTGGCACGAACGCGTGAGGTGCTGATCGGCGCCCCCACCCTCCTCGAGGCGTCGATGGTTGCGCGCAGAGTCGGTCCGCGCGGGTATGCCGAGTTGCGCCAACTCCTCGAGGTCGTGGGCGTTGTGGTCGTGGACTTCACGAGCGCGCACGCCACGCGCGCCGATGAGGCCTTCCAGGCGTACGGCAAGGGGTCGGGTCACCCGGCGCAGCTCAACTTCGGAGACTGCCTCTCCTATGCGGTCGCCTCGATCGGCTCCTGTGCGCTGCTCTTCAAGGGTGACGACTTCGTGCACACGGATCTGCGTTCGGCGCTCGCTGACTGAGGTCGACCTCACTCCTGGGACTGGTCGTGGAGAGCGTCGGCGAGCTGGCGTGCGACCTGTTCGGACATCAGCAGTTGCCTGCCGACGTCCTCGGTTTCTGTGACGAGGATCCACGGCGTGGGATCGCTCAGATGCTGCGTGCGCTGGACCAGCAAGGTGCCGGCTTCGGGTACGCGTTCCAGCGTGTCGGGATCGACCTGTGCCAGGACTCCCGGCACGAAGACGGGCGGGGCCCGGTGTATCCGGTCTTCGGGGTGGTCGTCTTCGGCATGGACGCGGGCGCACCACGAAGGGCACGGCTCGTCGAGCCACGACGGGGGAGGAGACTGGCGCAGCGATCCCATGGCGGACCTTTCCCTGAGAGCGGTTGCCGCACCCTAGGCAGTGGCCGCCGACAGTCTCCGCGGTCACCGGACCGTCTTCCACAGCTCGGGGGCGAGCAGATGAAAGATTCCCATACATGAATGGTCGTCTTGGTGTGAAGTGCCCGCGACGATGACGATGTGTCGTCCAAGAAGGCCCCGACCTGGGAGCAGTACGCCGTCGATCTCGGGGTACGGCTGCAGCGCGCTCGGCTCGCCAAGGGTCTGAGCCAGGAACGGGTCGCCCACCTGTGCGGGCTGGCGGGCTTCACTTATCAGAAGTTCGAGAAGGGTGAGTCGCGCCCGGGTACGCCGATGAATCCGCGACTCACGACGATCGTCGCGCTCAGCCAGGTGCTCGAGATCCCGCTGGTGGATCTCCTGCCGCCGCCGTATCCCGTCGTCGAGGCCTAGGGACGGCTGCCCACGACACCTGACGGGACCGGCGAGACGGACGAGGGCCCGCCCCGGTCTGCTCACCGGGGCGGGCCCTCGTCGTCTGTTCGCAGCGCCGCGGATCGCCTACTTCACCTCGGCGCGGCTGAGGGTCCAGAGTCCGACCAGGGTCGGGATCACGAGCCACGGAACCGAGGCCAACCCGAGCTGGGCCCACTGCTCGCCGGTCGGCCAGCTCTCGAAGAGCACCCCCTGGGCGAAGTTGAAGTCCAGCCACGGCTGGAGATCGCGCCACCAGTCCTGATAGGCCGCCAAGGTCGCCGAGACCGCGGTGAGCACGAAGCCGTAGACGAAGTAGCCCACGATCGCGGCAGCGGAGTTGCGCAGCACCACGCCGAGCATGAAGCCCATCGCCATGCCCAGCACGTTGGCGATCACGATGGCGGCCAGCTGACCCGGGCTGGAGTCCCAGACGGGGGAGACGCCGGAGATCAAGGATCCGACCAGGGTTCCGGCGACGCCCACGGCCATCGCCACGGTCATCGAGGCGACGCCGACGACGAGGGTGACCGCAGCCTTGGCGCCGATGACCCGCGCCCTGCTCGGCACCATCGTGAAGGTGCCGAGGCCGCTGCGCTGGCTCCACTCGCTGGTGATCGAGAGGATCGCGAGCATGGGGAGGATGACAGCCATCGGGAAGCCGATCGCGGTCGCGAACATGGAGTAGTTCTGCTCCTCCGGCGCCACGAAAGCGATGATCGCGATGCTCGCGATCACCGAGAGGCCCAGCACGCTGGCGCACAGCCACCACCCAGCCCGGGTGTCGAACGTCTTGCGCCACTCGACGCGGACCAGCCGCACGAACGACGGACGTGCGTACTCCGTCCGCTCTCGCGGGATGGTCGAGGTCGGTGCGGTCCCGGAGGTCGATGTCGGGGCGGAGGACGAGTCGGACGTCAGGGTCGTGGTGGTCATGCTGCTTCTCCTGCCTGCGCGGTGGGTGCGCTCTCGCGCTGGGTGTCGGCGGTCAGCTCGAGGAACATCTCCTCCAGGCCCGCGCCGTCGGCGGGGCGCAGTTCCGCCAGCGGGATGCCTGCCTCGTGGGCGATGAGACCGATCTGGCGTGCCTCGCCGTCCACCCGGAGGCGCGCGTCGGCTCGCGTCGCCGTCAGGCCCGCATCGCCGAGTGCTCGCACGAGACCGGCGGCATCCTCGGGGCGCGCCGTCTGCACCGAGGAGCCGGCGCCGGCGAGCAGGTCGGCCTTCGTGCCCTGGGCCACGATCCTGCCGCGCCCGATGACGACCAGGTCGTCGGCGACGACCTCGATCTCGTGAAGCAGGTGCGAGGACAGCAGCACCGTGCCGCCGCGATCGGCGTACCCGCGCAGCAGGTCTCGCATCCACCGGATGCCGGCGGGGTCGAGCCCGTTCGCCGGCTCGTCGAGGATGAGGACGCGCGGATCCCCGATCAACGACACCGCGAGGCCGAGCCTCTGCCGCATGCCGAGGGAGTAGTGGCGTACGCGGCGGTCCGCCTCCTCGCTGGTCAGGGAGACCAGATCGAGCATCTCGCTCACCCGGATCCGGGGGAGCCCGATGGTGTCGGCCGCGATGGTGAGGATCTCCCGGCCCGTGCGTCCGGCGTGCTGCGCCGAGGCGTCCAGCAGGACGCCGACCTCGCGCGCGGGGTTCGGCAGTTCGGCGAAGCGTCGACCATCGATGGTCGCGGTACCCGACGTCGCGGGCGTGAGTCCGACGAGCACACGCATGGTGGTCGACTTGCCGGCCCCGTTCGGGCCGAGGAAGCCGGTGACGCGACCGGAGCGCGCCGTGAAAGAGACGTCGTCGACGGCTCGGTAGCCGCCATAGGTGCGAGTGAGATTCTGGACTTCGATCATGGACCGAGCCTGGGGGTCGGGACGGCTGCGCGGCATCGGGGAGCGACCCCGATACGACCCTGGGTCGACCCGTACACGAGCCGGGGGTGGGGGCGCGAGGAACCGCCCCGACGAGCGCCCGCTCGCCGTGCGGACGACGTCGCGCAGACCGAACTACGGCTCGCGCATCCGCTCGAACGGGCCTACTCAGCCGCCGAGGCCCTCGATCACCTCGACCCGCGGAGCTGCGGCGAGGGCGGGGCCGGGAAGGAGCAGCTTCGAGCGGCGGACGCCCGATCCGAGCACGACGGGTCCGGCGTCGAGGATGCGGGAGTCGACCAGGACTCTCCAGGCGGCAGGCAGGCCGATCGGCGTGATGCCGCCGTACTCCATGCCCGACTCGCTCACGGCGCGTTCGCGGGACAGGAACGAGGCCTTGCGGACGTCGAGGAGGCGTTTCGCGACGCCGTTGACGTCGGCCCGGGTGTCGGAGCGGACGACGCACGCGGCGACCCGCTCCTCGCCGTCGCGGCGTCCGGAGATCACCACGCAGTTGAAGCCGGACTCCAGCGGCACGCCGTAGGTCTGGCTCATCGCTGCGGTGTCGGCCACCTCGGGGTCGATCTCGACAACCTGTGCGGAGGAGGCGTCGGGCCATGCCTGGAGGGCCTTCGCCACCGATTCGGCGAGCAGATCCGGACGGTCGAGGGCGGGCACGGCGTCGAGTCCCCAGGGCATGCGGTGAGCGTAGGCGGACGCGGGAACACCCCGGCCGGCCGGGGCGTTGGCCCGATGTGTTGATCGAGATCTGGTCCGACGTCGTCTGTCCGTGGTGCTACATCGGTAAGCGGAGGCTGGAGGCGGCGCTGGCCGACTTCGACCACCGCGACGCCGTCGAGATCGTGTGGCGCTCCTACCAGCTCGACCCGACGACGCCGCGCGGCTCCGGTGAGCGGGTGGTCGACGCGCTGGCCCGCAAGTACGGCCAGAGCGAGGACGGCGTGCGCGCGATGATGGGGCAGGTGCAGCAGGTCGCCGCCGAGGTCGGCCTCGACTACTCCGGGCTGGCGGAGGGTCGCGTCGCGAACACGATCGACGCGCACCGCCTGCTGCATGCCGCCGGCGATCGGCGCGACGCGCTGAAGGAGGCGCTGCTCGATGCGTACTTCGTGCGCGGGCTCGACGTCGAAGACCACGGGGTGCTCGTGGAGCTCGCCGCCGGCGTCGGGATCGACGCCGAGCGTGCGCGCGAGGTGCTGGCCGGTGACGCGTACGCCGACGCCGTCCGCGACGACATCGCTCAGGCCGCTGCCTACGGCGCCACGGGCGTGCCGTTCTTCGTGATCGACCGACGCCTCGGCATCAGCGGCGCGCAGCCGACCGAGGTGTTCTCCCAGGCGCTCGCCCAGGCATGGGCCGAGCGCCCGACGTCCCCGCTGACGACGGTGGGCGGCGACGCTCCCGGATGCGAGGACGGCGTCTGCGCCACGTGAACCGGTTCCGCGTTACCGGGCCGTCCGGGCACTGATCCCGGGCGGCGCGCATCTGGTCGGGCGAAACTCCCGTCTGTCGGCGGTTTTCGACCCGTGTTCCGGGAGTTTCGCCGCATCGTTGAGGAGAATCACGGGGTAGCCGGTGCTTCTCCCACCGGCCCAGACCACCCCGTCGAGATTAGGCGACCCTAAGTAGACAGGCGTACGCTCGACGCTTGTGCTCAGCAACTTTCTGATCGGCCTGCGGGAGGGCCTGGAGGCCGCCCTGGTCGTCAGCATCCTGGTGGCCTACCTGGTGAAGTCGGATCGACGTCACCAGTTGAGGTGGATCTGGACGGGCGTCGCGGTCGCGGTGCTGCTCCCGGTGGGGGCGACGCTCCTGCTCGGGGCGCAGTCGCGCAAGCTGGACTTCCGCTCCACCGAGCTCCTCGGCGGCGTCCTCTCGCTGGTCGCCGCGGCATTCGTGACGTTCATGGTGTTCTGGATGGCGGGCGCGGCGCGCAGCATCGCCGGCGAGCTGCGCGGGCGGCTCGACGCCGCAGCCGACCGCCCGTTCGCGCTCGCCCTGGTCTCGTTCCTCGCCGTGGGACGCGAGGGCATGGAGACGGCGGCGATCCTGTGGGCGAACACCCAGACCGCGACCGGACGCGACCAGGCGCCGGGCACGGAGCTCACCAGCACGCCGCTCATCGGCGCCCTGCTCGGTATCGCCACCGCCGTGGTGATCGGGTTCCTGCTCTACCGCGGTGCGATCAGCATCAACCTCACGGTGTTCTTCACCTGGACCGGCGCGTTCCTGGTGTTCGTCGCCGCCGGGGTTCTCTCCTACGGCGTCCACGACCTCCAGGAGATCGGCGTCCTGCCGGGCCTGAACAGCCACGCCTGGGACATCTCCGGCTGGTACGACCCGAGCTCCTGGTACGGCGCGATCCTCGCCGGGATGCTCAACCTCACCGCGCGCCCCAGTGTGCTGGAGGTGCTCGTCTGGTGGGCCTACGTCGTCCCGGTCATGACGCTCTTCCTGCTGGCGGCCCGGCGCCGTCGCGCGCCGCGCCCCGCCCCGTCATCCACGACCCAGGAGGTCACCTCGTGAAGCGCAGCTCCGCCCTCGCAGCCGTCTCCGCCCTGGCGGTCCTCGCCCCGGTGCTCGCCGCGTGCGGTACGGAGAGCACCGCACCCTCCGACGACGCCACGCGGGCCTTCACCGTCAACGCGTCCGACGACGCGTGCGACGTCTCCGGCGACACCGCCCCCGCAGGCACGCTGACGTTCACGGTGACCAACTCCGGCAGCGTCGTCACCGAGTTCTACGTCCTCGGCGACGACGGCCTGCGCATCCTCGGCGAGGTGGAGAACATCGGCCCCGGCGCCTCCAACAAGTTGACCGTCAACGCCCCCGACGGCGACTACTTCACCGCCTGCAAGCCCGGCATGAAGGGCGACGGCATCCGCTCGGCGTTCACCGTCACGCCGTCCGGCGAGCAGCCCGCGCTGGCTGCCTCCGACCAAGAGCTGGTCGACCAGGCGCTGACGAATTACGCCTCCTACGTCAAGGACCAGTCGGCGCAACTGCTCGCCAAGACCAGCCGGTTCGTCGACCTCTACAAGGCCGGCGACGACGACGGCGCTCGTGCGCTCTACCCCGTCGCCCGCACCCATTGGGAGCGGATCGAGACGGTGGCGGAGTCCTTCGGCGACCTCGACCCGAAGATGGACCTGCGCGAGGCCGACCTCGAGCCCGGCCAGGAGTGGACCGGCTGGCACCGCATCGAGAAGGACCTCTGGCCGGCCGAGGCAGGTGCCGACTACCGTCCGCTCACCGCGGCACAGCGCGTCACGTACGCCGACGACCTGCTCGCCAACACCCGCACCCTCGACGGCCGCGTCCAGAAGCTCACCTACACCATCGACCAGGTCGCCAACGGCTCCCGCGGGCTGCTCGAGGAGGTCGCCACCGGCAAGGTCACCGGTGAGGAGGAGTTCTGGTCGCACACCGATCTGTGGGACTTCCAGGCCAACGTCGACGGCGCCCGCGTCGCGTTCGAGGGGGTCGAGCCGATCGTCGAGACCAACGATCCCGAGCTCGCGGCCGAGCTGACCAAGCGCTTCGACGCTCTGCAGGAGTTGCTGGACGCCCAGCGGGTGGGGGACGGCTTCGCGCTCTACACCGACGTCCCGCCCGATCAGATCAAGCAGCTCTCCGACGCCGTCAACGCGCTCTCCGAGCCGCTGTCACGGCTGACTGCCGCGGTGGTCTGACGGCGATGGTGGAGTCGGGAGGCCGGGGCGTCTCGCGTCGCAAGCTGCTCGGCGGCGGTCTCGGTATCGGCGCGATCGCGGGCGTCGGCGGCGCCCTGATCGGTGATCGCCTGAGTCCCGATGCCGACGACGTCGCCCGCGCGACGTCCTACGCCTTCCGCGGTGCCCACCAGGCCGGCATCGTCACGCCTGCCCAGGATCGGCTGCACTTCGCGGCGTTCGACGTCACCACCACCGACCGTGCCGAGCTGATCTCGCTGCTGGATGACTGGACGGCGGCCGCCGAACGCATGACGCGAGGGGACGGCGCGGGACCGATCGGCCCGGTCGAGGGCGATCCGTTGCTGCCGCCGGACGACACCGGCGAGGCGATCGGGCTGCCGCCGTCCGGATTGACGATCACCATCGGCTTCGGCCCCTCTCTCTTCGACGACCGCTTCGGGCTCGCCGAGCGGCGTCCGGCCGCGTTGGCGCGGTTGCCGCACTTTCCGGCGGACGACCTCGACCCGACTCGCTCCGACGGCGACCTGTGCGTGCAGGCCTGCGCCGACGACCCGCAGGTCGCGGTGCACGCGGTGCGCAACCTCGCGCGGATCGCGTTCGGCCGGGCCTCCGTGCGGTGGTCCCAACTGGGCTTCGGGCGTACGTCGTCCACCTCGACGAGCCAGGACACGCCGCGCAACCTGTTCGGGTTCAAGGACGGCACCGCCAATCTCAAGGCCGAGGAGCGCGCAGCGCTGGACGAGCATGTCTGGGTGGGGGCGGACGACGACGCTGCGGCGCCGTGGCTGGTCGGCGGCTCCTATCTGTGTGCGCGCCGGATCAACATGACGATCGAGGTCTGGGACCGTCAGCCGCTGCAGGACCAGGAGCAGTTCGTCGGCCGCACCAAGGGCGAGGGTGGTCCGCTCAGCGGTGGTGGCGAGTTCGCGGACATGGACTTCGACGCCGTGACCGGAACGGCCCCCTCGATCCCGGTCGACGCGCACGTGCGCGTGGTCCACCCCGACTTCCACGACGGGGCGCGGATGCTGCGGCGCGGGTACAACTTCGTCGACGGCTCCGATGCGCTCGGCGGGCTCGACGCCGGCCTGTTCTTCATCGCCTACGTGCGTGATCCGGCGACCCACTTCATCCCGATCCAGAGCGCGATGGCCAGGTCCGACGCCCTGATGGAGTACCTCAAGACGACGGGTTCGGCCCTCTTCGCGGTGCCGCCCGGCGCGGCTTCGGGGGAGTACCTCGGCCAGGCGCTCTTCGCCTGAACCCTCCTCGTCACGGCGCTGCCGATGACGGTTCGTCGTCGAGATCGATCACGCGGTCGATGCCGACCTCCTCGATGAACGCCCTGTCGTGGCTGACGACCAGGAGGGCGCCGGCGTAGGCGTCGATGGCTGACACCAGGGCGTCGTAGGCGTCGAAGTCCAGGTTGTTGGTCGGTTCGTCGAGCAGCAGCAGGCGCGGGGTCGGCTCGGCGAGCAGCACGCGGGCCAACGCTGCGCGGAGCCTCTCCCCGCCTGAGAGCGAGGCGACCCGCGCCTCGGCGGTCGCCCCTCGGAAACCGAACCGCGCGAGGGTCGCGCGGACGTCGTTCGCCGCCGCGTCGGGGGCGACCGAGCGCACGGTGTCGACCACGCTGAGGGCGTCGTCCAGGTCGTCGAGCCGCTGGGTGAGCAGGCCCACCGGGACGAACGTGCCGACCTGGCCCGATCGCGGCTCGAGCAGCCCGGCCAGCGTGTGCAGCAGGGTGGTCTTCCCGCTGCCGTTGGCGCCGAGCACGGCGATCCGCTCGGGCCCGGTCACCTCAAGGTCGATCGCACGCCCCGTGCGGAGCACCAGTCCACGGGTGTGCACCACCTGGCTGCCGCGATGGACCACGGTGTCCGGGAGGTCGATGCGTGGCGCGTCGTCCGCGTGCACGCGCTCTTCCGCCTCGGCCAGCCGGTCGCGCGCCTCGTCGAGCCGGCGCCGGTGCAGGTCGCGGTAGCGCGAGGCGTGCTTCTCCGAGCGGTTCTTCCAGAAGTCCTGCGCTCCCCGTGGCATGTTCGAGCGCGCGGCGTTCGCGCTGCCCTGGCGCTTGCGCTGGGCGATCATGCGCTCCGCCTCGACCCGGTCCGCCTGCTGACGGCGGAGGTCGCCACGCGCGGCGGTGACCGCTTGCCGAGCGGCGCCCTGCTCGACGTCGACCTGTGCGCGGAAGTCGTCGAGGTTGCCGCCGTACCAGCGGACGGCGCCGCTGCGGAGCTCGCCGACATGATCGACCCCGCCGAGCAGCGCTTGGTCGTGACTGACGAGCAGGACCGACCCGTGCCAGGTGTCGACCATCTCGGCGAGTCGTGCGCGAGCATCGGCGTCGAGGTTGTTCGTCGGCTCGTCCAGCACCAGGGTGCGAGGGCGGAGCAGTACGAGTCGGGCGAGACCGAGCTGGACGACTTCACCACCGGAGAGCTCGCCGAGTCGACGTTCCAGCACCGAGGCCGGCAGACCGAGGCGGGCGAGCGCGACCGAGGAGCGCTCGGCGATGTCCCAGTCCTGGCCGACGATGTCGAAGTCGGCGGTGGCGATCGATCCGCTCTCGATGCGGCGCAGCGCACGCAGGATCTCGCCGATGCCCAGGACGTCGGCGGCCGGGGTCTCCGCGGCACGGGTCAGGCTCTGCGGCAGGTAGCCGAGGCTCTCGGGGCGTCGCACGACGCCGGCCGCGGGCGTCAGGCCGCCGACGAGAAGTCGCAGCAACGTCGACTTGCCGCTGCCGTTGCTCCCGACGAGTGCAGTCCGCCCGGGCGGGACGACCAGGTCGAGGCCGTCGAACGACGGCGCGCCATCGGGCCATCGGTGGACGAGACCCGTGGCGACGAAGGTGGCCGACGCGTCGCCGGGATGGGTCGGTGGAGGGTGTGCGGGCATGGCGGATCCCTGTTCAGGTTCGAGGTGTCGTGATGGCGAGACCTCAGAGCTCCACCGGTGCTCCCTCTGTTGGACGATGTGACGCCCTCGACCGTAGATCGCCGAGCGCGTCGCGTCACCTGAATTTCCCGCTGCCTCGCCCCCGCGGCGAACCGCCGTCGACGGCGGTCGGCTTCGCTACTGTCACGGTCGTGAGTCTCGAGCGTGCCGTCGTCCTGATCGCCGAAGAGCTGAGCCCCGCGACGGTCGAGGCGCTCGGGCCGGACTTCGACATCCGTCACGTCGACGGCACCGACCGCGTGGCGTTCCTGACTGCCGTCGCCGATGCCGATGCGGTGCTGGTGCGCTCGGCGACCAGGATCGATATCGAGGCGCTGGAGGCCGGACGTCGGCTGCGCGTGGTGGCACGCGCCGGCGTCGGACTGGACAACGTCGATGTCCGGGCCGCGACGCAGCACGGCGTCATGGTGGTCAACGCGCCGACGTCGAACATCGTCTCCGCCGCCGAGCTCGCGGTCGCCCTCATGCTCGCGGCCGCTCGCCACGTCTCGCCGGCGCACGCGGCACTGCGCGCCGGCCAGTGGCGGCGCAGCGCCTTCACCGGCATCGAGCTGTACGAGAAGACCGTGGGCATCGTCGGGTTGGGGCGCATCGGCGTGCTCGTGGCGCAGCGACTCGCCGCCTTCGGCATGACCGTCATCGCCTACGACCCCTACGTGCAGGCGGGGCGTGCCGCGCAGGCAGGCGTCCGGCTGGTCGACCTGGACACCCTGCTCGCCGAGGCCGACTTCATGTCGGTGCACCTGCCCAAGACGCCCGAGACGGTCGGGCTGATCGGTGCCGACGAGCTGGCCCGGGCCAAGCCCGAGCTCGTCCTCGTCAACGCTGCCCGCGGCGGCATCGTCGACGAGGAGGCGCTCTACGACGCACTCGTCTCCGGTCAGATCACCGCGGCCGGGCTCGACGTGTTCGCCTCCGAGCCGTGCACCGACAGTCCGTTGTTCGAGCTCGACAACGTCGTCGCGACGCCGCACCTGGGCGCCTCGACCGACGAGGCCCAGGAGAAGGCAGGCCTCGCCGTCGCGCGCTCGGTGCGGCTGGCCCTCGCCGGCGAGCTGGTGCCCGATGCCGTGAACGTGCAGGGCGGGGTGATCGCCGAGGAGGTGCGCCCCGGTATCCCGCTCACCGAGAAGCTCGGTCGCATCTTCACCGGTGTGGCGGGCGAGGTCGCCCAGCAGATCGACGTCGAGGTGCGCGGAGAGATCGGCAACCTCGACGTCAAGGTGCTCGAGCTGGCCGCGCTCAAGGGTGTCTTCACCGACGTCGTCGAGGAGACCGTGTCCTACGTCAACGCCCCGCTGCTCGCTCTGGAGCGCGGCACCTCGGTGCGGCTGGTCACGGACTCCGAGAGCCCCGACCACCGGAACCTGATCACGTTGCGCGGCACCTTGGCCGACGGATCGCAGGTCTCGGTCGGCGGCACCCTGATCGGGATCGCCCACCGCGAGCGCCTGGTCGAGGTCAACGGCTACGACATCGACCTCGAGCCCACCACGCACCTGGCCTTCTTCAGCTACCGAGACCGCCCGGGCATGGTCGGCACCGTCGGACGCATCCTCGGCGAGGCGGGGGTCAACATCGCCGGCATGCAGGTCTCCCGCGATGCGCTGGGCGGCGAGGCGCTGGTCGCGCTCTCGGTCGACACCGCGATCTCCGCGGAGGTGCTCGCCGAGATCGAGTCGGCGATGAACGCCCACGCGGCGCGCGCGGTCGATCTGACCTGACTGCTCGCCCGGACCGTCTCAGCCCGATTCCCCCCGATCGACGCACAGCCGGCGCGCATCGGTGGACCCGGGCTCAGGCCACGAACGCGCGGCCAGGACGTCGATCGGCGACGACGTCGCGCGAGCCGGCCGCGGTCAACCCCTCCCAGGCCTCTGCGAGCCGCTCGACCGCGAGCACGAGGTCGGCCTCGGGTCGCGTCCACGGGATCCGTACGAAGCGGTCGAGCCCGCCGTTCAAGGCGAAGGCCGGCCCCGGAGCGACGATGACGTCGCGCCGCTCCGCCTCCGCTGCGAGCCGGACCGCGGACGTCCGCGGGGTGCGGGGCAGTTCGCACCACAGCACCAGGCCGCCCGAGGGCCGCACGAAGCGCCACTGGGGCAGGTGCGTCGCCACGGCGTCCACGAGAGCGTCGCGCTGGGCGCGTAATCGCGCCAGGTGCGCACCGAGAACCGCGGCGGGGTCGGCCAGCAGGCGCGCGGCCGCGAGCTGCTCGATCACCGGCACACCGAGGTCGAGACCCAGCCGCGCCTGGGTGATCCGGTCCAGATGCTCGTGGGGGCTGCGGATCCAGCCTACGCGCATGCCGCCCCAGAACGCCTTGCTCGCAGAGCCGACGGTGATCGCCGCCGGTGCGTGCGCGGCGAACGGCATCGGCATCCGCTGGCCGTCCAGCGCCAGCGGCTGGTGGGCCTCGTCGATGAGTGGAACGGTGCGGGCGCGGCGGAGGGCGGCTGCCGTCGCCGCGCGCTGCTCATCGTCCATCAGGTGCCCGGTGGGGTTCTGGAAGTCGGGGATCAGGTAGGCCAGGCGGGGCGCGACGTCGCGCACGGTCGAGCGCACGACGTCGAGGTCCCAGCCCTGCGGGTCGACCGGCAGCGGTCGCAGCCGCGCGCCGGCGCCGGCGATCGCCTGCATCGCGTTCGGATAGACCGGCGACTCCACCAGGGCGCGATCGCCGGCCCCGAGGAATGCCCTCGCCACGATCGTCGTGGCGCTCAGCGCGCCCGGTGTCACCAGGATCTGCTCGGGATCGGTCGGCAGGCCGCGGGCCGCGTAGGTCGCAGCGATCGCCTCCTGCAGCGGGCGAAGACCTGCTGGGTAGTAGCCGTGCCCGCTGAGGTAGGCAGGCAGTTCCGCGACGGCGTCGGCGTAGGCGGCGGCGATGCCCGGGGGAGCGCTGGCGGCGGCGCAGTTGAGATCGATCGCGTCGTGGTCACCGGCGCGGGGCAGCAGAGCCCGGTCGTGGACGGCGGATCGGCCGCCGGGAACGCGCGTGAAGGTGCCCGCACCCACACGCGCCTCGGCGTACCCCGCCTCACGCAGCAGCGAGTAGGCGCGCGTCACCGTGGTGCGGGAGATCCCGAGTGCCTCGGTGAGGTCCCTCTCGCTTGGCAGCCGGACGTCGAGGCCGACGCGGCCGTCGCCGATCAGGAGGGTGAGGGCGTCGGCGAGCCCGACGTAGGCCGGCGCGCGATCGAAGCCGGCCACCAGACCGGCGAGACGTCGCGCCGACAGAGTGGACTGGTTCATGCAGGCCACTGTTGCACGATTGGCTATTGAGGACCAGGCCAATCGCGAGGCATCGTGAGGTCGTGACCGAGACCGCCGTCCCAACTCCCGCCGTCGCGTTGCTGACCGACCTCGGGCCGATCGAGCAGCTGCGAGCGGGTCGGCTTCCGCGCCGCCTGGCGCAGCTCGCGGTCGGGTTGGTGCTCTACGGCGCCTCGTTGGCGCTGATGGTGCGCGCCGACCTCGGCCTCGCGCCGTGGGACGTGCTGCACTCGGGGCTGATCCAGCACGTGCCGATCACTCTGGGGCAGGCCGTGGTGGTGATGAGCTTCGTCGTGCTGCTCCTCTGGATCCCGCTGGGGGAGAAGCCGGGTCTCGCGACGATCGCCAACGCCCTGGTGGTCGGCTTCTCCGCCGATGCCACGCTGGCGCTCCTCGACCCGGTTGACGGACTGCTGATCGAGGTGCCGTTGATGTTCGGCGGCATCGCGCTGTGCGCGTTCGCCACCGCCGTCTACGTCGGCGCTCAGCTGGGTCGCGGGCCGCGCGACGGGCTGATGACGGGGCTGGCGCGTCGCACCGGGCTCTCCATCCGGCTCGTGCGCACCGGTCTGGAGGTGACCGTCGTCCTGATCGGGCTCGTGCTGGGCGGCGTCGTCGGCGTCGGCACCGTCGCGTTCGCGCTGCTGATCGGCCCGATGGCCCAGGCCCTGATGCCACGGTTCGTCGTCGCCACGCGTTGACCCGTCTTTGTCTGAAGACGGGTCAACGCGCGATGGGTGGTTGACCCGTCTTTGTCTCAAGACGGGTCAACGCGAGATCAGCGGGCGTTGTCGGGGACGCCGCCGGCGAGCATCGCCTGCAGGCGCTTGGTGGTGTCGGTGAAGCCGTCGACCGAGCCGTCGAGGAAGATCACGTTGCCTTGGCCGTCGCGGGCGGTCTCGCGGATGGTCTCGGTCCACATCACGAAGGCCAGCAGGCTCGGGTCGATGCCGTGGCTGGTGAGCTCCTGAGCGGATTCCGCGACACCCTCTGCCACGGCCTTGCGGAAGCTGGCCAGACCGACGCCTCGCAGCCGAGCCGCCTCGGCCTCGTTCTCGGCGCCGATCTTGATCGCGGCACCCTCGGCCTCTGCCTCCTTGGTGCGCCGGATCAGCAGTGCCTGTCCCTCGAACTCCGCGGCAGTCTGGGCGTTCTTGGCCGCGACGACCTTCGACATCGACAGCATGACCTCGGAGTCGAAGGTGATGTCGTTGACCGTGAGGTCGACGAGCATGTAGCCCCACGAGGCGAGCTGCTCGTCCAGCGTGGTCTTGGCATGCTCGACGATCGTGCCGCGCAGGCCCAGAACCTCGGCCTGCCGCTTGTTCGCCACGTACTCGCGCACCGAGGCCTCCACCGCGGAGGTCAACGCGATGTGGAAGCTCTGCATGTCGATGAACTTGAACGCGACCTTCTGCACCGTCTCCTCGGAGTGATCGGAGACGGTGAAGATGATCGTGCTGGTGAAGTGCACGTTCGCCTGGTCGTTGGTGATCGCAGCGAACTGCAACTGTCGGGTCTGGTTCTGCACCGGCACCTTGGAGTGGATGTGCTCGAAGAGCGGCATCAGGAAGTTCAGGCCCGGCTGCAGCACACGGCGGTACTTGCCGAACATCGTCACGACGCCGACGTGGGCCTGGTCGATGGTGCGCACCGAGAGCATGAGCAGCAGCACCACGACGACGGGGATCGCGATCAGGATCATCGAACCGGGCATGACTTCCTCCAACGACGGCGACGCGGGCTAAGCCCGGCCTCGAGAGCCGGGCCAGTTCGCCCATCCTTGCAGTTCCCGCCCACCCGCCGGCATGCCAGACTCGGCGCCATGACGTCCGGGACGCCCGAGCAGCCCAGCGCTGCCGAGACTGCTGCCGCCTCTGACTCCGCGGGCGGTGCCGCGGTTGCGCCCCTCGCGCCGCCCGAGCCCGTCGTCACCCTGACGGCGCCCGAGGCCCCCGCCGCGGTGTCCGCCACGGCGGCGCCCAAGATGGCGCCGGCCGTCGCCGCCGAGGTCATGCCCGAGCTCGACGCCAAGGTCGACTCCTTCATGGGGGCCCTGTCCACCGCGCAGGTCGGCAGTCCGGAGTTCGCCGCCCAGGCGGAGAACGTGCGCACGATGGGCGACGCCGACATCCGCAAGGCCGCTGAGACGTCGAACCGGATGCTCGACAAGCCGGTCACCGCGCTCAAGGAGGGCGGCATCGCGCAGGGAAGCAGCGTCGGCAAGACCCTGCTCGAACTGCGGCGGACCGTGGAGGACCTCGACCCGAGCGAGGCCAAGGGCACCCGCAAGCTGATGGGCCTGCTGCCCTTCGGCGACAAGATCACCGACTACTTCCGCAAGTACCAGTCGGCCCAGACCCAGCTCAACGGCATCCTGCACAGCCTGCGCAACGGCCAGGACGAGCTGACGCGCGACAACGTCGCCCTCAACCTGGAGAAGACGAACCTCTGGGCCGTGATGGGCCGGCTCAACCAGTACGTCTACGTGGCCGAGCGACTGGACGCGAAGCTGTCGGCCCGCATCGCCGAGCTCGAGCTGACCGACCCCGAGGCCGCGAAGACGCTGAGCCAGGACGTCCTCTTCTACGTGCGTCAGAAGCACCAGGACCTGCTCACCCAGCTCGCCGTCTCGATCCAGGCCTACCTCGCCATCGACATCATCATCAAGAACAACATCGAACTCATCAAGGGCGTCGACCGCGCGACCACGACGACCATCTCCGCGCTGCGCACCGCCGTCATCGTGGCGCAGGCACTGAGCAACCAGAAGCTGGTGCTCGACCAGATCTCGGCGCTCAACACCACGACCTCCACGATGATCCAGCGGACCTCGGAGATGCTGAAGGAGAACTCCGCGGCGATCCAGGAGCAGGCGGCGTCCTCGACGATCGGCATGGAGCAGTTGCAGGCCGCGTTCGCCAACATCTACGCCACGATGGACGCCATCGACGACTTCAAGCTCAAGGCGCTCGACTCGATGTCGCAGACCATCGGCGTGCTGGAGACCGAGGTCGAGAAGTCCAAGTCCTACCTGGCACGCGTCCAGCAGCACGACGCCCGCAACGCAGCCGGCACGCTGGATCTCTCCGGTCAGCCGCTGAGCTGATCGACGCCTCAGGTCACGTCTGCGCATGGGTCTTCGATCATGGTGGCGATCGCGCAGTGCGACGGATGCGCCGGCCGCGCCGGCGCCGCCCACCGAGCAGGACGTGCTGGCCTCGCTGAACCGGGTCAACGCGATGCTCAGCGACGGCAACGCACCGCCGGTCGTGACGTCGCGGGTGGTGCGCATCGCGCGCACGATCAACGCCACGCTGCCCCGGTTGCGCAACCTGGGGCTGGGCAGCCAGGAGGCCTACTCGGTGGTGGCGACGGCGACGACCTACCTGCCGGAGTCGGTCGGCGCCTATCTCCGGCTCCCACGCCAGTGGGCCGACACCCGGCCGATCGACGGCTACAAGACCTCGTTGATGGTGCTCGTCGAACAGCTCGAGCTGCTCGCGGGAACGATGGACTCGATCCTGGACGCCGCCAACCGCGCCGACGCACAGGCGCTGCTCGCACACGGCATGTTCTTGGAGGCCAAGTTCGGGCATACCGCAGACGGCGGCCCCGACCTCTCCCTGAACAGCCCGACATGACACCGCCCCGGCAGGCTCCCCAGCCGCCGACGCCATCTCGAAGGAGCATCCGATGAGCGCGACGCCGCGCACGCTCGCCGCAGCACTCGACGCGTTGGCCGCCGTCGCCGAGACCGCCGGGCAGGACGCGACGACGGCCCGGCGCGAGGGGGAGGCGCTCGCGGCCACCGTGTCCGAACCATCGACCGGCGCCTTCGTCGACTGGTGCGCCCAGACCGGCCGCGCCCGCTCTGCCGAGGAGTTCTTCGACGCGGCCTCGCGCGGCCGCCGATATCGGGCCGCGCCGACGGCCACGATGAGCCTGCTCGCCGTCACCGGGTCGCCGCACGCGCCCACGTACGCCGCCGCGCTGGGCGACGTCGCGTTGGCCGGTGCGGAACTCGGCACGCCCGATCCACGAGCCACCGGCAACGCGGCGACGGCGGCCGCTGCGCAGCTCGGCGAGTCCGCCTCGGTGCGTCCACCCGCGCCGACCGTGGGCGACGAGGTCGCGCAGTCGTTGGTGCAACAGCTCTCGGCGGTGCAGCGCAGGCTGGCAGGACTCGACCTCGGCGGCCTGGCAGGCGGCATCTCGACAGGCTCGATGACCGGGCCGCCGCCGGCCGAGGAGGAGGCGGGAGGTTCGATGACCGGCCCGCCGGTGGTCGAGGAGGCTGCGCGAGGAACGGGCGGCACCGTCTCGGAAACCCCCACGCCCACGCAGGCGGCCCCGCCCGCGGACCCCGCGCCGGCCGAGCCCAAGGTGCCCGCCGAACCTCAGAAGTCGGTCGAAGAGCTGCTGGCCGAGCTCGACGAGCTCGTCGGCCTGACCGACGTCAAAGCCGAGATCCACCGCCAGGCGGCGGTGTTGCGGGTCGAGGGGCTGCGCCGCGACGCGGGCCTCAACTCGCCGACCATCACCCGGCACCTGATCTTCAACGGCAACCCCGGCACCGGCAAGACGACGGTGGCGCGCCTGGTCGCCGGCATCTACCGCGCGCTCGGCCTGCTCTCGAAGGGTCAGCTGGTCGAGGTCGACCGCTCCGAGCTGGTCGCCGGCTACCTGGGGCAGACGGCGATGAAGACGGCCGAGGTCGTCGCCTCGGCGATCGGCGGCGTCCTGTTCATCGACGAGGCCTATGCGCTCGCGGGTGACCAGTACGGCCAGGAGGCGGTGGACACCCTGGTCAAGGAGATGGAGGACAACCGCGACGACCTCGTCGTGATCGTCGCCGGATACCCGGTGCCGATGGAGGTCTTCATCGGCCAGAACCCCGGCCTGGAGTCGCGATTCCGTACCACGCTGGACTTCGTCGACTACACCGAC
Organism: Nocardioides sp. R-C-SC26; assembly: GCF_021246465.1. Taxonomy (GTDB): domain Bacteria; phylum Actinomycetota; class Actinomycetes; order Propionibacteriales; family Nocardioidaceae; genus Nocardioides. Next base: position 164,716 of record NZ_JAHRHK010000007.1, on the reverse strand, counting down.
GCGGAGCTGGTGAGGATCTTCGCCTCGATGGCCGCCAAGGCGGAGTTCGACGTCGACGACACGGTGCTCGACCGCCTGCGCGAGCTGCTGAGGGTGGTGCAGCGCGGGCCGACGTTCGGCAACGCGCGGTACGTGCGCAACGTGCTGGAGGCCTCGATCGGCCGTCACGCCTGGAGGCTGCGTGACGTCGAGACGCCCACCCTGGAACAGTTGCGACGCATCGTGGCCGACGATCTCGGGGAACCGGAGCCGCTGGTCCCGCCCGAGGACGCCGACGCGATCCCCTTGGAGTCGGTGGACCTCGGGGGAGCGCAGGCCCCGATCCCCACCGAGTCGACCAGTCCCGTGGAGCCCAGCCCGAACGAGGAGGCACCGTGAGCCAGACGGCGTCCGCACCCAGCCCCACTTCCGGTCCCACTCCAGGCCCCGCTGCGGGGACGCCGACCGCGCACGTCGTGGGCCTCGACATCCCCGCGCCCGGCACACCCGCCCCACTGGTGACCTCCGACGGCGCCCGCAACCTCGCCGAGGACGTGCCCGGCCTGCTCAACCGCCTGCAGGTGCTGGCGGTCGCGACCGTCGTGATCTTCGGCGTGGTCTCGGCGCTGATCCAGGTGCTCTCCTGGCAGGCCGGTGGCCGTGCCGCCGACAACACCGAGCAGGTCGTGCGGGTGCAGAAGATCCAGTCGCTGCTCCTGCGCGCGGACGCCCTGGCCACCAACGGCTTCCTGATCGGCGGGCTCGAGCCGGCCGACCAGCGCGCGGCCTACCAGAGCTCGATCGAGGACGTCCTCCGCCTGATCACCGATGCCGCGCAGGCACAGCCCGCGGACAGGAACGTCCTGGCCGACCTCAACGCAGCCGTCACCGACTACACGACCGCCGTCGCCCAGGCCCGCGACTACAACCGGCAGCAGTTCCCGATCGGCATCGCCTACCTGAACCGCGCCGGCGACGGTCTGCGTGCCGACGCGCTGCCGATCGTGCGCGCGCTCGTCGACGCGAACTCCGACCGGGCCGTGGAGGAGATGGAGTCCCAGCATCCCTGGTGGCTCACCGGGATGGGCCTGCTCGCGGTGGGCTCGTTGTTCCTGGTGAACCGGTCGATCGCCACCCGCTTCCACCGGCGCATCAACGTCGGCATCGCCACGGCGGGCGGGATCGTCCTGGTCGTGGCGCTGCTCGGCGCGTACCACGCCTCCTCCAAGCACTCCGACAACGCCGAGACGCGCGCCGGGCCCTACGCGGACGCCGTCCAGGAGGCGCGGGCACGCTCGGCGCTCAACGACGCGAAGGCGCAGGAGAGCCAGGGGCTCATCAACCGTGGCTCCGGCGCCGCCTACGAGGAGTCCTGGACTGCTGCCGCCGAGGTGGTGCAGGCGAACGCCTCACCCCGCACGCTCGCGCTGTGGGAGCGGTACGCCGAGCAGCACGGTCAGATCCGCGCGGCCGATGACAGTGGCGACTGGGACCGTGCCGTCCGACTGGCGACGACCGACGAAACCGAGGCCGCCACCGCCCTGCTCGACGAGGCCGACGCCTCTGCCGATCGCGTGAGCGCGGTGGCGGCGACCGACGCCGCCGACGCGTTCCGGTCCGGTGGCGTGATCTCGCTGGTCCTGATCGTGCTCACCCTGCTCGGCGCCTTGGCCGCTGCCGGGGCCGCGACCTGGGGAGTCAACCAGCGACGGAGGGAGTACGCATGACCACCCGACCTTCTTCGCTTCGCTCCTCCGCGAGCAAGCCCGCAGGGACCCCAGGAAGGAACGACCCCGCGGCACTGAGGCGCGCTCGGGCCGCCGCCGTCGCGACGGTGATCGCCATGACCCTCGGGCTTGCTGGGTGTGGGGGCTATGCCGACACCACGGTGCCCAAGCCGCCCACCACTACCTCCGCGCCTGCGGCGCCGGCAACCACGAAACCGTGCGACAACGAGGATCCCGCGCGTTTGGACTCCTACGCACCCGCCGGAAACTCCGGGGACGGCCCTGATGTCAACGCGATCAAGCAGCGTGGCCGATTGATCGCAGGCATCGCCGCCGACACCCTGTTGCTCGGCGCACGCAATGCCGAGACGGGACAGATCGAGGGCTTCGACATCGATTTCGTCTACGCCATCGCCCAGAAGCTCTTCGGCGTCGGTGCCGAGCAGGCCCGCAGCAAGGTCGAGCTCCGCGTGATCACCGCCGCCGACCGCATCCCGTTCCTCCAGAACGGCACGATCGACATCGTCTCGCGCAACATGACGATCACCTGTACGCGCTGGCAGCAGATCGCCTTCTCCACGGAGTACTACCGGGCGGGGCAGAAGGTGCTCGTCGGCAAGGACGCCGGCATCGAGTCGATCGAGGACCTCGACGGTAAGCGGATCTGCGCCCCGGCCGGTACGACCAGCATCGAGAACATCCAGAAGATTGCGCCGAAGGCGATCCCGGTCACCGCTGGCGACAACTCCGAGTGCATGATCCTCTTCCAGAACGGCGAGGCCGACGGCGTCAGCACCGACGACACCGTCCTCGCGGGCCTGGCTGCGCAGGATCCCTACGCCGAGGTGCTCGACACTCAGTTCCTCACCCAGGAGCCGTACGGCATCGGTGTGAAGTCGGAGAACCAAGACCTGGTGCGCCTGATCAACCAGACGCTCGAGGACATGCGCGGCGACGGCCGCTGGCAGGAGTCCTACGACACCTGGCTACGCCCCTACCTCGGGCGTGGCGAGCAGCCGCCGGCTCGGTACGGGCGCTGAGGCTGCGATCGCCGATGTCCGTCTCCGACGCCTACTCACCCTCGCCGGGCGTACTCGGCGCCTCCCCGGTCGCGCCCGCGGCGCCCGGGGCGATGGGCGCCGCGCCGGAGCCGGCGGCGCTGCAGCGCTACCTGGTCGATCTCGAGGCCTGGGTGCGCGGTCGCCAGCAGGAGCTGGCCGATCTCGACGCGATGGCGCTGGCTTCGGGGCACGGTGTGGAAGTGGCCACCGACATGGCGCTGGCCATGTCGGTATGGAAGGCCGTCGCCGACCGGTACCAGCTCGTCTTCGCCACCTGGGACGGCGGCCGCGTCCTGCAGTCCGAGCGCGAGCGGATCGCGGCGCTCATCTGGGGCCGCCTCGACGGTGCGGCCGAGATCCCCGGCGGCATGGCCGTCTCCCTGCCCGAGGCGTGCCGGCTCTCCGATGCCCTGGCGAGCCAGCTGCGCGCACGCATCTCCCTGGCTCCGGGTGCCTCCGAGGCGGCAGCGCACATCGCCGACCTCCGCGCCCAGCTCGAGCGGATCCGCGACCAGGTCGGGCTCGAGCCCGCCACCCAGCGCGATGCGGCGGTCGACCGGCTCGCCGCGCTCATGGCACGCCTGTCCGACGTCTCCGAACGGGCTCAGCGCGGGGCCGACGTCGGGGGCCTGCTCGCGCCGCTGGAACAGGACGCCTCGGTGTTCGAGCGCGACCTCATCGTCGGCAACGCCCGACGTCGCGACGCGCGCGATGCGCTCGCGTCCGTGCGGGAACTCCGCGCCGACCTCGAAGCCCGCGAGGCGGCGCTCGAGCAGCTCGCCGCGCGGTGCGTCGCGACCGTCGACCCCGCGCCCCACTACGCGATCCCCGACGTGGAGATGCTCGGCCCGGTCCCGAACACCGCCGAGGAGTTGGCCGGCTACCGCGACCGTCTCGACCGGGTCGGGCAGGCGCTCGGCTGGGCCCAGGAGAAGTACGCCGCGGCGCTGGCCGAGCACGCCGACCTGATCGCACTGCTTGACGCCTACCTGGCCAAGGCTCGCGCCCTCGGTGTGGCAGACCGTGACGACCTGAGGGTCAGCGAGCAGCAGGCGCGCGCCGTCCTGGAGCGACGCCCGGCCCCGATGGCGGTGTGCCGCCAGCTCGTCGCGACCTATCAGAGCTGGCTCGCTCTCGCAGCTCCCACCGACGTTCCGCACCCGCAGCACGAGGAGAAGCCATGAGCGCGACGACCTGCACCCAGCCTGGTTGTTCCGGCACGATCGCCGACGGCTACTGCGATGTCTGCGGCATGGCCGCAGCTCCCGGCTCGACCCCGGAGGCTGGGTCGCCGGTGGTCGAGCCTGTCGCGACCCCCGACGGTGCGTCCTGCGACCAGCCCGGATGCGCGGGCACGATCGCGGACGGCTACTGCGACACCTGCGGCATGGCGGCCACGCCGGGCGCCGTCCCGGCCACGGGCGCGGGACCCGGCATGCCGGACGACGTCTCGGTGGCGACGTCGGCGAGCCGCGTCCAGTCAGCGGCCTTCGGGTCGCGTCGCGCGGGCGCGGACTCGGTGGCCACGCGTCAGGCACGCGCAGGATCCCAGCGCCTGCGAGCGGCCCGGATCGGTGCCGGGTTGACGAGCGTGCCACCCGCGCCGGCGGTCGACCCCGCCAAGGCGATCAACCCGAACCCGGCCGTGCCCGAGGACAAGCGCTCCTGCTCCAAGTGCGGCAGTGCCATCGGCCGTTCTCGCGATGGCCAACCAGGTCGCGAGGAGGGCTTCTGCCCCCAGTGCGGCCAAGCCTTCTCCTTCACCCCCAAGCTCCGGGCCGGGGATCTGGTCGGCGGTCAGTACGAGGTCGCCGGTGCCCTGGCACACGGCGGACTCGGGTGGATCTATCTCGCGCGCGACCGCAACGTCTCCAATCGCTGGGTCGTGCTGAAGGGCCTGCTCAACTCCGGCGACCCCGATGCGCTCGCCGCCGCCATCGCCGAGCAGCAGTTCCTCGCCCAGGTCGAGCACCCGCTGATCGTGGAGATCTACAACTTCGTCACCCACGACGGCGCCGGCTACATCGTGATGGAGTACGTGGGCGGCAAGTCTCTCAAGCAGATCCTCAAGGAGCGGATGAAGGCCGCCGGCGGTGCCTACGACGCGCTGCCCGTCGATCAGGCGATCGCCTACATCCTGGAGATCCTCCCGGCCTTCCAGTACCTGCACGATCTCGGGTTGCTCTACTGCGACTTCAAGCCCGACAACATGATCCAGGTCGGCGACTCGATGAAGCTGATCGACCTCGGTGGCGTGCGACGCATCGACGACCACGAGTCCGCCATCTACGGCACGGTCGGCTACCAGGCGCCCGAGGTCGCCGAGGTCGGGCCGAGCATCGCCTCCGACATCTACACGATCGGGCGCACTCTGGTCGTGCTCTGCATGGAGTTCCGTGGCTACCAGGGCACCTACCTGCACACCCTGCCGCCGCCGGAGTCCACCCCGCTCTTCGCCGAACACGACTCGCTCTACTGGCTGGTCGCCAAGTGCTGTGCGCCCGACCCGGCCGACCGATTCGCCTCGGTCGACGAACTACGCGGCCAACTGTTCGGTGTCCTGCGCGAGGTGGTGGCCGAGCGGACGCCGGGCACCTCGCTCACCTCGGCTGCCTCCCCGCTGTTCGCGCCGCCGACGACCTCGCGGGGCGTCCTGGAATGGTCGCAGCTGCCCAAGCTCCGGGAGGACACCACCGACTCCCAGCACGGCTGGCTCTCGGGCATCGGCAGCGACGAGCTGGCGGAGCGGCTGCGGGTGCTCGACACCGAGGCGCCCGAGCGGACGGCGGAGGTGCAGCTGGCCATCGCCCGCACCGCCCTCGAGCTCGGCGACGCTCGGCGCGCGCACGCCGTCGCCTCGGAGATGCTCGGGACAGACCCGTGGGAGTGGCGTGCGCTGTGGGTGGACGGCCTCGCGGCGATGCACGAGGGAGACTGGGCCGGAGCGCAGGCTGCGTTCAACGCCGTCTACCAGCAGGTGCCGGGCGAGCTCGCGCCCAAGCTCGCGCTCGGCGTCGCGTGCGAGAAGGGCGGGCAGCCCGAGGTCGCCGAAGGCCTCTACCTGACCTGCGCGGCCACGGACGCCGCCTACGTCGCTCCGGCTGCCTTCGGGCTGGCGCGGGTGCGTGCGGAACGCCGTGACGCCGCGGGCGCCGTCGAGGCCCTCGACCTGGTGCCGCGCACGAGCCGCGGGTATCCCGAGAGTCGTCAGCTGCGTGCCGAGGTGCTGCTGAGCCAGGGCACGCGCGACCTCGCGGTGCTGGATCAGGCGATGCGGTCCATCGAGTCGGCCTCGATGGACCCGGCCACGCACGGGCGCTACAGCGTGCGCATCCTGGAGCAGGCCCTGGCGATCGTGACGACCGGCGGCAGTTCGCCGGCCGGCACAGCCGCGCAGATCGGGTCGGTTCCGGCGACCGAGGCCGGCATCCGGGAGGGCATCGAGCGCAGCTGTCGCCAGCTCGCGCGCGACGCCGTCGCGATGCCCGAGCGGATCGAGCTGGTCAACCGGGCCAACGCCGTCCGCGCGTGGAGCCTGACGTGAGCGCCTGTACGGCGTGCGGCGCGGCGCTCGACGGCGGCGCCGCCTTCTGCGAGGCCTGTGGGGCACGCCAGGGCGCCGCGGTAGCCGGCGGACCTGGCGCCGCGGTCACGCCGCCGGTGAGCGAGGAGGCGGCGCCGTTCGACTCCGTCCGTGTCTCCGCGGCCGCCGAGATCGTGGCCGACTCCGGCCGCCGTCCCTGTGTGGAGTGCGGCGGCGCGGTCGACGACGACGCGTACTGCCAGCTCTGCGGGGCCAAGCAGCCGAGCGAGCGCGACCACTACCGGCAGGAACCGGCCGGCGAAGGCGGCTGGGTGGCCGGCGTCTGCGATCGCGGCATCGTGCACCACCGCAACGAGGACGCGATGGCGCTGCTCGGCTCGCCGACGTCGGGTGAGCGCGCCGTCCTCGTCGTGCTGGACGGCGTCTCGAGCGCGGAGGACTCCCACCTCGCCTCCGAAGCGGGGGCACGGGCCGCGTGCGAGGCCCTGCGCGCGCCCTTCCCGCAGGGCATGGGCACGGCAGAGAGCCGGCACGCGGCAGCCACCGCGCTGCTGGCCCAGGCCGTTCGCGCGGCGAACGACGCCATCGACGCGACCACGCCGGAGGAGTCGGCGAACCCGGCCTCGGCCACGTTCGCCGTCGCCGTCGTCGAGGGTGAGCGTCTCGTCGTCGCCAACATCGGCGACTCGCGCGTCTACTGGCTGCCCGATGGTGCGGACGGCGTCCAGCTCACCGTGGACGACTCGGTGGCGCAGATGCAGATGGCCGCGGGCGCGACCCGGGAGGCCGCGGAGTCCGGACCGCAGGCGCACGCGATCACGCGCTGGCTCGGCCGCGATGCCCCCGACCTCGCTCCACGGGTCGCCGAGGCGACCGTGTCGGTGCCCGGGTGGGTGCTGGCGTGCTCGGACGGCCTGTGGAACTACGCCTCGGACCCGCAGGCGCTGCGAGCCCAGGTCGACGCTGCCGCTGTGCCCACGCCAGATCCGATGGCGATCGCGCTGGGGCTGCTGGCATTCGCGAAGGGCTGCGGGGGTAGGGACAACATCACCGTGGCGCTTGCGCGCGTCGAGAGGGCGGAGGCGCCATCGGGACGAGCGCCTACGCCCCCCGGGCAGAATGCCCTCATCGACCCGACCGAGGAGACCTGATGGCCGAGTTCACCGCGAGCGTCTACCAGAACGAGTTCCTGCCCGACGGCGGCACCGACGTCAACGCGATCGTCACGATCACCTGCTCGGGTGCCGGCACGGCCGGCCAGTCCGGGGCGGGCGCCGCGGGCGAGATCATCATCGTCGACACCTCCGGCTCGATGGGGCCGGCCACGATGGCAGCGGCGAAGGACGCCGCCCAGGCCGCTGTGGCGGAGATCGTCGACGGCACGTGGTTCGCGATCGTCGCCGGCTCGGACCGAGCGATGCTCGCCTACCCCCAGGTCAGCAGCGGGCCCGGCATGGTGCGGATGGACGACCGCACCCGGCAGGAGGCCAGCGAGGCGATCAGCCGCTTCGTCGGCAGCGGCGGCACGGCGATGTCGACCTGGCTCGATCTCGCCGGACGGCTCTTCTCCTCCGTGCCCGACGTCACCCAGCGTCACGCCATCCTGCTCACCGACGGTGAGAACCGCGAGGGCGCGAACATGCTCGACGAGGCGATCGCGCGAGCCACGGGCTACTTCCAGTGCGACTGTCGGGGTGCCGGCACCGACTGGCAGGTCGCCGAGCTGCGCCGGATCTCCCAGGCGCTGCTCGGCACCGTCGACATCATCCCGAGCCCCGACCAGATGCGCGCCCAGTTCCAGGACATGATGCGCAGTTCGATGGCGCGTGGCATCGCCGACGCGCAGTTGCGGGTCTGGGCTCCGCAGGGCGCTCAGATCCTCTTCGTGCGGCAGGTCTCGCCCAGCGTGGAGGACCTCACCGCGCGCCGTGTCGCCGTCAACCCCCTCACCGGCGGCTACCCGACCGGGGCGTGGGCCGACGAGTCGCGTGACTATCACGTGGCCGTGCGGGTGGCGGCCAAGGCGATCGGCCAGGAGCAACTCGCCGCGCGTGTGCAGATCGCGATCGGCGACGACGTCCTCGCGCAGGCGTTGGTCAAGGCGACGTGGTCGAACAACTCCGAGCTCACCGCGAAGATCGACGCCCAGGTCGCCCACTACACCGGCCAGACCGAGCTCGCGGCGATGATCCAGGAGGGTCTGGCAGCCAAGGCGGCCGGCGACGAGGCCACCGCGACGACCAAGCTCGGGCGCGCCGTGCAGCTCGCCGCCTCGACCGGGAACGACGAGGCGACGTCGAAGCTGCGCAAGGTGGTCGAGGTGGAGAACGAGCGCGAGGGCACGGTGCGGCTCAAGCGCACCGTGGACAAGGCCGACGAGATGGCTCTCGACACGGCCTCGACCAAGACCACGCGGATCAAGAAGCAGACCGACCCGAGTACTGCAGGGGGCACGACGACGTGAAGTGTCCAGCTGGCCACGACTCCACGGCTACCGACTACTGCGACACCTGCGGCGTCGCCATGCCCGACGCCGGTGAGACCGGCTCGCCCGCGGCCACCACCGATCCCGCGCCGCCCGACGGCGCGGCGCAGGCGACGAGTTGCCCGAACTGCCAGGCGCCCACGCCGGCGAACGCTCTGTTCTGCGAGAGCTGCGGGTACGACTTCACCACCGGCGCGATGCCGCGGCCGATGACCCCGCCGTCCGGCCTGGACCTACCGCCTTCGCACGGTGCAGGCCCGAGCATTCCGACGGCCGAGCCTGTCGAGACCGCGACCGATCCCAACCCCTCACCGGCCCCGGCTGACGCGTGGGTGGCCGAGGTCTGGATCGACCCCGACTGGTACGCCGACCAGCAGAGCACCGACCCGCTGCCCTCGCCCGGCCTGCCGAGTGTCGTGGCGCTGCGGCACACCTCGGTGCTGATCGGCCGAGCCTCGCGCAGTCGGGGCATCGCGCCCGACATCGATCTGGGCACCGACAACGGCATCAGCCGCCGGCACGCGCAGCTCACCACGGACGGGAGCCGGTGGTTCGTGGAGGACCTCGGCTCCTCCAACGGCACCTACGTCGGAGGCGCCACCGGCCTGCTCCCCAAGACCCCGATCCCGGTCGGACAGAAGACCGAGATCGCCGCCGGAGACCGGGTCTACCTCGGAGCCTGGACCCGCATCGTCGTCCGTCAGGCGGCGCCGGGCGAGGTGTAGGCCAACTCGTCGATCCACATCCGCGACGCCCCGGTGCGTCGGTCCGATATCAGTACGCTGATGCCGTGCTGGCCGCAGGACCGCCCCTGATCGGGCGCGACGCCCTGCTTGCAGAGCTCGCCGCACTCCACGTCGCCGCGGGCGGCTCGCGCGCGCTCCACGTCCGTGGGGAACCCGGGTCCGGACGGAGCCGCTGGTGCGCCGAGGTCGCGGCGCATGCCCGCAATGCCGGACGGCGGGTGGTCGCCGTGCGGGGGATCGAGGCGGAGCGGATGGTGGACCTCGGCGTCGCCGACGACGTCGCGCGCGCACTCGGTGTCCCCGTGCCGGCAGGGACGACGTCGGTGGGCCTTGCCGCGTCGATCGCGGCCGCGCTCGACGACGAGCCGACGACCCTCGTGATCGACGACCTCGCCTGGGTCGACAGCGCGAGCGGCGGCGTCCTGCACCGCGGGCTCCGCCTGGTCACGGGCGACGTCGTGCTGGCGACGGCGGGCGACGTCGCCGACCCGGGGGATCCCTGGCCTCGGGACCACCGGCTGCTCACGCGGCTCACCGACCATCAGATCGGCCTGCTCATCGAGCGGACGGCGACCGCGGCCGTCCGCAGTCGCGCGTTGCGACGGCTCATCGGTTGGGCCGACGGCTCCCCGGGCGTCGCGGTCGAGCTCGCGGACGCCGTCTCCGCCGACGGCGCGCTGGACGACGTCTCCCGGCGGCTGGGAGATCGTCAGGTCGAGGCGCTCGCGCGCCTGGGCGTCGGCGCGCGCCGGCTCCTCCTGCTCGTGGCATTCGCCGAAGACCGTGGCGTCGCGAGGATCGCGACGGCCGCCGGTGTCTCGGAGGCCGAGGTGAGAGCCGAGCTTGCTCATCTCCCGTATCCCGTGCGCGTCGTGGCGCACGATGCCGTCCACTTCCGCTCGCCGTTCGTCGGGCGGAGCCTGCGAGCGGCGGTGGGGGCGGAGGAGGCGCGTGCGGTGCGGAGCGCGCTGCTGCCGACGGCGGGACCCGGCGAGTCGTTGCGCACGCGCGCGGCGTCGGTGGTGGGCGCCGACCGGGACGTCGCGGAGGAGCTCCTCGCCGACGCGGACGCGGCGCTCGCGCGAGGTGCGCTCCCTCTCGCCGCGGCCAGCGCCCGCGTGGCGGCAGACGTCGCGGTGGGGGCCGAGCAGCGGTGCCGGGCGCTAGTGGTCGCGGCGGAGGCCGGCATCGGCCTCGGTGACCTGACCAGGGCCGCCGAGCAGCTGGCTGCCGCGGAGCCGGCGACGACCCGTCAGGTGGCCGAGATCGCGATGGTGGAGTTCCGGCTCGTCTTCGAACGCGACGCGGCCGCGGCCGGCGCTGCACTGCAGCGCGCCGAGGCCGCCCTCGGACGCGGGGAAGGCGAGTCCGACCTGCGGGCCGAGCTCGCGACGTGGGAGTCGTTCCTAGCAGCGCGGGACTTCAGGTTCGGCGAGATGCCGCAGATCATGCGCCGGGCGCGCGACCACGCCGAGGCCTCCGGGTCACGCGAGCACGTCGGGCTCACCATGGCCGGCAGTGCCGTGGTCACCCTCTTCGCAGGTGAGCCGGTCGACCTGGACGCGGTATCGGCCGTGGTCGGCGAGCTCGACCCGTCGATCGCGCGGCACCCGGTCGTCGACCCCGCCTTCATGCTCGCCACCTGTCATTGGGTGCGAGGCGAGTTCGACACCGCCTACGCCATCAGCACCGAACGCACCACGACGTCGCTGGAGTCCGGGGACCTCGCCTACAGCGCCTTCCACGTCGTGCTGGCCTATCTCGCCGCGCGTGCGACGGGGCGCGTCGTCGAGCTGGAGCCGCTGCTGGACCTCGTGGAGCGTCGGGCCCGCGAGTTCCGTCACGACACCGCCGACGGACTGAGTCTCCTGCTCGGCTACGTCCGCGCCCTCGACGCCGGCGACGACGCCGCGGTCGCACTGCTCGAGCCGTCGGTGCTGGAGATCGCCGTCGACGGCACCCAGTCGCAGGTGGAGATGCTCGCCCTCTTCGGCGAGGCGATCTGCGAAGGTTGGCAGCTCGGCGGCCGCGCCGCGCAAGCCGTGGCGCTGCTCGGCGTCCACGTCGAGAGGGTGCTCGGCTCGGTGGTGCCGGAGCCGACGATGCAGTCCAGCGTCGTCGCGGGAGCCGAGGCCGCCGTGCTCGCGGGCGAGGCGGAGCTCGCGCGCCGATGGTTCGCAGCGCTCGGCACCGACCCATGGGTCGAGCGACCGCACCTGGAGGGCTCCCGCCGGCGGGTTGCGGCGCTGCTGGCGACCGACGCCGGCGACCTCGAGGCTGCCCTGGCTCACGCGCGCGCGGCGATAGCGATGGCTCGCGACGCCGGGCTGGTCACCCACCACGCCCGGGCGCGTTGGGCCGAGGGCCGCGTGCATCGCGCAGCACGCCGACGTCGTGAGGCGGCCGAGGCCTTCGCCGACGCGGCGGCGCTCTTCGAACGCGCGGGCCTGGCGGCCTGGCGCGAACGCTGTGCCGATGACGCCCGACGCATGGGCACGACGGTCTCCGACGAGGACGACCTCGGCCTCTCGCCGTCGCAGCGGCGCACTGCGGAGCTGGCAGCCTCCGGTGCGACCAACACCGAGATCGCCGCCCGGCTCGGCGTCTCGGCCCGCACGGTGGAGTCGCACCTGTCCGCCACCTACCGCAAGCTCGGCATCCGACGCCGCAGCCAGCTCGCATCTGCGTTGGGCACCGCGATGCCCTGACTCCTGCGGACCTCCGGGGCGGAACGCCGCGGGATCAGCGCTTGGTGGCGATGATCGTGCTCGCGTCGGCGGCCACCATCACCTCGACGGCGGTGAAACGCTCGTCGGTCAGCCACTGCTCGCGCAGGGTGTCGACCCGACCGCCGTAGACCGGAGGCCAGCTCTCGCACGGCACGAAGTCGTCGAGCACCACGATCCCGCCGTCCTCCACCAGGTCGGCGATGGCGTCGACGCTGACGTCGTCGCCGAACCCGCCCGAGCTCTGCCCGGAGTCGAGGAACAGCAGGGAGAAGGGCCCCAGCGTGTGCAGCGTCGACCAGTCGGCGGCGAGCACCTCGACCTGCGGGTCGTCCTGGAAGATCTCGGCGGCCGCACGGGCGAGCTTCGGGTTGAGCTCGGCGGTGACGATCGTCGCCTTCTCGCCCCGGACGCCGGAGCGCAGCCAGGCGGTCCCGACGCCGCAGCCGGTGCCGAACTCGGCCATCACGCCGTCGCGGGTGGAGGCCAGCATGGCCAGCAGTCGGCCGGTCTCGTTGCGGCAGAACGAGACGTACCCCGCCCGACGCGACACGTCGAACGCACGCGCGACGATCTCGGGGAGTTCGGGGGAGGCGCTCACCGGATGAGTGTTGCCGCGCCGTGCCGCGGGGCCACTGACGTCTCGCCATCCGAACGAGTCGGAGCAAATGCGGGCGCGACGGCGTCGAACGTGGCTATCATCGACGCACCATGCGGAACCTGTGCGTACTTATTGAGCGCCGCGGCGAGGCCCAGCAGGCTTGATCCTGCGAGTGAGGCCACCTCGTCGTGGTGGCTCGCACGCGCTGAAGTTCCCGTAGTCCAGCGCATGGCCTCGTCAGGACCGTCGGATTCCCGACGATCCGCATCACGTTCGGTGATGTCTCCACGGTGGAGGGCGCAGGTGACGCGCGGATCCGCTCGCTGAGGCCAGGCTCGCCCGACCGTCCCTTGCGATCCGAGGGACGATGCACGGCTCGCCACTCGGTTCCTCCGTGGGGACATCTCCGGACGCGAAGCACCGGAATGCAGATCCCACCCACGCCGCCGAGAGCGGACGACGTCGCGCCGTCCGCAGCGAGAGGAACCGACATGAACACCGCAACTGCCACGACCCGAACCGCCTTCCAGCGGGGAGCCAGGACGTCCACCGCCGAGTGGGGGCCGGCGAAGCACCGCCGCGACCACGAGGTCGCTCCAGCCGATGCCGCGCACGGCCCCAGGCACGCCGTCGACCTGCGAGACGGCGCGGGCGAGCGCCCCGACGACAACTAACGTTCGTGTCCATGACCTCCCTCAAGCTCGCAGTCATCCCCGGCGACGGCATCGGCCAGGAGGTGACCACCGAGGCACTGAAGGTGCTCGAGGCGGTCACGCCGTCGGAGGTGAAGTTCGAGCAGACCCGGTACGACCTGGGAGCCGAGCGTTACCTGGCCACCGGCGAGGTGCTGCCCGACTCGGTCCTCGCCGAGGTGCGCGAGCACGACGCGATCCTGCTGGGCGCCGTCGGAGGCAAGCCGAACGACCCGAACCTGCCCCCGGGCATCCTCGAGCGCGGTCTGCTGTTGCGCCTGCGGTTCGAGCTGGACCACTACGTCAACCTGCGCCCGTCCAGGATCTACCCGGGCTCGGTCTCCCCGCTGGCCAACCCCGGCGACGTCGACTTCGTCGTCGTCCGCGAGGGCACCGAGGGCCCCTACACCGGCAACGGAGGCGCCCTGCGTGTCGGCACGCCGCACGAGGTCGCGACCGAGGTCTCGGTCAACACCGCCTTCGGTGTCGAGCGTGTGCTGCGCGACGCCTTCGCCCGCGCGCAGCGTCGTCCGCGCCGCAAGCTCACCCTGGTCCACAAGACCAACGTGCTGGTCAACGCCGGCTCCGTGTGGTGGCGCCTGACCCAGGCCGTCGCCGCGGAGTTCCCCGACGTCACCGTCGACTACATGCACATCGACGCCGCGATGATCTTCATGACCACCGATCCGGCCCGCTTCGACGTGATCGTCACCGACAACCTCTTCGGCGACATCATCACCGACCTTGCCGCCGCGATCACCGGCGGCATCGGACTGGCGGCCTCGGGCAACGTCAACCCCGACCGCACCGCACCCTCGATGTTCGAGCCGGTGCACGGCTCCGCGCCCGACATCGCCGGGCAGCAGAAGGCCGACCCGACGGCAGCGATCCTGTCGGTGGGCCTGCTCCTGGACCACCTCGGCTACCCCGATGCCGCGGCCGCCGTCGAGGCTGCGGCGATCGCCGACCTGGCCGACCGCCCCGCCGGCACCGGCCCCACCGGTGGGCGCACGACGTCCGAGGTCGGCGACGCGATCGCCGCCCGAGTAGCGGGGTAGGGCCCCCGGACGACGAACGTCCGCGCCGGGTGTCCTTCCGCACCGATCCACGTACGAGGAAGGTCTACTAGATTGCCCGCCATGGACATCAGCACCACTCTCGCGACCGACCCCGCCAGCGAGGAGCGGTTGGCCGAGATCCTCGCCGACCCCGGGTTCGGCAACCACTTCACCGACCACATGCTCACGGTGGAGTGGACCCCGGACCGGGGGTGGCACGACGCCCGCATCACTCCCTACGGTCCACTGACCCTCGACCCGGCGACGGCGGTGCTCCACTACGCCCAGGAGACGTTCGAGGGGATGAAGGCCTACCGCCACCCCGACGGCTCGGTCTGGTCGTTCCGGCCGGAGCAGAACGCGGCGCGGATGGTGCGGTCGAGCCACCGGCTCGCCCTGCCCGTCCTCGACGCCGACGACTTCGTGCAGCTGGTGGACGCGCTCGTCGCCGTCGACCAGCGTTGGGTCCCGGACGCCAGCACGGGGGAGAAGAGCCTCTACCTGCGTCCGTTCATGTTCGCCTCCGAGGCGTTCCTGGGCGTACGTCCCAGTCAGCACGTCACCTTCATGGTCATCGCGAGCCCCGCCGGCGCGTACTTCAAGGGCGGAGTGAAGCCGGTCTCGCTCTGGCTGAGCGAGACCTACACGCGGGCGGGTCGCGGCGGCATGGGCGCCGCCAAGACAGGTGGCAACTACGCCAGCTCGCTGGTCGCGCAGCAGGAGGCGACCGAGCACGGATGCGACCAGGTGGTCTTCCTCGACGCCGAGCACGGGCGCTTCATCGAGGAGCTCGGGGGGATGAACCTGTACTTCGTGTACGCCGACGGTCGCATCGCGACGCCGGAGACCGGCACGATCCTCGAGGGCATCACCCGCGCCAGCATCATCGAGCTTGCCGGCCGCCTGGGCTACCAGGTGGAGGAGCGTCGGATCTCCATCGACGAGTGGCGTGACGGCGTCGCGAGCGGTGAGATCGTGGAGATCTTCGCCTGCGGCACCGCGGCGGTGATCACGCCCGTCGGAGAGCTCAAGTGGGACGGCGGCTCCACGCCGAGCGCGCCGGCTCCGGCCGAAGGTGGTGTCGCGGCCCGGATCCGCGAGCACCTCGTCGGGATCCAGTTCGGCCGCGAGGCCGACGAGCTGGGGTGGATGCACCGCATCGTCTGACCGGACCGGCGGGTACGGCCCGCGAGCGCCTCGGTGCGGACGCGGCGTCCATCTGATGACCCGCGTGCAGCCTCTTAGGTGAGCCTTACTAAAGTGAGGCTCACCTAAGAGAGGAGAGCGTCCGTGCGTTCCCACCCCCACGCCGTCCTCGGCGCGCTCGTCGTCTCGTTGCTGCTCGGTGGCCTCGGCGCCTGCGGGAGCAACGGTCCCGACGAGCCCGCCGTCGCCACGCCGCCGAGAGCCATCGGCGCGGAGGTGATCGAGGGCGAGGGCACGTTCCCGGTCACCGTCGAGCACCGCTTCGGCGAGACGACCATCGAGAGCGTGCCCGAGCGCGTCGTCAGCGTCGGCCTCACCGAGCAGGACATCCTGCTCCAGTTCGGCGTCGTCCCGATCGCGGTGACCGAGTGGTACGGCGACCAGCCCTCCGCCACCTGGCCCTGGGCGCAGGACCTGCTCGGCGACAACGAGCCGGTCGTGCTGCGCACGACCAACGGCATCGACTTCGAGAAGATCGCCGACCTCCAGCCCGACCTGATCGTCGGCACGAACGCCGGCATGACCGACCGCGACTACGAGCTGCTGAGTGCCATCGCACCGACGGTGTCGAGCGTCCCGGACTCGCTGCCCTACTTCTCGCCGTGGCAGGACCAGGTGCTCCAGGTCGCGCGAGCCCTCGGTCGCGAGGGCGACGGGCAGGAGCTCGTCGAGCGGGTCGAGGCCGACTATGCCGCCGTCGCCGAGTTCCACCGCAAGGACTTCGCCGGCAAGACCGCGACCTTCTCCCAAGGCGGGCCCTATGACGGCCAGCTCTACGTCTACCCCGACGACCTCAGTACGGCGTTCCTCACTGACCTCGGCTTCACGATCACCCCCGGGCTGGACAAGTACGCCAAGCCGGGCGAGCAGGCCCTGATCAGCGCCGAGAACGTCAACCTCCTCGAGGCCGACGTCATCGTCTGGGCCACCGAGGACCAGGGGATGTTCGAGACGCTGCAGGACTTCGCGACCGTCTCCCAGCTGCCTGCGGTCGAGGAGAACCGGTCCGTCTACACCGACGCGACGCTCGCGGGAGCGATCTACTTCCTCACCCCGCTCAGCCTGGAGTACGTGCTCGAGCACCTCACGCCGTCGCTGGTCGGCGCCTCACGTGGCGAGCAGCCGCGCGAGTTCCCGACGTCCTGACCTTCCGAATCGCATCACCCACCCGAGAAGAAGAGAGAAACATGCGCACCACACGACGCAGCCTCGCGATCGGCGCCTCCGCGCTGGTGCTGGGCCTGGGCCTGGCCGCCTGCGGCAGTGACGACGGCGATGGCGAGACGAGCGGCTCCGCCGGCTCCGCCGGGACCTCCGAGCAGCTGCCGGTGACGATCGAGCACAAGTACGGCGAGACGACGTTCACCGAGGTGCCCGAGCGCGTCGTCGTCGTCGGGCTCCAGGAGCAGGACACGCTCATCGACCTGGGCATCGTGCCGGTCGGCGTGACCTTCTGGTTCGGCGAGGAGAGCGGCATCAACCCGTGGGCCGAGGAGGCCCTGCCCGAGGGTGCGGAGATGCCGGAGGTGCTCGACGCCACCAACGGCATCCCCGTGGAGAAGGTCGCGGCGCTCAAGCCCGATCTGATCATCGGCGAGTACTCGGCGATGACGGAGAAGGAGTTCGAGCTGCTCTCCGCGATCGCCCCCACCCTGGCGCAGTCCGGTGAGTACGCCGACTACTCGATGCCGTGGCAGGAGATGGCGCTGAAGGTCGGCCAGGCCGTCGGTCAGGGCGAGGAGATCCAGGAGAAGATCGACGCGGTCGAGGCGCAGTTCGCTCAGTACGCCTCCGACAACCCCGACTTCGAGGGCAAGACCGTCGCACTGGTCACGCCGTACGAGGGCCTCTTCGTCTACGGCCCGGACGACCCGCGGGCGCGCCTGCTCGAGTCGCTCGGCTTCGACACCCGGACCTCCTCGCTCTTCAACGACCAGAACGAGTTCGGCGGTTCGTTGAGCGCCGAGCGCACGGCCGACGTCGGCAACCTCGACATGGCCGTCTGGTACGACCTGTCCGCTGACAAGACGGTGCTCTCCGTCTACGAGGGGACCGACCAGTTCAAGAACGGCTCCTACGTCGACATCGGCGCCGACGACGGCGCTTACTACGTGGCGCACAGCTTCACGAACACGCTCGCCCTGCCCTACGTGCTCGAGCGCTACGTGCCGCAGCTCGCGGCCGCCGTCGACGGCGACCCGGCCACGAAGGTGCCCGCCGTCACCGACTGACGTCGAGCGCCTGCTCCACCACGAGTTCGGGCCCGGCTCCCCTCGGGGGGCCGGGCCCGACGTGCGTTCGGGTCGGTGCGGAGAGTCGCGGATGCCTCGTCAGCGGGTGCGCAGGCGCGGCACGATGATCGGCAGCCCGGTGCGCGGGTCGGGCAGCACGTCGGCGTCGAGGCCGAAGACCTCGGCCAGCAGAGGCTCGGTGAAGACCTCGGCAGGGTCGCCCTGCGCGACGATCTGACCGGCCTTCATCACCACGACGACGTCGCTGTAGCGCGCGGCGAGATTGAGGTCGTGCAGCACCATCACGATGGTGCGCGAGCGCTCGCGGTTCAGCCGTGACACCAGGTCCAGCACCTCCACCTGGTGAGCCAGGTCGAGGTAGGTCGTGGGTTCGTCCAGCAGCATCAGGTCGGTGTCCTGGGCCAGCGTCATCGCGATCCAGGCGCGCTGGCGCTGGCCGCCGGAGAGCTGGTCGAGAGCGCGGTCGGCGAGGTCGGTGGTGTCGGTCATCGCGAGCGCCGCGGCGACGACCCCCTCGTCGTCCTGCGACCACTGGCTGAACCAGCGCTGGTGCGGATGACGACCTCGTGCCACGAGGTCGCGCACGCGGAGCCCCTCGGGCGCGACGGGGGTCTGCGGGAGTAGGGCGAGCCGGCGCGCGATGTCACGTGTGGCGACCGAGGTGATCGGCTCGTCGTCGAGCATGACCTGGCCCTCGGTCGGCTTCAGCAGCCGGGCCATCGTGCGCAGCATGGTCGACTTCCCGCATCCGTTCGGCCCGATGATCGTCGTGACGGCGCCGTCGCGGATCGCCAACGACAGGTCGGAGACCACGGGCTTCTCGCCGTAGCCGACGGTGACCCGTTCGGCGCGGAGGCGCGAGACGGAGGGCGTCGACATGTCGGACGTCGTCATCGTCGCGGGCGAACCCGACGGCGCGACACCGGTCGTCTGGGCGGGCGCGGCGTTCATGCGGTGACCTTCCGTTTGGTGCGGACCAGGAGCCAGATCAGGTAGGGCGCGCCGATCGCGGCCGTCACGAGCCCGGCGGGCACCGTGAAGGGCAGGACGACGCGCACGATGATGTCGGCGCCGACGACGAGGCAGCCGCCGAGCAGCATCGAGGCGAGCAGCGGCGGGCGGGAGCCGCCGGTCAGGCGCAGTGCCACCTGGGGCACCACGAACGCGACGAATTCGAGCGGTCCGACGGCGGACACCGAGACCGCGGCGAGCACGACGACGACCAGCAGGATCAGGAACTGGGTGGTCTGCAGTCGCAGCCCCAGGCCGCGGGCCGGATCGTCGCCGAGCTGTAGCACGTTGAGTCGGTGCACCAGCATGAAGGCCACCGGCACCAGCACGACCAGGGCGATGATCACCGGCCGCGCGTGCTCCCAGCTACGGGCGTTGAGGGAGCCGTTGAGCCAGACCGCGGCGCTGGCAGCGTCCTGGATGCGCGCCTTGACGAGCAGCCACTGGGTGAGTGCGGTGAGGACCGCGCCGAGCCCGATGCCGATCAGCACGAGACGCTGCCCGTCGATACCGCGTCGCCACGCCAGCACGTAGAGCAGGGCGGCGGCGAGCAGGCCGCCGGTGAGCGCCGCCATCGGAACGCCGACGTCGAGCAGCGCTCCGGTCGCGCTCCCGGCGCCCCACCCCCCGGCGCCCGTGATCACGATGACGGCGACCGCGGCCGCGGCCGCACCGTCGGAGATGCCCAGGATGTCGGGGCTGGCCAGGGGGTTGCGGGCGAAGGTCTGGGACAGAGCGCCGGAGAGACCGAGTGCGATGCCGACCAGCGCCGCGACCCCGGTCTGAGGTAGCCGCAACTCGTTGACCACGAACTGGCTCAGCGAGTCGCCTCCCCCCAGCAGGGTGGAGAACACCGTGTTCAGGGGCAGGTCGATCTCGCCGCGGGAGATGTCGAAGCAGAACAGCAGCGCCAGGAGGGCGGCCGCGAGTGTGGAGACCACGGCGGCGCGCACCGGCACCTGGAACGACACCGGGCCGAACCGGACGCGGGGGTGGGCGACGCTCTGCGCGAGCGGGGCGTCGGGCTTGTCGAGGAGGAGGGACATCAGATCCTCACCATCCGGTGGCGGCGCACGAGCAGGATGAATACCGGGCCGCCGACCAGCGCCATCACGATGCCGACCTGGAGCTCGCCGGGCGGTACGACCAGGCGGCCGATCACGTCGGCGAGCGTCATCAGCAGTCCGCCGAGCAGACCTGCGTACGGCACCACCCACCGGTAGTCGACGCCGGCGAAGAAGCGTGCGATGTGCGGCACGACCAGGCCGAGGAAGGCGATCGGCCCGCAGGCCGCCGTCGCCGCACCGGTGAGCAGCATGACGACGACGACGCCGAGGACCTTGTGCCGCCACGGACTCATGCCGAGCGAGCGAGCGACGTCCTCGCCGAGCTGCAGCAGGTTCAGGCCCGGCGCGTTGACCGCCGCGAGCACCAGGCCGACCGCGATGAACGGCAGGACCTGCCAGAAGATCGAGATGTCGCGGCCCGAGGTGGAGCCCACGGCCCAGAAGCGGTACGCGTCCAGGGTGGTCTGGTCGCGCAGGACGAAGCCCTGGGCCAGGGAGTAGAGCAGCGCGCTGACCGCCGTCCCGGCGAGCACGAGGGTGACGGGGTCCGGGCCTCCCCGGGTGGATCCGATCGCGAACACGAAAGCCGCTGCGATGCCCGCCCCGAGGAGGGAGAACCAGGCGTAGACGGCGAGGTCGTCGACCCGCAGGAGGTAGATCGCGAGCACGACGGCGAACGCCGCTCCGGCCTGGACGCCGAGCAGCCCCGGCTCGGCCAGCGGGTTGCGGGTGTGGCCCTGCATGAGCGCGCCCGCCACGCCGAGGGCGATGCCGACGATGATCGCCAGAGCCGTGCGCGGCACCCGCAGGGTGTGCACGATCGTGGATGCCTCGCTCTGGTCGGGGGACCAGAGCACGTCGATGACGGTGCCCAGCGGGATCGACCGGCTGCCGACCGCCAGGCTGAGCGCAGCCGCTCCGACCAGGAGCAGCGTGAGCGCGACGATGCCGACCACCGAACCGGTGCGAAGGGGGCTGACGTCGCCGGGACGACCGCGACGGAACAGGCTACCGGCGCGGGAGGCGCCAGCGTCCGGGGACGACGGCGCGACCTCGGTCCCTATCGACGGGGACGCGTGCTGAGAACTCACATAGGTAAGGCTAACCTCATCGGCCCCAGAGTGCAGATCGTCCCATCCCCGATCCGGGCACCGCGATCTCGTACGCTTCCGGAGTGAGCAGTGACCCGGTCGTCTCGAGGGTGGGCGAGTACGTGCTGCTCGCCAAACTCGGCGAGGGTGGCATGGGCATCGTCCACCTCGCGCGCCATCCGGACGGACGTCGGGTGGCGCTGAAGGTGCTGCGTCCGCACATCGTCGGCGACGACGAGTCCCGACGTCGGTTGGAGCGCGAGGTCTCCTCGCTCCGACGGGTGCGCAGTCGGTGGGTCGCGGAGGTACTGGACGCCGACCCGTGGGCGCCCGTGCCCTACGTCGCCACCCGCTATGTGCCCGGCCACTCGCTGCACGACCACGTGCACCACGAGGGACCGATCGCCGGGCCGGATCTCCTGTGGTTCGCCGCATCCCTCGCCGAGGCGCTGGCGGCGGTGCACGCCGTCGGAGTGCTGCACCGTGACGTGAAGCCGGCCAACGTGGTGATGGAGGGCCGCACGCCGATCCTCATCGACTTCGGCCTGGCCCGCGTCGCCGACGACCCGCGGTTGACCCACACCGGCTGGCTGCTGGGCACACCCGGCTACCTCGCGCCCGAGATCCTCTACGGCGAGGATGCCTCGGCGGCCTCCGACGTCCACTCCTGGGCGGCCACCGTCGCGTTCGCCGGCACCGGGCGCGCGCCGTTCGGGGGCGGTCCCTCGATGGCGATCATGGATCGGGTGCGGCGCGGGGAGTTCGACCTCACCGGTGTCGAGCCGGAGGCGCTGCGCGGCGCCCTGACAGCGGCGCTCGATCCCGAGCCGGCGCGACGTCCGACACTCGACCAGTTGCTCAGCTGGTTGCGACCTCAGACCACCCGGCCCGGGCCCGTCCTCGCGCCGCCACCCGGCCAGGAGATCGCGCCCGAGGCTGAGGATCCCTTCACCATCCCGCTGGCACTCGCAGCCCAGGCGCGAGGCGCCGGGTTGGCCGACGAGGTGGCTCCCGCCGTTCCTTCCCACGCCGCGCCGACGCTGGTGCAGCCTGCGGCGGGTACCGGTCTGGCGGTGGGTCTGGCATCCGCCGGGCCGATACTCGCGTCGGCTGCGCCGGCGCCGACGCTGGTCGATCCGGCCCCGCAGAAGTCGACGGCTGTGTTGTCGCAGGGGGCCGCGCTCGCCATGTCGCCCGCCGCGCCGGTGGCGCCGCCGCGTCCGTCGACGCCGGCTCCGCCCGTGCCCCCAACGACAGGATCAGCTGGTCCGTGGGGGCCGCCGAGCGCCTATCCCGCCTCGCATCACTCCGGCTACGACGGCGTCGGCGATGCCGACCTGTACGGCTACGGTGCGCCCCCACCCGAGCAGGTGAGCGCCGCCGAGCGCGTGCGGCGAGGGGTGCTCCTGCTCGCATTGGTCGTCGCGATCGCCTCGGCGACGGCGGCGGTGCCCTGGGTGACCTTGGCCCTTCTGTGCGTAGCCACCTGGTTGCTGCGCAGCGGTTCGATGGCGGCAAGCGGCGCCCGGGCGCGGCGCGAGCTGCGCGGCCGGCGCTGGTACGACGGCGTCCAGCTGCTGGTGCACGCTCCGTGGCACCTGGTGCAGTCGATTCCGAGCACGATCCTGTTACTGCTGTGGAGCGCCGGCCTCGGCGCGAGCGCCGGGCTGCTCTGCTACGCCGTCCGCGCGGGGATCGCGGGAACGCTGGTCGCATGCGGCGCGACGTTCGCCGTCTCGCTCTGGTGGGGGCCCGGCGGTCGGCGGGTCCGGCTGCCGGTGAGCCGAGCCGCCATGCCGCTGGCGCGGAGCACCGGGCCGTGGCTGCTCGCGGTCGCCGTCGTCGGAGTGCTCGCGCTCGCGGGCGGTCTGGCGACCGAGACCTACGGCGTCAACTGGCTGCCCTGGGACTCGCGGCCCTCCGTCTCGCGCTGAGAGCGTCGCGAGCACCGACGTCGGGCTCAGGATCGCGCCGTCTCAGCTTGGCTCGACCCTGTCCTCCGACGGCGCGGGCGTGGCACTATGGAGGCATGCGTCACACCGCTCGCGCCGCCACCGCGATCATCATTCGCTAGCGCACCGGCCCCGCCGGTGCGCCAACCTCTCGCCCGCCGAGAGGTGTTTTTGTGCCTCGACCTGGCTGACGCAGCACCCCACCAGCAGAAAGCAGAACCCGATGTCCTCGTTCCCGTCGTCGCAGACCAGCACTGCGACAGGACCGCTCGACCTCCAGGGCGCCTTCCACGTCTACGACACCACGATGCGCGACGGCGCTCAGCAGGAGGGGCTCAACTTCTCGGTCGCCGACAAGCTGACGATCGCCAGGCTGATCGACGGGCTCGGGGTGGGCTTCATCGAGGGCGGCTGGCCGGGGGCCAACCCCAAGGACACCGAGTTCTTCCGTCGTGCCGCCGACGAGCTGAGCCTGGATCACGCCGTCCTGGCGGCGTTCGGTTCGACCCGCAAGGCCGGCGTCGCCGCGGCGGATGACCCGCAGGTCGCCGCACTGCGCGAGAGCCGGGCTCCGGTCGTCACGCTCGTGGCCAAGTCGCACGACCGCCATGTCGAGCTCGCGCTGCGCACCACGCTGGAGGAGAACCTGGCGATGGTGCGTGACACGGTCGCCCATCTGCGCGCCGAGGGACAGCGCGTCTTCGTCGACGCCGAGCACTTCTTCGACGGCCACCGCCGCAACCGCGACTACGCGCTCGAGGTGGTGCGTGCGGCGGCGGAGGCCGGAGCGGACGTCGTCGCCCTGTGCGACACCAACGGCGGCATGCTGCCCGACTGGGTCGGCGAGATCGTCGCCGACGTGATCGCCACGACCGGCGCGCGGGTGGGAATCCACGCCCACAACGACACCGGGTGCGCGGTCGCCAACAGCCTCGCTGCCGTGCAGGCCGGGGCCACCCACGTGCAGGGATGCATGAACGGCTACGGCGAGCGCACCGGCAACGCCGACCTGATCACGACCGTGGCCAACCTCCAGCTCAAGCTCGACCGCGCGGTGCTGCCCGACGGGCTGCTCCGCGAGGCGACGCGGATCGCGCACGCCGTCGCCGACGTCACGAACTTCCCGCCGGCCTCGCGCCAGCCCTACACCGGAGTGTCGGCGTTCGCCCACAAGGCGGGACTTCACGCGAGTGCGATCAAGGTCGACCCGAACCTCTACCAGCACATGGACCCGGTGGGCGTCGGCAACGACATGCGCCTCCTCGTCTCCGACATGGCCGGTCGGGCCTCGATCGAGCTCAAGGGCAAGGAGCTCGGCTACGACCTCTCTGGCGATCGGGACCTCGTCACCCGCGTCACCGCGCGCGTCAAGGAGCTCGAGCAGCGCGGCTACACCTTCGAGGCGGCCGACGCCTCCTTCGAGCTGCTGCTCGTCGAGGAGGTCGAGGGGCACCGGCCGACCTACTTCGAGGTCGAGTCGTGGCGGGTGATCACCGAGACGCTCTCCTATGCGCGTGCGGAGGACGAGGCGGTCTCCGAGGCCACGGTGAAGCTCAAGGCGGCCGGCGTCCGCTACGTCGTCACCGGCGAGGGCAACGGTCCGGTCAACGCGCTCGACTCGGCGCTGCGACAGGCGATCGGCCAGGCCTTCCCCGAGGTCGCGAAGTTCGAGCTGATCGACTACAAGGTCCGCATCCTCGACCAGGGGCACGGCACCGACGCGATCACCCGCGTCCTCATCGAGACCACCGACGGCACCTCGTCGTGGGTGACGGTCGGCGTCGGCCACAACGTCATCGAGGCGTCCTGGGGGGCCCTGGTCGACGGGCTGACCTACGGCCTCCGCCGCCACCACTCCGACTGAGGCGTTGACCCGTCTTTGTCTCAAGACGGGGCAACGGGAACCCGACCGTTGACCCGTCTTCAGACAAAGACGGGTCAACGTGTGATGCGGGCGACCAGGTCGGCCCAGCCGGCGTCGATCCGGTCCCAGTCGAGGCCGTCGTGGGTCAGTTGCTGTTCGAGGACGACTGCCTCGAGCGGTGCCAGCAGGGCGGTCGCCAGGTAGCCGAGGTCGCCCTCGACGCCGAGTTCGGCGAGCAGGTAGCGCACGTGCATGGCGACGAACGACATGGCCGCGTAGGACCGCGTGCCGGCGTGGCCGGCAGCCCGGATCAGGGCGGTGTGGTGGACGGTCGCCCGCGCGCGCGAGCGGCCGAACGCGAGCAGGCGATCGAGCGGGGGTGCTCCCGGTCCGAGGGGCGGGGGCCCGCCGATGACCGCGGCCTGCCACTGCGCCTCGGAGTGGTCCAGGACGGCGGTCATCAGGCCCTCGCGGCTGCCGAAGCGACGAAAGACCGTTCCCTTTCCGACCCCCGCACGCTGAGCGACGGCGTCCATGGTGACGTTCTCCACGCAGCTCGCATCGATCAGCTCCGACGTCGCGAGCAGCAGCGCCTCCCGGTTGCGGACGGCGTCCGCACGCTCGCGCGGCGGCTCGCCGACCAGCGGCAGCAGGTGCGGGGACTCCATGGCGTGGCAGCGTAGCGGCGAGAAATCCTCGCTCGGGTGGAATATAAGCGGACTGTGGTCCGTTTAACCCGTCATGACTACGACCCGAATCGCCGTCCTCGTCGGCAGCCTGCGTCCCGACTCCCTCAACCGTCGTGTCGCCGAGACCCTGCGCGACCAGGCCCCGGCCGACGTCGAGCTCGACATCATCGACGAGATCGGCCAGCTGCCGTTCTACGAGGAGTCGCTGGACGCCGCCTCGACGCCCGCCGCGGCGGTCACCGTGCGTGAGCGCGTCGCCGCGGCCGACGTCGTGCTCGCCGTGACTCCGGAGTACAACGGCACCATGCCGGCCGTGCTGAACAACGCCATCGACTGGCTCTCGCGTCCGTACGGCGAGGGCGCGATCGTCGGCAAGCCGTTCGGCGTGCTCGGCACCACGCCGACGCCGTACGGCGGCAAGTGGGCTCACGCCGATGCCGCCCGCTCGGCCGGGATCGCGGGTGCGTCCGTCGTCGAGACGGCGGTGCACTCCCAGACGGGAATCGACGTCGACGTGCTCGCGCCGGAGATCTTCGCCCGCTTCACCGAGGTCGTGCGCACGCTCGCCGAGGCGCGGCAGAGCGCCGCCGCCTGACGCCGCCGCCTCACCGCGGTTCGACCACGCCTGACGCACCACTCGGTAGCGTCGGAGCGTGGCCGCACTCCACGACCTGACCGCACTCGAGCAGGGTGACCTCGTCCGCCGAGGCGAGGTCACCCCCCTCGAACTGACCGAGCACTACCTGGCCCGCATCGCCCGTCACGACGGCGGCGATGCCACCCGCGGTGTCGCGCCGTTGGGCGCGTTCGTCCAGGTCACCGCCGACGACGCTCGGGCGCGAGCACGCGACGTGGGTGCCGTGGGCCCGTCCGGCGCCGGTGCCTCGCCTCTGGCCGGCGTCCCGACGGCGATCAAGGACCTCAACCTGACGGCGGGGACACCGACCCGGTTCGGCTCGCGCGTCTTCGCCGACCACGTCCCCACGGTCTCCGACGCGGTCACGCTCGCCCTCGAGGCTGCCGGCATGGTCAGTCTCGGCAAGACCAGCACGCCCGAGTTCGGCTCGCCCTGCTACACCGAGCCGGACGACGCGCCGCCCGCCGTGACGCCGTGGGACCGCAGCAGGATGGCGGGTGGCTCCTCAGGCGGCGCCGCTGCGGCCGTCGCGGCGGGCCTGGTGCCGGTCGCCCAGGGTTCGGACGGCGGGGGGTCCATCCGGATCCCGGCGTCGTGCTGCGGGCTGGTGGGGCTCAAGCCCAGCCGTGGTCGGATCAGTGCCGCGCCGATGTACGGCGACCCGGTCGGGCTCGGCACGGCCGGCTCGATCGCGCGCACGGTGCGTGATGCCGCCGCGCTGCTCGACGTCATGGCCGGTCATCGGGTCGGGGATCCGTCGTGGGCACCGCCTCCTTCCGAGAGCTTTCTGGCGGCATGCGACCGAGACCCCGGGCGTCTCCGGATCGCGCGGTTCATCACACCGGTCATCGCCGACATTCCGGTCTCCTCGATCGATCCGGCCTGTGGACGGGCCTACGACGAGGCGACGGCTCTCCTGGACAGACTCGGCCATCACGTCGAGGACGTCGCGGTGCCCCTTCCGCCCGAGGCGGTCACCGTCTTCGAGACCTGTTGGTCGGTGCTCACCGCGCTCTCGACGACCGGGCTCGACACCGCCCAGCGGTCGTTGCTGCGCCCGCTCACCCGATGGCTGGCGGAGAGAGGGGAGGCGGTGAGCGGCCCGGCCTTCGGGCTCGCCGTGGGAGCGATGCGTCGGTTCGCGGCCGAGGCGCTGCGCACGCTCGCACCGTACGACGCCGTGCTCACGCCGACGCTGGCGAGTCGGCCGCTGCCGGTCGGCGCGCTGCGCGACGACTCCGATCCGGCGCGCGACTTCGAGCTGCAGAAGGCGTTCACGCCCTACACCTCTGCGTGGAACGTCACCGGCATGCCGGCGATCTCGCTGCCTCTGCACTGGACGGACGGGGATCCCTCGATCGGCGAACCCCCGTTGCCGATCGGCGTCATGCTGGCCGCGCGACCGGGCGAGGAACAGGTGCTGCTCGCCCTCGCGGCTCAGGTCGAGACGGCGCGGCCGTGGCACGCCCGGCGGCCGCCGCAGTGGTGAACCGATCTTCCGGTGCAGCGGTGACCACGCTCGCACCCACGGCCCGGCTCGGAACGCAGCCCCTGCTCGAGGTACGCAAGCTGCTGGAGCGAGCATTCGACGAGTTCGGGGAGGAGGACTGGGACCACACGCTCGGCGGCCTGCACGCCCTCGTCCGGCTCGACGGCGTTCTGGTCGCGCACGGCGCGGTGGTCATGCGCCGAGTCCTCGTCGATGGCCGCACGCTGCGGTGCGGCTACGTCGAGTCCGTCGCTGTGTGTCCGACCCGGCAGCGACGGGGGCTCGGCGGCCGCGTGATGGAGGCGTTGGAGAGCCTGGCCGAGGGGTACGACCTTCTCGCCCTGAGTGCCTCGGACGCGGGCGCCGCGCTGTACCGGCAGCGTGGCTGGCGGCTGTGGCGCGGTCCGTCGTCCTCGATGACGCCTCAGGGCCTGGTCGCCACCCCGGAGGACGACGGTGGCATCTACGTGCTCGCCGGCCGGCCGCACCAGCGGAGCCGGCTGGACCTCGACGCCCCGATCGCCTGCGACTGGCGCGAGGGCGATGTCTGGTGAGTGCCTCGACCGGCGCGGGCTGACGCTCGTCCGCTCGATCGGACCCGTTCGAGTCAGCCGCGCAGGTTCCAGGTTGCGCGGAACTCCTCGGCGCTCATCGTCGCCATCTGGTCGCGTACCTGGGTGAGCATGGAGCCCGCCTCCTCGGTCCCGTCGACCGGGATGCGTCCGACCTCCGCGCCGGAGCGGTGGCGCACCACGAGATCACCCGCGGCGCTGAGCTCCAGTCCGCCGCCGACCAGGGCAGTGGCGAGATCGGCCGCACCGGCGAGCACCCGCTTGACCGGTCCACGCTCACGCGGCTCCAACTCGACGGCATAGACCTCCGCAGCACTGCTCATGCTGTCGAGACTAGAGATCGCACGGTGAGGGGCTGACGAGGTGGGCGTCGTCCCCTGAGCCGGTTCACGCGTCGTCGATCGGTTGCTGGAAGGACCAGAGGTGACCCTCGAGGTCACGCACGCTGTACTCCCGCAGGCCGTAGGGCTGGTCGACCGGGGCGCCGAGCACCTCCACGCCTGACACGGCGCGCACGCGGTCGTGGTGTTGGTCCACGTCGTCCACATGCACGGCGAGGCACGCCGTCGCGAACCCACCGGTCGAGCGAGGCGACGCGAGCCCGTAGTCGCCGGACTCGGGATGCAGCCAGATCGCGCCGTCGCCGGCGAAGACCTCACCATGGACGACGACACCCTCGTGCACGGTGAGTTCGCCGGCGGCGAACCCGAAGACCTCCACGAGCCAGGCGTGCGCGGCCGCCAGATCTCGATAGACCAGCAGTGTGATCCGGCGCGTCGGACGCAGCGATTCGTCGCCCAGGCCCGCCAGCAGGTCGAGCAGGGCGGTGGGCGAGACGTTCTCGCCCATCTGCAGGCGCTCGTCGACGGCGCGCGCCCGCTCGCGTCGGCGGGCCAGCGCGGCGAGGCGATCGTCGAGGTCCGCGAGGTGACGACGGGCGAGTGCGGCCAGGCCGTCGGCGTCGACGTCGATCTCGACGAGCGGCGTGCCGAGATCGCGGTGAAGCCGGATCCGCGAGAGCCGGTCGAGGGTGTCGGCGTCGTAGCGACGTCGTCCGGCCGCGTCTCGCGCGGGGGAGAGGAGGCCGAGCTCCTCGTAGTAGCGCAGAGTGCGTTCGGTGAGCCCGGTGCGGAGGGCGACGTCGCCGATGGTGAAGTCCATGCGCGCGACGCTAGGACCTCACGCCACGTCAGGCGCAAGTGCGCGTCAGACGAACCACGACAGCGCAGAGGCGCGGAAGACCGCGCCGTCGAGCGCCCCGGCACCGGCCGGGATCACGGCGAGGATCGGCAGGCCGCTCACCGACGGCAGGTCCTCCAGGTTGCACTGCTCGGCGAGTCCGGGGTGCTCGGGCCAGGACCCGACGACGAGGCCGGACGCCGTGAGCCCACGGGCGATCAGCGCCTCGGCGGTGAGCTGGGTGTGGTTGAGCGTGCCCAGGCCGGCAGCGCACACGAGCACGACCTCGACGTCCAGGTGGCCGCCGAGCGCGACCGCCAGATCCGCGAGCGTCTGCCCACCGGAGTCGATGCGCACGAGCAGTCCGCCGGCACCCTCGACCAGGACGACGTCGTAGCGCGCGGACAGGTCGGTGATCCGCTCGGCGATCTCGCCGACGCTCGGGAGCGTGACGCCGACCCGACGAGCCGCGGTGTCGGGCGCGAGCGGGTCGGGCAGGCGCGCGAACTCGATCGTGTCGACGCCGGCGAGCGCCGCGACGACGTCGGCGTCGCCGGGCTCGCCGTCGACGACCCCGGTCTGGACGGGCTTCACCACGCACACCCGGGCGCCGCTCGCGGCCTCGTTCACTGCCAGGGCCGCGGTGGCGATGGTCTTGCCGACCTCGGTCGAGGTGCCGGTGACCACCACGACACGGCGCGCGCCCGTCGTCGCCGAGGTCATCGCGCGTGTTCCTTGACCACGGCGACGAGCACCTCGACGGCGCGGGACCACTCGGCGTCCGGCACCCCGGCGCTGGTGGTCACGCGCAGACGCGAGATGCCGTCGGGCACCGAGGGCGGCCGGAAGCAGCCCACCCGCACGCCAGCGGCGCGGGCGGCGGCCTGAGCGGCGACGGCGGCCCGCGTCGAGGGCATCGGCACCGACAGCACAGCGCCCTGGCTCGGCTCGACACCCAGCGCCGACGCGAGGTCCTGCATGCGGCTGTGGACCAGCGCGGCGAGCTGCGGACGCTCCTGCATGACCTGCAGCGCCCGAAGGGCCGCGCCCGCGGCGGGCGGCGCGAGCCCGGTGTCGAAGATGAACGGCCGCGAACGGTTCACCAGGTGCTCGATGATCGCCGGGCTGCCGAGGACGGCGCCTCCCTGTGATCCCAGAGCCTTGGAGAGCGTCGCGGTCACGACGACATGCGCGCGGCCGGCGAGGCCGGATCGCGCCACCAGCCCCGGCCCGTGGACGCCGAGCCCGTGCGCCTCGTCGACGACGAGCAGCGCGCCGTGCGCCTCGCACACCGAGGCGAGCTCGGAGAGCGGTGCTGCGTCGCCGAGCACCGAGTAGATCGACTCGGCGAGCACGAGCGCCCGCCGGCCGTCCTCCAGTCCGGCCTGGCGCAAGGCCTGGTCGACCGCGCTGACCGCGCTGTGCGGCACGATCTCGAGGTCGGCGCGGGACAGCCGGACTGCGTCGACGAGCGAGGCGTGCACGTGCGCGTCGGAGACGACGACGGTGTCGCGGTCGGCGAGCGCGGTCACCAGCCCCAGATTGGCGTGGTACCCGGTGGAGAAGGCGAGCGCGGCAGGCTGGCCGCAGTAGTCGGCCAGCGCGCACTCCAGGTGAGTGTGGAGCTCCAGTGAGCCGCTCACCAGGCGTGACGCCGTGGCACCGGCTCCCCAGGTGGTCGCAGCCTGGGCCGCGGCCGCGACGACGTCGGGGTCGGTCGCGAGGCCGAGGTAGTCATTGCCGGCCAGGTCGATGGCCGGCTCGGCGACTCCGCGCGGTGTCAGGAATCGGGTCAGCCCGGCCTCGTCGCGGTGGGCGGCCTGCTCCGCGAGCCAGCTGCTCCACAGCGTCATGCGAGCATCCCTGCCGTCGGCACGGCCGCGGTGACGCCGGCCGTCACGGCTTCGCCGATGCGAGCGACATCGGCGTCGGTGCAGGCGTAGGGCGGCATCGTGTAGACGAGGTCGCGGAAGGGCCGAAGCCAGACGCCGTGCTCCGCGGCGGCGTCGGTGACGGTGACGACGTCGACGGGCTCGTCGAGCTGCACCACGCCGACCGCACCCAGCACGCGGACCTCGGTCACGCCCGGCAGGTCGGCGCACGGCGCGAGCCCGGAGCGGAGGCCGGCCTCGATCCTGGCGGCCTGGGCGCGCCAGTCGCGGGCCTGGAGCAGGTCGAGACTGGCCAGCGCGACCGAGCACGCCAACGCGTTGCCCATGAAGGTGGGGCCGTGCATGAGCACGCCGGACTCCGAGGCCGCGACGCCGCGCGCGACCTCGTCGGTGCAGAGCACCGCGGCCAACGTGAGGTACCCCCCGGTCAGGGCCTTGCCGACGCACATCAGGTCGGGGCGCACGCCTGCATGGTCGGCGCCCCACAGCTCGCCCGTCCGGCCGAAGCCGGTCGCGATCTCGTCGAGCACCAGGAGCAGGCCGTGCTCGTCGGCGACCTCGCGCATCACCTGCAGACAGGCCGGGTCGTAGACCCACATGCCGCCGGCGCCCTGGAGCACGGGCTCCACGATGATCGCGGCCACCTCGTCACGATGATCGTCGGCCAGCGACCGGAACTCCGTCGCCCAACCCTCGACGTCGCCCCCGGGCGCGGGGGGCCGCGGCGCGAAGACCTGCGGTGCGAGGACGTCGGTGAACATCGAGTGCATGCCGCCGACGGGGTCGCACACGCTCATCGCACCGAAGGTGTCGCCGTGGTATCCGCCGCGCACGGTCAGGAGCCTGGTGCGTTCGGGCCGGCCGCGTCCGCGCTGGTACTGCAGTGCGATCTTGAGCGCCACCTCGACGCTCACCGAGCCGGAGTCGGCCAGGAACACGCGGTCGAGGCCCGCCGGGGCCAGGTCGACCAGGCGCTGGGCGAGTCGGATCGCGGGGGCGTGGGTGAGGCCGCCGAACATCACGTGGGCGAAGTCGACCTCGCGCAGGGCGGCGTCCAGCTCGGGGACGCCGTAGCCGTGGATGGCGGCCCACCAGGAGGACATCGCGTCGATCAGCTCGCTGCCGTCGTCCAGGCTCAACCGGACGCCGCGGGCGCCGGTGACCATCCGCACCGGCGACGGCGCGCTGAGAGAGGTGTAGGGATGCCAGACGTGCTCGCGGTCGAACGCGAGCAGCGGAGTGTCGGCGCGATCCGCGGCGCTGCCCACCGCGGTCAGGCGTTGGGGGCGAGCTCGGTGCCGGCGCCGCGACGGCGCTTGGCGGGGTCGACCGAGCCGACGGGACGTGCGGCGCCCCGGGCAGCCTGCGCGGTCTCCTCGGGGGAGCCGAGAACCACGAACCCGTTGTCGCGGATCATCTCCAGGTCGGCCTCGGCGGCCTGCCCCTCGGAGGTGAGGTAGTCGCCCAGGAAGATCGAGTTGGCGACCTGCAGTGCGAGCGCCTGGAGCGAGCGCAGGTGCATCTCGCGGCCGCCGGCGATGCGGATCTCCTTGTCGGGACACACGATGCGTGCCATCGCGAGGATCTTCACGCAGCGGGTCGGCGCGAGCTCCCAGGTGTTCTCGTACGGGGTGCCGTCGAAGGGCATCAGGAAGTTCACCGGGATCGAGTCCGAGCCCATGTCGCGGAGCGCGAACAGCGCCTCGACCAGTTGCTCGTCGGTCTCGCCCAGGCCGGCGATCAGGCCGCTGCACGCGGAGAGGCCGGCCGCCTGCGCCTTGCCGACGGTGTCGACGCGGTCGGCGTAGGTGTGGGTCTGCACGATGTTGTCGTGGTGGCTCTCGGCGGTGTTGATGTTGTGGTTGTAGGCGTCCACACCGGCGTCGCGGAGCTTCTCGGCCTGGCCCTCCTTGAGCAGCCCGAGGCAGGCGCAGACCTCGACCTGGGGGTGCTCGGCCTTGATCGAGCCGACCATGTCGGCGACGCGCTCGACGTCCTTGTTGGTCGGACCGCGTCCGCTCGAGACCATGCAGACGCGGGTGGCGCCGCCCTTGAGCCCCGCGGCGGCCTGCTCGAGGGCCTCCTCGGTGTTGAGCCACTTGTATTTGAGGATGTCGGCGGTCGAGCCCAGCGACTGGCTGCAGTAGTTGCAGTTCTCCGGGCACAGCCCCGACTTCAGGTTGACCAGGTAGTTCACCTTGACGGTGTTGCCGAAGTACTCCCGGCGCAGGCGGGACGCCGCTGCGACGACGTCGAGCAGCTCGTCGTCGTGGGCGCGCAGCACGGCCAGCGCGTCGTCCTCGGTGGCGGGCTTGCCGTCGAGGATCGAGGTGGCCAACTGGTCGAACGACGAAGTCATGGCTCCAGTATGCCGCCGCCCGCGCGGGGCGGCGTCCGCGGTCCGGAGGCCGGGAGCCGACGTCACGACGCCACGTCCGAGATCGGGTTGCGCAGGGTGCCCGCGTAGATCAACGACTCCGCCTGGTCGGTCAGGTCGACCATCTGCAGCGTGTTGCGCAGCTGGAGACGGTTGAGGCAGGAGTGGTCGAACTCGGGTCGGAACAAGTCGTAGCGCGACGCGGCCTCCGCGAGCTCGGGGTGATCCTCGGCGTGGCGACGGATGCAGTGGGCGACCTCGGCCCAGAACTCGGCCTCGGGCAGGACGCCGTCCACGTGCAGGATCGCCGCGAGGTGGCGCAGGACGCCGTCGAAGACGTCGGTGTGCAGCGCCAACGCCTTGACGTCGTCGGTGGTCTTGAGTCGGATGCGCTCGACGTCGATCGGCAGGGGTTGGTCGCCCATCACCGCGACCTCCTCGCCGATGTCCTTCATGAAGGCCCGCACCGGTGTGTGGTCGCGCAGCACCAGCACGAGGTTCTCCCCGTGCGGCATGAATGCCAGGTCGTGGGCCAGCAGGCAGTGCACGATCGGTCGTAGGTAGGCGTTGAGGTAGGAGGCCAGCCACGATCGCGGTGTCCGTCCCGATGCCTGGATCAGCGCACTGGCGAGCGAGCGTCCGGCGGCGTCGCGGTGCAGCAGGGCGGCCATCGTGCTGAGCCGCTCGCCGTCGCCGATGCGGCCGATCGGGCTCTCGCGCCACAGCGCGGCCAGCATCTTCTGGTACGGCGACCTGACGCCGTGCGTGTCGGCGAGGCGGTGATGAGCGTCGCCGGTGTATCCGACGGCGGCGACCTCGCGCAGGACGCCGAAGCCGCAGCCCAGGAGGGTCGGGTCGCTCGCCACCACGCCGGCGACGTAGTCGTTGATCGCGGGAGTCGGCCCCATGTAGGCGGGGGAGAGGCCGCGGAGGAACCCCATGTTCTGGATCGCCAGGGCCGTCTTCACGTAGTGCCGGTCGGGTCTGCTGGTGTTGAAGAACGTGCGGATCGACTGCTGTGCCCGCATGGCGTCGGGAGCCTCGCCGAGAAGCACCAGGTCGCGTCGGGCGACGTCGGGGGCGAAGGTGATGGTCACCTTGTTCTGCCACTGCCACGGATGCAGGGGCAGGTAGAGATAGTCCGCCGGGTCGAGGTCGAGGTCACGCAGGCGGGAGGCGAACGCACCACGCGTGGCGGCGTCGAGCTCGCCGGCGTAGAGGTCGGGCTCGGTGAGGTCGTGGGCGAGGGACAGACGCGTCGCCGACCGGTGCGCGGCGACCCAGATCAGCCTGACGGGCGAGCCCGTCTCCGGGGCATAGGCCAGGTAGTCGTCGAGGCCGTAGCCGACCCGGCCGTTGTTCGCGACGAAACTCGGATGCCCTTCGGTCATCGCGGCCTCGATCGCCTGGTAGTCGGCGCCGACGAGCTGGTCCGACGTCGTGGCGTGGTGCTGCAGCTTCCACGCCGACGACGCGAGCGTGGCGGCGAGCTCCTCGAGATAGACCGGCAGCAACGGGTCCGGGATGCCGAGGTCGGCGGCGAACTCGACGACGAAGTCCTGCACGTCGAGCGCCGCGTCGGCGCCGTTGCGCAGTCGCCGCAGACTCGACGCGTCGACGGCCCAGTGGTCGAGCGCGAGGCGCTCGGCCGAGAACTCATACGACGTGGTGCCGTCCGGGGTCGGCAGGGTGAACCCGCCGTGGTGGTCGCGCTGCTCCGGCGCGAGCAGACGCTCGTGCGCGAACTCCGCGATCGCCTTCGCCACCAGGTGTCGTTGCGCCCGGGCCAGGGTCTCGGGATTGAGGTGGGCGGCGGCCCCGGCCAGGTCGGTCGCCTCGTGCCGGGTGGTCATCACGGCACCACCAGCCGTGCCGCGTACGCCTCCCGGGTGCAGAACGAGAGTGCGGCGCGCTTGCCGGGGAGATCGATCTCGCGCGCCACGACGAACCCCGCCTCCGCGTTGATGGTCGCGATCTTGGCGTTCTCGACGTCCGGCTCCACGACCACGCGGCGCACCGCGGGGTCTGCGAAACAGCGGGCGAGCACGGCCGCGAAGATCCGTCGCGTCAGGCCGTGCTCGGGCGGAGTGCCGTCCCGGGGTGGAGCGACGAGCAGGTGCATGCCGACGTCGCCCTCGGCGATCTCGGGCAACCCGGCCAACCCCACGTGGGGCGCGCGGTCCGGGTCGTAGGTCTCGGCGAGGAAGGTCGGGCGTCCGCCAACGCGGCCGAGCCAGGCGTCGTGGTGCGGGTGCTCCACGACGTCGGCGTAGTCGCGCAGCACGTCGTCGAGCGACGCCTCCTGCATCATCCAGAACACCGAGCGGGGATGGGTGACCCACTCGTGGAGGAGGACGACGTCGCGGGCGAGCACGAGTGGTTCGAGGGTGATGTCGCCGGGCATCGCGGACGGCACCGTCATCGGTCCGCCCTCCTCAGGTGCTCGGGTACCCCGAAGCTCTGCACGGCGACGCGCTTCTCGATCGGGTAGGGCTCGCGGCCGGTGATCGCGGCGAGGATCACCGAGTTGCGGTAGGCACCCATGCCGAGATCCGGGGCGACGAAGCCGTGGGTGTGCTCCTCGCCGTTCTGCACGAAGATCCCCGCGCCCGTCACGTCGACGGCGTAGGACGACGTCGCATCGAAGCGGCCGCGGTCGTCGAGCCGCAGGCGATCGCGGATCGGGTCGAGGAACGTCGGAACCTGGGAGGAGTAACCGGTCGCGAGCACGAGGCCGTCGGTGGTGAGACCGAAGTCCTCGTGGGTCTCGCGGTGGTGCAGGTCGAGCTCGATACCGGCGCCGACGACGCCGCGCGCGCCGACCACCTCACTGTTGGTGATCAGTGTGCTGCGGGGGCCGTGCCCGGCGACCCGCAGTTGGTAGTGGAGGTCGAAGATCGCGTCGACCAGGTCGCCGCTGATCCCCTTGTAGAGGGACCGCTGCTCACGCAGCAGTGCCTCGCGGGTGGCCTCGGGCAGGTCGTGGAAGTAGGCGGTGTACTCCGGGGAGGTCAGTTCGAGCGTGAGCTTGGTGTACTCCATCGGGAAGAACCGAGGGCTGCGCGTGAGCCACGTCAGCCGATAGTCGTGGTCGGGACTCTCCGAGAGCAGGTCGTAGTAGATCTCCGCGGCGCTCTGCCCGCTGCCCACGATCACGATCTGGTCGCGCTTCTGGAGTGCTGCCTTGCGGGCGAGGTAGTCCGCGGAATGGAGGACGTCGGCATCGTGGCTCAGCCCAACCAGGTCGCGCAGAGGAGCGGGGATGCGCGGTCGGGTGCCGACGCCCAGCACCAGACGGCGGCCGCGGAAGATCTCGCCGGTCTCGGCGCGCACGAGATAGCAGCGGGCCCTCTCGTCGTAGGCGACGGCGTGCACGGGCCGCCCGAACCGCACCGAACCGACGTTCTCCGCGGCCCAGCGGCAGTACTCGTCGTACTCGCGCCGCAGCGGATAGAACGACTCCCGGATGTAGAACGGGTAGAGCGCCCCGGTCTGCTTGAGATAGTTCAGGAACGACCAGGGCGACGTCGGGTCGGCCATCGTCACCAGGTCGGCCATGAAGGGCACCTGCAGGGTCGCGTCGTCCAGCATCATCCCGGGGTGCCAGGACAGCTCGGGCCGGGCCTCGAGGAAGACGCAGTCGAGGTCGGCGATCGGTGCGGCGAGGCAGGCGAGGCCGAGGTTGAACGGCCCCACGCCGATGCCGACGACGTCGTGGATCGGCCCGTCGGCCGGCCCGTCGGTCGGCACGACGCGGCGTTGCGTCGTCATCACGCGACCGCCTCGGTGCCGAGCTCGCGGCCCAGCTCGACGACGAGATCGACGATCCGCTCGATGTCGGCCGGCGTGGCTGCTGGATTCAGCAACGTCAGCTTCAGCCACCGCCGTCCGTCGACCCGCGTCGCCGCGACCATCGCGAGCCCGCGTTCGTAGAGCGCGGCGCGGATGCGCGGCACCAGATCGTCGGCGGCGTCCTCGCTCATCGCGGGCGGCCGGAACCGGAACACGACCGTGCTCAGCTGCGGCACGGCGGCGAGCTCGACGTCACTGCGGGCGGCGATCGTGGACCCGGTCGCGTTGGCCAGGTCGACGATGGTGTCCACGTAGGTGCCGATCTGCTCGGGCCCCATGATGCGCAGCGTCAACCAGAGCTTGAGGGCGTCGAAGCGCCGCGTGGTCTGCAGGCTCTTGTCGACCTGGTTGGGAGAGTCGGTGTCGAAGGCGTCGCGCGGGTTCAGGTAGTCCGCATGCCAGGTGACGTGCCCCAGGTCCCGGCCGTCGGCGACGACGAGCGCGCTGGCACTGACCGGTTGGAACCAGGTCTTGTGGAAGTCGATGGTCACCGAGCGTGCGTGCTCGATCCCGCTCAACCGGTCGCGTCGCGTGGAGGAGGCGAGCAGACCGCCGCCGTAGGCCGCGTCGACGTGCATCCAAGTGTCATAGGCCCGGGCGAGCACAGCGATGTCGGCGAGCGGGTCGATCGCGCCGAAGTCGGTCGTGCCGGCGGTCGCCACGATGGCCATCGGCACCTCGCCACGCTCGGCCGAGGTGGCCAGGGCACGGGCCAGCGCGACGGCGTCCAGCCGTCGGTGCTCGTCGACCGGGACGGCGACGACCGCCTCCTCGCCGAGCCCGAGGAGGCGCGCGGACTTCTGCACGCTGAAGTGCGCGTCGGTGGAGGCGAAGATCCGCAGCGCGGCCGACGGCGTGCCCGGCCATGCGAGGTGGGTGTGATCTCGGGCCAGGAGGAGCGCCTGCAGGTTGGACTGCGTGCCGCCGCTGGTGAAGACGCCGTCCGCGCCTGTCCCGAAGCCGATGCGTCCCGCCGTCCACTCGATCAGGTGGCGCTCGATGTAGGTGCCGCCGACGCTCTGGTCGAAGGTGTCCAGGCTCGAGTTCACGCCGCTCACGAAGAGCTCGGCGAGGAGTGCAGGGATCACCACCGGGCAGTTGAGGTGGGCTGCGTAGGCCGGTTCGTGGAACCAGACGGCGTCGTCGAGGTAGAGGGCGCGCATCTCGGCGAGCGCGGCGGGGATGTCGCCCAGCGGGTTGTCCAGATCGACGTCGGCGATCGGCTTCGATGCCTGCTCCGGGGCACGTCCGGTCGCCGGGCGCCCGACCGTCCGGGCGAGGGCCGCGCTCAGCTCGCTGACCCCCAGATGCATCGCCTGCGCGTATCGGCCGGACTGCGAGGAGTGGAACAGGTGGTCGAGCGGGGGAGTGGGGTTCACCGAGATTCCTCCAAAAGATAGGTAAGGCTTACCTACATCCAAGATCTACGCCGAAGGGGGTGATCGGCAAGTCCGATCGCCGAATGTGGCGCAGGCCGCACGGGCGATCGGCGATAGTCAATAAAGTCAGTCGAGTTACATCGACGAGGAGAGACGACATCCGATGATCGAGATCGCCGGCCTGACCAAGGCGTACGGCGCCGCCACCGTGCTCGAGGGGATCGACCTGCGCGTCGACGACGCGCGCATCGCCGCCGTCGTGGGGCCCAGCGGAGCCGGCAAGAGCACGCTGGCCCGCTGCATCAACCTGCTCGAGCGGCCCACGAGCGGCAGCATCCGGGTCGGCGGCCGCGATCTGGCCGGGCTCTCGGGTCGCGAGCTCCAGCGGG
The DNA here is from genome assembly GCF_021246465.1 of Nocardioides sp. R-C-SC26. Lineage (GTDB taxonomy): Bacteria > Actinomycetota > Actinomycetes > Propionibacteriales > Nocardioidaceae > Nocardioides. The sequence goes on along the minus strand of NZ_JAHRHK010000007.1, from coordinate 125,199 downwards.
CTCGACGGCAGATCGGCACCGTCTTCCAGTCCGCGAACCTGCTGCGACGGCTGACCGCGGCCCAGAACATCGCCCTGCCGATGCGGAATGCCGGGGTCGGCGACGCAGAGATCCGTGCGCGGGTGGGTGAGCTGCTCGACCGCGTCGACATGCTGCATCGGGCGAACCACTACCCCGCCCAGCTCTCAGGTGGTCAGCGGCAGCGGATCGGCATCGCCCGCAGTCTCGCGCTGCAGCCCGCCGTCCTGCTCTCGGACGAGGCGACCTCGGGCCTGGACCCCGATGCCACCCGCGCCATCCTGGGTCTCCTCACCGAGTTGCGAGACGACCTCGGCGTCACCATCGTGGTGATCACGCACGAGATGGACGTCGTGCGGAGCATCGCCGACCACGTCGCGCACCTGGACCAGGGCCGCATCGTCGAGCAGGGTGCGGTCGCCGACGTCGTGCTGCGGTCGGACTCCGCGCTCTCGCGCGCCCTCCTGCCGCTGCCCTCCGCGGGGACCGTCGACGGCCTCCGGGTGTGGACGGTGCGCTACGACAGCCCGCACGTCTCGCCGCTGTGGCTCTCGCTGGCGTCGTCGGCGCTCGGCGTCGACATCGCGCTGCTCGCAGCCTCGGTCGAGGACGCGTCGTCGACCACGGTCGGCAGGCTCGCGATCGCGTTGCCGCCCCATCTCGACGACATCCGGGTCGCGGAGGTCTTCACCAACCTCGGCCTGCGCGCCGCGCCTGCCCCGGCGCCAGTCGTCGGGTTCGTCGGTGTGCCCGGGCGTCGTGCGGAGCCGGCGGCGTGACGGCGCTCCTGGCCACGCCGTGGCCCGACGTCCCGGATCTGATGCTGCCCGTCGTCGGTGAGACCGCTCGCATGGTCGGCGTCGTGATGGCGATCGTCGTCGCGTTGGGCGGCCCGCTCGGCCTGCTGATCCACAACACCTCGCCCCTGGGGCTGACGCCGCACCGTCTCGTGCACGTCTCGGTGAGCTGGGTGGCCAACCTGGGGCGCTCGCTCCCGTTCTTGGTGTTGATGGCCGCCGTGATCCCGGTGACCAAGCTGGTGTTCGGCACCACGATCGGCTTCAAGGCCGCCATCATCCCGATGTCCATCGCCGGCGTGGCCTTCTTCGCCCGGCTGACCGAGAACGCCGTCCGCGAGGTACCTCGCGAGCTGCTCGACGTCGGGTTGGCCGGAGGAGCGAGCACGCGCCAGATCGTCGTCGGCATCCAGTTGCGCGAGGCCCTGCCGGGCCTGCTCGCCGGGCTGACGCTCAACGTGATCGCGATGATCGAGTACTCCGCGATCGCCGGGGCGATCGGCTCGGGCGGCGTCGGCTACCTGGCCGTCAACTACGGCTACCGACGCTTCGACGACAACATCATGATCGCCTGCATCGTGCTGCTGGTCGTCCTCGTCCAGGCCATCCAGTTCACCGGCGATCGCGCCGTCCGCGCCGTCACGCACTGACGCACGCGGGTCTCCCACGTCCGCCCGCCCGGCGCGCATCGCGCCACCCCCTCGTCTCGGGACCAACCGGAAGGAACCCTCATGACCACCACCCAGCAGCCCCCCAGCTCGGCAGGATCCGACGATCGGCACGCGGACATCGCTCTCGGCGGCTCGGGCCGCTCGTGGTGGGTGCCCCTCGTGATCGGCCTCGCGCTGGTGCTCGCGGGCGTCGTCGTCTGGTGCGTGAGTGCCGGGGGCGGCTCGGAGAAGGCGGTGGAGGGAAGTCACTTCTCCGACACGTTCGAGATCGCCTTCCAGGCGAGCTCGGCCAGCGAGCAGGCGTTCTTGGAGTTCCTCGACACCGAGATCGCGCCCGAGCACGGCGTCGAGATCGAGCCCGTCGGCATCGAGGACGGCAACCAGCTCGACCAGGCCACCGCTGACGGCGAGTACATCGCGAACATCTACCAGCACAAGCACTGGCTCGAGCAGGTGATCGACTCCACCGGCATGAAGCTGACGGCGCTCGGGCCGGTCTTCCAGTGGTCGTACTCGATGTACTCCACGAAGTACGACTCCATCGACGCGCTGCCGAAGGGTGCGACGATCGCGCTCCTCAACGACCCGGCCAACACCGCCCAGGCACTGTGGATCCTCGAGCGTGCCGGGAAGCTGACCTTCAAGGACGGCGTCGACCCGTGGGCCGCCACGGAGAACGACATCGCCGACAACATCGGCGGCTACACGTTCGAGTACATGGAGTACGGAGCCGGTCCCCGCACGGTCGAGTCGGTGGACGCCGTCATCGACTACAACATGTCGTTCGTGGACGCCGGGACGCCCGAGGAGTACCGCATCTACTCGGCACCGGCGCCCCTCGAGTTCGCCGGCCAGCTCGTCATCGGCACCGACTACGTCGACGACCCGCAGATGGAGAAGCTGAAGGAGATCTTCTTCGACCCGCGCGTGCAGGAGTACCTGGAGACCAACGACGACCCGAACCTGCAGGGACAGCTGGCGCCGGTCTCGGCGAACTGACCCTGCTCACCCGCCCCGGCGGGCGGCCGCGCACCCGGTCGGCCGCCGGCTCGGCGCCACCGGGGGGCGAGCAGCGAGCGCCGTCGTCGCCGGTGGTCGAGGAGCGAGCGCAGCGAGTGTCTCGAAACCCCGTGAGTCGAACGAGGAACCAGGGGCGGTGCGGTCTCGTCGCCCTCACGATGCCGCGACGGGCAGGTCGAGTAGCGCCTCGCAGGACCGGATGAGGCGCCGGCGGAGCGGCTCCCCGCGCGCCGCGAACCCTCGCTGCGCCTCGACGTACTCGGCCTTGCCGTCGGCGGTCTCGATCGGCACCGGCGTCCATGGTTCGCCGGTCGGATCCAGCGTCCATCCCGTCATGTCGTAGGGCGCTGCGCGCATGTCGAGGATGCGGATGTCCCAGGCGAGCTCGAAGCAGTCGGCGACCAGGTCGGAGTCGATGAGCGGTGAGAGCCGGAACGCCATCTTGTAGAGGTCCATGCCCGCGTGGAGGCAGGCGGGCTGCTCGAACTCGGCGCGGTCGTCGCGGCCCGGATTGAGCGTGTTGAACGGGCGCGCGGACGGCGTGAAGAACCGGTAGGCGTCGAAGTGCGAGCAGGCGATCCGGTGCTGCTCGACCACCGCGTCGGTGCCGGCGGCGCCGAGCCGAAGCGGGACCGGGTGCCGGGTCTCGTCGGCGCGGTGCACCATCGCCCACTCGTGGAGGCCGAAGCAGCCGAAGTTGGCGGTGCGACCGGCGGTCGCCGTGAGCACCCGATGGAGCGACTCGATCAGCGGGCGCTGCTGCGCGACGTAGGCAGCGGCGACGGTTCCGCCCTGATACCCGCGCGAGTCGTCGTACTCCGGAGCGTCGATCAACCGGACGCCGAAACCGGGGTGCCACCGCAGCAGCTGTGCCGGCCGGAACGAGTAGTAGGTGAAGAGGAAGTCGTGCACCGGGTGCTTGATGCCCTCGTCGCGACGTCGAAGGTGCGGAGCCACATACGGCTCGAGCCGCGCGACGTGCAGGGCGGCGCGCCGCGTCCACACGTCACGTTCCACCTCGCCATGCACCTGCTCAGCGTAGGAGTCGCCGCCTGCGCGCCATGCCGGCGGCTCGAGTAGGACGCGCTAGGTGATAATTTCAGGTTATAGTAGGTGATAGGTAGACTTTATCGGAGTTGCTGTCTCACTGGAGGTACTCACCATGTGGCTCGTCGCCGCCTTCGCCCTCGCCGGCGGGCTCGCGCAGTTCGTCGACGGCACGCTGGGCATGGGCTTCGGCGTCACCTCGGCGACTGTCCTGCTCGCGCTCGGCGTCGCGCCGGCCACCGCGAGTGCCGCGACGCATGCCGCGAAGCTGCCGACGACGCTGATCTCAGGCCTGTCGCACTGGCGCGCCGGCAACGTCGACCCCAAGATCCTGGTGCGCGTCGCGCTCCCCGGCATGGTCGGCGGCTTCCTGGGCGCGGTGGTCCTCACCTCCATCAGCCTGGAGGCGGCCAAGGGCTCGATGGCCGGCCTGCTGATCTTCTTCGGCGTGGTGATCCTGGCGCGCTTCGGCTTCGGTGTGCGGATCATCCCGACGCCGAAGAACGGTCACACCGCCCGGTGGCTCTCGCCGATCGGCCTCCTCGGCGGCTTCGTGGACGCGACCGGCGGCGGCGGCTGGGGTCCCGTCGTGACGCCGAGCCTGATGACGGTCACCAAGCACGAGCCTCGCTACGTCGTCGGCACGACCAACGCCGCCGAGTTCGCCGTCGCCGTCTCTGTCTCCACCGGATTCGTGACCGGCGCAGCGCACCAGGACATCCCGTGGATGCCCGTGATCGGCCTGATGGTCGGCGGCGTGATCGTCGCTCCGATCGCCGCTCGACTCGCCGGACGGCTCCCGCACGCCCCCATGGGTGCGATGGTCGGAGGCCTGGTGATCCTGGTGAACGCGGTCGCCGTCATCGGCTCGATCACCGACCTGCCGGGCTGGCTCGACGCCGCACTCATCCTCCTCTGGCTGAGCCTCGTCGCGCAGATCGCGCGCCGAGCCTGGTCGCGAGAGCGCGCCGAGCGGGCTGCCGCGGTCGAACCGGCGGTTGCCGGCTGAGCCGACACCGGCTCCTCAGTCGGCATCCCACCGGCCATCCGCCTTCGCTCGATCGATCTCGGCCTGGCCGGCCGGCCGCATCCGGCCTGTCTCGATCAGTGTCGCGACCCGCGCCTTGTTCGTCGCCGACCACGGGCTGCGGCGACGTCGCGGAGTGAAGGACTGCTGCACGTAGTCGGCGTCCTCGGATCGCATCATCCCGTCGATCCACCCGTGGCACAGCGCCACCAGGAGCGCCTCCTCGTAGGTCAGCCCCGGGGCCGCAGACGACTTCTTGCGCTGCCGCAGTCGGACGCCGTTGGACGGGGGAGATGCAGCCAGGAACGCATCCCAGGAATCGGCATCGGCGAAGAACACCACCGGCTTGTCGTCGAAGGACGCCATGGGCCCAGCGTAGGCAGTTCTCGATAGGGTCGAGCAGTGCGCATCGCGAGATTCACCACCGGTGAAGAGCCCCAGTTCGGCGTGGTCACCGGCGATCTGGACGAGCACGGTCAACTGAGCGAGGATGCCGTGATCGTGGCACTCGCCGGTGATCCGTTGTACGTGGGCATGAAGGTGCTCGACACCGAGTACCGGCTCCCCGACGTGCGGCTCCTCGCACCGGTGCTGCCGCGCAGCAAGGTCGTCGGCATCGGGCGCAACTACGCCGCGCACGCCGCCGAGCTCGGACAGGACGTCCCGCCCGAGCCGCTGATGTTCCTCAAGCCGAACACCAGCGTGGTCGGCCCGAACGATCCGGTCTTCTACCCGCGCCAGACCCAGGATCTGCACTACGAGGGCGAGCTCGCCGTCGTCATCGGCCGGATCTGTCGCGACGTGCCGCCGGAGCAGGCGACCGACGTCATCTTCGGCTACACCGTGGCCAACGACGTCACCGCGCGCGACCTGCAGCGCGGCGACGTCCAGTTCACTCGGGCCAAGGGCTTCGACTCCTTCTGCCCGCTCGGGCCGTGGATCGAGACCGATCTGGATCCCCAGAACTTCATCGACGGCGTGCGGGTGCAGACCTTCCTCAACGGCGACGTCGTCCAGGACGGCAGCACGGCCGACATGATCTTCGACATCCCGACGCTGGTGGCGCACGTCTCCAGCGTGATGACGCTGCTGCCCGGCGACGTCATCCTCACCGGCACCCCCGAGGGTGTCGGTCCCATGCAGGTCGGTGACGAGATCGAGGTCTTCGTCGCCGGCATCGGTTCCCTCACGAACAGGATCGCGACTCGATGAGCACGCCTACCGCCCCCGGTCACGCCGGCTCTGACATCCGCGTGCGGATGGCGCCCAGCCCGACCGGTAGCCCGCACGTCGGCCTGGTGCGGACGGCGCTGTTCAACTGGGCGTTCGCGCGGCGTCACGGTGGCACGTTCGTCTTCCGCATCGAGGACACCGACGCCGCCCGCAACACCGAGGAGTCCTATCGCGGCATCCTCGAGCTCTTCCGCTGGCTCGGCCTGGACTGGGACGAGGGCGTCGAGGTCGGCGGACCCTACGGTCCCTACCGCCAGTCGGAGAGGGGCGAGCTGTATCGCGACGTCCTGGCCAAGCTCGCCGCGACGTCGTCGACGTATCCGTGCTTCTGCACCAACGAGGAGGTCGACGCGCGCCGCAAGGCCTCCGGCTCGAAGGTGATGGGCTACGACGGCTTCTGTCGCACGCTCGACGACGTGCAGCGCGCGGCCTTCGAGGCAGAGGGACGCACGAGCGTCGTCCGGTTCAAGATGCCCGAGGGCTCCATCACCTGGAACGATCTCGTGCGCGGCGACGTCACCTTCGAGACCCGGTTCGTGCCCGACTTCGCGCTCTGCCGCGCCAACGGTGACCCGCTCTACACCCTCACGGCGCCGGTGGACGACGCGACGATGCGCATCACCCACGTCCTGCGGGGTGAGGACCTGCTCTCCTCGACGCCGCGTCAGATCGCCCTCTTCGACGCCCTCCGCGAGATCGGTGTCGCCGAGACGACGCCCGCGTACGGCCACCTGCCGTACGTGATGGGCGAGGGCAACAAGAAGCTGTCCAAGCGCGACCCCGAAGCCGACGCGCTGGGCTATCGCGACCAGGGCTACCTGCCCGAGGGGCTGCTGAACTACCTGGCACTCCTCGGCTGGGCCATCGCTGCCGACCGCGACATCTTCAGCATGGAGGAGATGGTCGAGGCCTTCGACATCGCCGACGTGAATCAGAATCCGGCGCGCTTCGACCTGAAGAAGTGCGATGCCATCAACGCCTCGCACATGAGGCTCCTCTCGGTCGAGGAGATCACCCGCCGGGTGCTGCCCTTCCTCCAGCGAGCCGGAGTCGTGAGCGACCCGATCGCCGACGCGGACGCTCAGCTGCTGGAACTCGCCATGCCGTTGATCGCCGAACGGATCAACAAGCTCGGCGAGGCGCCCGCGATGCTCGACTTCCTGTTCGTCGACGAGGCCGACTTCACGCGGGACGAGGCCGACGTCGCCAAGCTGCTCGACGAGACCGGCCGCGACGTCGTCCGCGCCTCGCACGACGCGCTCGCCGGTCTCGACGAGTGGTCGACGGCCGCGATCCAGGACGCCTTGCAGCACGCACTGGTCACCGAGCGGGGCCTGAAGCCACGGGTTGCCTTCGGCCCGGTGCGCGTGGCGATCAGCGGACGCCGCGTCTCGCCGCCGCTCTTCGAGTCGATGGAGCTGCTGGGCCGCGAGCGCAGTCTCGCGAGGCTCGCCGGTGTCGACGCCTGAAGTGGGGTCCGCCGCCCTGAGCGACCCGGAGGGCACGCACGGCTGGGCCTATCACCGCATCCACCGCGCCACTCGACGCGGCGGGTGGTGGTCGCTGCTCGCCGCGGTGGTGGCGATCGGCGGCTTCCTGGCCGCCCAGGTGCTCGTCGTCCTGGGGTTCCTCGTCTACTTCGTGATCGTGGGCGAGGATCCCCTGGACGGTCTGGCGTCCTTGGTCGACCTCGATGACTTCCGACCACGCTCGTTGCTGTTCCAGCTCGTGGCGATCAGCGCTGCCATCCCGTTCGTGATGCTCGGCGCCCGGCTCGTGGCTGCTCAGAGCCCACGGTGGCTGATGTCGGTGCGCGGACGGGTGCGGTGGGCGTGGTTCGGCGTCTGCGTCGGCGTGTCGGTCCTCACGCTGTTCGCGACGATCTTCGTCTCGGCGTTCCTCCCGCTGCAGACGGCCGACGAGTTCGGCGGCGTCAACGACTTCACGCGCACCACGTTCGACTTCCTGCTGGTGCTGGTGATCTTCACGCCGTTCCAGGCCGCGGCCGAGGAGTACGTGTTCCGAGGACTGCTCACCCAGGCGTTCGGCGCGATGGCGCCGAACGCGG
>NZ_JAHRHK010000007.1:0-117308 GCF_021246465.1 Nocardioides sp. R-C-SC26 | reverse complement strand
CCCCCCGCGGGGTAGTGCTTGCCCGGGGGCCCCCCCCCCGGGGGGCGGGGGGGGGGGGCGCCGCAGGCGGTCCTGGCCCGTGTGCTCGCCGTGGTCGTCCCGGCCACGCTCTTCGCGCTCGCGCACGGCAGCCAGTCGGGCCCGATCTTCCTCGACCGGTTCGCCTTCGGAGTGGTCGCGGGCATCGTGGCGATCGTGACCGGCGGCCTCGAGGCGGGTATCGCCTATCACATCGTCAACAACTACCTGGCCTTCAGCATCGCGCTGTTCTTCGGCGATCTCGGCGAAGCGCTGCAGCCCGCCGGCGGCAACGGATGGGACGTCGCGGTCACGCTGTCGAAGTCGGCGATCTTCTTGGCGTTGACCCTCGGATTCGCCCGCATGATGGGGATGGACCGACGCACGGAGCCGGGCGTTTTGGAGGCCCCCCGCGCCCGCGTGTAAGGTTTCCCCTCGGTTCCTCGGCGGGCGAAAGCCCGGTCTCGAGGAGCTAACACCAGTAAGACAGTGGGATATGGTGTAATTGGCAACACGACTGATTCTGGTTCAGTTATTCTAGGTTCGAGTCCTAGTATCCCAGCGAGATCGAGGCCCCCGGGCCACGATTTTGGGCGGATCTCGAACCATGGTTAGAGTTCCACTCGCAGTGCCTGCCCCCGTCGTCTAGCGGCCTAGGACGTCGCCCTCTCACGGCGGTAACGCCGGTTCAAATCCGGTCGGGGGTACCGACGAAGGGCCCAGCCATCAGGCTGGGCCCTTCAGTGGTTCTCGGTGCCTGCGCGACAGCGTCGGCCGGCCTCCCGGATCGGGTCGGATGTCGGCGGATCGTGGCAGGCTNGGAAGCCCCCTCCCCCCCTCCGTCGGCGCCTTTCCCCGGTGCGTGCAGGAGCCGGCCTGGGTCGGGGTGCGATGGCGCGTCGGCGACGCGACGGTCGCGCACGTCTTCGGGGGAGAGGACCAACTGATCCGTGTCACCTTCCGCGCCGAGCCCGAGGAGGTGATGGCCTTCCAGCACCTGGGGGCGCCGTACTTCCGGGCCGGGTGGGGCAGCAACGTCGTCGGCATGGTGATCGAGGACTCGACCGACTGGGTCGAGGTGGGCGAGCTGCTGACCGATTCCTACTGTCTGCAGGCGCCCGCCCACCTCGCGGCCCAGGTCGAGCGACCTGGGACCTGAATTCCGTCCGCTGTCAGGCGCAGAGCCCGGCCGCGAGCCGGTCGGACCGCTCCTCATCGGTGCGGCCCTCGCCGGAGCCGGAACCGCTGGACGTGGAGGGGTCGTCGCCGTCGACGGTGCCCACGTCGTCGTCGGCCTCGATGCTGTTCTCGCTGAAGTCGCGCCCCAGCTGCTGGTCGCCGATGATGCGCTGCCAGAGGGCGTCGGCGCCCTCGGTCCAGATCAACCTGTTCGGGTCCTCGGGATACTCGGCGATCGGCACCGTGATGAACTTGATCTTGCCGAGTCCGGTGTCGCGGAACTCCATGGCGAGCTTGGCCAGCTTGCCCGGGTCGTCGAGCTTGGCGTCGACCTCGATGGAGGAGGTCACGGCGTCGAGGAAGTTGAACACCCGGATCGGCTGCGAGAGCGTCCCGGCCGACATCACCTTCTTGACCATGGAGGCGATGAAGGCCTGCTGACGCTTCATCCGGCCGATGTCGCCGGTCACCGACAAGACATAGCGCTCGCGCACGTAGTTGAGCGCGTCCTGCCCGCTGAGCGTCTGGGTCCCGGCGTCGAAGTGGATGTTGTGGGTGTCGTCGTCGACGGCCTTCGGAATGCAGACCTCGACCCCGTCGATGGCATCGACCATGGCCTTGAAGCCGTTGAAGTCGAGCACCAGGAAGTGGTCGATGTAGACCCCGGTCAGTGCCTCGACGGTCTGCACCGTGCACTGCGCTCCGCCCTGCGGGCCGCCCGCGTCGGCGCCGACGGCGAACGCGGTGTTGAACATCGCGGCCTCCTCGCCGGGCACCGTGATGCCTCCGCGAAGGTGGCACTCCGGCCGGTCGATGATCGCATCGCGGGGCAGGCTGACGCCGTAGGCGTTGTTCCGGTTGGCCGAGACGTGCAGAAGGATCGTGGTGTCGGAGCGCTCGCCACCGCCGGCCAACCCGTCGATGTTGTTGCCGTCGCCGTCACGCGAGTCCGAGCCCATGATCAGGATGTTCAGCGGCTCCTTCGGCTCATCGGAGTCCGGCACGTGCTTGTCCACCTGGTGGTTGATCGCCTGGCCGACGGCGATGTTCCCGCCGAGGTGGTTGTAGGCCGCCACCACGACCACCACGGTGAGCACCGCGACGATCGCCTGGCTGATGCCGAGCACGCGCCACACGAGGCGTCGGTGCGGCGGTGCGGGGTGGTCTGCGCTCACGGTGTCCATCATCCCAGACCCGCGAAGCGGGCGTCGGGACATCGAACGCACGGGGCGAGGCCGCCATGTCCGATCACCGCCAGTGATGGGGGAGTGCGAACGTCATGATGGTCCTGTGACCACGACGGATCTCGACCCGGAGACGTGCTATCGCGCGGCCTCCTCGCGCGATCGGCGCTTCGACGGGATGTTCTACGTCGGGGTCACGTCCACCGGCATCTACTGCCGTCCGTCCTGCCCGGCGCGGACGCCGGCGCGACGCAACATGACGTTCCACCCCAGTGCGGCATCGGCGCAGACCGCGGGCTTCCGTGCGTGCAAGCGGTGCCTCCCGGACGCCGTTCCCGGGAGCCCGGCATGGGACGTCGCCGCCGATCTCGCGGGCCGCTCGATGCGTCTGATCGCCGACGGCGTCGTCGATCGCGAGGGTGTGGACGGGCTGGCGCAGCGGCTCGGCTACACCTCGCGCCACCTCAACCGGGTGCTCGTCTCGGAGCTGGGTGCCGGCCCCGCTGCGCTGGCTCGCGCCCGACGGGTGCAGATCGCGCGGGTGCTCATCGAGACCTCCGACCTCGGCTTCGCCGACGTCGCGTTCGCCGCCGGCTTCTCCAGCGTGCGGCAGTTCAACGACACGGTGCGCGAGGTCTACGACGCGACACCGTCGATGCTGCGCGCCCGGGCTTCCACGCGCTCGTCGTCCGAGAGCACGGCCGGAGGCGTCCGGCTGAGGGTTCCGGTGCGGACCCCGTTCGCGGGCGAGGCCCTGTGGAACTTCCTCGCGGGGCACGCCGTCGAGGGGGTGGAGTGCGTCGGCTCGGGCTGGTACGCGCGCACCGTCTCGCTCCCACACGGCCACGGCACGATCCACGTCGAGCTCGCGGACGCGCCGACAGTGGGGTCGATCGCCTTCGTGCCGGTGCGCCTACGACTCAGCGACCTGCGCGACACCTCGGCCGCGCTCGAGCGGGTCCGTCGACTGCTGGACGCGGACTGCGACCCGGTCGCGGTCGACGCTGCGCTGGGTGAGGACCACACGCTCGGACCGCTCGTGGCTGCGACTCCGGGTCTGCGGGTCCCCGGGCAGGTCGACGGCGAGGAGACGGCGCTGCGCACGGTGATCGGCCAGCAGGTCAGCGTCGCCGGGGCGCGGACCGTCACGGCACGGCTCGTGCGCGAGCGCGGCGTACCGGTCGCCACCGACGTCGCCGGCCTCACGCACCTCTTCCCCTCCAGCGCGGCCATCGCCCAGATGCGTGCCGAGGACCTGCCGATGCCCCGTTCCCGCGGCAACGCTCTGATCGGCCTCGCACATGCACTGGCGACGGGCGCCGTCCGCCTCGACCGCGCCGCCGATCGGGCAGGGGTGCACGCTTCGCTGATGGCACTGCGCGGCATCGGGTCGTGGACCGCCGACTACGTCGCGATGCGGGCGCTGGCCGATCCTGACGTACTGCTCCTCGGCGACGTCGGCGTGCGCAATGCCTGGCTCGCGCTGGGCCGTGACATGGCATCGCTCCCCGCGGTGTCCGAGGGCTGGAGTCCGTGGCGTTCGTACGCGCTGATGCACCTGTGGCACACGGTGATCCCGCGCTTCGTCGTCCCCGAGAACCCTGTCCATCGCCCTGATGAGTTCGTCGAACAGTCGAAGGAGACGTCCTGATGTGGACCGTCGTCGAATCCCCGATCGGCCCCCTGCGTGTGGTCGAGCAGCACGACGCGATCACCGCGATCGAGTTCTCGCCGTTCGCCGCGGCCGACGGGCGGGTACGTGGCGATCGCGGTGACGCCCACCCGGTGCTGGTCGAGGCCGTGCGGCAGCTCGACGCCTACTTCTCGCGTGAACTCCGCGAGTTCGATCTGCCGCTCGCGCCGGCAGGATCGGAGTTCCAACAGCGCGTCTGGCAGGAGTTGGGCCGTATCGGGTACGGAGAGACGGCCTCCTACGGACAGATCGCCCATCGCATCGGAAAGTCCAATGCCGCCTCGCGCGCGGTGGGTCTGGCCAACGGGTCCAACCCGATCCCGATCGTCATCCCATGTCACCGGGTGATCGGCGCCAACGGCACCTTGACCGGGTATGCCGGCGGCCTCGAACGCAAGCAGACCCTGCTCTCGCTGGAGCAGGAGGCGCTCTTCTGACGTCGGGCTGACGCTCGGGCTCGTCACCGCCACCGGTGGTCGAGGAGGTCGCTCTGCGACCGTCTCGAGACCTCGTGAGTTGAGCGGCGACGTTGGCCGACGGGGGTTTCGTGACGCCCCGCTCGTCCCTCGCGGGGCTCCTCAACCACCGTCGGGCTGTCGCTGGCGCACCGCGACCACCGTCGGCAGCGAGCGAGATGCGCCGGGCCTACTCGCTTGCTCGCCGCAACGACTCGCTGAGTCGCTCGGCTGCGGCCAGGACGGCGGGCGCGTGCATCTTGCCGGGCTGGCGGCTCAGCCGCTCCAGCGGACCTGAGACCGACACGGCGGCGATCACCTTGCCGCCCGGCGACCGGACCGGAGCCGAGACCGACGCGACGCCCTGCTCGCGCTCGCCGATCGACTGCGCCCAGCCGCGCCGGCGGATGCCGGAGAGGGCGGCGGCGGAGAACGCGGCGTTCTGCAGTCCGCGGTGCAGGCGCTCCGGGTCCTCCCAGGCCAGCAGCACCTGGGCGGCCGAGCCGGCGCGCATCGTCAGCTGCGACCCGACCGGGATGGTGTCGCGAAGGCCGGAGGGGCGCTCGGCGGCGGCGACGCACACGCGGTGCTCACCCTGCCGGCGCCACAGCTGGGCGGACTCGCCCGTGATGTCGCGCAGACGGGCGAGGACCGGACCAGCCGTCGCGAGCAGACGGTCCTCGCCGGCGGCGGCGGAGAGCTCGGCCAGACGAGGACCGAGGACGAAGCGCCCCTGCATGTCGCGCGCTACCAGGCGGTGGTGCTCGAGGGCGACGGCGAGCCGGTGTGCCGTCGGTCGGGCGAGGCCCGTTGCTGCGACCAGGCCGGCCAGCGTTGCCGGTCCGGACTCCAGTGCCGTCAGCACGAGGGCTGCCTTGTCGAGAACACCGACGCCACTAGAGTTGTCCATATAGCAATACTGCCGTCTCATTCCGTGGGATGCAAGAGTACGGTGCAATACGACGCCCGACCCGGGCGGCATGCAGAGGTCTCGGACCGGATCCGGCCGGAGACCTCGCCGCAGCACAGGCCGAAGAACGAGGAGTTCAGTGATGGGCAGGACACTGTCGGAGAAGGTGTGGGACGAGCACGTCGTCCGTTCGACCGCGGGGGAGCCGGACCTCCTCTACATCGACCTCCACCTCATCCACGAGGTCACCAGCCCGCAGGCCTTCGACGGCCTGCGGCTCAGCGGCCGATCCGTACGTCGCCCGGACCTGACCCTGGCGACCGAGGACCACAACGTCCCGACGCTGGACTGGGACAAGCCGATCGCGGACCCCGTCTCGCGCACCCAGGTCGACACCCTGCGCAAGAACGCCGCGGAGTTCGGCGTGCGTTTGCACCCGCTCGGTGACGTCGAGCAGGGCATCGTGCACGTCGTCGGCCCGCAGTTGGGCCTGACCCAGCCGGGCATGACGATCGTCTGCGGCGACAGCCACACCAGCACGCACGGCGCCTTCGGCGCGATCGCCTTCGGTATCGGAACCTCCGAGGTCGAACACGTGCTCGCCACGCAGACGCTGACCCAGGCCAAGCCGAAGACGATGGCCGTCACTGTGAACGGGAGCCTGCCGGCCGGCGTCACCGCCAAGGACCTCGTGCTCACCCTGATCGCCCACACGGGCACGGGCGGCGGCCAGGGCTACATCGTGGAGTACCGCGGTCAGGCCATCGAGGAGCTCTCGATGGAGGGCCGCATGACGGTGTGCAACATGAGCATCGAGTGGGGTGCCAAGGCCGGGATGATCGCTCCCGACCAGACCACCTTCGACTACATCGAGGGCAAGCCCGAGGCGCCGCGCGGTGCCGACTGGGACGCCGCCGTGGCCCACTGGAAGACGCTGGTCACCGACGAGGACGCCGTCTTCGACAAGGAGATCGTGCTCGACGCCTCGGAGATGACGCCGTTCGTCACCTGGGGCACCAACCCCGGTCAGGGCGTTCCTCTGGGCGCGACCGTTCCCCAGCCCGCCGACTTCGATGACGAGCAGGACCGCATCGCCGCTGAGAAGGCCTGCGAGTACATGGGCCTGACCCCTGGCACGCCGATGCGCGAGATCAAGGTCGACACCGTGTTCGTCGGTTCCTGCACCAACGGCCGTATCGAGGACCTGCGTCTCGCCGCGGACATCATCAAGGGTCACAAGGTCGACCCGAACACGCGTCTGCTCGTCGTCCCCGGCTCGGTCCGGGTGCGGATGCAGGCCCAGGACGAGGGGCTCGACGTCATCTTCAAGGAAGCGGGCGCGGAATGGCGCGGCGCCGGCTGCTCGATGTGTCTGGGCATGAACCCCGACACCCTCGAGCCGGGCGAGCGCAGCGCCTCGACGTCGAACCGCAACTTCGAGGGCCGACAGGGCAAGGGCGGTCGCACGCACCTGGTGTCGATCCCGGTCGCCGCGGCCACCGCCATCCGAGGCACCCTCTCGTCGCCCGCCGACCTGGCCCCCGCGGCCGTCTGAGCAGGAGGAGACATGGACAAGTTCACCACCCACACCGGTGTCGGCGTCCCGCTGCGACGCAGCAACGTCGACACCGACCAGATCATCCCGGCGGTGTACCTCAAGCGCGTCACGCGCGACGGGTTCGAGGACGGTCTCTTCGCGGCCTGGCGCAACGACGAGGCGTTCGTGCTCAACAACCCGGCCTACGCCGCTGGCTCGGTGCTGGTCGCAGGGCCCGACTTCGGCACCGGCAGCTCGCGTGAGCATGCCGTGTGGGCGCTGCAGAACTACGGCTTCAAGGTCGTGATCTCCGCGCGGTTCGCCGACATCTTCCGGGGCAACTCCGGCAAGGCCGGGCTCCTCGCGGCCCAGGTCGACGAGAAGGTCGTCCAGCGTCTGTGGGACTACCTGGACGACAACCCGGGCGCCTCGATCACGGTCGACCTGGAGTCGCGCACCGTGCGTGCCGGTGACGGGGAGGGCGCGATCGAGGACTCCTTCGACATCGACGACTACACCCGGTGGCGACTGTTGGAGGGACTCGACGACATCGGCATCACCTTGGGGCACGAGACCGACATCAGCACCTACGAGGCGACGCGACCGTCCTGGAAGCCGCAGACCATCACCGCCTGAGGCAAGGCCACACGCGCAACGCAGGTGACGAAGGGGTGGGATCCGACCGGATCCCACCCCTTCGTGCGTGATGGAGCAGCCCAGAGCGGGCAGGGTCGAGATACCGCTCACCCAACGAAGGGACCGCTCATGCCTGAGATCGAGACGAACGGCGTCACGCTCCACTACACCGACGAGGGTCAGGGGCGTCCCGTCGTGCTGATCCACGGGTGGCCGCTCAACGGGAGATCGTGGTCGGGACAGACGAGCGCTCTGGTCGACGCCGGCTATCGCGTGATCGCCTACGACCGCAGAGGATTCGGCGAGTCCGACAAGCCCGCCGACGGCTATGACTACGACACCTTCAGCGACGACCTCGCCGGGATCATCGACGGTCTCGAACTCGACGACGTCACGCTCGTCGGATTCTCGATGGGAGGCGGCGAAGTCGTGCGCTACCTGCATGCGCATGGTGCAACGCGTGTCCGCTCCGCCGTGCTCGCCGCCGCCGTTCCCCCGTTCTTGCTGAAGTCTGACGACAACCCGGAGGGTGGTCTGACCCAGGACGACGTCCAGGAGTTCCTCGACGGACTGAACGAGGACCGCGAGAGCTTCCTCGACGACTTCACCACCGAGTTCTTCTCCGTCGACGGCGAACTCGCGGTCTCGGCCGACGAGCGGGCCGAGGCGCTCGCGCTCCAGAGGCCCGCGCGAGACGAGGCACTGACAGGATGCGTTCGCGCCTTTGCTACGACCGACTTCCGCGCGGACGTCGCCGCCATCAGCGTTCCCACGCTGGTGATCCACGGCGATTCCGATGCCACGGTGCCTTTCGAAGTGTCCGGAAAGCGCTCAGCTGAGGCGATTGCGTCCTCTCGACTCGTGGTCGTGGAATCGGCTCCGCACGGACTCAACGTGAGTCACCGCGAGGAGTTCAACAACGCGTTGCTTCAGTTCATCGCCGACTGAGATCGCATTGCCACGCTCGCCGTTGAGTCGAATCCGGCTCAGCGGCGGGCGATTTCGGCCGATTGCGACGACAAAAAAGATCGCGCAATTGTCGGCGTGCCGATTGTGACCTGCTTGCCGAGTACCTAGCGTGCTTTCTGAAGTCGAGCGTGGGCTCGGCAAGAACCCAACGTTCATTGGGAAAGGGAAGCTAGTGAACAAGTCTCAGCTCATCGATGCGCTGGCAGGGCGGTTCGAGGGGAACCGCAAGGCCGCCGCTCACGCACTCGAGTCCGTGCTCGACACCATCACCCGCGAGGTCGCCAAGGGCGAGAAGGTCGCCATCACCGGCTTCGGCTCCTTCGAGAAGCGCGTCCGTGAGGCCCGCTGGGTCCGCAACCCGCAGACCGGCGCACGTATCAAGGCCAAGAAGACGAGTGTTCCGAAGTTCACCGCCGGCGCGGACCTGAAGAACGTCGTCTCCGGCGCGAAGAAGCTGCCGAAGATCACGGCTGCTGCCGCCGCCCCGGCCGCCAAGAAGGCAGCCGCGCCGGCGAAGAAGGCCGCGGCCGTCGCCAAGAAGGCCGCACCCGCGAAGAAGGCCGCCCCGGCCAAGAAGGCTGCACCCGCGAAGAAGGCTGCCCCGGCTGCCAAGAAGGCTGCACCCGCGAAGAAGGCCGCACCCGCGGCGAAGAAGGCGCCGGCGAAGAAGGCCGCTCCGGCTGCCAAGAAGGCGCCGGCGAAGAAGGCTGCCCCGGCTGCCAAGAAGGCACCGGCCAAGAAGGCACCGGCGAAGAAGGCTGCCCCGGCCGCCAAGAAGGCACCCGCCAAGAAGACTGCAGCGAAGAAGGCCTGAACGTCCTCATGTGAACGACGACAGGGCCGCCTCTCCGTGACCGGGGAGGGGGGCCTGGCGCCTCCCCGGAGTCGGGCCGATGGCGGGTGACGGTCGGAGGCTGGGATCAGGTGCATCACCTCAGGTGGATCCGTGGCTCCCGATCTCGCCCTCCATGAGATGAAGTACCGCGGCCGTGGCGGCGCCGACGCCGAAGGCCATGGCGCCGTGCAACGCGTCCAGATCGTCGACGTCGTGTCTCAGTCGTGGGGGCGCGTCGCTCAGTCGCTGCGCCCCTGAGGATGCATGGGCCCGCGCGGACTCCACGCCGAAGTGCGGATCGAACGATCCGAAGGCGGCGCTCAGCGCCGTCGTGCCGACTCCGTCTGCGTCGGGCACGAACCACGAGCCGTCGAGACCGCGAGCCAGTACGGCGTCGAGATCGGCAGCTCGGAGGGACGGAAGGTCGGCGAGCAGAGCGACGACGCGTCGGCCCGGCCAGCGCTCGCCGGCGATGTCGGCGCCGTGTCGCAAGGCAGGGTTCAGCCCCGCCACAGGCCCGTCGGGTGCGACGATGCAGCGCGCGTCGTCGTGCAGGTGTCGCAGGCGCTGCTCCTCGGTGATCACGACGACGCCGTCGACGAGCTCAGCGGCCAGGCAGGCCGAGACCGTGTCCGTTGCGAAGGCGACCGCAAGCTCGATGCGCACCGGGATCGGCACGTCAGCCAGGCGGGTCTTCGCCACGGTCGCAGGCTTGGCCGGCACGACGATGACGGAGCGGGGAGGGTCGAGCGACACGTGCTCGATCCAAGCACGGCGCCCCGGCGATGCCGTCGACGGTTCCGAGTAGCCTGCCCGCTGTGAAGGTGCGCAAGTTGCAGGAGCCCCGCGGATGGGCCTGGTACGTGGGGCCGGCGATCATCAAGCCGCTGCTCCTCGCGACCACGAAGCAGCGGTGGGTGGACGGCGAGAAGCTCCCGGCCGTCGGCGGCTTCGTCGTCGCGATGAACCACCTCTCGCACGTCGACCCGCTGACGGCTGCTCACCTGCTCTACGACCACGGCCGACTGCCGCGTTACCTGGCCAAGGCCGGACTGTTCTCCAACAAGGTGCTCGGCTACTTCCTCCGGGCGGCCGGGCAGATCCCGGTCGAGCGCGCGACGTCGAACGCGGCGGGTGCCTATGTCGCCGCCGTCCAGGCGGTCCGCGACGGGAACTGCGTCGTGGTCTACCCGGAGGGCACGATCACCCGTGACCCGGACGGGTGGCCGATGGTGGGCAAGTCCGGCGCTGCGCGCATCGCTCTCGAGACCGGGTGCCCGGTCTACCCGGTGGGGCAATGGGGAGCCCAAGAGCTGCTGCCGGCCTACAGCAAACGGCCGCACCTCATGCCCCGCACCTCGATCGCGATGAAGGTGGGCGACCCGGTCGATCTCTCCGATCTGGTCGACCAGCCGCGGTCGATGGAGGTCGTCAACGAGGCCACCGAACGCATCATGGCCGCGATCACCGGCCTCGTCGAAGACATCCGAGGCGCGGAGGCACCCGCGACGAGATACGACATGCGCATCTCCGGAGACCCGTATCGCCCCGGTGCACCTCGATCGTCGGCCGAGCCGGACGGCCTGGGCGATCCGGGCGGCACCGAGGGCAGCGAGCGCAGGGGAGGCCAGTCATGACGATCCCGTCGTTGTCTTCATGTCCCTCTGTTCGTCGGTCCGCGGACAAGGCTGGAAGGACCCCGTCATGAGCACGCCGACACACGGCAAGGTCGCCGTCCTCGGAGCCGGATCCTGGGGGACGGCGTTCTCCATCGTGCTGGCCGACGCCGGCAACGACGTCACCATCTGGGCACGGCGTGAGGAGGTCGCGGCCCGGATCAACGCCGAGAGAGAGAACTCCGACTATCTCCACGGGATCCAGCTCCCACCCGCGGTCGGCGCGACGCACGACGTCGAGCAGGCGCTGGAGGGCGCCGACGTCGTGGTGCTGGCGACGCCCTCGCAGACGTTGCGCGCCAACCTTGAGGATTGGGCGCCGTCGATCCCCTCAGACGCGGTGATGGTCTCGCTGATGAAGGGTGTCGAGCTCGGCACGCTGAACCGGATGAGCGAGGTGATCCATCAGGTGACCGGGGCGGGCCCGGAGCGGATCGCGGTGGTGAGCGGACCGAACCTCGCGAAGGAGATCGCGCGTCGCGAGCCCGCCGCCTCGGTCGTCGCCTGCGCCGACGAGGACGTCGCGCGTCGACTGCAGCTGCGGTGTCACTCGCCGGCCTTCCGCCCCTACACCAGCAACGACGTACTGGGCTGCGAGCTCGGAGGCGCCTACAAGAACGTGGTCGCCCTCTCCGTCGGCATGGCCGTCGGGCTGGGATTCGGTGACAACACCACCGCGTCGGTGATCACCCGAGGGCTGGCCGAGACGGCTCGACTGGCGATGAAGCTCGGCGCGAACCCACTCACGCTGATGGGCCTCGCGGGCTTGGGCGACCTGGTCGCGACATGCTCCTCGCCGCTCTCGCGCAACCGCACCTTCGGCGAGCGCCTGGGACGTGGACAGACCACCGAGGAGATCTACGCCTCCACCCGTCAGGTGGCCGAGGGAGCCAAGTCCTGCTCGTCGCTGCGTGCACTGGCCGAGCAGTCCGGGGTCGACGTCCCGGTCGCGGTGTGCGTCGACGAAGTCGTCGCCGGCCGGATGACGGCCCAGGAGATGATGGACGCGATGCTCTCCCGCGAGACCAAGGCCGAGACCGAGTAGCGCTCGAACTCACGTTGACCCGTCTTTACCTGAAGACGGGTCAACCCCGGCCAGCACGTCGACCCGTCTCGAGGTAGAGACGGGTCGACTCAGCGTGTGGTCGGCAGTCGGTCGAGTGCCCCGGCGAGGTCGCGCCAGAGATCCTCCACGTCCTCGATGCCGACGGAGAGTCGCACCAGGCCCTCGGGGATGGTGACCGGCTCGGCCTTCCACCGACGGCGTCGTTCGAAGGTCGACTCCACCCCGCCGAGCGACGTCGCGTGCACCCACAGCGACGTCGTGCGCACCAGCAGGTCCGCGGCGTCCGGGCCTGCGGCCACGACGGCGCCGATGATGCCCCCGAAGCCTGGGTAGCGCACCTCCTCGATCGCCGCATGATCGCGGAGACGCTCGACGAGCACCTGCGCATTCGCCTGGGCGCGTTCGACCCGGAGGTGCAACGTGCGCAGACCGCGGAGCGCGAGCCAGGTCTCGAAGGCGCCGGGGGATGCGCCGGTCAGAGAGCGACGATTCTTCACGACCTCGTACAGCTCGTCGTCGGCGGTGACGACGGCGCCCATCAGCACGTCGCTATGGCCCGAGAGGTACTTGGTGGCCGAGTGGAGCACGAGGTCTGCGCCGAGGGAGAGCGGCTGCTGCAGCAACGGCGTCGCGAAGGTGTTGTCGACCACGACGTAGGCGCCCGCGGCGTGAGCGACCTCGACCACGCCGGCGATGTCGACCAGCTCCAGGGCGGGATTGGTCGGCGACTCGATCCACACGAGAGCGGCATCGGCGCAGGCCGCGTGCAGCGCCGCGGTGTCGGTGACGTCGACCAGGGTGCCGCTTAGCCGGCCGCGCGCCTCGAGGTCGGCCAGTGCCATCACCGAGCCGTTGTAGCCGTGGCGTGGCATCACGACGTTCGCTCCCTGACCCACCAGGTCGAGCAGCGCGCTCGCGGCCGCCATGCCGGACGCGAAGGCCAGGCATCGCCCGCCCTCGAGCTGGCCGAGGGCGTCCTCGAACGCCGTCCAGGTGGGATTGCCGTACCGCCCGTACTCGACGTCGCCACCTGCGACGTAGGTCGAGGCCATCGTGATCGGCACGTTGAGCGGCTGGTCGGGCTCGTGCGCGGGGCGCCCCGCCGTCACGGCCACGGTTGCAGGTGTCAGATCGGCCACCTCACGAGGATAGGGTTCTGCCCGTGACCGGCTCCCCAGGCACCACCTCCGGCGGCTCCCCAGGCGACCCCGCGGGTGCCGACGCCGTGGCGCGCAAGCCGCGCGTGGCCGTCGTGTTCGGCGGCCGGTCCAGCGAGCACGCGATCTCGTGCGTGACGGCGGGCAGCGTCCTCGCCGCGATCGACCGGGACCGCTACGACGTCGTTCCGCTCGGCATCGCGGCCGACGGTCGATGGGTGCTGGAGTCCGGCGACGTCGAGCGTCTCCGGCTCACCAGCGCCGAGACCCTGCCGAGTGTCGACGCGGACGCCACGCCGGTCGCGCTCGCGCGGGCCGAGTCGGGCACCGAGCTGGTGGTCTCGGAGGCAGGGCGGCCCCCGCGGGCGCTGGGCGAGGTCGACGTGGTGTTCCCCGTACTGCACGGCCCCTGGGGCGAGGACGGCACGCTGCAGGGCCTGCTGGAGATGACCGACGTGCGGTACGTCGGCGCGGGGGTGCTGGCCTCGGCCGTCAGCATGGACAAGGCCTACATGAAGATCGTGCTCGCGGCCGCTGGGCTTCCGGTGATGCCGAGTGTCGTGGTGACGGCGCGACAGTGGCGCGAGAGCGCCCGCGCGGCGACCGAGCGTGTCGACACGCTGGGCTACCCGGTCTTCGTCAAGCCCGCTCGTGGTGGCTCGAGCATCGGCATCTCGAAGGTGCGCAGCGCCGGAGAGCTCGCCGGCGCCATCGAGGAGGCGTTGCGGTACGACCCGAAGGTGTTGGTCGAGGTCTCGGCCGAGGGCGCGCGCGAGATCGAGTGCGGCGTCCTGCAGGCCCTCGACGGCACGCCGGAGACCAGCGTCCCGGCGGAGATCCGGATCACCGGCGATCACGACTTCTACGACTTCCGGGCCAAGTACCTGCCCGAGGAGGCCACCGAGCTGGACATCCCCGCGCACCTTTCCGACGAGCTCACCGCCCGATTGCGGGAGCTCTCGGTCTCCGCGTTCGAGGCGGTCGGTTGCGAGGGCCTGGCACGGGTCGACTTCTTCGTGCTGCCCGACGGCGGCATCGTGGTCAACGAGATCAACACGATGCCCGGCTTCACGCCGCTCTCGATGTATCCGCAGATGTGGGCGGCGTCCGGCGTCGACTATCCGGCGCTGGTCGACCGGCTGCTCCAGCTCGCGCTCGCACGCGACACCGGCCTGCGCTGAGGTCGGCAGGTCGCCTTCTCGCGCGATCCCTCAGTCGCAGGGCTCGACGAGTTCGGTGTGGGTCTTGACCGCCGCGGCGAGCTCGGCGGTCGCGGCGGCGGGACCGTCGGGCCGATACTGCGCCGGCAGCCGCAGTTCGACGACAGGGCGGTACCCGGCCGTCGTCATCGTGACGTCGGCTCCCTGGTCGTCGAAGACCGTCGTCGGCACGTACCAGCCGACGTCGTTGGCGAGCTCGCAGGTCTGGGTGCGATCGAACTCCTCGGGGACCGGCACCCCGCACTGCACCGTGATCGCCGGGTCGCCGTAGGCGGCCCCGACCGGTGCGGAGCCCTCCGTCTCGTCGGACGTCGGCACCTCGCGGCGCCCCATGCCGGCAAGCTCGTCCGGCAGGGCCTCGACGAACGCCTCGCATGTCCGACGGTCCGCGTCCGACAGGTCCGCTGGGCGCAGCGCGACGTCGGAGGCACCGCACGCGGTCAGCGCGAAGGCGGTGGACGCCAGGAGCGCCGACACGCCGCGGCTCATCCCGCTCGATGGTCGGCGCTGCGGTGGGTGCGTGGTCGACAACGCCTCAACCTCCTGCTCGTGCGGTGCGGCAACCGCGTGGCGAGTCTAGGGATTCGCGGAAATCGCTCATCCACGGTGCTGCGCGGCCGCGTCGTCTGATGGGATGGCGGCATGTCATCGGAGCCGCCTCGTGAGGTCACCGTCGCCGACGTCGGAGAGTTCGGCCTGATCTCCCGCCTCCAGGGCCTCTTCCCCCAAGGTGACCACGTGCTCGTCGGCCCGGGCGATGATGCAGCCGTGCTCCGAGTGCGCACGGGACACGTGGTGGTCTCCACCGATCTCGTGGTCGAGGGCCGGCACTTCCGGCGCGACTGGGCCACGGCGCGCGACGTCGGTCACCGAGCGGCCGCCCAGAATCTCTCCGACATCAATGCCATGGGCGGGCGGGCCCACTCGCTGACCATCGGGTTGGCCACGCCGGCCGATCTGCCGCTCGCGTGGGCGATGGAATTCGCCGCCGGGTTCGCCGAGGAGTGCGAGGCGGTGGGGGCGAGCGTGGTCGGCGGCGACCTGACCCGGGCCGAGGAGATCGTCATCGCCGTCACGGTGATCGGCGCCTGTACCCAGACCCCCGTCCTGCGCTCCGGAGCCCGACCCGGCGACGTCGTCGCCCTGACCGGGCGGCAGGGGTGGGCGGCCGGTGGCCTCGCTGTGCTCGGCCGCGGCTTCGGCTCGCCGCGGGCCCTGGTGGAGGCCTACCGACGTCCGGCGCCGCCCTACGACGCCGGGCGGGAGGCCGCCGAAGCGGGGGCGAGCGCGATGATCGACGTCTCCGACGGCTTCCTGGCCGATCTGGGGCACATCGCCGTCGACTCGGGTGTGTGGATCGACGTCCGCTCGGAGGCCTTCGAGATCCCCGAGCCGTTGGAGACCGTCGCAGCGGCTCTCAACACCGATCCGGTGAGGCTGGTGCTCACCGGCGGCGACGACCACGCCCTGGTGGCGACGTTCCCGACGGCGGGGGAGGTACCCGTCGGGTGGCGCGTGGTGGGGGAGGTGCGCCCGGTCGTGACGTCGCCCGACCCCGACGCAGCGACTCCCCGGGTCACCGTCGACGGACTCGCCTACGACGGCCCCGGAGGCTGGACGCACTTCTGAGTCGGTGTGCGATCGAGGGGCCGCTCAACGCGCACAGGCCGTCGTCCCGAGGGACGACGGCCTGATGACGAAGCCGGGTGCTCGGAGCGATCAGCCCCGGGCGGTCGGGATCAGCGCGTGACCTTGCCGGCCTTGAGGCAGCCGGTGCAGACGTTGAGGCGGGTCGGCGTGCCGTTGACCTTGGCGCGCACACGCTGGATGTTCGGGTCGAACCGACGCTTGGTGATCTTGCGCGACCACGGGCGGTTGTTGCCGAACGTCGGCTTCTTGGCGCAGATGTCGCAGACGGCAGCCACGGGGCACTCCTGAGTTCTGAACTGATGATGGGTACGACGAGAATGGTGCTGAGTTCGAGGGCCCGCGACGCCAGGCGTGGATCACAGGCGTGAACCACGAGGGCCGAGCAGGCAACCGCACCAATGTATCCGAGCGCGGCGTCACGCCGAAATCGTGTGCGACGCGTGAACGCGGGCCGCTCGGCTGAACAGGCCGATGAGCACTACCGTGTGCCACCTCACTCTCTGACCCAGCGACACCCAGGTAGGCGATGGAACCCGAACCGACCGGCACCGGCATCTCGCTGGACGTCGTGCTGCGGTTCGTCGATCTGGCTGCCGACGCGCTGGCGGCGGCCCGCGAGGAGATCGACGCCCTCAACGTCTACCCGGTGCCCGACGGCGACACCGGCACGAACATGTACCTGACCTTCTCGGCGGCGCGCGAAGCCGTGCACGAGGCAGTGCGCGGCGGGCTCGACGGCGCCGCCGGATCGCCCGAGGCCGATCCGCGAGCGACGGCGCTGGCCGCCTTCACCCGCGGTGCGCTGCTCGGGGCCCGGGGCAACTCCGGGGTCATCCTCAGCGAGATGCTCGGCGCGATCGCTCGTCGCGTCGCCCGCTCGAGTGACGTCGAGCGCAACGCGGTCGTGATGGCTCAGGCGCTGACCGAGGCCACCGAGGCGAGCTATCGCGCCGTCGGGACGCCTGTGGAGGGAACCATCCTCAGCGTCGCCCGTGCCGCTGCGGAGGCCGCGGCGGAGCACGTCGAGCAGGACCCGGCCGCGCGTGCTCGCGACGTGTTCGTCGTCAGTGCCGCGGCAGCCCGTGCGGCCCTGGCCCGCACACCCGAGCAACTCGCGGTGCTGCGCGACGCCGGCGTCGTCGACGCCGGTGGACGCGGGCTCTGCGTCATCCTCGACGCCGCCGAGACGGCCGTGACGGGTCGTCGTCCGGTGTCGATGCCGACGGTGCTCGGTCAGCACGCGATCCCGGTGCGTCGCACCGCACCCGTGTCGGCCATCGGCCACGACGCCGCCCATGGGGGAGGAGACCTCGAGGCCGGCGGCCCGGCCTACGAGGTCATGTACCTGCTCGAGGCCGCCGACGATCGGGTCGCGGCCCTGCGCGCGGCTCTCGCGCCTCTCGGCGACTCCCTGGTCGTCGTCGGCGGCGAGGGGCTGTGGAACGTCCACGTGCACGTCGACGACGTCGGCGCCGCGATCGAGGCGGGCATCGAGGCGGGCCGCCCGCACCGGATCCGCGTGACGCACTTCGCCCAGCAGATCAGCCAGCAGCTCGCCGACCAGGCGGCCGCGGGGAACGCGGCCACCGCGGCCACCGGCCGTCGCGTCGTCGTCGTCGCCGCCGGACCGGGCCTGGCATCGCTCTTCGAGGACGCCGGCGCTGCCGTCGTGCGTGGTGGGCCCGGAGACCGACCCTCGGCGGGCGTCATGCTCGAGGCGATCTCGGCGTGCGGCGCACGCGAGGTCATCGTCCTGCCCAACGACGGCGACTCGGTGCGCGTCGCGGAGCTGGCGGCCCGGACCGCGGAGGCGGATCTGGGCCTGCGGGTGGCTGTCATCCCCACGCAGGCCCAGGTGCAGGGGCTGGCCGCGATGGCCGTGCACGAGCCCGGGCGCGGCTTCGACCACGACGTCCTGGAGATGACGGCGACCGCTCGCCACGTCCGGCACGGCGCGATCACCATCGCCGCCCGCAAGGCGCTCACGATGGCCGGATGGTGTGAACCGGGCGACGTGCTCGGCGTCATCGCCGGCGACTTCGCCGTGGTCGGCCACGACCTCGACGACGTCGCCGTCGGCGTGGCCGAGCGCCTGCTTGCCGGTGGCGGCGAGCTCATCACGCTGGTCGGCGGCGCCGGCGACCACGCCCTGGCCGAGCGGGTCGGGGGCGTGCTCGCGGAGTCGCACCCGCACGTCGACGTGGTCGTCTACGACGGCGGTCAGGAGCGGTACCCGCTCCTGATGTCGGTGGAGTAGCCCCGATGTCGTACGGCGCGACCCCGTGATCTCCCTCGACTCACCGATCGAGGCGGTGCTGGGCGGTTCCGGCAAGACCACCCAGTTCAGCCAGGGGCTCGGTCTGCGCACCGTCGGCGACCTGCTGCACCACTTCCCACGGCGCTACCTGGAGACCGGTTCGCTCACCAAGGTGGACGAGCTCAAGGTCGGGCAGTACCTGGCCGTGGTCGGGGAGATCGTCTCGTCCAAGATCCGCGAGTACACCCACCCCGGCACGCGGCGCCTCGCCTTCCGCGTCGAGACCACCCTGCGCACCGACGGCCGGCCGCTCACGATGACCTTCTTCTCCCAGAAGCGGCACATCGCCGAGTTCCATCACCGGCAGTACAACGCCGGCGCGCGGGGGGTCTTCATGGGACAGGCCGGGCAGTTCCGCGACCAGTGGCAGCTGACCAATCCGACGGCGATCATGTTCCCCGACGGCACGGAGTCGCCGGCCGAGGTCGACGGCGCCGTCGGCGCGGCACTCGCCGGTCGCGGCCTGTTCCCGCTGTACCCGCTCACCAAGGGCCTCGCGGTCGACGACGTCCAGCGCGCTGTCGCCTTCGCGCGCAGCGTGGTCGACGACATGCCCGACGTCGTGCCGGACGAGCTGGCCGAGCGCTACGCCGTCCTCGACCTCCCCACCGCCCTGGAGTGGGTGCACGCCCCC
Organism: Nocardioides sp. R-C-SC26; assembly: GCF_021246465.1. Taxonomy (GTDB): domain Bacteria; phylum Actinomycetota; class Actinomycetes; order Propionibacteriales; family Nocardioidaceae; genus Nocardioides. The sequence goes on along the minus strand of NZ_JAHRHK010000007.1, from coordinate 98,172 downwards.
GACGACTTCGCCCAGGTGACGAGGGCGCAGCGGAGATTCCGATTCGCCGAGGCGCTGGTCACCCAGGTGGTGCTCGCGCGTCGTCGGGCGGTCCAGCGCAGCGTCGGCGCGGTCGCCCGCACGGGCGGCGACGGCGGCCTCCTCGCGGCCTTCGACGCCCGGCTGCCGTTCGAGCTGACGGCGGGGCAGAGCGCCGTCGGGGAGGAGATCGACGCCGATCTCGCGAGTGGGCACCCGATGAACCGCCTGCTCCAGGGCGAGGTCGGCTCGGGCAAGACGCTGGTGGCGTTGCGGGCGATGCTGCGGGTCGTCGACTCCGGAGGCCAGGCCGCGTTGCTCGCCCCCACCGAGGTGCTCGCGCAGCAGCACCATCGCTCGATCACCGCCATGCTCGGCGACCTCGCCGAGGCCGGCATGCTCGGCGCTGCCGCGGAGGCGACCCGCGTCGAGCTGCTCACCGGCTCGATGACCAAGAGCCAGCGAACCGCCCCGCTCTCCCGGCTGGTCACCGGCGAGTCGGGCATCGTGGTGGGCACCCACGCGCTCCTCGAGGACACCGTGATGTTCGCCGACCTCGGGCTGGTCGTCGTCGACGAGCAGCACCGGTTCGGCGTCGAGCAGCGCGCCGCCCTCACCGGCAAGGGGGCGGTGCCTCCGCACGTGCTGGTGATGACGGCGACGCCCATCCCGCGCACGGTCGCGATGACCGTCTTCGGCGACTTGGAGACCTCGGTGCTGCGTGAGCTGCCCGCCGGCCGCGCGGCGATCCAGACGAACGTCGTCGACGTCGCCGACCACCCGGCGTGGTACGAGCGGGTCTGGGAGCGCGTGCGCGAGGAGGTCGCGCGCGGCCACCAGGTCTATGTCGTCTGCCCGCGGATCAGCGGCGACGTCACCGAGGAGGGCGAGTCCGACGCCGAGCCGCCCGCCGTCGGCGTCGAGGGCCAGGACCCACCGGAGCCGGGCACGCGACCGCCGCTGGTCGCCGTGGACGCCCTCGCCGAGGAGTTGAGCGCCGGGCCGCTCAGCGCGCTGCGGCTGCGCACGCTGCACGGCCGGATGACCTCCGAGGACAAGGACACGACGATGCGGGCCTTCGCCGCCGGCGAGGTCGATGTCCTCGTCGCGACGACGGTGATCGAGGTCGGCGTCGACGTCCCCAACGCGACGATGATGGTGATCATGGACGCCGACCGGTTCGGCATCTCCCAGCTCCACCAGCTGCGCGGTCGCGTCGGGCGAGGAGGGCTTCCGGGGCTGTGTCTGCTGGTCACCCCGATCGGCGGCGAGCATCCGTCGCGCGAGCGCCTCGACGCCGTCGCCGGCACGACCGACGGCTTCGAACTGAGCCGGGTAGATCTCGAGCAGCGCCGCGAGGGCGACGTGCTGGGGCGCTCGCAGTCGGGGTGGCGCTCCTCGCTGGAGAATCTGAGGGTGCTGCGCGACGAGAAGACGATCGTGGAGGCCCGCGAGGCGGCCGAGTCGCTGCTCGCCGTCGACGCCGAGCTGGTCGCCTGGCCCGAGCTGCGTGACGCCGTCGCCGAGCTGGAGCGACGGGCCGAGGCCGACTTCCTGGAGCGCTCGTGACCCGGATCATCGGGGGAGCGGTGGGCGGCCGTCGCCTCCAGACACCTCCGGGAGATCGGACCCGCCCGACGAGCGACCGGGTGCGGGAGGCGATGTTCTCCTCGATCGAGGCGTGGTGCGGGTCGATGCAGGGGCTGCGCGTCCTCGACCTCTACGCGGGTAGCGGCGCGATCGGCCTGGAGGCGTGGAGCCGAGGCGCGGCCGCCGTCACCCTCGTGGAGTCCGATCGGCGCACGGCGCGCCTGATCGAGTCCAACGCACACGCACTCGGCTGCCGCGCGGCCACGGTGCGCCCGCTCGCCGTCCAGACCTTCCTCGCGGTGCCGCCCCCGGACGACCAGCGGTTCGACGTCGTCGTCAGCGACCCCCCCTACCCGCTCACCGACGACGAGCTCGCCGAGGACCTGCGGCTGCTGGCGCCGTGGCTGGCCGACGACGCGCTCGTCATCGTCGAGCGTGCACGGCGCAGTCCGGAGCCGCGCTGGCCCGGACCGCGGCTCGAGGGCACGCGGTCGAAGCGCTACGGCGAGACGACGCTCTGGTACGCCCACGCTGGATGAGCCGGGCGCGGTGAGATACGTTCCGATGCCGTGAGCCGCGCCGTCTGTCCAGGATCCTTCGACCCTGTCACCCACGGGCATCTCGACATCATCGCCCGCGCCAGCGCGCTGTTCGACGAGGTCATCGTCGCGGTCGGCGTCAACCCGTCGAAGCGTCGACTGTTCGAGGCGGAGGAGCGGCTCGACATGCTCGGCCGGGCGTGCGCGGGATGGCGCAACGTGCGCGTCGAGGGCTTCACCGGTCTCGTCACCGAGTTCTGTGCCAACCAGGGCGCCCGCGCGATCGTCAAGGGCCTGCGCGCCTCGAGCGACTTCGACTACGAGCTTCCGATGGCGCAGATGAACTTCGCGCTCACCGGGGTCGAGACGGTGTTCCTGCCCACCTCGACGGGGCAGTCGTTCGTCTCCTCCAGCCTGGTCAAGGAGGTCGCCGCGTTCGGTGGCGACGTGCGCGAGTTCGTGCCGGACTTCGTGCACGAGCGGCTGCTCGCGCGTCTCGCCGAGCGGTGACCCGCTCGGTTTGGGTCCGGCCCTGCCCCAGCAGTACGCTTCTCGCTGATCTGTTGTGCCCGGAACCGGAAGTGATCTCCTGACCAGCCTGGACCCGAGAGCGCCGCTCGTGCTCGATACTCGCGAGCTCGGCCGCCGCCCGGGGTCCCAGCGTGAGGTGTCGCGGACGGTGCCGGCTCCAGCAGATCTGGGCATCGAAGTCCTCGCTGTCCCCGAAGGTGCGCCGGTCGAACTCGACCTGCGGCTGGAGGCGGTCATGGAGGGGGTGCTGGTCACCGGGACGGCGTCAGCCGACCTGGACGGCGAGTGCGTGCGGTGCCTGGAACCGATCCGCGACGAGCTCGCGGTGCGGTTCCAGGAGCTGTACGTCTACGACGATCTGCGTGACCACAACCCCGACGACGAGGACGACGACGTCAGCACACTCCAGGACGATCTTCTCGACCTGGAGCCCGTGTTGCGGGATGCGGTGGTGCTCGCACTACCGTTCCAGCCGTTGTGCGAGGACGACTGTCCTGGGTTGTGCCCCGAGTGTGGAGCGCGGCTCATCGAGGATCCCGACCACGCACATGAGGCGCCGATCGACCCGCGATGGGCAGCGTTGACCGAGATCGATGAGCGGCCCTCGGGCCACACCCCCTGACGTAGCAGCATCCGAACCACCCAGCACCGGTCGCCTCGCGGCGGCCGGCTCGAACAAGGAGATCACCGTGGCTGTCCCGAAGCGGAAGATGTCGCGCAGCAACACGCGCCACCGCCGTTCGCAGTGGAAGGCGACCGCGCCGCAGCTCGTCACGTGCGCGAACCCGGCCTGCGGTTCCCAGCACCTGCCCCACCGTGCCTGCGGTGAGTGCGGCCAGTACGGCGCGCGCAACGCCCGCCGTCAGGTTCTCTGACGCGCACCCAGCGCTCGACCGCGGCCATCGGCACCTACGAAGCGCTGCGCACGCAGCTCGGGAATCCCACCTTGGATCCCGAGCTGCTCGAGCGTGCGCTGACGCACCGGTCGTTCGCCTACGAGAACGGTGGTCTGCCGCACAACGAGCGGTTGGAGTTCCTCGGCGACTCGGTGCTCGGCGTCGTCGTCACCGAGACCCTCTACACCCGCCACCCCGACCTCTCCGAGGGACGGCTGGCCAAGCTCCGCGCCGCAGTCGTCAACGCCCGTGCGTTGGCTGGCGTCGCGCAGACCATCGGCTTGGGCGCGCACATCAAGCTCGGTCGCGGTGAGGAGAGCACCGGTGGTCGCGAGAAGGCGTCGATCCTCTCCGACACCGTCGAGGCCGTGATCGGCGCCGTGCACCTCAGCGGCGGTATCGACACCTCCGCGGCGGTGGTGCACCTCCTCTTCGACCCGCTCATCGAGGAGGCCTCGGCGCTCGGTGCGGGCCTGGACTGGAAGACGTCGCTGCAGGAGTTGACCGCCGAGCGGACGCTCGGCGTCCCCGAGTACGTCATCCGCGACGAGGGCCCCGACCACATGAAGACCTTCTTCGCCCAGGTGCGGGTGGGGGAGCAGCTCTACGGCAACGGAACGGGCCGCTCGAAGAAGGAAGCCGAGCAGGCTGCCGCCGAGACCGCCTACCGCGAGATCGCGGCCGCGCCCGCGCCGTCGGCCTCCGCCGGCTGAGCCGGCGACCTCTCGTGCCCGAGTTGCCCGAGGTCGAGGTCGTCCGCGCCGGCCTCGAACGACACGTCGTCGGGCGTCGGATCGCTGCGGTCGAGGTACTCCACCCGCGTCCGGTGCGAGCCCATGTCGCGGGCGCGGCGGCGTTCGCGGCGGACCTGACCGGGCGCGTGCTCGTCGGCGCGCGCCGTCGTGGCAAGTACCTATGGCTCCCGCTGGACAACGGTGACGCCCTGATGGCCCACCTCGGGATGAGTGGGCAGATGCTGGTGCAGCCGGTCGGACAGGTCGACGAGCGACACCTACGGGTCCGGTTCGGCCTCGGCGACGACGAGCTCCGCTTCGTCGACCAACGCATGTTCGGCGGTCTGTCGCTCAGCTCCGGGGGGGCGGAGCTCCCCTCGGAGATCGTCCACATCGCGCCCGACCCCATGGAGGCGGCCTTCGACCCCCACGCCGTCGCCGCCCGCATCCGACGCAGCGCCTCCGGCATCAAGCGACTGCTCCTCACCCAGACCGTGGTGAGCGGCGTGGGGAACATCTATGCCGACGAGAGCCTCTGGAGAGCGGGCGTCCACGGGGAGCGTGCCGGTCGCCAGCTCAGCAGGACGACGGTGCTCGGGCTCCTGGGCCACGTCCAGGACGTCATGGCCGAGGCGCTCGCGCAAGGCGGGACGAGCTTCGACGCGCTCTACGTCAACGTGAACGGCCAGTCGGGCTACTTCGACCGGTCTCTCTCGGCCTACGGCCAGGAGGATCGACCGTGCTCGCGGTGCGGCACGCCCATCCGCAGGGTCGCGTTCATGAATCGCAGTTCCTACTTCTGCCCCACCTGCCAGAAGGCGCCGCGGGGCCGGTGAACGGCGCGCCCTTCGCGCGATGCCGTCAGATTGACCCTCGTCCCACTCGGTGAGACTCTTGGAGACGGCCCTGATCCCGGGTCACCGCTGAACTGGAAGGCACACCGTCCCATGGCCAAGGCGCTGATCGGACACCTGAGCAGCGACCTGCGCGACCCCCGGCTCGCCGTCGAGAATGCTCGACTGCGCAACCGGGTGGCCGAGCTGGAGTCCCTCGTCCTGCGTCTGAGCGAGGAGAACGACCGCCTGGTGGCTCGCGCCGCCGAGCTGCTCGACCCCTCGCCCCAACAGGAGCTGCAGCCGGTCTGAGACCGGCCGGGCAGCTGGTAATCCAGGTGCCCTCCGCGGACGCTGCGAGTAGCGTCCGCACCTTGTGAGCACCGATATCCACCTGGGACGTCGCGCGCTCGCCGTAGCCGTCCCCGAACGGCTGGGGACGTCCTTCCGATGGCTCCTGGCGTCGTCGTGGGTGTCGAACATCGGCGACGGTATCGCGGTCGCGGCGGGGCCGCTGCTCGTGGCGAGCCAGACCGATTCGCCCGGTCTGGTCGCCCTCGCGGCCACGATGATCTATCTGCCGCCGTTCTTGGTCGGGCTGCTCGCTGGTGTCGTCACCGATCGTGTCGATCGCCGCAAGATCGTGGTCGCGGTCAACATCGCGCGCTGTGCGGTGCTGGGGGTGCTGGCGGCGGCGATCGTCGCGGACGCCGTGTCGATCGCGGTCGTGCTGGCGGCGTTGTTCCTGCTCGGCGTCGCCGAGACGTTCGGTGACAGCGCCTCGGCGGCGCTGCTGCCGATGCTCGTCCACCGTGACGACCTCGCTACGGCGAATACCCGCCTGCAGGCGGGATTCCTGACGATGAACCAGCTCGCCGGACCGCCCCTCGGTGCGCTGCTGTTCGCCCTCGGCTCGGTCGTACCCTTCGTCGCCTACGCCGTCCTCGTCGCGCTGAGCGCGATCCTGGTGACGCGGGTCGCGACGACGCCGCGGGTGCGCGACGCGGACACCCCTGGCCACGTGTGGCGCGAGGTCGTCGAGGGGGTGCGGTGGACGTGGCACCACGCAGCGGTACGCACGTTGGTGGTCACGATCTTCGTCTTCAACACCACCTTCGGCGCGGCGTGGTCGGTGCTCGTCCTCTACTCCACCGAGCACCTGGGTCTGGGGGAGGTCGGCTTCGGCCTGGTCACCACCGTAGGAGCCCTGGGCGGCATCGCCGGCACGCTCTCCTACGGCTGGCTCACTCGCCGGATCAGCCTGGCGGGCCTGATGCGCATCGGGCTGGTCGTCGAGACGTTCGTGCATCTCGGCCTCGCGCTCACGCACTCGCCGTGGGTCGCGATGGCGATCTTCTTCGTCTTCGGTGCCCACGCGTTCATCTGGGGCACGACCTCGATCACGATCCGGCAGCGGGCGGTGCCGGAGGCGCTCCAGGGCCGCGTGGGCAGCGTCAATGTGCTCGGTGTCTTCGGAGGCATGGCACTCGGCTCGATGCTCGGCGGCGTCATCGCCGAGCACGGGGGGCTGACCGCACCATTCTGGTTCGCGTTCGCAGGGTCGGCCGTCCTGGTCTGCGCGATCTGGCCGCAGCTGCACCACATCGCCCATGCCGACGACCAGCCCACAGCCGAGGCTGCCGCCTTCGTGCCTGACGCCGGGCAGCAGGTGCACGGTGCCGTGGACGACGAGCGTTAGGGTGGGCGGGCTGCTTCCCCCGGCGAGCGCTTGCGCCTGCGTGACAGCACGTTCCTGAACCGCTCGGCCCGCAACCGCGGGCCTGCTGCCCCCGGGGAGTCCTGCGTGTACCTGAAGAGCCTGACGCTCAAGGGCTTCAAGTCCTTCGCCTCGGCGACGACGCTGCAGCTCGAGCCCGGGATCACCTGCATCGTGGGACCCAACGGCTCGGGCAAGTCCAACGTCGTCGATGCACTCGCGTGGGTGATGGGCGAGGCCAGTGCGAAGTCCCTGCGCGGCGGCAAGATGGACGACGTCATCTTCGCCGGGACGTCGGGGCGTGCGCCGCTGGGTCGTGCCGAGGTCGTGCTCACGATCGACAACTCCGACGGCGCGCTGCCGATCGAGTACTCCGAGGTGACGATCAGCCGCACGATGTTCCGCAGCGGCGGCTCGGAGTACGCGATCAACGGCAACTCCTGCCGGCTGCTCGACGTCCAGGAGCTGCTGAGCGACTCCGGCATCGGCCGGGAGATGCACGTCATCGTCGGGCAGGGCCAGCTGGACACGATCCTGCACGCGACGCCGGAGGACCGTCGGGGCTTCATCGAGGAGGCGGCAGGCGTTCTGAAGCACCGCAAGCGCAAGGAGAAGGCGCTGCGGAAGCTCGATGCCACCGAGGGCAACCTGCACCGGTTGAACGACCTGCTCAGCGAGATCCGTCGTCAGCTCAAGCCGCTGGGGCGTCAGGCCGAGGTCGCCCGCAAGGCGGCCGGCGTCCAGGCCGACGCGCGCGACGCCAAGGCCAGGCTGCTCGCCGACGACCTGGTGATCGCGCGGACCGCCCTCGAACAAGAGCTCGCTGACGAGTCGATCCTCGTGGAGCGTCGTGAGGAGGTGGAGGCGGCCATCGCGCAGGCCCGCGAGGCCGAGGCAGCCCTGGAGGCAGCGCTGCGCGAGGACCTGCCCGCGCTCAGCCGTGCCCAGGAGGTGCAGTACGCCTTGGGCGGTCTGCGTGAGCGGATCCGCGGGACGCAGGGACTGGCGGCCGAGCGCATCCGCAACGCCGCCGGCGTGACCGAGTCCGAGTCGGGTGGTGGCCGAGACCCGGAGGAGATCGAGGCCGAGGCCGCGCGGGTGCGCGCGGAGGAGGAGGCCATCACCACGCAGGTCGAAGCCCACCGCACCACGCTCGAGGACGCCGTGGCGGCTCGTCGCGCCGCCGAGGACGCCGCAGCGGAGGAGGACCGCCGCATCGCCGGCCTGCAGCGGGCAGCGGCCGACCGACGTGAGGGCCTGGCCCGGCTGCACGGCCAGGTCAACGCGCTGCGCTCGCGTGCCGCGGCCGCCGACGACGAGATCGGTCGACTGCGTCTGGCCCGCGAAGACGCTCAGGCGCGAGCCGAGCGCGCACAGCGCGACTTCACCGCGTTGGAGACGCAGGTCGCCGGTCTGGACGCCGGCGAGGAGGGGCTGGACGCCGAGCACGAGGCCGCGCACACCGCCCTGGAGGCGATCGAGGAGCGGCTGGAAGCCGCCCAGGCCCAGGCGCAGCAGGCGGATCGTGATCGCACCGCTCTCGCAGCCCGGAAGGACGCACTCGAGATCGGCCTGGCGCGCAAGGACGGCGCGGGTGCCCTGCTCGCGGCGTCCGAGCCCGTCTCCGGGCTGCTCGGATCGGTGGCGGCGCTCCTCACCGTGCGGCCCGGCTACGAAGCGGCCGTCGCGAGTGCTCTGGGGAGCGCTGCCGACGCCGTCGCGGTCGCCGATGCCGACTCCGCCGTCACGGCACTCAGGTTGCTGAAGTCCGAGGATCTCGGGCGAGCCGGGTTCGTGCTCGGCGGTGCGCCAGTGGACGACGAGGACTGGCCGGGGCTGCCGGGCGACGCGGTCTACGCACTCGACGTCGTCGAGGCGCCCGACGCGCTGCGTCCGGCGCTGGTTCGACTCCTGCGCAAGGTCGCCGTCGTCGAGGACCTCGACGTCGCGCGCCGTCTCGTCGCCGACCTGCCCGACGTGCTCTTCGTGACGCCCGCGGGCGACCTGCTCGGCGCACATCGCGCCGCCGGCGGCTCCTCGGCCCAGCAGAGCCTGATCGAGATCCAGGGCGCGGTCGACGACGCCGCGAGCCAGCTCGCCGAGGTGACCGCCGCGGGCGAGCGCCTCGCGTTCGAGCTCTCCGGGCTCGAGGCGGAGCGATTGGAGGCGCAGAAGCGGGTCGACGTCGCCCTGGCGAAGCTGCACGAGTCCGACGCGACGCTCGCGGCGGTCGCCGAGGAACTGGGGCAGTACGGCTCGCAGGCCCGTGCCGCCCGCGGCGAGGCCGAGCGTCTCACCCAGGCCATGGAGAAGGCCGAGGAGGCGCGCACGAACGACCTGGCCGGCCTCGCGGAGCTCGAGCAGCGCCTGGCCGCCGCCGAGGATGCTCCGGAGGAGGAGCCCGACACCGCCGACCGCGAGCGGCTCGCCGCCGCGGCGACCGCGGCGGGGCGGGCCGCGGTGGACGCGCGGCTCGCCCTGCGCACCGCGGAGGAGCGGGCGCGTGCCCTGCACGGCCGCGTCGACGCGATGCTGCGCCAGGCGGCGGCCGAGCGCGAGACCCGGGCGCGCGCCGCCGAGCGTCGTGAGCGGCTCGTCGCCGAGGGACGCGCCGCCGAGGCGGTCGCCGTCGCCGCGGAGTACGTGCTGGCCCGGCTGGAGACCTCGTTGCATGCCGCCACCCAGGATCGGCTGCGGGTCGAGCAGTCGCGCACGGGCCGCGAGCGCGAGCTGCTCGACGTCCGGGCGGCGCTGCGCGACCTCGGCAAGGAGCACGACGAGCTGGTGAACTCGGTGCACCGCGACGAGATGGCCCGCGCCCAGCAGCGCATGCGGATCGAGCAGATCGAGGAGCGCGCGCTCGAAGAGCTCGGTCTCGAGCCCGCCGGACTGGTCGGCGAGTTCGGTCCCGACCAGCTGGTGCCGCCCTCGGCGACGGCCGATCCCGCCCCCGACGGCGAGGAACTGCAGCCGACCCCGTTCGTCCGCGAGGAGCAGCAGAAGCGGCTGCGCGCTGCCGAGCGCCAGCTCGCGATGCTCGGCAGGGTCAACCCGCTGGCTCTCGAGGAGTTCTCGGCGATGGAGGAACGGCACAAGTTCCTCACCGAGCAGCTGGAGGACCTCAAGCAGACCCGCAAGGACCTCCTCGACATCGTGCGCGACGTCGACGTCCGGGTGGAGCAGGTGTTCACCGAGGCCTATGCCGACGTCGAGAAGGCCTTCGACCAGACCTTCTCGCGACTCTTCCCCGGGGGCGAGGGCCGCCTGGTGCTCACCAACCCCCACGACATGCTCGCCACCGGTGTCGAGGTCGAGGCTCGTCCGCCGGGCAAGAAGGTCAAGCGGCTCTCGCTGCTGTCGGGCGGCGAGCGGTCCCTGGTCGCCGTCGCCTTCCTCGTGGCCCTGTTCAAGGCCCGTCCCTCGCCCTTCTACATCCTCGACGAGGTCGAGGCCGCGCTGGACGACACCAATCTGGGGCGCCTGCTGGAGATCTACGAGGAACTGCGCGAGAACTCCCAGCTCCTCGTCATCACCCACCAGAAGCGCACGATGGAGGTCGGCGACGCCCTCTACGGCGTCACGATGCGCGGCGACGGCGTCAGCGCCGTCATCAGCCAGCGCCTGCGCGAGACCGAGTCGGCATGAGCGCCTCGACCGGCCGTGCTCCGCGCCCGGTGCGTGGCGACTACCGAACCTGGCGCACCGCGACGACGCGGTGGTCCGACGACGACGTGTACGGGCACCTGAACAACGCCCGGTACTTCGACCTCATCGACACGGCCGTGAACGCACATCTCGCGGAGGCGACCGGCACCGACATCCGCAAGCTGCCTGCCATCGGAGTGGTCGCCGAGGTCAGCTGCCGCTACTTCGCCGAGATGGGCTACCCGCGCCCCATCGAGATGGGGGTGCTGGTCGAACGTCTCGGCCGCACGTCGGTGGTCTACCGGGTCGGCCTCTTCCAGGGCGAGGACGCCGGGCCTGAGCAGCCGGCGAACGCGGAGGGCCGGTTCGTGCACGTCTACGTCGACGACAACGACCCGGCACGGCCACCGACGCCGATCCCCGACCAGATCCGCGCGGTGCTGGAGCCGCTGGTCGTCTCGACATCCGGTGACGAGGCGTGATCTGAACCACCCCTGCCGCCACCAGGTGGTTTCCGGGGTCGTGTGATCGCGCAGAATGAAGACGTCGTCATCTCGGAGGGGTCTTCCATGCTCGTCGTCGCCGTCGCCCTGATCGTCTCGCTGGTCTTCGCAGCGCTGGTGGCGGTCTACGCCGCCTACACCGACCGGGGCGAGCAGGTGCCCGTCGTCCCGTGGCTCGGCGACGCGATGGAGAAGGCCGCCGACGCCGTCCCGACGCTGCCGGAGCCGTCCCGCCGCTCCTGAACCGGGCCGGTCGCCGCAGTGACTTCGGGCCGTCGAACGAATCCGCTCGCTGCCTGATTGGATGAGCGACATGGAGATCTCCGTGCTCATCGGCCTTGGCGTCCTGATCCTCCTCGTCGGGATCGGCCTGATCGTCGGTCTCGTCACGCGACGACAGGGCACGGGCAAGGTCCCGCCGGCGATGCCGCCGGTCGAGACTCCCGGGACCGGGCCGGCCCCCTCGGTCGGCGACGTCGATGCGGCGCCGGGCGGTCTCGTCGAGCCGACGGAGGCGCCTCCGGCCGCGCCGGTCCTGGACCGCCCCGAGGACACCCGATCCCGCCTGGCTCGGCTGCGCCAGCGGCTCGCCGGCTCCCAGGGTGGCTTCGGTCGCGGTCTGCTCGCGTTGCTCTCACGCGACCGCCTCGACGAGGACACCTGGGAGGCCATCGAGGACGTCCTGCTCACCGCCGACGTCGGGGTCGCCCCGACCCAGAAGGTCGTGGAGAACCTCCGCACCCGGCTGCGCGTGGACGGCGCCGAGGCGGGCGACCCGCGGTCGGTGCTGCGCGATGAGCTCATCGCGCTGGTCGACCCGAGCCTGGATCGACGTCTGCAGGTCAGCGGAGCAGAGGGGCAGCCCGGCGTGGTGCTCGTGGTCGGCGTCAACGGCGCCGGCAAGACCACGACCGTCGGCAAGATCGCCAGGATCCTGGTCGCCGAGGACCGCAGCGTGACACTGGGGGCCGCCGACACCTTCCGCGCCGCCGCCGTCGACCAGCTGGCGACCTGGGGCGAGCGCGTCGGCGTCGACGTCGTGCGGGGCGCCGAGGGCTCCGACCCCGCGAGCGTCGCCTTCGAGGCGGTCAGACAGGGGGTCGAGCAGGGCGTCGACACCGTCATCGTCGACACTGCCGGGCGGCTCCAGAACAAGGCCGGCCTGATGGACGAGCTCGGCAAGGTCAAGCGGGTGATCGAGAAGCAGGCTCCGGTCACCGAGGTGCTCCTGGTGCTCGATGCCACCACCGGTCAGAACGGCATGGTTCAGGCCAGGGTCTTCAGCGAGGTCGTCGATGTCACGGGCATCGTGCTGACCAAGCTCGACGGCTCGGCCAAGGGCGGCATCGTGATGGCCGTGCAGCGTGAGCTCGGCGTGCCGGTCAAGCTCGTCGGCCTCGGCGAGGGCCCCGACGATCTGGCGCCGTTCGATCCCGCGGCCTTCGTCGACGCACTCCTCGGCTGACGGCCGGAGGCCGAAACGTCCGCGTAACACAGAGCGGAAACCTGTTTCGTCTCCGAAACACGCGACGGGTGGCGTTGAAACCTCCGCGGCGCAGAGTCCTCGCAGTCGGGTGGTCGGCCGGAAGGCCCGGGCTGCACCTCCGACTCCCTGTTCGGACTCCTGGAGGTTCTGTGGACGGCTATTTCGCCTTCATGCTCGTGGCCACGGCACTCGTGCTGATGATGACGATCCCCGCGCTCGCCCTGTTCTACGGCGGCATGTCCCGCGCCAAGTCGGTGCTCAACATGATGATGATGTCCTACGTCGCCGCGGCGATCGTCGGCATCGTCTACGTCGCGATCGGCTGGTCGATGAGCTTCAGCGGTGACGGCGTGCTGTTCGCCAACCCGTTCGAGCTCTTCTGGCTCGACGGCGTCCCGACCGACGCCTACATCGGCGTCATGTTCCAGATGACGTTCGCGATCATCACCTGCGCCCTCATCAGCGGCGCCGTGGCCGACCGGATGAAGTTCTCCGCCTGGGTGCTGTTCGTCCCGATCTGGGCGATCGTCGTCTACTTCCCGATGGCCCACATGGTCTTCAGCTGCACCGACGACTCGCTGATCTGCGGCCAGATCGGTGCCCAGGACTACGCCGGCGGCACCGCCGTCCACATCAACGCCGGTGTCGCTGCCTTCGTGCTGGTGCTGCTGCTCGGCAAGCGCGTGGGCTGGCCCAAGGACAAGATGCGTCCGCACAACCTCACCCTGACCATGCTCGGCGCAGGTCTGCTCTGGTTCGGCTGGTACGGCTTCAACGTCGGCTCGATCGTCCTCGGCGATCAGGACCCGGTGGCTGAGATGAGTCGCACGTTCGCCAACACCACGCTGGCCACCATGGCCGCGATCCTCGGTTGGCTGCTGCTCGAGCGGATCATGCACGGCAAGGCGACCTCGCTCGGTGCCGCATCCGGCATCGTCGCGGGCCTGGTGGCCATCACGCCGGCGGCCGGCGCGGTCGACCTCTCCGGTGCCGTCGCGATCGGCTTCATCGCCGGAGCGGTCTGCGCCTGGGCGGTCTCGTGGAAGTTCAAGTTCGGCTTCGACGACTCCCTCGACGTCGTCGGCGTGCACCTCGTCGGTGGCATCATCGGAACCGTGCTGATCGGCCTCTTCTCCACCTCCGAGGGAGCGGGCGGCATCGACGGCCTCTTCTACGGCGGCGGCCTCGGTTCCCTCGGCGACCAGGTGCTCGGCGCACTGGTGGCGATCGGCTACTCCGCGGTGCTCACCACGATCATCGGCCTCGCCATCAAGTACACGATCGGCCTGCGTCTGGCCGAGGAGGACGAGGTCGAGGGCATCGACTTCGTGGAGCACGGAGAGAGCGCCTACGACCTGCACACCTCGATGAGCGGCGGTCCCAAGACCGGCGTCCTGAACACCAAGCCCGCGTCGGAAGGATTCTGAGAATGAAGCTCGTGACCGCGGTCATCAAGCCGCACAAGTGGGAGGACGTCCGCGAGGCGCTCGAGACCTTCGGTGTGACGGGCATGACCGTCAGCGAGGTCAGCGGCTACGGCCGCCAGAAGGGCCACACCGAGGTCTACCGCGGCGCGGAGTACGACATCGCGCTGGTCCCCAAGATCCGCATCGAGATCGTGGTCGACGGCGACGACGTCGAGGACATCGTCGGCATCATCGTCAAGACCGCCCAGACCGGCCGGATCGGCGACGGGAAGGTATGGGTCTCCGCGATCGACACCGTCGTCCGCGTCCGCACCGGCGACAAGGACGAAGCGGCGCTCTGACGTCCGGTGGGGCCCGGCCGGTGGCGGCCGGGCCCTGCTGTCTGCCCGGGGTCCGGCAGTCCGGAACGTCCACCACCACGAGGAGATCCGACGGCGATGACCGCAGCAGAGCGCGCCTTCCGTACGGCCGAGGCCGACGCCCGGTGCGTCGACGCCTTCGCCGGCTCCTGCGCTCCCGACTCGGGCATGGCCCTGGTGGCCGTCGGCGGCTACGGCCGTGCAGAGCTCGCGCCCTTCTCCGATCTCGACGTCGTCCTGGTGCACCACCCCGACCTCGACCCGAGCGCGGCGGCCGAGCAGATCTGGTACCCGCTGTGGGACAGCGGGGCGCGACTCGACCACTCGGTGCGTTCCCTGCCCGAGATGCTCGCCGCCGCCGACGCCGACTACCGCGTCGCCTCGGGCCTGCTCGACGTCCGCCACGTCGCGGGCGACACCAGCCTGAGCCTCCGGCTGCGCACCACGATGCTCGCCGAGTGGCGCAAGGGTGCCCGCGGCCGACTGCCGCTCATCCGGGAGTCCGCGCAGTCGCGCCACCAGCTGATGGGCGAGCTAGCCCACCTGTCGGTGCCCGACCTCAAGGAGTCCGAGGGCGGCCTGCGCGATGCCACCACGCTGCGCGGGATCGTCGCCACCTGGCTGGTCGACGTGCCGCACGGGCCGCTGGAGACGTCGCGGCAGGCACTGCTCGACGTGCGCGACCACGTGCACGACATGGCCGGTCGCGCGACCGACCGCGTCACACCGGAGACCTGGGCCGAGCTCGCCGTCCGGTTGGGTCTGCCCGACGAGCGCGCCGCGCAGATGCACGTGCGCCAGATCGGGCGCCGCATCACCCACGTCACCCGGCTCGCCTGGCGCCGCGTGGACGGCGTCCTCTCGCGGCCGTCCTCGCCCCAGGTGGCACGTCGCCCGGTGCTCGAACCGCTGGCCGCCGGGGTCGCGCTCTCGGCGGGGGAGGTCGTGCTCGATCGCAGGGCCGACCCCGGTCGCGATCCGGCGCTGCTGCTGCGCGCGGCCACCGCCGCCGCCGAGCGCGGCGTCCTGCTGGCGCCCGCCACCGCGGCCCGCCTCGTGCGCGAGTGCGCGCCCCTGCCCGACCCCTGGCCGGAGGAGGCGCGGCACCTGCTGGTGCGTCTGCTGGCCTCGGGCCCGGGTCTGCTCGATGTGTGGGAGACCCTGGACGAGACGGGTGCGCTCGCCGGGATCCTGCCGGAGTGGGAGCGGATCAGGCTGCTTCCGCACGCCTCGGTGATCCACCGGTTCACCGTCGACCGGCACGTCGTCGAGACCTGCGTCGAGGCCGCCGGCCTGATCCGCAGCGTCGCGCGCCCCGACGTCTTGATGGTGGCCGCGCTGCTCCACGACATCGGCAAGGGCGGCCTCACCGATCACAGCCAGGCCGGTGAGCCGCTCGCGCGCCGGGTGGCTCAGCGGTGCGGCTTCGACGCCGACGCCGTCGAGCTGATCGCGCTGCTGGTGCGCTGGCACCTGCTGCTCGCCGAGACCGCCACCACCCGGGACCCCGACGACCCCGCGACCGTCGAGCTGATCACCTCGCGCGTCCGGACGAGCGAGAATCTCTCCCTGTTGCGTGCCTTGACCGAGGCCGACGCCAAGGCGACGTCGCCCAAGGCGTGGTCGTCGTGGCGCGCCGGCCTGATCCTCGACCTGGCTCGCCGTGCTCAGGCGTCGTTGGACTCGGGCGTGACGCTGCCGCCGATCACCACCGACGTCGCCCCGGTGCCGCCTGGGCTGGAGCCTGGCAGCGTCTCGGTCACCGTCGAACCGCTGCCGGACGGTGCCCGGCTGACCCTGATCGCGCCTGATCGGGTCGGGCTGCTCGCCGACGTCGCGGCCACCCTCGCGGTGCTGCGCCTGGGCGTGCGCGCGGCGCGCGTCTGGTCGCAGGACGACGACGGCGTCGGCCCGGCGGTCGGGTTCTCGGTCTGGGACGTCGCCTCCGACGGTGCCGAGCCCGGCCTGGTGCGCACCAAGTACGAGGCCATCGTGGCGGGGCGGATCGATCCGGCCCGCCGGTTCGCACCGGCGCGCGGCGATCTCGCCCCGTCGGTGGTGGTGCGGCCCGAGGCCAGCGACCTGGCGACGGTGCTGGAGGTGCGCACCGCCGATCGGCCCGGCGTCGTCCACCTGGTGTGCCGCGCCCTGGCCGAGCACGACGTGGCCGTCCGCTCGGCCCACGTCGACACCCTCGGCCCACAGGCCGTCGACGTCTTCTACCTGCAGGAGCCTTCGGCCGGGGCCCTCTCCGACACCCGCGCGGCTGCCGCGGCGCACGCCGTCCGGGCGGCGCTCAGTGGCGAGACCGCCTCGGCCTAGCGAGCCCCCCAGCCTCGTTGCCGTGAGCGTCACCGCGGATCGTTAGGCTGGCTTCGTGTTCGCCACGCTCTCCGACCGCCTCGCCGATACCTTCAAGAACCTCCGGGGGAAGGGTCGGCTCTCCGAGGCCGACATCGACGCGACCGCGCGCGAGATCCGCATCGCGCTACTCGAGGCCGATGTCGCGCTTCCGGTGGTCAAGGACTTCGTGGCCGCGGTCAAGGACCGTGCACGCGCCGACGAGGTCAGCCAGGCGCTGAACCCGGCTCAGCAGATCGTCAAGATCGTGCACGAGGAGCTCGTCACGATCCTGGGTGGCGAGACCCGCCGGATGCGATTCGCCAAGCACGGCCCGACCGTCATCATGCTCGCCGGCCTCCAGGGCGCCGGTAAGACGACCCTGGCGGCCAAGCTCGCGCTCTGGCTCAAGGAGCAGGGCAAGACGCCGCTGCTGGTGGCCTGCGACCTGCAGCGTCCCAACGCCGTCAACCAGCTGCAGGTCAACGGCGAACGGGTCGGAGTGCCGGTGTTCGCGCCCGAGCCTGGCAACGGCGTCGGCGATCCTGTGTCGGTGGCGCGCGCCTCCCTGGAGGAGGCCAAGCGCTCGCTCTACGACGTCGTCATCGTCGACACCGCCGGCCGCCTCGGCGTCGACGCCGAGCTGATGCAGCAGGCCTCCGACATCCGCGAGGCCGTACAGCCCGACGAGGTGCTCTTCGTCGTCGACGCGATGATCGGCCAGGACGCCGTGGTCACGGCGCAGGCGTTCCTCGACGGCGTCGGCTACGACGGTGTCGTCCTCACCAAGCTGGACGGCGACGCGCGGGGAGGCGCGGCGCTCTCGATCCGTCAGGTCACCGGACGCCCGGTCATGTTCGCGTCGTCGGGGGAGAAGCTCACCGACTTCGACGTCTTCCACCCCGACCGGATGGCCTCGCGCATCCTTGACATGGGCGACATGCTCACCCTGATCGAGCAGGCCGAGAAGACCTTCGATGCCGAGCAGGCACTCAAGGCGGCGGAGAAGCTCACCGGCAAGGGCGGGGAGTTCACCCTCGACGACTTCCTGCAGCAGATGCAGCAGGTGCGCAAGCTCGGTTCGATGTCGAAGATCCTCGGGATGCTCCCGGGCATGGGCCAGATGCGCGAGCAGCTGGAGAACTTCGACGAGCGCGAGATCGACCGGATCCAGGCGATCATCCAGTCGATGACGCCGGCCGAGCGTGACAACCCCAAGATCATCGACGGCTCCCGCAGGGCTCGCATCGCCAAGGGAGCGGGCCGCACCGTCACCGACGTCAACCAGCTCGTCGACCGCTTCTTCGAGGCGCGGAAGATGATGATGCAGTTCGCACGCGGCGGGGGCATGCCGGGTATGCCGGGAATGCCGGGAATGCCCGGAGCCGGCAAGCGCAACCAGCAGCCGAAGCAGCAGAAGAAGGGCAAGGGCGCCCGCCGCTCGGGCAACCCGGCCAAGGCGGCACAGCAGGCAGAGGTGGACGCTGAGAAGCAGAAGGCAGCCGCCGCGGGCGCGAACCCGTTCGGCGCTCCGACCGAGGACATCGACTACGAGACCGCGGCGGCCAACCTGAACCTGCCGAAGGACTTCTCGAACTTCCTCAAGTGACCCACCCCGTCACGAGGGCAGTCCGATGAGCAGGCCACGACCCCCGGTGCTCGTCGTCGACGCCGCCAACGTCGTCGGCGCTCGGGCAGACGGGTGGTGGAAGGACCGCGCCGGCGCCGCCCGCCGACTCCACGAGGAACTGCTGGTGGCCGACGTCGGGTTCGAGCAGATCGTGCTCGTGCTGGAGGGCGGCGCGAAGGCGGGCGTGCGGGCCGGCAAGGACGCGCACGTGCTCGTCGTGCACGCGGCGCGCGACGGTGACAGCGAGATCGTGCGCCGTGCGCGGGCCGCTGCCGAGCGTGGGCATCAGGTTCGCGTGGTCACCGCCGACCGCGCGCTCGCGGCGAACCTCGCCGCGTTCGCCGACGTGCTGGGTCCGACCTGGCTCCTGGACCGGCTGTAGCGTCGGACGGGTGGTGGCAGCGAAGTTCCATGGTCCGGCCCTGCCGGACGGCGAGGCGCGCGACGTCTTCGTCGTCGACGGGTGCATCACCTACGAGCCGCAGGCCGGTGCCGAGACCGTCGCGAGTGGCTGGCTCGTGCCCGGGCTCGTCGATGCCCACAACCATCTCGGTCTCGAGGACGGCGGCGCCGTCGACGCTGCTGAGATCGAGCGCCAGGCTGTACTGGACCGTGACAGCGGTGCATTGCTGCTGCGCGACTGCGGTTCGCCGGCCGACACGCGCTGGGTGCACGAGCGCGACGACCTTCCGCGGTTGATCCGCGCCGGCAAGCACGTCGCGCGCACCCGTCGCTACCTCCGTGACTACGGGGTCGAGGTCGAGCCCGCGGATCTGGTCGCGACGGTGGTCGAGCAGGCTCGTGACGGCGACGGGTGGGTGAAGCTGGTCGGCGACTGGATCTCCCGTGAGGCCGGCGACCTCGCCCCGTCCTTCCCCGCTGCCGACTTCGCCGCAGCCATCGAGGCCGCGCACGCCGAGGGAGCCAAGGTCACCGCGCACTGCTTCGGCGTCGATGTGCTCGACGGGCTCCTCGAGGCAGGGATCGACTGCATCGAGCACGGCACCGGGCTCGGGGAGCAGCACGTGGAGCACATGGCCGAGCATGGCGTCGCTCTCGTTCCGACTGTGCTGCAGACCCGCAAGTTCCCCGGATTCGCCGAGGCCGGTCGCGACAAGTTCCCGCGCTACGCCGAGACCATGGAGTCGCTCTTCGCCAGTCGGCGCGACGTCCTGATGGCCGCCCACGAAGCCGGCGTCGCGCTCTACGTGGGCACCGACGGTGGTGGGAGCGGTCGCCACGGCACACTCCACGAGGAGATCCACGCGATGGTCGAACTCGGGCTCCCCGCCGAGACCGTCATCGCGGCCGCGTCGTGGGACGGGCGCACCTGGTTGGGGCATCCCGCCGGGCTCGGCGAGGGGGATCCGGCCGACTTCGTCGTCTACGACGCCGATCCGCGTGCGGACCTCTCGACCCTGACCCGGCCGGCCTGCGTGGTGCTGCGCGGTGCGGTCTATCGGAGTTGATCGGTTCGTTGATTTCCGGCGGCACGTCCGCTCTGGCAGACTTCCGCGTCGAGTCCCGCGTGCACGGCCCCTCTCACCGTGCCCGATGTGGCCCCACGGAGTTCGAGCGCGTGCCCCACGCGTGTCCCGCTCTCCACCCGAACACGATTCTCAAGGAGACACCACAAACGTGGCCGTCAAGATCCGCTTGAAGCGCCTGGGCAAGGTCCGGGTGCCGCAGTACCGCATCGTCATCGTCGACTCGCGCAAGAAGCGCGACGGCAAGGTCATCGAGGAGATCGGCCTGTACCACCCGAAGGAGGACCCGTCCTACATCCGGGTCGCCTCCGACCGGGCGCAGTACTGGCTCGGCGTCGGCGCGCAGCCGACCGAGGCTGTCGAGAAGATCCTCAAGATCACCGGCGACTGGCAGACCTACAAGGGCATCGCCGGCACTGAGGGCACCCTCAAGGTCGCCGAGCCCAAGACCGACAAGCTCGAGATCTTCAACCAGGCCCTCAAGGAGGTCGCCAACGAGCCCAAGGGCGCGGCGGTGACCAAGAAGGCGGCGAAGAAGACCGAGAAGCCCGCCGAGGAGACGCCGGCTGCCGAGGCTCCGGCCGAGGAGAAGCCTGCTGCCGAGGAGGCGCCCGCCGCCGAGGCGCCTGCGGCCGAGGCTGAGGCCGGGACCGAGGCCTGATGCTGGCCGACGCTCTCGACCACCTCGTCCGCGGGGTCGTCGACCACCCGGACGATGTCGTCGTGCGCGACAAGCAGCTTCGCCGTGGCTCGGTCCTCGAGGTGCGCGTGCACCCCGACGACCTGGGCAAGGTGATCGGTCGCGGTGGCCGTACCGCCTCGGCCTTCCGCACGGTCATCTCCGCGCTTGCCGGCAGCGACGGCGCTCGTATCGACTTCGTCGACGTCGACCGCCCTGGACGTGGTCGCTGACCTCGTCGCCGCACAGGCGTTCTACGCTGACCCGTCTTCATCTGGAGACGGGTCAGCGTCATTTTCATGAGTCATCGTCGAGCCAGGAGGCATGGTGGAGACCGTCGAGGTCGTGGTCGGACGGATCGGCAAGCCGCACGGCGTCCGCGGTGAGGTCACCGTCGATGTACGGACCGACGAGCCGGAGCGGAGGTTCGTCGCAGGCGCCGTCCTGGACGTCGAGGCGCCGCGCGGCTCCGCCTTCAGGCATCGCACCGTGACCGTGACCCGCACGCGGTGGCACCAGTCGGTGCTGTTGGCCACCTTCGAGGAGCTCGGCGACCGGACCGCGGCGGAGGCCGCGCGCGACGTCCTGCTGCGGGTCAGTGTGCCCGCCGACGCCACGCCGGACGACCCCGAGGAGTTCTACGACCACCAGTTGATCGGGCTGGCCGTGGTGGACCTCGACGGCGCCCCGCTCGGCACGGTGCGCGGCCTCGTGCACGGGGGAGCGCAGGACCTCCTCGAGATCACCGCTCTCGACGGCCGCGAGACCCTCGTGCCCTTCGTCGTCGCCCTCGTCCCCGAGGTCGACGTCGCTGGAGGACGGGTGGTCGTCGCCGACCGGCCGGGTCTGGTCGCCCCGCTCGACGACGAGTCCTGAGCGAGCTCCGCAGTGCGTCTGGACTTCGTCACGATCTTCCCCGACTGGTTCGCTCCGCTCGAGTTGTCCCTGGCCGGGAGGGCGCGAGCCAGCGGCCTCCTCGACATCCACGTCCACGACCTGCGCTCGTGGACCCACGACCGGCATCGCACGGTCGACGACACCCCCTACGGCGGTGGCGCCGGCATGGTGATGAAGCCCGAACCGTGGGGAGAGGCGCTCGACGAGCTACTCCCGGACGGGGGCACGCTGGTGGTTCCGACGCCGTCCGGCATCCCGTTCAGCCAGGCCATCGCCCGCGACCTCGCCACCCGCTCGCAGATGATGTTCGCCTGCGGTCGCTACGAGGGGATCGATCAGCGGGTGTTCGACCACGCCGCGTCACGCGCCGAGGTCGTGGAGCTGTCGCTCGGTGACTACGTGCTCAACGGCGGCGAGGTGGCGGCCCTGGCGATCACCGAGGCGGTGGTGCGCCTGCTGCCCGGATTCATGGGAAACGCGGAGTCACTGGTCGAGGAGTCGCACGAGGACGGGCTCTTGGAGTACCCCGTGTACACCAAGCCGTCGACGTGGCGTGGGCACGACGTCCCGCCCGTGCTGTTGTCGGGCGACCACGGCCGGGTCGCGTCCTGGCGACACGAGGAGGCGCTGCGTCGCACAGCCGAGCGACGCCCTGATCTGCTGCCCGCACCCACGACGCTCGACGACGATGCGCAGCCGTAACACGCCTGCTGTGTCGGTTACGTGGTCGAAACACAACCGGCGTCCTTCCTAAACATCCACTCGCCACCATCTCGGACGAAGTGCGGCGCGGCAAGGTCGCCGCCGGCGCTCCCACTCCCGAGACTCAGCGAGGAACTGCATGTCTGTTGGACTTGAATGGACACTTCTCTGCGCGGCCTTGGTCATCTTCATGACCCCCGGCCTCGCCTTCTTCTACGGCGGTCTGGTCAAGCAGAAGTCCGTCGTCTCGATGATGATGCTGAGTTTCGGCTCGATCGCCATCGTCACGATCCTCTACGTCCTCTACGGCGGCGTGGGTATCACGAGCCAGGGCAACAGCGGCGGCTCGAAGTTCTTCGGCAACCCGTTCGAGGACTTCGGCATGTCGAACCTGGTGTCGACCGCCGGTACTGGCACTGACGCGGCGCTCTTCGCCGGCCACGCCTTCCTGGTGGCGTTCTGCATCATCACCGTCGCGCTGGTCTCCGGCGCCGTCGCCGACCGCGCCCGCTTCTGGCCCTGGATGCTGTTCGCGGCACTGTTCGCCACCTTCGTGGTGTTCCCGACCTTCAAGTGGATCTGGGCATTCGACGAGGAGGGCACCTTCTACGGGTGGCTCGCCAACGACGTCTGGGGTCTCGGCATCGGCGCGCTCGACTGGGCCGGCGGCACCGTGATCCACCAGTCGGCCGGTGCGGCCGCGCTGGCTCTGGCTCTGGTCCTCGGCCGTCGCAAGGTCGGCTTCTCCAAGGAGGAGTCGGTCGCCCACAACGTTCCGCTGGTGCTCATCGGCGCGGCGATCCTGTGGTTCGGCTGGTTCGGCTTCAACACCGGCGTCCAGGGTGGCGACGCGGGCCAGACCTCGCTGATCTTCTTCAACACCCTCCTGGCCCCCGCCGCGGCTCTGCTCGGCTGGATCGTCGTGGAGACGTTCAAGGACGGCAAGGCCACCGCGGTCGGCGCCGCCTCGGGCATCGTCACCGGCCTGGTCGCCATCACTCCGGCGTGCGCCTTCGTCACTCCGGTCTGGGCCCTCGTGCTCGGCCTCATCTCCGGCGCCATCTGCGCGTTCGCTGTCGACCTGAAGTTCAAGCTCGGCTTCGACGACACCCTCGACGTGGTCGGCATCCACCTCGTGGCCGGTTTCATCGGCTGCCTCTACGTCGGCATCTTCGGTTCGGAGACGCTCACCGGTGGCAGCCTGGTCTTCGGCGGGGAGGGCAAGCTGTTCCTGGCTCAGCTCTTCTCCTCGATCACCGTCATCGCGTTCTCCTTCACCGTCTCCTTCATCTTCGCCACGGCGATCGAGAAGACGATCGGCTTCCGGGCCAAGGAGGAGGACGAGGTGGCCGGCATCGACCTGGTGCTCCACGGCGGCGGCTACGCCCTCGACTGAGGTTCCCGGTCGGTCGGGTCAGTCCGGCCAGACCGCTGACACCTGGAACCGTTCGGCCCGTCCCGCGCACGCGGGGCGGGCCGGCCCCGCCGTCAGGGGGGGCCCGCCCCCCCCCCGTTCAGCGGGTCTCGGCGATCCGCATGCTCGATGCCCTGATGCGAGTGCTCAGGTCCTCGATCTCGCCCAGCACCTCGCGCGACGACCACACCGGTGCTCGCCGCGTCCGGGGGACGCGGGTCAGGATCCCCGCCTGGGTCAGTCGACCGATGTCGGCGCGTGCCTCGACGTCGGTCGCCCCGGTGCGCGCGAGGACCAGGTCGATGTTGAGGATCGGCTCCTCGGTGAGCAGGTCGAGCAGTCGGTGCAGCGGAGTGCCCGGTCGGGTGCCGCCGAGCCGGTCGTGCCACTCCTCTCGGATCTCGTGCAGCCGACCGGCCGTGCTCCACGACTCGGTCGTGGCGGTGGTGATGGCGCGGGCCAGCATCGCGATCAGCGTGTAGGCGTACCCGTCGCGGTAGTCGTTGAGCGCGCCGAAGTACCGCTCGCGATGGGCCACGAGAGCGGAGGCGATCGGCACGGTGAGGTGCTGGGTTCCCCGACCACGTCGCAGCACGGCGTGGATGAGCGCACGACCGATCCGTCCGTTGCCGTCGATGAACGGATGGATCGACTCGAACTGCGCATGCACGATCGCCGCCTGGACGACCAGCGGAACGTCCTTGCGGTTGGCGAAGGCGAAGAGATCCTCGATGTAGGCGGGCACCGTCTCGGGCGGAGGGGGCACGTGCAGGGTGTCGCGTGGGGCGTAGTCGCTGCCGCCGACCCAGTTCTGCCGTGTGCGGAACCGCCCGGCATTGTGCTGCTGGCTGGGGTCGCGGGCGAAGAGGTCGCGGTGGCCGCGCAGGATCGACTCGGCGCTCACGGTGCGAGTGCGCCCGGCGTCGCCGATGATCCGCGTCATCGCAGCGGTCGCTGACGCCATCGAGCGGGCCGAGGAGGACGCTCCCTCGCCGAGGAGCGCGCGGCCGTAGTCGGCCAGGCTGGCCTCGACGTCCTCGATCTTCGACGAGTCCACCGACTCGGTGCGCAGCAGCAGGTGGTTGAGCGACTGCAGCGTGCGCCCGTGCACCAGGTCGAGATGGTGCAGTCCGCCGGCGCTGGCCGTCGTCATCGCGGCCAGGGGGCGGTCCGTCACGTAGTCGACGTCTCGGATGAACGGCGGAAGGGTGACCACGATCTCGCGGAGCAGACGGTCGGCGCGAGGGCCTCGGGGGCTCGACTGCTGCCAGGGACGACGCTCCTCGGCATGCGCCGGCCAGTCCGACGTCGGTTCGAGCACCCCCGACCCGGCTTCTCCGGGCGTACCGTCGGTCCGGGTCTGAGATCGCGCTCGGCCGGTCACGGGTTCATTCTCGTACACCGAGTGCGTCCGAGAAGTTCCGAAGCGGTTGGCGTGCTCCCGGTGCGTGCAGCGCAAGGCGCCGGCGCGCAGCCATACCAGGTTGTCTCGCAAGCGTCGGCAACGCCGCGGGGTGCGTGCCGGGGGTGCGCGAAGCGCATCAGAACTTCCCGGACGTGCCACTAGTGCGTCCGCCCACGCGCGACGCTGAGCGGGGTGCGCGGGATTTCAAGTTGGTCGCGCCGTTGTGGCAGACTCACCCGTTGGCCCGGTCGGGCCGATGGGTCGCTCCGAGGAACGCACGCGGGGGGCCTGCACCGGTTCCCGCCGCAGGGGGTGTCGGAGCGTCCGGCCCGAAGACCGTGCCGTCCGTAGCGATCAGGGGCGACGACCCCGCCTGAATACCGCGGCTGACCTGTGGCAGTAGCGAGGAGAACACCATGAGCAACGTGCTCGCCGAGATCGGCAACACCAGCAAGCGCGACGACATCCCGGCCTTCCGCGCCGGCGACACCGTCAAGGTCCACGTCAAGGTCATCGAGGGCAGCCGCTCGCGTGTCCAGATCTTCCAGGGCGTGGTGATCCGGATGCACGGCTCGGGCATCGGCCGCACCTTCACCGTCCGCAAGGTCTCCTTCGGCGTCGGCGTCGAGCGCACCTTCCCGCTGCACTCCCCGATCTTCGAGCAGATCGAGGTCGTGACCCGTGGTGACGTGCGCCGCG
Source organism: Nocardioides sp. R-C-SC26 (assembly GCF_021246465.1). Classification (GTDB taxonomy): domain Bacteria; phylum Actinomycetota; class Actinomycetes; order Propionibacteriales; family Nocardioidaceae; genus Nocardioides. The sequence continues at coordinate 72,641 of NZ_JAHRHK010000007.1, read as the reverse complement.
CGAAGCTGTACTACCTGCGCAACCTGCGCGGCAAGGCCGCCAAGATCAAGGAGCGTCGCGAGCTCTGATCAGCTCCACTCGCTCACACGATCCGCGTCCCTCTGGGGCGCGGATCGTTCGTTTTCGGCTGCTTCCTACACTCTCGGGGTGAGCACCGACGACCGATCGCCGGAGACCATCGACGACGCGACGGCGGAGAGCGAGGTCGAGTCCGGGGCGCACGGCGGTGACCAGGCCGCGCCGCGGCGACTGGCGCTGTGGCAGGAGCTGCTCGTGCTCACCGGTGCGGCGCTCGTCGTCGCACTGATCGTCAAGTCGCTGTTCGTCCAGGCGTTCTACATCCCCTCCGACTCCATGGAGCCCACCCTGGCCAAGGACGACCGGATCCTGGTGCAGAAGGTCTCCTACTGGTTCGGCGGATCACCCTCGCGCGGAGACGTCGTCGTCTTCGAGGATCCGGGCGGTTGGCTCGGGGCGGGGGAGGACGAGTCCCCGACGGGTGTGCAGTCCGTGCTCGCGAAGATCGGGCTGTACCCAGAGGGCGGTCATCTGGTCAAGCGGGTGATCGGCGTCGAGGGCGACGTCATCGAGTGCTGTGACGACGAGGGACGCATCCTGGTCAACGGCGAGCCGCTCGACGAGGACGACGTCATCGCCCCTCGCGCGGAGAACGTGCAGTGCAACGGCCCGATGACCCCGACCTGCGACTGGACGGCCGGGCCCGTGCCCGAGGGCACCATCTTCGTGCTCGGTGACCACCGCGCCCGCTCCGCGGACTCCTCCTACCACCTGTGCGACCCCGAGGGCGAGACCGACTGCACCGACAACCCGTACGTGGACGTCGACCTGGTGGTCGGGAAGGTCTTCGGGGTCATCTGGCCCCAACGGCACTGGACCCTTCTGGGACGCCCCGACGTCTACGCCGACATCCCCGCAGCGGACGGCGAGTGATGGCGGGCGCGCCGCGAGCAGCTCGCGCCCGCGCCGGTACGCCGCCCTCCCTGCGAGTGGAGCGGCGCATGCTGCGCGACGGCGTCGCCGCCCTGGCGTGTTGCGACGAGGTCGGACGCGGCGCCCTGAGCGGTCCCGTGACCATCGGCGCGGTCCTCGTCACCGCGGCGACCCGGACCGCGCCGCAGGGCGTGCGCGACAGCAAGTTGCTCACGCCCGACGCGCGTCGACGTCTGGCCCCGCGGATCGAGCGCTGGGCCGCCGCGCACGCCGTCGGGCACGCCAGCCCGGCCGAGATCGACACGTTCGGCATCATGACGGCGATGAGGCTGGCGGGGGAGCGCGCGCTGCGCGCGCTCGCCGTCCAGGCCGACGCCGTCCTGCTCGACGGCAACCACGACTATCTCAGTCCTCCCGACCAGGACGTCCTCTTCGGCGGTCTGCCCGAGACGACGCACGCCGTCGGCGCCGCGCCGTGGGCACTTCCGCGCGTCGTCACCATGATCAAGGCCGATCTGCGTTGCGCGGCCGTGGCGGCGGCCAGCATTCTGGCCAAGACCGCGCGCGACGAGATCATGGTGGAACTCGCCGCCGACCACCCCGAGTACGGGTGGGCGGAGAACAAGGGCTATGCCGCGCCGGAGCACATCGATGCGTTGGCTCGTCTCGGGCCGACCCCCCACCACCGGACGTCGTGGCGCCTGCCGGGCCTGGCGCCACCTCTCGGGGGCGCGGACTCCGTCGCCGACACGCACGCGGTCGCCTCTGCGCGGGCATTAGAGTCGCCAGCATGAGTGCCGAGGAGCTCGAGAAGTACGAGGCCGAGCAGGAGCTCACCCTCTATCGCGAGTACCGCGACGTCGTGGGCATCTTCAAGTACGTGGTCGAGACCGATCGACGCTTCTACCTGTGCAACCAGGTCGACGTGAAGTCGCGGGGCGAGGACGGCGACGTCTTCTTCGAGGTCTCGATGAGCGATGCCTGGGTGTGGGACATGTACCGACCGGCGCGGTTCGCCAAGACCGTGAAGGTGCTGACGTTCAAGGACGTCAACGTCGAGGAGCTCGCCGAGTCGGCCTTCGAGCCCCCGAAGCCCTGATTCCGTCGGCTCCCTGAGAGGTCAGCCCCTATCGACGCGACCTCTGAGCCGCCCGAGGGGGTGGCAGGCGCCTGCCCGGGGCGAGTGTCCGATCGGTCAGACCTGCGTCTAGTCACTGGCTGGTCGCGGGGATCTCTCCCTACGCTCGATGAGCGGAGGACGGGCCGTCTCGCCCCGTCCGCAGCCATGGGGGGAGGCGCGATGGGGAGCGCAGGTCGACGACGGACCAGCCGCGGTGCGGCCGCGGTCGAGTTCGCACTGGTGATGGTGCCGATGCTGTACCTGGTCTTCGGCGCGATCGGCTACGGCTACATGTTCAGCTTCCGCCAGGCCCTCTCGCAGTCGGCGGCAGAGGGAGCTCGCGGCGCTGTCGGGGCCTACAACCCCACGGACGGAACGTGTGCCGCCACGGGGCCGTACACAGCGACCACGTGCCCGGCCCAGGCGGCAGCGGCGACAGCTGTCGCGAACGCCGTCAACACCTACGGCATGACCTGTGGGACCAAGTACCTCACCTGCACGATCCGGGTCGGCGCGACCCCGACGGTCACCGGTTGCGCGACGGGCCACACCTGCATCTCGGTGACGGTCACCTATCCCTACCGGGCCCACTCGTTGCTGCCTTCGCTCCCGGGCTACGGCTTCGTGCTTCCCCAAGACCTGACCTTCACCTCGGTGGTGCAACTCACATGAGGATCCTGATGAATGGCGCGTCCCGCTCCGGTGATCGTGTTCCGCTCGCACGTCGTCTCGCGCTGTCGCGCCGACGTCGCACCGAGCGCGGCGCCGTCGCCGTCTTCATGGCCCTGGTGACGTGCTTCGTGGTGCTGCCGGTGGCGAGCTACGCGGTGGACATCGGCATGCAGCGGATGGCTCGAGGTGACGCGCAGACCCTCGCCGACGCCGCCGCGCAGGACGCCGCGCGCGCCCTCGGCACGGGCACGACGTCGGTCTCGGCGCTCACCGCGATCGCCCAGGCGACCGTGAACGCCTCACGTGGCATGGTCGGCTCGGACGCACCGACCGTCGTGGTGCACACCGGCAACCTCTCGAACACGTTCGTCGGCGACCAGTCGCTCGGCTGTGGCGCATCGCCCTACAACGCCTACTTCACGGCGGCTCCGGTCGGCGCCACGCCGACCGCTGTGCTCGTCACGATCTCCAATCGCGTCGACTTCAGCCTCGTCAGCGGCGGCGGCTCGGTGTGCCGCTCGGCGATCGCGCGCGCCTACAAGACGGCCTGCATGATGATGGACTCCTACGCCGCCCGGCTCGCCAGCGGCGAGGGTGCGGTGCTGGGGCCGATCACGAGGATCCTCGGCACCAACATCGATCTCACCGCGTTGAGCAGCTCCGGGATCCTCAGCGCCGATCTCGACGTGCTGAACTTCCTCAACATCCTCAAGACCCAGCTCAACGTCGGTACCGTCGACCAGCTCCTGACCACCCAGGTCACCGCAGCTCAGGTCATCGCCGCACAGGTCGAGGCGTTGACGCGGAGCGGCACGACGGGTGCCGCGCAGGCCAACGTGCTGACGTCGCAGATCGGAGCCCATGTCGGTCCGCTCCTCGACAGGTTCACCGTCGGCACGCTGCTCGGCATCTCCCAGGGGGGCCAGGCGGCGCTCGGCACGACGGTCAACGCGCTCGACCTGGCGACCGCGGCCGTGCAGTTGGCGAACGGCACGCGACCGATCACGATCGCGGCCACCGGCCAGAACCTCACCGGGCTCTCGCTCGGCGTCACGGTGGGCAGCAAACCGACCCGGGTCTGCCTGGGCGACGGCAAGCGGACCATGGAGCAGATCGCGGTCACGGCCACGGCCGACATCAACGCGCCCGGAACACTCACCAGCGGTCTGACGAACCTGGTGAACGCGCTCAACGGCCTGTTGAGCGGCGTACTCGGGTTGCTCGGCACGCTGCTCGGCACCGACACCTACGACCTGCCCCAGGTCTCACTCGGCAAGGTGTCTGCGACGATCTCGCTCGGCTCGGCGTCGGGCACGGTCAACTCGCTGAGCTGCAACGGACGCACGCCGACGAGCATGTCGGTCACTCAGGGAGCCTCGCTCGCGCCGGCCACGGTGCGGATCCCGCTGATCATCCGTGAGACGCGGAACTACGGCGGATTCCTGGGGATCGGGCGCCAGCACGAGACAGTGACGTCGACCCTGACCATCGCCCTGACCACCGTGCCGAGCACCGAGAAGACGACCGCCGCCACGCTGCTCGTCCCCGGCGACTACGGCAAGGTCAAGCAGGGGCCGAACGGCGATCTCTCCGTCGGCAACGTCCAGATCAACACCACGATGCAGACCGACGGGCAGTTCTCCAACGGGCGTCCGCTCGTCAACCAGATGCTGTCGTCACTGAACTCGGTGGTGAACGCGGTGCAGACCAACCTGCTGGGCCCGCTGACCACCACGATCGTGAACCCGCTGCTGACCGCGGTGACGAACGCGGTGCGCGCCCAGCTCGGGCTCACCATCGCCGGGTCGACCTTCACGGCGTTGCCGACGCCGTCCTGCGGCACTCCCGCCCTCGCTGGCTGACCGATCGATCGCGCGGGTGTCTCCACCGCACCTGCGACAAAGTGCTGGACATCTCTCAGGTGGTCGCGCCGCCGGTCGATCAGAACGGGCAGGGATTTCGGGGTCCCCGTTCGTGTTCGCAGGAGGCGAGCTATGCGTAGGCGCGAGGATCGCGGTGCCGGTCGACGTCGGGACAACGGTGCGGCCGCACTGGAGCTCGCCCTCGTCGCGCCCCTGCTCGCCTGGCTGCTCTTCGGGATCCTCGCGTACGGCTACATGCTCTCCTTCCGCCAGGCCGTCAGCGTGTCGGCCGCCCAGGCCGCTCGCGTCTATGTCACGTCGGCCAGTTCGACGACCGCGGCCTACGACAGCGTGTCCGCGGCGCTGAAGAGCTACGACGTGACCTGCTCCCAGGGGTCACTGCGACGGGCCGGAGCGACCGTCGGCACCTGCTCGACCACCACGCGGGCCTGCGGTGACGGCGACCTCGGTCAGTGCGTCTTCGTCACCGTCACCTACGACTACGGCGCGCACCCGCTGTTGCCGGTGCCGGGGATCGGGGCGATCCTGCCCGACACGTTGAGCTACACCGCATCGGGGAAGGTGCCGCAGTGATCCGGCTCGAAGTCGTGTGCCGCAGACTCCCCGCGCGGCATCGCAGTGAGCGAGGGGCGATCGCCGTCCTCGTCGGCATCCTCGGGTCCGCGCTGCTGATGAGCGTCGCGGCCTTCGCGGTGGACATCGGAATGCAGCGCGCGGTGCGAAGCGACATGCAGGCGGTCGCCGACATGGTGGCGCTGGACCTCTCCCAGCTGGTCGACGGTCGCAATGCCGCCGTGATCATCGCGGGCGACTCCTCGCATCCCTCGTTGGCGACCGCGCGCGACCGGAGCGTGGCGCGCAACAGCACGGGGGTGGACGCCACGCCATCGCTCGACGTGCGCCTGGTCGACCTGGACTCGACCGGGAAGCCGGTCCGCAACCCGACGACCGGGGAGGTGGTCTCGCTCACGGCTGCGAGCGACATCCCGGACGCGGTCTGGGTGCGCGCCTCGGGGTCGGTTGCCTTCTCCTTCCGCCCCGGCGACGGAGGCGCCAGCAGGACGGCGATCGCGGGCGTGGCCTCGTCGGCCTGCTACAAGCTGGGATCGTGGGCTGCTCAGGTCAACACCAACCGGTCACAGCTGATCAACCCCGTCCTTCGCAAGATGGCTGAGCAGTCCGGAGCCTTCACCAACGGCGGCACGGTCTCGGCCCTCGACTACATGTCGCTGGCGTCGGCGAACGTCGACCTGCTGCAGCTCGCCACGCGTCTCAACGTGGGGACGGTCGAGCAGCTCGCATCCGCGACCGTTCTGGCGAAGAACCTCTACGTCCACCTGGCGGCGCTGGCCTCGCCGTCGAACACCACGACGGTGAACCTGTTGAACACCCTCCAGGCCGTCACCAAGACCACGACGACGGTGCAGATGGGCAAGATCCTCGGGCTCAAGTCCGGCGCGGGCGCCTTGGCCGCGGCGTCGGCGAATGTTCTGGACATCGTCGGGGGCTCGATCGCCGCACTGAACGGCACCAACGTCGCCAACATCTACCTCGGGGCTCAGCTGTCCAGCATGACGAACGTCAATCTCGCGGTGCGTCTGTCGCAGGGAGCTCATCAGTACTGCGGTGCTCCGGGGAGCACGTCGACGATCGGGGTGCGTTCCGACACCGAGCAGCTCAACATCCACATCGACGGCACGCTCAACCCGACGATCGTCGACTTCCCGCTCCAGCCGATCACCAACCTGTTGACCAACATCAAGCTGGCACGGATCACGGCCGAGAACCACGTCTCGCTCGACCTCAGCGCGGCGGGGACCGAGTCGATCCTGACCGGCCTCGCCTGCGGGGCGGGTGCGAAGGGCATCAGCCTCGACGTGCGCAACGGCCTGGCGACGGTCACGATCAGTACGCCGCTGCGGGCGGAGGTGCGAGCCCGGCTCCTGGGTCTGGGTGCTCTCGGCCTCAACATCGCCGAGGCCGTCATCTCGGTGAATGCCGCCGTCACGCTCGTGGCGAGACTGACCCCCTCGAGCAACCCGTCGATGACCGTCACGGTGCCGCCGCAGGCCTACGACACGCCCTACGTGACCAGTAGCGGGAGTGTCTCGATCCTCTCCTGGTCGAAGAGCTACGCCAACATCTCGGCGAACGTCGAGCTGCTCGGGGGCGCGCTCGGCGCCTGGATCAACCTCACGACCCCCCAGCAGAACCAGCTGATCGACGCCATCCTCGGCACCGGGCTGACCCAGTTGCTGAGCCCGACCGACCCCCGAAGCCTCTCCACCACCGTCTTCGACCCCCTGCTCGGTCTGATCGGAGCACGTGTCGGTGGGTCCAACGTCATGCTCGACAGCTCCCCGCCGGTCTCGTGCGGCACGCCGGGGCTCCGCGGGTGAGGCCGGCAGGAACCTGTGCGGCGGGCCAATTTGGTTGGAGAAGGCCTCCCGAGGCTCTCCTGCGTCCATAATGTGAAGCCGGGGTGGGCTACCACCACGGTGGTGGGCAACTCAGGAGGGGGAGACGGTGAGCGCTCGTCTCTACGTCAGCACGTCCAGACGGCGTGAGTCCGACCGCGGCGCTGCCGCGGTCGAGTTCGCCCTGGTGATGATCCCCTTCATCCTCATCGTGATGGGCATCATCAGCTACGGCCTGCTCCTCTCCCTGCGTCAGTCGCTCAGCCAGGCCGCTGCCGAGGGGGCTCGTGCGGCTGCCGTCACCATGACGACGTCGAGCAAGCAGCAGGCCGGCTACGACGCCGTGACCGAGGCCCTGAGCTCGGCGGGCATCAGGTGCGCCAGCGGCAATCTCACCAGGGACGGCAAGGCGGCCGGCACCTGTGCCGTCTCGGCGCCCGGCCCCTGTACCCCCACTCCAGCCGATGCCACGGTCCGCTGCGTGACGGTTCGCCTCGTCTACGACTACAAGAACGCGCCGGCCGGGCCGCAGTTCCCGGGTCTCGGCATCCTGATGCCCGACACGGTGACCTACGAGGCCCAGGCAAGGGTCAGCTGATGTTCCTCCGAGGTCGACGCCGCAACGATCGTGGTGCCATCGCGATCATCGCGGCGGCGCTCGCGTTCGGTCTGGTCGCCATCGCCGCGATCACGGTCGACATCGGCATGCAGCGCGTCGCCCGGCGCGACATGCAGGCGCTCGCCGACATCGTCGCCCTCGACCTCTCGCGCGAGCTCGGCGCCCGGACCGTCACTCAGCTGTCGGCCGTCGAGGTCTCCCTGGCGCGGGAGTCGATCGCACGCAACGCGGGCACCATCGGCGACCCGGCGTCCATCACTGCCTCCGACATCGAGTGGGGTGAGCTCGACGGGGCGGGCAAGTTCGTCGCTCTGAGCGGTACGGCCATTCCGACGGCTGTCCGCGTCGCCGCCCACACCTCCGTCGATTTCGCGTTCGGTCTCGCGTCCTCAGGAGGCGCGACCAGGTCGGCTGTCGCGACGCAGGACGAGCTCGCCTGTTTCCAGATCGGCTCGTACGCACTCGCGGTGAACTCGGGGAACTCGGCGTTGCTCAACGGCCTGATCGGCGATGCGCTCGGGCTCGGTGTCATCAGCTATGCCGGACTCGCCGACGCGAGCATCTCGCTGGCCGGTCTGGCGGCTGAGTTGGGCGCGGGCAGCGTCGACGAGTTGGCCGACATCTCGGCCGTCTCGGTCGGCGAGCTCATGGTGGCGTCCGGCACCGTGCTGCAGAACCAGGGCGGCGACACCGCCGACGTGACACTGCTGCGGAACATCCCGCTGGGCGCGGGTCCTCTTCCCAACGTGACGGTCGGTGAACTGGTGGGCCTCGCCCCGGGCGGTGCCTCGGCACTCGACGCCAGCGTCAACGTCCTCGATCTTCTCGCGACGAGCGCGTTCATCGCCAACGGCGAGAACCTGATCGGGGTCAACGATCTCGGGCTCAGCCTCGGGCTGACGGCGATCCGCGGCGGTCTCAAGCTGGTCGAGGCCCCGAAACGTGCCTGCGGCCGGGTGAACAGCACCCAGCGGAGGACCTCGCAGACCTCGCTCACGCTCGGGGGCGATGTCGTGAACGTGCCGTCGATCCTCGGCCTCTCGGCAAGCGTCTCGCTGAGTCTGTCCGCAGATCTCGCGTCCGGCCGCGGCACGCTGACCGGCATCCACTGCGCGGTGGACGGGGCGGCCGAGGGCGTCGACGTGCGTGTGCAGAACGCGCTGACCGAGGTCGCCCTCGGGCTGAACGTTCGCCTGGTGGGCAACCTGGGCCTGGTCAAGGTCGAGATCGTGATCCCGGTGTCGGCGACGACGACGGAGTCGAGGTTGTCGAGCACGGCACAGGTGCGGGTGCCGCCCTTGTCCTACACGTCGAACACCCCGGGAGCGATCACCTCGCGCCCCGTGCCGTCCGGTTCTGGCCAGGTGGGACTGAACGGCCTCGCCGTGGCGTCGACGCCGGTGGTCAAGGCGACGTTGCTCGGGGTTCCCGTCGCGCTCCCGGTACCGATCGGGAGCATCGTCGGCCCGGTACTGAACACGATCGTCAATCCGCTCGTGCAGGGTGTCGACCGCCTTCTGCTCGGTCCTCTCACGGGCCTGCTCGGCCTCAACGTCGCGGGCGCGGACGTCTACGGCGTGGCGAGCCCGGAGTGCTCCGGCCCCATCCTGCGCGGCTAGCCCCCCACGGATAGCCGGGTGCTCGTTCGATAGGCATCCACAGTGCGCGGAACGTCGTGATCTCCACAGGTTCCTCGACCGTGGCTGCGCGCGTCTGCAGGTGAGAGAACGCTGACCTCCCAAGGAGGTCGGCGACATGACGACAGAGACCAACGAGCAGACAGCAGCGCGACCGGAGCGACCGGTGCTCATCGAGTCGACGGCGGAGGCGAGGCAGGCCCTCGGCGCCTACGGCGAACGACTCGCAGCGCGCGAGCTCGAGATGCAGGGCATGGCGGTGTTGGAGCGCAACTGGCGCTGCGACGAGGGCGAGATCGACCTTGTGCTGCGCGAGGGAGACGTGCTGGTCGTGTGCGAGGTGAAGACGCGCACCAGCACGATCTGCGGCGCCCCGCACGAGGCGATCACCGCGGAGAAGCTGGAGCGGCTTCGACGACTGGCCGAGCGGTGGACTCAATCGCGATCGGTGTCTCCGCCGGAGATCCGCATCGACCTGGTCGCGATCCTGCGTCCGGTCAAGGGGCCGGCGGTCGTCGACCACGTCCGTGGGATCGGCTGAGATGGGGATCGCGACGGCGACGACGATCAGCCTGTACGGTGCGCTGGGGCACGTGATCGACGTCCAGGCCGACGTCGCGGCAGGTGCGCCGGGATTCACCATGGTCGGGCGGCCCGACCAGTCGCTGCGGGAGGCGTTCGACCGCTGCAAGTCGGCGGTGATCAACAGCCACTTCGGCTGGCCGGCCACCAAACGGGTCACCGTGCTGCTCTCGCCGGCCGACCTGACCAAGCGCGGTCCCCACTTCGACCTGTCGATCGCGGTGGCGATCCTCGCCGCCGACGGGCAGATCGCACCCGAGGCGCTGGCGGCGACGGCGTTCATCGGCGAGCTCACGCTCGAGGGCGGTTTGCGATGCGTCCCGGGGGTGTTGCCGATGGTGCTCTCCGCCGCCGACCGGGGCGTCCGGCATGTCTTCGTCCCGGAGCCGCAGGCCGCCGAGGCGGCCATGGTGCCGGGGATGGCGGTCTTCGGCATGAGATCGCTGGGTCAGGTCGTCGCGGAGCTGAACGGCGACGAGGTCCCTGTTGCCGCCGCGGTCGCGCCGGTGTCGGGTGGGCGGTTCCTGGGGTGGCGCGGTGACGCCCGACTGGGCGAGGTCGATCTCGCGGACCTGCACGGCATGCCGGACGCGAAGTTCGCCGTCGAGGTGGCAGCTGCCGGCGGACATCACCTCCTCCTCACCGGGCCGAAGGGGGCCGGCAAGACCAGCCTGGCCGAGCGCATCCCCACCCTGCTCCCCGAACTCACGCCCGAGGAGTCGCTGGAGATCACCGCGCTCTGCTCGTTGGCCGGCGACCTCGATCCCGGTGAAGGTCTCATCCGTCGCCCGCCGTACGCGGCTCCGCACCACGACGCCAGCAAGACCAGCATCATCGGTGGCGGCTCGGGTCAGGTTCGCCCGGGAGAGGTCAGCCGCTGCCACGCGGGAGTCCTCTTCCTCGACGAGTTCGCACTCTTCCGGCACGACATCATCGAGGCCCTGCGTCAGCCGCTGGAGAGCGGCGACGTCACGATCGCGCGCCGGGACGAGTCGGTCACCCTTCCCGCCCGAACGCTGCTCGTGCTCGCCTCGAACCCGTGCCCGTGCGGCAACTACGGCGTCCGTGGCGGGCGCAGTCAGTGCAGCTGTCGCGTGCAGCAGGTGCGTGCCTATCGGGCGAAGCTGGCCGGCCCGCTCGTCGACCGCATCGACATCACCCGGGCACTCCTCCCGCTGCGACCACACGAACGTGAGGTCGATCGGAGCGAGACCTCGGCCCAGGTGCGTGCGCGTGTCCACGCGGCTCGAGAGCGCCAGACCGCGCGGTATCGCGACTGCGGCTGGCGTCTCAACGCCCACGTCGCGGCGCCGGCACTGCGCGAGCGGTGGCCGTTGCCCGACGACGCAGCGAGAGTGCTCGACACCGCCCAGTACTCGGGCGCACTGAGCGGTCGAGGCGCCGTCCGGGTGCATCGACTGGCCTGGACCCTCGCCGACCTCCGCGCTGTCCGCGAGGGTTCCGACGTCGTGCCGGGCGTCGACGAGGTCGACCTCGCCCTTCGCCTGCGCACCGGCGATCCGCTTCCACTCCGCCAGCTCGGTTCGGGCGATGACGCTGTGGCTCACGAGGCGTCGGCATGATCGCGACCGACGTCGAGCGCCTGACGCGTGCCGCCTTGAGCAGGCTCGCTGAACCAGGCGATGTCCGGTTGACGTCCCTCGTCGAGCAGTTGGGAGCGACGCGGGTCCACGACCTGCTCGTCGCCGGCCCTGGTCCGGCAGCGCAGGGCGATCGTCGAGACGACCAGGGCCTCGCCGACGATGTCGCGACGCGGCTGGTCAGCCTCGATCCGGCGCGCGAGCTCGAGATCGCGCACCGGCAGGGCATCCGGTTCATCATCCCCGGAGACGTCGAGTGGCCGACCGGGCTCGACGACCTGTCGGGAGCCGGAGCACTGCACGAACGAGGCGGTGTGCCGGTGGGACTGTGGGTCCGTGGACCAGCGCGCCTGAGCGAGGTGACGTCGGCCGTGGCGGTCGTCGGCTCGCGTGCTGCCACCAGCTACGGGGGTGCGATCGCGGGGGAGATCGCGGGGGAGTGCGCCACCCATCGGATGGCCGTCGTGTCGGGAGGCGCGTTCGGCGTCGACATCGCCGCCCACCGCGCGGCCCTCGCGGTCGGCGGTCTCACGGTCGGCGTCCTGGCGTGCGGCGTCGATCGGTACTACCCGCAGTCCAACGCCGACCTCCTGCGACGCATCGCCGAGGTGGGAGCGCTCGTGTCCGAGGCGGCTCCGGGCTGTGCGCCGCAGCGCGTCCGCTTCCTGGCTCGCAATCGCCTGATCGCGGCGCTCACCGCGGGCACGGTCGTGGTCGAAGCCGCGTCGCGCAGCGGCGCGCTCAACACCGCGAACTGGGCGACGCGGCTCAATCGCGTCGTCATGGGCGTTCCGGGCCCGGTCACCAGTGAGACGTCGGCAGGCGTCCACGAGCAGCTCCAGGCTGGCGTCATGCAGCTCGTCACCGGTGCGCACGACGTTCGCGAACTGCTCGGGCGCAGCGGCGAGGAGCTGGCGCCGCAGCGACCCCGACGTCGCGACGTCCGTGATCGGCTGGCGCCCCGTCAACGACAGGTGCTCGACGCCGTTCCTGTCGCCGGCGCAGTGCCGGTCGACTCGGTCGCGCGGGTCGCGGGATTGGGCCTGCTCGAGGTCCAAGCGAGCCTCACCAGACTCGCTCGCGCCGGGTTGGTGCAGCAGGAGGGCGGTGGGTGGCGGCTCAGTGGGCTCGCGCGCGCGTGATCCGACGACGAGGCGCGCCCCGCGGCTAGCATCGAGAGGTGGCTGACGTTCCCGAGGTCGACGCGATCTCGGAGTCGTTCGCCGCCGATCTCGCCGCCTACGAACGCCATCTGAGTGCCGAACGCGATCTCTCCGAGCACACGATCAGGGCCTACATCGGAGACGTCGCCAGCGCTCTGGACCACGCGGGCCGCCTCGGCATCACCGAGGCTGCCGGCCTCGATCTGCGCGCCCTGCGCAGCTGGCTCGCCAAGCAGCAGACACTCGGCCGCTCGCGCACCACGATCGCGCGACGAGCCACCGCGGTGCGGGTCTTCACGGCCTGGTTGACGCGTACCGGACGGATCCCGATCGACGTCGGAGCCTCACTCGGATCTCCTCGGCCGCATCAGACGCTGCCCGCGGTGCTCCGCGTGGACGAGGCACGCGACCTGATCGCGGCGGCGGTGGACCATGCTGACGGCACCGATCCGCTCGGGATGCGCGACGTCGCGATCCTCGAGCTTCTCTACGCGACCGGCGTGCGGGTGGGCGAGTTGTGCGGACTCGACGTCGACGACGTCGACCGCGACCGCCATGTGGTGCGGGTGCTCGGCAAGGGGCGCAAGGAGCGCAGCGTCCCGTTCGGACGCCCCGCGGCCCGAGCCGTCGAGATGTGGGTACGTCAAGCGCGGCCGCAGCTCGCGGTCCCGGGCTCGGGGGCGGCGCTCTTCCTCGGTGCCCGGGGCAAGCGGATCGACCAGCGTGCGGTGCGCACGCTGGTGCATCGTCGGATCGCCGACGTGCCGGGGGCACCCGACCTCGGGCCGCACGGCCTACGTCACTCGGCGGCGACGCATCTGCTCGAGGGCGGCGCGGACCTCCGGTCGGTTCAGGAGCTGCTCGGCCACGCCTCGCTGGCCACCACTCAGCGCTACACCCACGTCTCGACCGATCGCCTGCGCCGGGCCTTCCAACAGGCGCATCCCCGCGCCTAGACGTCCTGGCGCGGGAGGGTCACCACAGCTCGAGGACGGCGTAGGGATGCGACAGCCCCGCGCGTGGCGCGGCCCGCGCCGCTGCGACCGCCGGCGCGGTCGACGCCGCCGGAAGGTCGCGCCACAGTGGCAGGAGCCGGATCGGCCCGGCCCCGACGAGTTCGAGCGGATCGAGGTACAGCTCGCCAGCACGCCACCCCCAGTGGAGGCAGGCGCGCGGGAAGCAGTGCGATCCGGGAAGCGCGAGCGCGCCGATCCGGTCGCCGGCAGCGACGACGTCGCCTCGGCTCACCGACGCCGAGACCGGCTCGTAGGTGGTCCGGGTGTCGCCGTGGTCGACCACGACCACCCCCCGCCCCGCGAGCTGGGCGGCGAAGGTCACGGTGCCGGCCATCGCGGCTCTCACGGACGCACCGGGAGTGGCGAGGAGGTCGACGCCGCGGTGCCCACTGGCGTACGGGTCGGACGGCGGGTCGAAGTGCTCCACCACCCGGGGCTCCGGCTCGAGGGGCCACACGCCGACAGGCGTGGGCGTGGGGCGGGGCGAACCTGGTGGGTCAGCCGCGGCATCGGACGCCGCGAGGAGGGTCAGGATCAGGGCGACCAGGATCGTGCGCATCGCACGACTGTCACGCGGCGATCGCCCGAGCGCCGCCACGGGAGCGACCGCGTGTGGACGGCAGCGAGCGGGAGGCGGTTGGGGACGTGGAGTGCACGAGCGCGGATTCGTGAGGTCGGCCGCGCTCGACTACCCTGGGCGCATCACGTCTCGCGACGTGAAATTCGCACGCCTGCAGACCGCGACGGACCCTGGGACCTCCTTCAGAGTCCGATCGCCCGCGGGAGGTGCTCCTGGTCCGTCCACACCGGTGGGCGGCGGGGCTCCTCGTAGGTGTCAGGGTCGCCGACGTCGTCGGAGGCAACAACCAGAAACCGACCGGAGACGGTGCCGGTGCGTCCTGGATCAAGGACGCGCGCGAACGGTGTCGTCTCCTGCACAGGAGAAGAGAAGAACCATGGCAGTCGTCACTATGCGCCAGCTCCTCGAGAGCGGCGTCCACTTCGGTCACCAGACGCGTCGCTGGAACCCGAAGATGAAGCGTTTCATCATGACCGAGCGCAACGGCATCTACATCATCGACCTGCAGCAGTCGCTGGCTTACATCGACCGCAGCTACGCCTTCATCAAGGAGACCGTGGCCAAGGGCGGGACGATCATGTTCGTCGGCACCAAGAAGCAGGCCCAGGAGGCCATCGCCGAGCAGGCCACGCGCGTCGGCATGCCGTACGTCAACCAGCGCTGGCTCGGCGGCATGCTCACCAACTTCACCACCGTGCACCAGCGGATCAACCGTCTCAAGGAGCTCGACGAGGTCGACTTCGACAACGTCGCCGGCTCGGGTCGCACGAAGAAGGAGCTCCTGCAGATGAAGCGGGAGCGCGACAAGCTCGAGAAGACCCTCGGTGGCATTCGCGAGATGAGCCGCACCCCCTCCGCCGTCTGGGTGGTCGACACCAAGAAGGAGCACCTGGCGATCGAGGAGGCGCGCAAGCTGCGCATTCCGATCATCGGCATCCTCGACACCAACTGTGACCCCGACGAGGTCGACTTCCCGATCCCCGGCAACGACGACGCGATCCGCGCCGTCGGCCTGCTCACCCGGGTCATCGCCGACGCCGTCGCGGAGGGCCTGATCGCCCGCTCGGGCGCCAAGACCGGTGAGACGGCGCCCGGCGCCGAGGAGCCGCTGGCCGAGTGGGAGCGCGAGCTGCTCAGCGGTGACGCGGCGACCGCCGCCGAGACGGCCACGGCCGCCGAGGGCGACACCCCGGCCGCCGAGGCGACGGGGGCGACGTCGGAGGGTGCTGGGGCCACCGAGGCTGCGGCAGCTCCCGAGGCCGCTGCTCCCGAGGCCACCGAGGCTGAGGCTGCGCCCGCTGCCGAGGTCCCGGCCGAGTCCTGATCGATCCCCGCGGATCGACACCTACCTTTCGAGTACGAGGGAGTACCCATGGCATTCACTGCTGCTGACGTCAAGCGCCTCCGCGAGGCGACCAGCGCCGGGATGATGGACTGCAAGAAGGCGCTCGACGAGACCGACGGCGACTTCGACAAGGCCGTCGAGCTGCTCCGCGTCAAGGGTGCGGCCAAGGCCGCCGCCCGTGCCGCCGAGCGCGAGGCCTCCGCAGGCCTGGTCGCCGCCTCCGGCAACGCCCTGATCAGCCTCAAGGCCGAGACGGACTTCGTGGCCAAGAACGAGGCCTTCATCAGCGCTGCCCAGCAGATCGCCGAGGCCGCCAACACCCACAAGGTCGGCGACGCCGAGGCCCTCAAGGCCGTTCCGCTCGGTGACTCCACCGTCGGTGAGACCGTGGAGGAGCTCGCCCGCACCATCGGCGAGAAGATCGAGCTGGGTGAGGTCGCCTACTTCGAGGGCACCACGACGGTGTACCTGCACAAGAAGGCCTCCGACCTGCCCCCGACCCTCGGCGTTCTCGTCGAGTTCGAGGGTGACGAGGCTGCCGCCAAGCAGGCCGCGCAGCAGGCTGCCGCCCTCAAGGCGCAGTTCCTGACCAGCGACCAGGTTCCCGCGGACGTCGTCGAGGCCGAGCGCAGCGTGCTCACCAAGAAGACGCTCGAGGAGGGCAAGCCCGAGGCTGCCGTCGCCAAGATCGTCGAGGGTCGCATCGGCGCCTTCTTCAAGGAGATCGTCCTGCTCGACCAGGAGTCGGTCTTCGAGGCGAAGAAGTCGGTCAAGCAGGTGCTCGACGCCGCCGGCACCACGGTGTCGCGGTTCGCACGCTTCGAGGTCGGGGCCTGAGCCCACGCCTCTCCAGAGCCGGTCGCACCGCGAGGTGCGGCCGGCTCTCGGCATTTCCCGCGGCTGTGGCCGTGGTGGTCGCTCTGGCGCTCGCGGGCTGCTCGACGACGTCAGCCGAGTCCGACCCCTCGTCGTCGGCAGCGACCGGGAGCGATCCTGGTCCGTTGCGGTCCCGGCTCCTCCTGAGCGGGCCCATGGACGAGGGGAAGGAGGCGCAGAACACGACCTTCGCCACGTTGGTCTCGCTGATCGACGCCACGCCGCCGGGGGAGCGGATCCGCATCACCGGGAACTCCTTCACCTTCCTGCCGGCAGCGGACGCCCTCGTGGCGGCACATCGACGTGGGGTCGACGTCCAGGTGCTGCTGCACCGCGTCTCGAAGCAGTGGAGTGCCTACGAGGTCCTCCGTGGAGGGCTCGGAGCGGATCCGACCTCGTCGTCGTTCGTCCGGGCGACTCGGGGAGGACTCCACCAGAAGGTCTGGTCGTTCTCGCGCACCGCCGACGTCGACGACGTCGTCGCACTCGGCTCGATGAACCTGACCTACCAGTCGGCGCGCCAGTACACCGACGTCGCGCTCTTCACTCGGCGTCCGGACCTGCTCCGCGTCCTCGACCGTCGATTCGAGCAGCTGCGCCGCGAGCTGCCCGACGTCGGCACGATGTCGAGCGCGCGACTGCCCGGGCTCATGCTGTGGTTCTACCCCGGCTTCGACCAGGACTCCGATCCGGTGCGCGTGGCGCTGGAGGACGTCCCGGCGTCAGGCGCGCGGATCCGGATCGCGATGTACGCCTGGCTGGACGGCCGCGGGATCGACCTGGCGCGACTGCTCGCGGCCAAGGCTGCGGCAGGTGCCGAGGTGGAGGTGTTCCTCGGCCCGAGTGTCGGCGCGCGTCCGCGGCAGATCCTCGAGGAGTCGCGCGTCGAGGTCTACGACGCGGTGTTCGAGAACGGTCAGGACATCCATCTCAAGCTCACGACCCTCACTTGGCCGGATCCGACGGCGCCCCGCGGGCGCAGGTGGCGTGTCCTCACCGGATCGGACAACTACACCAGCAAGTCGCTGGAGCGGCCCGAGGTGCTCGTCGGCCTCGACGGCCACGCGGTGTTCCGGCGGTATCAGGGTCTGCTCGACGCACTTGTCCGGAGGGCGGTCCGTGAAGGGCAGCGGGCGCGGTAGCCTCTTGTTCCGGACCTGCTGACGACCTGCGAAGGATCACTGTGACCGGCTACAAGCGCGTGCTCCTCAAGCTCTCCGGTGAGGTGTTCGGCGGCGGCAACGTCGGCGTCGACCCCGACGTCGTCCAGAAGATCGCCGGCGAGGTCGCCGCAGTGGCCCGGGCCGGCGTCCAGATCGCCGTGGTGACTGGCGGCGGCAACTTCTTCCGTGGCGCAGAGCTGCAGCAGCGCGGCATGGACCGCGTCCGGGCCGACTACATGGGCATGCTCGGCATCGTCATGAACTGTCTGGCCCTGCAGGACTTCCTGGAGAAGCTCGGCGTGGAGACCCGGGTGCAGACCGCCATCACGATGGGCCAGGTCGCTGAGCCCTACATCCCGCGTCGCGCCATCCGGCACATGGAGAAGGGGCGCGTGGTCATCTTCGGTGCCGGGATGGGGATGCCGTTCTTCTCCACCGACACCGTCGCGGTGCAGCGGGCCCTGGAGAGCAAGTGCGACGTCGTCCTGGTGGCCAAGAGCGGCGTCGACGGCGTCTACAGCGCCGACCCCAAGATCGACCCGACCGCCACCAAGTACGAGACCCTCAGCTACGAGGAGGCGATCTCGCGCGGCTTGCGCATCATGGACCAGACGGCCTTCGCGTTGTGCGGGGAGAACAAGATGCCCATGATCGTCTTCGGCATGGAGCCCGAGGGCAACATCCTGCGCGCCGTGCAGGGTGAGAGGATCGGCACGCTCGTCAGCGCCGGCTGAGCGAGCACAGACGGCGGCCGCGCGCCGCCAGCGTCAGATCGAACCCGGAAAGGTGCCA
Source organism: Nocardioides sp. R-C-SC26 (assembly GCF_021246465.1). Lineage (GTDB taxonomy): Bacteria > Actinomycetota > Actinomycetes > Propionibacteriales > Nocardioidaceae > Nocardioides. Next base: position 54,224 of record NZ_JAHRHK010000007.1, on the reverse strand, counting down.
GCGTGATCAACGAGACCCTCAACGAGGCCGACGCCAAGATGGCGAAGTCGGTGGAGGCGACCCGTGAGGAGTTCGCGACCATCCGGGCCGGCCGCGCGAACCCGAGCATGTTCAACAAGGTGATGGTCGACTACTACGGCAGCGCGACGCCGTTGCAGCAGCTGGCCTCCTTCACCTCGCAGGAGGCGCGCATCATCCTGGTCCAGCCCTACGACCAGGGTGCGATGAACGCCGTCGAGAAGGCGATCCGCGACTCCGACCTCGGCGTGAACCCCTCGAACGACGGCAAGGTGCTGCGCTGCGTCTTCCCCGAGCTGACCGAGGAGCGCCGCAAGGAGTACATCAAGCTCGCCAAGAGCAAGGCCGAGGACGGCCGCGTCGCCGTGCGCAACCTGCGCCGCAATGCCAAGCAGGCCGTGGAGAAGCTGGAGAAGGACGGTGAGATCGGCAAGGACGATCTCACCGGTGCCGAGAAGCGGCTCGACGGCATCACCAAGAAGCACACCGACGCGATCGACGAGATGCTCAAGGGCAAGGAGGCCGAGCTGCTGGAGGTCTGAGACCTCCCGTGCTCGCACTCCGTCGATGACCGAGACCCCTGGGACGACGGCGTCCCCGACCCCCGCAGCCAAGGACCACGGGCGTGCCGGCCGCGACCTGAAGGCCGCGGTGGCCTCGGCCTTCGTGCTGCTCTCGGCGATCGCGGCCTCGCTGGCGTTCTGGAAGCCGGCGTTCATGGTGATCGTCGTCGTGGCGGTCGTCGTGGCGGTCTGGGAGCTGCGCCGGGGCCTGCTCGCCAAGGACATCGACCTGCCCGAGCAGCCGTTGATGATCGGCGGCTCGGTGATGGTCGTCGTCGCCTACCTGTCCGGCACGGCGGCGCTGGTCACGGCCACGGCGGTGACCGCGCTCGTGGTGATGCTGTGGCTGCTGCGGCGCGGTATCGACGGGTACGTGAAGAACGCGACGGCGTCGGTCTTCACGCTCATCTACATCCCGTTCCTCGGCTCGTTCGTCGCCCTGATGCTCGCCGAGGGCGGGCGAGACGGCGGCGGCCTCGACGACGCCGGCGTGAAGGGGATCATCACCTTCATCCTGGTCACCATCGCCTCCGATATCGGCGGGTACATCGCGGGCGTGCTGTTCGGCAAGCACCCGATGGCTCCGGTGATCTCGCCGAAGAAGTCCTGGGAGGGCTTCGCCGGCTCGATGGTCTTCACGATGGCGGCCGGATGGGCGCTCGTGGAGTTCCTGCTCGAGGGCGACTGGTGGGTCGGTCTCTGCCTCGGCGTGATCGCGGTGGTGATGGCGACGCTCGGCGACCTGTGCGAGTCGGTGATGAAGCGCGATCTGGGCATCAAGGACATGAGCCAGGTGATCCCGGGTCACGGTGGACTGATGGATCGGCTCGACTCGCTGCTCGCGACGATCGCCCCGGTCTGGCTGTTGCTGCACTACGCCGTCTTCACCTGAGTCGCATCCGTGCCGACCCACCTCGTCGTCGGAGCCGGGTTCGGATCGTGGGGGTGGTCATCGACCGGTTCTGTGGTCTGGCCCACGGCGTGGGGTCCTCACCTCTACGATCGACCCGATGAACACAGACGATGGCGGACGGACGGTCGCCCCGCGGCGTCCACGTCACCACGACGACGCCGACACGGCCGCGCGCTCGACGGCGTCGCCGCGCGGTCGCCGTCGCGCCGATCGCCCGGACTGGTGGCACCGCGACCACCCGGTGTTCACACCGCTCAGCGCGTTCTTCGCCGGTCTGCTGTGCGTGACGGTGGTGCCCGGGGCGTACGGCGGCCTCCTCAGTGCCCTGTTCGACCAGGAGACCGCGGAGCGGCTCTTCCGCTACGTCCTGGTGGTCTTCGCTCTGCCGATCCTGCTCGCCGCTCTGCCGCGGACGCGCCGATTCGGCATCTACATGCTCGTCGGCATGGTGATCACCGCGGTGGTCGTGCTCGTCGTCGGCGTCGCGACGCTCTGGGTGCTGCTGAACCGCGACGGCTGACCGCGACCTCGTCTGCGCCGTCGTCCGCCCGCGCCCCGCGCTCGGCGGCCGGTCATCTGGTCGCGGTGGAGGGAGCGGTGAGTCTAGGACGGTTCGTGTCTCGGGTTTCGTCCCAGGCTCACCGCTGACGACGGCCGGCTACGGGCAGTGGTGGGTGCGGCACGGTTCGTGCTGCCGGTTCCGTCCCAGACTCACCGCTCCCGTCTGCGCCGCGAGTCGGCGCGGAGCCCCACCAGGTGGGACACTGGTCGGGTCATGTCGGAGATCAAGACCCTGCCCCTGGTGATGGAGCCCCCGCGCGGCCGCGCGAAGCCGCCGCGCCACCTCGCCGACCTCGATCCCGCCGAGCGCAAGTCGCTGCTGGAGGAGCAGGGGCTTCCGGGATTCCGCGCGAAGCAGATCGCGGCCCATTACTTCGGCCGCCTCGTGGACGACCCCGAGCAGATGACCGACCTCCCGGCCGCCCAGCGCGCGGACCTCGTCGGCGCGCTGCTGCCCGAGCTGATGACGCCGCTGCGCACGCAGTCGGCCGATCGTGGCACGACCCGCAAGACGCTGTGGAAGCTGTTCGACGGCGCCCTCGTCGAGTCGGTCCTGATGCGCTACTCCGACCGCACCACGATGTGCGTGTCCAGCCAGGCCGGGTGCGGCATGGCGTGCCCGTTCTGCGCGACCGGTCAGGGTGGCCTGCAGCGCAACATGAGCACCGGCGAGATCGTCGAGCAGGTGATCGCGGGGGCACGGGCGCTGGATCGGGGCGAGGTGCCCGGCGGACCAGGCCGCGTCAACAACATCGTGTTCATGGGCATGGGCGAACCGCTGGCCAACTACAGGGCCGTCGTCGGCGCCGTCCGTCGCCTGACCGACCCTGCGCCCGACGGCTACGGCATGTCCGCGCGGGGCATCACCGTCTCCACGGTCGGGCTCGTGCCGCGGATGCTGCAGCTCGCCGAGGAGGGCATCCCAGTCACCCTCGCCCTCAGCCTGCACGCCCCTGACGACGAACTGCGCAACGAGCTCGTGCCGATCAACACCCGGTTCTCGGTCGCCGAGACCGTTGATGCAGCCTGGAACTACGCCCGGACGACGAAGCGCCGCGTCTCGATCGAGTACGCGATGATGCGCGACATCAACGACCAGGCCTGGCGCGCCGACCTGCTCGCCGACGTCCTGCACGGAGTCGGCGCCGACTGGGGATGGGGGCACGTCAACCTGATCCCGCTCAACGAGGTGCCGGGCTCGCAGTTCACCCGTTCCCGCGACGCCGACACCGACGAGTTCGTGCGACGGCTCGAGGCCAAGGGGATCAGCACCACGATCCGCGACACCCGCGGCGACGAGATCGACGCCGCCTGCGGCCAGCTGGCAGCCTCGGAGTAGGAGCGGCGCTCGGCCTGGCTGCGCGCGTCGGCGGACGGTCCGCCGTGATGGGTCGCGTGCCCGAGGGCGGCCTCAGCCGCGCTTGGCGCGGAAGGCCTGGGGGCCGTTGCGGATCACCATCGCGGCCGTCGTGCGCTTCCAGCCGCGTCGCGGGTCGGGTTCCTTGCCGGCTCCGATGCGATGCAGTTGGTCGGTGTGCCAGGCGAGGTCGAGGCCGCCGTCGGCGGTGCGCAGGTCCATGAATCTGCCGGTGACTGCCCGGGCACCCATCTGGACGCCGTGGCTCGGCAGGCGGTCGGCCGCTCCGCTCAGCACGGCGTCGGCGCTGTCTGGTACGACGGCGGCGGGGCGGCCCAGGCCGACCACGTCGCAGTGGCCGTCCGCGACCGCGCCCTCCATGGCCTCGGCCGAGCGGAAGCCGCCCGTGACGGCGATCGGGGTGTGGGGTGCGAGCTCGCGCAGCGCAGCGGCGTACTCCAGGAAGTAGGCCTCGCGGGCGATCGTGCTGGAGGACTTCGTGACCGTTCCCATCATCGCCGGCGCCTCGTAGGTGCCGCCGCTGACCTCGATCAGGTCGATGCCCTCGGCGACCAGCGCGCTGACGACGTCGCGCGACTCCTCCTCGCTGAAGCCGCCGCGCTGGAAGTCCGCGGAGTTGAGTTTGATCCCGATCGCGAACTCCGGACCGGTCGCCGCGCGCGTGGCGCGGAGCACCTCCAGGACGAACCGGCGTCGTCGCTCGGCGTCGCCGCCCCAGGCATCGGTGCGCTGGTTGCTGAGGGGGGAGAGGAACTGGGTGATGAGGTAACCGTGGGCGCCGTGCAGCTGGACGCCGTCGAAGCCTGCCGACTGCGCGATCCGCGCGGTGGTCGCGTACCGCTCGACGAGCTGGTGGATCTCGGTGTCGGTGAGCGCTCGGGGCTTGGCGGCTCCCGGGATCCGCACCTTGATCGCACTGGGTGCCACCGGCTGCCGGCCGCTGACCAGGGCGTTGGCCTGACGGCCGGGGTGGTTGACCTGCATCCAGAGTCTGGCGTCGCTCTCGGCGAACGTCGCCGTCCAACCCCTCAGACCGTCGAGGTGTCGTTCGTCCTCGACGACGACGTTGCCGGGCTCGCCGCGGTGCCGTCGGTCGACCATCACGTTGCCGGTGACGACGAGGCCGAAGCCGCCGTCCGCCCATCGGCGGTAGAGCCGTTCGAGCTTTGCGGTGGGGCCGCAGTCACGATCTCCGAGGGACTCGCTCAGCGCCGACTTCATGAAGCGGTTCGGGATCGCCTGGCCGCTCGGGAGGGTGAGCGGCCGCGAGAGGTGGGTGGTCACGACGTCGGCACCTTCGCACGGACGGGGGCGGCGCTGGTGATCGAACGGGTCAAGGACTTCGCCACGAGTGCGAAGGGCCGCTGGTAGGTCGCGCCCAGCGTGCGGACGACGACGTCGACCAGATGGGCGTCGAGGCCGATGAGCACCTTCGGTCGGTCGGCCCGTACGCCACGCAGGATCGTGGATGCCGCCTGATCGGCGGTCGTGCGGGTCAAGGTGCGGTCGAAGAGCTGCTGGATCGCACCGAGATCGGCCGTGTTGCTCGCTCGTGCGTTGTTGACGATGTTGGTGCGGATCCCGCCGGGGTGCACGCACGTCACGCCGACGGAGTGGCCGGCGATGAGCATCTCCTGGCGCAGCGACTCGGTGAAGCCGCGAACGGCGAACTTCGCGGCGTTGTAGGAGCTCTGCGTCGGCACGCCGAAGAGCCCGAAGATGCTGGAGATGTTCACGATGTGTCCGTCGCCGGACGCGATGAGGTGCGGCAGGAACGACTTGGTGCCGTGCACGACGCCCCAGAAGTCGACGTCCATCACCTTCTCGATGTCGGCGTACGGCGACTCCTCGACGGTGCCGAAGATGGTGATCCCGGCGTTGTTGATCACCAGGTTCACCTGGCCGAACCGCGCCACGACGGCCGACGCGTAGACCTCGAAGGCCGCGCGATCACGGACGTCGAGCACCTGCGAGTGCGGTGCGTCGCCGACCTCGGCACACAGGGCCACGGTCTCGGCGAGTCCGGCCTCGCTCCAGTCGGACACCGCGACGCGGGCACCGGCCCGCGTCAGCTGGAGTGCCAGTGCTTGACCGATGCCCGATCCTGCGCCGGTGATGACGGCGACCCTGCCCGCGAAACTCTTCACGACGGTCCTCCTGTGTCGGTGGTCGGACGAACGTACGGCCCACGTCGTTTGACTTGCAAGTCATCTGACTTGCCTGCTGGTGTCGGATCCGTCACCGTCGGTCCATGTCCGCCGCCGAACGCCTTCTCGATGCGACGATCGACTGCCTGGCCGAGCACGGCTACGCCGCGACGACGACGCGCAAGGTCGCCGAGATCGCCGGCCTGAGTCAGGGCGCCTTGCAGCACTATTTCCCGACCAAGGGCGCTCTCGTCGAGGCGGCTCTGACCCGCCTGACCCAGCAGCTCCTCGCGGAGGCGGCGCAACGGATCGTCGACGTCCCCGACGAGCGCACCCGCGCGGAGTCGCTCCTCGATCTGATCCTCGACATCCATCAGCTCCCGATCGCCGCTGCGGTGATCGAACTGCTCGTCGCGGCCCGCACCGACCCGGCGCTCGGGCGCTCGACGGCGTCGATGATGAACGGCGGGATGGCGACCATCACCTCCTTCGCCGCCCAGGCGCTCCCCGGCTTCGGTGCCGACCCGAGGTTCGCCGACTTCGTCCAGCTCGCGATGGCGACCGCACGCGGCACGGCCGTGATGACGGGGATCGAGGGCGCTACGGATGCCCATCCGTCGTGGCCCGTGGTGCGTGCCTACCTGCTCGAGTGCCTGGAGTGATCAGTCGTCGGTGCGGACGACGGGTTGGCGCAGGATCGTGCGCAACTTCGCCGGGTCGGTGCGGCGCGCGTCGTTGAGGTAGATCTCATGGTGGCGGCCGGACATGGCCAGACCGTGCTGGGGGATGAACCGGCCGTGCAGTTCCGCGAGCACCGGGCCTTCGTCGTCGTAGGGCCCGAGGTGGAGGGTCTGAACGCAGGTTCCCTCGTCGAGGCTCGCGAACCGGACGTCGTCCAGCAGCGGTGGGACGTCCCGCTTCGCCCGGCAGGAGCCGACGGCGTCGTCGACCATCGCCGAGGTGATCCACTCCGGGCAGAGCAGCATCACCGTCCAGCTCCAGGCCGACTTGTCGCGTGCTGAGGTGAACGCCGTCATGTCCTCGGCCCACCACAGCGCCTCCAGGGGCGGGACGACGTAGTCGCGGCCGAGCCCCTTGCTCGCGAACTTCAGCGTGTAGGCGACGGGGTACAGGCTCGCGAGTGCGTCGGCGTAGCGCGGCGCCGTGTTGGGGTCGCCGCGCCCGTCGACCATGAGGTAGGCCACCCGCGGCATGTCGAGGATCCGGAACTGGCCGGCGCGGGCGCGGTAGCCGTCGATCGACCTCCGCAGATCCACCTTGCCCGCCGGGGAGACGTCGGGGCTCATCGAGGCGGCTCGTTCAGGCGGCGGTGGCGAGAGAGACGATGAAAAGATCGGCCGCGACGACAGCGGCGAGCACCGTCAGCATCAGCAGGATCTTGACGCGATCGGACAGGTCCTCGCGGATGATGCTGACGTTTCCGGCGATGGCTCCGAAGGTCAGTAGCGCGCCGATGGCCCCGGTGACCAGCATCAGCGAGATCAGCGGGAGCAACCCGATGACCTGGACCGCGCGCGGGGTCGTCGGGCCGGTGGGGTGGTCGACGCCGTCGACCGAGATCACGGGATACGCACGGAGGACGCCCGCCTTGAACGTCGCCTCTACGGTCCCGGCCGTACCCGGCAGGCTGAGTCGGTTGCGCGGGAAGCCATGAGGCTTCACGACCCTGTCGGCCACCGAGAACCGATAACCGCGCCAGAACGAGTAGTCGATGGCGACCGGCGCGGTGACGCGGGGGAGGGTGACGACGGCCAGGACCACGCGACGATGGTCCCAGATCGCGCGAGCCGCGGACGGCCCGCGCGAGCGACCGGGTCCGTGTCGGATGCGCGCGGGGGTTCATCGCGCCTGCGGAGGAATGTCGGCGCCAGGGTCGATGCTGGCTTCATGACCCCCTCACCCAGCCCCGAACGCGCCGACTTGGTCGGCACTCTGCGCAAGCATCGCGAGCTCTTCCTCGGCACCGTCCGCGACCTCAGCGACGATCAGGCCCGCCTCACGCCCACGGTCAGCACGCTGAGCCTCGGCGGCCTCGTCAAGCACGTCACCGCCACCGAGTCCGAATGGCAGCGATTCATCGTCGACGGGCCTGCCGGCCAGCCCGATATCGACTGGGCCGACATCGACTGGAACAACCCGCCCGAGGCGGTCCTCGCCTACCAGAACCAGTTCCGGTTGCTCGAGGGCGAGACCCTCGCCGACGTGGTCGCCGAGCACCACCGGGTGGCCGAGGAGACCGAGCGACTCATCGCCACGGTCGACCTCGACGCCACCCAGCCGTTGCCGGAGGCGCCCTGGTTCGCGCCCGGCGAACGTTGGACGGCGCGGCGCACGTTCCTGCACCTGATCGCCGAGGTCTCACAGCACGCCGGTCACGCCGACATCATCCGCGAGGCGGTCGACGGCCAGAAGTCGATGTCGTCGTGATGTCCTTCGGCCCCTAGGAGTCGTCGAGAGCGAGCCGGCATCAGCCCGATCCGCGCGCGCTCTCGATCCGAGCCGTCCGAGATCGGAGATGACGATGGGCCTCACACTCCACGACGAGATCGTCGCTGCCGTCGCGCGGTGGAGCTTCATCCCCCACGACGCCGTCCGCGTCGAGTCCCCGGAGTACCTGGTGCTCGGGCTGCCGTCGTGGTGGGACGAGCCGCTGGAGCTGCGGTCGTTCACGCCGACGCGTGCGATGGACGTCGTGCTCGACGAGGTAGTGGCCGGGTGTGTGCCCACCGGGCGGCCGCATCTGCTCTGCTGGGTACGCCTCGAAGCGCCGACCGGGTGGGAGGACCTGCTTCTCGCGCGGGGCGGGGTGCTTGCCGAGACGCTCGCCGTCCTCGGGAGGGCACTCGATGCGCGTGACCTCCCCGATCTCGCCCCGGCCGACGACGTCGAGCTGCGCTGGGCGCTCGATGCCGCGACGCTGAGGGACGCGATGTGGCTGGGCACCGAGGTCTTCGGTGGCGCGATGCCGGACGAGACCACCCTGGCCGCGGAGTTCGAGCGCGAGCGGGTCAAAGCGGCGTCCGGTGGCGGCGGCTCGGTCGTGGCCTACCGGGAGGGTCGCCCGGTCGGCACCGCCGGCGTCACCGTCGAGCGGGGCGACGTCCGATTGTGGGGTGGCGCGGTGCTGCCGCGGGCACGACGTCGGGGTGTCTACCGGGCGCTTCTCCGGGAGCGACTTCGCTACGGAGTCGCACACGGCGGGACGCTCGCCTTGGTCAAGGGACGCGTCGAGAGCTCTGCGCCGATCCTCCTCCGCGCGGGCTTCGAGATGGTCGGGGAGGAGCGCTCCTACCAGGTGCCGCTGTCGTCTGACCCGATCAGCGGGCCTGCGGCATCCGGGTGACCAGCTCGACGTTGCGGTCGCGGCGCGTGCCCAGGCCGGCGTCGGTGCGGTCGTGCCAGTCGTTGGCCGCGAGCTCGCGCGCCAGCGCGGCCAGTGCGAGCGGGGACCCGAGGCCGGTCCTGCCGGTCGGTGCCGCGTGGTCGACCATGGTGGTGAAGATCGACAGCGTGCCGTCGCGGTTGTCGGCCAGCTCGATGATGCGCGACTGCTGGGGCCAGTCGATGTGCGAGGCCGTGTTGATCTCCCACAGCCCGCCGGGCTTGGCGCCCGCGCCACGGCGACGATGCGCGGTGACCTCGTTGCGGTGGGTGTGTCCGTTGACCCACGCGACGACCTCCTCGTGACGGAGCAACAACGCCAACACGTCGGGCCCGAGCACCCGTGGCTCGAGATCCGCTCCGGTGCCGATCAGGGGATTGCCCATCGAGGACGACGTGTGGTGGCTGAAGACCATCACGATCTTCCCGGCCGAGGCGCCGAGCAGCCGCTGGAGCCATCGGAACTGCGTGCGATCCAGCGACCCGTCGGCGTAACCGTTGGGGTTGACGGTGTCGAGGACGACGAACCGGCACGCGCCGCGGTCGAAGGAGTAATACGCCGTGCCGGCGGCGCGGTTCTGCTCGGTGAAGCCATGACCACGGGGGAGCCCGCTGGTGCGGAAGTGCTCGCGCACGATCTGGGCCCGCGCGATCAGTCGACGGTCGCGATCGGGCGTCACCAGCCGGACGCCGGGCACCAGGCCGATCGAGCCGAGCAGGTCGCCCAGGCTGCCGTCGGCGAGGGAGTTGAGCAGCTCCTGGGGAGAGAGTCCGAGCGGCGGCGAGATGACCTTGAGCGGGCCGGTCGCGACGGCGTCCAGGCGCAGTGTCGAGGCGGGGAAGTTGCCCTGGATCAGACCGTCGTGGTTGCCGAAGGCGGTGTACCAGGGCATCCGCAGACCCTGTGCTCGGAACGGGCGGCGCGCGGCGTCGAGCAGGCCGGGCACCGTCGGGAACCCGTAGCGCCGCTTGGCGATGTCGGGTCGCCGCCCCAACGGCGGGCGGTCGGGGTGCCAGTAGGCGGGGTCGTAGCTCAACGGGTCGACGTCGCTGACACCCTCGTAGCGGCGCAGGTCGCCCGAATCGGGCCGCACTCGCTCGCCGTCGAGGAGGTCGATGTTCCAGCGGACCTCGTTGTACTGGGAGTTGTCGGAGTTGTCTCCGGTCTGGATCGCCAGCGCCAGGCGCATCCCGGTGACCGGGCCGCGCCGGATCGCGTTGATGGCGCGCACCATCGACTCCGCGATCTGCGCCGACAGCATCTCCTGCGGTCGGTAGGCCGAGGCGAAGAGCCCGACACCGGGCAGCGGGCCCGGGTCGTCGAAACGGTCGGTCCACTCGACCCGCAGGGGTGACTGGGCGTCGATGATGTGGACGTCGGAGAGTTGGACGAACGCCAGCAGACCGCGACGCCGCCGGCCCCGCCCGGCCCCGGCCGGCACACCGAGATCGGTGCGGACGACGTGTCGCTCGCCGGGGCCGGTGGTCAGCCGGGCGTAACCGCCTGATCCACGACGGCCGCGGCGGATCACGCGCTCCAGCGTGCCGCGGCGTCGAGGGTCGTCGGTCGCACCGGCGGCACCGACACCCGAGAGGGCTCCACCGAGCGCACCCGAACCGAGAAGTCGTCGTCGACTGATCCGCATCAGCGCACTGTAGGGGTTCCGCGGTTGTTCACGTGTCGTCCACGCGAGCGAGGCGCATGGTTGCGGGATGATTCCTAGCGTCGCAGACATGGAGTCCATGACGGTCCGGGCCCACGACGCTGCCGATGGTGATTCGCTGCGCGTGTTGGTCGTCGCCGAGTCCTTCCTGCCGCAGATCAACGGCGTCACCAACTCGGTGCGCCGCGTGCTCGAGCACCTCGCCGCCCAGGGGCATCGTGCCGAGCTCGTCGCGCCGACCGGGCCGGAGATCTATGCGGGCTTCCGGGTGCGGCATGCCCGCGGCGCGGCTCTGCCGTTCTACAGGGACTTCAAGATCGGGCTGGAGACGCGGCGCCGGTTGCGCACCGTGATGCTGCGCTTCCGCCCGGACGTCGTGCACGTCGCCTCACCCGCGACCCTCGGGTACCAGGCCATCAAGGCGGCCGGCGAGCTGGGCATCCCGGTGGTCGCGATCTACCAGACCGATCTCGTGGGCTTCGCCGATCGCTACGAGCTGCCCGGTGGCGCGCGGGCGATGGCCTCGCTCACGCGCCGCATCCACACCAAGGTCGATCGCACGCTCGCGCCGTCCACCGCCAGTCTGCAGCAGCTCGCCGAGCTCGAAGTGCCCGGCACCGCGCTCTGGCCACGTGGCGTCGACCTGGTGCAGTTCGACCCCGGGCACCGCGACGAGGACCTCCGGCTAGGGCTCTGCGACGGCGACGCGACCCGCACTCTCGTCGGCTACGTCGGACGGCTGGCACCGGAGAAGGAGCTCGACCTCCTGGCCGCGGTGGACGCCGATCCACGCTACGCGCTGGTGGTCGTGGGCGGCGGCCCCGAGGAGCAGCGGTTGCGCACCGTGCTCCCCGGGGCGACGTTCACCGGAGTGCTCCACGGTGCCGACCTCGGCGCCGTCTACGCCTCGCTCGACGTGTTCGTGCACACCGGCCGTCACGAGACCTACTGCCAGTCGGCCCAGGAGGCGCTCGCCTCCGGAGTTCCGGTGGTGGCACCCCGTTCGGGCGGGCCGATCGACGTCGTCGACGACGGGATGACGGGCCACCTCTACGCCCCCGGTGACGCGGTCGAGATGGTCGCCCTCGTGCGCGGCCTCGCCGACGACGAGGAACGCCGACGCACGATGGGTGTGGTGGCGCGCGAGGTCGTCACCGGTCGCTCCTGGTCCCAGGTCAACGATGCGTTGGTCGCGCACTACCGCGAGGTCATCGCGGAGCGTGGAGGTCGTCAGCCGTCGCTCGCGGTGGCTGCGATCTGATCAGCTCCGCAGCCTGGTGGACGTCGTCCACCAGGTGGACGTGCGCCTCCATCGCACGGCCGCGAGCCAGCGACTGGAGCAGGGGCCACGCGGGCAGCGTCTCGGTCCAGTGCTTCCGCCCGACCAGCACCATCGGTGCCACCGACGACTCGTCCGCGTAGTAGTTCTCGCAGGCGTCCTGGAAGATCTCCTGCACCGTCCCCGCGGCGCCGGGGAGCACGACGATGCCGGCGCCGCAGATCTCCAGCAGCACGGCCTCCCGCACGGCGTTGCCGACGTACTTGGCGATCGCGGTCGCGAACGCGTTCGGCGGCTCGTGGCCGTAGTGCCAGGTCGGTACGCCGAGCGTGTGTGCTGGGACAGGGGAGAGCTGAGCGGCCTCGGCGGCGATCTGCAGCGCGGGGAGCACCCACGCGTCGACCGAGGGCCGGAACGAGGACGCCTGCGCGAGCCGCTCCAACGCGTAGTCGGTGACGTCGTCGCTCAGGTGTGCCAGTCGCGCGCCGAGGTTGGACGCCTCCATCGCGCCCGGACCGCCGCCGGTGGCGACCACGTGCCCACCGCCGAGCAGCCGACCCAGCGTGACGGCGTCCGCGTACTCGACGGTTCCCCGGGCGAGTGCGTGACCTCCCATCACACCGACCACGGGCATCGCCTGGGCATCCACCCAGGCCCGGAGCGCGGCGTCGATCGCGTGGTCGTGCAGTGCCGCGATCCGCGCGACGTCGCGCTCCTCCAGCCGCTGGGTCCAGGCGTAGCCGCGGGCATCGAGACTGGCGGCGTAGCTGCCGCCGTCGATCACGGTGTCGTAGAGCTCGGCCGCGGTGTACAGCGCGGCGCGGTCGGGATCGAGCGGCAGGTCGCGCTGCTCGGGTACGACCAGTGCGCCACGAGCGCGAAGACCGACCGCAGCGTCGTCGGGCGCGGTGCACCCGATGAAGGTCGCTCCGTCCAGTCGGCAGACGTCGAGCGCCTCGATGTGGCCGGCCAGATCGACGCCACGGATCCGCCAGCCGTCCAACGAGGTAGGCCGCAACGCCAGGCGCCGCGCGAGCTCGGCCTCGGACTCGATCTGGACAGTGCTGCCGCGGGTGCGCCTCACGGCGTCACCGTAGCGACGCCGCCCTGCGTCGCGGTCGGTGTCCGGTTTTCTCGGGGGGGGCCGGGAGACGGGCACGGGGGGGGGGANCGTTGGCGTGCGAAATTTCGTCGGCCAAGGTCCAGCTTTCTCGGCCGGCCGAGATTTCTGTCCACGCAGACGCCGCAAGCAGCGGGCGGCTCAGAGGGCGTGGGCCACCAGGTCGCCGAACAGGGCGTGCTCGTCGACCTCCAGACCACGACGGGTGAACCAGGTGGCGATGTTGGTGCAGTCGCGCATCAGGAAGTCCATCCCGGCGAGGTTCCCAGCCAGGTCGACCACCTGAGGCAGGTCGATGATCACCAGGCGGTCTCCCGCCGCCAAGATGTTGTACGGCGAGAGGTCACCGTGCACCAGTCCGGCCTGGGCCAGGGTGACCAGCGCCGCGCGAAGCTGCTCGAAGTAGTCGGCCAGGCGCGCGGCGTCGGGGCGGGTCTGCGCGAGACGCGGTGCGGTCTCGCCGTCCACGCAGATCCACTCCATCAGGATCTCGGTGCCGTCGATCTGTACCGGGTACGGCACCGGCAGGCCCAGGCCCCACCAGCGCTTGAGGGCATCCCACTCCGAGCCTGCCCATTCACCGGCCGCCAGCAGCCGACCGAAGGTGCTCTTGCGCTGGACGGCGCGCTCGTCGCGCGACCGCTTCATCGACCGGCCCTCGGTGTAGGCCGCGGATCGGTGGAAGGAGCGGTGCTCCGGCGAGCGGTATCGCTTGGCGGCCATCACGACCTGTTGGCTCGGGTCGTGCGGATCGGCCCGCTCGAGCAGGAAGACGTCGGCCTCCTTGCCGGTCTTGAGGATGCCGAGATCGGTGTCGATGGCGCCGCGGGAGGTCACCACCCACTCGGGGAGGGGCTGCGGGCCGCGACACAGCGGCTCGACGTCGTGCCACGTCGTCCAGCGCTGACCGTCGTCGAGGTCGTCGTAGACGGTCCAGTCGAACGGCAGATCGCCGTCGATCTCGGTGGCGCCGCTGGTGGCGAGATTCAGATCAGGGTCGTGCGGGAACTGCTCGGGGTCGCGTGTGGTCAACGCAGGAACTCGATTCGTGACGAAGGTGGTCGGCGGGCAGGCCGAGGACAGTCATGGACATGTCACGCTCCTTCGCGGTCGAGGGCGGCGCCGAGAGGTGGGGGGGGGCCCCCCCGCCCGGGGGTGGGCGCGGGGCCGGCGCCCCCCCCCCCCCGGCCCGGGGGGGGGGCGGCCCCGACGGCAACCGAATTACCTCAGCAGAGGTTCGTCCGGATCAGGCGGCGGTGGCGGTGCGCTCCAGGGGTACGTCGCCGCGGTGCTCCCACGCGTCGTCGATATGGACGACGGTGCGGCCCTCGCGGTGCAGCACGCTGGCTGCGATGCCGGCGCGGTAGCCGGACTTGCAGTGCACCCAGAGCTCGCCGGGCGGCAGCGAGCCCGCGGCGCGGTCGATGTCCTGGACCGGCACGTGGACGGCGCCTCGCAGATGACCGGCGGCCCATTCGTCGCGTTGGCGGACGTCGACCACGATCATCGGCTCGGGCGACTCCCGGCGTTCGTCGAGCGCGGCGTGGAAGTCCGACCAGGTCGCGCGACGGAACGTGGCCGTGAGCGCGGCGTCGTCGTGGACGAGGTGGGCCCGGACTCCGTCGATGCCGATGCGGGCCAGGTCGCGGACGGCGTCGTCGAGGTCGTCGGGGGTGTCGGTCAGGAGCACCAGATCGTCGTCCCAGGGCACCAGCCAGCCCACGTAGGTGGCGAACTGCGTGCCGTACTCGATCCCGACGGTTCCAGGGAGGTGGCCGTCGGCGTAGGCCGCTCGAGTGCGGAGGTCCACGACCCAGGATCCTGAGAGGACCGCGTCCGCCACGTCGTCGGCGGTCGCCGGCCGCGGCGCTCGTGGTGCCGCCGCTCCGGCGCCCCGGCGATTCAGGGGGTCCATCCGGGAGTAGTGGTTCGGGATCGGACCGAAGCCCGCGATGAGGTCGGACACGAAGCTGCTCCTGTCGGTGAGGACGGCGGGGTGGGTGGCGATCTGGTCGCCGAGCGTGGGCGGGTGACCGGGATCCACCGGAGTGGTGGGGCTGCTCGCGCAGAAACTGCCGAATCCGTGCGTGGGAAGCAGCAGGGTGGAGGGTGTGCGCTCGGCGAGCGCGGCCAGGCTGCGAGCGGAGTCCCACTGCAGGCCGGCCAGGTGCGCGGTCAGCGCGGGGTCGATCAGGTCGGTGCGGCCGACAGCGCCTTAGAGCAGGCTGCCTCCGCTCATCAGCGCTGCCGGAGCGCCGGGAGCGTGCACCAGGAACGACTGGTGGTGCCGGGTATGGCCTGGAGTGTCGAGCACCTCGACGGTGAGTCGGCCGACCTCGATCCGGTCGCCGCCGCGCACTCCGACTCGCTCGAAGCCCACCGTCTCGGCGGCCGAGAGCAGGTAGTCGGCACCGTGTCGACGTGCCAGGAGCAGCGCGCCCGAGACGCAGTCGTTGTGCACGTGGGTGTCGGCGACGGCGGCGATCTCGACGCCGGCAGCCTCGGCCGCGCGCTCGACGTCCTCGATGTCGCGGGGCGGATCGACGACGATCCCCACGCGGCCGTCGTGGACCAGATGACACCGATTGCCCAGACTGGGCACCTCGACCGTGACGACCGCCATCAATACTCCTTAAAGTCGAGCGAATTACTCGAAATTAGCACACGTCGATGACCCCCCGCGTCTCTGGGTTGTGAGCGAGCGTGTCGCGGAGCAGTTCAGCCCAGCAGGGGAGCGGCGAGACGGGCGATCAGCGAGGCCCTGCCGGTGGCAGTCTCCTCGCGGTCGGCAGCGGCCATCGCCCGCACGCCCGCGTTGATGCCGAGCCAGCGCAGCGGCTCGGGCTCCCAGACGGGTGAGAGATGGCCGACCCACGGCAGGCGGGTCAGCGGGCTGTCGTGCCCGGTGATGAGGTCGGCGAGGGTGCGGCCAGCAAGGTTCGTGGTGGCGACGCCGTCACCGACATAGCCGCCCGCCCAGGCCATTCCGGTCGCGCGATCGAGACCGACCGACGCCGTCCAGTCGCGCGGGATCGCGAGTGGACCTCCCCAGGCGTGCGTCACATGGTGATCGCGCAGCGCGGGCAGCATCTGCACCGCGGTCGCCCAGATGTGAGCGAAGGTCGCCTCGTCGCGGTCGAACTCGGGCCGGACCCGCGATCCCCAGTGGTAGGGCGCACCGCGTCCGCCGAACACCAGGCGGTCGTCGGCGGTGCGCTGGCCGTAGACGATCAGATGCCGGTGGTCGCCGAAGGTCTCGCGGGCGCCGAGCCCGATCGCGTCCCAGGTCGACGTCGGGAGTGGCTCGGTTGCGACGATGAGGGAGTACACCGGGACCACGGCGCGACGGAGCCCGGGAAGGTCGGAGGTGAAGCCCTCGGTGGCCCGGACGACGTGACGCGCCCGTACGGCGCCGCGGCGGGTCGTGACGCGTCTCGGTTCGATGCGGGTCACGCGGCTGACCTCGTGGATCGTGGCGCCGCGCCGTTCGACGGCTCTGGCGAGACCGCGGGCGAGTTTGGCCGGATGCAGCGCGGCGCAGTCGGGAGTGAAGGTCCCGCCCCGGACTCCGGTCGCTCGCAGGCGTTCGGTGGTGGCCGCGGCATCGAGGAGACGCAGATCGTCCTCGCCGCGTCCCCACGAACGGGCGTGGGCGACCTCGGCACGTGCCCGGCTCCATTGCGCCCGGTTGCGGGCGGCGATCACGGTGCCGCCGTGTGCGATGTCGGCATCGATCCCCTCGGCCTCGCAGACCCGGGTGATCTCGGTCAGGCACCCGCGCATGGCGGCGTGCAGCCCGAGGGCCTCGCCGCGGCTCGAGTGTTCGGCGAGGGTGTCGAGAGACGCCGGGAAGAGGGCCGAACACCATCCGCCGTTGCGTCCAGAGGCACCGAACCCGGCGGTCTCGGCCTCCAGGACCACGACGCGCAGCGAGGGGTCGGCCAGCAGGAGGTAGTAGGCCGTCCACAGCCCCGTGTAGCCGGCTCCCACGATCGCGACGTCGGCTTCGACGTCGCCGACGAGCGGCGGGCGCGCCGTCCAGGTGTCGTCCGCCGTCTCGTGCCACAGGGGGAGCCCGCGCCACCGCGCGTCGTCCGGGCTCAGCGCACGCCCCAGGAGTAGGGCTGCTTGCGCAGCTGGAGGTAGGTGTGGGTCTCCGTCGCGACGACGCCGGGGATCGCACGGATACGCCCGGAGAGCAGCTCGAGCAGGTGGTCGTCACTCTCGCAGACCACCTCCGCGAGGAGGTCGTGGGCGCCAGCGGTGATGACGACGTAGGACACCTCGTCCAGCGCCGCGAGCGCGTCGGCGACGGGCTCCAGCGGACCCGACACCTTGACCCCCACCATGGCCTGGCGGGCGAAGCCGAGCTGGAGCGGATCGGTCACCGCCACCACTTGCATCACGCCGGTGTCGATGAGCTTCTGCACGCGCTGACGCACGGCGGCCTCGGAGAGCCCGACCACCTTGCCGATGGCGGCGTAGGAGCGACGTCCGTCCTGCTGGAGCTGTTCGACGATCGCCTTGGAAACCTCGTCGAGGGCGGGGAGTCGCCTCCCGGGTGTGGCTGGCATGACTCGCACGATAGCCGCGGCCGTTGATCGTCGACGCGTGATCTCGGCGTCTCTGCTTCGGATTCCGTTGCGTTCATGTTTCCGATCAACGGTTTCCCTTGTGGTGGGCCGGTGCCGCATGCCACGATCCCGACACTTCGCAGGGCACGGCGAGAGGGGTTCGATGACGGCGACGGCGTCGACGGGGAGCGGTGGGGTGACCCGCCGCCGGCTGCTGCGAGCGGGCGGAGGCCTGGCCGCGGTCGGCCTCGGCGCGGCCGGCTTGAAGCTGCCGTTCTTCAGTGCCGACGGCGCGCAGCAGGATCCGATGGACTGCATGGCGGGCGACCTGTCCTCCACCGACAAGCGGCTGGTGGTCTCGAACTGGACGGGCTACATCGATCCGCGACGCAAGAAGACCTCCACGTTGCAGGAGTTCCAGCGCCGCACCGGCATCGCCGTCGAGTACACCGACGACATCAACGACAACGCCGAGTTCTACGCCAAGGTGCGCAACCAGCTCGGCGACTGCCAGCCCATCGGCCGCGACATGATCATGCTCACCGACTGGATGGCGGCGCGGATGATCTCTCTCGGGTGGATCCAGCCGCTCGACGCCGAGCGGGTGCCGAACCTGCACGCCAATCTCATCGAGCCGCTCCGCAACCGGCCGTGGGACCCGGATCTGACGTATCACGCGCCGTGGCAGAGCGGTCTGACCGGTATCGCCTACAACGCCGCGGAGGTCGGGGAGGTGCGCTCGTTCAGCGAGCTGCTCACTCGCGCGGACCTCAAGGGCCGGGTCACCCTGCTGACCGAGATGCGCGACACGATGGGCTTCTTGCTGCTCACCCGGGGAGCCGACCCCGGAGACTTCACTCCCGACGAGTGGGCCGACGCCATCGACGAGCTGCGCCGCGTCGTCGCCGACGGGCAGATCCGGGCGTTCTCGGGCAACGACTACCTCAACGACCTGGCCTCCGGCAACGTGCTGGCGTGCGAGGCATGGTCGGGCGACGTCATCCAGGCGACCCTCGACAATCCCGACATCCGCTGGGTCGTCCCCGAAGAGGGGTTGATGCTGTGGAGCGACAACATGATGGTGCCGAACCTCGCCACGCACGGCGCGAACGCCGAGGCCTGGATCGACTACTTCTACGAGCCGGAGGTCGCCGCCCGACTGGCGGCCTGGGTGAACTACATCTGCCCGGTGCAGGGAGCGCGCGAGGCGATGGAGGGCATCGATCCCTCCTTGGTGGACAACCCGCTGATCTTCCCCGACGACGACGCCCTCGCCGCCACGTACGGCTTCATGGCCCTCGACGACCGGGCGAGTCTGACCTACGAGAGGGACTGGGCCGATGTCACAGGTGGCTGAGCCGAACCAGCAGCGTGCGTCCGAGGACGCAGCGGGGGCGGGGGGTGGATCCGGTCTGCGGCTGCGCGCTCTGACGAAGGAGTTCGCGACCTTCACCGCCGTCCGTTCGCTGGACCTGGAGGTGCCGAGTGGCTCGTTCTTCGCTCTGTTGGGGCCCTCGGGGTGCGGCAAGACGACGACGTTGCGGATGATCGCCGGCCTGGAGTCACCGACGTCCGGCACGATCGAGCTGGCTGGGCGCGACATCACCCACGCCAAGCCCTACCAGCGGCCCGTCAACACCGTCTTCCAGTCCTACGCGCTCTTCCCGCATCTCGACATCGCCGAGAACGTGGCCTTCGGGCTGCGGCGCCGTCGGCAGAAGGACGTCGACGAGCAGGTGCGCCAGATGCTCGACCTGGTCGAACTCTCCAGCCAGTCCCGCAAGAAGCCCGCGCAGCTCTCGGGCGGGCAGCAGCAGCGCGTCGCGCTCGCGCGGGCGCTGATCAACAAGCCCGAGGTGCTGCTCCTCGACGAGCCCCTCGGCGCGCTCGACCTGAAGTTGCGGCGCGCCATGCAGATCGAGCTCAAGCGGATCCAGACCGAGGTCGGACTGACGTTCATCCACGTCACCCACGATCAGGAGGAGGCCATGACGATGGCCGACACGGTCGCGGTGATGAACGGCGGTGTGATCGAGCAGATGGGCGCGCCGGCGGAACTGTATGAGAACCCGCGCTCGACCTTCGTCGCCAACTTCCTCGGCCAGTCGAATCTGATCGCCGGCAGTGTCGTCTCCCGCAGCGCCGACATCACCACGGTCGACATGCACGGCATCGCAGTCTCGGTGCCCGCGAACCGGACGCACACCGACAGCGATCGTGGCTGGGTCGGGATCCGGCCGGAGAAGGTGCTGATCGGGGAGGTCGGGGAGCAACTCGACGCCCCTGGCAACACCATCCCGGGCGGCGTCGTCAGCGACGTGAGCTTCGTCGGCGTCTCCACCGCCTACCTGGTGCGGATGCCGTGGGGTCAGGAGCTGCAGGTGTTCTCCCAGAACACCGGCCGCGTGCGCATCTTCGCCGTCGGCGACGCCGTCGAGCTCTCGTGGCGGCCCGAGTACGCCTTCCTCCTCGACCACGCGCAGGACGCCAGCGCCGGCGCGGCGCTGTAGCCGTGGCGAGCGAGATGACCCGCAAGCGCGGGAAGACCGGGTACCTGCTCGTCATCCCGGGTGCCCTCTACCTGCTCGCCTTCTTCGCCCTGCCGTTCTACTCCCTCATCGCCACCAGCCTGTACGACCCGTCCGGCTCGGATTTCCGCGGCTACGAGATGACGTACGCGTTCGGCAACTTCGTCGACGCGATCACCGACTACTGGCAGCCGCTGTTGCGCTCGCTGGCCTACGGCGGCGTCGCGACGGTGCTGTGCCTGGTGCTGGGGTACGTGCTGGCCTACGCCATCGCCTTCAAGGCCGGCCGGTGGAAGATCTTGATGCTGGTACTGGTGATCGCGCCGTTCTTCACCAGCTTCCTGGTGCGCACGCTGTCGTGGAAGCTGCTCCTCGCCGACGACGGATTCATCGTGAACACCCTCCAGTTCCTCCAGATCCTCGGGGACGACGGGCGCCTGCTCGCCACGCCCGTCGCGGTGATCGCGGGTCTGACCTACAACTTCCTGCCGTTCATGGTGCTGCCGCTCTTCGCCAGCCTCGACCGGGTGGACTATCGCCTCATCGAGGCCTCCGGCGACCTGTACGCCAATCCGATCACCACGTTCTTCAAGGTGACCTGGCCGCTCTCCCTGCCCGGCGTCGTCTCCGGCACGCTGTTGACGTTCATCCCGGCCGTCGGCGACTACATCAACGCTGAGCTGCTCGGCAACACCAACACCCGGATGATCGGCAACGTCATCCAGAGCCTGTTCACCGACGCCAACGACTACCCGGCCGCCGCGGCCCTGTCGGTGATCCTGATGACGATGATCCTCGCGCTCGTGCTCGTCTACGTGCGTCGGGCCGGGACCGAGGAGCTCCTCTGATGGCGGTCATGACACCGAGGTCGGGCGGGGCAGGCACGCGCCTGGGTCGGTGGATGCGCGAGCGCCTCGTGCTCGGCCTGGGCCTGGTGGTGCTCGCCTACACGTTCGTCCCGATCGCGGTCGTGGTGCTGATGAGCTTCAACAAGCCGGTCAGCGAGCAGTCGAAGATCTACAAGTTCTCCGGGTTCACCCTCGACAACTGGAAGAACCCCTGTGCAGATCCGGCGATGTGCGAGTCGCTGCTGCGCAGCATCGAGATCGGACTCCTCGCCACGGTCGTCTCCACGATCCTCGGCACGCTCGCCGCCTTCGCGCTCGTGCGGCACGACTTCATCGGACGCTCGTCGTCCAACCTGCTGATCTTCATGCCGATGGCGGCACCCGAGATCGTGCTCGGCTCCTCGCTGTTGGCGATGTTCGTGGCGGCGGGCCTCGGCGGGCAGCTCGGGTTCTGGACGATCCTGGTCGCCCACATCATGTTCTGCCTGTCGTTCGTCGTGGTCACCGTGCGGGCCCGGCTGGCCGGCATGGACGACAACCTCGAGCAGGCGGCGATGGACCTCTACGCGACGCCGTCCCAGACCTTCTGGCGGGTCACTTTCCCGCTGGTCTTCCCCGGGATCCTCGGCGCCGCGCTGTTGAGCTTCTCGCTCTCCTTCGACGACTTCATCATCACGAACCTGAACTCGGGCAACACCACGACGTTCCCGATGTACGTGTGGGGCGTGAGCCGGCGGACGGTGCCCATGCAGATCAACGTCATCGGCACGGTCATGATCGTGCTGTCGGTGACGATCGTGCTGATCGGCGAGCTGCGCAGCCGGCGCCGACGTCCGGCGTGATCGCCTGATGGCCGGCAGTTGGGCGGCCGAAGCGCTGACCGGGGCCCGGCGACGGCCCTACTGGCTCGATACCGAGGAGTGGCCCGACGCCCCGGAACGGCTCGATCCGCTGCGCGGCGGCCTCGAGTGCGACCTCGCCGTGGTCGGTGGCGGGTACACCGGACTCTGGACGGCGCTGCGTGCCGTCGAACGGGATCCCGGACGGCGCGTGGTGCTGCTGGAGGCGGGGCGGTGCGGCGACGAGGCCAGCGGCCGCAACGGTGGCTTCGCCTCGGCGTCGCTCACCCACGGCTTCGGCAACGGCGTCCAGCGCTGGCCCGAGGAGCTCGATGTCCTGGACCGGCTCGGCACGGCGAATCTCGACGCCATCGGGGAGACGATCAGCCGACACGGCATCGACTGTCGCTGGGAGCGCACCGGCGAGCTGACCGTCGCGACGCAGCCGTGGCAGGCCGCGGAGCTCGCCGTGCTCGCCGAGCAGATGCGGGCCCACGGTCACGAGGTGGACCTCCTCGATGAGACGGCGACGCGCTCCGCCGTCCACTCGCCCACGTATCGGGCGGCTCTCCGAGAGGCGCAGGGGACCGCTCTGGTCGAACCGGCTCGCCTGGCGTGGGGGCTCCGGCAGGCGTGCCTGGACTCCGGGGTCCGCATCGTGGAGGGCACGTACGTGCGCGACGTCGTGCGCGCCGGTGACGGCGTGAGGGTCGTAGCCGACGCGGGCTCGGCGCGGGCGCGTCAGGTGGTGCTCGCGACCAACGCCTTCCGACCACTGCTTCGCCGGCTGCGGTCGATGACCGTGCCGGTCTACGACTACGTGCTGATGAGTGAGCCGCTCACGCGGGAGCAGCGGGCCGCCGTCGGGTGGGCGGGGCGCGAGGGCATCGGTGATGCCGCCAACCAGTTCCACTACTACCGGCTCACGCGAGATGACCGGATCCTGTGGGGCGGCTACGACGCCGTCTACTACGCCGGGTCGCGGATCGCTCGCTCGCTGGAGCAGTCGGAGGAGACGCACGGTCGGCTCGCCGCCCACTTCTTCGAGACCTTCCCCCAGCTCGAGGGTCTGCGGTTCTCCCATCGCTGGGGTGGCGTGATCGACACCTGCTCGCGGTTCGCCGCCTTCTTCGGCACGGCCTGGCAGGGCCGGGTCGCCTACGCACTGGGCTACACCGGTCTGGGTGTCGCCGCCACGCGCTTCGGAGCCGATGTGATGCTCGACCTGCTGCACGGCGAGGAGACCGAGCGCACGGCCCTGCGCATGGTGCGCGAGCGCCCGCTTCCGTTCCCGCCCGAGCCGGTGCGCTCGCTCGGCATCAACCTCACGCGCCGCTCGATCGCCAGGGCCGACGAGCAGGGCGGCCGCCGAGACCTCTGGTTGCGCACCCTGGACCGCCTCGGGCTGGGGTTCGACTCCTGAGTCGGCCGGCACGGCGGTCGAGGAGTCGCTCTGCCGGTCTTCGGTGGTCGAGGAGGTCGCTCTGCCGGTCTCCGGTGGTCGAGGAGGTCGCTCTGCGACCGTCACGAGACCTGGTGAGGGTGCGCGCCTGCCTTGGCCGGCGGGGGTTTCGTGACGCCCCGCTCGTTCCTCGCGGGGCTCCTCAACCACCGGGGGTGCTGGTGGTCGAGGAGGTCGCGCTGCGACCGTTGCGAGAGCTCACCGCTCCGTGGCCGGCTCCTCGACGACGGGGAGGGAGGCTCGTCGTCCCGCGCGTGACGTGCTGCGCGCGACACCGACGCCGACGAGGGCGAGCGCCCCGCCGACGTAGGCCAACGAGGGCGGCACCTCGCCGAGCAGCAGCGCGCTCATCGCGATGGTGATGACCGGTACGAGATAGGTGGTGATCCCGAGGCTGGACGCCGTCATGAACTGCAGGGCGTAGGCGTAGGTGGTGAAGGCGAGCGCGGTCGGGAAGACACCGAGGTAGATCAACCACCAGATCGACGACGCGGGCGCACGACCGAGCTCGCCCATCAGCGCTGGCGCGAAGGGAAGGCAGACGATCGCGCCGATCGTGCAGGCCAGCCAGGTGACGTGGATCGGCGCGACCCGCGCGAGCAGAGGTTTCTGCACGATCATCGCCACCGAGTACGCCGCCGCGGAGACCAGGCAGAGCGCCACGCCGAGCGCGTCGCGGCCACCGCTGTCGGAGCTGGCCAGTCCGATCACGGCGACGCCGCCGAACGCCAGGGCCAGCCCGATGCCGAGACGAGGGGTGAACCTCTCGCGCAGGAAGATCGCGGCGAGCACGGCGACCAGCACGGGGGAGACCTGGATCAGCATCGCTGCGGTTCCGGCGTCCACCCGCCGCTCGCCCTCGTTCAGCGCCACCATGTACACCGCGTACCAGAGCACGCCGATGACGACGATGCCCGACCAGGCGCGTCCGTCGGGCCGCGGTAGGCCGCGTGGGAGGGCCACGCACGCCAGTGCCAGCGCGCCGATCGCGAGTCGCCCCAGCGACAGCGCGCCCGGCGAGAAGTCGTGACCGAGGTGCCGGATCGCGACGAACGCCGAGGCCCACAGCACCAGGGTGATCGCGACGGCGCCGATCGAGAGCCAGCGCTGCCGCGCCTCCTGGTCGGACGGGCTCCGTGAGGTCACAGCTTCACGCTACGGCTCCCGAGACCGACGACGCTCGTCGATATCGGACGCCGTGCTCCCGCCCGGTGGTCGAGCTTGTCGAGACCGCGGGCATCTCGACAGGCTCGATGACCGACAGGCTCGATGACCGACAGGCTCGATGACCGTCAGAGCAGCGACCAGGCCTTGTCGAGCACGGTGCGCAGGATCTGCTCCATCTCGTCGAAGTGCTGCTGGTCGCAGATCAGCGGCGGTGCGAGCTGGACGACCGGGTCGCCTCGGTCGTCGGCTCGGCAGTAGAGCCCCTCGGCGAAGAGCTGCTTGGAGACGAAGCCGTACAGGAGACGCTCGGACTCCTCGGCGGTGAAGGACTCCTTGGTCGCCTTGTCCTTGACGAGTTCGATTCCGTAGAAGTAGCCGTCGCCGCGGACGTCACCCACGATCGGCAGGTCGAGCAGTCGTTCCAGCGTGGCGCGGAAGCCGCCTTCATTGGCGCGCACGTGCTCCAGGACGCCCTCGGACTCGAAGAGCTGCAGGTTGCGCAGGCCGACCGCAGTGGACACCGGATGGCCGCCGAAGGTGTAGCCGTGGGCGAACATCGCACCCTCGGCCAGGAACGGCTCCATCAGGCGGTCCGAGGCGATCATCGCGCCGAGCGGGGCGTAGCCGGACGTGATGCCCTTGGCGCACGTGATGATGTCGGGCTGGTAGCCGTAGCGCTCGGCGCCGAACATCGTGCCCAGGCGACCGAAGGCGCAGATCACCTCGTCGGAGACCAGGAGGACGTCGTGCTCGTCGCAGATCTCGCGCACCCGGTCGAAGTAGCCGGGCGGCGGGGGGAAGCAGCCGCCGGCGTTCTGCACGGGCTCCAGGAAGACGGCTGCGACGGTGTCGGGGCCCTCCTGCTCGATGGCCACGCCGATCTGGTCGGCGGCCCAGCGTCCGAACGCCTCCGGGTCGTCCCCGTGCAGGGGAGCGCGGTAGATGTTGGTGTTGGGCACGCGGAAGGTCGACGGCACCAGGGGCTCGAACTGCTGCTTGAGCAGCGGGAGGCCGGTGATCGACAACGCGCCCTGGGTGGTGCCGTGGTAGGCGATCGTGCGGCTGATCACCTTGTGCTTCATCGGCTTGCCGGTGAGCTTGAAGTAGTTCTTCGCCAGCTTCCACGCACTCTCGACCGCCTCACCGCCACCGCTGGTGAAGAAGACCCGGTTGAGATCGCCGGGGGCGTATCCCGCCACCTTCTCCGCGAGCTCGATCGCCGGCGGGTGCGCGTAGGACCACAGCGGCATGAACGCGAGCTCGCGTGCCTGGGCCGCTCCGGCGTCGGCGAGCTCGGTGCGGCCGTGACCCAGTTGGGAGACGAAGAGTCCGGCGAGGCCGTCGAGGTAGCGCTTGCCGGCGGAGTCGTAGAGGTAGGCGCCCTCGCCGCGCACCATCACCGGCACGTCGACGGCGTCGGGCCCGACGTAGCCACCGTGGCGGGTGAAGTGCAGCCAGAGATGATCCTTCGCTGCCTGCTGCAGGTGCTCACTCATGACTCCATCTTCGACCCGCGCCGCAGGAGAAGCAAATGATTCCGTTGCGGTTGAGTGAAATCTCGACGGATTCCGTTGCCAGGAGGCTGCTTTCGGCGACTAGGCTCCGGTCATGGCCGATCTGACCTTCCGCAATGTCGTCAACGGTGAGCTCGTCGACTCAGCCTCGGGCGAGACCTACGAGGTGATCGACCCGACCACGGGGGAGGTCTACGCGCGAGCCCCGCTCTCCGCCGCGGAGGACGTCGACCGCGCCTACGCCGCGGCCGACTCCGCATTCGAGGGCTGGGCCTACGCCACACCGCAGGACCGCTCCAACGCGCTGCTGAAGATCGCGGCTGCGATCGAGGAGCGCGTCGAGGAGCTCAACGCAGTCGAGTGCCGGGACACCGGCAAGCCGCTGCACCTGACGATGGACGAGGAGATGCCCTACGCCTCGGACCACTTCAAGTTCTTCGCCGGCGCCGCGCGCCTGCTCGAGGGCAAGGCGGCTGGTGAGTACATGGCGGACCATACGTCCTGGGTCCGGCGCGAGCCCGTCGGTGTCGTCGGTCAGGTCACGCCGTGGAACTACCCGCTGCTGATGATGATCTGGAAGATCGCGCCCGCGTTGGCGGCCGGCAACACCGTCGTGCTCAAGCCGAGCGACACGACACCCGCCAGCTCGACGCTCCTGGCCGAGCTCTGCCAGGAGTTCCTACCGCCCGGCGTGCTCAACGTCGTCTGCGGCGACCGCGACACCGGCCGTGCCCTGGTGGCCCACCCGACGCCGCAGATGGTGGCCATCACCGGGTCGGTGCGCGCCGGTATGCAGGTGGCCGAGGCGGCCTCGCACGACCTCAAGCGGGTCCACCTCGAGCTCGGCGGCAAGGCCCCCGTGGTCGTCTTCGACGACGCCGACATCGCTGCGGCCGCCGAGGGCATCGCGGGGGCCGGCCTCTTCAACGCCGGGCAGGACTGCACCGCGGCGACCCGCGTGCTGGTGCAGGCGGGCATCCACGACGAGTTCGTGGCAGCCCTGGCCGAGGCCGCGCGGGGCATGCCGACCGGGATGCCCGACGACGAGTCGACCTACTACGGCCCGCTCAACAACGCCCAGCAGCTCAGCCACGTGTCCGGCATGGTCGACCGTCTGCCCGACCACGCCCGCATCGAGACGGGCGGCACCCGCAAGGGCGAGGCCGGGTACTTCTACGAGCCCACGGTGCTCGCGGGGCTGCAGCAGGACGACGAGCAGATCCAGACCGAGATCTTCGGCCCGGTGATGACGGTGCAGAGCTTCGCCGACGAGGCGCAGGCCCTGACCTGGGCCAACGGCGTTCCCTACGGGCTCTCCTCCAGCGTGTGGACCAAGGACCACGCCCGCGCTCTGCGGATGTCGCGCAAGCTCGACTTCGGCGCGGTGTGGATCAACACCCACATCCCCTTCGTCTCCGAGATGCCGCACGGCGGCTTCAAGCACTCCGGGTACGGCAAGGACCTCTCCATGTACGGCCTGGAGGACTACACCCGGATCAAGCACGTCATGTCCTTCATCGGCGACTGAGCAGCGGGTCACGAGGCACGAGTGGCCCGCGTAGCGAAGGAGGATCGAGCAAGCGCCACGACCGAGGGACGAGGTCGTGCTGCGCGCGTCGAGATCCGGAGAGACAGCTGACTCGCCTTGTGCGCGTCGAGATCGAGCGAGATGAAAGGCACGAGAACGTCATGAGGATCCTGCTGATCGGCGCCGGCGGCGTCGGCGGCGCGTTCGCGGCCATCGCCGCACGCCGCGACTTCTTCGAGCAGATCGTGATCGCCGACTACACGCTCGAGCGCGCAGAGCGCGCCGCGGCAGACGACCACCGGTTCACCGCCGCCCAGATCGACGCCTCATCCCAGGCCTCGGTGGAGTCGCTGTGCCGCGAGCACGCGATCACCCACGTGATGAACGCCGTCGACCCGGTCTTCAACATGGCGATCTTCGAGGGCGCGTTCGCGGCCGGAGCCGACTACGTGGACATGGCGATGTCGCTGTCGGTGCCCCATCCCCAACAGCCGCACTCCGAGTGCGGCGTCAAGCTGGGCGACGAGCAGTTCGCCCGGGCGGCTGCCTGGGAGGAGGCCGGTCGGCTCGCGCTGGTCGGCATGGGCGTGGAGCCCGGTCTCTCGGACGTCTTCGCCCGGTACGCCGCCGATCACCTGTTCTCCGAGATCGACGAGCTCGGCACCCGCGACGGCGCCAACCTGGTGGTCACCGACGAGCACGGCCACGAGATCTTCGCGCCGTCGTTCTCGATGTGGACGACCATCGAGGAATGCCTCAACCCGCCGGTGATCTGGGACGGCGCGCGCAACGGCGGCGAAGGCGGCTGGCACACCACGGCGCCCTTCAGCGAGCCGGAGATCTTCGACTTCCCCGAGGGCATCGGACCGGTCGAGTGCGTCAACGTCGAGCACGAGGAGGTGCTCCTCATGCCGCGCTGGATCGACTGCAAGCGCGCGACGTTCAAGTACGGCCTCGGCGAGGAGTTCATCACCATCCTCAAGGTGCTCCACACCCTCGGGTTGGACCGCACGGAGAAGGTGCGCGTGAAAGGCGTCGAGGTGAGCCCGCGCGACGTGGTCGCCGCGGTGCTGCCCGACCCCGCAGGCGTCGGGCCACGGATGACCGGCAAGACGTGCGCCGGCCTGTGGGTCACCGGCACCGGCAAGGACGGCGAGCCCCGGTCGACCTACCTCTACCACGTGGTCGACAACGAGACCGTGATGGCCGACTACGGCCATCAGTGCGTCGTGTGGCAGACCGCGATCAATCCCGTCGTCGCACTCGAGCTCGTCGCGACCGGGGTGTGGAGCGGAGTCGGCGTGCTCGGGCCCGAGGCCTTCGACGCGGTGCCGTTCCTCGACCTGCTGACCAGCTACGGAAGCCCGTGGGGCATCAAGGAGATGACATCGTGAGCGTGCCCCAGGAGCGCCGGCTGCTGACCCGGATCCCCGGTCCGCTCTCGCTCGAGCGACTCGAGCGCAAGAAGCGGTACGTCGCGGACGGCGTCGGCACGATGCTGCCGGTCTCGATCGTCCGTGCCGGCGGCGGGATCCTCGAGGACGTCGACGGAAACCGGCTCATCGATCTCGGGTCGGGCATCGCCGTGACGACCGTCGGCAACGCCGCGCCCGCGGTGGTGCGCAACGTCGTGGAGCAGGCCGAGGCGTTCACCCATACGTGCTTCATGATCACGCCGTACGAGGGCTACATCGACGTCTGTGCCGCCCTGGCCGAGCTGACCCCGGGCGAGCACGCCAAGAAGTCCGCGCTCTTCAACTCCGGCGCCGAAGCCGTCGAGAACGCCGTCAAGATCGCTCGGGTCGCCACCGGCCGCGACGCCGTCGCGGTGTTCGACCACGCCTACCACGGCCGCACCAACCTGACGATGGCGATGACCGCCAAGAACCAGCCGTACAAGAACGGATTCGGGCCGTTCGCCGCCGAGGTGTACCGCGCGCCGATGTCCTACCCGCTCCACGACGGCCTCTCGGGCGAGCAGGCCGCCGCGCGGGCGATCGACGTCCTGGACAAGCAGGTCGGTACCGGCAATCTGGCGTGCGTGGTGATCGAGCCGATCCAGGGCGAGGGTGGCTTCATCGTGCCCGCTCCCGGTTTCCTTCCTCGGATCGCGCAGTGGTGCCGCGACAACGGGGTGCTCTTCGTGGCCGACGAGATCCAGACCGGCTTCTGTCGCACCGGCGACTGGTTCGCCTGCGACGACGAGGGCGTCGTGCCCGACCTCGTGACCACGGCCAAGGGCATCGCCGGCGGGCTCCCGCTGGCTGCCGTGACCGGCCGCGCCGAGCTGATGGACGCCGTGCACGGTGGCGGTCTCGGCGGAACCTACGGCGGCAACCCGATCGCCTGCGCCGCAGCGCTCGGTGCCGTCGAGGAGATGCGAGAGCGCGACCTCGCCGCCCGGGCCGCGGCCATCGGCGCGCTGATGCGTGACCGACTGACCTCGATGGCCGCCGAGCACGACGTGATCATCGACGTCCGCGGGCGTGGGGCGATGCAGGCCATCGAGCTCGGAACCCGCGACGCCAGCGGCGCCGTCACCCCCGACGCCGCACGTACCGCCGCGGTGTCCGCCCGATGTCACGCGGAGGGGGTCGTGACGTTGACGTGCGGCACCTGGGGCAACGTCTTCCGGTTCCTGCCGCCGTTGTCGATCTCCGACGACCTCCTCGGGGAGGCTCTCGACGTGGTCGCGGAGGCCTTCGCCGCGACGGCCTAGACGGCCTCCAGCGACCCTCACTCTCAGATTGTGTAACAATCTGAGAGTGAGGGTCGTGGCCGTCCTGATGGCGGCGTTGTGCTTCGGCACCACGGGGACCAGCCGCGAGCTGGCCGACATCGACGGCTCGTCTCTCTCGGTCGGGATGGCGCGGATCGTGCTGGGGGGAGCGTTGCTCGCCCTCTGCGCCTGGTGGACGACGCGGCGCGGGGTCGCTCCGGGGACGCCGCCGCCCGTGCCGGGTGACACCACGCGGCCGCGCGTCATCGACCGCGTGCCCCTGGCCGCCGTGGTGGTCGTCGGCGCTCTGGGGGTGCTCGCGTACCAGCCGACGTTCTTCCTCGGCACGTCCAGCGAGGGAGTCGCCGTCGGCACCGTCGTGGCACTCGGCTCAGCGCCCGTCTTCACCGGCCTGCTCGATGCCGGGCTGCGCGGCGAGCGGCCGACGCCGCGCTGGTGCGTGGCAACCGCCCTGGCGCTCGTCGGGGTGGGCATGATCGCCGGTCTGACCGGCGCCGGTGCCGCCACCGGCGCCGGTGTGGCGTGGTCGCTCGGTGCCGGGGCCTCCTACGCCGTCTACGCCGTGGCCAGCAAGGAGCTGCTGGACCGCGGTCGCACACCGGCGCGTGCCATGGGCGAGCTGTTCGGCGGCGCTGCGCTGGGCGCGCTGCCCGTGCTCGTCCTGACCGACCTGCGCTGGCTCGCGAGCGGCGGTGGCATCGCGCTCGCCGTATGGCTCGGCGTCGTGACCACGGCCGCCGCCTACCTGCTGTTCGGGTGGGGGCTGGCGAGGCTGCGTGCGTCCACCGTCGCGACGCTGACGCTCGCCGAGCCGCTGTGCGCCACCCTGCTCGGCATCGGCGTCCTGGGCGAGCGGCTCGACGCCACGGCGGGTTCGGGACTGCTCGTCCTGACGTCGGGCCTCGTGCTGCTGGCCTCGCCGGGAAGGGGACGACGTGTCGCCGTCGCCGCGTGAGACGCCCGGGCCGACGTCGGTCGCGAGACTCGCGGACACGCTGCGCGCCCAGATCCTTCACGGCGAGCTCGCTCCGGGTACACCGGTCCGTGAGGAGGACATCGCCTCGATGTCGGGCCTCTCGCGGCACACCGTCCGCTCGGCCCTGAGGCTCCTCGCCGCCGAACGGCTCGTCACGGTCGAGCCCTACCGGGGAGCGCGGGTGGCTCAGTTCGACACCGACGGCCTCGTGGCGCTGCAGCAACTGCGCGCCGCTCTCGAGTGCGAGGCCGTACGGCTCGTCCGGGCCCGCCACGGCACGACCTGGCCCCCGGACGTCGTCCACCAGATCCTCGAGGCGCTCGATCGGCTCGAGCGCGCGGCGGCGACCGATCCCGATGACTGGCCGGAGGTGGCCAGGGCGCACGCGGAGGTGCACAGCGAGATCGTCGCAGCTGCACGCAGCCCGCGGCTCACCGAGACGTACCGGTCGCTGCACACCGAGATGCTGCTGGTGCTGGTCCATCTGCGGCCCCGGTATCGAGCCGAGGCGCTGGTCGCGGAGCACCGTGGATACCTCCGCCTGATCCAGTCCGTGGGCGAGGATGCCGTACGAGCGCACGTGGACCATGCGACGGCGCTGATCCTGGGTGCTCTCGCCGCCGACTGACCACCGCGTGGGCCGCCCGCCGTGCCGGGCCCCTGGTCTACGGTCGTCGATGTGAAGAAGCGGACCGCTCGCGGTGTCCTCCTGTCCACGGTCTGCGGTCTGGTGCTCGCGGGCGTACCGGCGAGCGTCGGGGCCTCGACCGACGTCGACGCGTCCGGGCAGATCACGGCGCCGTCGGCGGGGGCGAGCGGCGCGGGCGACCCGTACTGGCCGCTCGACGGCAACGGCGGCTTCGACGCCCAGCACTACGACATCGACGTCGCCTACGACTTCGCCACCGGCGAGCTCACCAGCGTGACGACGCTCCGTCTGCGTGCGACGCAGGACCTCTCGCGCTTCAACCTCGACCTGCTCGCGGCCCCCGACTCCGTCGAGGTGGACGGCGTCCCCGCGGCGTACCGCTTCGAGTCCGGTCACGAGGTGGTGATCACGCCCGCGACTCCGCTGCGTCGCGGCGAGTCGGCACAGGTGCGGGTCGCCGGCCGATGGACGCCGGCCGAGCTGAGCTATGCGGGCGAGAGCAACTGGCTGGCCGATGGTCGCGAGGTCGTGGCGATCAACCAGCCCCACATGGCTCCGTGGTGGTTCGCCAGCAGCGATCACCCCACCGACAAGGCGACGTTCGACATCGAGATCGAGGGTCCTGCCGACGTGCAGGCCGTCTCCAACGGGCTGCTCGTCTCGCGCACGGTGGACGGCGAGCGCGCCACGACGCAGTGGCGCACGACGTCCCCGATGGCGACCTACCTGGCCTTCTTCGCTCTCGGCCGCTACGAGATCGCGCGAGGGATCCGCAGAGGCCTGCCGTGGTACGTCGCCGTCTCGCGCGAGCTGCCGACGGCCGCGCGGGAGTCGTCGATGCGGCTGATGCGCCGCACGCCCGCGATCACCTCCTGGCTCATCGACCGCGTCGGCCCCTACCCCTTCGAGTCGACCGGCGGGCTGGTCACCAGCCTCGGGGTGGGCTTCGCGCTGGAGAACCAGACCCGACCGGTCTACCCGCTGATGGGCAGCGACGCCCTCGCGACCGTCGTCCACGAACTGGCGCACCAGTGGTTCGGCGACTCGGTCGCCGTGCACCGCTGGCGCGACATCTGGCTCAACGAGGGCTTCGCGTCGTTCTTCGAGGTCTACTACCGCGAGACCCACGGCGGGCCGCCGGCGCAGCAATGGCTCACGAGCACGTACGGCGCCGCCGCGAACCACGCGCCGGCGTTCTGGCGGATCGACATCGCCGATCCCGGCCGCGACCAGATCTTCTCGACACCGGTCTATCAGCGGGGAGCGATGGCGCTGCAGGCGTTGCGGCACCGGATCGGCGAGCGCGCCTTCTGGCGCCTGGTGCGTACCTGGGTGGCCACCCACCGCGGCGGGAACGCCGGCACGGCCCAGTTCCGCGCGATGGCCGAGCGGATCAGCGGCGTGCAGCTCGGCGCCTTCTTCCGGGCCTGGCTCTCCGCGCCGCGCCCGCCCGCACGCACGCGTGCGAACGGGCTGCGGTGAGCCTGAGAGATCGCGCCGACGGGGCCGATGTCGGCCAGGCCCCGCACCGGGACGACGCCCACCGCGACAGCCCCTACCGGCGTGATCCCTGACTCCCCGCTGATCCGGGCTGACAGACTGAGGCCGTGACGACGGGTTCCTCCACTGACGCGACCGGTTCGAGCACCCCGCCGGCCCGCCGCGACATCGTCGTCCTGGGCTCGACCGGATCGATCGGCACTCAGGCGCTCGACGTCGTCCGCGCCCATCCCGACCGGTTCCGCGTCGTCGGGCTGACCGCCGGCGGCGGCAACCGCGACCTGTTCGAGCGACAGGTCGCCGAGTTCGCGCCCGCCGTCAGCGGCCTGGGGGAGCGGGCCTCCATCGACGCCGCCTCCCATCCCTGCGACGTCGTCATCAACGGCATCACCGGTGCCGTGGGCCTGCGTCCTACCGTGGCCGCCCTGGACTCCGGCGCCACCCTCGCGCTGGCGAACAAGGAGTCGCTCATCATCGGCGGGCCTGTCGTCAAACGGCGTGCGCGACCGGGTCAGATCGTCCCGGTCGACAGCGAGCACAGCGCGATCGCGCAGAGCCTGCGAGCGGGCAGCCGCGGCGAGGTCCGCCGTCTCGTGCTCACCGCCAGCGGCGGTCCCTTCCGCGGGCGCAGCCGCGCGCAGTTGCACGACGTCACGCCTGCCGAGGCTCTGGCCCACCCCAACTTCGCGATGGGCTCGGTGATCACCACGAACTCGGCCACCTTGATCAACAAGGGCCTGGAGGTGATCGAGGCGCATCTGCTGTTCGACGTCCCGTACGACGCGATCGACGTCGTCGTGCACCCCCAGCAGCTGATCCACTCGATGGTCGAGTTCGTCGACGGTGCGGTCGTGGCGCAGCTCGGACTGCCGACCATGATGGTGCCCATCGCGCTCGGTCTGGGGTGGCCCGACAGGGTGCCCGACGTGGAGGCCGCCATCGACTGGACGCAGGCGTCGGACTGGCGCTTCGAGCCCGTGGACGACGTCGCCTTCCCGGCCATCGCGCTCGCGCGCGAGGCCGGCGTCCTGGGAGGCACGGCTCCGGCTGTCTACAACGCGGCCAACGAAGTGTGTGTCGCAGCGTTCCACGCCGGCCGCATCCGCTTCCCCGAGATCGTCGACCGTGTCGGAGACGTGCTCAGGAGTCACGACGTAGTCTCGTCGGGGACCCTCGGCGTGGACGACGTGCTCGCCGCCGATGCCTGGGCCCGCGAGCGCACCGAGGCGCTCATCGCAGGCGGCTCCAGGGTGGCTGGAGCGTCCGGAGGGGGAGTGTCGTGACCGCGGTGTTCTATGCGCTCGGCGTGCTGATCTTCGTCGTCGCCATCCTGGTATCGATCGGGCTGCACGAGCTGGGCCACATGATCCCGGCGAAGCGGTTCGGCGGGAAGGTCACCCAGTACTTCATCGGGTTCGGACCGACGGTGTGGAGCAAGCAGGTCGGCGAGACCGAGTACGGCGTCAAGGCGATCCCGCTCGGGGGGTTCGTCAAGATCGTCGGCATGCTCCCACCCGGTGCCGAGCAGCTCGTCGACGACACCGAGACCGACGCCGACGGCAACACCGTGCACCGGGTGCGGAAGTCGAACACGGGCATGTTCACCCAGTTGATCTCCGACGCGCGGGCGGCCGAATGGGAGCTCGTCGGCCCCGACGACGCCGAGCGGCTCTTCTACAAGCTGCCCTGGTGGAAGAAGGTCGTGGTGATGGCCGGCGGTCCGTCGGTCAACATCGCGATCGCGTTCTTCATCTTCTGGGGCGTCTTCGCCACCTACGGCCAGAAGTCGGTCGAACCCGAGCCCGGCCCTCCGACGCTGCAGGCCATCTCCCAGTGCGTGCTGCCCTACGCCGAGGAGGGCCGTGCCTGCGCGCCGTCCGACCCGCCCGCCCCGGCGTTCGAGGCCGGCCTGCGTCCAGGCGACACGATCACCTCGTTCAACGGCGTGCCGGTCACCGACTGGGCCCAGCTCAAGGTGCTGATCCAGGACAACGACGACGGTCGGGCCGTGATCGGGTACGACCGCGACGGTGTCGCGATGTCGGGTGAGACCTCGACGACCGTCGAGGCCCGCCCGACGTCGGTCACCGACGAGACCCTGCGTCAGGTCGGGTTCCTGGGCGTGACTCCGACCAGTCGTGTCGTCACCGAGACCGGTGGACCGATCTACACCCTGGACCAGATGGGCGACATGACGGTCGAGACGCTCCGGGCGCTCGTCACGCTGCCCGTGAAGGTCTGGGGCGTCGCCGAGGCGATCGTGGGCGTCGAGGAGCGCGCGGCCGACAGTCCGGTCAGCATCGTGGGCGGTGGACGCCTCGCGGGGGAGACCGTCTCCCACCAGGAGTTCCCGGTGACCGAGAAGGTCGTCTTCCTCCTGATGCTCGTCGCGGGCTTCAACTTCTTCATCGGCATGTTCAACTTCCTGCCGCTCCTCCCGCTCGACGGCGGTCACATCGCCAGCGCGCTCTGGGAGGCGTTGCGTCGAGGATTCGCTCGTCTGCGCGGCCGTCCCGACCCTGGCTACGTCGATGCCGCCCGACTGCTTCCGCTCGCCTACGTCGTCGCTTCGGCCTTCCTGGTGATGGGCGTGGTCCTGATCGTGGGCGATCTCGTGGTCCCGCTGAGCCTCGAGGGCTAGGCCGAGGCTGCGGGGGGTTTTCTCGGCCGGCCGAGAAAACCGGACCTTGGAGGGCGAGACTTCTTCGGCCAAGGTCCGGTTTCGTACGCCAACATGCCTCGGCCCCGTCGGCGAATCGGGTCGCACCCGGCGGTCGGCCCGGCATCGGATCGTGAGTGGCCCGACGGCGGATCGGTGCTCGCCGACCGAGCGACGGCGGAACAGACGACCGGGCAGACGACCGCGCGACGACCGAGCAGACGTCGAGCAGACGTCGGGCAGCCGGCTGTCGGCCGAGCGAGGCGCGGATGGGTCGCGGCAGTAGCCTTGCGGACATGACCTCGATCAGCCTGGGCATGCCGGCTGCGCCGCCGCCGGTGCTCGCTCCTCGACGCCCGACCCGCCAGATCCAGGTCGGCAAGGTGGGGGTCGGCAGCGACCACCCGATCTCGGTCCAGTCGATGTGCACCACGCTGACCGCCGACGTCAACAGCACCTTGCAGCAGATCGCCGAGCTGACCGCCTCGGGCTGCGACATCGTCCGGGTCGCGTGCCCGAGCCAGGACGACGCCGAAGCGCTGCCCGACATCGCGCGCAAGGCGCAGATCCCGGTGATCGCCGACATCCACTTCCAGCCCAAGTACGTCTTCGCCGCGATCGATGCGGGTTGCGCCGCGGTGCGGGTCAACCCCGGCAACATCAAGAAGTTCGACGACCAGATCAAGGAGATCGCGCGCGCGGCGAAGGACCGCGGTACGAGCATCCGGATCGGCGTGAACGCGGGCAGCCTCGACAAGCGGATCCTGGACAAGTACGGCAAGGCGACGCCGGAGGCGCTCGTGGAGTCCGCGGTCTGGGAGGCGAGCCTCTTCGAGGAGCACGACTTCCACGACTTCAAGATCTCGGTCAAGCACAACGACCCCGTGGTGATGGTGCGCGCCTACGAGCTGCTCGCCGAGCAGGGCGACTGGCCGCTGCACCTCGGTGTCACCGAGGCCGGCCCGGCCTTCCAGGGCACGATCAAGTCCGGCGTCGCCTTCGGTGCCTTGCTCAGCAAGGGCATCGGCGACACCATCCGGGTCTCGCTCTCGGCTCCGCCCGTCGAGGAGGTCAAGGTCGGGCTCCAGATCCTGGAGTCGCTGAATCTGCGCCCCCGCCGTCTGGAGATCGTCAGCTGCCCCAGCTGCGGTCGGGCCCAGGTCGACGTCTACACCCTGGCCGAGCAGGTCACGGCTGGTCTCGACGGCCTCGAGGTGCCCCTGCGCGTCGCCGTCATGGGTTGTGTCGTCAACGGTCCGGGCGAGGCCCGCGAGGCCGACCTCGGCGTCGCCTCGGGCAACGGGAAGGGGCAGATCTTCGTCAAGGGCGAGGTCATCAAGACCGTGCCCGAGTCGAAGATCGTCGAGACGCTCATCGAGGAGGCCATGCGCATCGCCGAGGGCATGGAGGCCGTCGACGGGTCCTCCGCCGAGGTCTCCGTCGGGTGACCGAGGCGCGGTCGGGCGTCCGCCAGGGCGTCCGCACGCTCGGCGTCGGTGATCTGCACGCGGTCTGCGAGCTCGCCGCGGCGGACCCGGTCGTCAACGTCTTCGCCCTCTATCGCGCCCGGACGACGAGTCTGGAGCCGCGCTGGCTCGGCGGGGAGGTCTGGGGTCGCTTCTCTGACGGCGAGCTGGTCGCGGCCTGCCACGTCGGCGCGAACCTGGTGCCGGTGAACTGCACCGCCGACGACGCCCGCGCGTTCGCCGAGCGCGCGCTGGCGCGCCGTCGTACCTCGAGCACCATCGTCGGTCCGCACGAGGCGGTCCATGCGTTCTGGAACGAGGTCGCCGACCAGTGGGGTACGCCGCGTGAGCTGCGCTGGCGGCAACCACACCTGGAGCTCACCGGTCGACCGGCGGTGGTCCCGGACCCCGAGGTGCGACGCACCCAGCGCGGCGACATGGACGTGCTCTATCCGGCCTGCGTCTCGATGTACACCGAGGAGGTCGGGGTCTCTCCTGAGGAAGGCGGCTCCGGGGACCTGTACCGGGCCCGTGTGATGCAGCTGGTCTCGCGTGGCTGGTCCTTCGCGAGGTTCGACGGCGACCGTCTCGTGTTCAAGGCCGAGGTCGGGTGCGCCAGTTCCGACGCCGCGCAGATCCAGGGCGTCTGGGTCGACCCGGAGTTCCGCGGGCGCGGTCTGGCGACCGCGGGGATGGCGGCCGTCGCCGAGATCGTGCGGACCGAGATCGCTCCGACGGTCTCGCTCTACGTCAACGAGTGGAACACCGCGGCCCGTCGCGCCTACGCGCGCGTGGGGTTCATCGAGACGGAGCGGTTCTCGACGGTGATGTTCTGAGTCCGCGTCGCTGGACCAGAGCGCTACCGTGAGCGCCGTGAGCATGCACCGCGGTACCAAGATCCTGGCCGGAATCTTCGCCGTCTCCGGCGCGATCCATCTGGCCAAGCCCGATGCCTACGAGCCGATCATGCCCGCGTGGGTGCCTGCGCACCGCGAGGTCATCGTGGGAAGCGGCATCGCCGAGATCGCTCTCGCCGCCGGCCTGGTGGCTCCGGCCACCCGCAGGCTGGCGGGCTGGGGGAGCATCGCGCTCCTGCTCGGCGTCTACCCCGCCAACGTGAAGATGGCGCAGGATGCCCTCGGCGGCGGCAACACGGCGCTGAAGGCGGCCGCCGTCGGGAGGCTGCCGCTCCAGTGGCCCATGCTCAAGGCCGCGTGGCGCGCCACCCGCTGAGGGGCCGACCGCACCTCGGGAACCGCTGATCCCGATCGGTAGATCGGCGGTTCCCCGGGCTCAGATCGCCGGCGTGGGCCGCAGGTCCGAGGCCCGCTCGCAGGCTGTGGCGCTGCAGCGCACGGTGGCGGTCTTCTTGCGTCCTGCCACCTCGAGCAGCGCGTGCTGGTTGTCCTCCCACGCCAGCGTGCCGAAGTAGAACGGCGCCGTGTAGGTGCCGACCAACTCGCCGGTGATGGTGCGGGCCCGGACCAGATTCGGGCCGAGGCCGTCTGCGAGCTTGTGCACTGTCAGCACCCGACGTCCGTTCGGGGAGAAGGCCCGCACCGCCTCCCGGCATGAACGCCATAGTGCAACGCCCGGCTTGGTCAGCCGGCTGACCACCGAGCACCCACCCTGGTAGGGGTCCTTGGTGAAGAAGGCGAGCCGGTTCGCCGCGATGTCGGCGGCGTAGGACGGACGAGCGGTGATCGCCTCGGTCGTGTCCGCGGCGACGTCCCACCGGATCGCGCCGTTCTCCCAGCCGCCGACGATCGCGACGCCGTCCAGCATGTCGAGCACGCGCGGATATCCGGCGAAGCGCTCGCCGCCGACCACCTCGCCCGTCGCCACGTCGCGGACCTCGATGGCGGTGCCACGGCGGTTCTGGCGCGTGATGACGGCGACCTGGCCCCCATCGGAGGAGAGCATCACTCGGTCGACGTTGGTGCGAGCCGCCAGTACCCGAGCCTGCTTCCCGGCAGCGATGTAGCGGGCGCTCCAGACGCCCGCCTGGCGCACCATCACGACGTAGCCGTCGCCCGACTCGCCGAGCAGCACCGCGTCGCGCCCGCGGAGGGGGATCCGCACGTCGCCGTCGACGATCGTGGTGCCCTCCAGGTGAGGTACCCGGACGTCGACACCGCGTGCGAGCGCCGTCGGCTGGAGGGACTGCGCGGGAGCGGCGGCGCTGCGTGCGCGTGCTTCGGAGCCGCCGTTCACGATCGCCGTCGCGGTGGTGATGGCGCAGAGCGCTGCGAGAGCCGCAACGCGCAGGGACGACGGGCGACGGGGTCGGTGGGTCATGTCTTCTCCTGAGTCCTCGAGCCTCGACTGCTTACCTGGTCACCGAAGAGACGCTGGTGGAGCTCTGATGGTTGCATCCGAAACGCATGGAGTCGGTGCGCCAGCTCCTGTGTCGCGGGCGCGGGGTAGTTGGCTGGTTCGCGTCGTCAGGGTGCGTGCATCGCACGGCGGCGCCGCACAGGGCTACCGGGTGTATCTCCAGCGATGCCAACGCGGCGAGGTGCGTGCCATGGCGGCGCCGACCGTTCAAGACCTTCGAGATCGCGGCACTAGTGTTCGCACATGATCTTGCGGATGTCGTCCCTGTTCGTGCGCACGTTGCGAGACGATCCGGCCGATGCCGAGGTGCCCAGCCACAAGCTCCTGGTGCGCGCGGGCTACATCCGACGAGCGGCCCCGGGTATCTACACCTGGCTGCCGCTGGGTCTGCGTGTGTTGCGTCGCGTCGAGCAGATCATCCGCGACGAGATGGACGCGATGGGCGCCCAGGAGCTCAGCTTCCCGGCCCTGCTGCCCAAGGAGCCCTACGAGGCGACGAACCGTTGGACCGAGTACGGCGACGGGATCTTCCGTCTGCAGGACCGCAAGGGCGCCGACTATCTGCTCGGGCCCACCCACGAGGAGATGTTCACCCTGGTGGTGAAGGACCTCTACTCCTCCTACAAGGACCTGCCGCTCTCGATCTACCAGATCCAGACCAAGTACCGCGACGAGGCGCGTCCTCGTGCCGGCCTCCTGCGTGGTCGTGAGTTCGTGATGAAGGACTCCTACTCCTTCGACGTCGACGATGCCGGCCTCGACGCCAGCTACCAGGCCCACCGGGACGCCTACATCCGGATCTTCGACAAGCTCGGCTTCGAGTACGTGATCGTCAAGGCCACCTCAGGTGCGATGGGTGGTTCGCGGTCCGAGGAGTTCCTGGCGCGCGCGGAGGTCGGGGAGGACACCTACGTCCGCTGCACGCACTGCGACTACGCGGCGAACGTCGAGGCCGTGCAGGTGCGCCCGCCCGCCGCGGTCTCCTTCGCCGAGGCTCCCGCCGCCCACGCGGAGGCGACCCCCGCCACCCCGACGATCGAGACCCTCGTCGACCACCTCAACGAGGCGTTCCCGCGGGAGGATCGGCGCTGGGTCGCGGGCGACACCCTGAAGAACGTTCTCGTGGTGCTGAAGCACCCCGACGGCACCCGCGAGCCCCTCGCGATCGGTCTCCCCGGCGACCGCGAGGTCGACCAGAAGCGTCTCGAGGGCCAGCTCGAGCCCATCGAGGTCGAGGCCATGGACGAGGCGGAACTGCGCAAGTACCCCGCCCTTGTCAAGGGCTACATCGGGCCCGCCGCGCTCGGCGAGCAGTCGGCTTCCGGTATCCGCTACCTCGTCGATCCGCGCGTGGTCGAGGGCACCCGGTGGGTCACCGGCGCGAACGTCGACGGCAGCCACGTGCTCGACTTGGTGGCGGGCCGCGATTTCACTCCCGACGGCACCATCGAGGCGGCCGAGGTCCGTGACGGCGACGGCTGTCCGAACTGCGCCGACGGCGTGCTCGAGAGCGCGCGCGGGATCGAGATGGGCCACATCTTCCAGCTCGGTCGCAAGTACGCCGACGCGCTCGACCTGAAGGTGC
The DNA here is from genome assembly GCF_021246465.1 of Nocardioides sp. R-C-SC26. GTDB lineage: Bacteria > Actinomycetota > Actinomycetes > Propionibacteriales > Nocardioidaceae > Nocardioides. The sequence continues at coordinate 12,807 of NZ_JAHRHK010000007.1, read as the reverse complement.
TCGACGAGAACGGGAAGCTCGTCACCGTCACGATGGGCTCCTACGGCATCGGCCCGTCCCGCGCCGTCGCCGCGATCGCCGAGGGAACCCTGGACGACGCCGGCCTGTGCTGGCCGCGCGAGGTCTCCCCGGCCGACGTCCACGTCGTCGCCGCCGGCAAGGACGACGCCGTGTTCGCCGCCGCCGACCGGATCGCACACGAGCTCGACGCCGCCGGCATCGCGGTCCTCTACGACGACCGCGCGGGCAAGATCAGTCCCGGCGTGAAGTTCAAGGACGCCGAGCTCATCGGTGTCCCCACGATCGTGGTGGTCGGCAGGTCGTTGGCCGAGTCCGGCACCGTCGAGATCAAGGACCGGCGCACCGGCGAGCGCGAGGACGTCGCCGCGGACGCCGTGGTCGACCGGCTCGTGCGGCTCGTCCGAGCCTGAGCCCCGGCACCGGCACCTTCGAGGGACGACGACACGTGGCGGGCATCGACGCGGTCATCTTCGACTGGGGCGGCACGCTGACGGCGTGGCACGACATCGACTTCCACGCGGAGTCGCTGGCGCTCGCCGAGGCCGTACGGCGCACGCCGTCGCCCGATGACGACCATCATGCGCACGCGGCCCGCCTGCACAGCGCCGGCTCGACCGTGTGGGGGTGGTCGCGCGACCACCAGCGCAGCGCCACCATCGCCGATCTCTTCACCGAGGCCGGGCTCGAGCACGACCCCGGGCTGCTGAGGGCCTACTACGACTTCTGGGAGCCCCACACGGCCACCGACGTCGAGGTGCGCCCGTTGTGGGCAGGCCTGCGCGACCGCGGCATCCGGGTCGGGGTGCTGAGCAACACCCTGTGGCCCCGTGCCTGGCACGTCGGCTTCTTCGAGCGTGACGCCGTCTACGACCTGGTCGACGGTGACGTCTACACCAGCGAGATCGCCCACACCAAGCCGTCCCCGGAGGCGTTCGCGGCTGCGAGGGACGCCGTCGGGGTCCGGGAACCGGCGCGCTGCGTGTACGTGGGCGATCGGCTCTTCGACGACGTGTGGGGCGCCCAGAATGCCGGCATGCGCGCGATCCACGTGCCGCACAGCGTGATCCCCGCCGAGCAGCGCGGCCATACGGACGGCACGCCCGATGCCGTCGCCACGCGTCTGCTCGACGTCCTCACCATCGTCGACGACTGGATCTGAGCCCAGATCCGTTCGTTCCCGGGCGCCTTTCCGGCGCACCGAGGAACGTCCGGGTCCAGGCGGAACCGCGGCGCGGGAGCGCCCGGGAGCAGCCGTCGGCCTGGTGTTGCAGGTATCTGCACTGCACTTTTGTGAGGGAGGCGGAGGGTGGCACCCCTCCGTCGCGTCGTTGCAGACTTCTGCACGAGTCGTCGTCCCCCCGACCGACCTGAAGTCCGATCTCACGGACTTCGCTGGCAGCCCGCGTCTTCCTCCTCTCGGGGCCATCTCGGGAGATCCCGAGGAGAGGAAGACGCGGGCTTCGCCGTTGCCGCAGGCGCACTGACCTCGTGACGGATCCTCGGCCCGGCGAGGCGAGTGCGGGGCTCAGGAGCCCGGGAACGCCGTCGGCTCGCCGCCGAAGTCCAAGGACCGCAGGGCAGAGTCGGTCAGCGCTCGGATCGCCCAGGCGCGTGTCACACCGGTCGACATGCTCACCAGCACGCCGTAGGCCCGCGCGCAGGCGTCCTCCGCTGCGAGCGCAGCCGTGGCGATCGCCACGGGACGCTGGCGCACCGTGGGAAGGTCGTAGGACGGCGCGGCGGGCACCGGTACGACGTCGAGCGCCGACACCGCGGCCACCAGCTCGTCGCGCCGACCGCGATGGATCTCGAAGGCCGCGGAGACGGCGGCGAACAGCGCCGGCGCGCTCGACTGGGACGTCTGGGCGCCCAGGTAGCCGAAGAGGAAGACCGCCGCATGCTCGGCCGCGAGTGTCTGCTGGACGGCGTTGACCTCGGGCGACTCCTCGGATCTGCTCATGCGTCGATCGCCGCCAGCCGTTGGCTCAGACCGGCCGATGCGCTGGCCAACAGCAGTGCCAGAGCACCGCTGTCGGCGCTGCGGGCTCCCCGAGCGAGCGCTGCGATCAGACGGGTCTCGGTCCGCGCCAGCTGTGCGAGCGCTCGTCGTGCGTCGTTCTGCCCGCCCGGGGGACCGACGGCGATCAGCCCGCCGAGTGCCTCGGCGTGCTCGGCATGGGTGCGCTCGAGACCGCGGAGGGCGGCGGCCCGCTCAGGTTGACTCCTCCGGACGGCGCGGACGTGCGCGTGGGCGGCCGAGACGCGTCCGCGCAGCTCTTCGACCAGGGCCGTGTCGTCGGCGGTCGGCGCCGACGTCGGCGTCGGCGGAGGGGTCGCCGAGTCCGCCTCCGGCCGGCTCCCGCCGCTCTCCGATGTGCAGCCCACCAGGGCCGCGACCGAGCCGAGCGTCCCCGTGGCGGCCAGACCTCGCATGACCGTGCGGCGCGGCACGGAGCGACGGAGTGGGGAGGCGGCAGGCACGGCGCGACAGTACCGGCGCGTCGCGCGGATCTGGACCACGTGGTGGGGGCGAGGCGGCCGAAACCGGCGCGACGTCCCCAGCGACCTCCGGGGTCGAGGGTCGCCATCGCTCCACTAGGCTGGACTCCGCACCACGGCACCGCGGGGCACACAACAGCACAGGAGGTCCGATGTCATCCGAGACGCTGGCTCAGCGCATCGAGAGCGAGTTGGTCGGACCCCTGGCCGAGGCGGGCTTCGACATCGAGGCCGTCGAGGTCACGCCCGCCGGGAAGCGCCGCGTCCTGCGTATCGCGGTCGATCGCGACGGCGGCATCACGCTCGACGAGGTGGCCGAGGCGACCCGTGCCGTGAACGCCGTCCTCGACGCTAGCGACGTGATGGGCCAGCTGCCCTACACGCTGGAGGTCACCTCCCGCGGCGTCGACCGCCCGCTCACCCTGCCGCGCCACTGGCGGCGCAACGCCGGGCGTCTGGTGAAGGTGACCCTGATCGAGGGCGGGGCGCTCACCGGCCGCATCGGCAGCTCGGATGAGGTGAGCGTCGAGCTGGACGTCGACGGCGTCGCCAGCGACGTGTCCTACGCCGACGTGGCCAAGGCGCTCGTGCAGATCGAGTTCAACCGGCGAGCGGCCGGGCCCGACGACGATTCCGGCGACCTCGACGACGAGGAACACGAGACCGACGACGACAGCGTGGACGCCGACGGCACCGAGACGACCGAGACCGAGGAGAACCGCTGATGGACATCGACCTGAGCATCCTGCGCATGTTGGAGCGCGAGAAGGAGATCAAGTTCGAGGTCCTGGTGGAGGCCATCGAACAGGCACTGCTCAACGCCTATCTCAAGACCCCGGGTGCCTACGACCAGGCGCGTGTCGTCGTCGACCGCAAGACCGGCCACGTCGTCGTGTGGGCCACCGAGTTCGACAACGACGACAACGCGATCGGTGAGTTCGAGGACACCCCCGACGGCTTCGGCCGCATCGCCGCGATGACGGCGAAGCAGATCATGCTGCAGCGCATCCGAGACGCCGAGGACGAGATCAAGTTCGGCGAGTTCTCGGGCAAGGAGGGCGACCTGATCTCCGGAGTGATCCAGCAGGGTCGCAACCCCGGCGACGTGATGGTCGACCTCGGCAAGGTCGAGGCGCTGCTCCCGGTGAGCGAGCGTGTGCCCGGGGAGTCCTACGTGCACGGCGAACGCATCAAGTGCCTGGTCCTCTCGGTACGCAAGGGGATGCGTGGTCCGCAGATCACGCTGACCCGCTCGCACCCGGGTCTGGTCAAGAAGCTCTTCGCGCTGGAGGTCCCCGAGATCGCCAACGGTCAGGTCGAGATCGCCGGCATCGCCCGTGAGGCCGGTCACCGCACGAAGATCGCCGTCGTCGGTCGTGCGTCCGGCATCAACCCCAAGGGCGCCTGCATCGGCCCGATGGGCCAGCGGGTGCGCAACGTGATGGCCGAGCTGCACGGCGAGAAGATCGACATCGTCGACTGGTCGGACGATCCCGCGTCCCTGGTCGGCAACGCCCTCTCTCCGGCGCAGGTCAAGAGCGTCGAGATCGTCGACCTGGCCGCGAAGTCCGCGCGCGTCATCGTGCCCGACTTCCAGCTCTCCCTCGCGATCGGCAAGGAGGGCCAGAACGCCCGTCTGGCAGCGCGGCTCACGGGCTGGCGCATCGACATCCGCTCCGACGAGGAGTGAGCGTTCCCGCGGCCCTCTCCTGCCGGTTCGGCGTCCAGAGCCGGAGTGGCTAGACTGGCCGACGGTGGTCCTCTCACGTCTCCCTCAACCTGCGGACGGTCCTGTCCGCACATGTGTGGGATGCCGGGGGAAGGCTGCCAAACGCGAGTTGTTGCGGGTGACCGTCGGCTCGGATGCGCACGGCCAGCCGGTCGTCGCCCCCGATCCCAACGGCACCGCACCCGGCCGCGGGGCGCATCTGCACCCCACGACCGAGTGTTACGACCTCGCGGTGCGTCGTAGGGCCTTCGGCCGGGCGCTCCGGGTGACCGGAGCCGGGCCGGGACTCTCCAGCGCACCGGTGGGCGACTACGTGATGGCCCGTGAGACGAAGTGATCTGACAACCCAGGGACTGGAGCACCAGCTCATGAGCACTCGATGAGTACTTCCCGATGAGCCAGCAACACCGGCACCACTAACGGTTCGATCACGCCTGCGATGCGGGTCGAGCCAGAAGGAGAATTGTGGCTAAGACCCGCGTCCACGAACTCGCCAAGGAGTTCGGAGTCGAGAGCAAGTTCGTTCTCGAGAAGTTCAAGGAGATGGGTGAGTTCGTCAAGTCGGCGAGCTCGACCGTCGAGCTCCCCGCGGAGATGCGTTTCCGCAAGGAGTACGGAGAGTCTCTGAAGGCCAACGCCGGAGGTGCCGAGGCGGCACCCGCCGCGGCCCCGGCCGAGACGGCAGCGCCCGCGGCCAAGAAGTCGGCCCCCAAGCCCGGCCCGAAGCCTGCTCCGAAGGCCCCGGCGGAGCCGGTCGAGCCCGAGGCGCCTGCTGCCGAGGCGGCCGTTGCGGAGGTCTCTGCCGAGCCGCAGGCCCCGGCCGCCGCGGTAGAGCCGCCGGCCGCCGAGCCGCCGGCCGCGGGCCCGCCCTTGGGGGCCCCGGGGAAGCATCCCGTTCGCCCCCAGCCAGGGCATGGGACGCCGTCCCGCCACGCCCCCGCCGGCTGCCGGCGGCAACGATGCCGAGCGTCCGCCGCGTCCGCCGGCCGGCCGCGACGGTGCAGCGCCCCGTCCGGGCATGCCTCGCCCGAACCCGGCGATGATGCCGAAGTCCCCGGCCGCGTTCGGTCGCGGTCCGGCTGGTCGTCCCGGTGCTCCCGGCCGACCTGGCGCGCCCGGTCGTCCGGGTGCCCCGGGCCGTGGACCGGCCGGTGCCGGCGCGGGCGCCGGCGCTCCGGGCCGTCCCGGTGGTGGCGGCGGCTTCAGCGGACCCGGTGGTCGTGGCCGCCCCGGCCAGCGTGGTCAGACCCAGGGCGCCTTCGGTCGCCCCGGTGGTCCGTCGCGCCGTGGCCGCAAGTCGAAGCGCGCGCGTCGTCAGGAATTCGAGGCCATGGAGGCCCCGACGATCGGCGGCATGAGGGTCCGCAAGGGCAACGGCGAGACCGTTCGCCTGGCGCGCGGCGCCTCGCTGACCGACTTCGCGGAGAAGATCGGCGTCGAGCCGGCATCGTTGGTGCAGATGCTGTTCCACCTCGGCGAGATGGTGACGGCGACCGAGTCGGTCAACGACGCCACGCTGGAGCTGCTCGGTGAGGAGCTCAACTACGTCGTCGAGGTCGTCTCGCCCGAGGACGAGGACCGCGAGCTGCTGGAGTCCTTCGACATCGAGTTCGGCTCCGACGAGGGTGACGAGGACGACCTGGTCATCCGACCGCCGGTCGTGACCGTGATGGGTCACGTCGACCACGGAAAGACCAAGCTCCTCGACGCCCTGCGCGGCGCCAACGTCGTCGACAAGGAGGCCGGTGGCATCACCCAGCACATCGGTGCCTACCAGGTGCACACCGATGTGGATGGCAACGACCGTCGCATCACCTTCATCGACACGCCCGGTCACGAGGCCTTCACCGCCATGCGTGCCCGTGGTGCGCAGGCGACCGACATCGCGATCCTGGTGGTCGCGGCCGACGACGGCGTGATGCCGCAGACGGTCGAGGCGCTCAACCACGCCAAGGCCGCCGGCGTCCCGATCGTGGTCGCGGTCAACAAGATCGACAAGCCCGACGCGGACCCGACCAAGGTGCGCGGTCAGCTGACCGAGTACGGCCTGGTCCCGGAGGAGTACGGCGGCGACGCGATGTTCGTCGACGTCTCCGCGAAGTCCGAGCTGAACCTCGACAAGCTGCTCGAGGCCGTCGTCCTCACCGCCGACGCCTCCCTCGACCTGCGGGCCAACCCCACGCAGGACGCCCAGGGCCTCGTGGTCGAGGCGCACCTCGACCGCGGTCGCGGTCCGGTGGCCACGATCCTGGTGCAGCGCGGAACCATCCGTGTGGGCGACTCGATCGTCGCGGGTCCCGCGCACGGTCGCGTCCGCGCCATGCTCGACGAGCACGGCAACGAGCTCGCGTACGCCGACCCGGGCCGCCCGGCGATGGTGCTCGGTCTGAGCTCGGTCCCCGGCGCCGGCCAGAACTTCCTCGTCGTCGAGGACGACCGGATGGCCCGCCAGATCGCCGAGAAGCGCGAGTCCCGCGAGCGCGCCGCCATGCAGGCCAAGCGCCGCGTGCGCCGCACTCTCGAGGACTTCATGGCGTCGATGGAGAAGGGCGAGAGCCAGGAGCTCAACCTCATCCTCAAGGGCGACGTGTCCGGTTCCGTCGAGGCGCTCGAGGACGCCCTGTCGCAGATCGACGTCGGCGACGAGGTCGGCATCCGGGTCATCGACCGCGGTGTCGGTGCGATCACCGAGACCAACGTCGACCTGGCCGCGGCCTCCGACGCCATCATCATCGGCTTCAACGTGCGCCCGCAGGGCAAGGCGACCGAGATGGCGGACAAGGAAGGCGTCGAGATCCGCTACTACTCGGTCATCTACCAGGCGATCGAGGAGATCGAGGCCGCGCTCAAGGGCATGCTCAAGCCCGAGTTCGAGGAGTCGGTGCTCGGCCAGGCGGAGATCCGCGCGATCTTCCGCAGCAGCCGGATCGGCAACATCGCCGGTTGCATGGTCACCAGCGGCACCATCCGCCGTAACGCCAAGTGCCGCGTGATCCGCGACGGCGCCGTGGTGGCCGACAACCTCGACCTGGCCTCGCTCAAGCGGGAGAAGGACGACGCCTCCGAGGTCCGCGAGGGCTTCGAGTGTGGTCTGGTGCTCCGCAACTTCGGCGACATCAAGGAAGGCGATGTCGTGGAGGCATTCGAGATGCGCGAGATCCCGCGCGGCTGAATCCCGTACCCCGGGCGGCGCCTCGCGGCGTTGTCGGGCCTCGACGACCGCTCCGCTCTCCAGGTCGCCGTCGGCCCTCCGACTTGCGAGGCATCCGCCCGGGGCACGAGATTCCGTGAAGACAGGAAGTCGAACTATGGCCAACCCGCGAGTGCGCAAGATCGCCGACCGTATCCAGGTGATCGTGGCGGAGATGCTCGAGCGCAGGATCAAGGATCCTCGTCTGGGCTTCGTGACGATCACCGACGTACGGATCACGGGCGACGGCCAGCACGCCACGCTCTTCTACACCGTGCTGGGCGACGAGGCGCAGGCCGAGGGCACCGCCGTGGCGTTGGAGTCGGCCAAGGGATTGATGCGTTCGGAGGTCGCCAAACAGCTCGGTACACGTACCGCGCCGACGTTGACCTTCGTGCGCGACGCCCTGCCTGAGGAGGCGCGGGTCCTGGACGACGCCCTGGAACGTGCCCGCCGCGCCGACGCCGACCTGGCGGCGGCTCGCGAGGGCAAGACCTACGCCGGCGACGAGGACCCCTACAAGAAGCCGCGCGAGGACGAGGACGGCGACTTCGACGAGGCGGAGGCCGACGACGAGGACGAGCTTGACTGACCGACCTCGCTCGCCGGCGCGCCCCGGTCTGGTCGTCGTCGACAAGGCCGGTGGGATGACCTCGCACGACGTGGTCGCGCGCGTTCGCCGTCTGGCGGGCACCCGCAAGGTCGGGCACGCCGGCACGCTCGACCCGATGGCCACCGGCGTGCTGGTGCTCGGCGTCGATCGGGCGACCCGTCTGCTCGGGCACCTGATGCTGACCGAGAAGCAGTACGAGGCCACGATCCTGCTCGGTGCGTCCACCACCACCGACGACGCCGAAGGCGAGGTCGTCTCCCGTGCGACGACCGAGCACCTGGAGGCCGCTGCGATCCACACTGCCCTTGCGGCTTTCGTCGGCGAGATCGACCAGGTGCCGACGGCGGTGTCCGCGATCAAGGTCGACGGCAAGCGGGCCTATCAACGGGTCCGCGACGGCGAAGAGGTGGAGCTGAAGTCCCGCCGCGTCACCGTGCACGACCTGCAGGTCACCGACCTGAGGCTGCCCGAAGTGGACATCACCGTCCGCTGCTCCAGCGGCACCTACATTCGAGCGATCGCCCGCGATCTCGGCGCCGCTCTCGGCGTGGGCGGTCACCTCACGGCGCTGCGGCGCACAGCCGTCGGGGCATTCGACCTGGCGGGCGCGCACACGCTCGACGAGCTCGGCGAGGAGTTCACGCTCCTCCCGATCGCCGACGCTGCGCGGGTGAGCTTCCCGGCCGTCGATCTCGATGACGGGGACGCTGCCGCGGTCCGCGTGGGACGCGCGCTGACGCGCCCCCTGGAGGCGCTCAGCGCGGTGTTCTCGCCCGCGGGGGAGTTCCTGGCGCTCTACGAGCCGGCCGAGTCGGGCTCCCGCCCGGTCGCGGTCTTCGTCACGGCCTGATTCCACCGGTTCTCGCCGTGGCGCGGGACACGGTGCCCGGATCCTGCGTCGCGTATCGCCACCTCGGTGAATAGTGTTCCGTCCGTGCAGATCTGGCGCTCCTGGGACGACGTCCCGCGCGACCTGGCCCGCAGCGTGGTCGTCATCGGAAACTTCGACGGTGTCCATCGCGGCCACCGGGCGGTGATCGCGCGCGCTCGCGAACTGGCTGACGAGCATGCGGCACCTCTGGTCGCCGTCACGTTCGACCCGCATCCGATGGCCGTGCTGAGGCCCGAGCACGCGCCGTCGATGCTCACCACGCTCGAGGACCGGGGTGAGCTGCTCGGCGCGGCCGGTGTCGACCAGGTGTTCGCGCTGCCGTTCGATCTCGATGTCGCCGCGTGGTCACCCCAGGAGTTCGTCGACCGCGTGCTCGTGCAGGCGTTGAGGGCCGATGCGGTGGTGGTCGGTGCGAACTTCCGGTTCGGCAACCGCGCAGCCGGGGACGTCGCCTTCCTGACCGAGGCGGGAGCCCGGTCGGGCTTCGTCGCCGAGGGGGTCGCTCTCGACGGTGGCCCCCAGGTGTGGTCGTCCACGTACGTGAGGACCTGTCTCGCGGCTGGAGACGTCGCGGGTGCCGCCGAGGCGCTCGGGCGTCCCGTGGTGACGCGCGGTGTGGTCGTCCGGGGTGACCAGCGAGGTCGCGAGATCGGCTACCCGACGGCCAACGTGCCGGCTGCGGGATCGAGTGCCACGCCCGCCGACGGTGTGTACGCGGGGCGGCTGAAGCGACTGGACACCGGAGAGGTGTTCCCGGCCGCGATCAGCGTCGGCACCAACCCGACGTTCAGCGGGGTGCGGGAGCGGCGCGTGGAGAGCTATGTGCTCGACCGGGTCGATCTGGATCTCTACGGGGTGGAGGTCGAGGTGGAGTTCGTCGAGCGGTTGCGTGGCATGGTCGCCTTCGACGGAGTCGAGGCTCTGCTGGTCCAGATGGCCGACGACGTCGACCGCACACGGACGCTCCTCGGTGTCTGAGCCCGTCGGCGGCGTCGCTGGTGACCCTCCGTCGGAGGGCTCCTCGCGCGAGGCGGTCTGCGCCGCCGAAGCGTGGTTCGTGCACCACGGTCTGCCGTACTTCGTCGACGACGTGCGCGCGCTCGTCGCCGCCCGGCTGAGTCGGCCGCGTGTGCTGGCGGTGCTCACGACCGCGGTGCTCCTCGGCGCGGTGGCCGGCGTCGGGCTCGCCGTGCTGACCGAGCCGTCCTACGGCCTACCTGCGGGCGCGAGCGTGGCGGGCGTCGTCGTCGGCCTCTACGCGCTCCGTGCTCTGCGCTCCTCGGTCATCGCGGCGTGGGCGCTGCGTCGGGGTTTCGCCAGCCTCGACCTGCTGCTGCCGTTGGCGACCCGGGCCCTGCCGATGCTGCTGCTGTTCATCACGTTCCTGTTCATCAACGCCGAGGTCTGGCAGGTCGCCTCGGCGCTGCAGGGAGGTGTGCTGTGGGCCGCCGTGATGTTCTTCGCCGCTGCCGCGCTGGGTTTCATGGTGCCCCGGATGGCGCAGGAGCTCGATCGCTTCGACGACGGAGTCGACGTCGACGACGTGCTCGCGGGCGCGGCAGGGACGCCGCTCGAGGACGCCGCGCGCGAGGTGGTGGATGCGGGCATCGACCTGCCCGAGCGGGCCCAGGTCACCGGCTTGCAGATGGTCAACCTCGTCGGCGTCCTCGTGATCGCCCAGGCGCTCCAGGTGCTGCTGCTCTCGCTCGCGGTGTTCCTGTTCTTCCTGGTGTTCGGTGCCGTCGCGATCGACGACGCGGTGATCACCAGCTGGGTCGGCGCCGAGTCCGGAGCCCCGCATCCGCTCTGGGGGTTGGACTCGCTCAGCGCCGCGATGGGGGTGAGCGTCGAGCTGGTGCACGTCGCGGTGTTCCTCGCGGCCTTCTCCGGCCTGCACTTCACGGTCGTCGCGATCACCGACGAGGTGTATCGACGCGAGTTCTTCACCGACATCATGGCGGAGCTGGCACGCGCGGTCGGTATGCGCGTGGTCTACCAGGAACTGCAACGGCGACGGGCGGAGACGGCGTAGTCGCACCGTCCCCGCCCGCCCGGGGCGATGGCCGCTACTCGGCGTCGAGATCGCGCGCGACGAGGGCGGCGATCGCCTCCACGTCGGCGGGGTCCTCACCCGAGACCACCACCTCGGCACCGTTGCCGGCGCCGAGCGTCATGATCAGCAGCGATGAACCGGCGTCGACCGGCTCCTCGCCCGAGACGGAGAGGTAGACCTCGGAGTCGAGCTCGGCGGCGGCCTCGGAGATGATCGCGGCCGGCCGGGCGTGCAGGCCGACGGCGGAGCCGACGGTGACGGTGACGGTGTGCATGGTTCCTCCAGAAGGTGCGTCAGATGGGTGATTCCAGCGGGCGAGCGGGGTTCAGACGGACGCGAGCTCGGGGCGGCGCGCCAGCGACTTGAGGCCGATGACGGCGACGGCGCCGACCAGCACGCCGGCCGCGAGACTGATCACGAAGCCGAGCACGCCATCGACCGCGAAGAGGACGAAGATCCCGCCGTGGGGTGCGCGGACCGAGACACCGAGCGCCTCCGACAAGCCACCTGTCACGGCCGATCCCAGCATGATCGCCGGGATGACGCGCAGGGGATCGGCCGCCGCGAACGGGATGGCGCCCTCGGTGATGAACGACGCGCCGAGCAGCCAGCCTGCCTTGCCGTTCTCCCGCTCCGCAGGCGTGAAGAGGGAGGGACGCGCGACGGTCGCCAGCGCGAGTGCGATCGGTGGCACCATCCCGGCGAGCATGACCGCGGCCATGATCTTGAGCTCGGGCGCGTCGGATGCGAGCGACGCACCACCGACGCCGACGGCAGCGAAGCTGTAGGCGACCTTGTTGAGCGGCCCGCCCATGTCGAAGGCCATCATCAGGCCGAGGATGACGCCGAGCAGCACGGCGCTGCCGCCTGACAGGTCGTTGAGGCCGTCCGTGAGCTGCGTCATCAGCCAGTTGATCGGCTTGCCGAGTACCACGATCATCAGAAGCCCCGCGACGATCGAGGTCAGCAGCGGGATGACGAGAACGGGCATGAGTCCGCGCGCCCAGGTGGGTACCTTCCAGGACCCGATCCAGTGCGCGACGAGACCCGCGATCACACCGCCGATGATGGCGCCGAGGAAGCCCGTCGCCGGGAGGGCGACGCCGCCGGCGTCCACCACGCCGAAGATGTTCGCTGCGAGACCACCGAGGACGAAGCCGGGTGCGATTCCCGGTCGGTCGGCGATCGCGAAAGCGATGAAGCCCGCAAGTGCAGGGATGAAGAACATGAAGGCGGTCTTGCCGATGATGAAGAACAGCGCACCGATGTAGGCGGCGAGACCGGAGTCGAAGAGTGCGTGGTCCAGGCCCAGCGCCTGCGGGTTGGGCAGGTCGAACAGCGAGTTGTTCACCGCGATGTCGCCGTAGGGGCCGACGATCTCGTACCCGCCCAGGAGGAAGCTCAGCGCGATGAGGAGGCCGCCCGCCGCGACGAACGGGATCATGTAGGACACGCCGGTCATCAGCACCCGGCGGGTGCGGCCACCCCATGACTCCTTGAGGGCGGCGTTGCCCGTGCTGTTGGGTCCGTCCGACGACCCCTCGACGCGCGCTGCACCGGGGTCGTCCGCCGCCCGCAGCGCCTCGGCGATCAGGGCGTCGCCCTCGTCGATGGGGCGCTTGACGCCGGAGGAGACGAACGGCCTTACCGGCGAAGCGTCCCCGGTCGCGCACTCCGACGTCGACGGAGAAGATGACGGCGTCGGCGGCGGTGATGACCGCCGGATCGAGGGGAGTGGAACCGGCGGAGCCCTGGGTCTCCACGGCCAGGTCGACGCCGGCACGCTCGGCAGCCGCCTGGAGCGCCTCGG
>NZ_JAHRHK010000063.1 GCF_021246465.1 Nocardioides sp. R-C-SC26 | reverse complement strand
CGGTACTACAACCTGCTGGTCGCCGTCCTCGCCGCGGTCAGCGTGACGGTGGCGATGCGCACGGACGGGCTGCTGCTGGTCTCGGCCCTGATGGTCGTCCCCGTGGCCACCGCGCAGCAGCTGACGACATCATTTCGTCGGACGCTGGGAGTTGCGATGGGCCTCGGCGTCGTCGCCTCGGTCGGCGGCCTCGTGGGGTCGGCGATGGTGCCGCCGAGCACCGTCGTGGCACCCGGACCCGCGATCATCATGGTGGCGCTCGCCTGCTTCGTCCTCACGTGGCCCATCGGCAGCTGGACTCGACGGCGGGCCCGCCGGCGAGCG
>NZ_JAHRHK010000062.1 GCF_021246465.1 Nocardioides sp. R-C-SC26 | reverse complement strand
CTTCCGCACGCCTCGGTGATCCACCGGTTCACCGAGGCGTGCGGAAGCAGCCTGATCCGCTCCCACTCCGGCAGGATCCCGGCGAGCGCACCCGTCTCGTCCAGGGTCTCCCACACATCGAGCAGGCCCGGGCCCGAGGCCAGCAGACGCACCAGCAGGTGCCGCGCCTCCTCCGGCCAGGGGTCGGGCAGGGGCGCGCACTCGCGCACGAGGCGGGCCGCGGTGGCGGGCGCCAGCAGGACGCCGCGCTCGGCGGCGGCGGTGGCCGCGCGCAGCTGCAGCGCCGGATCGCGACCGGGGTCGGCCCTGCCATCGAGCACGATCT
>NZ_JAHRHK010000061.1 GCF_021246465.1 Nocardioides sp. R-C-SC26 | reverse complement strand
GCACCGAGTCGCGGATGCCCTGCTCGGTGACGATCAGGTTGCCGCCGCGCAGGATCGGGCTGCTCATCAGGAACCAGCGCATCGCGTCCGCGCCGTCGCGGTCGAAGACCTCCCGGGCGTCGGGATAGTTGCGCAGGGACTTGCTCATCTTGTTGCCGTCGCTGCCCAGCACGATGCCGTGGCTGACACAGTTGCTGAACGCCGGCTTGTCGAAGATCGCGGTGGCCAGGATGTGCAGGGTGTAGACCCAGCCGCGGGTCTGCCCGATGTACTCGACGATGAAGTCGGCCGGGAAGTGGCCGCCCTGGCCGGCCTGCCCGTCGAAC
>NZ_JAHRHK010000060.1 GCF_021246465.1 Nocardioides sp. R-C-SC26 | reverse complement strand
AGGTGATGTGCTGTCTCCAGGCCGAGGCGGCCCTCGTCGCGGTGAATCATCTCCTCGGTACTGGCGAGGCCGATCTCGACGTCATCCGCCGTCTCGCCGCCGAGCGCTCCTCGTGGCCCCGCTCGCTGAGCTCGCACGTCGTCCTTCGCCTGGCTGACGGAGCAGTCGAGTCCGTGGGTGAGAGTCGCACGGTCTTCGCTTGCTACCGAGCCGGCATCCCGTCGCCGGTCCGCCAGTACGTCGTCTACGAGAGCGACGGCACTGTGGTGGCAAGACTCGACTTCGCCTGGCCGGAGCGAGGGATCTGGCTGGAGTCCGACGGCCGG
>NZ_JAHRHK010000059.1 GCF_021246465.1 Nocardioides sp. R-C-SC26 | reverse complement strand
CTTTGTCGGCGGCCTGCTGGCGCGCGCTCATGAGCGGATCGTCGGGACGCGGGAACGGGGTGCGGTCGATCAGCACCAGCTGGCAGGTGTCGCCCGGCACGTCGGGGCCCTGCCACAGGCTGAGGGTGCCGAAGAGGCAGGTGTGCGGATCGCCGACGAACTGGCGCGCGAGCTCGGGAAGCTGCGCGCCGCCCTGCGCGAGCGTGGTCAGGTGCGGGAGCCGGGTGCGCACCGCCTCGGCCGCCGCCCCGGCGGCGCGACGACTGGAGAAGAGCCCCAACGTGCGGCCCTCCGCCGCGTCGACGAGTTCGACGAGATCGTCGAACT
>NZ_JAHRHK010000058.1 GCF_021246465.1 Nocardioides sp. R-C-SC26 | reverse complement strand
CCTTCGGCACCGACCTCGCCAGTTCCCGCGCGCTGGATGCGGCGATCAAGGAGGTCTTCGTCGAGGACGCCGTGTTCCGCATCGACCACTTCCTCGGCAAGGAGGCGGTGCAGAACATCTTGGCGTTGCGCTTCGCCAACGGGCTCTTCGAGCCCTCGTGGAACCGTCGGCACATCCGATCGGTGCAGATCGACGTGCCCGAGAAGCTCACCGTGACCGGCCGCGGCAGCTCCTATGACGCGACCGGGTGCCTGCGCGACATGGTCTCCACGCACCTGGCGCAGCTGCTCGCCTTCGTCGCGCTCGACGATCCCGGCTCGTTCGACG
>NZ_JAHRHK010000057.1 GCF_021246465.1 Nocardioides sp. R-C-SC26 | reverse complement strand
CTTCGACGTCGTGGCCTACGGCAAGCGCCACGTGATGATGGGCGCGACCCAGGTCGACCGCGACGGCAACCAGAACATCTCCGCGATCGGCTCCTTCGCCCGGCCGAAGCGGCAGCTGGTGGGCTCGCGCGGCGCCCCGGGCAACACCGTCAACAACCGGACCTCGTACTGGGTGCCGCGGCACAACCCGCGGGTGTTCGTCGAGCAGGTCGACATCGTCTCCGGCGTCGGTCCCAAGCGCGCGGCCGCGGCCGGCCCGGGCGCGACCCGCTTCAACGACATCCACCGGATCGTCAGCAACCTCGGTGTCTTCGACGTCGGTGGCCCCGAC
>NZ_JAHRHK010000056.1 GCF_021246465.1 Nocardioides sp. R-C-SC26 | reverse complement strand
CGACCGCCAGCCGGACGGCGTCCGGCTCGCGGATGGTGTCGGTGTTGCAGACCGGCTGCGGCACGCCGTCGACGACCTCGATCCGGCCGACGTTCTGGCTCGGACCGTCCCCCCACACCTCGGGGGCCGGGGTTCCGCCACGCGCCAGCTCGCACGAGAACGGCAGGAATTCGGACTCGAGCACGCAGTACGTGCCGTCGTTGGTCTCGAAACGGACGACGCGCTCGGGTGCGGTCTCGATCTGCGC
This sequence comes from Nocardioides sp. R-C-SC26, assembly GCF_021246465.1. GTDB lineage: Bacteria > Actinomycetota > Actinomycetes > Propionibacteriales > Nocardioidaceae > Nocardioides. The sequence continues at coordinate 85 of NZ_JAHRHK010000056.1, read as the reverse complement.
GGCATGGGCGAGCGCTTCGGCATAGGTGCGGGGCGGCTTGGTCAGGTCGACCTCGCCTGACGGCGCCGGGTCGGCCGAGGGCGAC
>NZ_JAHRHK010000006.1:50349-217735 GCF_021246465.1 Nocardioides sp. R-C-SC26 | reverse complement strand
CCCCGGGGTGGGGCCCCCGGGGGGGGACGGTTCGTCGTCGACGTCGCTGCAGCCGGCGGCGGGCGCTGCCGTCGCCACCACCGCAGCGATGAGGCCGATCACACCGCGGCCGCCGCCGTGTTCGCGGGGCGCTGACTCAGGATCCATGACTCGCAACACGGGTGCGACCTACCCGTGCCCGCGGGCGATCAATCCAGGGGAGCGAAATCGGTGGAGGAGCCCTGTTTGCCCGATCTGTGGACGGGTAGGGGCTTGCACTGATTCCAGTTTCGGGCGTCGTCAGACGAGGAGTTCACATGTCGGATTCGGATACTTCCAGCTCCGGAAGCACGGCCCTCTCGCCGTTGGCGACGATCAGCCCGATTCTCGGACCGATCTCCTCGATCGTGGTCGCCGCCGAGCAGGCGCTGCGTCAACTCCAGGTCCGCGAGGACCACATCCGCGCGATCGTGAAGTTGCTGCAGAGCGGCCAGGACAACCTGACCGGAAGCGAGCCCGTCGATGTCTCCAAGCCCGCCTTCGGCGCCTCCGACACCGGTCAGCGTCTCGCCCTCAACACCTCGGTGGCCCATCGGAAGGTGCAGGAGGCCATCGTCGAGATGATCGCCGGCCTGCGCGGCTTCGAGGAGAACGTCCACGAGTTCCACGCGAGCGTGCTCGACACCGACGCCAACGCGGGCGCCGACCTGAACAACACCGCTGCCCGTGTCGAGTCGGTGACCCCGATGAGTGACGCCAGTGCCTGCGTGGAGGGAACCGACTTCGCCACGCCCACGGCCTGCAACCTGGGAGACAACTGATGACCGGTCCCGAGGAGTCCCGCTGGCTCAACCACCTGCTCGGCTGCGACGACCACGAGGTCGGAGTGGGCTCGCGCGAGTGGGACGAGTGCCGAACCCTGCTGGACGCCGTCGAGAAGCAGCTGCTCAAGGCGGCCAGCGCCGACGAGGCGATCGTGCCCGAGGGTGAGACCGGGCAGTCGATGGCCGGCGCGTTCTCCCGCGCGGCCTCCGCCATGGCCAAGCGGGCCGCCGAGCTCCAGCGGGGCTCGGAGGCGCTCGGCTCGGCAGGTGGCGTCATCTCAGGCGCCCGCAAGGCCAAGGAGCAGCTCGATCGCGACTGGCCGCCGGTGGCGGCGCCCGACGCCTGGACCGACCCGGTCGGCCCGTGGACCGACGAGGACCACCAGGCCAAGGCCGACCACGACACCCAGGCCTCGCTCTACGCGGAAACCCGGCGCCGTCGTGAGGAGACCTCGCGCGAGTGGACCACCCGCATGGACGAGGTCTTCGACGAGCAGACCAGCGTGATGGAGCAGATCCACGGCGAGGAGGTCATCTGGCCGCCGGTCGGCCCCGAGGACCCCTATCCGACCGGCCCTGGCCGTTCACCGATCACGACGCCGACGTCCAGCGACGACGGCAGCCGACCGACCCGGGATCCGCACATCACCGACACCGACGGCAACGGTGACGGCGACGACTCCATCGACACGACGAATCCGACCACCACCCAGCCCACCACGACGCAGCCCCCCGTGATCGGCCCCGGCACCGACGTCGGCCCGGGCGTCACCGCCCCGACGCCGTCGCCGTCGACGGCCGGGCCGGGCGGGATGTCGCCGGCTGCGGTCGCCGGGTTGGGTGGCGCCGCTCTGCTCGGCGGCGCCGGACTCGTCGCCGGTGCCCGTGCCGGGCTCTCCCTGCCCGGCTTCGGAAGCGCCCGCCCGGGCTCTTTCGGCGCGACGAGTCGCGCCGCGGGCACGGGATCGACGCTGGGTCGCGGCACCGCATCGGGCGCGGCTCGTGCCGGCGGTACCGCCGGCAGCGCTCGGCCGGGCACGGCAGGCAGCCCCGGACGTGCAGGAGCCGCGGGACGAGGCGCTGGTGCCGCCGGCGGCCGTGGCGCCGCTTCCGGCGGGGCCGGTGGACGGGGTGCCGGACGCGCCGGCACGGCTGGAGCCGGTGGCAAGGGCGCAGGAGCGGGTGGTCGCGGCGGAGCCGGTGGCAAGGGCGGTGCCGGCGCGGCTGGTGGCCGCGGACGTGGTCGGGACCAACGCGAGGACGCCCGCGACCGGGACCTCTACGACGACGGCAAGGACTGGCTGGACGACGACGGCGCTCCCGGCGTCCTCGCCTGAGTCGGCTCAGCCTCCTGAACCGCCGCATCCGGCAGTGAGCGCGCGGCGCATCACGATCGCGGTGGCGCCGTCGCGGTAGTACCGCGGCCGGCGGTCGATCTCCACGAAGCCGTGACGCGCGTAGAAACCGAGGGCACCGGTGTTGCCCTCCCGAACCTCGAGGAGCAGCCGGTGGGCGCCCTCGCCACGTGACCACTGGCGCACCGCCTCGAGCAACGCGGTCGCGACACCGGAGCGTCGCGCCGACGCCGTCACCGCGATCCGCTGCAGCTCGGCGATGTCGCCGGCGGCGCTGACGACCGCGTGCCCGACGACGCGCTGGTCCACCTCGGCGACCAGGTAGCGCACCGTCGGCACCCGGCCGGCGACACCTTCGGCGACCAGGCCGAGCGACCAGGCGTCGGGGCCGAGCCCCTCCTCCTCCAGAGCGTGGATCGCGGAGGCGTCCTGCTCCGTCGCCACCCGGACGACGGGCGCGGTCACGAGACCGGCTTCGGCGGCCCGGGCACCTCGGCATCGGGGCGCCGCAGGTACAGCGGCTCGGGGTCGAGCAGTTCGACCCGCTCCTCGGCGATCGCACGTCCGAGCCACCCGGCACTGGGCCGCAGCGGCCCGCGCGCACCGGTGAAGGCGTCGGGGTACAGCGTGCCGCCCTCGCCGATCACCGGGGCGCTCGTGGCGACGTCGGCGGGCGCCGCGACCGCGGGACCGCTCGTCCGCACGCCGTCCGCGTCGTAACCGGCGAGGTAGACCTCGCGTCGGCGCGCGTCGGTCGCCACCACGAACGGCATGTCGACCGCTCCGGTGTCGACCGCCTCGATCGCCAGCGCGTCGAGGGAGCAGACACCGTAGATCGGGACGTCGAGCAGCAGACCGAGCGTGCGTGCCGTCACCAGCCCCACGCGCAGCCCGGTGAACGGACCCGGGCCGACGCCCACTCCGATCGCGGTCACGTCCAGGCGCGTTCCGCCGGCCTCGGTGAGCGCACGGTCGATGAGAGGGGCCACCTGCTCGCCGTGCCGCATCGCCTCGGCCGAGCGGCACTCCGCCAGCACGACGTCACCGTCGAGGACGGCGACGCTGACCGTGGGCGAAGCGGTGTCGAAGGTCAACAGCACGGGACGACCGTACCCACCCAGTCATCGAGCCGACCTCCCGGTCATCGAGCTTGTCGAGATGCCCACCGGGTCTCGACAAGCTCGACCACCGACGACTGCTCAACCGCCGGCGTAGTGCGCGGGGTCGCGCACCCAACGCGGGCCACGTCGCAGGATGTCGACGATGCGCGGCTCGTCACCGTCGAGCGTCTCCGGACCGTCTGCGGAGTCGCTCGATCCGTCGTCGCGGGTGATCCGGATCTCGATCCGCGACTCCGCCAGGCCCTCGGCCATCCCCTCACCCCACTCCACCACCGTGACGGCGCGGTCCAGCGAGGTGTCGAGGTCGAGGTCGTCGAGCTCGGCCGCTCCACCGAGCCGGTAGGCGTCCACGTGCACCAGATCGGGTCCGGCATCGGTACCCGGGTGCTCGCGGGCGATGATGAAGGTCGGCGAGGTCACCGCGCCGCTGACACCGAGTCCCGCGCCGAGACCCTGGGTGAGCGTGGTCTTGCCCGCCCCCAGGTCACCGCTCATCACGACGACGTCGCCCGCTCGCAGGTCCGCGGCGATCTCCCTGCCCAGATCGCGCATCTGGGCGGCGGTGGAGATCCGGTGCCGGCTGGGCAACGGGCGGGCGAGCTCGACGTAGGGGCGACGGCGGTCGGTCTGCACGAATCCGCGTCGCTTCCAGAACGAGATCGTCTCGGGCAGCTCCTCGCGCGCCACCAGCTTCAACCACGAGCGTCCCTCGGCGGCCTCGAGCGCCGCCGTCACCAGGGCCTCCGCGACGCCACGGCCGCGTGCTGTCGTGGCGACGCAGAATCGGCGGATCCAGACGGTGTCGCCGACCGGGTCGAGAAGCAGGGCGCCGGCCGGCTCGCTGCCGAGTCGGGCCAGCAGGCCACCGCTGAGGGCGAGCCGGGTCGCGATCGCCTCGACCGACTCCATCAGTGCCGGGGCCGGCGGATCCAGCGGCGGGCGGCTGCCGAAGGCGTCCTGGATGATCGCGTAGACGACGTCGGCGGACTCCGGCCCGACGCGACGCACGGTCATGGCGGCACCGGGCTCGCGGGCCTGCTCCCCCGGGTGGTCGGACGTCCCCATGGTGACGGTCAACGGGCTCCGGCCCGGTCGAGCGCAGCGGTGATCAACTGGTCCAGCTCGGCGTTGAGGTGCTCGTGCCGCTCCATCGTGACCATGTGCCCGGCCCCCTCGCACTCGAGCAGTCGCGACCCGGCGATCTGCGCGTGCAGCTTGCGCGAGTGCCCGATCGAGGTGAGCTTGTCCTGGGTACCGCAGATGATCGAGACCGGGATGGTCGAGAGGGCCTCGACCGCGTGGAACTTGTCCAGGCTCCCGAAGCTCGGGAAGAAGTCGGCGACCACCTCGAACGGTGTCGCCGAGAGCATGTCATCGACGAACCGCAGGTAGGACTCCGGGACGTCGGAACCGAACGCGAAGCGGTTCGTCGCGCTGTTGGCGATGACCCGACCCACCCGCCGGACGGCGTCCACGGTGCGGTGGCCACGTTGCAGGGTCGCGACCGCACGATGGGTCGCTCGGCCGGTGAGACGGGCCGGCAGCATCGGCAACAGGATGCGGCTGGGATCGAGCCCCCCGGCCGTGGTGGCGATGAGCCCCACGCCGAGCACCTTGGTGCCGATCAACTCGGGGAACTGCTCGGCGAACGCGACGATCGTCATGCCGCCCATCGAGTGACCGACCAGCACCACCGGGCCCTCGGGGGCGACCTCGTCGATGATCTGCTTGAGGTCGCGCCCGAGCTGGTCGATGGTGGCGTGCTCGGGGGTGCAGCGCCCCGAGCGGCCGTGCGAGCGCTGGTCGTAGTAGACGGCCCGCACCAGTCCCCGGTACGCGGCGCGCTGGAAGTGCCAGCTGTCCAGGTTCAGGCAGTAGCCGTGGGCGAAGATCACCGTCACCCGCGGCGAGCGACCGCCCGCTCTCCCCGAGTCCTCCAGCTCGTCGACCTCGACGTGGAGCGGGGTGCCGTCGGTCGCGATCACGTGGATCGGCGCCGAGCGCAACGTGCCGAGCGGGACGTCGTCGCCCGCCGTGTGGCTGATCGCTCGCTGCTGGCGCAACAGACCGATCGCCGTACCTGCGGCCGCGACCCCGAGGAGGCCGCCGATCGATCCCCACAGCCAGCGGCGGCGGTTCCCGGAGGTGCTCGCTGTGCTCATCCTCGCGCTCCTGTCGTTGCACCGTCGCGCTCGCTGTCGACGTAGCGGCGGGTCAGCCGGCCACCGATCCGGGTGACGATCTCGTAGTTAATGGTCTCGCAGGCCTCGGCCCAGTCCTGCGCGGTGGGGCCCAGCTCCGGCGGGCCGAACAGCACGACGTCGCTGCCGACGTCCGGGGTCTCGCCGCCGAGGTCGACCAGCAGCTGGTCCATGCACACGCGCCCACGGATCGGCCGGCGCTTGCCGGCGACCTGGACGGCGGCTCGGTTGCTGGCCGCGACCGGCACGCCCTCGCCGTAGCCGACCGGGACCAGACCGATGGTGGTCGCCTCCGGGGCGGTCCAGGTGTGGCCGTAGGAGACGCCGTCGCCGGCAGCGACGTCCTTGACCAGCGCGAGGTCCGCGCGCACCGTCATCGCGGGCCGCAGGTCGACGCCGTGCGGGACGCCGGGTGCCGGATCGAGACCGTAGGTCGCCAAGCCGCAGCGCACCGCGTCGAAGCGCGCCGACGGCCGCAGCAGCGCGGCGGCCGAGTTCGCCAGATGGCGCAGCGGCGGGTGGAGTCCCGACTCCTCGGCCATCGCGAGCGCATCGAGGAACGCCTGTTCCTGGGCGTGGTTGGCCGGGTGCTCGGGCTCGTCGGCGCACGCCAGGTGCGACCAGAGCCCGGTGATCTCCCAGCGGCCCGCCTTCTCGCCCGCTCGTGCGCGGGAGAAGAAGCGCTCCCAGTCCGCCCGCGGAGCACCCCCACGCGAGAGACCGGTGTCGACCTTCAGCTGCACCCGAGCGGGCGCGCCCGCGTAGACCACGGCGGCCTCGATCTCGTCGAGCTCGCCGACGGAGTACGCGGTGAGATCGACGCCCGCGCGGATCGCGTCGTCGTAGTCCTCGTCGGGCACGGTGAGCCAGGTCAGCAGAGGTCCCGTGTCGCCCGCGGAGCGAAGGGCGCGCACCTCGTCGAGCGTCGCGACCGCGAGCCAGTCGGCCCCGGCCTCACGCGCCGTCCGTGCGACCGGCAGCATGCCGTGCCCGTAGGCGTCGGCCTTGACGACGGTGATCAGCGCGACACCGGTGAGCTCCTTGAGGAGCCGCACGTTGTGCCGGATAGCGGCCAGATCGACCACGATCTCGGCCCGGTCCCACTGTGTCACCGGCTCATCCTTGCAGGCCGTCGAGGCCGCGGACGACGTCGGCGAGCGCCGGGGCGACGTCCCCCGCCACGATCGGTCCGTGCCGCGAGGCCAGCGTCGCGGCGGCGCCGTGCAACCAGGAGCCGACCGAGGCCGCGTCGAACGGGCTCATGCCGGCTGCGGCGAGCGCGCCGACGACACCGCCGAGGACGTCGCCCGCACCCGCCGTGGCGAGCCAGGGGGTGCCGGTCGTCGTCGCCCGCACGGCGCCGTCAGGCGTCGCGATCAGGGTGTGCCGACCCTTGAGCAGCACGACGCAGCCGAACCGCTCGGCAGCCGCGCGAGCATGGCGCAGCGGTGCCGCCTCGATCTCGGCGCGTGAGACGTCCAAGAGGCGGGAGAGCTCGCCCGCATGCGGCGTGAGGATCCACCCGGACCGGTCGGCGTCGTCTCGTCGACGGGTGAGCGGCAGGTGCGCGAGAGCACCGGCGTCGATCACGGTGGGCACGCCCCCGGACAACGCCGCGGCGAGGGTGTCGGCGGCGTCCGGGCCGCTGCCCGAGCCGACGACCCACGCCTGCACCCGGCCCTCGCCGACGACCTCGGGGTGGCGCTCCCGCACCAGCCGCGCGACGTCGGCGTCGCCCACGTAGCGGACCATGCCGGCGAGTCCGCAGGCGGCACCGGCCACCGAGAGCAGCCCCGCACCGGGGTAGGTCGAGGATCCTGCACGGACACCGACGACGCCGCGGGTGTACTTGTGGTCGTGCGCTTGGGGTCGTGGCAGGAGCGCGGCGACGTCGGATGCCTGCAGCGCCTCGACACCCGCCTCCGGGAGGTCGAGCCCGATGTCGACCAGGTGCACGACGCCGGCCGCCTCGGCGGCCGGATCGACCAGGAGCGCCGGCTTGAGCGACCCGAAGGTCACCGTGACGTCGGCGCGAACGTGGGAGTCGCCGTCGGCGGACGCGGCGACCTCGCCGGTGTCGACGTCGACGCCGCTGGGGACGTCGACCGCCACGATCGTGACGCCGTCCAGCAGGGCGAGAGCCTCCGACGCCGCGGATCGCAGGCCCGGGCGTCCGCCGATGCCCACGATGCCGTCGACGGCGAGGTCGGGGCGGCGCCCCGTAGGCAGGGGCGCCCGCGGCACGTCACGGCGCGCGAGGCCGCCCGCGTCGCGCAGGGCCTGCAGCCCACCGGCGTGGACGTCGTCGGCGAGCAGCCAGGCCTCCACCTGGGCGCCCCGCCGGGCGAGCACCGCCCCGGCGTAGAGCGCGTCCCCGCCGTTGTTGCCGGCTCCGACGAGCAGCAGGATGCGGCGCCCGTACCCACCGCCGAGCAGGTCCAGCACGACGTGGGCCAGTCCGTGCGCAGCGCGCTGCATCAGCGCGCCGTCCGGGAGTCGCGCCGGCAGAGCCTCCTCGGCGTCCCGAATCTCGGCGACCGTGTGCGCGTGCCTCACGATTCCAGCACCACCATCGCCGAGGCGATGCCGGCGTCGTGGGAGAGGGAGAGATGCACCTGGGCCACCCCCAGCTCGCGGGCGCGCTCGAGCACGGTGCCGCGCAGTTCGAAGCGCGGGCGGCCGCTCTCCTCGCTGACCACCTCGGCGTCGTGCCAGGCCATCCCGGCCGGAGCGCCGAGCGCCTTGGCCAACGCCTCCTTGGCCGCGAACCGCGCCGCCAGCGAGGCCGGCTGCCGCAGCGCCTCGGCCGGGGTGAAGAGGCGCTCGCGCAGTCCCGGCGTCCGCTCCAGAGAGAGGGCGAACCGGGCGAGATCGCACACGTCGATCCCGACGCCGAGCACCGCCATGTCGCTCCCGCGCCTACTCGACCGTGACGGACTTGGCCAGGTTGCGCGGCTGGTCGACATCGTGCCCGAGCGCCGTCGCCAGCTCGCAGGCGAACAGCTGCAGCGGCACCACGGCCACCAGCGGCTGCAACAGCACCGGCACCCGGGGCAGCCGGATCAGCACGTCGGCGTACGGCGCGATCTTGTCGTCGCCGGCCTCGGCCAGGCAGATCGTGCGCGCTCCGCGGGCCCGCACCTCCTGGATCCCGCTGAGCATCTTCTCGTGCAGCTGGTCGCGGCCGCGGGGAGGCACGACGCACAGCACCGGCAGACCCTCCTCGATCAGCGCGATCGGGCCGTGCTTGAGCTCGCCGGCGGCGAACCCCTCCGCGTGCAGGTAGGCGAGCTCCTTGAGCTTCAGTGCCCCCTCCAGGGCGACCGGGAAGCCCGCGTGGCGCCCCAGGAACAGCACCGACCGAGCCCCCACATGCTCGCGCGCGAGGGTGTAGATCTCCTCTGCCCCGGCGAGCACCGTGTCGATGTGCGCCGGGATCTCCTCGAGCTGGCGCATGATCTGGTCGATCTCGTCGCCGTAGCGGGTGCCCTTGACCTGGGCGATGTAGAGCGCCAGCAGGTAGCAGGCCACCAACTGGGTCAGGAAGCCCTTGGTCGAGGCGACGCCGATCTCGGGGCCGGCGTGGGTGTAGATCACCGCGTCGGACTCGCGCGGGATCGTGGAGCCGTTGGTGTTGCAGATCGCGAGCACCTTCGAGCCCTGGGTGCGGGCGTGGCGGATGGCCTGCAGGGTGTCGGCGGTCTCCCCCGACTGGCTGATCGCGACGACGAGCGTGTCGTGGGTCAGGATCGGGTCGCGGTAGCGGAACTCGCTGGCGAGCTCGACCTCCACCGGCGTGCGGGTCCAGTGCTCGATCGCGTACTTGGCGACCATGCCGGCGTAGAACGAGGTGCCGCAGGCGATCACGATGATCTTGTCGATCTCGCGCAGCTCGTCGTCGTCGAGACGCATCTCGTCCAGCTGCAGCTGGCCCGCCGGCGAACGACGTCCGAGCAGGGCGTCGGCGACGGCGCGCGGCTGCTCGAAGATCTCCTTGCGCATGAACCAGTCGTGGCCGTCCTTCTCGGCGGCCGAGAGGTCCCAGTCGACGCTGAACCGGCGACCCTGCGCCGGCTCCCCGGCAAAGGTGGTGACGTCGACGCCGTCGCGAGTGAGCGTGACAACCTGGTCCTGCCCGAGCTCCAGGGCCTCGCGGGTGTGCTCGATGAACGCCGCGACGTCGGAGCCCAGGAAGCTCTCCCCCTCGCCGATGCCCACCACGAGCGGACTGTTGCGGCGCGCGGCGACGACGCGGTCGGGGTCGCCGCCGTCGACGGCGACGAGGGTGAAGGCGCCCTCCAGCCGGCAGCAGACCCGCTGCATCGCCGTCGTCAGGTCGGCGCCGCCGAGCACCTCGACCTCGAGCAGGTGGGCGACGATCTCCGAGTCGGTCTCCGAGAGCAGGACGTGGCCCTGGCGCTCGAGCTCGTCGCGCAGTTCGACGAAGTTCTCGATGATGCCGTTGTGCACCACCGCGACCCGGCCGGTGTCGCCGCGGTGCGGGTGGGCGTTCCGGTCGTTGGGCGCGCCGTGGGTGGCCCAGCGGGTGTGGCCGATGCCGGTCGTGGCGGCGGGCATCGGCTCGTCGGCGATCAGCTTCTCCAGGTTGGCGAGCTTGCCGGCCTTCTTCGCGGTCGCCACCGTCGTGCCGCCGTCATGGCCCTCGGGGCCGGACACCACCAGGGCCACGCCCGCGGAGTCGTAGCCGCGGTACTCCATTCGCCGCAGACCCTCGACCACGATGCCCTGGGCCTGCCGAGGTCCGACGTAGCCGACGATGCCGCACATGGGCCTCACTCTACGGTCCTGCGCCGGACACCGCCCCCGGCGCCAGGGCGGGCCGGGCGCTGCAAGAATCACACCCATGACCGCCGGCGGGGGGCACCAGCCCCCACCTCATCTGGAGGAACACCCCCGGGAGTCATCCCCCTACACCGAGCTCGACCGGGCCGCCTGGTCCCAACTGGCACAGGAGACGTCGAACCCGCTGCGCGCCGACGAGATCGCGTCGCTGCGCGGGCTCGGTGACGCCCTGGACCTCGCCGAGATCCAGGAGGTCTACCTCCCGCTCTCCCGGCTGCTCAGCCTGTACGTGGAGTCGGCCGGCAAGCTCCACCGCGAGCAGGAGGCGTTCCTGCACCAGCGGACGCCGCCCCGCACCCCGTTCGTGATCGGGCTCGCCGGGTCGGTCGCCGTCGGCAAGTCGACGACGGCGCGCGTGCTGCGCCAGATGCTGGCCCACTGGCCCGAGCACCCCAACGTCGCACTGATCACCACCGACGGCTTCCTCTACCCCAACGCCGAGCTGCAGCGCCGGGGGCTGCTGCAGCGCAAAGGGTTCCCCGAGTCCTACGACCGCCGTGCGCTGCTGCGCTTCGTCGTCGACATCAAGTCGGGCAAGGACGAGATCGAGGCACCGACGTACTCCCACCTCGTCTATGACGTCGTGCCCGAGGAGAAGGTCGTCATCAAGCGCCCCGACATCGTGATCATCGAGGGCCTCAACGTGCTCCAGCCCGCGCGCGTGCGCGAGGACGGCCGCGCCGGACTCACGTTGAGCGACTTCTTCGACTTCTCGGTCTACGTCGACGCCGGCACCACCCACATCCGCGACTGGTACGTCGACCGGTTCCTGAGGCTGCGCGAGACCGCGTTCCGCGACCCGACGTCCTACTTCCGCAAGTACGCATCCCTGACGCACGACGAGGCAGTCGACGAGGCCCGTCGGATCTGGGACTCCATCAACGGCCCGAACCTGGCCCAGAACGTGCTGCCCACCCGTTCCCGCGCGACGCTCGTGCTGCGCAAGGACAAGGACCACTCGGTCCGCTACGTGCGCCTACGGAAACTCTGAGCGCAGCTCGGGCGACGAAGGAGCCCGGGCGCCCTCGAGACTCTGAGCGCTCAGGCGGCCTCGGCCAGGCGGTAGCCCACGCCCTTGACGGTCTCGATGTAGCGAGCGCTCGGGCCGTCGTCGCCGAGCTTGCGGCGCAGGCTGGCGATGTGGGCCTCCACTGCACGCTTGTCGGCCTCGTTGACGAAGTACGACGTGACGTACTGCTGGCCACGGATGACCAGCACCAGGTCGGCCTTGCTGCGCACCCGACGTCCGGTGCGCATCAGCGAGAGCAGCAGGTCGGCCTCGGCCTGGGTGAGATCGAGAGCGCGGCCGCCGATCGTGGCGACACCGGAACCGGTGTCGAAGGAGAGGTCGGAGAAGCGGAGTGACCCGGGGGCGCCGGCGTCCGGACCCGCAGGCGACGCGGCGCCGGCCGGGGATCCCGTGCCGAACACCGACGTCGTCGCGGGCGCGGGCATGACCGGGGCAGGCTGAGGCGGCGCCGGCTGGAACACCGGAGCCGGCTCGGGCGGGGCGACAGGGGCGACGGGCGCGCTGGGGGGCGGCGAGTACGGCTCGCGCGCGGAGTCGCGGTTCGGCGAGCCGTCGATCGACGCCTGGAACTCGCGGGCGGCGGTCGCCGCCCACGACTCCGGCTCGGCCTCCGGCTCGGTGGCGGCGGGAGCCGGGGCCGGTGCGGCGCCGGGCATGCCGGCGGCGGCGCGCCGCAGCATCGAGTCGGCGCGGGCGCGCAGCTCGCGCGGGCGGAACGGCTTGACCAGGTAGTCGTCCGCGCCGGCCTCGAAGCCACGGATGATGTCGACCTCCTGCGCGAGGGAGGTGATCATGATCAGGTACGTCTGGCTGAACTCGCGCAGGCGCTTGGCCACCGCGAAGCCGTCCATGCCGGGCATGTTGACGTCGAGCGTCGTCAGGATCGGGTCGTACTGCCGCACGGCCTCGATCGCGGCGGCGCCGTCCTCGACGACGACGACGTGGAACCCTGACTGGGACAGCACGACCTGGATCAGCTCACGGACGTCCACGTCGTCCTCGGCCACCACTGCCGTCTTCTGCTCTGACACGGCCCTCAGCCTAACAACGGCTGGGGCAGCCCGCGGCCACTCCGTGCACTCCCGGTGACCCGGCGATCAACAGAGTGCCTGCGAGGGCAACGGCACGGCAACAGCGGAGCAACACCGCCGCCCGCGGCCTACCAGCCCGCTGCCTCCGCGAGCGCCACGGCGCGTTCGATCCACACATCGCCCGCGGTCGGGCCGCCGTGGCAGGTGCCGTCGCTCTCCGCGGGCGGCTTGACCCACAGGAAGGCGTCGAGCGACGTGCCGTCGTCGACGAAGCCGGGGCGCTGCCCCAAGGCACGACCCGGCGGGTTGCACCAGTCCGAGACCGCCTCCTCCGAGCCGGTGGTCGACCCGTTGCGGGAGGTGTCGATGACGTAGTGGCTGCCACCGAGCGCGTCGCTGACCTCCTCGGCGAAGCGAAGCTCGGCGCCGTCGGGTTGGTAGTTGGACACGTTGGTGGAGAAGCCGCGGACCCGATCGATGCCGGCCGCCTCCAGGAGGGTGACGATCCGCGACGCCGGGACCCAGTCGGAGTGACCCGCGTCGAGGTAGACCGCGACGCCGGCCGCGACGAGCGCATCGACCGCGCCCGACATCAGCCGGATCCGCTGACCGCGGTTCCCGCACTCGACGAGGCTCGGAAGAGCGTCCGGCTCGAGCACCACGACGGCACCGCTCGCGGCGTCGGCGATCTCCTGGACCCACGGGAGGTACGCCGAGGCACTCAACCCCCCGGCGGAGAATCCGCCCGTGCAATCGCGATCGGGCAGCCCGTAGAGCACGAGGAGCGGAAGCGTCCGGCCATCGGCAGCGGCCATCACCGAGCTGACGAACGGTCCGACCGAGCCGGCCGGATAGCGCTCGGGGGTCAGCCAGATCCCGGTCGGCACGGCCGCGATGTCCTCGAGCACCTCGGCGGCGCGGGCGTCGCCGTCCGCGTCCGCCTGCGCAGCGGCCGCCGTCAGCCGAGGGCTCGGCAGGGCGTAGAGAGCCTTCGCCGCGAACGGGTTGGAGGCGTTCGGGTCGCCGGGCTCGTCGTCCGACGCCGAGGTGCACCCGGTGAGCCCCGACAGCGCCACCAGCAGGATCGCCGCGATCAGCAGGGGCCGGGTACGCATGGGTTCATTGAACCCGACCCCACCGAGCGTCACGATCGGGCCGGTGTCAGTTGGCGTTGATCGGGATCCTCGCCACCTGGGTCGGAGTGTCGGATTCGAAGATCGCGATCGGCACGCGCTGCACGATGGCGCGCTTGACGTAGCGCGGCTTGCCCGCCTCGACCTGGATGTTGACGACGGCGCGGAAGGTCAGCTCGACGCCCCGCGTGTCGTCCGACATCGATCCGATGCGCTGGTTCCGGAGCTCGAAGGCGCCCTTCGGCGAGGTGATCAGCATCCCGTACCGGGTGGCCAGCGGCTCGGGGTCGAAGGTCGCCTGCTTGGCGACGACGTCGAGCTTGTAGGGACGCTGCGTCGGCCCGCCGTCGACGGTGATGGTGCGCGAGGTGACCGAGACGCTGTCGAGGTAGACCAGCCGCTTGGTCTTGAACGGGTCCCGCAGGCCCCGATCGAGGTCGTAGGCCTGGAGGGTGAAGGTGAAGAACTTGTTGCCCTGGGGGAACCACTCGTTGGTGCGCGGAGTCGCCTTGGTCGGGTAGAGCGTGTAGACGAAGTCGAGCCCCGGGACGCCGCGCGCCTCGATATGGGACTGGAACGTTCCGTCGCGGGTGAACTGGGAGTTCACCAGCTCCTCCGTCTTGACCTGAGGCGGAGGCACGACGGCGTCGTCCTCCTTCTCGAACAGCGAGCAGCCGCTCAGCATCAGGCTGAGGCCGAGGCCCGTGGCGACGGCCGCGCGGCGCCAGTTGCTCGTCGTCCGATCGTTGGTGCGTGTCACGCCTTGAACCCCCGATAGCGCTTGGATGCTCGGATCGTCATCCAGCCGGTCTGCAGGATCGTGACGACCCCGAGGATCGGCCACCCGACGGAGAGGATGTCGGAGCGCAACGGGATGGAGAGTTGCACCCAGATGGCACCCACCGTGACGAAGAAGACGAGCAGGATGAAGTAGGGATAGAGCCACGCGCTGCCCTTGCCGCGCTCGGCCTTGGCCTGGGCGGCCCAGTTGTCGGTCTGCTGGCTGGTGAAGAACTTCCACCAGGCCCGTACGAAGTGGCCGATCCGGATCCACATGTAGATCTCGGCCGGAGCGATCAGCAGTGCGAACAGGTAGTCGCGTGGATTGGCGAACTCCATCGAGCGCGCCACGCGGTAGTTGAGCCAGACGGCGGCGACCGGCGGGATCAGCCACCAGGGGCTGAACACGAACGCGCCGATGTTGAGGGCGCCGGCCAGCAGCAGCACGAACATCAGCCGGGTGATGATGTTGATGACCATCGAGCAGTGCTCGAACCAGCGCAGCCGCAGGTTCGGGTGGAAGGGCTGGCCCCGGGTGTCGCCTCGCTGCCCGGGCCACATCAGGTCGATGGCGCCGTAGTTCCACTTGACCTGCTGGGCGTCGAGCGCGCGGAGCGTCGTCATGCCGCCGACGTGGGCGCGCGCGTTCGCGCTGATCTTGGTGAGGTAGCCGGCGCTCTTGATCTGCAGCGAGAGCAGGGAGTCCTCCACCTCGCTGTCGCTGACCCACGGGGTGCGCTGGTGGCTGTCGCGCATGACGTCGCGCAGCGCCTGGGTGGAAAAGATCGAGAACTGGCCCCCGAGCACCGCCATGTTGCGGCCCTTGAGCAGGTTCTGCATGTTGAAGGCCGAGAACTGCGTCCGCTGGCCCGCGATGAGGAACTTGGCCATCGGTCCGTCGAGTGCGGAGTCGTCGATGGAGTAGATCGCCGAGATTCCGCCGATCCGGTCGTCGCTGGCGATCTCGTTCACCAGGTGCTCGACGGCGTCCGGCTCGGGCGTGGTGTCCCCGTCGACGCCGAGCAGGTAGTCCATGGTCTCCACGAGCGAGTACCCGTAGTTGAGCGCGCCGACCTTCTTGTCGGGGTTCTTGCCGATGTCGTGCACGTAGATGATCGTGCTCTGCTCGCCGAGCGGCGTCACACGGCTGTGCGGACCGGCGTAGTGGCCGGCGATCTCCACGGAGTCGTCGGAGGTGTTGTTGATGATCACGTGGATCACGTCGGGCAGTCGCGTCTGCATCAGCAGCGAGTCGAGCACGCTCGCGATCGTCTCGGCCTCGTTGTAGGCCGGGATGATGCACCCCACGGTGGCACGATGCTCGGGCATCGCGTCGAGGCTCTCCAAGAACTCCTCGGCGTAGGCGCTCAGGCCCGGATCGGGCGTCATCACATAGCCAGGAGTCGCGTTGCCGTCGGCAGCGAGGTCCTCCCTCATGGGCGTGATCCTATCGACGGCGGACCGTGCGGTCCGGAGGTTGTCAGCAGTCGGGTTCGCTCAGCGGACGCTGGGCGCGCTGGTGGCGGTCGGGGTCGTCGTCGGGGTCGCGGTCGGGGTGGGTGTGGCGGTCGCGGTCCCGGTGGGCGAGGCGGTCGGCGTGGGCGACGGCGTGGGTGTCGGCGTCGCCGTGGGCGAGGGGCACTTCTGCTGACCCGTTGCCGGCGGCAGGTAGGCGGCGCCGATCTCGGTGCCGCGGCCCGTGGTCAACCTGACGTTGCTCACCTTGACCTGGGTGTAGAGGCAGCGTCGTGGCTCGGTGCCCAGGTAGCCGCCCGACATCTCGCCGGCGTCGATGACGACGGTGTACGAGCCGGTGGTCAGGGCGCCGTCGAGCATGAAGCGCCCGCCGCGTCCGGCCACGGCCGTGTCACGCAGGCCACCGCGCTCGTCGTAGAGGCGAACCCGCGCCCCTGGCAGCACGTAGGCGGGGGCGAAGGCGTCCAGCACCGTGCCGGTGATCCAGCCTCCACGCTGGCGCAGCGTGGCGCTGCCGAAGGCGACCTTGCCCGGCTTCACCGTGGCGTTCACGCGCACCCGACCGCCGAGCCACACGTCCCACCCGGGCAACTGGATGTCGTATCCCCCCGCGTAGAGCCCGCGGATCGTCACCCGTCCTCCGGCCGCGCGCGCGGTCCAGAACTGACCGGTCTTGCGGCTCACCACGGTCACCGTGGCTCGCGCCTTGTAGCGGTCCGATGCCGTGAGGAGGTCGATGGAGAGCGTTCCCGCCCGCTTGCGCAGGTTCACGTTCACCCGACGGAAGGGCTTGGCCTTCACCGTCGACAGGTAGATGGACTTGTCCACCCACTGCTTGGTGCGGTCGTAGGTGAAGATCGAGTAGCGGCCAGGTGGCAGGCCGCCGATCGCGTACTGGCCCTGGCTGTTGGCCTTGGTCGTGTACGACTGCTCGGAGGTGTTCGCCGCGATGACGGTCGCACCTCCGGCGATCTTGCCGCCGGCGCGCACGGTGCCGCCGATCGCGGCACCGCGGGTCAGCCGGACGTCCTTCTGGACCGTGCCTCGCCGGATGGTGACCGTGACATCGGCGGGCGCGGCCTTGGTGACGTCGTAGGCGGGCTTCTGGTCGACGAACTGCAGGTGGTAGGTGCCGACCGGCAGGGTCAGACCGTAGACGCCGCCTCGCACCATCCGCGATCCGATGAAGGTCCAGTTGCGGTCGAACCAGAGCATCTTGACCCGGCCGACCAGATCCCCGTTCTGGTAGATCGCGCCGCGCACCGTGCCCCGTTCGACGGCGCTCGCCGGCGACGTCGGCACGATCACGAGCAGGGCGGCCGCGATGGCCGCGGCGAACGCGACGATGGCGGCAGCCGGAAGGCGGCGCTGACGGGGAAGCACGGCCCCATCGTACGAAGGCACCGACCACACCCGCTCCAGGTCAGATCAACGAGACGGCAACACCTCGGCAACGAGAGGCGCATCTCGACAAGCTCGAGACCCGAACCGGTGGTCGAGGACGTCGAGACCCACGGCGGATCAGCGCCCCAGCCGCTCCTTGACCACGACAGCGAGGCGGTGCGCGACGTCGTCGGCCTGGGCCTGCGACGGCGCCTCGACCATCACCCGCACCAGCGCCTCGGTGCCCGAGGGGCGCAGCAGGATGCGACCGTTGCCGGCCAGCGCCGCCTCCTCGGCGGCGACCGCAGCTGCCAGCTCGGAGTCGGTCTCCGCGCGCGTCTTGTCGACGTCGGGAACGTTCACCAGCACCTGCGGCAGGCGGGTGACGACGGCGGCCAGCTGCTGCAGCGTCGAGCCGGTGCTCGCCATCCGCGCGAGCAGGTGGAGCGCGGTCAGCAGGCCGTCACCGGTCGTGGCGTGCTCACTCATGATCACGTGGCCCGACTGCTCGCCACCGAGTGCGAACCCACCGGCCCGCATCGACTCCAGCACGTAGCGGTCGCCGACCTTGGTCTGTTCCACCGCGATGCCGGCCGCGCTCATCGCCTGCACGAAGCCGAGGTTGCTCATCACCGTGCTGACCACGGTGCGCTGTGGCAGGTGGTCGCGCTCAGCGAGCGCGAGCGCGAGGACGGCGAGGATCTGGTCGCCGTCGATGTCGTGACCCTCGTGGTCGACGGCGAGGCAGCGGTCGGCGTCGCCGTCCAACGCGATGCCGGCATCTGCACCATGGGCGAGCACCGCGTCGCGCAGCGGGCCGAGATGGGTGGAGCCGCAGCCGTCGTTGATGTTGAGGCCGTCGGGATCGACGCCGATCGCGATCACGTCCGCACCGGCGGCTCGCAGCACCATGGGCCCGGCCTGATAGGCGGCGCCGTGCGCGCAGTCGAGCACGATCCGCAGTCCGGCGAGCGGCCGGGGCGCGGCCAGCGTGCCGAGCAGGTGCTCGACGTACTCCTCGACGGCCTTGCCGTAGGGCTCGACCCGGCCGATGTCGCCCCCGGTGGGCCGCTCCCACTCCTGCCCGAGCACCGCCTCGACGGCCTCCTCGACGGCGTCGTCGAGCTTGTGGCCGCCGCGCTGGAGGAACTTGATGCCGTTGTCGGGCATCGGGTTGTGCGAGGCGCTGATGACGACGCCCAGATCGGCGCCCAGGGCGGCCGTCAGATAGGCGACGCCCGGCGTCGGGAGCACGCGCAGGCGCAGCACGTCGACACCCGCGGAGGTCAGCCCGGCGACCACGGCGTGTTCGAGGAACTGCCCGGAGATCCGGGGATCGCGCCCCACGACCGCGAGCGGCCGCACCCGGGGGCGGGTGGCGTCGTCCTTGTCGTTGCGTCCGCGCCACTCTCCGCCGTCGACCATCACCCGGGCGGCTGCGACCGAGAGGTCCAACGCGAGCTCAGCGGTCAGCACTCCGTTGGCCAGACCACGCACGCCATCGGTGCCGAAGATCCTGGTCACCCGATCATCCTTCCGTCGAGGCCAAAACCGACGGTGGCCCGTCTTCTGGACAGAGACGGGCCACCGAACGACAGTGCTGAGACTGTCGGGATCAGCGCTTGCTGTACTGCGGAGCCTTGCGGGCCTTCTTGAGACCGGCCTTCTTGCGCTCGATCACGCGCGCGTCGCGGGTCAGCAGACCGGCCTTCTTCAGCGTCGGACGGTTGGCCTCGACGTCGATCTCGTTGAGGCAGCGGGCCACGCCCAGACGCAGCGCACCGGCCTGACCGGTGATGCCACCGCCGTGGATGCGGGCGATGACGTCGAAGCGGCCGTCGAGCTGCAGCGCGGCGAACGGCTCGTTCACGACCTGCTGGTGCAGCTTGTTCGGGAAGTAGGAGTCGAGGTCGCGGCCGTTGATCGTCCACTGGCCCGTGCCGGGCACGATGCGGACGCGGGCCACGGCCTCCTTGCGGCGGCCGGTGGCCGCGGCGGGGGCGATGGTCGCCGGACGGGACGGGGTGTCCGCGCCGGGAACGGTCTCGGACGTGTAGGCCACGCCCTGCTCGTCGGTCTCGAAGGTCTCCTCGACCTCGGTGGTGGTGTCAGCCACGATGATGTCCTCTGCTAGCTCAGGTAGGTAGGTCGTCGGAGGGATTACTGCGAGATCTGCGTGATCTCGAAGGGGACGGCCTTCTGAGCCGCGTGCGGGTGGTTCGGGCCGGAGTAGACCTTGAGCTTCTTGATCATCTGACGACCGAGCTTGTTCTTGGGGAGCATGCCCCACACGGCCTTCTCGATCGCCTTGCGCGCGTCCTTCTCCAGGATCTGACCGATCGGCGTCGCCGTCAGACCACCGGGGTAGCCCGAGTGACGGTAGGCGAGCTTGGTGGTCTTCTTGCTGCCCGACAGGGCGACCTTCTCCGCGTTGACGATGATCACGAAGTCGCCGGTGTCGGCGTTCGGCGCGAAGATCGGCTTGTGCTTGCCGCGGAGCAGGTTCGCGGTGGCGACCGCGAGCCGGCCCAGGACGATGTCCTCGGCGTCGATGACATGCCACTCCCGGGTGATGTCACCGGGCTTGGGCGCGTAGGTACGCATGGCGCAACCTCTTCGTTCGTAGGAACCGTGCGGGAGTGCCCGCCCGGTGGTGTGCTGCGAGATCTGACGAACACGGCCCGGCTCAGGATCGTCCGGGACTGCCCCGCTCGGGTGACCCCGGCGCGAAGCGGCAGATGACGCAATCGCCAAGACTACGGCTGGCGCACGGCGGGAGCAAAACGACCGCACGCGCGATGTCGACCGCTCACGCTACTGGCCAGTAGCGGGCCGGGCGTACCGCGCCTCCCCCATCCGGTCTAGGGTCGGTCGCGTGACTGAAACCCTCACCGTCCGCGACAACCGCACCGGACAGGAGTACGAGGTCCCGATCGTCGACGGCGCCATCAAGGCCGCCGACCTCGGCAAGATCCGCGAGGGCGACGACGCCCCCGGACTCGCCGTCTACGACCCCGGCTTCACCAACACCGCCTCCTGCCGCTCCGCCGTCACCTACATCGACGGCGACAAGGGAATCCTGGAGTACCGGGGCTACCCGATCGAGCAGCTCGCCGAGAAGTCGAACTTCCTCGAGGTCGCCTACCTCCTGGTGCACGGCGAACTCCCCACCAAGGAGCAGTACGACTCCTGGGTGCACGAGATCACGTATCACACCTTCGTGCACGAGAACATCAAGGAGTTCATGCAGGGCTTCCGCTACGACGCGCACCCGATGGGGATGCTGATGGCGTCGGTGGGAGCCCTGTCCACGTTCTACCCCGACGCCGGCGAGATCGGCGACGCCGAGAACCGGCACATGCAGATCGTCCGCATGATCGCCAAGATGCCGACACTGGGCGCCTGGTCGTTCCGCCACGCGCAGGGCAAGCCGTTCGTCTACCCCGACAACGACCTCGGCTACACCGCCAACTTCATGTCGATGCTGTTCAAGATGAGCGAGCAGAAGTACGTCGCCGACGAGCGCCTGGTCAAGGCCCTCGACGTCCTGTTCATCCTGCATGCCGACCACGAGCAGAACTGTTCGGCCAACGCGGTCCGCTCCGTGGGCTCCTCCCAGGTCGACCCGTACTCGGCCGTCGCCGCCGGCGTCGGTGCCCTCTACGGACCGCTGCACGGCGGCGCCAACGAGGCCGTGCTGCGGATGCTCAAGCGGATCGGCAGCAAGGACAAGATCCCGGCGTTCATCGAGGGCGTGAAGAACGGCGACGAGCGCCTGATGGGCTTCGGTCACCGCGTCTACAAGAACTACGACCCGCGCGCCAAGATCATCAAGAAGGCCTGCGACGACGTGTTCGAGGTGACGGGTGTGAACCCGCTGCTGGAGATCGCGCAGGAGCTGGAGAAGATCGCGCTCGAGGACGAGTACTTCGTCAAGCGCAAGCTCTACCCGAACGTCGACTTCTACTCGGGCCTGATCTACGAGGCCTTCCAGTTCCCGCCGGAGATGTTCACCGTGCTCTTCGCCATCGGCCGTACGCCGGGTTGGCTGGCGCAGTGGAACGAGCTGGTGCAGGACAAGGAGCAGAAGATCGCGCGCCCCAAGCAGATCTACATCGGCGCCCGGGGCCTCGACTTCACGCCCGCTTCGGAGCGCTGGAGCTGAGCCGAGCGCTTCTTCGCCGGCTGCCAGCCGGGTCTCAGGCTGATCACAGCCACGGTGGGGATGGTCGAGGCCATGAACGATCAGCCCTCGCACCCGACGCCGAACGACCCCGGCGGCTACCGTGACTTCGCCGACATCCCGCCCAACCCCTACCAGTACCCGCCGCCGTCGTGGCCCGCGGCCACGCAGACCCTGCAGTCCGCCGTTCCCCAGCGGTCAGCCCAGCGTGGTCGGGCGGGCTTCGCCGCCGCCGTCCTGGCTGGTGCCCTGGTGGTGGGCGGCGGCGCGGGAATCGGAAGTGCGGCCGCCTACTCCGCGCTGCAGGGCAACAGCGGCAGCGCGCAGACGTCGTCCGGCTCGGCGACCAGCAGTCCCGTCGTCAGCCTGCCGGACGCCGACGCCCCGCAAGGATCGGTCGAGCAGGTCGCCGCGGCGGTGCTGCCCTCGGTGGTGAAGCTGGACGTCGCGGGGGCCCAGGAGCGCGGGTCCGGCTCGGGCATCATCCTCAACTCCGACGGGCTGATCCTGACCAACAACCACGTCGCGTCGGTCGCCGGCGACGGCGGCCGCATCGTCGTCTCGTTCAGCGACGGCTCCCATGCCGCGGCCTCGATCGTCGGTGTCGACCCGCTGACCGACACCGCGCTGGTGCAGGCCGAGGACGTCTCGGGGCTGACGCCGGCCACGATCGGCGACTCCGGCAAGGTCGACGTCGGCGAGGACGTCGTGGCGATCGGGTCGCCGTTCGGGTTGGACGCGACCGTCACCGCCGGCATCGTCAGTGCGCTGAACCGCCCGGTCGACGTCGGCTCCGACAGCGAGGGCAACGCGACGGTGTACCCGGCCATCCAGACCGACGCCGCGATCAATCCCGGCAACAGCGGCGGCCCGCTGGTCGACCTCAACGGCCACGTGATCGGCATCAACTCCTCCATCCAGTCCACCGGCAGCAGCACCGGCGGGGAGGCTGGATCGATCGGCCTGGGCTTCGCGATCCCGATCAACGAGGTGCTGCCGGTCATCGAGCAGATGAAGAACGGCGAGACGCCGACCCACGCCCGCCTGGGCATCTCGGTGGGCAACGTGGCGAGCGACCCCACCGGGGCGCTGGTCACCGACGGCGCCCAGGTTCAGGAGATCGGCAACGGATCGGCCGCCGGCGAGGCGGGCTTGAAGGCGGGCGATGTGATCACCAAGATCGACGACACCATCATCACCGGGTCGGACTCGCTGATCGCGACCGTGCGGTCCTACCGGCCCGGCGACGAGGTCCGCGTCACCTACGAGCGCGACGGCCAGGAGCGCACGACGTCCCTCACGCTCGACTCCGACGCCGACACCACCAACGGCTGACCCGTCTGCACCCGCGGCCCGGTCAGCGCAGGGCGTCGAGGCGGGCGAGGTCCTCGACGTCGAGGAAGGGCGCGATCCCGTCGCGGTCGTCGTCGTCGGCGTGGACGACGGCGGCCGCCAGCGCCCGGTCGTCGACGATGCGAACGAACTCC
Organism: Nocardioides sp. R-C-SC26; assembly: GCF_021246465.1. Lineage (GTDB taxonomy): Bacteria > Actinomycetota > Actinomycetes > Propionibacteriales > Nocardioidaceae > Nocardioides. Next base: position 194,889 of record NZ_JAHRHK010000006.1, on the reverse strand, counting down.
GCCAGCACCCCGTACTCCTGACGGGCGATCAGCTCGCGGGCGACCTCACCCACCCGCTCGGCCGGGATCGAGCGGACGACGGGCGTCGCGCGCGCCGGGTCGAGCGCGATCGCCACCTCGACCAGGTAGTCGAGCCCGATGCGGCGTACGAGCTCGGCCGCCTTGGCAGGCTCGAGCAGCTCGGAGACACGGGCGGCCAGCATGGGCGGCAGGAACTTCTCGGCGAGCTTGGCGGCGGCGGGCACCGGGATCGCGCCCGAGAGCTGCGCGACGCCGGCGAACCGGCGCTGCCCACCTGCGAACAGCGAGGTCGCGATCTGGTCGTGCAGGACGCGCAGGTCGGCGCTCGCGACGTCGTCGAGCCCCTCGATCTCCTCGGCCCGCAGGTGCAGGAGACGGGCGATGCGGGCGATCTGGGCCTGCTGCGTCGCGCTGCTCATCCCCGCGCCTCCGTCATCGCGGGCCTAGGCACCGAGGGCCTTCTTCACGATGCCGCGCAGCGGCAGGGGCACGCCTGAGATCGCCTGCCGCTCGGCCTCGGCGACCAGTTCCGCCTGGCGCGCCTTGCCGACCCGGATCTGGTCGGCCAGGCGTGCGCGGACGTCGTCCGGCAGCGTCTGGATGCCGGGCGGCGGATCTGTGCGCAGGACGGCGGTCAACGGGTCGTCGCCGACCCCGCGGGAGGGCTCTGCCACCGGTCGCCTCAGCAGGCGAAGGTGGCGACGACGTGCACGTCGGTCTCGGTGCCGAGTGGCGAGACGAAGTCGGCGTCGATGGTCGCGCCCGAACCGTCGTCGGCGATGTCCAGGCCGTCGGCATCGATGCTGGTGCCGTAGGACTGGTCGGTGCCGACGAGCAGGATCGCGCTGGCATCGAAGCCGTTGCCCTCGGCGTACAGCGTCAGCACGGCGCCACCGTCGGCGCTCTGGTAGGTCGCGAGCGGGGCGACGTCGGACTCCGACGTCGACACGACGCCGTCGCCCTGCCAGTCGGCCGCGACCTCGCCGGTCACCTCGACCTGGGCGTCGCACGCATCGCCCTGCATGAGCGGCACCGGAGCCTCGTCGCCGGCACCGTCGCCCGAGTCTCCCGAGCCGGCGTCCTCGTCCGACTGCCCGGCGCTGGTGTCCGCGCCGGAAGACGTGTCCTTCTGGTCGTCATCGCCGCCGCAGGCGGTCAGCATCAGCGCCAGGGCCAGGGAGCTGGCCGCGGCGATTGCACGCGTCGTCTTCACGCCGCAACGATCCCACGCGAGAGCGTCGGCGTCTGCACGACCCGCGAATCCGAGGAGGACGGGTCAGCTCTCGCTGAGTGCGGCGACCAGCGTCTCCTGGAGGTAGCCGACCCACTCGTAGATGTCGTGGGCCTGGGCACGGGGGTCGTCGTCGGGGAGGCCGTACCAGTACTCCTCGTCGCCCTCCTCGATCTCCAACCGGACGGCGAGCGCGAGGCGGACGTCGGTGAAGGAGCGCATCCAGGTCTCGGCGGCGGTCTCGTCCAGCTCCAGATCGATCATCAGACCCTCGTCGACCTGGGGTGGCAGGCCGGCCTCCTCGAGGCTGTCGATCACCAGGCTCGCGGCCGCGGCCTTGCCGTCGCGCAGCGCACCCTCGGTGAATCGCCGGAACTCCGAGGCCGCCTCCTCGTCGTCGCGGTAGGCGGTCGGGAAGAGCCGCGCCAGCACCGGGTCGTCCGGCTCGGTGGTCGGCCCGTCGAAGTCGAACAGCGCCTCCAGCGGGTCGACGTCCTCGCGTGGGACGGCGGCCTCGTTGCGCAGGAGCTCGACGAGCTGACCGACCAGCGAGCGCAGCAGGTCGGCCTCGAAACCGGTGAACGTGGCGATGATGCGGCCGCTGCGACGGTGGCGGGCGAAGGCGCTCACCCCGGTCACTCGGCTTTCTGCAACGTGGCCCACAGGCCGTACTCGTGCATGGCCTGGACGTCGCGCTCCATCGCCTCGCGGGTGCCGGTGCTCACGACGGACCGGCCGTCCTCGTGCACCTCCATCATCAGCTTCTCCGCCTTGGTCTGGTCGTACCCGAAGTGCTTGCGGAAGACGTAGGTGACGTAGGACATCAGGTTCACCGGGTCGTTCCACACCACCGTCACCCAGGGGGTGGAGAGGACCGTGAGCGCGTCGTCCTCGGGGGTCGTGGCGAGTCCCGGATCGACCTCGACGGGGCTGGCGGCGGTCACCGCTCCATGGTGGCACACTCGCGCCCATGACCTCCGACCTCGACGTCCGCCTCACCGACGGCGCGCTGTGGCTCACGATGAACCGACCCGAGGTGTTCAACGCACTGAGCGGCGAGATGTGCGTCGAGATGACCGAGCGGATCCGTGCCGCGGGCACCGACGACGACGTCCGCGTCGTGGTGCTGACCGGCAGCGGTGCGGCGTTCTCCACCGGCGCCGACATCTCCGGCGAGAACGCGATCGACCGGTTCGACGTCCGGGCGATGGACGCGGCCAACGGGCTCATCCGGGCGATCGTGGAGTGCCCGCGGCCGGTACTGGCAGCGGTCAACGGCGTCGCCGCCGGGGTGGGGGCATCGGCGGCACTGGCGGCCGACATCATCGTGGCGACCGAGTCGGCCTCCTTCCTCCTCGCCTTCGCCCGCATCGGCTTCATGCCCGACGGGGGCACCTCGACCACGGTGGCGGCGGCGATCGGGCGGGCGCGGGCGATGCGGATGGCCCTGCTGGCCGAGCCGCTCGGCGCGCGGGAGGCCCACGACTGCGGCCTGATCACCCATGTCGCGCCGGACACCGAGTACGCCGACCTGGCCGCCACGTTGGTGCGCCGCCTCGCGGCGGGGGCGCCGTTGGCCCAGACCGCCACCAAGCGCACGATCAACGCAGCCACGCTCACCGGACTCGAGGACGCCCTCGAACGCGAGCGCAGCGGGCAGACGCTGCTGATGCGCACCGCGGACGCACGGGAAGGCATGAACGCGTTCAACGAGCGTCGCAAGCCGGTCTTCCGCGGGGAGTGAGCCCATGACAGGGCCGTCACGGCACGACGGAGCGGTGCCGACGACCGCGAGCGGAGCGCTGAGCTGATGGCGCGAGGCCAGGCGTTCGCGCCGCTGCGTTCGCGCACCTTCCGGTTCTACTTCGCCTCGCGCGTCGTCAACAACCTGGGCAACACGATGGCGGGGGTCGCGCTCGCGTTCGCGGTGCTGCACGTGACCGACGACGACCCGCGCGCGCTCGGCTACGTGCTCGCCGCCCACACCGTGCCCATGGTGGTGTTCCTGCTCTGGGGCGGGGTGATCGCCGATCGGTTCCCGCGCAATGTCGTCCTGCAGGTCTCCAACCTGGCCTCGGCGGTGCTGCAGGGCGCGATCGCGGCGCTCGTGATCACCGACAGCGCCTCGCTCTCCGCGCTCGTCCTGCTCAGCCTCGGCCACGGGACGGCGTCCGGTCTCGGGATGCCGGCCATGGCCGGGATGCTGCCGCAGGTCGTCGACCGGGCCGATCTCCAGCAGGCCAACGCCCTGCTGTCACTGGCTCGCTCGGGACTCACGATCCTCGGCCCCACGCTGAGTGCGCTGCTGGTGGTCGCCGTCGGACCGGGGTGGACCCTCGCCTTCGACGCGCTGACCTGGCTGGCCTCCTCGGTGCTGTTGGGCTTCGTCCGACTGCCGGCGCGCGACCGCGCCGAAGCCGCACCCAGCACCTTGTCGGAGCTCGCGGCCGGGTGGAGCTACGTGCGCTCGACCCAGTGGCTGTGGGCGGTGGTGCTCGGCTTCGGTTTCCTCAATGCGATCCACTCCGGCGCCTGGTTCGCCCTCGGGCCGGCGCGGGCGAAGGAGACGATCGGCGAGCAGGGCTGGGGGCTGGTGCTCTCCGCCGAGGCGATCGGGCTGCTGATCATGACGTTGGTCCTGCTGCGTGTGCCGCTGCAGCGACCCCTGCTGTGGGGCATGCTCGGCATCAGTCTGCTGGGCGTGCCGATCGCGCTCCTGGGCGCCTACCCTCATCTGGGCCTGTTGCTGGCGGCCGCATTCGTCGCCGGTGCCGGCACGGAGGTCTTCGGGATGGCGTGGAACCTCGCCATGGCCGAGAACGTGCCCGAGGACATGCTCTCGAGGGCGTACTCCTACGACATGCTCGGCTCGTTCGTGGCGATGCCGGTGGGCCAGCTGGTGTTCGGGGCGCTCGCCGCAGGGCTCGGCTTCGCCGAGGTGATGACGACGGCCGGCGTCGCCTACGTGCTCATCGCGCTCGCCGTGCTCGCATCCCCTCAGGTGCGACGCCTGCCGCGCGTCGTCGCGGCTCCCGAGCGCACCGGCTGATCGGCGCTCTCCGGCGACGTCGGCAGATCACCCGCACCACTTCTCCACCACCGCGCGGACGACGGTCAGGTTGCGGTTGGTCGCGACCCCCAGTCTCTTCTCGACCGTGGCGTTGGTGAGGGGCGCCTGGTGGTAGTTCTCGCCGACCAGGAGATGCGCGGCGCGACCACTCACCCGGGCCAGCGCCCCCGGACGCGAACACTCCTCCATCTCCCGCACCAGCGCCGCCTCGGGCTCGTCCTTGAGCAGCGAGACGTAGTGCTGCACGCCCCAGCTCACGTGATCGGTCTCGGCCGCGAGCCGCTCGGCGGCCGGGGCGACGTCGCGCAGCTCGGCGGTGCTGAACACGATCGTCGGGACCTCGAAGCCGGTGGCGTCGCGGTAGCTCTGCTCCAGAGCCGTCTCGATCCTGGCCCGTGAGCGCATCGTCGTCTCGATCCGGACGTTGCCGGTGTTGATGTAGGTGGCGACGCCGGCGAACCCCGCCGCCTCGGTGGCGGAGACGATGGCGTCCTTGGGGAACTTGCGCTTCGCGCCGAGGTTGATCGCCCGCAGGAACGCGACGTAGACGGCCATGGTCGGCATCATCGCCTACGCGGCGACCCGACCGCCGGGAGAGCGCCGACCTCTCAGAGCCCGAGCTGCCGCCGGATCGACTCGGCCGCGCGGCGCTCGGCGAGCGTGGCGGCGGACTGCCGCTCGGCGTTCGAGGGTGCGCGGCGAACCTCGCGCTCGGCGTCGGCCGTGGCGAGCTCGCGCGCTCGGGCTCGAGCGAGCCTCCGGGCCAGGGTGGCCGCCTCGCGACGGGCCTGACTGAGTGCGACGGAGGCCGCGGCGTCGACCGCGTGGGTCTTGGCGCAGTTCAGGGCCAGGAGGCGGGTCACCGCGACGCAGGTGACCCGCGCCGTCCGGGCGGCCACAGCGCTCCGGGTGACGGCCACGCGCCGCTCGATGCTCGCCACGACGACGACGGGCGCGGTGCCCCGCCCGACGTAGCGCCGTCCGTCGACGGTGACGGCGAGCCTGCGGGAGACGGTGCCGGCCTGGCGGGTCCGGACGACCTTGCTGACCGCGGTCATCGTCACGTCCGCCGAACGGCGTACCTGCGCCCGATGGGTGGCTCGTTGCAGCGGTCGCGTGCTGTAGACGAAGCGCCACACGACGTCGTCCCGGCCGGGCTGGCTCAGCGAGACCTGGTAGAGACCCGACTCGAAGGGCCGTCGGGCGATGACGACGACGGCGTTGTCCCCGGCCAGCGTCTTGCGGCCGTTGGCACCGTGCACCGGATCGGTGGAGTAGTAGGTCGAGGCCGTGATGACGCAGAGGTCCGCCGATGCGGAGGAGACCACGCGGCCGTCGGGATCGGTCAGTCGGGCGACGAGGTTGGTCGACGGCGCCTGCGGCAGCAGCGCGATCATCGGCAGCGACGGCGAGGAGTAGTCGGCGCGCGGACTGGCGCGCGTGCACGTCTCGATCGGGTTGGGGCGCTCGCCGTCGAAGGTGCGCAGGTCCGTCACCGACTCGTGGCCCGGGAAGAGGATCGGCTTGCGGATCGGGACGTCGGAGTCCAGGCCGCTGATGATGTCGAGACCGGCGTTGCCGCTGGCGCTGTCGCGGGCGAAGGCGACCGAGCGCAGGCCCGGGCGGAGCATGCCGATCGCGTGGAACGGCGCGGCCATCCACTGGTCGATGGCGTTCGGTCCGTCGGAGGTCCCGTAGGCGATGTTGCTGCGGCTGCCGGCCTTGGCGCCGGCGGCGGAGTACCACGGGCTCGATGGGTTCTCGGAGTGGCCGCTGGCGAAGGCGCCGGAGCGGAGACGGTCCGGCGTCTTGGCCAGGTAGGTCAGGTGCTGGGCGAGACCGCTGACCCCGCCGGCGTCCGCACGGACCGGTGGCAGTCCCGAGGAGGTCCGAACCTCGTTGAGCCGCTCGAGCCACGCCGGCTCCGCGACGGCACGGGCGGCCGGAGGCGATCCTCCCGAGTCGGACGTGGGGGGGCCGCACCCCCGCGGGGGGGGGGGGGCGGGGGGCGGGGGGGCGGCGGCGAGCAGGAGTGCGATCGCCACCGTGGTGACCACTCCTCCTGCGCTCCGTCGCATGACCTCGAGTTCGGCGCGCCGATGCGTCACTGAAGCCATGCGCGCGCCGAACCACCCCAGCTGACTAGAGCAAATGTCCAGACGGCCCACCGGCCAGGATGATCGCCGCGAAGCGCCCGCCACCCGACACTGGTCGCATGGGCGACACCATCTCCACCGAAGACCCCGACCATGTCGACTGGATCGTCGTCGGATCCGGCTTCGGAGGCAGTGTCAGCGCGCTCCGACTGGCCGAGAAGGGCTACCGGGTCGTGGTCGTGGAGCAGGGCAGGCGATGGGCCGACGGCGACTTCGCCCGGACGTCGTGGCAACTGCGGCGCTTCCTGTGGGCACCCCGCATGGGGCTGCGGGGCATCGTGCGGATGACGACGCTGCAGCACCTCAGCATCGTGAGCGGGGTCGGAGTCGGCGGCGGCTCGCTGGCCTACGCCAACGTGCTCTACCGGCCCGACGACGTCGCCTTCGCCGATCCGGCCTGGCCCGCGGGCGTCGACTGGGCGCGCGAGCTCGCGCCGCACTACGACGAGGCCGAGCGGATGCTGGGGGTGGCGGCCTACGACCCCGCCGACCCGGCGAATCCGGTCGACCCCGCGGCCGGCGCCCTGGCCGATGCCGGCCGCGACCTGGGGGCGGAGGCGATGACGCCGGCCCGGATCGGGGTGTTCCTCGGCACCCCCGGCCGCACCGTCCCCGACCCGTACTTCGGGGGCCACGGACCCGAGCGCACGGGCTGCACACGGTGCGGCGACTGCCTGCTCGGATGTCGCGTCGGCGCGAAGAACACCTTGGTGAAGAACTACCTGTGGTGGGCCGAGCGGCGCGGCGTCCGGGTGCTCGCCGAGCACGAGGTCGTCGACGTCGCTCCGCGCACGCCGGGCTCCGACGGCACCGCGGGGTACCGCGTCACGCTGCGGACCGGGCGCGCGCGGCGGGTTCGTCGCGAGCTGACCTGCGACGGCGTCGTGGTCGCCGGCGGCGTCCTGGGCACCGTCGAGTTGCTGCACCGCCTGCGCGCCGGCGCGCTGCCGGGCCTGTCCCCCCGCATCGGCGACCAGGTGCGCACCAACGGCGAACACGTGCCCGCGCTGCTGATGCCGCGCGGCGGATCCCCGGTCGGGTCGCGACCGAGCATCACCTCCAGCATCCACCTGGACTCGTCCGAGGGTCGCGGCCACGTCGAGACCCTCGTGTACGGCCGGCACGCCACCGTGTTCGGCGCCGGCCTGACCGTCATGGCGCCGCAGGGTCCGACCGGGCGCACCCGCCGCGGATGGGCACGCACGGTGCTGCGCCATCCTCTGCGCGCGCTCAGGGTGGCGGTGCCGTTCGGGGCGGCAGCCCGCCAGGTCGTGGTGCTGCACATGCGCACCGGCGGCGGTGCACTCCGCCTCCGCCTCGGACGGCGCGGGCTGGTCAGCGAGCAGAGCCGCACCGACCCGGTGCCCACCTCGTCCGTGCTCGCCGACGACGTGACGACCCGCATGGCCGCAGCCGTCGGTGGGATCGCCGAGACGCCCGTCCTGGAGGCGCTCCGCGGAATCGGTACGACCGCCCATCCCCTCGGCGGGGCCGTGGTCGCGGTCGGACCAGACGACGGCGTCGTCGACCCCGAGCACCGCGCGTTCGGCTACCGCAACCTGCTGGTGTGCGACGGCTCCGTGGTGCCGGCGAATCTCGGCACGAACCCCTCCCTCACGATCGCGGCGATGACCGAGCGCGCGATGAGCAGGGTGCCGCCCCGGTCGGGGCCGTGAGGCGGCAGGGTCGGCTCGACGCGATACCGGGCGCCGCTCAGCCGGCCGGGAAGATCATGCAGGACGACGTCGCGTGCGCGACCCGCTTGCCTGCGGCGTCGAGGATCTCCCCCTCGGCGAGGGCGGTACGGCGTCCGCGGTGGATCACGCGTCCGGTCGCGGTGAGACGGCCCGAGGCGACGGTGACCGGACGGAGGAACTTCACGGTGAGGTCCAAGGAGGTGTAGCCCTCCCCCGCCGCGAGCGTGGAGTGCACCGAGCAGGCAGCCACGGTGTCGAGCAGCGTGGAGATGACGCCGCCGTGCACCGAGCCGATCGGGTTGTAGTGGCGCGGAGCGGGATCGAGCGAGACCGACACCGAGCCCTCCTCCGCGATGAAGTCGACCATCCCGATCGTCTCCGAGATCGGCGCAGGCGGGATGCGACCCTCGATCATCGCCCGCAGCAGCTCCAGGCCGGTCGCGGTCGAGACGTCGAAGGCCTCCTGAGTCTCATTCATGGATCCAGCATCGGCGATGCTGGCTGAATCTGTCAACAAGACCTAGACTCGCGCCATGGCCCCCGAGGCGACCGCCACGTCCACCGACGCCCCTCCGCCCGCGCTGTCCATCTCGACCGAGAACTGCCAGATCGCGCGCGCCCTGGAGGTGCTGGGCGAGAAAGGGTGCGTCGTCGTGCTCCGCGAGGTCTTCAACGGGGTGCGGCGCTTCGCCGACATGCAGCGCCACAGCGGGCTGCCCCGCCAAGTGCTGAGCAACCGGCTCGCGACCCTGGTCGAGCACGACGTCCTCCGCCGCGTGCCCTATCGCGAGGACGGCGCCCGCGAGCGGCACGAGTACCGCCTGACCGAGAAGGGCTTCGACCTCTACCCGGTCCTCGCGGCACTGTCCGACTGGGGAACCCGCTACTACACCGATGCCGACGGCGTCCCGGTCGAACTGGTGCATCGCGACTGCGGCGCTCCGGCCACGGCGGCGCTCGTCTGTGCCGACGGCCATCGCATCGACAGCCGACGCGACGTCGTACCCCGGCCCGGCCCGGGCGCGCGGCCCTTCACGCCGAGCTGACCGGGACCGCCGCCGGCGATCACCCGGACCTGCGACCGACCGCCCACTCCCGGATGCGGTTGATGCGCGCGTAGAGCTGCTCGGCGTTGGCCACCGCGGCAGCAGGGCCGCCGCACTCCTTGCGCAGTGCCGCGTGGGTCACCCCGTGCGGCTGACCCGTGCGGTGGTTCCACGCTGCCACCAGGCCGTTGAGCTCGCGGCGCAGCACGGCGAGCTGCTCGTGGGTGCTCACCTCGGCCAGGTCGTCGGCGGCACGTTCCTTCGCCGAGGTCGCCCGCGCGGACTCGCGCGCCCGCTCCCGCGCGGAGTTCTGGTCGCGGGTGCGCTGCTGGAGCAGGTCGCGCATCTGGTCGGCGTCCAGCAGACCCGGGATCCCGAGGAAGTCCATCTCCTCCTCCGAGCCGTAGGCCGCGCCGTCGTAGAGCGCGTGGTCGAAGCGCGCCTCCGAGCCCAACGCCTCGAACGGCAGCTGCGCCAGCTCGTCGGAGGCACCCTCGCCGGCCTGGGCCCGGGCCAGGAGATCGTCCTCGGCGGCGAAGATGTCGGACTCGTCGTCGACCCGACGGCCGAGCACGTGGTCGCGCTCGAGCTCGAGCTGGGCAGCATGCCCGAGCAGCGTGGGCACCGAGGGCAGGAAGATCGACGCCGTCTCGCCGCGAGTGCGGGCCCGCACGAAACGGCCGATCGCCTGGGCGAAGAAGAGCGGGGTGGAGGTCGTCGTGGCGTACACGCCGACAGCGAGGCGCGGCACGTCGACGCCCTCGGAGACCATCCGCACCGCGACCATCCACTTGGACTCGTCGGCACTGAAGGTCGAGATCTTCTTCGACGCCGCCTTCTCATCCGAGAGCACGACGGTCGGCGCCTCGCCGCTGATCGCACGGAGCAGCTTGGCGTAGGCGCGCGCGTCATCCTGATCGGTGGCGATCACCAGTCCACCCGCGTCGGGGACGTGCCTGCGCACCTCGTCCAACCGCTTGTCCGCCGCCTCGAGCACGGCCGGCATCCACGAGCCCGTGGGGTCCAGCGCCGTGCGCAGCGCCTGGTTGGTCATGTCCTTCGTGAGCGGCTCGCCGAGCTTGGCCGCCACTTCGTCGCCGGCCCGGGTGCGCCACGACATCTCGCCGGAGTAGGCCAGGAAGAGCACCGGCCGGACGACGTGGTCGGCGAGCGCGTGGCCGTAGCCGTAGGTGAAGTCGGCGACCGAACGAGGCACGCCGTCGTCGCCGGGAGCGTAGGAGACGAAGGGGATCGGGTTGACGTCGGAGCGGAACGGCGTGCCGGTCAGGCAGAGTCGCCGCGCGGCGGGTTCGAAGGCCTCGCGGACGCCTTCGCCCCAGGAGAGAGCGTCGCCGGCGTGGTGCACCTCGTCGAGGATGACCAGGGTCTTGAAGCGCTCGGTGCGGATCCGCAGCGCGAGCGGGTTCACCGCGACCCCGGCGTAGGTGACCGCCACACCGACGTAGTCGCTGGAGATCTTGCCGGACCCGGCCGAGTAGGTCGGGTCGATCGGCAGGCCCATGCGGTCCGCGGCCTCGGCCCACTGCTGCTTGAGGTGCTCGGTCGGCGCGACGACGATGATCCGGTCGACCACCCGCCGTCCGATCAGCTCGGCGGCGGCCGTCAGCGCGAACGTCGTCTTGCCGGCACCCGGCGTCGCGACGGCGAGGAAGTCGCGCGGCCCGCGCCCGAGGTAGTCATCCAGCGCGGCCGACTGCCAAGCGCGCAGCGACGTCGCGGTACCCCAGGCAGCTCGCTCGGGCCAGGCAGGCCCGAGGGTCACTCCTCGCCCTCGTCGTCGCGGAGTGAGTCCCAGATCTCCTTGCAGTCCGGGCAGACCGGAAACTTCTCCGGAGCACGGCTCGGCACCCAGACCTTGCCACAGAGGGCCACGACGGGCGTGCCCATCACCATCGCCTCGGTGAGCTTGTCCTTCTCCACGTAGTGGCTGAACCGCTCGTGGTCGCCGTCCTCGACCGGGATGGTGCGCTCCTCCTCGCGGACGGCGGTGTCGGTCGCGGTGCGGGATCCGAAGCCGAAGGAGGTCACCGGGTCAGTGTAGGAGGTGGCGAGGGTCGCTGGGTTCAGGCCGTGAGGCCCGGCCCCTGCTCGATCCGCCGCAGCGCCTCCTCGGTGGCCTCGGCCTGCTGCCGCTCGAACGTCTCGATCACCGACTCGGGAGCGCCGTGGGACCGGAAGTAGTCGAGATAGTCGGCCATCCAGCGATCCCAGGCGCGATCGGCGGCGTCGAACCGGGGCTCGAGACGCGCGTGAGCGGCCGGGTCGTCGTCCTCGATCGTCCGCAGCGTGGCGGCCACCAGGCGGGCGCCTCGCTCGGACAGGTCGACCTGCTCGACCATCAGCCCGCGCAGTTCGACGTCAAGGGTCTGACGAGCCGCGACCATCGCCACGTCCACCAACCTGTCGATGGTGTCCAGGTGCTTCCCCGACGTCGTCAGCCACGCGTCCAATCGACCGTCACTCGGGACCGTCGCATAGACCTCGATCGCCAGGGCATCAGCCTGGGCCAACGCCACGGACGCGCGGACGACGGGCCCGCCCGGCGTCAGGTCCGCGGGCATCTCGTCGTCACTCCAGTGCCAGTCGCCCGGTTCCCGTTCGACGCTAGCGGGTCCCGAACCGCTCGTGACGGCACTCGAGTCCGTGGCCGTCCATTCGCCGGATGCCAGCGCGCAGGCCGCCAACACGCCGCCCAGCACCAGCGCGAGGTTGAGCACCCCGGCCGTCACGATCGCCACCACCGCCCCACCGCTGGTCGGCCGCGCGACCTCGATCGCCGGCACGTGCGCATGCGGATTCCCTGTCGTGTACGCCCCATCGTTCACGCTTCCACGCTAGGAGCGCCGAGGCACCCACCGCCTCGGCCGAGCGCGCGGGGTGGCGGTAGTCCGATCGGGCCAGCGGAGACGGCGATCGACGTCGCCGCCTGCCGTCGGGCTCGGGCGCCGCTGGCACGATGACAGCCGTGACGACCGCGATCAGCCTCCAGGAGCAGTACTTCCCCACCATGACCTGCTTCGGCTGCGGCCCGGCGAACGAGCGCGGTCTGCGGCTCCGCTCCTTCCCCGACGGCGAGACGGTGGTCGCGCGCTTCACACCCTGGCCCGAGCACAACAACGGCCTCGGCTACCTCAACGGCGGCATCATCGCCACCGTGCTGGACTGCCACAGCGCCGCCGCCGTGGTGCACGAGGCGCACCTGCGCGACTGGCCTGCGCTGCCGGGCGCGGCACTGCCCTACGTGACGGCCGGGATCGACCTGGCCTACCTGCGTCCGACCCCGCTGGAGGCGGAGCTGCGCCTCGAGGCCGAGGTCACCGAGGCGAGCTATGAGGAGATGACGGCGCGGGTGCGCGTCGTCCACGACGGCAAGCCGCGGGCGGAGGCCACCGCCGTCTGGAAGCGCTGGCGTCCGCGCAGCTGAGGTGCTGCGGGGGCCGTGCTCGCGCAGCTGACTGCTCGCCCAGCACGTCAGCTGCGGGAGCCGTTCCTCACCCCGGTCGATCACCGGCGAGCGCCGACCTGAGTCGCTCGGCGTAGTGCGACCGCTCGGCCAGATCGTCGTACTTCTGACGCGGCCAGAAGAAGCCACGCAGACCGTCGCCCTTCGTGCGCGGCACGACGTGCAGGTGCAGGTGCGGCACCGACTGGCTGACAACGTTGTTGATCGCCACGAAGCTCCCCTGCGCCCCCAACGCGTCCACCACCGCGGTGGCGAGCCGCTGTGCCGCGGCGAGGAACGGGTCACGCAGCTCAGCCGGGAGCTCGGGCAGGGTGACCACGTGGCGGCGGGGCACCAGCAGCACATGCCCCTTGAAGACGGGGCGCTGGTCCAGGAAGCCGAGCAGGTCGGGCTCGTCGAGCACGACGTCTGCGGGAGTCTCCCCCGCGACGATCTGGCAGAAGACGCACGAGGTGGTTGCCACCCCTCGACTCTCGCACGGGAGGTCTCATCCCGGGAGGGCCGAGCGCTCCCGCAGGACGGCGACGCGCGGGTAGCGCGGGACGCCGACGACCGACGCCGCGGTCAGACTCACCACCAAGCCCAGTGCGGTGAGCCGCAACGCCCACGCCGTACCGGCGACGTCGGCGAGCACGCCGGCGAGCGCGGCACCGAGGGGCGCGCCGCCCCAGGCGATCAAGCGGGCCGTCGTGTTGACCCTGCCCTGGAGGTGGTCGGGCGTGATCACCTGCCGCGTGACGATGCCGTTGACGATCACCACGGTGAACGCGAGGTGGAAGACGGCGAGTACGACGAGTGCGGGCACCCACGACCCGAGCGAGGCCAGCACGAGCATGGGAGCGAGCATCCCGGCATACCCGACGGTGGTGATGAGTCCGACCCCGAGACGTCGTTGCACCCGCGGGAGCGCGAGGGACCCGACGAAGGATCCGACGGCGGCAGCCGCGTAGAGCCACCCCAGTCGGGCGTCGTCGCGCGCCAGCCCGAGCTGCTCCACGCCGAGCACCACCAGGAGCCCCGAGACGGCGCCTCCCGCGAGGCTCGATCCCACGCCCAGGACGGTGAGCCAGCGCACCACCGGCTGAGCCCACAGGAATCTCACGCCCTCACCGATCTCGCGGCGCAGATCTCGGTCGGCACCTCGCCCGGGTCGGTCCTCGCTTCCGGGCCAGCGCAGCGCCATCATCCCGGCGGTGAGAAACGCGAAGGCGACCGCGTCGATCGCCAGTGCCACCACGGGCGAGGCGGTGGTGACCAGCACTCCGGCCACGACCGGCCCGACCACCCCGATGCCCGTGCCGACCGTGGCCAACGCCGACGTCGCCTCGGGCAGCTTCGATCGGCCGGCCAACTGCGGAAGTACGCCGAACGTCGCGGCGTCGGCGAAGACCCACAGCGTGGCCACCGCGACGGCGACGAGCAGCACGTGGACGATGTTCACCGAGGCGAGCGCGGCCGCCAGCGGGATCGATGCCATCAGCACGGCACCGAGCGCACCGGTGAGCACGAGGATCCGGCGGCGATTCCAGCGGTCGGCCATCGCGCCGGCGATGAGTCCGACCGCGAGATACGGCAGGCTCTCGGCCGCGGTGATCAGCGCCGTCACCGAGGCTCGCCCGGTGAGCCGATAGGCCAGCACTGGGAACGCCACCAGGCTCAGAGCGTTGCCGACCATGGCGACCACGCGCAGCGCGAAGTAGCGACGGAAGAGCGGCGTCCAGAGGGTGTCCGATGGCCGATCGCCCCTCACGCGCACCACCTGCACGCCGTGCGTGCAACACGCGATCCCCGGAACACAAAGGGGGAGATTACTCTAACGAGAGTCGTTATCATTAACGCACCTGCTGATCCGCGTTGTCATCCTTCCGCAGGCGCCTCGGTGGTGCGGGCGTCGGTCAGGGTCATCGCCCCGAGGCCGGCCACGACGCCGACGACGACGGCCAGCACCGCGTAGGCGATCCGTTCGCCCTGGAAGAACGAGGCGACCAGGGCCGGGCTCCACGCGCCGTCGGGCAGACGCGTCGTGACGAGCACGGCGAGGAGCGTGCCGAGCAGGGCCGTGCCGATGCTGGTGCCGACCTCCTGCGCGGTGTCGTTGAGGGCCGTGCCCATCGACGTCCGGTTGGCCGGCATCGCCTCGACCAACGCCACGGCGCAGATCGTCATCACGAGGCGGAGCCCGATCGTCATCACGACCATCGCCACCGCGATGCTCGCGTAGCCGTGGTCGACGCCCCACGACAGCCCGGCCAGCGACCCCGCGAGACAGGCGGCGCCGACCAGGCAGGCACGACGGTGGCCGATCGAGGCGGCGAGGCGCTCGGCGAGCGGCGTCGCGAGCAGCATCGTCGCGATGAGCGGGAGATTCGCCAGGCCGGCGCGTACCGGGCTCCATCCGTAGGCGTACTGGAAATGCAGGATCAGCCCGAACAGCACGCTCGCCATCGCGATGGACGTGCCCGCCTGGGCGATCACGGCACCCCGCACAGTCCCGTCACGGAAGATCGTCAGGTCCAGCATCGGAGCCGCCGCGCGCCGCTCCCACCAGACGAAGGTCGCCCCGGAGGCGACGGCGCCCACCACCACGAGAACGGTCACGATCGAGGTCCATCCGCGCTCGACGCCGCTGGTGAGGGAGAGACAGGCCAGGCCGATCGTGGCGATGCTCGCCGCGGCGCCGGGGAGATCGAGACGGTCCTCGGTCAGGTCGTCGCGGCGGTCGGCGGCGACGCCGAGCCACACGCCGATCCCCGCCGCGAGCGCGATCGGCGCGTTCACCAGCAACAACCACTCCCAGCGCACGTGCGCCAGCGCCGTGCCACCCAGCAACGGGCCGAGGATGAACCCACTGACGCCGACGGCGATCATCACGGTCATCGCGCGCATGCGCAGGACCTGGTCGTCGAAGAGCCGGAAGACCAGTGAATTGGTGATCGGCGCCATCGCCGCGGCCGCGATGCCGAGACCCGCACGGAGAGCGATCAGCTCGCCGGTCGAGGACACGGCCGCGACGAGCAGGCTCAGCGTGCCGAACAGCGCGAGCCCGACCAGGAGAACCCGACGACGCCCCAGCCGGTCGGCCAACGACCCCGCCGTCAGCAGCAGTCCGCCGAAGGTGAGCGAGTAGGCGCCGGTGACCCACTGCAGGGCGGTCGTGCCACCCCCCAGGTCGCGCCCGATGGTCGGCAGCGCGATGGACAGCAGGGTGTTGTCGACCATCTCCACGAAGAAGGCGAGACACAACGCCGTCATCGGGATCCAGGCGGCGCGGAGGGAGGGATAGGTACGAGACGCGGTGGCCTGCGCGGTGATGGCGGTCATCGGGCCTCCTCTCGAAGCTTATCGAACAATGTTCGATCAACATAGAACGACGTTCGATATCTGACAAGTCCGTGGTTGGATGGACCCATGACGACCCGCCCGCGATCTACCGCCGGCGCCGGTCCCGCACGCGGACGCCGTCGCTCGTCGCACTCGCTGGACGCCGTCCTCGACGCGACGGTGCAGCTCCTGGACGAGGCGGGCGGTGCGGCTCTGACCTTCCGCTCCCTCGCGGCCCGTCTGCGCACCGGCGTCGGCACCATCTACTGGTACGTCGCGAGCAAGGAGGAGCTGCTCGACCGCGCCACCGATCACGCGCTGGGCCCCGTCCTGGAAGCGATCGACGCGGTGCCCGAGGGAGAGGACCCGATCGACGACCTGCGACGGATGGCGATCGTCCTCTTCGACGCCATCGTCGAGCGGCCCTGGCTCAGCGCGTACTTCATGCGCAGCATGGAGATCCAGGTGACCTCGCTGCGCCTGTACGAGCGGCTCGGCCGCCCCACCCTGCGGATGGACCTGACACCGCGCCAGCGCTTCCACGCGGTCTCGGCCGTCACCGGCTTCGCGGTGGGCACTGCGGCCGATCTGGGGCAGGAACCACCGGAGGCGATGCTCGACGACGGCGCCGACCGCGACGAGCTGCTGCATCGCTACGCCGACCGGTGGCGCGCGCTCGACGCGGACGACTATCCCTTCGTCCACGACATCGTGGACGAGTTCGACGGCCACGACGACGTCGACCAGTTCCGCGCCGGGCTGGAGCTGATCCTGGCCGGCCTCCGGCTGGAAGCGGCCGGCTGAGGCCACCGCGACCCGATCACATCGGACCGCGATGGTCGGGTGCCCCGCGTGTCGCCGCGGGGAGAGTGGCAGGCGAAAGGAGGGCCCCGTGATCGCCGAGCTCAACCGGGCCGTGGACGACCTGGAGTCACTGCTCACCGACTCCGCGTCGAATCCGATCGACGTCGCGGAGATCGCGCGGCGGATCGGCACGACCGAGCACCACCTCCGCCGGATGTTCGCCTCCCTGGCCGGCATGCCGGTCTCGGAGTATGTACGGCGACGCCGGATGTCGCTCGCGGCAGCCGACCTCGTCGCCGCCGAGGACGACCTGCTCACGATCGCCGTCCGCTACGGGTACGGCTCGACCGAGGCGTTCGGTCGCGCGTTCCACGCGGTCCACGGAGTACGCCCCGGCGAGGTGCGTCGACACGGCGGCCCGCTACGGACACAAGCACGGATCAGGTTCCACCTGACCGTCGAAGGGAGCATCCCCATGGACACCCGCATCGTCACCCTGCCCACTCTCCGGCTGGTCGGATGGGCCGCCCGCGTGCCGCTCATGCACGAAGGCGTCAACCCTCACATCGCGCGACACGTCGCTGCCATCCCCGCCGACGACGTCGCGCGCCTCAAGCACCTCAACGACGTCGAGCCCCGCGGCGTGCTCGCCGTCAGCGACGACCTCGACGTGGATCGCGCCGAGGGCACCGAGCTGACCTATCTGCACGGCGTCGCGATCTCGACGACGGCGCCTGTTCCCGACGACGTGGCCGGTCTCGATGTCATCGAGACCGGCGCCGGCACCTGGGCGGTGTTCCGCACCCAGGGGCCCCACCCCCAAGTGCTCCAGGAGACCTGGGCAGCCACGGCGACCAGCTGGTTCCCGTCACAGCCGTGGCGGCTGCGTCCCGGGCCCGAGGTCGTCGCGATGCAGGCCTACGATCCCGGCCACGAACCCGGGACCGCGACGGCGACGTGCGAGCTGTGGCTGCCGGTCGAGCCGACCTGAGGCGCCCTCGGCTCAGGAACAGCCGGTCACCCGCACGACCCCGAGGCGGCTAGTGAGGTAGCGGCCGCGCGCGTCCGTCCACGACACGACCACCCGGGTCGGACCGCAGGCATTCGAGGGCAGCCGCACCGAGCGAGTCCACGACACCGGGCGACCCGAGCGAACAGCCCGGCGCGCGACCACACCACGCGCCACACGTTTGCCGTCGATCACGACGCGGTAGCCCGACGCCGCCCCCGGTGCGATGGCGGCCAGCGCGACCTTGGTACCCGCCGACGACGAACCCGGCGCGGCGAGGAGTCGGCCCAGACGCACGGGCGCCGTGCGCTCCGACGTCCGCGTCGAGGTCTGGTAGCCCGGGGCGGTGAAGGTGACCCGCACCGCGATCCGCTTCCCGATCTGGGCGGGGCCCGGGCGGAACACCACGCGCTCGGCGCCGCGTACCGGAACGCCGTCGGCGTACCAGCGCACGCGCATCGTGAGCCCGGCCGGCGCGGGCGCCGGGGCGACGCTCGCACGCTGGGTCGACGTCGCGCGCTCGGCGCCGAAGACGGCTCCGGGCACGACCCTCAGGGCGCGACCTGCGATCGGCGCACCGCGCAGGCCGCGGACGGCCGGCGCGAACCTCCGCAGCTCACCCCGGGCGACGGTCTGCCCGCCCTCGGGGAAGCGGAACGTCTTCGCCGTCGTCTCGTAGCCGGGTGCGGTGACGGTGACCACCAACACGATCTCCAGACCTGCGTAGGCGGCCGGGATCTCGAGCCTCGCGGTGGTCGCACCGGGGATGTCCTCGACCGTGTCGTCGGACCGCACAACGCGCCACTGATAGGCCGCGGCGACGCCAGGCACGTCCGGCAGCGAGATCGAGCCCGAGAGCAGGCCGCCGACCTGCGGTGTCCCCGTCACGACCGGGTCCAGCAGCGTCGGGAAGGGCTTGTCCCCCGGCGGGTCGGTCGGCGGGTCGGTCGGCGGGTTGGTCGGCGTCGAGCCACCGCCGGCCGGAAGTCGGACGTCGTCCGCGGCGCTGGCCCGGACGCGGACGACCTCGTAGCCGACGCGCTCCCAGGTCACTTCGACCGACACGATGCCGAACACGTCGTCGAAACGCGGCGCGAACGTCGAGCCGACGGCGCCGGCCACGACGTGGTCGTTCACCATCCACACGAACGTCGGGACGACGCCCGAGGGGATCGTGCCGCCGGTGATCGAAGCGGCCAGCGGCGAGCCGACCAGCGGACGGCCGGTGACACCGACCGTCGGCGCCGTTCCGAGCACGCCCTTCCCGACCAGGCCAGGCACGCTCAGGATCGTGGTCTCGGTGACGTAGTCGGTGCGGGTGAAGGTGACCGTGACACCGACGCTCTTGTCCAGGTCTCCGGGTCGCACCGTGAAGGTGCCGAGGTCGTGGGGCTGCCCACCGACATCCGTCACGACCACGCCGCCGACCGTCCACCGGTAGCTGGGCACCGCTCCGGACGGCGACCCCTGCGTCACGTTCACGGCAAGGGTGTCGCCGACGACGGCGTGCGTCGGCGCTCCGGCGAACGTCGCGCTCGGCTTGGTGACGTAGGTCCCCTCGACGGCGGCCGACGTCAGCGAGGTGACCGACTGCGAGGAGTGGAAGGTCTTCTCAGCCGTGAGCCGCAGGCTGATCTGCTTGCCCGCGAGCGCGTTCGTCAGGATCAAGGTCTCGCCGGTGGCACCGTCGATCGGCAGCCCGTCGGCCAGCCACTGTCGCGCGAGCACCGCGTCCGCAGGGCTCACGGTGCCGCCGCCGGTGAAGCCCAGCACGTCGCCTGACTTCGGCCGCCCGGCCGAAGGCAGCCCGGTCAGGGTCGGCGTTGTCAGGCCGGTGACCGCTCGTTTGCCGATGGTCGCGACCGCCGTGTTCCCGGTCAGGGTCTGGTAGCCCGCGCGGTCGACGCTCCACGCCACGACCAGGCGCGCGCCGACGATCCCCGACTCGATCACCGCGTCCATGAGGGGATCGCTGCTCGCCACAGTGAGGTCGACGGCCAGGCCGAGCTCGGGACTGATGCGCACCACGGGCGCCAGCGTGCAGTCGAGGATCGAATCCCCCGCCTCGTAGGAGGCCGGGCAGAGGTAGTAGTCGTAGACGACCGTGTCCTCGGGGTCGACAGTCGGCGTGATCGACGCAGAGGTGGTCGAGACCGTCACGACGTCACCCCGGTAGAGCTCGGTCACCGACCCTGCGCTCGTCGCCAAGCCGAAGGTCACCGTGCCGCTGAGAGATCCCTCGACGACGGAGGCGGTCGCGGCCGAAGAACCCGTCGCCGAGGGCGCGTAGTCGGTCGCCGCTGCCCTCGCACGCACCAGGAGGCGCTGGCTCTCGTCGTCGGCAGTCACCGCATAGGTCGCACCCGAGCCCACCTGGGTCTCGGCGCCGCCGTCGGCCACGCGATACCAGGTGTAGGTGACGTCGGCACCGATCGGCGTCACGCCGGTGGCCGACGCCGTGAGCTCCTGGCCGACCGCCGGCGCCGGCCCGCCGCCGGGGATCGAGATCGTCGGTGCGTCGAGCGCAGCCTGTCCGATCCCGACATAGACGGGGACCGCGATGACCGTCGAGGCGTAGAGGCCCGTGGCGCCCGACATGGCGAGCACGTAGTAGCGGCCGCCGGTGAGCGTCGCCGCCGGCAGCGTCACCACGCCGTCGACCGGCTGGGATCCGCTGGAGCCGGGCACGGCGTAGAAAGGCCCGGAGGGATCCGTCGAGGAGCGCCACTCGTAGGTGAACGTGGCGCCGGTGGGCGACCACAGCGACTCGTCGACACTGGCGGTGAGATCGACGCTCGGGGACCGAGTGCCCGCACCGTCGATGATCGGTGTCGACGTCTGGAGGAACGCTCGCGGCGCCGTGTCGATCGTGACGGTCCTCGTCGCCGAGGTAGGGCTGACGTTGTATGCGAAGTCTCTCGCCGTCGCCGTGAACTCGTACGTCGCGTCGGCCAACGCGCCCGCCGCAGTGAACGACCACGCGCCGGCGTTGGTCGCTACGGCCGTGCCCAGCGCCTGGCTGCCCGCGAACACCGTCACGACGGAGAACGCCTCCGCCGTCCCGGTGAAGGTCGGGGTGTTGTCATCGATGGTCGAGAAGTTCCCCGGCGTCGAGATCACCGGCGCCGCGGGCGGAACGGTGTCCATCGTGAAGGTGTTGGAGTTCGAGCTGACGCTGGCGACTCCCTCCACGAGCGCCACGGCCCGCACCGTCCGGATGGAGTCGGTGAGCGCGACGGGCTGTTGCAGCGACCAGTTGCCCGAGGGGTCCGCGGTGGTCGACCCGATGGACGACCCGGCGACGAAGACCTCGACGGTCGCGTTGGCGCGGGCGGTTCCGCCGTAGGTCGGCCTCGACGTCGCGACGACCGCCCCGTTCGCCGGCGTGATCAGCGTCGGCGCCGGCGGCGCGATCGAGACCGAGACGGTCGCCACGTTGCTCGTGCCGCCGTCGTTGGCGGCGGTGACGGTGAAGGAGTCCAGCCCGGCGGCACCGGCATCCGGCGTGTAGGTCAGGTTGGGCGCGGGGCCGGACAGCGTTCCCTTCGTCGGCAGGGTGGCCACGTGCCACGACGTCGGGCCGTTGCTGGCGGTGAGGGTGATCGGGGTCGCGGTGTTGTAGGACACGCTCACCGATTGCGCATGGACGACCGGCGCGACGGCCGGCGGCGGGTAGATCGTGATCATGTACGACTGCGAGACGGTGAACGGGCCGTTCCCCGAGGAGGAGTCCGTCGCGGTGAGGGTGAACGAGAAGTTCCCGAACGCACCGGGCGTGCCGCTCAGAACTCCCGACGGCCCGAGCGTCATGCCGAACGGGACGGTTCCGGAGGTGACGCCGTAGGCGTACGGCGCCGTGCCACCGACGGCAGTGAACGTCTGCGAGTACGCCGTGCCCTGAGTTCCGTTGGGCAGCAGCGACGACGGGAAGACAGAGAGCGTCGGCGCCGTCACGGTGACCGAGACGGTCGCCGGAGCGCTGGTGCCGCCCTCGTTGGTGGCGGTGTAGGTGAAGCTGTCCCCGCCCGCGAAGCCCGGGTAGGGCGTGTAGGTGATCGAGGTACCCGACGCCACGACGGATCCGTGAGAGGCCGAGGCTGCGACCGCCACAGTCGTGGGGGTGCCGCCCGTGACATTCAGCGTCACCGGGTTGGTGCTCGACCCGAACGCCACCGTGATCGACACCGGGTGGGCGACGGGCACCTCGGGCAGGGCGAAGGCCGCCGGTGCCACCGAGAGGAGAGCCCCGAGCAGGGCGAGGACGGCGACGATCGGCAGCGCGACACCGCGGCGGACGACGCGTGCGACCGCGGCGTCGTCGAACCGATGGGCGGGGCGGGCGTGGGGCATGTGGACTCCGGGCAGGTGCGGACGATCGGCGGGCACGACAAGGACGCCGAGCCTCGACGGACTGCTTCATCGGGTCGGCCCGCGTGGGGGTGCGCGGATGCTGGGCTCCGAGTTCGAACGCCGTTCGCGTCCCGTGCCCGGATCAGGATCGGGGGTGCGGCCGGTCCTGTCTGCCGAATCATCGAAGAACCGCCCAGATGGACCATGGCAACCGAACGCGCATTGCCGGCGTCTCCCTGTCATGCGCCTTCTCAGGATCTGCAGCCTGGCCCTCGCCGCGGCCCTCGTCAGCGCCGCCTGTGCCGATGTCGCGGACGACGGCGCCGCCGAGGCGTCCAGCACGAGCGCCCCCACGCGGCCGGAGCCGACGTCGGGACCGATCGGCGACGGTGCCGTGCAGACGGCCGAGCCCTCAGGTCCGTGGGATCTCGTGCTCACCGACGTGGAGGTGTCGTCTCGAGGTGCCGGCGACCGACTCGTGCTGACGTTCGCCGGGAGCGGGCGCCCCGGCTGGTCGGTCGGGCCGGTCGACCGGCCGGCGCAGGACGGCAGCGGCGACCTCGTACGCCTCGACGGCGACTCCTACCTCGACGTGTACGCATCGGGGACCGTCCTGCCGGCCGCGGACGACGCGCGTGCCTACCGGGTGCCCGCTCGGATCGCGCCGTCCCGCGGCCGGGTGGCGGAGGTGAACCTCGTCGGCACGTTCGAGGGCTACACCCAGGTACTGGTCGGGCTGACGGGCGAGGCCCCCGACGTCGACGTCACCGCACTCGCCCGCCCGCCGCGGCTCGTCGTCGACCTCGGCGGCTGAGGGCCGGCCGGCGTCGCGATCTCAGTCGATCGCGGCGCGCTCGAGGATCGCGTCGAGGTCGAGCCCCGCCGGCATGGTGCCGAACGCGCCGCCCCAGTCGCGGGAGAGTCGCGTCGCGCAGAACGCGTCGGCGACGGCGGACGGCGCGTGGCGCACGAGGAGCGAGCCCTGGAGAACCAGAGCGAGCTGCTCGACGATCCGCCGCGCGCGCAACTCGAGATCGCCGAGGTCGCCCAGCTCCTTCTTCAGTGCGGCGACGGCGTCGTCGAGCCGATGATCGGCGCCGGCGGCGAGCTCGACCTCGGCGATCGTGCGATCCAGCGAACCGGGCTCGCGAGCCATCGCACGCAGCGCGTCGAGGGCGGCGACATTGCCCGATCCCTCCCAGATCGAGAGCAACGGCAGCTCCCGATAGATCCGGGCGAGTCCGGCGTCCTCGACGTAGCCGTTTCCTCCCAGGCACTCCATCGCCTCGCCCGCCACGGCAGGACCGCGCTTGCAGATCCAGTACTTCGAGGCCGCGAGCGCGAGCCGACGGAACGCACCCTCCTCCTCATCACCCCGCACCGCGCGATCGGTCGCGCCGGCGAGCCGCATGGCCGTGACGGTGGCCGCCTCCGACTCCACGATCAGGTCGGCGAGCACGTTGCGCATCAGCGGCTGATCGATCAGAGAACGACCGAACGCCGCACGGTGCCGGGCGTGGTGAACGGCCTGGACGACGGCCGACCTCATGCCGGACGCCGTCCCGAGGGTGCAGTCGAGGCGGGTGAGGTTGACCATCTCGACGATGGTCCGCACGCCGCGCCCCTCCTCGCCGACCAGCCAGGCGTGGGCGCCGTCGTACTCGATCTCCGACGACGCGTTCGAGCGGTTGCCCAGCTTGTCCTTGAGCCGCATCAGGTGCATCGCGTTGCGCTCGCCGTCGGGCAGCACCCGCGGCACCAGGAAGCATGAGAGGCCGCCGGGGGCTTGCGCGAGTGCGAGGAAGACGTCGCTCATCGGCGCCGACGTGAACCACTTGTGGCCGGTGAGCCGGTAGGAACCGTCGGGGTGGGGCGTCGCCTCGGTGCGATTCGAGCGGACGTCGGACCCACCCTGCTTCTCCGTCATCGACATCCCCGCGATGAGTCCGCGCTTGGTCGACGGCACCGCGAGAGCGGGGTCGTAGAGGCGGGACGTCAGCAGCGGTTCGTAGACCGACGCGAGCTCCGGAGCGGCGCGGAGCGCGGGCACGACGGCGTAGGTCATCGAGATCGGGCACCCGTGCCCGGCGTCGACGTTCCACGCCATGAATCCCGCCGCGCGGGCGACGTGGGCACCGGCGCGATCATCGGCCCACGGAGCCGCGTGCAGTCCGAAGTCGACGGCGGTGCGCATCAGGTCGTGGTACGCGGGGTCGTACTCGACCTCGTCGACGCGGTGGCCCCACCGGTCGTGGGTGTGCAGGACGGGCGGATGCGCCTCGGCACGCCGTCCGAGCTCCTGGGAGGCTGCACTGCCGGCCGATCGGCCGATCTGCTCGAGCTGGGGCAGCGCCCACCCCGCGCCCTCGCGCTCGAGCGCCTCGCGCAGCGCCGGGTCGGCAGAGGTGTCGTGGCCCACCAGGGGCGGCACCTGGTTCGTGACGACGTGGGTCGGCATCGCCGGATCTCCTCTCGAGGCGGATCGGCGTCCGCCGTCATCATTTCAACTGTGCGTCATCCATCGCACGTATTGAAATGTACGCGATGCTCGCGCCTCCTGGCTACGAGCCGGTGCCCACCGGGTCGGGTACGTGCCGCGCCACCAATGCCGTCCGATAGTCCGCGTAGGCCCCGCGCAGCTCCGCGCCCACCCACCCCGCGGGCAGCAACTCCTCGGGCAGCAGCGGGTCGCGTCGCAGATGCCGGACGATCGCCGCAGCCACGGCCATCTGATCGGCCGGCGACTGCTCGGCGTCCAACCGCTCGCCCAACGCCCGCGCGGTGCGGTCCCAGGCGGAGAGATCCCACAGCCGGGAGGCCATCGCACCGGCCTCGTCGTAGACGGCGCCACGCAACCGGACGCACGTGGCCTCCGTCTCGGCCGACAGGGTCGAGACGAGGTTGTCCGGACGCAGCCAGACGCCCTCGCGGAGCTCGCCCATGCGTGCATCGTCCAGATCACGCCGCCGCCGTGCTCGTTCAGCCCGGTCCGTCGCCGCCGGCAGGACGACGACGTCCCACCCGCCGTCCCACGGTGAGACCGCAGGCTGCAGCGACGCGTCCTGGAGCCGCTGACGCTCGCGCAGCCGTGGCGCGAGGGCGTAGCCGTCGTCGGAGCGCTCGAGGTCGCCGCTCGCCAGCATCCGACTGAGGACGACGCGGACGGCACCTTCGCCGACCCCGAACGAGGCCCCGACGCGCACCAGTTCCCGCGCGCTCAGCGTCGGCCGCTCGTACCCGAGCAGCACACTGAGGATGATCGACCGATTGGTCAGTGGTCTGACCAGTTCATCGAGTCCGTCGAGATCGCCCTCGCGTTCATGCGTCGTCACGGCGCCATTCTCGTGGTCACCCGAGCCGCCCTTCGACATTTCAGGCGACCGCCAGTGCGGCGTGTCTTCGTAACGCCGGACGCCCACGGTCGTTGGGCTCTCCGTGCTGCCTCGACTCCGCGCGACGTTCGTCGTCATCCTCACGACGCTTCTCACCGTGATCACACTTGGCCCCGGCGCGATGCCGGCGCACGCGGCCGCCTCCCCGACCGAGGTCCGGAGGACGACGGGGTACCTCACGGTCTCCGACGGCACCCGCCTGAAGTGGACGCTGCTCTCCCCCGGCCCGGGTAGGTACCCGGTCCTGATGCAGTACGAGGGCTACAACGCCGGGTCGAACCCGGGCCGGGTGAACGAGGAGTTCGTCGCCGAGATGCTCGCCGACGGCTACGCCGTGCTCGGCGTCAGCATCCGCGGCACGGCATGCTCAGGTGGGGAGTTCGAGCTGTTCGACCCTCGATGGGGCAGCGACGGCGCGGAGGCGGTCACCTGGGCATCACGTCAGCCGTGGTCGACCGGCAAGGTCGGCATGTTCAGCTTCTCCTACGCCGGCATCGCCCAGCTGCTCACCGCGGCTCGACGCCCGGCCGGGCTCGCGGCGATCGCCCCCGGCATGGTCGTCAGCGACATGTACCGCGACGTCGGCTATCCCGGCGGCATCGCGAACTCGGGCTTCCCCGTCGCCTGGGAGGCGGCACTGCACGTGTCGTGGGCCCAGGCGCTGACCCAGGCACGCGCGGACGGCGACGTCGAGTGCGTCGTCAACGTGCTGCGGCACCAGGCGCTCGGGCTTCCGCGCGGAGTCGTGCTCTCCGGACTCGCCCACCCCTACCGCGACGCCTTCTTCACCAGCCGCAGCCCCGAACGCGGGCTCGGTCGCATCCAGGTGCCGGTGCTGGGCGAGATGGCCTGGCAGGACGAGCAGACCGGCCCACGCGGAGGCTTGGCCTTCGAGAAGACGAATCCGGAGACGACCTGGACGGTCGGCACCAACGGCATCCACGGTATGTACGCCGCCTCGCCCTCGTCGCGGCGCCTGCTCCACCGGTACTTCGACCACTTCCTCAAGGGCGAGCAGAACGGCTGGCAGCGCACACCGCACCACCAACTGTGGTTCGAGAGCAGCCTGCCCGACTACGAGCCTCGCTTCGTGGTGTCGACCCGTCGGCATCGGATGCCGACGACGACACGCCGGCTCTACCTCGGCGCGGGTGGCCGCCTCGACACCGCTCGACCGCGGACGGCGTCGCCCGCGACGGGCTACCTGACGCCCGGGATCTCGCCGTCGCTCGTCTCGGAGGCACTCGTGGTGGACCCCGCCACCTTCGCCGGCGGGTTGACCTGGCAGCTCTCGCCAGTACTGCCCGGCACCTCAGCAGCCTTCACCACGCCGCCGCTGAAGCGCGACCTCCTGCTCGCGGGGTCGGCGAGCCTGGACCTGTGGGTGCGAGCCCAGACTCGCGACGCCGACGTGCAGGTCACCGTGACCGAGGTGCGGCCGGACGGCCAGGAGGTCTACGTCCAACGCGGCTGGCTGCGACTCTCGCACCGCGCCCTGGTCCGCTCCGAGTCGACGTCGCGTCGGCCGGTGCACCCGTTCACTCGCGGTGCGCAGCGCAACCTGCCGATCGGGCGCGCCGTCCTCGCGCGGGTGGAGATCCTTCCGTTCGCCCAGGCCTTCCGCGCCGGATCCCGGCTTCGGATCTACGTGGACAGCCCCAGCGCCACAGGCCTCTGGGCGTTCCTGCCCAACTCCCTGCCGACCGGGCTGACGCCGCCGAGTCGCCTCGAGGTGCTGCACGACGCCGAGCACCCCTCGGCCCTGGTCGTCGGACGGGTGGGCGACGACGCCCCCGGCAACGCACCAGCCTGCGGAACGCTCGTGTCTCAGCCCTGTCGGCCCGACCCACTGCGCTGAGCACCGAGGATTCTCGGGGCGAGTCCGGTCCACAGGGCGGGCACATCATACTGGTATTCGAACATATGTTCGGGTAGAATCTCCCCATGCCCATCGCGACGACCGAGCTCTCCGAGACCGGCCTGCTCGCCGCCGTGGCCGAGCATCGGGCGGCCGCACAGCGCCACGAGATCGCCGTGCTCGAGCTCGCCGTGCAGTGGGCGCATGCGCACCCGCTCGTCGACGAGCGCACCGGTGAGATCGTGCCGACCCCGCGCGTCGCGGCTCACGTGCTGGCGGCGCACTTCGTCGGCATCGACCCTGAGGAGCCGCTGGACTCCGCGGCGTGGGCGGGCCTGCCTCGCGTCGCGTGGGACGCACCCGCGGCGTTCGGGGCGGCAGCCAACATCTCGACCGTCGCCGCCTCGACGATCCTGCGGGACGCGCTGATCCTCGCCCATCGGCTCCCGTCGACGTGGGCGCGCGTCCGCGCCGGCGCGGTGCCGGCCTGGCGAGCACGCCTGATCACCACGGCGGTCGCCGGCGCGCCGGACGACGTCTGCGCACACGTCGACGCCGCCGTGGCGGATCGCGCCGAGACGCTCGGCACCGTCGCCCTCACCCGCGCGATCCGGTCGGCGATGATCGCGCTCTATCCCGACGAGGTCGAGGCGGCATCCCTGGAACGACTCGACGCGATGTACGTCCGGGTCGAGACCGGCTACATCACCGAGACCGGGCTGACCCACCTCGCTGCCTGCGGCGAGTACGCCGAGCTCGACGATCTCGATCGCACACTGACCCGGCTCGCCGCCGTGATCGACGTCTACGACGAGACGATCCCGGTCGACGCTCCGCAGGAGTACCGACGCGCGCGGGCGCTCGGCCTCCTCTCCGACCCCGCCTCCGCGGCGGCCCTCCTCGCGTCGATGCCGGGTGACGGCAGCGGCGCGGCCGACGGCGCCGAGGCGCCCGCCCGTCGGGTGCACCTCGTCGTACATCTCTCCGACGCGGCGCTCGCCGGCACCGACGTCCTGGCGGGCATCGGCCACTCGCTCGGGGCCACCCCGACGCCGGTGTTCGCCGACGCCGTGGCGGCGTGGTGCGGTCGCCCGAGCACGGCGATCACCGTCCACCCGGTGATCGACCTCCACGAGACGGCCCGCAGCGACGGATACCGGCCGAGCGCCGCACTCGCTCGGCAGGTCGAGCTACGCGACGTCACCTGCCGCTTCCCCCACTGCGGCCGGGCGGCGAGTCGCGCCGACAAGGACCACGTGATCCCCCACGCGCGCGGCGGACCGACGTCCAGCGACAACCTGATCGCGCTCTGCCGCCACCACCATCGACTCAAGACCCATGCGGGGTATCTGCCCGCCGTCGTCGAGCCGGGGGTCGTGCACTGGAGCACGCCTCACGGGTTCGAGTACCTGGTGACGCGTCACGGCACCCGTCTGCTCTGAGCAGAGCACGCCGGCGCCTGCTCCATCACCGATCTGATGTCGCCGACGACCTGCACATACCGGTCGGGGCGCACCAGGGCCGCCTCCGCGTCTCCCAGCCAACGCTCCAACTCGGGCGACTCTCCGACGTCGAGCAGGCGTACCGGTGAACCGGCGAGCCCGGCCGCTGTCGTGGCGACCGACGACTGGTGGAGGAGCAGGGAGGAGTAGGGCGATAGATCGTCGAGCCGACCGCCCGCGGCCAGCAGGGCGTTGGGGCACAGGCTCCCCGCCGGACCGCGGCCGAACGCGCCACGCCGGTTCACCGCCGAGGCAGACAGACGGGGAGTCGCACTCTCCACGACCCGGCTGCGCAGGCCTGGTAGGCGTGGCAGCAGCGGCAGTGCGAGCCTGCGCAGCCCGTCACCGAGACGGCCCCCTCCGGTCATCGAGCGACCCACCAAGGTCGCCAGCCGGATCATGGACCGTGCATGGGGTGCGCGCTCTCGCTCGTAGCTGTCGAGCACCTCGGGCGAGAGCTCACCGTGGAGGACGCCGGCGATCTTCCAGGCGATGTTGGCGGCATCGCGAATGCCGGCACCCATCCCCTGCCCGATGAAGGGCGGCGTGAGGTGCGCGGCATCCCCCGCGATGAAGACGTCCCCGCGGCGCCACGTGTCGGCGAGCTGCGCGCGGAAGGTGTACTCCGCCAGCCGGAGGACCTCGAGGTCGCCGAGGTCGGTCTCCCAGGGCGCCAGGAGGTGGGCGAGGTCTTCGAGCGTCGTGAAGTCCGAGGCGGTCTCGTCGTCGAGGAGCTGGAACTCCCAGCGGTGCCGACATGGGCCGATCTGCATGTAGGTGGCTGCCCGCCGGCTGTCGCACACCTGATGCACGCCGCCCCAGTGACCGAGGTCCCGGGGAGTGGCGACGTCGACGACGAGCCAGCGCTGCTCGCCGAACCCGAGGTCGCGCATCGTCGCGCCGATGGCAGCCCGGGTCAGGCTGTTCGCGCCGTCGCACCCGAGCACGAATCGGGGACGGACGACGTGCCTCTCGCCGTCCCCTCGCTGGACGTACTCCACCTCGGGCCCGGTCGGCGCATCCCAGCGGACGGCGGTGACGTCGACCCCGCCCACGAAGGTGACGAGATCGAGCTCCTGCATGCGGCGACGCAGGAGCACCTCCAGGTCGGGCTGGTCGAACATGTTCGCCTGCGGATAGCCGTTCGAGGTTCGGGGGTCGGTGCGATCGAACTGGGCCAGCGTGCGATGGGCGGGCGACAGCAGCCGGAGCCCGGCCCCTGGGGTCGAGATCTCGGCGAAGCGCTCCGCGACACCCAACGCGCCCAGGATGCGGTGCACTTCGTCGTCCAGGTGCACCGCCCGCGGCTGGGCGAAGACGTCGCTCCACCGCTCAAGCACGAGAGTCCGCACGCCGGCACGGGCGAGCAGGATGGCCGCGCTGACCCCGGTCGGCCCTGCGCCGACGACCACGACCTGGGGCTCGGCTGCGTCGTCGGCCATCAGGGCTTCCGTGAGTGTCGCACCGTGCTGCGCTGCCGTCCCAGGTCGAGGGCGCCGTCGTCGGTGCGCACGGCGACCTCGACGACGTCGCCGTCCGCGAGGTACTTCGGGTTCTTGGCCTGGGCCTTGAAGAACGCCTTCCACTTCACCGCCGGCGGCAGCAGCGCGCCGATGATCTCGATCGGCTTGGGTGGGGCGACGAGCGCGGTGCCGCCAGGCGTCCCGGTCAGCACGAGGTCGCCGGTGGACAGGGGCTGGAACCGGGCCAAGCCCCGGAGCGCCTCCAACGGCTTGTAGAGCATGTCCTTCCCCACGACCGCGTCCTGGCGCGTCTCCCCGTTGACGGAGAGGGTCAGCCGAAGCTGCTCGAAGTGGTTCCAGTCCCCCGCCTCCAGCACGACCAGGCGCGGACCCGTCGGGGTGAATGTCGGGTAGGACTTCGCCTCGAAGAACTGGGTCTTGGGCAGTTGCAGGTCTCGCGCCGATACGTCGTTGGTGATCACGAGCGCCGCGACGTGCGAGGCGATCGTCGCCTGAGTGATCGTCGTCCCGACCGGGACCGGCTCGCCGATGACGAGGCCCACCTCGACCTCGTAGTCGAGGAAGCGCACGTGGTCGGGCTTCACGATGTCGTCGACAGGGCCGCTGATCGAGTGCGAGGTCTTGCGGAAGAACGTCATCGGCACCACGTCGGGGTTCATGCCCGAGTCCGTGATGTGGCTGACGAAGTTGGTCATCTGCGCCACCACCCGACACGGCGCCGTGACCGGAGACTGAAGCGGCGTGCCGGGAAGCGCAGCATCGGCTCCGGCAACCGCCGCGGCGATGGCGTCGTGGGCTCCCAGCAACTCGGCCGTGGTGGCCGCATCCGTGTCGACGAGCGTGCCCGTCGTCTCCGACTTCTGGACGTACCAGCGGTCTCCGGTGCGGATGATGTCGATGCTCATGAGTTGGCCACCTTCAGGAGCCCGCGTAGGCGGGTGATGTCGAATTCGTTGTCGGACCTCCGCAGGGCGGAGAGGATGGAGCGGGCCTCGCCGAGTGCTTCGCGGCCCGGTCTGATGCCGAGGAAGTCGGCCGAGGCGGGCGGCCCCCACTGCGCCAGCCCCGACGCGGTCATCGGGGCCCAGCCGGGCTCGAGGGTGTTGTCGAACCGGTCGCCATCGGTGAAGTGCTCGACCAGGAACCCCTTGTCGTCGCGCCAGTAGTCGAAGATCTGGCTCCCCTGGATGTGTCGGCCGATGCCCCAGGAGCGGTGGTAGCCGGCATCGAGCAGGTACTCCCCGCCGGCGGCGAGCGCGTCCAGATCGGCGACCTGGTAGGCCGAGTGCACATACCGGGTCCGTGGACCCAACGTCATGGCGAGTGTGTGGTGGTCGACGGGCTCACTGCCGCGATCACACCGGATGAAGCTCATGGTCGGGCCCTTATGCCGCTGGCCCTCGTAGTAGAGGAAGTCGCTGACGATGAGCCCGAGGTGGCGCAGATACCAGTCCAGCGCCTCCCGATAGCGGGTCGACTGCAGCACCACGTGCCCCAGCCGCTCGACCTGGGCCGGCACGCGCGCCGGACGCTGGGTCGCGTTGGTCCGGCGGGTCTCGGCGCCCGCGTTCACCACCAGCGGGGCCTGGGATGCAAGGGTCGGGAGCTCGTGGCACCCCGCGACGACACGCACACGAGCGCCGCTCGGGTCGATGGTGTCGACGGTGGCGCCACCCAGGTGCTCGGGAAGCGCGCTCACGGCAGCGCCGACGCGATCAGCCAGGCGCAGGAGGTCTCGATCGTCGGCGGCCAGGAACGCCGGTCCGGTGAATCGGGACCGTGCGCCGCGGCGCACGATGACCGCCGGCGTCCCAGCAACGGTGCCCCGCAGGTGGACCTCGACGTTGTCCTTGTAGCTGGTCGTGAATCCGAAGGCATGCGCGAAGACCTCCGCGCCCGCCAGGTCCGGCTTCTCGAACTCGAGCCACGCGAGGTCTCGCACCTTGATGACGGGGTCGGCGGCCCGCCCCGGGTGCTCGCCCGGCCGGGCGCCCTGCTCGCTGTGCAGATCGCTGTGCGTGTGATGCGTGTTCATGTCTCGCCCTCGTCATCGTGAATGACGAAATCATCACTTACGATCCCTCGGGCGTCAATCGTCTTTGACGAAACCGTCAGTTGTGGTGGCCGAGCAGTAGGCTGCGGTCGACGCGAGGAGGAGTGCATGTCTGACGCGGTCGCGGCGGCGGCGCGCAGCCGTGGTGAGCGGCGCAGGGCCCAGACACGAGCAGCGCTGATCCGAGCAGCGCAACAGCTGCTCGCCGAGGACCGGACCGGCGTCGCCGTACTGGAGATCACCGAGCTCGCCGACGTTGGATTGGGTTCCTTCTACAACCACTTCGACACCAAGGACGATCTCTTCCGGGCGGCCGTCGATGCGGCCCTGGAACTGCAGGGTGTCGTGCTGGACGCCTGGAGCGACGACGTCGACGATCCTGCCGAGGTCTTCGCGCACAGCTTCCGCCTGACCGGGCGCATCCATCGGGTCGAGCCGCAACTGAGTCGGGTGATCCTGTCGCGAGGAACCACCCTGATCACCTCGGACCTGGGGCTCGGCCCTCGCGCGCTGCGCGACATCACGCACGGTTGCGAGACCGGACGGTTCTCCCTGGCGGATCCGTACTCGGCCCTCCTCGTCGTCGGAGGTGCCGCGCTCGCCCTCGGTCAGGCCATCCACGACCACCCCGACCGCGACGACGCGGCCCTGGTCGATCAGGTGACCGAGGACCTGCTCCGGATGTTCGGCGTCCCGGTCGAGGAGGCGACGGCGATCAGCCGTGCCCCGCTGCCCGCCATCGACGAGCTCGTGGCGCGGGTGGTGCCGGATCGACCGCGTCCGCCTGTTTGACACGACCTGATGCGTGGCGGTCGCGCAACGCGGATCGGCGGCGCGAGCGATCTTCCTCGCGTCCTCCTCGGCGCGGTTCTGCGCGCGGGCATCGGAGCAGCGGCTGATCGACGTGCGCCACGTCAGTCCAGTGCGAGGTAC
This sequence comes from Nocardioides sp. R-C-SC26, assembly GCF_021246465.1. Classification (GTDB taxonomy): domain Bacteria; phylum Actinomycetota; class Actinomycetes; order Propionibacteriales; family Nocardioidaceae; genus Nocardioides. The sequence goes on along the minus strand of NZ_JAHRHK010000006.1, from coordinate 161,478 downwards.
CCGCCGATGAGCCGTCGCAGGCGGGCCAGCACCTGCTCGCGCGGCAGCTGACCGCCGCTGCACAGGATGCGTTCACCGTCGGAGCGGGCGGCCTGGACAACGAGCGCATCGATGATCTCGGCCATCGACGCGACCTCCGGTTCCCCGAGCGCGGTCAGCGCATCTCGCAGCGGCACCTGGAGCTGGGCGTGGAATTCCTTCATCGGCCCGCGCAGAACGCTCGGGTCGACGACCCGTGCCAATGCGGTGGCGACAGCTTGTTCGGAGCTGGCGAACGGATCGACGTTCGCCTCGATGTAGGCCCACACCCGTCGTCCGGGCGTGGTTGCGGCCCCGACATGCTCCTGCACCGTGGCAGCCCAATCCGGGAAGACATCAGCGACCACGGACCCGGATCCGCCCTCGCAGACCGATGACCGAAGGTGGCGAGCTCGTCGATCTCGTCACATAGATCGCTCTTCCCGTGCGACACGTGCCTCGACTAGCGACTGTCTCGTGCGCCCGAGGCGCTGTCCGCCGGGCCGGCGTCGTCGCGGAGGAGAGAAGCGCGCAGGCCGGCAACCTCCGCTTCCAGGCGCAGGACACGCTGCACGCCGGCGATGTTCAGGCCCTGATCGAGCAGCGAGCGGATGTGCAGCAGTTGCGTCACGTCGTGATCGCTGTAGCGGCGCGTTCCTCCTTCGGTGCGGCCGGGCTCGACGAGACCGTGCCGTTCGTAGGAACGCAGATTCTGGATGCTGGTCTCGGCCAGGTCGGCCGCGACCGAGATGGCGTACAGCGGAGTTCGAGAATCGCTCATCACTTCCCCTTGCCCTGAGTTGATTCCCATGCTACATAAAATCTGCACTCGCTAGAAGAGATCTGGCGACTCGACATGACTAGGAGGACACCATGCTTCTTCGTACCGCTGACCCGTTCCGCGACTTCGACCGGATCACCCAGCAGCTGCTGGGCACAACCAACCGTCCTGCAGCCATGGCGATGGACGCCTGGCGCGAGGACGACACCTTCGTGCTCGAGTTCGATCTCCCCGGCGTCGCGCGCGACAGCATCGACCTGGACATCGAACGCAACGTCCTGACCGTCCGGGCCGAACGCGTGGCTCGCAACGGCGACTGGGAGATGCTCGCCACTGAACGTGCCAAGGGTCACTTCAGCCGCCAACTCGTTCTGGGCGACAACCTCGACCTCGAGCGCATCGAGGCCCGGTACGCCGATGGCGTGCTGCGCCTGGTCGTCCCGCTGGCGGAGAGGGCCAAGCCCCGCAAGATCCAGATCCAGACCCTGGCCAACGACCGGGAGCATGCCGCCATCACTTCATGAGGCAGCCGGCGCCGCTGTCCCACGCGCCCGGCCCGCTCGACGTCCTCACGGGCGCGGGCGGGCCGGTCGCACGTGACAGCACCGCCTCGCCTTCACCACCCGACACGAGATTGGAGAAGCGCCGAGAGTCGACCGCGAGCCACTGGCTCGCGCTCGACGACGGCGACAGCAGGAGCGGCGCCGTCCCGGAAGGAAGGCGCCGCTCACAAGAGGGCTGGAGCCGGCGTCCCCGCCGGCCCGGCTCATTGTGCGAAGAAGTCGTCGCCGCTGTGCGAAGACCTCGTGGTGGTGGAGCTGCGGGGAATCGAACCCCGGTCCTCGAGCGTCGATCCAGGTCTTCTCCGGGTGCAGTCAGTGAAGGCGTTTTCTCAGTCCCGGCGCTCGCACTGACACGTCGCCGACAGACTCAGTCGGGTTTGAGTCCCGATCAACCACCCCGACGGCAGTCGACCAGCAAGTCTCCTAGATGACGCCAGGGTCCGGGACGGAGACGGATGCCCGGTCTGACGGTCCGATCACCGCTCAGGCGGCGAGAGCGAACGAACTGCGCTTAGCGTTGGCAGTTATTGGTTTCCAGCGATCGTTTACGAGATGACGCTGGCTTCTCGACCCGCTTCCCCTGGAACTAACGTCCCAAGTCGAAACCGATCAGCCCCTCTTGAGTTGTGACGATCCCGAGTCTACCGGGCGGCCCAGGTCCTGAGCACCTGACTTCCGGGTCCGGTCAGCTCGTCGAGCCGGCTGGTGTGGCGCCGAGTCATCGCCAGGGCCAGCACCTCGGCCGGCGCCTCGACGCGAGCACCCGTCCCGCTCCCCCACTCGACGTCGGTCGCGGCGAAGGTCAGGTCGGGCAACGGCGCGGTGAGGAAGCCGCGCAGCGCCTTGGGCGAGGCGAGGAACTCCAGCACGGTCGGCCAGACGTCGAGCGAGGCCGGCGCCGCGACGTCCAACGGCACCAGCGCGTCGAGTCGGTGCACCAACAGGTCGGTCAGCGGCGCGCGCCAGTCGTGCGTCGGCGGGGTGAAGCGGCTCTCCGCGTGCTCGCGCAGCACCGCCACCACGCCATCGGGGCCGAGCGGACGGCGAGACGCCGTGAGCCTGCGGTTCGCGGCGTCGAACCGGAAGCGCGCACGCAGCATGGCTGCGAGGAACTCCCGCGCCGACGCCGTCGGCCCGACCATCGTGTGCGCCACGACGTCCTGCACGCTCCAGCCCTCGCACAGGCTCGGCGTCTCCCAGTCCTCCGGTGCCAACCCGTCGAGGACGTCGGCGAACGCGCGACGCTCCCGCGCGATCAACTCCCAGGCGGCGTTCTCGTCCATGGCACCAGTCTCGGTCGGCGATGTTTCAGGAAGTCGCCGCAAGGCTCGCCCGTGCGCGACCCGCCTCGAGCTCGGCGTTCAGGTCCACGCAGTAGCGGGCGAAGTCGATCTGGATCGTGTGCCGCGGCGAGGCGTAGTACTGCTCCAAGTGCGCCGCCTCGTCCGCGACCATGATCCGCTGCTGCTCGGCGACGTCGGGCAGCGTGTACTCCCCGGTGAGCAGCTGCGCGATCAGCTTCGACTGCTGCTCGGCCAGGTTCACGATCGTGGGCGAGCTCTGCGCGAGCCCGGCATAGAAGAGGTGCTCGACGCCGGGCTTGATGATCCGCTTGAACAGCGGGTAGCGGTGCTCGCTGTCGGGGTGCAGGTCCGCCTCGCCGACGCCGTTCTCGTCGACCTCGAAGAAGGGGAACTTCATGTCGTAGCCCGTCGCGCAGATGATGACGTCGGCCTCGACCGACGTCCCGTCGACCAGGTGGACCGTGCTGCCGTCGAGCCGCTCGATGGCGGCGAGCATGTGGATGTCGCCGGACCCGGCACGGGTGAGGAAGTCCGCGCTGACCGAGGGGTGGGCCGAGAGCGGCTCGTGGTCGGGCTCGGGCAACCCGTAGTTGCTCATGTTGCCCACCAGGTTGCGGATCAACTCACGCGAGGCGGCCAGCGCGACGTCCTTGGGGATGTCCGGTGGCGCCATCACCTTGTCGGCCGCGACGCCGTTGCGGTACTTCGGGAGCACCCAGACGCCACGTCGCGCCGAGACGTAGAGCTTCTCGGCCATCCACCGGTTCGATAGCTCCGAGGCGATGTCCATCGCCGAGTTGCCCATCCCGACGACGATCACGCGCTTGCCGCGGATCTCGACGGGGTCGAAAGGACTGACGTAGGAGTGCGCGTGCATGAGGACGCCGTCGAACTCGCCCGGGTAGTCCGGCATCCGGGGCGCCCAGTGGTGGCCGTTGGCGACGATCAGGTCCGTGTAGGTGCGCGTCTCACCGGTCGAGAGCGTGAGCTCCCAGCCCGCGCCGGCGTCGCCACCGATGCGCGCTGCACGCGTCACCTCGGTGTTGAACTCGATCGCCTCCCGCAGGCCGAAGTGGTCGACGTAGGAGCGGAAGTAGTCGTGGATGAGCGTGTGGTGCGGGAAGTCGGGGTAGTCCGCGGGCGCCGGGAACTCCTCGAACTGCAGACGCTGGGTGGAGGTGTCGATGTGCAGGGACTCATAGACGGCCGAGCGGCCGTTGGGGTTCTTGAAGTACCAGTTGCCGCCGACGTCGTCGCTCATCTCGAACTGGTCGTAGGAGACGCCGTACTCCTTGAGGCGCTTGGCGGTCGTGATGCCGGAGCAGCCCGCCCCGATGATCGCGACGTGCGGGGTGGCGTGCTGGGTGCTCATCGGGTGTTCTCCAGGCAGGCGAAGGCGGTGCGGACGTACTCGTCGGTGCGGGGCGAGCTGACCATGTGGTCGTGCAGCTTGTTAGGCGTGAACGCCACGGTCGTGCGCCGGTCGAGGTCGTTGACGACGATCGAGCCGCCGTAGCCCGTCCACCAGCACACCCGCCCCTGCGGGATCGCGGGGGCGGACGGCGTCGGCACGCTGTAGCCCATTCCGTAGGCGATCGGGACGCCCAGCACCAGGTCGACGCCCTCGCTCTGGATCTCGAAGATCCGCGCGACGGTGGCCTCGTCGACCAGACGGACGCCGCCGACCTCCCCGTGGTGGGAGATGGCCGCCTGGATCCGCGCGACGCCGCGCGCGTTCGCGTGGCCCCCCGCGCCGGCCACGGCGTTGTCGCGCCGCCACGCCTCGCTGTTGCACACGTCCGCCGTCAGCAGCGGGTTCGCGACCGTGCGCAGGATGAAGGCGTCGGGCGGCAGCGCCGCGAAGTCGATCGAGGAGCTGGTCGGAGCGATCAGGTCGGCGACGTCGCCGAGCCGCTCCGAGGGCACACCGAGGAAGAAGTCGCCGCCGCTCTCGCCGCCCGGCCCGGCCGTCAGCGGTCCGGCGATCTCCTCGTGGAAGATCTCGGCGAGCGGCCGCCCGGTCGCACCGCGCACCACGCCGTCGAGCAGGTGACCGTGGTTGATCAGCTGGTAGGCCGGCGCGCTGCCGGGCTCGTACCAGGGCGCGTCGGCGGCGAGCAGCGCCTCGGTGTGCTCGAGGTCGATGAGGTCGTCCACCGAGACCGGCACGCTCCAGCCCGGGAGGCCACTGGTGTGCCCGAGCAGGTGGCGCACCGGGATCTCGCCCTTGCCCTCGACGCCGAAGGCCGACCAGTACTCCGCGGCCGGGGCGTCGAGGTCGATCTGACCGCGCGAGGCCAACGTCAGCACGGTCAGGGCCGCCATCGTCTTGGAGATCGACCAGACCTGCACGAGCGTGTCGCGCTCCCACGGCACCCCGGGGCGCGCCTCTCCACCCCAGATGTCGGCGACCAGCTCGCCGTCTCGCACGATCGCGACGGCGGCGCCGGCGTCCGTGCCATCGGCGAGATTGCGGGCCAGAAGGTCACGCAGGGGCTCGAACTCGCCCGCGCAGGTTCCATCGACAGTGACGTCCATGCGCAGACCCTAGAACGTGTTCCAGTTCGTGGCGAGAGGCGCCGAGGTCCGAGCAGGAGCGCGGATCGCTCGACACCGTAGAAACGGGTGAATCCGCGGACGGCCCCGGTCTGAGAAGGTCCGCCCATGACCGAGACGCCGGAGCCACCCGGACGGTGCTCCTTCGACGTCGAGAACGTCGGCGGCCGCATCGTCGTCCGGGTGACCGGGGAGGTCGAGCTCACGTCGGCGGCCGCCTTCCGCCTCACGCTCCGCGGGATCATGGGTGCCGAGCGCCCCGACGTCGTCATCGACCTGAGCGGCGTCGAGTTCATGGACTCCACCGGTCTCGGCGTCCTGGTGGGTGCGCAGCGCCAGGCACGCCTGTTCCGGGGAGGCCTGGCACTGCTCAGCCCCAGCCCCCCGGTCGCGCGACTCCTGCACCTGACGGCCCTCAACCGGGTCTTCACGATCGTGGATCGGCTCGACGACCTCGAGGGGAACCCGCCCGCGCCGGCCGGAACGGACCTGACGTGAGCGCTCCGAAGCGCGCGCACGGCGGCTCGATGCGCGAGTTCCTCGCCGGTGCCGGTCAGGAGGGACGCGACCTGCTCGCCGTCGACTGGGACGCGACGCCGGTCGGTCCTCCCGAGGAGTGGTCGCTCAGCCTCGGCAACGCCGTCCGCATCCTGCTCACGAGCAAGTTCTCGATGTGGATGGCGTGGGGTCCCGAGCTCACGTTCTTCTGCAACTCCGCCTACCGTCGCGACACCCTCGGCACCAAGTACCCCTGGGCCCTCGGCCGACCCGCGAGCGAGGTGTGGTCGGAGATCTGGGCCGACATCGAGCCCCGCATCGACCAGGTCATGCAGGCCGGCGAGGCGACCTGGGACGAGGCGCTCAAGCTCTTCCTGGAGCGGAGCGGCTACGCCGAGGAGACCTATCACACCTTCTCCTACAGCCCACTGCCCGACGACGACGGCACGATCGCGGGGATGCTCTGCGTCGTCGCGGAGGTCACCGACCAGGTGATCGCCGAGCGTCGGATGACGACCCTGCGAGACCTGGGAGTGCGCACCGGGGTGGCCGCGACGACCGCCGACGCCGTGCGCGCGGCGTGCGAACGGCTTGCGACCAACCCTGCGTCGCTGCCGTTCGTCGCGGTCTACCTCTACGACGCGGACGGGACGAGCGCGCACCTGACGGGCCACGCCGGCTTCGAGCTCCCTCATCCCCGGTTCCCCACGGTGCTCGACGTGGCCGAGGGTGGTCCATGGCCGCTCGCGGCCGGATGGCACCGCGAGTCCGTCACGGTCGAGATCGACGAGGCGACGGCGGCGACGCTGCCCACCGGCGCCTGGGAGCTTCCGCCTCGGCTCGTCTTCGTGACGCCGATCGCCCAGCCCACCGAGGACCACCCCTACGGCGTCCTCGTGATCGGGGCGAACCGGCACCGCCCCTTCGACGACTCCTACCGGGACTTCATCGACCTCATCGCGGGCCACCTGTCCACCGGCATCACCGACGCACGCGCCATCGAGGACCAACGCCGACGAGCGGACGCCCTGGCCGCACTCGACCAGGCCAAGACCGACTTCCTCGCGAACGTCAGTCATGAGCTCCGTACGCCCCTCACGTTGCTCCTCGGTCCGGCGGAGGACGCCCTCAGGGATACCCACGAACCGCTGACCCCCCGTCACCGGGAGCGATTGAGCGTGGTGACCCGCAACGGCCAGCGGATGCTGCAGCTGGTCAACACGCTGCTCGACTACTCCCGGCTCGAGGCGGGCGAGGACGACGCACGGTTCGTGCCGACCGACGTCGGGCGCTACACCGCCGAGCTGGTGAGCATGTTCGACTCCGTCGCGGAGCGGGTCGGCCTCGGACTGCAGATCGACTGCGCCTCGGCGGAGGCCTACCTCGACCATGACCACTGGTCGAAGGTCGTGCTCAACCTGGTGTCGAACGCGATGAAGTTCACCTTCGAGGGTCATGTCTCGGTGCAGGTCGCCGAGCGCGAGGACCACGTGGAGCTGCGCGTCTCCGACACCGGCACCGGCATCCCCGAGACGGAGCTTCCCCACCTCTTCGACCGGTTCCACCGGGTCACCGGTGCGCGCTCGCGTTCCCACGAAGGCTCGGGCATCGGCCTCGCGCTCGTGCACGAGCTCGTCACGGCCCACGGCGGCACGGTCGAGGTCTCCTCGACGTTGGACGTCGGCACGACCTTCACGGTGCGCGTCCCACGCGGCCGCGACCACCTGCCGCCCCAGCAGGTCAGCGAGACACGCCCCGACCATGACGCCGTCGCCCAGCGCCACGAGGCCCGGGTGACGACCCACGTCGCGTCGTGGAGCGAGACCCACGGCGCGACGCACGACGACGCGGCACCGTCGGAGGACGACGCTCTGGGGCGGATCCTGGTCGTCGACGACAACGACGACATGCGCGGCTACGTCGCTGGCCTGCTCCGCCAGGAGGGCTACCTGGTGCGGACCGCGGCTGACGGGATCGAGGCGCTCGAGCTGCTGCGCGAGGACGTCCCCGACCTGGTGATGACCGACGTGATGATGCCGCGGCTCGACGGCTTCGGCCTGGTGCGCGCGATGCAGGCCGATCCCGTGCTCACCGTCGTGCCCGTGGTGATGCTCTCGGCCCGTGCGGGCGAGGAAGGCACTCTCGAGGCGCTGGACGCCGGTGTCGACGACTACCTGGTCAAGCCGTTCTCGGCGCGCGAGCTGCTCGCCCGCGTGCGGGTCAACCTCGCGCTCGACCGTGCTGCCCGCGTGCGCGACGTGCTCGAGCGCAGCCGCGACCAGATGGACCAGGCCCAGCGGCTCGCGTCGATGGGCAGTTGGGAGATCGACCTCGACGACGACACGATCACCGCCTCCGACCAGTTCATGACGATGCTGGAGCTCACCGAGGCCGACCTGCGCGAACGCGGGACAACCCGCGTCATCACCGACGTCGTGCACCCCGACGACGTCGACCGGGTGCTGGCGATCCTCAGGGCAGCCCAGCCCGGGGACCGGATCGCCTACGAGACCCGGGCCGTGCTCCCCTCCGGCGCCGAGCGGCTCTTCTCCGTGCGGGGCGACCTCTCCGACGGCGGTCGCCGGGTCATCCGGGGCTCGTTTCAAGACATCACCGAGCAGCGCGCCACCCAGGAGCGATTGATCGCCGCCGAGGCCGAGCACACCGCCGCCCTTCGCGAGCGCGACATCGCCGATGCGCTCCAGCGGGCTCTGCTGCCCGACCACACCGTCGAGATCGACCGGCTCGAGATCGCCACCCACTACCGCGCGGGCACCGAGGGCACCCAGGTGGGTGGGGACTGGTACGACGTGATCGACCTCGGTGCGGGTCGGGCGATGCTGGTGATCGGCGACGTGATGGGCCGCGGCGTCCGGGCTGCCGCAGCGACCGGCCAGCTCCGCGCCGCCGTGCGGGCGTTCGCGAGCATCGACCTTCCGCCCACCGAACTGCTGGAACAGCTCGACATGCTCGTGCAGGAGCTCCGCGAGGAGCAGATCGTCACGTGCGTGGTCGCCGTCGTCGACACCGGCGAGCAGACGGTCAGCTACGCCAACGCCGGGCACCTCCCGGTGCTCGTGGTCGGCCCCGGCGGCGCCCGCCGCCTGACGGCGAGCGGGCCACCGCTGGGAGCCGGCTTCTTCGGCGTCGAACCGCGGACGCTCGCCATCGAGCCGGGCGACACACTCGCGCTCTACACCGACGGCCTCGTCGAGCGTCGAGCCCACGACCTCTTCGCCGACATCGACGGGCTGGAGACCCTCATCGTCGACCACCACCAGGCAGGGGTCGACGACCTGGCTCAGACCGTCGTCAGTCGGCTCGCGCGCGACACCGTGGACGACGACGTCGCCCTGCTACTGGTGCGGGTGAGCCCGGTCCCCACCGGCGCGACGTCCACCCTGCGCCTGGATCATGAGGACTCGGCGCCCGCCCGCGCACGCGACGCCGTCGCCGAGCACCTGCACGAGTGCGGCGCACCCGCCTCGGTGATCGGCGACGCCGTGCTCGCCGTCAGCGAGCTCGTCACCAACGCCGTGCTGCATGCGCGGCCACCGATCACGTTGCGCATCACCTGCACTCCCCCCACCGACGACGCCGCCGGCCAGGTCCTGCTCGAGGTACTCGACCGCACCCTGCTGCGCCCGCGTCGTCAGCGACCCGACGACGACGACGAGCACGGCCGCGGCATGAACATCGTCGAGGCGATCAGCAGCTCGTGGGGCATCCACCGGCTCGCGCAGGGCAAGTCGGTCTGGTGCACCTTCACCTGGGAGTGAGCGACTCCGCGAACAGCGCGGCGGCGTTGTGCCAGCAGACGTCGCGCAACCACGCGTCGTCCAGTCGGTCGTCGAGACTCCCCAGCGCGGCGAGGGCCTCGAGCTGCTCGACGTAGGCGAACGGCAGGGTCGGGAAGTCGGAGCCGAAGAGCACCCGGTGGCGCAGGCCGGCGAGGCGCTCGACGACGGCAGGGTCGAAGTGCTCGCCGAAGAACGGGCTCACGGCCATCGAGGTGTCGAGGTAGATCGACTCGAACCGAGCGGCGAGATCGGCGAACTCCAGGCACTCGGGCGCCCCGAGGTGCGCGACGATCACGACCAGTCCCGGGTGGCGTTCCAGGAGTCGGGCCATCGAGGCCGGCCCGGTGAACTCCGTGCCGACGGGGCCCGACCCGGCGTGGATCAGAACCGGGGTGCGCGAGCGTTCCAGCACCGGCCAGACGTCGTCCAGGTGCGCGTCGTCGAGGTGGAAACCGCCGACCTGCTGGTGCACCTTGAACAGGGCCACGCCGTCGGCGATCAGCGAGGAGACGTAGGCGGCGGCGTCCGGTTCGGGATAGAAGGTGCCGGTCCACAGGACGTCGTCGTGCTCGGCGGCGAAGTCGCGCGACCACGCGTTGAGGAAGCCCGCGACGCCCGGCTTGTGCGCGTACGGCAGGGTCGGGAAGCGCCGGACTCCGAAGGCGCGCAGCAACTCCAGCCGCTCCTCGACGGACTGGCGGTAGCGGATCGGCCAGTCGCGGCCGATCAGCGGTCCTGCTTCGTCGAAGACGCGCCATACGGCGCGCTCGATCGACGGCGGCAGGAAGTGCACGTGGACGTCGAACAGTCCGGGCAGCCCGAGTCGCTCCCAGAAGGCACGGGTCCGCTCGACCGGCTCGCGATCGTGAAGCCCCACCGGAGCCGGCGCGCGGTCAGTCACGCATGCCCTTCATCCGCCGGCCCACGGCCTGCTCCACCTCGCGCTGCGCCGTGCGCTCGGCGATCGTGTTGCGCTTGTCCCACGACTTCTTGCCCTTCGCCAGGCCGATCTCGACCTTGGCGCGGCCATCGAGGAAGTAGAGCGAGAGCGGGATGACGGTGAGGCCCTTGTCGGAGATGCGGCGCTCGATCTTGTCGATCTCGATCCGGTTGAGCAGCAGCTTGCGCTTGCGCCGAGCCGCGTGGTTGGTCCACGTGCCCTGGGAGTACTCGGGGATGTGCACGCCGTGCAGCCAGGCCTCGCCGCGGTCGATGTCGACGAAGCCGTCGACCAGCGACGCCCGGCCCATCCGCAGCGACTTCACCTCGGTGCCCTGGAGTACCAGGCCGGCCTCGAAGGTGTCCTCGATGGCGTAGTCGTGACGCGCCTTCTTGTTCTGCGCGATCAGCTTGCGCCCCTGCTCCCTGGCCATCCGACCATCATCCCAAAGCAGCGCAACCGGGTTGATCCCGGCCGATCAGAGGTAGTTCATCGGGTCGACGGGATTGCCGTTGGCGAGCACCGTGAAGTGCAGGTGGCAGCCGGTCGACCAGCCGGTCGAGCCGGCGTAGCCGATGACGTCGCCGCGGCCGACCCGCGCGCCCTCGCCGACGCGGTAGCTCGTGGCGTGGTTGTAGACCAGCACGAGGTTCTTGCCGTTGACGATGCCGACGTTGAGGTAGAGCCGGTTGCCGTAGACGCTGTCGTAGTAGACGTCGATGACGGTGCCCGCGGCGCCGGCGTACAGCGCTCCCCCGCACGGCACCCCGAAGTCGGTGCCGTTGTGCAGGCCGTAGTAGCCGTAGATCGGGTGGATCCGGTAGCCGTAGGGAGAGGTGACCGGGCCGTTGGCCGGGTAGCTGAGGAAGCCGTCGCTGTCGCCGGTGAAGCCGGTGCCGTTGCGCTGGGCACGCAGGGCGGCCTGGCGGGCCAGCTCGACCAGGCGCTGGCGGATCGAGGCTTCCCGCTGCTCGAGCTCGGCCAGCAGGCGGCGGTCGCGCGACTTGGCGCGGATCGCCTTGACCTGCGCGGCCTTGGACGACGTCACGAGATCGTCGACGCGCAGCTTCGCGCTACGCGACTGGTCGTAGAGCTTGCGCATCGCCGTCAGCTGCGCCGCGGCGTCCTCGCGCTTGGACTCGACGAGCTCGGTGGCGGTCTTGACCCGCTGCTTCTGCAGGGCCAGCTGCGTCTTGACGTCGGCCAGGTGCCGCCAGAGGTCGCCGTTGCGGTCGACGACGATCTGCTCGCCGAAGCGCTGCCGCATCAGGTCGCTGACGCTGTCGCTCTCGAACCAGCCGTTGATCGCCCGCAGCCGCGGGTCGCCCTGGGTGAAGACCGAGAGCACGTTCGCGCGCGCAGCGGCGCGCTGGGCGCGCATCGCCTTCTTGCCGTCGCTGAGGTCGGCGTTCGCGGCGGCCAGCTCGGCCTCGGCCTCCTCCAACTGCTGCTGGAGCTCGGCGTCGCGCTCCCGGGCCGCCACCAGCCGCTCGGTGACGGCGCTCAGGTTGCGCCGCGCCGCCCCGAGGCGCTGCTTGGCCGAGACGAAGGCACGTTGCGCCTTCGCGGCGTCCCGGCTGGCCTCGGCGAGGCTGTCCTGGGCACGATCGATCTGGCTCTGCACCTCGCGCTGCTTGCTCTTGAGCCGGTCGTCCTCGTCGGCATGGGCGAGCGGGTTGGCGAGTGCTGCCAGCGACACCACGGCGACCACACTGGCCACCAGGTGCTGGCGCTTCGCGCTGGGGAAGTAGCGCACAGGTCAGCCTTCGGCGTTCGGGGAAGTTGTCCGGGGAAGTGGACGCCTCGACGGTACGGCAGCGCGGTCAGAGTCTGAGGTATTTGCGCGTCAGCAGGAGTGTCGGAACCAACGTGAGCACCGGCCCGGCGACGGCCACGAGCAGCAGCGTCTCCCAGTACTCGGGCCAGCCGATGAACGGCAGCGCGTCGAACTGGGCGTCGAGGCCGTCGATGATGCCGAACTTGGTGAACGCGGCGAGCACCCCGCCGGTCAGCGCCACGCCGATCGCGGCGTTGACCAGCGCCTCGAGCAGGAAGGGCAGGGCGATGAAGATCCGCGAGGCGCCCACCAGACGCATGATCTCGATCTCCTTGCGGCGTGCGAGCGCTGCGAGGCGGATCGTGTTGGCGACCAGCAGGATCGCCGCGGCCAGCAGCACGGCGGCGAGTGCCCAGGTCGCGTAGGTCAGACCGTCGATCATGCTCGAGATCGGCCCGATCAGCTCACGGGCGTTCTGGATGTTGCCGACGCCGTCGAGGTACTGCAGGGCCTCGACGATGCCGGAGGACTCGTCGGGATCCTTCAGCGTGATCCAGATGGCCTCGGGGATGTCCTTGACCGTCACCAACGGCGTCGTGCCCTCGAACTGCTCCGAGCCCAGCAGGACCTTGAGCCGCTCGAAGCCCTCCTCCTTGGACTCGAAGTAGAAGCTGTCGACCTCCGGGCTCGCCTCGATCTGGCGCACGATCTCGCGCTTCTGCTCGTCGGTGACCTCACCGACGCACGAGGGGTTGCCGGGGTAGTCGCGCACGCAGAGGTTGACCTGCACCTGCAGCTCGTTGCCGAGCGCGCGGGTGATCAGGTTGGCCTCCTTGCTGAGCAGCACCCCCATGCCGGCCAGGCTGAGGGAGACGAACAGGGTGAGCACCACCGCGACGTGCATCGACAGGTTGCGGCGAAGCCCCTGGCGCAGGTTGGTGGAGACATGGCGCATCTGCATGGTTGTCGAGATCCTCGTCAGTGCTGGAAGCCGTAGACGCCGGTCGCCTCGTCGCGGACGACGCGCCCCTCGGCGAGCTCGACGACGCGCTTGCGCATCTGGTCGACCACGCCGTAGTCGTGGGTGGCCATCAGCACCGTGGTGCCGGCCGTGTTGATCTGGTCGAGCAGCCCCATGATCCCCGCGGACGTCGCGGGGTCGAGGTTGCCGGTGGGCTCGTCGGCGATCAGGATCATCGGCTTGTTCACCATCGCGCGAGCGATCGCGACCCGCTGCTGCTCGCCACCGGAGAGCTCCTCGGGCATCCGCGCGCTCTTGTCGGCCAGACCGACGAGCTCCAGCGTCTCGGGCACCGCGGTGCGGATCTCCTTCGACGACGCCCCGATCACCTGGAGCGCGAACGCGACGTTCTCGGACACCGTCTTGGTGGGCAGCAGCCGGTAGTCCTGGAAGACCGTGCCGATCTGGCGGCGCAGCCGCGGCACCTTCCACGTGGCGAGCCGATTGATCTCCTTGCCCGCGACGAAGACCTTGCCGCCGGTGGGCCGCATCTCGCGCAGCACGAGCCGCAACGCCGTCGACTTGCCCGAGCCCGACGGACCCACCAGGAAGACGAACTCGCCCTTGTCGACGTTGATCGACACCGACTCCAGGGCCGCGCGGCCCGGACCGGGGTAGGACTTGGTCACCTTCTCGAAGCGGATCACCTCGGGGACGTTACGGCACGACGCACACCCGACCTCCGTATCGTGTCGGCGTGCCCCGTGTTGCGACGTCGATCACGCTCGGCGTCGTCGCGGTGCTCCTCACCGCGCTCGCCGTCGTCGCGGGGACGGCGCTGCGATCCGCGGACGACGTCGACGAGCCGAGCGCGCCGGTGACCGCTCCCCCGCTGCCCGACCTGGACACCGCGACGATGCCCGTCGCCCGGGCCGGGTTCTGTGCCGAGGTCGCCGAGACGGCGGTGGTCGAGGCGCTGGGCGGCGACGCCACCGACGCCGTCGCCTACGACGACGGGGAGCTGGCCCGCATCACGCCGAAGGTCACCGACATCGCCCACGAGTTCGGGTGCCGCTGGGACCGCAAGGGCGCCACGGCCCGTGCGTGGGTGTTCGCACCGCCGGTGACGCCGGCGCGGGCCGAGCAGTTGATCGAGACCGCACGCGCGGGCGCCACGTGCCGGCCCATCGACGGCGCTCCGGCGTTCGGCTCCCCCAGCCTCGCCCTGACCTGTCGCACCGGCAAGGGACCTCAGGTCACCTTCCGCGGCCTGTTCGGCGACGCCTGGCTGGTGTGCTCGCTCAACCGCCGTGGCGACGTCGCTCCGGTGATCACCGCCGCCGAGCGGTGGTGCGGGGCCGTGCTCGTCGCGGCGACCCCACCCTCGCGTTGACCCGTCTCTACGTGAAGACGGGTCAACCTCGTTCCGGGCGTTGACCCGTCTCTATCTCAAGACGGGTCAACCTCGTTCCGGGCGTTGACCCGTCTCTATCTCAAGACGGGTCAACCTCAGTTCGCGTCGGCCTTCTCGCTGCCGCGGCGCCAGCGGATGCCGGCCTCGAGGAAGTCGTCGATCTCGCCGTCGAACACGGGCTGCGGGTTGCCGGTCTCGTAGCCGGTGCGCAGGTCCTTGACGATCTGGTACGGGTTGAGCACGTAGTTGCGCATCTGGTCGCCCCAGCTGGCGGCGACGTCGCCCTTGAGGTCCTTCTTGAGCGCGGCCTCCTCGGCCTTCTTCTTCGCCAGCAGCTTGGCCTTGAGCACGATCATCGCCGCCGCCTTGTTCTGCAGCTGGCTCTTCTCGTTCTGGCAGCTGACGACGATGCCGGTGGGGAGGTGGGTCAGGCGCACCGCGGAGTCGGTGGTGTTGACCGACTGCCCGCCCGGGCCGCCGGAGCGGAAGACGTCGGTGCGGATCTCGTTCTCGTCGATCTCGATCTCGTCGGTCTGCTCCAGCTGCGGCACCACCTCGACGGCGGCGAAGGAGGTCTGGCGACGGCCTTGGTTGTCGAACGGGCTGATCCGCACCAGACGGTGGGTGCCGACCTCGACCGAGAGCGTGCCGTAGGCGTAGGGCGCGTGGATGGCGAACTCGGCCGACTTGATGCCCGCCTCCTCGGCGTAGGAGACGTCGAAGACCTCGACGGGGAACTTGTTGCGCTCGGCCCACCGCGTGTACATCCGCATCAGCATCTCGGCGAAGTCGGCGGCGTCGACGCCACCGGCGCCGGAGCGGATCGTCACGATCGCCTCGCGGGCGTCGTACTCGCCGTTGAGCAGCGTGCGCACCTCGAGCGCCTCGACGGACTTCTTGAGCGCGCCGAGCTCGCGGTCGGCCTCGGCGAGGGTGTCGGCGTCGCCCTCCTCCTGCGCGAGCTCGACGAGGACGCCGAGGTCGTCGATGCGGCTGAGTAGCTCCTCGAACCGCTCGACCTGGCCCTGCAGCAGCGAGAGCCGGCCGGTGACGCGGGTGGCGTTGTCCTGGTCGTCCCAGAGGTCGGGTGCGGCGACCTGGACACCGAGGTCGTCGATCTCGGCGCGCATCGCGTCCAGGTCGAGCACCTGGCCGATGGTCTTCATCGTCGACTGAAGCTGCTTGATCTCGGTGTCGTACTCGGGGCCTGCCACACAGCGCAGGCTACTGCGCGGGCCGCACTCGGCCGAAGTCGCGGCGCGATGGGCTCCGCGGCATCCTCACGCGCGGGTGCCGAAGACCTGGGCCACCCACCACGTGCCGCGCGAACGCACCGCTCCGACGCCGAGCAGCCGGAAGCCGCCCCGCATGATGTTCGCGCGGTGGTCCGGCGAGCGCATCCAGGCATCGACGACGGCCTTGCCGCTGCCGTATCCGTAGGCGACGTTCTCCCCGACCATCCGCATGCCGCACCGGCTGAGCACCGGGCCCAGGTCCTGGTGGTACATCCGCCGCTGGTCGGCCATGGCCTGCGCCTGCCGTTGCGCCGCCTTCGCCAGGCACTGGTTCGCACGCAGCGCGCGGAGATCGCCCGCGCCCCGCTTGCGGTTCGTCACCTTCAGGACGTCGGTCTTGTAGCGCGCGGGCGCCGACGGGGCGGCGCTGAGCGTCGCCGCCGAATCCCTCTCCTCCTGCTGAGGCTCGCCGACGTGCAGCATCAGGCTCGTCGCCAAGCCTGCGACCAGGACCAATCCGAAGACACGGTGCACGCCTCGAGGCTAGGTCGGCGGCGGTGACCGCGCATGGGCCGATCGGTCATTTCTGCCCTCTCCGCGTGATGTCTCACTCGGGGTCGACGAGGGCCGAGCTCGTGGCGCTCACCCGCGGCGCGGACGGCGCACCCGGCACGGGGATCGGCAGGTCGAGCGGCGCGGTCAGCTCGACCACCACCTCGTCGTCGATGACGCGCACCGCGACCCTCAGCCCGGGGTACTCCCGCGACGCACCCGACCGGGCCAGGTAGTCGCGGACGCCGGTGCGCGCGACGTCGGCGCTCAGCGCGAGCGGGCGCCGTCCGAGCCGGGTGGTGTAGAGCTCGCGGCCCTGCGCGCCCGCATCGGCACCGTGCAGCGCGGCGGCGTCGGCGAGGCTCGCCAGGCCCTGGCGTTGGAGGAAGGCCGCGCTCGCGTCCACGGCGACGCCCACGGTCATCGCGAGGAGGAGCACGAAGCCGAGGATCAGCGGGATCGCGCTGCCGCGCTCGCGTCGCCGCCTGCGCACGCGCGGCGTCACGGCCCCTCCACGTACTGCCCGATCGGCACCGTGTGGGTGGCGTCGAGGGCGAAGCTCGGGCGACTCGAGCCGAGCACGTCGGGCATCAGGGGCAGCACCACGCGTGTCTCCACGCGCACGGTGACGACCGACGTCCCGCGGTGGCAGTCGCCCGGGAAGGGCCGGCACGTCACCCGTACCCGCACCGCCTCGTCGCGGCCCTGGTCGCGCAGCGCCTGCCGGGCGGCGGCGAGCGCTGCGCGTCGTCCGGACGGATCGTCGGGGGCGAGCGCATAGGCACGGGCAGCCGACCGTGCCGCCGTGGTCGTGCCGAACGAACCACCCTGCACCTCGAAGATCGCCACCACGAGCCACAGCAGCGGCAGGATCAGCACGAAGCCCACCGCCACCAGCTCGAGGAGGGCGCTGCCCCGCTCGTCACGGAAGCGCCGGCTCGCTCGTGACATGGCCGTCACGGCCTCTCCAGCAAGGCGTGCCCGACGGCCTCGACGTCGACGGCAGGTCCACCGAGGCCGAGCGCCGGCACCTGCGCCCGGACGACGACCCGCACGGTGGGCACGCCGCCCAGGCTGACGACGCGGACGTCGATGTCGTCGGCGTAGCGCGCGCTGACCGCCTGGTCGATCTCGACGCGGGTGCGGGCGACGCCGTCGGCGGGGGTGCGGCCCAGAGCTGCGGCGTAGCGCGCCCCCTCGGCGCCCGCCGAGGCCATGGTGTTGCGCACGTGCATCACCAGCGCCACCTGGAGGACGCCGAGCACCAGCGGTACGAGCACGACCAGCACCAGGACGACGTCGACGACCGCGGCACCGCGGTCACCGCGGTGTCGGGCTCGACGCCCGACTCTCGTCATCGCACCGAGTTGAGGGCGTTGCGCACCATGCTCTTCAACTGCGGCTCCGCGACGGCGGTGATCGCGCCGATCAGGACGACGCTCATCAACGTGACGAGCACCCACCCCGGGACGTCGCCACGTTCGTCGCGACGACGGGGTGGCGCGACGAGCACCGTCAGCGCCGTGGCGTAGAGGCGAGTCAGATTCATCGGTGTTCCTTTCGTCGACCACAGGGGTCATCAGGGAGCGGTGAGGGAGAGCCCGACAGCACCGGGGAAGAACGCGAATACCTTCTGTCTATTACCGGCAGCGCACCGTGCGTGTCGGTCCGAACGACTACCGTCTATGAGCGTGGCCTGGGACCCCGATGACTTTGAGCAGCAAGTCGAGCTTGAGATGCACTACGACGACGTGCCGACGCATCTCCTCGGCGAACTAGAGGATTGGCTGACAACCGTTCTCCTGATGCCGGGGAGTGGCACGAAGGGATACCGGGTGCGGGCCATCCTGAACCTTCTGAGAATCACGGCCCGCGAACCCTCGATCGACTGGCGGAGCATGGCCCTTTCGAAGTTGATCCACCAATGTCGGGCTGACTCAAACCTAATGCTGGAAACGATTTCGCTGACGCTGCGCGAGTTCGACCCGAATGGCCGGACATCACTTGAGACAATTCTTCGTCGGGGTCGGTCGGCGTATCGGGTACGCGCCGATGGACGCTGGCTGGAACACCGGGTCGACCCTGCGTCACGCGAAAGCATTGAAAGAGCAGTCTCGGAGGTCTCCCCCACCGTTAGCACCTGTCTCACGCGCGCGTGGAATGCCGCCTACGGCATTACGCCCGAGCCCGATGTTGCGGCGCACGCGGCCTTCCAGGCGGCTGAGGCGGCCTTGCGTCCGGTGATCTGTCCTCAGGACTCAGCGGCGGGCCTACACAAGATCATCCGGACCTACGAGGACAACCCCACCAAGTGGGAGATGGCGGTGACCGAGGCGCGACCATCGCAGTTCCGAAGTGGACCGCGATTCGCGGAACTCGATGGCAGCGAAACTGTCATGCAATTGGCCCGGACCATCGCCCACGGCCAGCGCGGTCGGCATGCGGATGGCGAGGGCGACAACCACGGGGTCCCCGACGCGCGGGCGATCGTCCAATGCGCCATCGCGATTGTGATGATGGTCAACGACGGGGCCTTCCGCCTCGCTACCCCTTAGACGCCGAGAGGCCCCCGCACCACCCACTACAGGCAAGGGGGGCTCTCCTGCTTCTTAATTGCCTACCTAGACGGGCTCGACACACCGAGCTACCCGCCAGTTGCCCGCCCTTCACGCGCTACAGTCGTTGGCGTTACGGCTCCTCCGAATTGCTGGTCTGACGCCCGGTCGGGAGATGCCGAACCCAGAGGCGACGCCGGACTTCCAACCCGACGTTTGCGGCCTCCGGTTCCGCATTGCAGTCAGCGTCAGGAAGTTCGAGATGTCCGAGTTCATCGCGATCAGCGCGGCCTCCACGATCGTCGCGCTCGCCCTGTTCAAGTTCGCCCTCGCCACCATCGCACTACGAGGCGTTGAGCCCGCTAGGCGGGCGGAGGTGATCCGCGCGCTCGCGCAACTGCTTCGCGCCTGGCGCTAGGGGTGAGGCCCCCGCCCCATCCACCACAGGTGAGACGGGGGCAACCCTCGGCCTATGCGGTCAGCAACAGACGTCCACGATCGGCAGCCGTGAACAGTTGCTCCTCGGCGGTGAGGCTCGCGCCACCCGACGCGTTGTAGATCAGCGTCGGGCCAGCGATCACTTGACCACCACCGGCAGATGCGACGCGGGCCGCTGCGGTCTTCGTGGTCGAAGCCGACGAGACCGAGCCCGACTTGCTGTTAGCAGTCGCCTCAGCCTTGGCGAGCTCTGCCTTGAGCTCCTTGTTCTTCGCCTTGATGACAGCGATGAGGCCGTTCATCAGCTTGGTGAGCGACTTCTCCAGCTTCGGCTTGAGCTTGTTGAACTGGGTCTCAAGCGAGGAGAGCTGCCTGCCGGTCTCGATGATCGAGGCACCGAAGACGGAGATGGCAGCCGTCTTGCCGAGATCCTTGCCCGCGATCTCCAAGTCCTTCTGGATAGCGTTGAGGGACTTGATGCCCTCCTTGCCCGCCAGGAAGATTTGCCGAGCGGTCTCAAGGCCAGCGGTCGGACCTGCATCGACGATCTGCTGGAGCAAGTCCTTGTTCAGACCTGCCGCCGCGAGGCTCTTGACCACTGCGGCGAACTCCAGCGCCTCGTCGCGCGCCTTGCTCATGTTGGACTCGATGACCGAGAAGTCGAGCTTCTGGCCCTCTTCCAACTGGATCTGCGTCGGGTTGGCCGACGCGATCACTGCATCGCGCACCTGATTGGCGTAGTCGCGCGCCTCCTGCTGGAGCTGCTTGTACTTGTTGCGTACCCGCTCCAGCTCGGAGACCAACTTGGTGTAGCGATTGGAGAGCTCGGTGATGCCCTTGCGCTGCTTGACGAGCGCGGCGTCGGCTGCGTCGCCGACCTGCTTCATCCGCTCCTTGACGAGATCGCGGTAGCGGTTGAGCCGGTCCTCGAAGTTGCGGATCAGCTTGACGCCCTCGACGCCCACCTTGTCGGTGATCGCCTTGAGGTACTGCTGGAGCCCGCCAACGAAGAGGACGCCGGCCTTGATCGGGTTACCGAAGTTGACCTGGACGTCGGTCTTGATGGGCTTCTTGCGGACCTTGCCGCGAGCCTCGTCGATCGCCTTGCCGATGGCGCGGGCGATGCCGTCTGAGACGCCGTAGATCTTGGTGATGCCCTCGTTGACAGCACCCTTGACCACTCCGCCTGCGGCCTTCTTGACGTCACCCGCCTTGCGGCGCATGCCGACCACGAGACCGTCAGCGAGGTAGCCACCGACCTCCATCATCTTGCGAGACGGAGAACGGATGGCGCCCGCCGCCTTGGCGGCAGCGATGGCAGCACGGACGGCGCCAGCGGCCTGGGTAGCCAGTGCGGCAGCGGTGCCAGCGAAGCCAGCGATAATCCCGGCCTTGAGGTTCGCGCCGACCTGGCGACCGCCAGAGGTGGCGATGCTCTTGGCCTGGTTGATCGCGTTGCGGATCGACGCCTGCAACTGAGAGAGATCAGCACGAGCACGTTTGATCTCGCGCTCGATGTTCTCCTTGATCGCCTTGGAACCTTGGAACGCTTTGTTCTCGGCAACGCGGATCGAGGTGGTGACTCCTCGCTCGACGTTGGGCATTTCGACCTTCGTTCGGTCGAGATCCTCAAGGTTCTTCCGTAGACGACGAGCACCTTCACCAGCGGAGGCCATCCGATCGGGCACGACCAAGAGGTCGTCGGCCAATGCTCGGGCTTCGCGCTTGCTGCCCGTCAGGGCAGCGGTGACGCGGATGAACTCCTCGCGGGCCGACTTGTATCGACCCTGGGTGTTGCGCACCTGCTCGCCGCCTGCGTTCCACGCCTGGGCAAGCGCGTCGATCACCTGGCGGTTGGCGCGACCGGACGCGGTGTTCTCGCTGATGCCCTTGCGGGTGTCCTTGAGGTGACGGTTCGCATCCGCGACGGCCTGACCCCATCGGGTCGTAGCCGAGAACGCGCTCAGCGCGGCGTTGGTGTACTCCTGCCGTGCTGCGATGGCATCACGGACGGCAGCCGCCTCGTCACGCTGGACACCCGCGGCCTTCTGGATCGAGCCGATGAGGGAATCGAGCGGCGGCTTCTGAGAGGCGAACGCACCAGAGAGCAGGCCAGCGTCGCCGTTGGCGATGCGCTGGGCCATCGCGAGCTGAGTGACCGATACGCCCGCCAGATCGAGCGCGGGGAGCATCTGAGCCACTGCCGCATCGAGAGCGCGGATGCTCGCGGCGGAGCCGTCGAACTCGGGCACTGCGACGCCGAGCGCGTTGCCCAGGGAGGTGAAGGCCTGGGCGTAGACCGTCAGGCTCGCGTTCGCTCCGGTGATCGCGTCGCGCTGCTGATCGAAGTACGGCGCCGCGAGCTGAGCACGAGACAGGGTGCCCTCAAGGTTCAGGAGGGACTGCTCCATGCCCTTGATGCCCGCGGTGTACTCGGCGAACGAGAACGCGGCGACGCCGTTGCGAAGCGCGCGTGTGTACTCCTCCAGCGACCTGCCGCCCGCGTTGGTGGCGACCGTCAGGTCGGCTACGTAGCCGGCTGCTGCGCCGATCGCGACACCCCAGGGGCCACCGAGCAGGCCGATCGACGCACCGATGGCGGTGTTCGACAGACCAACCTTGTCGGCCATGGTTGCCGAAGCCAGTCCGATGCCGGCGAGGCCGGCTCGAAGCGGGGTGATCCGAAGGGCAGCCCGCTCGGTAGCCAGAGCCGTGCGGAACATCGCCTGCTCGGCGATACGACTGGAGGCTGCGAGCGAGGCCATGCCCGACGAGGCGGCGAGGATCTTCCCTCGCAAAGCGGTGCCTAGGAAGGCCGCTCCGCCCGCCACAACTGCGATGCCGCCCAATGCGGCGGCTGCGCCCTGTGCGGGGCCTAGGACGGCTCCTAGGGCCTCTGCGGTGGCATTGAGGCCATCCACCACGGGCGTGATCGACCCAGCGATGTTGCCCAGCAGGCCAGCCGTGGAGACCAGCACCGGGCCAGCCCCAGAGACCAGCGTCGAGACCAGATCGGTAAGCGACCCGATCAGCGGACGGAGATCCGCCGACAGGTCGACCAAAGCCTCAGACACGAAGTCGAGCGCCGGCCCAAGAGCCGACGAGACACCTGCACCGAGATCGGCCACAGTGACCGCGATCGCGGCCAGGGCCTTGCCCATCGACGGCAACGCCGGGGTGATGTTGCCGATCGCGACGTCGAGCTGATCGAAGGCGTACACCAGAGCGCTGGTGACCGCCGGCTGATCGATCGCCGAGAACAGATCGCGAAGCGCCGCACCTGTGGTGGCGCCCGCCTGGGGCAGCACCGTGGTCAGCAGATCGGCGAGCGATCTGATCAGCGAGCGGAAGGCCGGCCCAGAGGTTGAGGTGATGGCCTGCATCGCCTCGTGGGCCGAGCGGAACACGCCCGTCAGGTCGCGCTGGAACGCCGGAGAGTTGATCTCGTCCGAGACGGATTTGAGCGAGTTCGCGAGGGTCTTGAGAGACCCGCCGCCTGCGGCCTCGGCAGCACGAGCGAGGCCAGCCAGGGAACTGCCGGTGTAGCGGAGGACGTTGCCGAGATCCTGTAGAGCGGCAACGCCATCGGTTACGTAGGCCCGAAGGCCAGCAGTTCCCTTCCTGCCCAGCCATTCGCTGAACCCCTCGGCAACCTCGGCCACCCAAGTAGCGAGATCGGGGAGCATGGAAGCGCCGACCGTGCCGAGCCTCTTAATGATGTCGACATAGGCATCAGTGCTCTGCGCTGCGATGCGGATGCTCTTGATGAGATCCGCGAACATCGCATCGAACTGGCCCGCGAGTTGCCGAACAGCAGACCCAGCCAGATTGCCGAAGAAGTCGCCGAGCGCGTCAGACGTCGAGAGCAGGTTGCGACGGATCTCAGGGAAGAGAACAGAGAGCCCGCGAATCGGTGCCTCAGCCTGCGCCCAGAAGCGCGCAGACATCTGATCCTGTAGACGAGAGAGCGCCTTGCTGGCCTCGGGGATGACCTCGTTGAAGTCCTTGAGGACTGCGACAGTCGATCCGATGCCGATGGCGACGCCGCCCAAGATCCCGGGGAGCGCCAGAGCTGTTCCGCCGATCTGAGCAAGCGATGCCGAGTAGGCCAGCGCGTTGCTCGTGCCGGCCAGAAGGCCGGTCGTCAGGTCAGCGATGCCAAGCGACAGGCCGGCGATCTTCGGCAGCGACTTGTCGAGGTTGCCGATCAGGTCGGCGAAGTCGCCGAACGCCGTCGACAGGGCGCGAGTGCCCGAGAGCGCCGCGAGGGTCGCGGCTGCCTTCGCGGCTGCGACCTCGTTGACGCGGGGAAGGATCTCGACCACGCGAGTGCGGGTGAGCCTCGTGAGGTTGGCCTGCGAAGCCGCACGCGACGCCGCGTTGACGTCGGTGTGGATCTCGGCGCGTACGTCGTCCAACGTGCGCTCCATCGAGCGCTTCGAGTCACGGGCCGAATCTCGCGCCTGCCGCTCGAAGGCGGAAGCGTCGAGCTGAGCCTTGATGTCGAGGCGAGCCGACTTCTCGATCTTCGACAGATCAGCCTTGAGCTGACGGCGGAAGTCAGATGTATCGGGCATCACTTTGATAGCGATGCGACCAACCACCTGTGCATTAGGAGAATCACTCATATGAGTTGCCTCCTTTCAGTGTGAGTAGTTGAAATGACAGAAGGCCCTCAGAGCGGATCTGAGAGCCTTAGAGAACGCGCCGGATAGATGGCGCGTCGAGTGTGCGATAGGCCGCGAGAAGGGCACCGGAGAAGCGCAGACAGCGCCCTCCGAAGGTGCGGCGCTAGGCGTAGAGACCCCTGGGGGTATGACCCCTTTAGAAAGTCGAGGGACACCGCTACGTCTAAGCAGGCGAGAAGTTGCCACAGTTACAGGGTCGAAATTCGCCCACTGGATCGAGAGACAGGCCGTTCTCCTGGTTTCAGATTACTAGAGCGAGGGAATCCGGAGGTGCTCCCGTGATTGCGCCTAGTATTGTGTCTAGTAATATGTCGAAAATTAGTTCAGCCGAGTTTCCCGATTCGCTTGCGCGGGTCCATTTCCAGCCAGTAGAAATCGGTCTCGAATCGCTGGCACGGTGCCGCGACAGACGACCGGGGGAAGACATGCAGTACGTGCTCGACAACAAGGGTTGCGGCGGAGCCGATGAGGGCTGCGCTCGTGGTGGTTGCGATGCCGATGGGGCCGTGTGGGTGTCCGCGAACGACTGGCAGCGAAGCGCTGTTGACTTCGAGGCCGTTGCGGCGTTCCTTGCCCTGCATGACGTCGAGCTCGACGACGAGATCAACACCGCGATCTACCGAGCCGATCAGGTCGGCTGGCACGTGTTCGCGATGGCCCCAGGGGCTCAGCGAGCCGCCTGAAACGCCAGAGGGCGCCCCGATGAAGTCTGCGGACTCCGGGGCGCCCTTCTCGCGTCTACGGGGCTGTCAGGCGGCTCGCGTCTCGATAGCGGCCTGCACCGCGGTCGACGGTGCGAATCGGGTCGACTTGAGAACCGCGCGCCAGATGTAGCCGGTCGCGCCGGGGTGCTTCTCTGGCGGGACGAAGTTCGGGTCACGCTCGACGGTCACCGACTCCACGACGCCCAGGCCCGCGACGAGCGTGCCGACCTCGGGGGCACAAGCCGCCTGTAGGCCGGCCAGCCTCTCCGGTCCCTTGAGCGCCTGCCCGCGCACCTCCATGCTGCCGGACACCGACACGATCGTTTCGGTGCCGACGTGCTCCACGGTGTGCGAGAGCGAGTCGAACGGGACCGACTGCCACGAGCGCCGGCTAGAGAACACTCCCCCGCGCTGGCTGGGCGAGTTCGAGACGTTGTCGTTCAACCAAGCCCAGTCTGAGCCCTCCTCGGGCACGAGGGTGGTCGACGCGAGAGCAGTCGCCAGGCGACATCCGATCGCCGAGAGCGTGTGCACGTCGTCTTGGACGGTCGCGATGAAGGGCAGCGTGTCGACGGGCAACGTGCTCACCTTGACGCGAAGTCGATACTGGCCGACCCCGCCAGGTACGGGGCGCGAATGCTTGTCGCTTGTCGTGTGGATCACAGTCGTCCGCGAGGTTGAGATGGCGTCGAGGAGTTCGATGTTGAGCACCGGAGCATCGGCGTAGATGGTCGGCACGAACTGCTCCAGGTGAACCTCTGCGATCAGCTCGCCCGTGGTCGCGTCCGTCTTGGACTCCTTCACCTGGCGCACGATCACCACGGGCCGCTCGTTCGCCGCTGGGGCCTCTTCGATGTCGGCGAAGGTGGCGAGCACCGTGACGCCAGGGAGCAGGGGCTTGATCGTCTCGGCGACAGCCTCGGCTACCCGCTTGTCGACGTTGCGTGTCTGCTCGACGGCAGCCTTGAAGGCGGCTCGGGCGGCGTCGCGGATCGCGGAGGCCTGAGCGTGGGCGGAGACCGCTTCCGCGTGTACAGCGGGCTCGACGTCGGCGCCCCGCTTCCATCCGGCCTCGATGTCGGCGACAGCCTTCTCGGCTGCCGCCTTGGCCTCGGCGGCTGCGGCGTTGCGATCCCAGCACTCGGCTACGAGGTGGTGGTTCTCAATCGCTGCCACAAGGCGCTTCGCTTCGGCGGCGTGAAGCTTGGTTTGGTACTTCGTCAAGGTGGGTTGATCCTTCATTCGGGGTTGGTCGGGGTCCGGGCTGGTGGAGGTCAGGCAGCGTTGGGGTTGGACTCGGCGATCGCTGCGACTACCAAGTCCTTGGTGCGCAGCTCGAACACTTCTGACGCACAGTTGATCCCATTGCGAAGTGCGTCGAGCACGAGTTGTTGAACGGCGAGCGTCTGGGTGTCGTTGAGGTCAATCAGAACCGCGACGCCCGCGGCCTGCGCGAACGTCAGCCGCATGGCGGCGTCGAAGATTTCCGACTCGGCGTCACCCAGCTCGGTGGTGGTGTCGTCCGTGATTACGAGCTTGCCTGCGCCCGCCTTGCCGGCCTTGGGCTTCTTTGTGTTGGACATTGATCTCCTTGGTGGTGGTTGGTTGTCGTCGGGTACGTCGCACGGGTGCCGTCTCGGTGATGAACGTGTGATGAGTGCCGACTGCGATGTCGCTGGCGTCGCGGCGTCGTCGGCGTGGCTCGCCGGGTGCGAGTGGCAGCAGATGCCGCCACATCGCCTCGGGCTCCGCCAGGGGCGGCGGGTACTGGTAGGGCAAGCGAGTCTCCGTTCTCGTAACTGGCGAGCGGGTGTGTCGGGCCTCCGGCCCGACCGTGAACTGACGTCGATGGCGAGAAAGGGCAAGCCGGTAGAGGGCGTGCCAGATCAGCCGGGGCCGGAGGCCCCCGGCGAGCGAGGTCGCAACGTCGTTAGCGGTGTACTAGTGAGCGATCTTCCGAGCCGTCAGGCTCGGGTATTTCTCGCCACCTAGAAGCACCGCGGGGGGTGCGGGGGGTGCGTAACGCCCCCGCGTATTTGAGGTGTTGTCAGTAGTAATTACTAAGGGCGCCGCGTGACATGACACCCATCAGGCGACTGCTCGGAGGGTCTCCGTCACCCGGCGCCACGTGCCGCCCTCGTACCTCACCAGGGCCGACAGGCCCCTCCTGATTGTCCCCTCCTGCTTGCCGACCTCCGCCGCGTAGAGGGCGCCGAGTTGGGCGAACGTCGTCGCCGTGGGCTGCTCGTTTACGACGCGCTCGGCGAGGTCTGCCTTCCAGTCGACGCGCACCCTGGGCGACGTCTCGGCCACCTCACTCCGACGCCACCGAGGCACCGCCGATCCTGGCTCTGACGACACCTCGACCTTGAACCTGAGGTTTCGGCGAGCGCGATTGATGGCCGTTTCTACGGTGATGCCGTCTCGAATGCTCCGACGTAGTGCGATCACTCCACGAGCACCAGCCGCGAGAGCACGCCCTCCGATCACCGAGGAGGCCACAGAGAGGCCCTCTCCCGGCCCCTTGGGAGTGTGGGTGACCACAAGGACCGGGACACCCGCCTGCGTCAGCTGACGGACGTCTGAGACGAACTGAGACGCAGCCGACGAGGAGGCGATGTCGCTCGACGGCGCCAACGTCCCAAGCATGGTGTCCACCACGACCAGACCCACGGGGTTCTCGGCCAAGTAGGCCCGCACGTCGCTCCAGTCGCCTTCCGAGGCGTTGTGGAACTCGCGCACCGTGACCGCCTCCAATGCCTCCGTGCCGGCCAGTCGATCCTTCAACTCGGAGTCGGCGCCGTCGTCGGTGAACAGGTAGAGCACCGAGTCCACTCGCCGATGGATGCGCTGCCCGAGGAAGTCGGCATGGCCTTCCACCAGGGCGCGGATGATCCCGGCGGTCAGGAGTGACTTGCCCGCCTTGGGTTCCCCTGTGAGGTACGTCGCCCGAGAGGTGACGAGATCCTCGATCAGGAAGGCGTCCTCGTAGGACTCGGTGAGTACGGAGGCGAGCGGGGTGAAGGAACTCACTGGATGTTTCCGCGGAGGAGGTGGCTCATTCGATCGAGAATGTCGATCTCGTGGCGGTCGATCATGTAGTGCTTCAATTGGCGCAGTTGCGCAACGCATTCGCGGAGTTGAATGACAGTTGGACGATCGTCGTCCAACCACTTCGGTCGGTGGGTGATCGCGTCGGCGGGATGGGGCTCTTGCAATGGGCTTCCAATCGGTTGGGAAATTCGAGGGAGAAATCTACGTCAGCGCACCGGGTAACTCCGCCGGCTCAGGCCGCTCGACGGCGCCCGTGCTTCGGTCGGTAGGCGGCAGCGTCGGCGGGATGGCGTAGTGAGAATTATGCGGGAGTCGCCCGACAAAGCCGCCTGGTCGGACTAGACCGAGCCAGCGCGTCGACCGTCCTGCCAGGTGTCGACCCAGGCGAGAACCTCGGCGATGGACGGGTACACGACGACTCCGCCCAACTTGATCGTTCTGGGGTGTACGTGGTCGCGGAGCCGGCGTGAGCGGAGGGCCGCTGGCGAAATGCCAGCGATCTCGGCGACCTGCGCGCTATCCAGATATGTGGACATGCGATTCACCCCCTCTCGGGATCTTGATCGCTTGGGTTGCAATACGAGCTAAAGGCAAGTGCCCCGCCTCTGGAGCGCCACCACAGAAAGGGCGCATCGAACAGAGACGGAGCACCTGCCACCCGACGGGATCAACCTCGACCCCTGAGAGACGCCAACGAGCTTGGAGTATCGTCCGCGTCTACTTCTATAGTCCGAGCGACCGGCCAGAAATATTCCATGACCGGCGTGACGATTTGGTCACACTGCTACGACTACCTCTACTAGGTATAGTCCGAGCGAGACGCCTGTTTTATAGGATCAGATCAGGCAACGATCTCGTCACAGTTGCCCGTACCTCTACTAGGTATAGTCCGAGCGAGAGGCATGTTCTACAACATCGAAGTCGGTAAAGATTCGATTACTTCGTAATCTGCGATCTAACGGCCTCTGAGTCCCGATTGGATCAATCCCCCGGCGAACGCCTGCGAGGCGCGGAGAAGGGCTCCCTGGGCCTCCTACGAGGCGCACCGTCAGACAGGCAGGGCGCCGTGGAGGGTCACAAGTAGGTCGAACGAGTCGGCGGGCTCGTCAGTCATAGCGGCGATGACGTCGGCGGCCATAACTGGAATCTCGTCCCAGGTTTCTGCCTGAGTGGCTCCGATGCCCTCGACCTCGATCAGCCATAAGGCGCCGTCGCGGGTAACTGTTGCGTTGTACTGCTCCACGGGATTGAGGTTAGTCCGAGTTGAGCGACCTGAGGTGACGGAATCGGTAGGGCTCGTTTTCGGCCTGCTCGGCGTTCCAAGCCGTGCGCAACTCGATCTCCCTCTGGCGGGCGTCGGGATGCTCGCCGTAGAGCCGGACCGGCTTGCCGTCAGCCTGGGTGGCGAAGATCGAGATGACCTGATCGAGCGGGGCACTGCGCACTGACTTGTCCCGCACGTGGGCAGTGATGTCGAGGATCGACTCCAACACGGTCCGCTGCCCGTCGAGGTCGAGAGAGTCGAAGTGTGCGCGTGATAGCTCGCGGATGCGCTCAGCACCGCGCCGACTGCCTTCTGTCTCCGCGAGGCGCGCCCGTAGATCCTCCAGTTCAACATTCAAGGCATCGTTCGCGGCGTCGAAGGCCGGGTCTGGAATCGCGCCAGAGGCCCAGCGCTCGGCGATCTTCACTTGCCGTTGCTCCGCGGCGCTGATCTGTGTCATGAGCGCATCGGCGCCCTCGCTCTCCATCTCCCCCACCTGGGGGAGCACTGCGTGGAGCATCACCAGATCAGTGAATGCAAGGACGGCGCGGACCTGGGCATCAGCATCCTCGCGACCGACCGAGACGTGATAGTCGGGGCAGGAGTAGGAGGGCTTGCCGCTGGTCACGCGGCCTTGCATGGGCTTCGCACACTTCGAGCACTTGATGATGTTCGTTAGTAGGTGGTGGGGCCGGCGACCACGCCGACTTGGGACGCCGTGACGACTCCTCTCAGGACTGGTCAGCAGAGCCGTTAGCTGATGGTGTTCCCCCTCAGTGATGATCGGCTCCCATAGGCCCTTGCCTTCGATCTCGCCCTTGTAGGTCACGAAGCCCGCATGCACCGGGTTGGTCAGCACCGACCGAACAGCGTTGTGCGTCCAGCCTCCCGTCGCATTGCGGGGCGTCGAGACGCCCGATGCTGCCCAATCGCGAGCGACTGCCCGCAGAGCCTTGCCGTCGAGTACGTCGCTCGCTGCCTGGCGCACCAGTTCCGCGGCCTCGGGAACGATGACGAATAGGCCCGTCTCTCTGTCGAGTTCGTAGCCGAACGGCGCCCAGCCGGACGACCAATTTCGGCCCTCCGCTCGACGTTGCTGGTTCGCGCGCTTCTGGCGCGCGGCCTTCCGCTCCACCTCGGCGCGAGCAACGGCGGCGAGGATGCGAGCGACCATCCGCCCCACGTCGGTGGTGAGGTCGATGTCGCCCGAGACGGTCGCGACTCCGACACCCTTGCTCTCAGCGAGCAGGCACAGTTCTTCGAGGTCGAGCATGTTGCGGGTCATGCGGTCGAGGTGCCAGGCGATCACCACGTCCACCTCGCCGCGCTCGATCGCTTCGAGGACAGCCGACCAGCCTGGCCGCGCGACCTTGCCGTAGGCGGAGATCGCGTTGTCCGTCTCGACTCGCACAACGTTCCAGCCGCGCAGTTCTGCCAACTTTCGGCAGTCTTCCTCTTGGCGCTGGACGCTCTTGCCCTCGCCGGTGTCGTCCTTCGAGACTCGGACGTAGATGAGTGCTCGCGCGCCTTGCTGGTTCACCCGGTAAAGGTAACAACGCGAAGAGCACGACGGTCGGCAGCACGAGAAACACGACAGGCACCAGCATCAGCACCTCGCGACGAGCCGCCGACTCGATCAGGGAGCGTCTGCTCGACTCCCGGACGTCGGCGGCCTGGGCGTGCAGGACGTCGGTGATCGGCGTGCCGCGTTCCACCGCGACGGCGAGCCCGTGGGCGAAGCGCGCGAGCACGGGCAGCCCGGTGCGGTGGGCGAGGGCGTCGAGTGCGCTGGTGATCGGCGTTCCGGTGCGGACGGCGGCCAGCACCCCGGCCAGCTCCTGGGCGAGATCACCCGTGCTCCGCCGCACGACCCGGTCCAGCGCCGCCACCGTCGTCTCGCCGGCCGCGACCGAGAGCGCCATCAGCTCGGCGAGCGCAGGAAGCTCCTCGGCGATGCGCTGCTCGCGCCGCCGTACCTGGGAGGTCAGCCAGGTGTCGCGCGCCACCACGCCGGTGGCGGCTGATGCCGCGACCAGCAGCAGGGCCAGCACCGGTGAGACCGGCGTCGCCACGGAGCGGAGCACGACCAGGGCCGCCACAGCGCCCACCCCGCACAGCCCCCAGATCACCTGTTCGACACGGAAGTCGGCGCGGGTCAGCGAGCCGCCGAGACGCGCGAGGCGACGGTCGATCGACAGGTTGCCCCCGAGCGTCCGCTCGACCAGGCCGCCAGCCACCTGAAGGCGACCACGCCACCACGCCGACCTTCCCGGCTGACCGAGAGCCGGGGCCGGTCGCGACGCGCGCAGCTCCGGCACATAGGGCAGGACACGATCGGCGAGCGGCGGACGCCGGATGACCGCGACGCGGGCCACCACCAGCCACGCTGCCGCGCTCGTCGTCAGACCGAGCAGGGCACCCCAGGCCGCGGGTGTCATGTCAGCACCCGCCGTTCCTCGGGGAGTCGGCCGATCCGCAACATCGTCCGGTAGGCGAGGACACAGAGCGCCGCGCCGACGGCGAGCACGATCGCTCCGGCCGGGCTCTGGTACCGCGCGACGACCTCGCGCTGGCCCGACATCAGCAGCAGCACCACCCATGGCGCCGCGACGGCGAGGCGCGCGCTCGCCACCGCCCAGGACTGGCGCGCCTCGAGCTCGGCGCGCGTGCGCAGGTCGTCGCGCAGGTAGCCGGAGAGGTTGCGCAGGAGCCGGCCCAGCTCGCTCCCGCCGACCTCCCGCGCGATCCGCAGCCCCTCGACGACGCGGTCCCCCACGCCGTCGGCGAGGCGCAGCTTGAGTCGGTCCAGGGAGTCCTCGAAGCGCCCGGTCGCCTGGTAGTCGGCAGCGAAGGCGGCGAACGCCGGGCGCAGCTGCTCGGGCCCGCGATCCGCGAGGCCCGCCAGCGCCTCCGGCAGCGCCAGACCCGCCCGCACCGCCGAGGCGAGGTTGTCGACGGCGTCCGGCCAGACCTCGGCGAGCTCGCGACGACGTCGGCGCGCGCGGCCTGCGAGCACGGCGATCGGGAGACCTGCGGCCAGGAGAGCGAAGGTGGCGGCGATCGTCGGCGTCGCCGTCAGCACCAGGACGACGGCTCCAGCAGCGAGGGCGGACGCCGCACCGGCAACGACGACTCCGGCTGGGCTCGACGTCGACGAACCGGACTCGGCGAGCAGCCGGGCGAGTCGCCCATGGTCGCGAGCGCGTGCTCCCACGCCCGTCTCGGCGACCTCGCGCGGCACGGCGAAAGCTGAGAACACGAGCACCAGCCCGAGTCCCACACCGAGTCCGACGACGACCCCCATCAGCCTGCTCGCTCCCAGGCGGGTGGTTCCGGCGCGGCGTCATGCCTGGTCGCGACCGGTGTCGTCGTCCCGTTGAGCAGCGCATGGACATCGACGCCGAGTCGCTCGAACCTCTCGGGACGCGGTGCCATGCCGGGCGTCCGAGCGAGCTCGGCGCCCCGCCGGATGAAGAGCGGCTCGACCTCGATGACGTCGTGCTCGACGCGCCCTGGCACGGCGACGATCTCGTCGACGCGGCGCACACCCTGCCGGTCGAGCCCGAGATGGACGACCAGGTCGACGGACGCGGCGACGGTCGGCACGACGAAGGACGAGCTGATGTTCTCGCCCGCGAGCAGCGGCAGCGTGGAGAGTTTCATCAGCGCCTCCCGGGCGCTGTTCGCGTGGATGCTGCCCATGCCGGCGAGGCCGGAGTTCAGCGCGAGCAGGAGGTCCAGCGCCTCGGCACCTCGCACCTCGCCCACGATGATGCGGTTGGGCCGCATCCGCAGCGACTCCTTGACCAGGTCGCGCAGGGCGATCTCGCCGGTGCCCTCGAGACCTGCCTGACGGGTCTGGAGAGCGACCCAGTCGGGGTGGTGCGGCACCTGGAGCTCGTAGACCTCCTCGGCGCTGACGACACGCTCGCCGCCGGGGATCGCGCCGGCCAGGCAGTTCAACATGGTCGTCTTGCCGGCCTGCGTGGCACCGCTGACCATGACCGTCAGCCCGGCCCGCACACTGGCGTCGAGGAAGGCCGCCGCCCGTGTACTGAGGCTGCCGCGCGACACGAGCTCGTCGAGGCGATGCGCACGCAGCACGAACTTGCGGATGTTGATCGCCGTGAAGCCGCGGCTGATGCCTTGGAGCACCACATGCAACCGGTGCCCGCCCGGCAGTGCGGCGTCCACGAACGGGCTGCTGACGTCGAGGCGTCGCCCGGACGCCGTCAGCATCCGCTCGACCAGCTCGGTCACCTGCGACTCGGTGAGCATCAGGGACGTGAGCTCGTGGCGACCGTTGCGAGCGACGAACACCCGGCTAGGGTCGTTGACCCAGACCTCCTCGATCGTCGGGTCGTCCAGCAGGGGCTGCAGGGGACCGAAGCCGGCGACCCGCGCCATCAGCTCGGCCGCGGCGACGTTCGCGTCACCCAGCGGCGTCACCGCACCGGTCAGGCTCCGCGCGTCGTGGGCCGCGACCGTCTCCTCCACGATCCGGCGCACCACCGCGCCGTCCCGCTGCGGGTCGATCCCCTGCTCGCGCACGGCGGCGCGCACCGACACGTCGAGTGCCTGCAACGCCTCCGTCTGAGCGTGCGACATCACCACCGGCGACCCCTTTCCCGAGTTGGGTCTGAGATCGAACGTAAGCGAGATCGGCCTGCCGGCTCCACCTCGATCCACCGATCACGGCGAATCTGTGGAAGTTGGTGGCTCGTGTGGTCAGTGAGGCGGCTCTCCGCGGACGGAGTGCGCCGACCGGGTCAGGCTCCTTCGAGCCGGAAGCCGACGCCGCGGACGGCGACGACCTTCTCGCCGACCTGGGCGGCTTCGAGCTTCTGACGCAACCGGCCGACGGTGACGTCGAGCGTCTTGGTCGAGCCGTACCAGTTCTCGTCCCACACGTCGGCCATCAGCCGGCCGCGGGAGACGACCTTGTCCTTGTGCGCGGCCAGGATGGTGAGGAGATCGAACTCCTTGCCGGTGAGGGCGAGCTCGGTCTCGCCGTTGAACACCCGGCGCGCGTCGACGTCGATGCGCAGCCCGGCCTCGTCGCCCGACCGGTACGGCTCGCGCTCGGCGGTCGCCCCGGTGCGGCGCAACAGGGCCCGCACCCGCGCGTGGAACTCGGCGAGACCGAACGGCTTGGCGAGGTAGTCGTCCGCGCCGTAGTCGAGCCCCACGACGCGGTCGAGCTCGCCGGCGCGCGCCGTCAGGATCATGATCGCGCCGTTGTAACCGCCCTCGCGGGCCTGCCGGCAGACGTCAAGTCCGTCGACGTCGGGCAGGCCGAGGTCGAGGATGACGATCTCGGGCGGGTCGGCCTCGGCGATCGCCGCGAGGGCCGCCGCGCCGGTCTCGACGTGACGGACGGAGAAGTCCTCGCGCTCCAGCGTCCGCACGAGGGGGAACGCGATGTCCTCCTCGTCCTCGACGACGAGAACCCGCTGACTCATGGCCCGCAGCATAGTGGGGCCCTCCCCCTCCCCGGCCCGCGCCGAGCCGACGCCGAGCCCGGCAGACGGGCTAGGCGGGTCGGACGGCGAACAGGTCGCCCAGGTCGGCGACGCGGTCGAGTACCTGCTCGTAGCGCAGCTGCTCCAGACCGAGGTCGTCGCTCGCGCCCTCCTCGACCTCGGCCCACGTGACCGGCGCGGCGACGAACGGGCGCTCGCGGCCCCGCAGCGAGTAGGGCGCCACCGTGGTCTTCGAGCCGGCATTCTGCGACCAGTCGAAGAACACCTTGCCGCCGCGCTTGGCCTTGGCCATCGTCGCCGTCACGGCCTTCGGGTGGGCGGCCTGCAGCTCCTCGGCCACCTCCTTGGCCAGGGCCGTGGACTCCTCCGGCGGCAGCCGCGAGGGCAGGTCGGCGTAGAGGTGCAGGCCCTTGCTGCCGCTGAGCACGGGGCGCGTCGTCAGGCCGCGCTCGGCCAGGGCGTCGCGCGCCCACAGGGCGGCCTCGCAGCACTCCGGCAGCCCCGCGGGCTCGCCGGGGTCGAGATCGACGACGATGCGGTCGGCGTTGCGTGGGCGCCCGTTGCGTCCGACCCGCCACTGGTGCACGTGCAGCTCCAGCGCGGCGAGGTTCGCCAGCCAGGTCAGCGTGGCGAGATCGTCGACCACGGGGAACACGAGGTGGTCGCCGTGACGGCTCTCGCCCCGCGACCCGCTCGTCGGCACCCGCGCCGTCCGCACCCACGACGGCGTTCCGGCCGGTGCGTTCTTCTCGAAGAAGCTGCCGCCCTCCACCCCGTGCGGCCAGCGGATCCGGGTCACGGCGCGGTCGCGCAGATGCGGCAGCAGGGTCGGCGCGATCCGCGCGTAGTAGTCGAGCACCTCGCCCTTGGTGGTGCCGGTGCGCGGGTAGAGCACCTTGTCGAGGTTGGTGAGCTTGAGGGTGCGGCCCTCGACGTCGACGTGGATCTCGCTCACGCCTCCTCCCCCGTCCGGTCTCCCAGCAGGCTCTCGGGGGTCAGGTCGGCGCGCACGCCCTGGAACGAGGGCTGGCGCAGTCGTTCGTAGCCCAGACCGTGGGTGTCGACGTCGACCACCAGCACCGGCTCCACCCACCGCGTGCCGACGGCGTCCGCGCGCGGCACCCCGTGCTCGCCGTCGGCGAACGGGCTGTCGGCGCGCTCCAGCCCGGCCACCAGCCCGGCCAGCACCCGGCCCTGCGCCGGCCCGATCCCGCTGCCCACCCGACCCCGGTAGTGGAGTCCGGACGGCGTCGGCTCGCCGACCAGCAGCGCGGCGAGGCGGTCGCGGGTGCCCTCCTGCGGGCGCCAGCCGCCGACGACGAACGAGCCGCGGTGCCGATGGGCGAACTTCAGCCAGTGCGCGGACCGCTCGCCGGGCCGGTAGCGGGAGTCGCGCCGCTTGCTCACGATCCCCTCCAGCCCCTGGGCACGGGTCGCGTCGAAGAGCATCGCGCCGTCGTCGTAGGCGGGCGGCACCTGCCAGGCGCCGCCGTCCAGCGCGTCGGTCAGCGCGCTCCGCCGGGTCTCGAGCGGTTGCCCGGTGAGGTCGCGGCCCCCGAGCCGCAGGACGTCGAAGACCATGAAGGTCACCGGCACCCGGGTCACGAGGCGTGCCACGGTCTGGGCGTTGCGCACGTGCACGCGCTCCTGCAGCACCCGGAAGTCGGGCACCCCGGCCGGATTCATCGCGATGATCTCGCCGTCGAACACCGCGTCGTGGAGTCGCGCGGGCCGACACGCCGGGTCGGTGACGTCGGGCCAGCTGAGGCTGACGTCGTTGCCGTTGCGGCTCACCAGCCGGGCGGAGCCGCCGTCGGCACCCCGTGCGGGCACCGACGCGAGCACACGCACGCCGTCCCACTTCACCTCGTGCGACCACTCCGCTCCGCCGGGCACGTGGTCGCCCTTGGTGGCGAGCATCGGCAGCAGCCGGGAGGGAGTGACAGGCATATCCGTCATCATGCCCGCATCGCTCCCCGCGCACCCTCCGCTCTGGCACGATCCCCCTGTGCCCGAGGACGTGACCCAGCTCAGCTATGCCGTGATCGGCGCCGGCCCCACGGGCCTCGCCGCGGCCCGCAACCTCCAGCGCCGCGACCTTCCGTGGTCCGGCTACGAGCTCGGACCCGACGTCGGCGGACTGTGGAACATCGATGCTCCGCGCAGCACCGTCTACGAGTCGGCCCACCTGATCTCCTCGCGGACGACGACGCAGTTCACCGAGTTCCCGATGGCCGAGGGCGTCGCCGACTACCCCAGCCATCGCGAGCTGGCCGCCTACTTCGGCGCCTTCGCCGACGAGTTCGACCTGCGCGCCGGCTACCGGTTCGACACCGAGGTGCTCGACGTGCGACGCGACGGCGACGCCTGGGCCGTCACGTCGCGCGGTCCGGACGGCACCGAGCGCGTCGAGCGCCACGCCGGAGTGCTGGTCGCCAACGGCACGCTGTCCGAGCCGAACGTGCCCACCTTCGCCGGCGACTTCTCCGGGGAGATCTGGCACACCAGCCGCTACAAGCGCGGCGAGCAGCTGGCCGGCAAGCGGGTGCTCATCGTCGGCGCCGGCAACTCCGGCTGCGACATCGCCGTGGACGCCGTCCACCACGCGGCGAGCGTCGACATCTCGGTGCGTCGCGGCTACCACTTCGTGCCGAAGTACGTGCTGGGCAAGCCCGCCGACACGCTCAACCAGGGCAGGCCGCTGCCGCCGAAGATCAAGCAGTTCATCGACTCCCGCGTGCTGAAGCTCTTCACCGGCGACCCGGTCAAGTTCGGGTTCCCCGCACCCGACCACGCGATCTATGAGTCCCACCCGATCGTGAACTCGCTGATCCTGCACCACCTCGGCCACGGCGACCTGTCGGTCAAGCCCGACATCGCCCGGATGGACGGCGAGGACGTCGTGTTCGTCGACGGCTCCCACGCCCCCTACGACGTGGTGCTGCTGGCCACGGGCTACTCGCTGCACTACCCGTTCCTCGACCCGGCTCTCCTCGCGTGGGACGGGCCCGGCTCGGGAGGATCGCCCGACCTCTACCTCAACGTCTTCGCCCGCGGCGAGGCCGCCCGCGGCCTCTTCGTGCTCGGCATGATCGAGGCGTCCGGCATCGGGTGGCAGGGCCGCTACGAGCAGGCCGAGATGGTGGCGGCCTACCTCGCCGCGTCACGCGAGGGCCGCCCCGTCGCTGCCTTCGAACGACGCATCGACGCCGACCACCCCGACCTCAGCGGCGGCTACCGCTACCTGGGCCTGGAGCGGATGAGCTACTACGTCAACAAGGACGCCTACCGCGGCGCCGTGCGCCGCGAGATCGCCGGACTGGCCGGGGCGTCCACGTGACGCCGATGCTCGCCGACGTCGACGAGATCCGGATCGCCTTCGACGAGGGATCGCTGACGACCCTGAAGATCGTGATCGGCGCGATCCTGTTCGGCGTCGCGCTCGACACCAAGATCGCCGACTTCGCCGCGGCGCTGCGCCGTCCGGGCGTGATCGCGATCGGCGTGCTCGCGCAGTTCATCGCACTGCCCGCGGTGACCTTCGGGCTCACCCTGTTGCTCGACGTCCGGGGCTCGGTGGC
This sequence comes from Nocardioides sp. R-C-SC26, assembly GCF_021246465.1. Lineage (GTDB taxonomy): Bacteria > Actinomycetota > Actinomycetes > Propionibacteriales > Nocardioidaceae > Nocardioides. The sequence continues at coordinate 123,312 of NZ_JAHRHK010000006.1, read as the reverse complement.
GCTCGGCATGATCCTGGTGGCCTGCTGCCCACCCGGCAACGTCTCCAACGTGCTCACCCACCGGGCCGGCGGCGACGTCGCGCTCTCGGTGTCGATGACGGCGGTCAGCAACCTGCTGGCGATCTTCCTGATGCCGCTCAACGTCGCCTTCTGGGGCGGCCTGCACCCGACCGGGGAGGCGCTGCTCGAGAAGATCGACCTCTCCGCGGTCGAGATGCTGGTCGAGGTCGGGCTCGTCATCGGGGTGCCGTTCGTCGCGGGCGTCACCATCGCCCGGGTCTGGCCCGCGTTCGCCGCCCGCGCACACAGCGTCGTCGGCCCGGTCTCGTTCCTGGCGCTCGCCGCCGTGATCGGCATCGGCATCGCCAACAACTGGTCGATCTTCCTCGACTACGTCGGCATCGTGCTGCTGGCCGTTCTCCTGCACGACGCCGTCGCGCTCGGACTCGGCTACACGATCGGCCGTGCCAGCCGCCTCCCGCAACGCAGCGTGCAGGCGATGACCTTCGAGGTCGGCGTCCGCAACGCGGGCCTCGGCCTCCTGCTGGTCTTCACCTACTTCGACGGCCTCGGCGGGATGGCGCTGGTCGCCGCCTTCTGGGGCATCTGGGACATCATCGCCGGGCTGGCGCTCGCCCAGTGGTGGGCGGTGCGCACGCGCCGCGCCGGCGCCGGCGCGGACCGAGCAGCCATCGGAGGCACCGCATGAAGATCCTGGTCACCGGAGGCAGCGGCTTCCTCGGCACGGCCGCCGTCCGACGGCTCACGGCCGCCGGGCACGACGTCGTCGTCGCCGACCTGCGTGAGCCCGAGGCTCTGCCCGACGGCGCCACCTGGGCGCGGTTCGACGTCACCGACGCCGACCTGGTCGACGCCGTCGTGGCGAGCAGCCGACCGGAGGTGGTGGTGCACCTCGCGTCGATCGTGACGCCCGGCAAGGGCTCGAATCGCGACCTGGAGTTCGCCGTCGACGTCACCGGCACCCACCACGTCGTCCAGGCCTGCCTGGCGCACGGGGTGCGTCGCATCGTGGTGTCCTCCAGCGGCGCCGCCTACGGCTACCACCGCGACAACCCGCCCTGGCTCCGCGAGGGCGACCCGGTGCGCGGCAACGAGGAGTTCGCCTACTCCCACCACAAGCGGCTGGTCGAGGAGTCGCTGGCCGACATCGCCGAACGGCACCCCCACCTGGAGCAGGCGGTGCTGCGGATCGGTACGATCCTCGGCGAGAGCGTCGACAACCAGATCACCGCGCTCTTCGACTGGCCGTTCCTGCTCAAGGTCGGCGGAGCGGACTCGCCGTTCGTGTTCATCTGGGACGAGGACGTCGCGGCGATCATCGAACGGGCCGCGACCGGCCCCGCCGACGCCGTGTGCGGGCCGACCAACGTCGCCGGGGACGGCGCGATGACGATCGACGAGATCGCCGCCGCGTTGGGCAAGCGCGCCGTCTCGGTGCCGACCCGGCTGCTGCAGGGCGTGCTCGCCGTCCTCAAGCCGGTGGGGCTGGTGGCCTACGGCCCGGAGCAGACCCGGTTCCTCCAGTTCCGCCCGGTGCTCGCCAACGACCGACTGCGCACCACGTTCGGCTACACGCCCGCCAAGACCAGTCGCGAGGCGTTCGAGGCCTGGCGTGCCGCCCGGGCGCTACGCAGCTCGGAGTAGTGGCCCGATGACTCGTCGTATCACGTCGGCGCTCGTGGCGCTCGGCCTCAGCCTGACCCTGAGCGTCGGGACGGCTGTGGCAGCACCGGCGCGCGCCGACGTCCGGCCGATACCGCCGCACCCGGCTGGTTACGGCTTCACCGAGGGCGCGACGTTCCTCGACCTCTCCCCCAACGCGCTCCGCCGCGAGCTCGACGCGGTGGCCCAGACCCACGGCCGGTGGCTGCGCGTGCTGGTCGCCTGGAACGAGATCGAGCCCCGCCCCGGCGTCTTCCGGTGGGCGACGCTGGATCGGATCGTGCGCGAGGCACGCGCGCGCAGGATCGCCATCCTGTTCAACGTGGGGGGAACCCCGGTCTGGGCCGGAGGTCTTCCCTTCTTCACCGCGCCCCCGATCGACGCCGCCGACCTCGGCCGCTTCATGGGCACCCTCGCCCAGCGCTACCGCGGTACGCACTACGAGATCTGGAACGAGCCGAACCTGCCGCTGTTCTTCGGGCTGATCAGCCCCTCGGCGCTGCTGCTGGACCGGTACGTGCCGCTGCTGCGCGCATCAGCCCAGGCGATCCGGCGAGTCGTGCCGCACGCCACGATCCTCGCCGCCGGGGTCTCACGCGGCCAGGACGGCCCCCTCAGCATGAGCCCGCCGACGTTCGTCCAGGGTCTCTACGACCGCGGCGCCGACCGCTGGTTCGACGCGGTGGCACTCCACCCCTACCTCTTCAACGACGGCGTCAGCCAGACCTACGGTCCGGGCCGCGACGGCATCGCCGCCGACCCCGACCAAGCCTGGTCCGACGTCGCCCGCGTGCGGCGGATCATGCTGGCCGAGGGCGACCGGGCCAAGCCGATCTGGTTCACCGAGGTCGGCGCGCCGACGTCGACACCGGGCGGCGTGAGCCCCGCGCGTCAGCTCGGTCTGCTGCGAGAGCTCTTCGCCGCCAGCCGACCCCGCCGCTACATCGGGCCCATCCTGATCTACTCCATCCGCGACAACGGTCTGCTCCGCGCCGACCGGGAGCAGAACTTCGGCACGCTGCTCGACGCGCGGTGGCGTCCCAAGCCTGCCTTCGCCGCGCTGCGACGCAGATAGGGCGACGCCCGCCGCCCCTCCGAGGGTGACGCCACGACCCGCCAGCGCGCCATACTGGCCCGATGCGAGCGATCTGGAAGGGCGCCGTCTCCTTCGGCCTGGTCAGCGTGCCGGTCAAGCTGTACTCGGCCACCGAGAGCCACGACGTCTCCTTCCGGCAGGTGCACGCCTCCGACGGCGGGCGGATCAAGTACCAGCGGGTCTGCTCGATCGACGGCGAGGAGGTCGCCTACTCCGAGATCGCCAAGGGGTTCGAGACCGAGGACGGCGAGATGGTCGTCCTGACCGACGACGACCTCGCCGAACTGCCCTCGACGTCCTCGCGCGAGATCGCGGTGGAGAAGTTCGTGCCGGCCGACCAGATCGACCCGCTGCTCTTCGAGAAGAGCTACTACCTCGAGCCGGAGAAGACCGGCGCCAAGCCGTACGCGCTCCTGCGTCAGGCCCTGCTCGACGCCGACCGGATGGCCGTCGTCACGGTGGCGCTGCGCCAGCGCACCACCGTCGCGGTGCTGCGGGTGCGTGAGACCGACGCCGGCGATGTGATCGTGCTGCAGACCCTGATGTGGCCCGACGAGATCCGCACGCCCGACTTCTCCGTGAACCTCGAGGACATCGGCGAGGTGAAGGACTCCGAGGTCAAGATGGCCACGATGCTGGTCGAGACCCTCGCGGGCGACTTCGACCCCGCCGACTTCGAGGACGATTACGCCGACGCCGTGCACGCGCTGGTGAGGACCAAGATCGAGGGCGGGGAGATCCAGCGGACCCCGACGTCGACGAAGTCCTCCGGCGAGGTCGTCGACCTGTTGGCGGCCCTGCAGCGCTCGGTCGACGCCGCCAAGAAGGCACGCGGCGAGGACACCGACGCCGCACCGGCCGCGAAGACGACGTCGAAGAAGACCACCGCGAAGGCGCCGGCCACGAAGGCAGCGCCGAAGAAGACCGCCGCGAAGAAGGCGGCCGCCAAGAAGCCGGCGAAGAAGGCCGGCTGAGCTCAGGCGGTGGGCGGCTGACGCCGCTTCAACGCATCCGCGAGCGAGGCCACGGCGGTCTCGCTCGGCGACGCGGCAGCCTGGTTGGAGCTCTCGAGCTCGGCCAGCAGCTCGGCCCGGTTGACCGCCACCGAGCGCGGTGCGTCGATGCCGATCCGCACGACGTCGCCGCGCACGTCGAGCACCGTGACGGTGACGTCGTCGCCGATCACGACGCTCTCGCCGATACGGCGGCTCAGGACCAGCATGACGTCACGCTACCGGGCTCGGGCGCAGTTGCGCGGTTGCCGTTCGCTGTTCACGCCATCAACGGCGTCGTGATCGAGAGCGAGGAGTCGTCGAGGATCACCTGGGCCGCGCGCCGCGTCACGGTGTTCACCACGACCGGCGCCAGCAGGTTCGCGCTCGTGTCGGCGAGCGAGTCGCCGGCCGTGAGGATGACGAGCACCAGGACCTCCTCGGCGGAGGTGATCGCGAGATCGGTGACCGTGGCGTCGTCGATGACCGGCGCGTAGTCGGGGAAGAACGCCTGCGGCGGTACCACCAGGAAGCGCAGGTCGGCGTCCTCCACCGAACGCAACGCGCACAGCACGCCGTCGTCGTCGAGCTGCACGAGCGCGAACGATCGCGCCTCGGGGAAGCCGGGCAACGGGTGCACCAGCTCGATCACCGGGATGTCGGACGTCGCGGTGTCGGAGGCGGGCGCGTCGGGCGCGGTCATGGTTCTCCTCTGGGTCACGTCGGCGGGTCGCGCCTTCGTCGCGATCATCGCAGAAAGTCCACGAGGCTCGGCTGCATGACGCGCGCCGTCGAGGCGAGTGCGGCCTGGTAGGCGACCTCCTGCAGCTTCAGCTCCACCGTCGCCTTCGCCAGATCGGTGTTCTCGATCTCCGAGAGCGAGGCACTCAACGACACCACGGCGTCCTGCGCACTCTGCGAGGCCGCCTCCAGCTGGTTGAAGGAGGCACCGGCCTTGGTCTGGGTCGCGCTGATCGTGTCCAGGCGCCCCGACAGATCGCTGAGCGTGGCGCGCATCGCGGTCGCGTCGCCGGCACGCAGCGCGGCCGACAGCGCCGTCAGGTCGTCGAAGAGCGAGTCGCCGTTCGAGCCCATGACGTCGGTGCCCCCGACGTCGACGCGCACCTTCACGCCGTCGGCGACGGTGCGCATCACCTGCCCCGGCGTGCCCACGTAGGCACCGGTGCTGTCGAAGGCGACGTCGCCCGGCGTCACGCCGCCGAAGATCGGCCGGCCCAGGTAGGAGGTGTTCGCGGTGCCGATCAGCGACTGTCGCAGCTGGTCGACCTCGGTGGCGAGCGCGTCCCTCGCGGTCTGGTTCGTCGAGCCCGTGCTCGCTCCCTGCAGGCCGAGCTCGCGCGCACGCCGCACGCCGTCGGCCAGCGATCCGAGGGCGTTGTCGACCTGCCCCAGCCACCCGAGTCCGTCGGCGACGTTGCGGCTGTACTGCTCCTGCTCCGAGACCTTGGTGCGCAGTCGCATCGCCGCGGCCGCATCGGTCGGAGAGTCCGAGGCACGGTTGACCACGCGCCCGGTCGAGAGCTGCTCCTGCACCGACGCCAAGCGCGACAGGCTGGTCTGCAGCGAGGTCAGCGACCGGCTCGCCAGCATTCCCTGCGTCACCCGCATCCCGCTCATCGGGTCACCCCGGTGCGGTTGATCAGGGTGTCGAGCACCGAGTCGACGACCGTCATCACCCGGGCGGCCGCCTCGTAGGCGCGTTGGGCCGAGAGCATCGTGACCATCTCCTCATCCAGGCTGACGCCCGACAGCTGCTCACGGGCGTTGTCGACCTGCGCGGTGAGCAGCCGCTGCGTGGCGGCGAGCTGCTTGACCGAGGCGACCTGCGATCCGAATCCGGTGACCAGCCGGCGGTAGGACTCCTCCGCCGACCCCGCGGTGCCGAGCGCGGCGGCGTTGGAGCCGTCGACCGCGCCACCGGCGACCCCGGACGCCGCGACGGCGCTCGGGTCGGTGATGGCCACCGCCAGCGTGCCCGCGGCGTTGCCGGCGGTGTAGGTGAAGAACGGCTGGCCGGCGGTGCCCGTGCGGTCGTAACCGGCCTGGTGGACGGTGTTGACCTGGTCGGCGAGCCCGGCGACGACCGTCGAGAGGTCGGCCGCATAGCCCGGGAGCGTGGTGGTGAGCAGTTCCTCCGTCGCCCCGACGACCCCGGAGAGCCCCGCCGGCACCGTGGTGGTGGTCGGGCCCATCGTGATGGCGAACGTGACCGGTGCGCCGTCGGCGGCGCCTGCAGGTGTGACGCCCGAGGCGATGGCCAGCGTCCCGGCCTGGGAACCGGTCACCAGGGCGACGCCGTTCACGGTGACGTCGAAGCCGCCGTCCGCGCGCGCCGTCGCCGTACCTCCGGCGAGATCGGCCAGGCGCAGCGCCAACTGGTCGCGCTGATCGGCCAGGGAGCCGGTGTCGGCGCCGTCGAGCCGCGCCGTCGCGATGGCCCGGTTGGTGGCCGCCAGCTCGGCGGCCGTGGTGTTGACGTCGACGACGTGGCCCAGCAGCCGCAGACGCTGGTCGCCCATCTCCGCGTCGAGCGCGTTCGCCTGCGCGTTGACCGCGCTGGCCAGGGCCTGCCCGCGCGAGATCACCAGACCACGCGCGGCCTCGCTGTTCGGCGAGTTGGCCAGGTCGTGCCAGCTGCTGCGGAACGCCGTGATCGCGGCGGCGACACCGGCGTTGCCGGGCTCGCCGAAGCCGGACTCCACGCGTTGCAGCACGGCCGAGCGGGTGTCGAGGTAGGACTGCGCGCCGTGCTCGCGGCGAGCGCGCGCGTCGAGATAGGGATCAGCCATCCGGTCGATCGAGCCGACCCGTACGCCCGAGCCGACGCCGCCTTCGGCGCCGGGCACGCGCGACCACAGCGCCGGAACCGCCGAGGAGCCAATCGACTCCCCGACCGCGCGACGTCGTACGTAGCCGTCGGTGCCGGCGTTCGCGACGTTGTTGCTCGCGACGTCCATCACCACGCGGTTGTACTGCAGCGCACTCAGCGCCGTGTTGAGTCCAGAGAGCGAACCGGCCATGGCGAGACTCAGATGCTCCGGTCGAGCAGCCGCGACGCGGTCGGCGCGGCGACCGCGCTGCCGTCGGGGCTGTAGGCGTGCGGCGCGGGGTCGCCGAGCGCCATCAGGGTCTCGCGCGCCGAGCGGTATCCGCTGGTGATCAGGTCGCGATTGGCATCGGCCAGCTCCATGATCCGGCGCGTGGTGGACTCGAAGGCCTCACGGTGGTCGGCGAGCACGGTGCTCCACGGTTCGGGACTCGCGGCGGCGAGCTCGCTCAGCGCCGGGTTGGGCGCCAGACCCAGCTGCTCGGCGGCGAGGTCGGCGGCGACGGCGCGCAGGACCTCGGTCTCGCGCAACTGCTGCAGCGTCGCCTCGACGTCGCGCGCCGCACGCATGAGGTGGTTGGTCCGTCCCGAGGCGAGCACGAGCTGCTCGACCTCCAGGCGGAACAGCAGGTCGTCGAGGAGCTCACGCTCCTGCCAGAGCACGAGTGACAGTTTCTCCACGAGATCCACTCCTGACTCGGATCGATGACGGGTTGGTGGGGAGGTGACGAGCCGATGCTGGCTGCAGCGGACGCAGAGGGTCACGCAGTCCATCGCCCTCCACGCGGCCCACCTGAGGGGTCGGAGCACGCCGAACCCATCCCGTCGTCGACATACCGTCGGTAGGGGACTAGGCCCGTGACTAGGCCCCGCGAATCGTTCGGTCGGACCTGCGTCGAAGGTCTCCCCAGCCAGGGGGTGGCGAGTACAGACTTCCCTCGACGCCGGGCTTCAGGGGGGAGACCGGCAGACGGATTCAAAGGGGGCGCATCATGGGCGCGTCGAAGGAAACTCTCGAGGAGCTCGTCCGGCAGCACATGGGCCTGGTCGGTCACATCGTCCGCGAGACCATGGGCCGGGTACCGGCCCACGTGAACCGCGACGACCTGCAGTCCGCTGGTCTGTTCGCGCTCGTCAAGGCCGCGCAGGCGTTCGAGGAGGACCGGGGCGTCCCGTTCACCCGGTACGCCGCCAGCCGCGTGCGGGGCGCGATTCTCGACGAGCTGCGCGGCATCGACTGGGCATCGCGCTCGGTGCGACGTCGGGCCCGCGACATCGATGCCGCCCGCTCCACCCTCGCCTCGTCGCTCGGCCGTGTCGCCGACAACGCCGAGGTCGCGCAGAACCTGGGGATCAGTCTTTCGGAGGTGGAGAGCAACGACTCCGACCTGGCCCGCGCCAACGTGCTCTCGCTCCAGGGCGGCACCGAGACCTCCTACGAGGACCTACTGGTCAGCGGCACGCCCACGCCCGAGGAGTCCGCGATGCACCGCGAGCGCCTGGACTACCTGGTCGACGCCATCGAGGAGCTCCCCGAGCGGATGCGCGTCGTCGTCCAGGAGTACTTCCTCGGCGAGCGGCCCATGGCCGAGATCGCCGAGACGCTCGGCGTCACCGAGTCACGGGTCTCCCAGATCCGCGCCGAGGCGCTGGTCATGCTGCGCGACGCCATGAACTCCGCGCTCGACCCCGAGCTCGTCACCCCGCACGTGCGCCCCGACGGCTGCGCGGCGCAGCGTCGCATGGCCTACTTCCAGTCCGTCGCGACCCGCCACGCCGAGCGCCGCGCGCCGCGCCTGCACTCCGCCTGAGCTCCCGGCCTCGCCCACCTCGACCACCAGTGGTCGAGGTGCACGAGCGCCGACGAGAGCCTCGGGCCCCGTCGCCAGAAGAACTTCTCGGAATCGTCTCAACCCGCATCGACCGCGACCGATGAGACCGCTGAGCCCATGGACGGGCTCGAGCCAGGACTCACCAAGGAGGGAACCATCATGGGTCTTCGCATCAACACGAACACCGACGCTTTCAACTCGTACCGCAACCTGTCCGTCACCCAGGGACAGATGTCGAAGTCGTTGGAGAAGCTGTCGAGCGGCTTCCGGATCAACCGGGCCGCCGACGACGCCGCCGGCCTCGCCATCTCCGAGGGCCTGCGCTCGCAGGTCGGCGGTCTGAAGGTCGCGGTCCGCAACGCGCAGGACGGCATCTCCGTCGTCCAGACCGCTGAGGGTGCGCTCACCGAGGTTCACTCGATCCTCCAGCGCATGCGTGACCTCGCCGTCCAGGCGGGTAACGACACCAACAGCAGCGACGCCCGCGCGGCGATCGGCACGGAGGTCACCCAGCTGCGCGACGAGCTCAGCCGGATCGCCGGATCGACCAACTTCAACGGCACCAAGCTGCTGGACGGCTCCGCCAACACCCTGCAGTTCCAGGTGGGCGCGGGCTCGAACGCCTCGAACGACGTCATCTCGTTCAACTTCGACACCGCCGACGTCTCCGCGGTCTCCGCCGCTCTGACGACCGGTGGCGGCAACGAGTACGCCGTGGTCACCCCGACGGCGGTCACCGGCAACTGGACGTTCACCACCACGGGCGTCGCGGCCACGTCGACGGTCGCGATGGGCGCTGCCGGCAGCCTCACCAGCGTGCAGCAGGTCGCCGACAAGCTCAACGGCGACAGCGGTTTCTCCGCCAACTTCCGGGCGACGGTCAACCAGGACAACGAGCTGGTCGTCAACGCCACCAACGGCGGCACCCTCGCCGTGACGGCGCCCGGCACCGGCGGCGCGGCCGGTACGGCCGTGACCGGCGGCATCCAGTTCAACACCGCCGCCAACGCTCGCAACGCGATCGACGCCATCGACGTCCAGATCAAGAACATCTCGACGGCGCGCGCCAACCTCGGTGCCGTCCAGAACCGTTTCGAGCACACCATCAACAACCTCAACGTGGCCGTGGAGAACCTCTCGGCCTCCGAGAGCCGGATCCGCGACACCGACATGGCCCAGGAGATGATGAGCTTCACGCGCTCGCAGATCCTGTCCCAGGCCGGCACCGCGATGCTCGCGCAGGCCACCTCGGCCCCGCAGAGCGTGCTGTCGCTGCCCCGCGGCTGATCGCGGCCACCACCCGGCCACCATCTCGGCGCCACGTGGCGCGGACCACCCGTCCGCGCCACGTGGTACCGCAGATTTCGTCCCGATCCAGCTCTGAGAAGAGGAGGGCCCGATGGCCGCCAGCATCAGCGGGCTCGCCAGCGGGTTGGACAGCGCCACCATCATCACCCAGCTCATGCAGCTGGAGGCCGCGCCCCAGACCCGGCTCGAATCCCGCGTCACCACCGAACAGTCCGTCGTCACCGCACTGCAGTCGCTCAACACCAAGGTGGCGCTGCTGCGCAGCAAGTCCGAGGCACTGGCCAAGGAGGCCGCCTGGTCACCGGTCACCGCGACCTCGTCGCACGCCTCGATCTCGGTCAAGACCGGGGCCGGCGCCGGACCGACGAACCTCTCGGTCACCGTCACCAGCGTGGCGCAGACCCACCGCGTCGGGTTCAACGACGCCGCGGCTCTGACCGACGTCGTGACCGGTGGATCGACCACCGTGCGCCTCGACCGCTTCGACGGCAGTCCCGTCGAGCTCGACACCGGCGACGGGACGCTCGCGGGCCTCGTCGCCGCGATCAACGATCCAGAGAACGCCACCGGACTGCGCGCGAGCGCGGTCAAGGTCGCCGACGGCTCCTACCGACTCCTCGTCGAGTCCGTCGCCACGGGCGCTGCCCAGGACTTCGAGCTGACGGCGCAGAACGGCGATCCGCTTCTCGGCGGCGGCACCGTGCGCGCCGGCACCGACGCGGCCATCGACCTGGGCTCGGGCATCACGGCCTCGTCGTCCTCGAACACCTTCACCGATCTCGTGCCGGGCATCTCGATCACCCTGGCCGCGACCACCACGATCGGGACGACGTCCTCGGTCAGCGTCGCGCGCGACACCACCTCGCTCGCGGCCTCCGTGCAGGGCCTGGTCTCCGACCTCAACGCGCTGCTCACCGACATCGACACCCAGTCGGCCTACAACGCCACGACGAAGAAGGCCGGCACCCTGACCGGCGACGCGACCGTGCGGTCGCTGCGCTCGGCGCTGCTGGACGCCGTCTACCCCGGTGACGGTTCATCGATGGCGGGCCTGGGCATCCAGGTCACACGCGAGGGCAAGGTGCAGTTCGACCAGACGGCGTTCAGCCAGGCCTATGCCGCGGACCCGGTCGGGGTGGCCGAACGCTTCACCACGTCCGGCAACGGCTTCGCCGACCGCGTCGCCAAGGTCGCCAAGGGCGCCAGCGACGCGACCGAGGGAACGCTGACGTCCGCGATCACCGGGCGTCGCGCCGGCATCACGCGCCTTCAGGACTCCATCGAGGACTGGGACCGCCGGCTCGAGTTGCGCCGCACCACCCTGGAGCGGCAGTTCACCGCGCTGGAGACGGCGTTGAGCACGATGTCGAACCAGTCGTCATGGCTCACCGGTCAGCTCGCGTCGCTGCCGTCCAACAACCAGTAGAGCCTCGCCCAACGCCTCAGAACGGGCGACCGACGGCCGATCTGATCGCCATGGGGAGCACGCCGCACGGATGCGGAACTCCACTCCCCTGGATCCCGAGCACCGCCCAGCGCAGGCCGGGATCGTTCTCGGATCGCCCGGGCAGCACACAGGGAATCACCAGGGAAGCTAAGGAAGGCACCCCATGACCCAGAACCCGTTCACCAACGGCACCGGCGCCAGCGGCGCTCGCAGCGCCTACCTCGACGCCTCGATCGCGACGGCCAGCCCCGCTCGCCTCCTCGTCATGCTCTTCGAGCGACTCGTGCTCGATGTCACCCGCGCCGTGGACTCCCAGCGCGCCGGCGACGTCCAGGAGGCGCACCGTCAGCTCGTGCACGCCCAGGACATCGTGCTGGAGCTGCGCGCGAGCCTGCAGGTGGAGTCGTGGGAGGGCGGGGTCGGCCTCGCCTCGATCTACGACTTCCTGCACACCCAGCTGGTCCGGGCCAACATCCGCAAGGATCTCGCTCTCACCGAGGCCTGCCTCGGTCTGGTGACCGACCTCGCCCAGACCTGGCGTGAGGCGGCCCTCCAGACGGCGAACGTGGCGTGAGGTCCGCGGTGCTCACCGCGCGCCAGACCCCCTGCTCGCCCGTCGCCTCCGGCACCTCCGGTCTCATGGGAGACGACCTCGATCCCCACACGCCGTACGCGGCCTGGGAGGTCACCCTGGACCGGCTCGAGCTGGACGTGATGCGCGTGGAGCGAGGGCTCGCCAACAACTCCGTGGTCGCCTGCGACCCCTGGGACGTGCCGGCCGACTACGGCCCGATCCCGCAGGGCCTCCAGGAGCGGGCGCAGCAGCTGCTGGCCCGGCAACGCGACTGCATGACCACGATGGCCGAGGTGCTCACCGCCGTCGGCCGCCAGCAGGCGGTCGTCGATGCCGTGGGTCAGGCCACCAGCACGCACGGCATCACGCCCGTGTACGTCGAGCGGTACATCTGAGGTCGCCTCCCCCCAGGACACCGAGGAGACGTCCGCTCGTCCTCCCCGTCAGGTTGACCCGTCTCCATCTCGAGACGGGTCAACCTGATTGACGTCAGCGGGCGAGGAAGGCCAGGAGGTCCTGGCGGGTCAGGACGCCGACGGGCTTGCCGTCCTCGTGCACGAGCACGGCGTCCGCGGACTCCAGGAGGGCGACGGCGGAGGCAGCGTCCTCGCCGGAACCGATGGTCGGCAACGCGGGCGACATGTGCTGCTCGACCGGATCGGTCAGCCGGGCCTGGCCGGCGTAGAGCGCGTCGAGCAGCGTGCGGTCCGAGACCGAGCCGGCCACCTCGGCCGCCACGATCGGCGGCTCCGCCCGCACCACGGGCATCTGCGAGACGCCGTACTCCTGCAGGATCGCCACCGCCTCGGCGACGGTCTCCGACGGGTGGGTGTGCACGAGGTCGGGCAGTCGGCCGGACTTTCCGCGCAGCACCTGTCCCACGGTGCGCGACGAGGTCGGCAGGCCCGCGGAGAAGCCGTACTGGCCCAGCCACTCGTCGTTGAAGACCTTGGTGAGGTAGCCGCGGCCGGAGTCGGGCAGGAGCACCACGATGACGGCGTCCTCCCCCTCGGGCGTACCGGCGAGCTCGTGAGCGAGCTGACGGGCGGCGAACGCCGCCATGCCCGACGAGCCACCGACCAGCAGGGCCTCCTCGCGGGCGAGGCGGCGGGTGAAGGAGAAGGAGTCGGCGTCGGAGACCTCGATGATCCGATCTGCGACCGAGCGGTCGTAGGTCTCGGGCCAGAAGTCCTCGCCGACGCCCTCGACGAGGTACGGCCGCCCGGTGCCGCCGGAGTAGACCGACCCGGCCGGGTCGGCACCGATCACCTGCACCGCCGGGTTGCGCTCCTTCAGGTACCGGCCGACGCCGCTGATCGTGCCGCCGGTGCCGACACCGGCGACGAAGTGGGTGATCCGCCCCTCGGTCTGGTCCCAGATCTCCGGCCCGGTGGTCTCGTAGTGCGACCGCGGGTTGTGCGGGTTGGAGTACTGGTCGGGCTTCCAGGCGCCGGGCTGGGAGGCCAGCCGGTCGGAGACGTTGTAGTAGGAGTCGGGGTGCTCCGGCGCGACCGCGGTCGGGCACACCACGACCTCCGCCCCGTAGGCCTTGAGCACGTTGCGCTTGTCGACGCTCACCTTGTCCGGGCACACGAAGACGCAGCGGTAGCCCCTCGCCTGCGCCACCATCGCCAGCCCCACGCCGGTGTTGCCCGACGTCGGCTCCACGATCGTGCCACCCGGCTGCAGCGCGCCCGACGCCTCGGCGGCCTCGATCATCCGCGTGGCGATGCGGTCCTTCACGGAACCGCCGGGATTGAGGTACTCGACCTTCGCCAGCACGAGCGGTCCGCTCCCGGCAGCGTGATCTGGCCGGTCCAGCGTGCGCTCGAGTCGCAGCAGGGGCGTGTCGCCGATCAGGTCCAGGAGCGAGTTCACGTACTGCATGACTCCACCGTAGAGGTCGCGCCACGCCCCCACCTCCGTGCCGCTCCCCGCGGGTGGGTCGCCCGTTCGTAGAGTGGGGACATGGGGAAGGCTGCCGCGGCGCGCAAACTCGCCTCCGCGGCCGTCTATGGCGGCGGGGGCCTGTCGGTCCTCGGCCTCGGCATCTTCGGCGTCCTCCGCACCGAGGCGCGCCTGGCTCGCAAGACCATCGGCGACCCGCTGCCGGACCCGGTGCCGGACCCGAGCGGCTGGTACGGCCGCGGGCGGCCCGGACCAGCGTTGAAGATCGCGCTCCTCGGCGACTCCAGCGCCGCGGGCTACGGCGTCGACCACGTCGAGGAGACCCCCGGCGCACTGCTGGCCAGCGGTGTCGCCGAGCAGGGCGACCGCCGCATCTACCTGCGGACGTTCTGCGTCGTCGGCGCCGTCTCGGCCGATCTCGCCGCGCAGATCGACCGCGCGCTGCCGATCGAGCCCGACGTCGCCCTCATCCTGATCGGCGGCAACGACGTCACCCACCTGGTCAAGCCCTCGCAGTCGGTGGCCCACCTGCGCGACGGCGTCCGGCGCCTGCGCGAGGCCGGCGTGAGTGTCGTCGTCGCGACCTGCCCCGACCTCGGCACGATCCAGCCGATCGCCTCGCCCCTCAAGCAGGTCGCGCGCACGTGGTCGCGGCGGCTGGCCGCGGCCCAGACCATCGCCGTCCTCGACGAGGGTGGCCGCACCATCTCGCTCGGCTCGATCCTCGGCCCGGAGTTCGAGGCCGCGCCGGCGCTGCTGTTCGGACCCGACCAGTTCCACCCCTCCGCGGCGGGCTACCGCGCACTGGTGCGGCTCTTCCTTCCCTCGGTGCTGGCCGCCCTCGGCCTGGCGCCCGACGACGAGGCCGAGCCGCAGGTCGGCCGTGGCGAGGGCGTTCTGCCCATCACTCGAGCGGCATTGCGCGCCGTCAACGAGGAGGGCACCGAACTCGACGGCACCGACGTCGGTGGTCAGCGCCTCGGCGTCCGCGGTCGGTGGGTCGAGCTGCGGCACCGCCGACGTCGTCCGCAGACCGAGGGCACCGCTCCGGAGGCGTCGGAGGCCTGAGCCCCGGTCATCGAGCTTGTCGAGATGCGCGGTCTCGACAAGCTCGACCACCGGGTCCGCTCTCGACCGCAGACGCAGAACGGCCCCGGGATCAACCCGGGGCCGTTCCGTTCGACGTGCAGCGGCGCGACGTCAAAATCGCGGTGTCGCGGCGCGTCCTCAGTCCTGCTGGAGGATGGCCAGCAGACGCAGCAGGTTGGTGTAGATCCAGACCAGGCTGACGGTCATGGCGAACGCGGCCCGCCACGACTCCTTCTCCGGGATGCCGTTGGCGACACCCTGCTCGACGAAGTCGAAGTCGAGGATCAGCATGAAGACACCGAGCACCAGACCGATGACGGCCGTGACGGCACCGAGCGGGCCGAAGCCGAAGAGGCCGATGTTGGCGTTGAACAGGCTCAGCATCAGCTCCATCAGGCCCAGGCCCACCATGCCGAACATCGCCGCGATGACGAAGGTCTGGAACTTCTGGCCGACCTTGATGTTGAAGAACTTGTAGGCCGCGAGCGTGCCCGCGAAGGCCGCGAACGTGCCCATGACCGCCTGCATGACGACCGGGTCGGTCAGCGTGGAGTCGATGACCTTCGACAGGGCCCCGAGCGCGACGCCCTCGAACACCGCGAAGAGCAGCACCAGGGCGGGGCTGACCACGCGCTTGAACGAGTTGACCATCGAGAGGGCGAACGCGCCCAGCGAGCCGATGGCCAGCGCCGCGAAGAGCGGGCCCAGGTTGTCGACGTTCTCAGCCGTGATGTCGGGGGTGACCACCCAGGTCGCGATCGCGGTGGCGATCACCACGGCGATCGAGATGCCGGTGGCCTGGACGACGGAGTCGATGGTCATCCGGTCCGCGCGGGCCGGAGCCTGCGGGGCGGAGTACGGCTGGTAGCCGGTCGCGGTCGAGCCCTGCGACTGTCCACCCCAGGCGGACGGGTCGCCGTAACCGGTGTAGGTCTGGTTGGACCCGGCGCGGCTGAACTCCTCCGAGCGCCGGAAGATGGGGTTGTTGCTCTGCATGGTCTCCTCCTTGGAGGCCGTGTGACCGCCTGATGTGACCGCCCCTGTGACGGCCGCACTGACGGCTCGCTCGTCCGAGACCAGTCTAGACGGGCCTCTCATCAGCAGGTAACGCCTCGCAGGGTCGAGAAGTTCCCCCGCGTCCTGGTTGGTAGCCTGCGGGGACGCTCCACGACCGGCCAACACACTTCAGGAGGGCGGATGTCGCGCCCGATGAGTTCCCGGTCGCACGGCCACGCGGCGCCCGGATCGGCTCCGAGCTCCGGATTCCGCGGCGACGTCCAGGGTCTGCGCGCGATCGCCGTGCTGACCGTGATCGCCGGTCACGCCGGGGTCACGTTCCTGCCGGGCGGCTTCGTCGGTGTCGACGTCTTCTTCGTGATCAGCGGCTTCCTGATCTCCCACCTGCTGTTCCGTGAGGTCGCCCGCGACGGTCGGGTCTCACTGCGCGACTTCTACGCGCGCCGAGCGCGGCGCATCCTGCCCGCCGCCACGTTGGTCACGGTGGTCACGCTCGCGGCGAGCGTGCTGTGGATCAGCGTCGTCGACGCCCTGGAGGTCGTGAAGGACGCACTGTGGGCCACGTTCTTCGCCGCCAACGTCCGCTTCGCGGCCGTCGGTACCGACTACTTCGCGCAGGAGGACGGCCCGTCCCCCCTGCAGCACTACTGGTCGCTGGCGGTCGAGGAGCAGTTCTACCTGGTCTGGCCCCTCGTCCTGATCGCCTGCGTGTGGTTGGCCCGACGGCGTGCGCGCGGCGCCGAGGCCGGAGGCCGCCGCTCGCGGGCGGTCCGCGACGACATGCCACGGGTGACGGTGTTCTGGGTGCTGGTGATCGTGGGGTCGGCGAGCTTCGGCTACGGGCTCTGGCTCACCTCCACCGACCCCATCGCCTCCTACTTCTCCACCCCGGCCCGCGCGTGGGAGCTGGCCGTCGGCGCGCTCACCGCCCTGGTGGCGACCGCGGTCGCCGGGCGGATGAGCGCCGCCGTCCGCGCGCTGCTGTGCCTGGCCGGGCTCGCGGCGATCGCGGTGGCCTGCGTGCGCTTCGGCGAGTCGACGCCGTTCCCCGGCGTCGCCGCGCTGCTGCCGGTGCTGGGCTCGGCGGCGGTGCTGCTGGCCGGCGCCGGCGGTCACGCTCGCGAACCGTTGCCGATCCGGGCGCTCGGCGTCGGCCCCCTGCGGGTCGTGGGCGACTGGTCCTACTCGCTCTACCTGTGGCATTGGCCGTTGTTGGTGCTGCCCGAGCTGCACCGCGGCGAGCCGCTGACCGCGGTCCAGGCTGGGCTCGCGGTGGCGGCGACCTTCGTGCTCGCCGCGCTGACCTACCGGTTCGTCGAGACGCCGTTCCGCGACGCACGCCGCTTCACCCGGCCGCGGTCGCTCGCGCTCTACCCTGCCTCGGTGGTGCTCGTCGCGGCCTCGTGCGGGGCCGGCCACGCCTACGCCTCGGCCCAGATCGTCGGCGAAGGGCCGGCGATCACCGTCAGCAACTCCGGCATCGAGGACGACGAGGACGTCACGATCAGCAAGAGCGACGTGATCGCGCTCGTGCAGGCATCCGTGGTCGCTGCCCGCAACGGGCACCCGGTGCCCAAGACCCTGCGCCCCGACCTGCTGACGCTGCGCGACGACATCCCGTCGGTGGCGCCGTGCGACTACGGCACCGACATCCGTGAGCTCTGTCCGCGGGGCGACACCGACGCCGACCGATCGATCGTGGTGCTCGGCAACTCCCATGGCCGGATGTGGATCCCCGCCTTCGAGAAGATCGCCACCCGCGAGGGCTACCGCACCTACTACTTCGTCAAGCCGAACTGCACCGGCGCCGACCTTGTGATCAGCGACGCCGACCCGCAGACGCCGATGGCGCCGTGGGACGAGTGCCAGGACTTCCGCGACTGGGCCGTCGACCAGATCGCCGACCTCGACCCCGCGCTCGTCGTCGTGTCGACGAGCGGACCCAACCCCGTCATCTTCGCCGACGACGGCGAGCAGGTGCGCCAGGACCACCCCGACCGGGTGCGACTCACCGAAGAGGGGTTCGCCCGGATCTTCGAACGTCTCGTCCCCCTGGCCGACCGCGTCGTGCTGCTCCGCGACGCACCCAAGAACCCCGGCGACCCGGGCGACTGCCTGACCACCGGCGACCCGGACCTCGGCGACTGCATGTTCGACCCCTTGCCCAGCCAGGAGGTCGACTCCGACGCCTCGGTGCGCGCGGCGGAGACCGTCGGGATCGACTACGTCAGCCCCGTGCCGTGGCTGTGCTGGCAGGACGAGTGCCCGGTCGTCATCGGCGACACGCTCTCCTACCGCGACCGCGGCCACATCTCGGCGACCTACGCCGCCGACCTGGCCGAGCCGCTGGGCAAGAAGCTCGGGATCTGGACCGACTGAGCACGCGCCTCGGGCGTCAGGCGCGACGCACGGCGCGGACGACGGTGTCGGTGACGATCACCTCGCCGCCCTCGGGCAGCTTCTGGGAGCGAGTGCGGCCCTCGGCGACGGCGACGTCCCACGCGGCGGCGTGAGCCTCGAGCACGGCCAGCACCTGGTCGGGGCCGATCAGCAACGCGTTCAGCTCGGGGTTGCGCAGCCCCGTCGTCGCGTCGTCGGGGTGGTGGGCCAGCACCACCAGCGTGCCGCCGGGCGCGACGGCGTCGGCGATGGCCGCGTAGATGCGGTCGAAGGACTCCGGCGGAGTGTGCATGAAGCACGACGTGACCAGGTCGGCCGGTCCCGGCACCGGGTCGCCGGCGTAGACGTCGGCCCGCTCGAAGCTCACCTGCTCGGCCAGGCCGGCGTCCGCGGCGTGGGCGGTCGCGCGGTCGACGGCGACCTGGGAGACGTCGATGCCGATGGTGCGCCACCCCTGCCGGCCCAACCAGACGGCGTCCGCCCCCTCTCCGCAGCCGACGTCGACCGCCACGCCGGCACCGGTGACCGGGAGGGCCTCGAGCTCCTCGACGAGTCGTCGGTTCGGTTGGCCGGACCAGACCCGGGTGGACGAGGCGTAGCGCTCGTCCCAGAAGGTCTGGGTGAACATCTGCTCGAGATCCGTCGGGGTGTCCCCGTGCGAGCTGCCGTGACCGTGTGCGTGGTTCATGCCCCCACTCTCACGCTTCAGGTCGACCTGAAGTCAAGACCACGACGTGGGAGTGCCCCCGCTGGGACTCGAACCCAGACTGCAGCGCTTTTAAGGCGCCTTCCTCTGCCATTGGGATACGGGGGCGTTGCCGTTCGCTACGGAATCATGCCGAGCGAACGCAGGATCTCGTAGGTGACCGGGTCGTAGATCTCGTCGCGGATCGAGAACGCCCAGAAGATCGCGCCCTGCGCGAGGACCGCGCCCGCGGTGAGGGCTGCACCGAGCATCCGGCCACCTCGTCCCTGTCGTGCGAGCGTCACGATCGCCCAGGCCGCGAGCAGGCAGATCAGCGAGTCGACCACGACGACGAACCGCACCGACTTCGACGACACCAGGAGGTAGGGCAGCAGCGCCGCGGCCGTCGTCGCGGCGACCACCCGTGCCTCGGCCGCGCCGCGTCTCGCGCGATCGGCGAGGAGCCCGACGGCGAGGATCGCCAGCACGGTGGCGACCGGCGCCAGCGCGAGGAGATCGATCAGGAGCCGGTGCGGCGGGCCCGACTGGTAGTCGCGCGGGTAGGGCGCCTCGATGGTCGAGGTGACGGCACGCAGGGTGTCGGGCACCGCGGAGAACGAGCGCGCCAGCAGCGAGTAGACGCCGGCCCAGACCACCAGCGGCGCCGTCAGCGCCACGACGTCGCCCCAGCCCACCCGGCGCCGTCGCCACCACCCCACCGCGAGGCACAGCGCGATCGCCGGGAAGAGCAGGACGGCGACCTCCTTGAGCGCCAGCATCACCGTCAGCGCGAGCGCCAAGGCGAGTCTGGCCCGTCGATCCGAGGATCGCAGGCACCACCACGCGGCAGCCACCGCCGCGAGCCCGGCCAGCCCGACGAGCTCGTCGCCGAGGGCTCGACGACCGAGGTGGAGCTGCAGCGGCGAGGCGGCCACCAGGATCGCGGCGACGACGGCCGCCCAGCGCCCCCACAGGCGCCCGGCGATCGCCGCGGCCAGCAGGATCATGGCGATGCCGGCGAACGTGCTCACCCAGGCCAGGGCGGCCGGGTCGCAGCCGCGCACCTCGAACGCGAGCGCCCCGAGAAGGACCTGGCCCCAGCGGATCGGGGAGGGGAACACGTGGGCGCCGGGGTCGGCCAGGTACCCGCGCACGAGGTCCGGGTAGACGCCCAGGCCACCGCGTTCCACGCCGCACGAGAACGCCGCGTAGACCCCCTCGTCCGCCGGCGAGTACGCCACACCGGCATGAGCCAGGATGCGGATGGTGGCGCCCGCGACCACGACGAGCCCGAGAGCGAGCAGAGCCGGCGCGCCACCGAGCGTGGAGACCGCGCGGCGGACGCGGGTCGCCGCGGGCATCAGAGGTAGGTCTGGCGCTGGTAGACGGCGTGCGCGCCCGCAACGCGGTCGAGGAAGAGCAGGCCGTCGGTGTGGTCGATCTCGTGCTGCAACGCGCGGGCCTCGAACGCCGTGGCGGCGAGTTCGACCTGCTCGCCCGTGCCCGGCATCTGGCCGCGAACGACGAGCCGGCTGGCCCGCTTCACGTCACCGGTCAGGTCGGGCACACTCATGCAGCCCTCCCGCGCCTTCTCGTTGCGGCTGGACTCCACGACCTCGGCGTTGCACAGCACGAAGGTGCCGTGGTTGTCGCGGGTCTTGGGGTGCTCGGAGACGTCGACGCAGAACACCCGCACGCCGACACCGACCTGGTTGGCCGCGAGGCCGACGCAACCAGGACTGACCCGCATCGTCGCCACCAGGTCGGCCGCCAGCTGCACGACGTCCGGCGCGGTCGGGTCGACGTCGGCTCCCGGCGTCGACAGCACCGGGTCGGGCGCACGGACGACGTCGCGCACGCGGCCCGCGACACCGAGGTCGGCCTCGGTCCAGGCCTGCACCACCGGGTGCAGGCCGCTGCTCGTCTCGCTCACAGTTCGTCGGTCTCCGCCGGGCGCAGGGTCGCGCCGACGCCGGCGGCGGGCCCGCGCGCCCGCCGGCCCCGGGGCGGCGCCGCCGCCGACGGCGGCCGCGGCCGCACCGATGGCCTGCTCCACCGCCGCAGCGTCGGCGGACGCGGGCAGGTCGATCTCGGCGATCAGGAGATAGAGGTCGCCGGCCAGGCGCGTCGTGAGGTCGGTGATGTTGCCGCCGACGCGGGCGACCTCGGCGACCACCGCGGAGACGATGCCCGGACGGTCCCCGCCGTGCACGGTGAGCACCCATCCCGAGCCTGCCACCGGCGCGGCCTGCTCCTCCGGCACCGCACGCACCGTGACCGAGAGAGTGCCGTCGGCAGCGAGCGGCGCGAGCGCCTGCTCGATCTGCGGCCCGCCGACCCCTCCGGCACAGATCAGCATCATCGCGAAGTGCCCCCGCAGGAGCGTCATCGTGGAGTCCTCGAGATTGAGGCCGAGGTCCGCGAGGCGCTCGGTGGTCTCGGCGATGATGCCGGGGCGGTCGTGGCCGAGGACGGTGATGGCGTACGCGGTGCTGTCGGGGCGGGTCACGCCAGGCATTCTCGCAGGCTCGGTGCGACGCCGGGCCCTGGTGGGCGGCAGCCGCCGTCAGACCAGGGACCAGGCGATGCCATCGAGGATGTCGGCCTCGGAGACGAGCAGTTCGGTGGTGGTCGCGCGCGCCAGCACCCGCTCGAGGATGAGCGCCCCCGCTCCGATGACGTCGGCACGCCCTGGGTGCATCCACGGCAACGCGCGCCGCTCCGCCACGGTCATGGCGACCAGGCCGGCGACGTGCGATCCGACCGCCTCGACGGGCAGGCGCGACCGGTCGATGGCGGCACGGTCGTAGGCGGCCAACCCGAGGACGCCCGCGGCGACGGTGGTGACCGTGCCGGCCACGCCGACGACCGTCGGCGCCTGGGCGGGGTCGACCGGGCAGGCGGCGAGGCCGGCGTCGATGTCGGCGCGCACCGCGGCGATCTCGGCAGCGGACGGCGGATCGCTGTGCAGGTGCCGCTCGTGCAGGCGGACCGACCCGATGTCCATCGAGAACGCCGACTCCGGCGTCGCTGCGGACGGGTCGCCGAGGATCAGCTCGGTCGACCCTCCCCCGATGTCGACGACCAGCACGGGGCCCGGCGCGCTGTCGAGATCAGCGCGCAGGTGGCGTACGGCGCCACCGAATGCGAGAGCGGCCTCCTCGGCACCCGAGACGACCTCGGGTTCCACGCCGAGCCGCGCTCGCACGCCGTCGGTGAAGACCTCGGCGTTCTCGGCGTCCCTGCTGGCCGAGGTCGCGCAGAACCGGATCCGCTCGACCCCGTGCTTGGTGATGAGTCCTGCGAAGTCGTCGACGGCGGCGAAGGTGCGCACCAGGGCCTGGTCGTCGAGACGACCGGTGCGGTCGACGCCCTCCCCCAGACGCACCATGTGGGCCGCACGCACCCGCTCGACCAGACCGGCGTCGGGAGCGATCTCGGCGATCAGGAGCTTGATGGTGTTCGTGCCGCAGTCGATCGCGGCGATCGTGCTCACGCGGGATCCGCGTCCTCGACGACGTCGGCTCCCGACCGCACGCACGGCCCCGAGGCCCACCACTCCCCGAGCAGCTCCAACACCTCGTCGCCGAGCGGGTTCACGCCCGGGCCTGCGGCCAGAGCGTGGCCGGCGAGCACGTGCAGACACTTGACCCGGCGAGGCATCCCGCCGGCGGAGATCCCCTCAATCTCCGGGACATCGCCCAGACCCGCGCGGAACGCCAGATACGACTCGTGGGCGGCCTGGTAGGACGCCGCGAGCTGCTCGTCCTCGGAGAGCCGGTCCTGCATCTGCTTCATCAGGCCCGAGTTCTCCAACGTGCCGATCAGCGACGCGACCCGGGGGCAGGTCAGGTAGAACGTCGTGGGGAACGGCGTGCCGTCGGGCAGGCGCGGCTCGGTCGTCACGACGTCCGGGTTGCCGCAGGGGCAGCGGTGGCCCACCCCGTGGATGGCGCGCGGGGGGCGCCCCAGCTGGAGCGCGATGGTGGCCTCGTCGTCGGCGTCGATCACCGTGCCATTGTCGTGCGCGCGGTCCGAGCCGCGCACGTCGGGCTCAGTCCCGGGGCGCGCCCTCGGGGTCGGCGACCTTCGTCTCCGGGAGGGGCGTGGCCTTCCGCGGGGGCTTGCCGGCGACCTCCATGGTCGCCCACGCCTTGTCCCACCAGGCCTCGTCCACGCTGGGTTCGGTGCGCGGCTCGCTCAGCGCACTGCTGGTCTGCAGTGGCCTGCCGTCCTCCAGCACGACGAACGGGGTCTCGCCGGGCTTGACGTAGCCGAGCCGCTCGCGCGCCTGCGCGCGGATGTACTCGTCGTCGGACCACCGCCGCTTCTCGCGCTCGAGCACGTCGATCTGCTGCTCGCGCTCGTCGATGGTCGACTGCAGGTCGGTGATGTGCGCCCGTTGCTGCAGGTAGGCGCGCAACGAGGAGGCGTAGGACACCGCGAGCACGGCGAGCACCAGCACCAGGATCACGGCCCGGCTGGTCGGCCGGGAGCGGGTCGCGACGACGGGGTCGGGGCGACGGGGGATGCTGGCACGCGCGGGGCGGGTTGACGTCGCCGCCGTCCGTCGTGGCCCCCGCGACGGCGTGCGCGCAGGACGGCGCTTATCGCTCGGGGAAGCCATGTGGTCCATCCTCGCCCAGCGGTGCATGCGATTCCGGTCCGAAACGCCGAGGAGGAGATGCCGGGCGCCGCGGAGCGGGTGCTGCCGTGGCCGGTCGGCTGGTGTCGCGGGACGGCACCGGGAGCGGTGAGTCTGGTACGGATAGTGGCAGGCGAATCGCCTCAGACTCACCGCCGGGTCCTCAGCCGCCGGGGTAGCGGTGAGTCCGGGACGGTCGACGTGCGTCAAACCGCCTCAGACTCACCGCTCCCGGCGGGACGGCGCGAGTTCGGGCGCGCCTCGTCAGCGTGTGGGTGTGGCGATCAGCGCGTGAAGCGCGGGAAGGCCCCCGCGCCGGCGTACCGCGCGGCGTCGCCGAGCTGGTCCTCGATGCGCAGCAGCTGGTTGTACTTCGCGACGCGCTCGGAGCGGGCCGGGGCACCGGTCTTGATCTGTCCGCAGTTGGTGGCCACGGCCAGGTCCGCGATCGTGGTGTCCTCGGTCTCACCGGAGCGGTGGCTCATCATGCACCGGTAGCCGTTGCGGTGGGCCAGCTCGACGGAGTCGAGGGTCTCGGTCAACGAACCGATCTGGTTGACCTTCACCAGGAGCGCGTTGGCCTGGCCCCCGGTGATGCCGCGCTGGAGGCGCTCGACGTTGGTGACGAACAGGTCGTCGCCGACCAGCTGGGTCTTCGTGCCGAGCTCGTCGGTGATGGACTTCCACCCCTCCCAGTCGTCCTCGTCGAGCGGGTCCTCGATGGACACGATCGGGTAGGAGGCGACGAGGTCGGCGTAGTAGGCGGTCATCTCCTGGGCGGACTTGCCCGCGCCCTCGAAGGTGTAGACGCCGTCGGTGCAGAACTCGGTGGCTGCGACGTCGAGGGCGAGCACGATGTCGGAGCCCAGCGTGTAGCCGGCCTTGCCGATGGCCTCGGCGATGAGGTCGAGCGCAGCGCGGTTGGAGGCGAGGTCGGGGGCGAAGCCGCCCTCGTCGCCCACTCCGGTGGCCAGGCCCTGCTTCTTCAGCACCGACTTCAGCGCGTGGTAGACCTCGGCGCCGCTGCGCAGGGCGTCGGCGAAGGTGGGTGCGCCGATCGGCGCGATCATGAACTCCTGGATGTCGACGTTGGTGTCGGCGTGCGCACCGCCGTTGAGGATGTTCATCATCGGCACCGGGAGGACGTGCGCGTTGGGGCCCCCGACGTAGCGGAACAGGGGCAGCTCGGCCGACTGCGCGGCCGCGCGCGCGACGGCGAGAGAGACGCCGAGGATCGCGTTGGCGCCGAGATTCGCCTTGTTCGGGGTGCCGTCCAGGCCGAGCATCGTCTGGTCGACGAGGCGCTGGTCGTCGGCGTCCAGGCCCTCGAGGGCGGGGCCGATCGTGTCGATCACCGCGGAGACGGCCTGGTGCACGCCCTTGCCGACGTAGCGGTCGCCGCCGTCACGCAGCTCCACGGCCTCGA
Organism: Nocardioides sp. R-C-SC26; assembly: GCF_021246465.1. Taxonomy (GTDB): domain Bacteria; phylum Actinomycetota; class Actinomycetes; order Propionibacteriales; family Nocardioidaceae; genus Nocardioides. The sequence continues at coordinate 98,362 of NZ_JAHRHK010000006.1, read as the reverse complement.
AGGCACCGGTGGAGGCGCCGCTGGGCACGGCGGCCCGGGCGAAGGAGTCGTCGTCGAGGAGCACCTCGACCTCGACGGTGGGGTTGCCGCGGGAGTCGAGGATCTCGCGCGCGCCGACGGCTTCGATGCTGGCCACTGGGACTGCTCCTGGATTCGGTGACGAATGGTCGAGCCGAGCCTAGGCCGGGCGGGCCGGCGTCCGACACCGGGTCTCACCGGGTGTCGGAAGCCGGCTCAGGCGCGCGGTTCAGCCGACCTTGTAGATCCGGATCCGGCTGGCCGGGGTCGCGCGCGTGCCCGTCGTAGGAGTCGAGCTGTTGGCGCCGAGCGCACCGACGTAGATCTTCTCATCGGCCGCTAGCGGGATCGTGCCGTTGACGGCGCTGATGCCCCTGAGCCCGGATGGAAGGTTGCTGCCGGCAGTAGTCGGCGGGTAGTGGCTGAAGATCGATCGGTCGTAGGAGCTGTCGCCGACGACGTTGACCTGGAGGTACAAGCCGACCGTACTGGACGGGGTGGCATGGTCCGGCGAGACGGTCTGCGCTTCCACGAGGTACAGACCCGCACTCGGGGCGGTGAACTCGTCGCCGTCCCAGGCATCGCCGGTGTCAGCGACCTCGGTGCCGAACACGACCTTGGTCGTCGGCTGGTTGGAGCCGTTTGACAGCGGGAACGTCGTCTGCGGCGAGCCGACCCAAGCGTCGACGAGCAGCGTCGTGCCACCGCTGGCTCCGCCGAGCGAGATGCCGGGCGTCGGCCATGTGCCCGCCGCCTTCGGGCCGTAGAGCAGGTTGTTGGTGGTGTCGACGTAGAAGTCGCCGTTGTTCCCGTCGGCACTCGTAGGAGCGACAGCGCCGCTGATGATCGACGTCCCAGCGGGGCCCGTCGCGCCCGTGGGACCGCCCCCGCCGGTCGGGCCCGTGGCACCGGTCGGCCCGGTCGCACCCGCCGGCCCGGTCGCACCGGTGACCCCGATCAACCCGGTGTTCCCGGTCGCACCGGTGGCGCCTGTCGCACCCGTCGCGCCTGTCGGCCCGGTGGCGCCCGTCATGCCGATCCCGGTCGGACCCGTAGCCCCCGTCGGGCCGGTGGCGCCGGTCGCACCCGTGGCTCCGGTCGCTCCGGTGGCTCCAGCACCCGTGGCCCCCGTCGCGCCGGTCGCGCCCTGCGGCCCGACCGAACCCGTGGCGCCGGTCGCGCCCGTGACACCCGCAGGACCATTGACGCCCGCAGCTCCCGTCGCGCCAGCCGGACCCGTAGCGCCGGTCGCACCCTGGGGCCCCGCCGCACCCGCACCCAGCTGATACACCGTCGGCCAGGAGTTCGACGCCGTCTTCGGGCCGTACAGCACACCGGTGTCGGTATCGATGTAGAAGTCGCCAGCCTCACCAAGACCCGCAGCAGGAACACCATCACCGGTCAGGATCGAGGAACCATCCGCACCCGCCGGACCGGGCTTGCCCTTCTTGCCCCGCGCCTCCCAGCGCACCACCCGCTCATCGGCCTCGCAACCACCCGGGACCCGGACGATCCGCACCTCACCGCCACGATCCACACAGCCGACCAACGTCCGCTTCTTCGGCGCAGCATCAGCCCCCGGCACCATCACCAACAACGCCGATGCCGACGTCGCCATCACCGCCAGCGACAACAACGAACGGCGACCACGAGACATGTCAGACACGGGGAGACCTCTCAAGAATTCACTCAACGACCAGCCACGGAACGATCAGGCGCTGGGGCCCACGATCAGCTCAGTATCAGCCGACCGCGAGAGCACAGCGAACCGGATCGCCCGCCCCGCAGACCCGGAATCGATTCCGCTCCACGACCCCCCACCAACAAGCCGGAAAGTCGCTCCAAACCGAGCGGTCGCTCAACAACGATCGCCCACACGTCTAGACCACAGTGACCGCGCTGCGCAGCCACGCCACCAGAGCATCGACGGTCTCGGGCGGGGGCGATGCGCCGGCCACGCGAACCCGCCGTCCCAACACCAGCAACGCCTCGCCGATGCTGCCCGCTTCCGCGCCGTCCTCGGCGAGCGCAGCGACCAGAGGGTGCGCGTCATCGACAGCGTTGCCGAGCGCCAGGTCGACCAGCAACGGCTCGAGGTACGACGCGCAGCGGATCATCACCGCCACCACGTCGGCGCAGCGTCGCTCAGGGTCGGGCGACACCATCTCCTCGGCGCGCCGTGCGATCAGGTCGAGCGCGACCTGCGCCTTGCTCCCGAAGGCCTTGTACAGCGTGGTCGCCCCGACGCCGGCCGCCCTCGCGATTCCCACCAACGAGGTCGTCTCGTAGCCGAGCTCGACGAACAGCGCCTCCGCGACGGCCAGAGCCCGAGCCCGGACGTCGGCGGGCAGGCCGGCTCGGGCGTCCCGGCGACCCATCAGGACGATGAGCTGGTCGTCGAGGTCGCGATCGTCGCCCGGCGTCCGCATCATCACCAGGCTGAGCGCCGTGGCGCTGCGCGCGTGTCGGTCAGGATCGGCGGCGTCGCGATCGGCCGCGGCGTGGATCACCGCTCCGCGCACCAACGACACGTGCGCCGCGACCAGATCCTCGACAGTGAACGGCGGGCGCATCTCCTGACCGATGTTGTCGAAGTACTCGCGAGCACCCGCTGCATAGCTCGCATCGGTGAGACGGAGGAAGGAGCCGTACCGCGACCGCGCCTCATCGCCGCCGAATGCCCACAGCCCCACCCGCACGCGCTGCCGAGGGTCATCGAGGAGCCGGTTGAACTCACTGCGATGGAACGCCATCGAGTCCTGGGGCAGCGTCGGCGACGAGGCGATGTGGCTCACCTGCCGCGGTCCTTGAACAGCGGGCTCCCAGTCCGGGTCGTAGATCGCGTTCAGCACCGCGTCGGCGAGGCCCTCGACAGAGTCGAAGTGATGGAACAGCGTGCCGGCACTGACACCGGCTCTCCGAGCGATCTCCCGCGTTCCGACGGCCGAGAGCAGATCCTCGACCTCAAGATCGCGGAGGGCGTCGATCGTGATGTGGAGCAGACGTGCCCTGGTCTCCTCGCCTTTCGACGCCTTCACCACTTCCTCACTGTAGGACGCGCCTCATCGCAGTTCGCCGACCAGCGCAGCGTCGGAGCCGTCACCTGCGAGAGCGTGCTCACCGCGACCGAGATGTCGTCAGCTGCGGCGCTCCACCGTGACCTCGCACTGCTCCAGGTTGAACGCGTTCGGGGCCCCGACCGCCCGGTATTCGAAGGTCAGGACGTCGCCGGCCGCGAGGGTGGCCGTCCTCTCGGCCACGACGCGTCCGCTGACCGGCGCGCGCAGAGTCAGGAGGAGCGCGGCGTTCACGTTGAAGATCGATACCGGCGCCGATGCGAGTTCGGTGCCGTTGTCGTAGATGGCGAGCCGGGGGTTGACCCCCGCGCCGTAGGACGTCGTCACGGCCGCGGTCGGTGCGACGTTGCAACCGAAGGAGATCTGGTGCAGGCCCGACGTCGAGACGGTCACACCGCCGAACGGGTTGACCACGGCACCGATCGAGTTGTGGACGGTGACGAAGTTGTCGACGCCGAGGTCGGCGTTGGGCGTCGTCGACGCGGAGTCCCGTCGCAGTGCGAGCAGCGGCTGGCCCGCTCCCGCAGGTCCGGTCGGGCCGGTGACGCCCGTCTGGCCGGTCGCTCCCGTCGGTCCGACCTCGCCGGTCGCACCCACCTCACCCGTCGGTCCGGTGACCCCGATGCTGCCCGTCACGCCGGTCGGGCCCGCAGCACCGGTCACGCCGTCAGCACCCGTCGCACCCGTGACACCCACCGGACCGGTCGGTCCCGTGACACCGATGTCACCCGTCACCCCCGTCGCGCCGGTCGCTCCAGTGACCCCGGTCGGGCCAGCAGGACCCGTCGCGCCCGTGATGCCGATACTCCCCATCGCGCCGGTCGCGCCCGTCGCACCGGCAGCGCCCGGAGCGCCGGGGAAGCCGGCCGCACCCGTCACACCTGCCGGACCCTGCGCACCCGTCACACCCGCCGGGCCCTGGATCCCCGCCGGTCCGGCAGGGCCAGCCGGACCACGGGCGCCGGTAGCGCCGTCAGCACCACGCGGCCCCCGCACTCGCCACGCCACCGAACGCTCACCACGCTCGCACTGACGAGCACGATCGACGATACGCACCTCGCCACTCGCGCGATCGACGCATCCCACCAGCTTCGGACGCGCGGCATCCGCACCCGGAACCGTCACCAGCAACGCCGACGCCGACGTCGCCATCACCGCCAACGAGAACGTGACCTGCGAACCGAACCAACGACGCGACATCCCAGCCACCTCCAGCCAGCGGCCGCGATCCCTCGAGCGGGACCACGGTCCGGTGACGTCGGACGCTACTCGCGAACCGAGCAGGTACGCCAGCGACGAGAACCAGCGATCCGCTCGGGCCGAGATTCTCGGTCAGGAGACGGCGATACCACCGGAGAGGTGCACCGTCACCGTGTTGATCAAGCTGAGTCCCGTCGCGGCCGCGGAGTAGACCATCGCCATCTGCGTCCCCGCGGTGATCGGGATCGCGAGCCCAGAGGTGACACAGCTCGTTGTGGTCCCGATCGCGAGGACCCCGGTCAGGGGCGGCGCCATCGTGCAGGACGCCCCTGGCACCGGCGTCAGGGTGTTGCCCGGCGACGGCGAGGCGTAGAGCTGAGCGGTGATCGTGGCGGTCGAGCCGACCAAGGTAAGGGCGACCGTGGTCGAGGCGAAGCCCGAGATCGACGTGACCGTCGTGTCGCGCGGCATGCTCTGGACCCACCGGCCGGCGTCGCCGGTCGCGTCCAGGGTTCCCCCGGTCAGCGGTGTGCTCACTCCGCCCGAGCCGGACGGCGGCGCGACCCACGACATGCCCTGGAGGCCGCCGGCGATGGTCGTCAACGGAGCGTCGGCTCCGGAGCTGTTGGTCAGGATCGCGCCGGACCCGGCAGCGCCGGGCGCACCGGTCGGCCCGGCAGAACCGGTCGGCCCCGTGGGTCCGGTCGGGCCTTCGGCGCCGGTGACCCCTGTCGGTCCCGTGGGCCCGAGGTCTCCCATCTGACCAGTCACCCCGGTGGCGCCCGTCGCGCCGTCCGAGCCCGAGACGCCGGTCGGCCCGGTGGCCCCGGTCGCCCCGGTGGGCCCGGTCGGGCCCGTCGGACCGATGTCACCGGTGACGCCCGTGGCGCCGGTGACCCCGGTCGCACCCGTGGGGCCCGCGACGCCCGTCGCACCCTGAGCACCCGTCGGGCCGATGGCGCCGGTCGCGCCCGTGACGCCGGTCGCGCCGACAGGGCCGGCCGAACCGTTCACGCCCGCGGCTCCGGTCGCGCCGGTCGCGCCCACGGGACCGGCCGCACCCTGCGCGCCCGTGGCACCGGTGGCGCCCGTCTCGCCCGCACCGAGCTGGTAGACCGTCGGCCACGCGCCCTTCGCGGTCTTCGGGCCGTACATCACGCCGGTGTCGGTGTCGATGTAGTAGTCGCCGGTAGAACCGTCACGGCGCGTGGGCGCTCCGACACCGGTCGTGATCGACGTGCCGTCGACACCGTCACGGCCCGGTCGGCCACGGGTCGACCACCGCACGACGCGCTCGCCGGGCCCACACGCTCGGGCCTTCTTCACGATGCGCACCTCACCGGCGCGGTCCACACAGCCGACGACCGCACCTGCGGCACCTGCCGAGGGGGTGGACACGAGCAGCGAGGAGCCCACCGTGGCCATCACTGCCACCGAGAACAGACTCTTGCGCAACGCAGACGTGCCCGCCATCGCGGTCCTCCAGTGATCAAGGCGTCAGACCCGGGCGTCCGACCTCCTTCGAGGAGTATGAGTTCCCGAGGCCCCCTGCGCCACCGTTTCGACCAGATGCCAGCGGACGGCCTGCAGACCGGCATGCGCCGGGCGGATCCGCGCAGCGCCCTGGTGACCTATGCTCCGCCCGACCGACCGTCACCCGTTCGTCGCCCTCCTGGAGCCCCCATGTCGCGCACCCCGCATCGCCTCGCCGCGCTCACCCTCGTCGGTGCCCTGGCCGCAGGAGTCGCCGGGTGCGCGGACGACGATCCCGCCGCGGCGCCGGCCGGCGGCACCTCCTCGACCGGCGCCGCCGATGCGACCACCACGCTGATCTCCACGGGACTGACCCAGATCCAGGCCCAGGACTACGCGGGCGCTCAGGGCACATTCACCTCGGTGCTCGCCCTGGACCCGAGCAACGTGTACGCCCACTACAACCTGGGCTACATCGCCCAACTCGAGGGTCGCGACGACGAGGCGCGTCAGCGCTACGAGCAGGCGCTCGCCTCCGACGACGCCTTCGCGCCCGCGCTGTTCAACCTCGCGATCCTCACCGAGACCGACGACCTCGAGGCGGCGGTCGCGCTGTACCGACGGGTGATCGAGGCCAGCCCGGACGACGCGGCGAGCCACGTCCGGCTCGGATACGCCCTGATCCACCTGGGCGAGAAGACCGAGGGCCAGGAGATGCTCGACCGGGGCTTCGAGCTCAATCCGGCTCTGGCGAACGCCGAGCCGCCGACCTACGACTGAGCGGGGCGGTCATGCCCGGCATCGGTCTGATGATGATCGTCAAGAACGAGGCACACGTCATCGAGCGTTGCCTCCGGTCGGTCCGTCCGTTCATCGACTGGTGGGTGATCGCCGACACGGGCTCGACCGACGGCACCCAGGACCTCGTGCGCGCCTGCCTCGCCGGCGTCCCCGGCGAGGTGGTGGAGCGCCCGTGGGTCAACTTCGGTCATAACCGCCAGGAGGTGCTCGACCTGGCGCGTGCCTCCTCGAACGCAGGTGACGACGACTACGTGCTGTGGATCGACGCGGACGAGCAACTGGTCGACGTCCCCGACGCGCTGCCGGAGCTCGGCCACGACGGCTACTTCCTCTCGGTCACCTACGGGACGACGACCTACGCACGGCTCGCGCTCGTCCGGCTCGACCGGCCGTGGCGTTGGGAGGGGCCGATCCACGAGTACCTGGCGCTGGAGAGCGCCAGCCACGGCACGCTGACGTCCCCCGGGGTGCTCGTGACCCACGACGGCGCCCGCGCCCACGACCCCGACACCTACCGCAAGGACGCGGCGCTGATCGAGGACGCGTTGCGTGAGGACTCCGACAATCCCCGGCTGCAGTTCTACCTCGCCCAGTCCTGGCGCGACGCCGGCGAGCCCGAGCGCGCGCTCGCCGCCTACGCCATCCGTATCGCCAACCCGCGCGGCTGGGACCAGGAGCGCTACTGCGCGCTGTTCGAGACCGCTCGGCTCCTCGAAGGGCTCCAGCGCCCTGTGACCGAGGTGCTCGACGCCTTCCTCGCGGCCCACCAGGCGTGCCCGTGGCGAGCCGAACCCTTGATCGAGCTGGCGCGGATCGAGCGCCTGCGCGAGCGCTACTCCGTCGCTCTGCTCTACGCGCGGCCCGCGACCAAGCTCCCCCTGCCCGGAGGCGAGGCGCTCTTCGTCGACTCCGAGGCCTATTCGTGGCGCGCGTGGGACGAGCTCGCGATCAGCTCCTACTGGACCGGCCGCTACGCCGACGGCGCGATCGCAGCGCAGAAGGCGCTCAAGGTCAGGCCGGACGACGACCGGCTCCGCGCCAATCTCGCCTGGTGCCAGGACAAGCTCACGTCCTGACGCCCCGACGGGTGGGTGTCAGCGGTAACGCGGGGGCTCGACGTCCGCCATCGCGGGGTCGAGCTCGATCCCCCGGTCCACCATCTGCTGTCCTTCGCGCTGCTTGCCCAGGTGCTGGAGAGCGAAACCGAGGCGCATGTGCGCCGCCGCGTCGTCCGGCGCGGCCGCAACGGCTCGGCGGTAGAGGAGCACCGCCGCGCGGACGTCGTCGGCCTCGGTCAGCAGGGCGAGGTTGTAGAGCGCCGGCGCGAAGTCGCCGTCCACGCTCAGCGTCTCGGTGTAGCGCACGATCGCCGACCTGGTGTTGCCCTGGGTCTGTGCCAGGTAGCCGAGGTTGTAGAGCCCGTAGACGTTGTCGGGATCCAGCGTGATCAGGCTCAGGAAGGTCACCTCGGCCTCGGCGAACTTGCCGCCCTCGATCTGCTCGAGCCCCGTCGCGATGAGCGCGTCCTCCGGGCTGGTCGTCTGCGTGGCGCTGTCCTCGGGCGTGCCCGGCTCCCCCGGGGCGTCGCCGTTGGAGCAGCCACCCAGTACGGCCACGGCGACCAACGCCGCGACGACGTACGCCGCCGACCTCGCCGGTCCGCGATGCCTCATCGACCGTCCCCTCTCGCGTGGGCGCAGCCCATCGTCGAGGCTCGCCGGCGGCGAGCATACGACGCCGTCCAGCGACGGCGCCGGCGCGCGCTCGCGATCGCTACGGGACGACGCTCACGCAGGTGGCGAAGACATCGAGGCTCTCGCTCGCGGTCGGTGACGAGGAGTCCAAGAAGGTCTCGACCGCCCAGTACCGCGCCGCGCCGGCGCCATCGGCGACAGCCGCTCCCGCTGCCGAGGCCGCCGGGTAGGAGTCGCCGAAGAAGAGATAGCTGGTGCTGCCGTCGTTGGCCGTGGTCCTGAATCCACCGCCGAGCGCGGTGCCGCCCGCGCCGCAGTCGGCGTAGGCGATCGTCCAGGCGCTGCCACCCTTGGCGATCGCGTTGGAGCGCACGACGTAGCTCGGTGCGGATCCGCCGCCCGCCGAACCGGTCGGCCCGGGGTCGCCGGCCGCGCCGGTCGGTCCCGCGACGCCGGTCGGCCCAGCGCTACCGGTCGCGCCAGGGGCTGCGATGGTCGTGTAGTCCGGGGAGGAGATCGGGGCGCCGGTAGGCGGAGCCGTGTTCACCAGGTAGGTACCGCCGCCGTAGGTCACGAGCTGACCGACGACGTAGGTCGGTGCGGCCACGACGTCATAGGTGACCAGCTCGGCGAAGGTGCCCGGAGCACCCGTGGCACCCGTGGCACCGGTCGGCCCGAGGTCGCCCTGGGGACCGGTGGCACCTGTGGCACCGGTCGGCCCCTGCGGTCCCGTCGGACCGATGTCTCCCGTCAGACCGATCGAGCCGGTCGCACCGGTGACACCAGCAGCTCCGGTCGCGCCAGGAGCTCCGGTCGCACCCGTGGCCCCGATCGAACCGGTAGCGCCCGTGGCGCCGGTCGGCCCGATCCCGCCGGCTGCGCCGGTGGCACCGGGAGCACCAGTCGCTCCTGGTGCGCCAGCAGCTCCGGTCGCGCCCGGAGCGCCCGTGGCGCCGGCGGCTCCCGGTGGACCGACGGTGAGCTCGGGCTGGAAGGTGAGGACACGCTCGCCCTTGGGGCAGGTACCCCGTCCGGGGCCGTTGCGCTTGCTGGCCAGACGGAGCGTCCCATCCGACCGGTCCATGCACATGACCAGGTTGTCGACACTCGCAGTCTTGCGCGCGGCCGCCTGCGCGGGTGCGACGGTGACCCCGGTCGCGAAGAACGACACCGACAAGACGGCCGCCATCGGGGCGAAGTGGACTCTGTGCGCACGCATCGGTGCTCCCTCCTCAGAGCTGCCCTCACAGCTCGAGGTCCCAACGTACGGGCGCCACTGCGGCGTACTCGCCGTTGCCGGGCAAGTTCGACCGGTCGGCGCCGAGGATGGCCCGAGCGGGCTACGACGGGGCTCTGGTCAGCCGCCGGCGCGCTTGACCTGCTGCCAGATCTCATCCACCTCGGCCGCCGTCAACGGCGGGGCGTCATCCGCCCGCCCCAGGCTCGCCGGGTCGAAGACGTGCGGGTTGCGACGCCGCAACTTGGCCATCAGCGTGCGGGCGACGTCGTCCAGCGTGAAGTCGCCTCGCTCCTCGGCGACGGCCGCGTGGAAGACGACCTGCAGCAGCAGGTCGCCCAGCTCCTCCCGGAGATGTGCCGCATCACCCGTCGCGTCGAACTCGGCGACCGCCTCGGCGACCTCCTCGGCCTCCTCGGCCAGGTACGGGAGGAGCGAGGCGTGCGTCTGCTCGGTCTTCCACGGGCACTCGACGCGCAGCCGTCGCATCATCGCGACGAGCTCGCCGACGGCCGACGTGTGACTCAACCGCAGCGTTGGGTGTCGGGCAGCGAGGCCACGTAGCGGTTGAACTCGGCCTGCTCGTCAGGTCCGGCTGCCTCGGTGTCGGTGGCTGCGAGCGCCGCGAACGGGCTCACCGCGACCGAGACGTCGTCGGCGACCGGGACGACGTCGCCGCCGTCGACCTTGAGCCCGTAGACCGGATTGATCTCGACGTCGTTGCTCTCGATCCATTCCTGCACGGCCTGAGCACCGCGCTGGAATGCCGCACCCGGATCGGTGGCCTGCGTGCCCTCGTCCTCCAGCAACTGCGAGCCGATGGCGCCGAGACCGATGTTGATGTAGGTGACCGCCTCGTCTCCCACACCCATGGCCTCGGTCTGCTCCTCCGGAGCATCGCCGTAGACGTCGGCGAGGTCGGCCAACGCGCTGCCGTAGTCGGCGCCCAGCTCGGCACCCGTCTCGGCGATGACCTGCTCGACGATCGCGCGCTGGATCAGCAGAGCCGTGAGCTTCTGCTTGATCTGGGCGCGGGGGAAGGAGGAAGCACCCTGCAGCGGCGCCTGGGTCGCGGCCTGATCGGCGAAGTAGGCGCAGATGTCGGCGATCGGCGCGTCGACCTCCTTGACCAGCAGCGTGGTCTCGCCCACCTGGGCGGCGACTCCCGGTTCGAACTGGGTGCCGGCGACGCCGCACGCGGTGAGCGAGAGGCCGAGTGCTGATACGGCGAGGGCACGGAGGGTGCGAGGGTGCTGGGACCTCACGGGGTCTCCTTCGGGTCGAGGACGGCGTCGATCACACCGCGCGCCCATTCAAGCAGGGCGATCCCCTCCAGCGGCTTGCCGGTCGCGCCCGGGGTGCCCGGACGCGGCACCAGCACGGTGTCGACGCTCTGCTTGACGATCGACTTCGGATAGAGCCGCTGGAGCCGGATGGTGCGCGACTCCGGGAGGCTCACCGGGGCGAAGCGCACGTTGCGACCGGCGATGGTGACCTCGCCGATGCCGGCCTGGCGCGCCCGCGCCCGGAACCGGGCGACCAGCTGCAGGGAGACCACCTCGACCGGCGGCTCGCCGTAGCGGTCGAGCAGCTCCTCGGCGATGGCGTCGACGTCCTCGTCGGAGCGCACCTCGGCGAAGCGCTTGTACATCTCCAGCCGCAGCCGCTCGCTCGGGATGTAGTCGTGCGGCAGGTGGGCCTCGACGGGCAGCTCGATGCGCACCTCGTTGAGCTCCGGCTCGCCCTCGCCCTTGAAGTCGGCGACGGCCTCGCCGACCAGGCGGACGTAGAGGTCGAAGCCGACGTCGGCGATGTGGCCCGACTGCTCACCGCCCAACAGGTTGCCGGCGCCGCGGATCTCCAGGTCCTTCATCGCGATCGCCATGCCCCCGCCGAGGTCGGAGTGCTGGGCCAGCGTGGCGAGGCGCTCGTGCGCGGTCTCGGTCAGCGGCTTGTCCGGCGGATACAGGAAGTAGGCGTAGGCCCGCTCGCGACTGCGGCCGACACGGCCGCGCAGCTGGTGGAGCTGGGAGAGGCCGAGGGTGTCGGCTCGCTCGATGAGCATCGTGTTGGCGTTCGACACGTCGAGACCGGACTCGACGAGGGTGGTGCACACCAGGACGTCGAAGCTCTTCTCCCAGAAGTCGAGCATCGTCTGCTCCAGCGCCTTCTCGTTCATCTGACCGTGCGCGGTCGCCACCCGTGCCTCCGGCACCAACTCGCGGATGCGGGCGGCGGCCTTCTCGATCGAGTTGACCCGGTTGTGGATGAAGAAGACCTGACCGTCGCGCAGCAGCTCGCGCCGGATCGCCGCGATCACCTGACGATCCTCATAGGCCCCGACGTAGGTCAGCACCGGGTGCCGTTCCTCGGGCGGAGTGGTGATCGTCGACATCTCCCGGATGCCGGTGATCGCCATCTCCAGGGTGCGCGGGATCGGCGTCGCGCTCATCGCCAGCACGTCGACGGAGGTGCGCAGCCGCTTCATCTGCTCCTTGTGCTCGACGCCGAAGCGCTGCTCCTCGTCGACGATCAGCAGACCCAGGTCCTTGAAGCGGATGTCGGGGTTGAGCAGGCGATGGGTGCCCACGACGATGTCGATGCTGCCGTCGGCGATGCCCGCCATCACCGCCTTGGCCTCCTTGTCGGTCTGGAACCTGCTCAGCCCCTGGACCGTGACCGGGAAGCCGCTCATCCGCTCGGCGAAGGTCGAGAGGTGCTGGGTCACCAGCAAGGTCGTCGGCACCAGGACAGCCACCTGCTTGCCGTCCTGCACCGCCTTGAACGCCGCCCGGACGGCGATCTCGGTCTTGCCGTACCCGACGTCGCCACACACGAGGCGATCCATCGGCACGACCTGCTGCATGTCGGACTTCACCTCGTCGACCGTGCTCAGCTGGTCGGCGGTCTCGGTGAAGGGGAAGGCGTCCTCCAACTCCCGCTGCCAGGGCGTGTCGGGACCGAAGGCGTGCCCCTTGCTGGCCTGACGCGCCGCATAGAGCTTGATCAGCTCGGCGGCGATCTCCCGCACCGCCTTGCGGGCGCGGCTCTTGCGCTTGGCCCAGTCCGCGCCGCCGAGCCGGTCGAGATTGGGCTGTTCGCCACCGACGTAGCGGGTGACCTGGTCGAGGGCGTCGGCCGGCACGAAGAGCCGGTCCGGCGGGGCGCCCCGCTTGGAGGATCCGTACTCGAGGACGAGGTACTCCCGGACGGCGCCCTGGACCTCGCGCTGCTTCATCTCCACGAACCGACCGACCCCGTGCTGCTCGTGGACGACGTAGTCGCCGGTCTTCAGCTCGAGGGGGTCGATCTGCCGCTTGCGCCGCGCGGGCATCTTGCGCATGTCACGGGTGGAGGCGCCCTTCTGGCCCGAGATGTCCTCGCCAGTGACGACCGCGACCTTGGCGACCGGGTCGACGAAGCCTTGGGTGAGCGCACCGCAGGTGACGGTGACCGTGCCGATCGGCGGCGCCGTGGCGACGTCGTCGGCGAGCATCGCGGGGATCTCCCGCTCCGGGGCGGCCCCGACGAGTCGTTGGGCAGGCCCGTGGCCGGGGTGCACCACGACGACGTGGTGGCCCCCCAACCGCCAGGCGTCCAGGTCGTGGAGGGCCTTGTCGACCTCGCCCCGGTAGGACGGCGCGGCGGCCGACGGGAGCGCCGTGATGCGGTCGCCGTCGCCTCCACCCGCCGATCCATCGTCCCCGTCGAGGCCGAAGGGGCTGAAGCTCCACCACCCGTGGCGCAAATCCAGCACACGCTCCCGCACGTCGCCGAGCGAGCGGTAGGAGGCCGCACCGAGGTCGATCGGCGCGGTGCCGCCCGAGGCGGCCGCGGCCCAGCTCGCGCCGAGGAACTCCTCGCTGGTGGCGACGAGGTCGTGCGCACGACTGCGCACGCGCTCGGGATCGAGCACCAGGACGTGGCTGTCGGCCGGCATCACGTCGACGAGCAGCTCCATCTCGTCGACCAGGACCGGCGCGAGCGACTCCATGCCCTCCACCGCGATGCCCGCGGCGATCTTGTCGGTGAGCTCGAGCAGCTGGGGGTGTTCGCGACCCAGCTCGGCGGCACGGGCACGCACGTCGTCGGTGAGCAGCAGCTCACGACACGGCGGCGCCCAGAGCCGGTCGACCTTCTCCAGGGTGCGCTGGTCGGCGACGGAGAAGGTGCGGATCTCCTCGACCTCGTCGCCCCACAGCTCGACGCGAAGCGGGTGCTCCTCGGTGGGCGGGAAGACGTCGACGATGCCGCCGCGTACGGCGAACTCGCCACGCTTCTCCACCAGGTCGACGCGCGTGTAGGCGGCACCCGCCAGGCCAGCGGCGAGCTCCTCGAGCTCGATCGTGTCACCGGCACGGGCCTCCACCGGGGCGAGGTCGCCCAGGCCGCGCACCTGCGGCTGCAGCAGCGAGCGGACCGGTGCGACGACGACGCGGACTGCGCCGGTCGCCTCGTCGCCGGAGCTCGTGGGGCTGGGGTGAGCGAGCCGGCGCAGCACCGCCAGCCGCTTGCCGACGGTGTCGCTCCGCGGGCTGAGCCGCTCGTGCGGGAGCGTCTCCCAGCTCGGGAAGTGTGCGACGGCGTGCGTGCCGAGGAGGTCGGCCACCTCGGCGGTCAGTTCCTCCGCCTCGCGGGTCGTGGCGGTGACGGCGAGCACCGTGCGGCCGGTGCGCGCCAGACCGTCGACCAGGAACGAGCGCAGGCCGCCGGGTCCGACCAGGTCGGCGGTGCGCACCTTCCCGTCCGCGGCTTCGGCCAGCGCACCGGCGAGCGTGGGTTCGGCGAGAACGAGGTCGGAGAGACCAGACAGCGACACGTCTGCCGAGACTACTGGCGCACTCCGACAGTGCTGGCGAGGAGGCCCGCCGCTACCGTCACCGTCGTGACTGGCGATGTTCGCGACCCCGAGACCGTGCAGCGTGCGATGGGCCTGGCGGCCCAGTTCGACCGGCGGGTCGAGGACGACGACATCGACGAGAACGGCCACATGAACGTCACCTCCTACTTTCGTTGGGGCATCTGGGCGCCGTGGAAGCGCCTGGAGGGCCTCGGCATGGGGCAGCGGTACCTCGACGAGAGGCGGCTCTCGTTCTTCACCGTCGAGCAGCGCCTGGGCTACCACTCGGAGATGCGGCACGGGCAGCACTACACGACGCGCGCCGCGCTGGTGGAGCGCTCGGACAAGGCGCTGCACCTCGCCTCGTTCGTCATCGACGAGGAGCGCGCGACGATCGCGTGCTTCCTTGAGCTGATGTACGTGCACGTCTCCCTGGAGTCGCGCCGGGCCGTCGCCATCCCCGACGACCTCGCGTCCGCCATCGACGAGGCCATCGCGACCGACGCCTGGGTACGCCCCCTCGCGACCGGGCTCACCCTGCGACGCTCGTGACCGGGTCGGGGACGCCCGCGCGAACGCACAAGGACGACCTCGGGGCGTCGGTCGTCCTGCCGGACGGCGAGGTGCGGCGCGTCGTCTCGCTGGTGCCCTCGCTGACCGAGGCGCTCGTCTCGGTGCGTCCGGATGCGCTCGTCGGTGCCACCGACTGGTGCACCCACCCCGGCGACCTCGACGCCCGCGGAGTGACACGGGTCCGCGGCACCAAGAATCCAGACCTCGCGACGATCCGCGCGCTCGCGCCCGACGTCGTGGTGGCGAACAAGGAGGAGAACCGCGAGCTCGACGTGCGTCGACTGCGCGAGGCAGGCGTCGCCGTCTGGGTGACCGAGATCGACACCGTGCCGGGAGCCCTCGCCTCGATCGCCCGGATCTTCGCAGCGTTCGGGTGGCCCGAGCCCGCGTGGCTGGACGGCGCACGCGAGGCCTGGTGCGGGGAGTCGGCTCCACCCTCGCGCAGCGTGGCGATCCCGATCTGGCGCGACCCGTGGATCGTGGTGGGCGGCGACACCTTCACCTCCGACCTGTGCCGCCGCCTGGGCTGGGTCAACGTCTTCGCCGATCTGAGCCGCTACCCCGGCGTCGACGTCGTGCAGATCGAGGAACGCTCCCCCGACGTCGTCCTGCTGCCGGACGAGCCCTATGTGTTCTCAGCCGACGACGGGCCCGAGGCGTTCACCGTCCCCACCGAGCTCGTGGAGGGCCGGCTGCTGACCTGGTACGGGCCGTCGCTGCTGGAGGCCGCCCGCCTGCGCTGCCCCGGTGATTGAGGAGGCCGAGGAACGAGGCCGTCACGAAACCCGGTGAGGCGAGCGCCGACCTCGGCTGTCAGGGGTTTCGAGACGCCCCGCTCGTTCCTCGCGGGGCTCCTCAACCACCGTCGGGGTCAACGAGATGTCGCGCGCTCGCGACGTCGCGCGTCGATCCGGTACACCCAGTTGCGCTCGCCGAGCCCGCCGAGCAGATACATCGGCGCCAGGCCGTAGTACTCACCGCGCGAGCGCTCGGACCAGGCCCGGGCATCGGGGCTGCGGGTCTTGTGGAAGTTCACCATGTAGCCGCCCTCGAAGAGGCGGACGACGGTGAACCCGCCGGGGTACTCCTTGACCGCCCCGCCCTCGAAGTACGGCAGCCTGCCGGTCTCGACATTGCGCGAGAGGCTGGTGCGGTGGGTGTGGCCGGCGTAGACGCCGGCGACATTGTCGTGGCGCCCCAGCAGACGGCGGAACCGCTGCGCGTTGTCGGGCGGCAGCGCACCGAGCAGGGGCGGGATCGTCGTCAGCGTCGCGGCCGCGCTGGCCGGGTGGTGGAAGAGCGGGATGGTCGCCTCGCCGCGGCTGAGCTCGGCGTCGAGGTAGTCCAGTTCGGAGGCACGCAGTACTCCGGTGGTCTGGCCGTCGTTGGAGTCGAGGCCGACGAAGCGGTACCGAGCACGTGCGTTCCCGACCGAGACCGAGAAGTGCTGGGAGCCGCGGTCGAACCCGGCCGAGAACGCGTCGTCGAACCGGTCGACGAGGCCGCGGTGGCCCGCGACGTCGCGGACGATGTCGTGGTTGCCACGCGTGACGAAGTAGCGACGCTGACCGTCGGGACGGATCCAGTCGTCGCCTGCTCGCTGACGCCGCGGGTCCAGTCCGAGGGTGCCGAACGCGTCGAGGGTGCGCTTGCACTCGCCGAGCGCACCCTTCTCGGACTCGTTCGACAGATCGCCGTTGGCGAACAGCACCGTGCAGCCGCGCCGCTTGGCGTCGCGCACCGCGCCCTGGCCCATGAACCGCCAGTAGGGGTGATCGGGGTCGACGGGGAAGCCGGCCGGGATGCCGCCCCCGGGCAGCGCCGCGTTGCTGTAGGCCAGGCCCGCGACCTGCTCGCCGAAGTGGAGGTCGTTGAGCCAGGCGACGCGACCGATCTCCTCGCCCGGCGGCGGGCGCAACGTGGTGAACCGGAACGGAGCCGCTCCCGCGATCGGCTGCGTCGGCGTCAGCGACGTCGGGATGGCGGGGAGGCCGTTGCTCTCGGCGCGCCAGTAGTAGGTGCGGCCGGGCTTCAGGCCGGTGATCTCGACGTAGTGGTAGGCGGTGGCGGCATGGCGCCCCACCTCGGTCCACCGGGTCGGGACCGGACTGGTGCCGATCAGCACCCGCCCCGGTGCCTTCACCGGACGCGGCCGACCGAACTCGTCGAGCCGGGTCGGATCCCCGGTGAACCAGGTGATCGTCGCGGTCGTGTCGGTGACGGTCACCAGCTCCAGATGCATCGGGACGGCGAGCCCGGACGACGCAGCTTCGGCCTCCAGGCTCCACCCGGTCTCGTAGGCCGCGACCCCCGCGGCCGGGAAGGTCGCGCTGACCAGCGCCGCATAGCGGCCGAGCTGGCGTCGGGTGAGATTGACCTGGCACATCGGCGTCAGTCCTACCGCACGTGGAGCGCCAGCGGGTGAACTTCGCGCCATCTCGACGAGCTCGATGACCGGGACGAGCTCGATGACCGGGACGAGCTCGATGATCGGCCGGACCCGCGTCAGGCGCGGCGCACCTCGAGCACACGGAAGCCCTTCGCGCTCGCCAGCCGGTCGGCGGGCCAACCCTGCTCGGCGAGCCAGCGCTGCAGCGAGTCGGCGCCGAGGTTCTTGCCGACCACCAGCACGGCACGTCCGCCCTCGGACAGGCGTGGGAGCCAGGCCAGGAGGAGCTCGTGCAGGGCCTGCTTGCCGATCCGGATCGGCGGGTTCGACCAGATCTCGTCGAAGACGGCGTCGGGCGCGACGGCGTCCGGTGTCGAGGCGGTGAAGCGGTCGGCGACGCCGAGCCTCTCGGCGTTCTCGCGGGCCAGCAGGAGGGCTCGCTCGTTGACGTCGACCGCCGTCACCTGCGCCTTCGGCAGGTGGGAGGCGATCGCGAGCCCGATCACGCCGTACCCGCAGCCCAGGTCGAGCACCCGATCGACGTCGACGGGTGGCTCGGTCTCGCGGAACAGCACCGCGGTGCCGACGTCGAGCCGGCCGCGGGCGAATACGCCGGAGCCGGTGTCCAGGGAAAGATCGCGATCCCACACCTCGACCCGGATCCGCTCACGCTCGAACGGCACCGAGGGGTCGGCACTGAAGTAGTGCTCCAGGTCCTGGTCAGACATGGGCTCGCTTCGCTCTCGTCTGCTCGGCCCGGGCGACCAGCTCGTCGTCCGGCGGATAGGCGACCTCCTCGAGTGTCAGCCCGTGCGCGTGGACGACGGCGACGCCGGCGTCGCGGCGGCCGGCGCCCAGCACCTCGCCGGCCCAGGCGGGCTCGCGCCGCCCGTCTCCGACGGCGAGCAGGCAGCCCACCAGCGCCCGCACCATCGAGTGACAGAACGCGTCGGCCTTGACTCCGCCGACCACCACTCCCGTCTCGTCGCGCCGCCAGTCGAACTCCAGCAGGGTGCGGATGGTCGTCGCGCCCTCGCGCTGCTTGCAGAAGCTCGCGAAGTCGTGGCGGCCCAGCAGCAGGGCCGACGCCGTGTTCATCGCGTCGAGGTCGAGTGGGCGGGTCCAGGCCAGCACGTGACCCCGCGTGAGCGGGTCGACGAGGTCGGGGCGATCCGCGACCCGATAGGCGTAGCGGCGCCAGAGTGCTCCGAATCGCGCGTCGAAGCCGATCGGTGCCTCGCGCAGCGACCGCACCCGGACGTCGGGCGGCAGGATGCCATTGAGCCGCCGGAGCAGCGTGGGGTGCCTGGCCTGCTCGGGAGGGACGTCGTCGGGCACGTCGACGTGCACCACCTGACCTCGCGCGTGGACACCGGCATCGGTGCGTCCCGCGCACACCACCGCGACCGCGGGCACCCGCCACGCCGTCGCCAGTGCGGCGCTCAGCTCGCCCTGCACGGTGCGGAGTCCGGGTTGGGCAGCCCATCCCTTGAACCCGGCGCCGTCGTAGGCGAGGTCGATCCGCAGCCTCACGGGGCCAGTCTCCCACCCGTCGCGGTGCGGGCTCCCACCGCCGGAGATTCTCAGTAGCGTGGGTCTCATGGCGATCGACCAGCCGGTGATCCTGCTCGTCTCCGAGCATCACGTCGCGACGTTGCGCGACCAGTTCGGCCGCTACGCCGCCGACTACGACGTCCGGTTCGCGGCGTCGTGCGCCGACGCCCTGGCCGAGATCGAACGCGTCCGGGCCGGCCGCGGGCAGGTGGCCCTCATCGTGCAGGACGGGCAACTGCCCGACGCCCACGCCCTCGCCGCCTTCGGCGCGTGGCGTGCCCTCACGCCCACCGCCCGACGCGTCATCGCCGCGCCCTACGACCACTTCCAGGAGCAGGCTCCAGAACTGCGCCCCGGGCTCGCCAAGGGCAAGTTCGACGCCTTCCTCCTGATGCCGCGAGGTCCCCGCGACGAGGAGTTCCACGGCGCCATCACCGAGCTGCTCTCCGACTGGGGTTCGACGGTCGCCACGCCAGAGGTCGACACCGTCCGGATCGTGTCCGACGGCGGGGCGTTGAGCACGGCGATCCGCGAGTTGTGCGAGCGGATGGGACTCCCGACCCGGGTCTACGCGCCCACCTCGGACGTCGGCGCGGCCCTCCTCGCGCAGCTCGCCGAAGACCCCGCCGGGCACCCCGTGGTGTCGGCGATGCATCGCGCTCCGATCGTGGCGCGCTCGGTGCGCGACGTCGCGACGTCGATCTACGGCGCGCCGTCCGACATCGACGTCGACGAGGTGGTCGACGTCGTCATCATCGGAGCGGGGCCGGCCGGGCTGGCGGCCGCCGTCTACTCCGCTTCGGAGGGGCTCAGCACGGTGGTCGTGGAGGCCGAGGCCGTCGGCGGCCAGGCCGGCACGAGCTCGATGATCCGCAACTACCTGGGCTTCCCGCGCGGCATCTCCGGGATGCGGCTGGCCCAGCGCGCCCGGAACCAGGCGATCCGGTTCGGCGTCCGCTTCTTCACCGGCTGGCCGGTCGACCGGCTGGAGATGCGCGAGGGCGGGCCGCACCTGGTGCACACCGACGGCGGCACGGTGCGCGCACGCAGCGTCGTGCTGGCCACCGGTGTCGCCTACCGCAAGCTCGGCTGCGAGTCGGTCGAGTCGCTGGTGGGGCTGGGCGTGAACTACGGCTCGGTGATGAGCGCGGCACGCGAGTGCGAGGACTACGACATCGTGGTCGTCGGCGGCGGGAACTCCGCCGGCCAAGCGGCACTCCACCTCGCGCGGTTCGCCCGGTCGGTGCAGATCGTGATCCGCCGCGACTCCCTGGCGGCGACCATGTCGCAGTACCTGATCGACGAGATCGCCTACAACCCCCGCATCACCGTGCGGCCGCACTGCGAGGTCGTCGAGGGCGGTGGCGCGGCCCGCCTGGAGTGGCTCGACCTGCGCGACGTCGTCAGCGGCGAGGTCTCCCGCCAGGACGCCCAAGCGCTCTTCCTGCTGCTCGGCGCGGCGCCGACCTGCGACTGGCTCCCCGACGCCGTCGCCCGCGACGACCACGGCTTCGTGCTGACCGGTGCCGACCTACCGCCCGATCTGTGGGACGGCGAGAGGCCGCCGGAGCCGCTGGCGACGGCGATCGGCGGGCTGTTCGCCGTCGGAGACGTGCGGTCGGGCTCGATGAAGAGGGTCGCGTCCGCCTCGGGCGAGGGCGCCTCGGTCGTTCCGTCGGTGCACCGCTGGCTCGCCGGGGACTGACCGGATCCAGCGGGATCCGGCAGGATTCGGGCGTGGCCCTGGAGACCTCCGCGGAGAAGCCGGCGCCGGTCCGCCAGATCGCGCTGGCGATCGGCGGCTGGGTGGACCGCCTCGGCGCAGTCTGGGTCGAGGGACAGATCGCGCAGCTGAGCCGCCGTCCCGGCATCAACACGGTCTTCCTGACCCTGCGCGATCCGGTGGCCGACATCTCGATCCCGGTCACCGCGCCGCGGGCGCTGCTCGACTCCCTCGCCACGCCGTTGGTGGAGGGGGCGAGCGTGGTGCTGCACGCGAAGCCGTCGTTCTACCCCAACCGCGGCACGCTCTCGCTGCAGGCGCGCGACATCCGCATGGTCGGCCTCGGCGAGCTGCTCGCCCAACTCGAACGTCGGCGCCAGCTGCTGGCCGCCGAGGGGCTCTTCGACCCGGTGCGCAAGCGACCGCTGCCGTTCCTGCCCACCACGGTCGGCCTGGTGACGGCGCCGAACTCGGCCGCGGAGCGCGACGTCGTGGAGAACGCGACGCGGCGCTGGCCCGCCGTCGCGTTCCGCACCCTGCACGCCACCATGCAGGGACCCCGCTCGGCTGCGGAGGTGATCGCGGCGCTGGAGCGGCTCGACGCCGACCCCGCTGTCGACGTCATCGTGGTGGCCCGCGGCGGCGGGTCGGTGGAGGACCTGCTGCCGTTCTCCGACGAAGGCCTCCTGCGCGCCGTGGCTGCCGTCCGCACGCCGGTGGTCTCGGCGATCGGGCACGAGCCCGACCAACCGCTCCTCGACCTCGTGGCCGACGTCCGCGCCTCGACCCCCACGGATGCCGCCAAGATCGTGGTGCCCGACGTCGCGGCCGAGGCGACGGCGGTGATGACGGCGCGCGAACGTCTGCGCGGGGCGATGCTGGCCGGTCTCACCCGCGAGCAGGCGAGCCTGGACGCCCTCCGATCGCGACCGGTGCTGGCCGATCCGCGCACCCTGCTCGACCGGCACGCCGCCGAGGTGGACGGACTGCTCGACCGCGCCCGACGCACCGTGGGCCACCGCCTCGACCGCGCCGCCGACGAGATCGACCACCACCGTGCACGCGCCCGAGCCCTCTCCCCGCTGGCGACCCTCGAGCGCGGTTACGCCGTGCTGCAGGACGACGCCGGTCACGTCGTCACCTCGATCGCGGGGCTGGCCAGCGGAGCCGCGGTCAGCGTGCGGGTCGCCGACGGCCGGGTACACGCCGAGATCACGACCGTCGACGGCGCCACCTCGACGTCCCCGTCCGAGCACGACCCCGACCCCGACGAATCGAGCGAGCACTGATGCCAGCGAAGAAGACATCCTCCAGCCCGGCAGACGCCGCATCGGCGGCGACCGAACGCCCCTCCTATGAGGAGGCGCGCGAGGAGCTCGTCGACGTCGTGCGTCGTCTCGAGGCAGGCGGCCTGCCGTTGGAGGAGTCGCTGGCGCTCTGGGAGCGCGGCGAGAAGCTGGCGGTCGTGTGCCAGGACTGGCTCGACGGCGCTCGGGCCCGCCTCGACGCCGTCCTGGACCGCGGCGACCGCGCGGCCGACTAGTCGGCGGCGGGACCCGACGTCGACCCGCCACCGGTCGCCGGACGCTCGGGATCCGGCACCGGGTCGATGGTGAGCAGGGTGACGAGCTCCGCGAGCCGGTCCAGGCTGACGTCGCCGAACACGACCACCGTCTGGTCACCGCTGGCGCCGAGCTCGGCCAGGGTGGCGGAGTAGGCGCGGTCGCCACCGGCGTCCGACCAGCTCGTCCAGGTGGCTCCTAGGACGGGCTCGGCGAGCGCCTCGCCTTCACGGGGCTCGGGGTCGACGAACTCGGCGAGCATGTCCTCGACGTCGCGATCGGCCTGGCGGATGCCGACGAACCGCCCGTCGTCGGTGAACAGGTTGAGGCCGTAGGAGGGTCGGTCCCCCGGGGCGAAGGTGAAGCCGGTGACCCGCCAGTCCGTGGGCAGGCTCGACGGATACACCGCGTCGTAGTCGCCGGTCTGCACCTGGGCGATGGCCGGCAGGTACTCGACCGCATCCGGGGTCCGGATGTCGGGCTCGTCGGTCACCAGACTGCGCGCGAACACGAACGCCAGCACCACCGCGACCATGACGATCATCGAGGCGATCAGCCCGCCGAAGGTGCGCGGGTAGCGGCCCGGGCGCCCGGACGGCTCCTGTCCGGCTGCATCCGACGCGGTCGGGGTCTGCTGGCTCACCCCACCATTCTCGCGCACCCCCGTGCCCCGGCCACCACGCCGACCGGGTGGCGGCCCGCGGCGGTCGCGGGCGTCAGAGGTGCGATAGTGCGTGATCGTGTCGTCGACGGCCGGTGAACTCATCGCCCTGGCAGGTCTCGCGGCACTGCTCGCGATCGCCTATCGCAACCCGCGTCGGGCCGTCGAGGGCGGCGTGGCCATCGCGGCGGCACTGCTGGTCATCGCGACCGGCGTGCTCGAACTCGACGCCGCGCGGCGCACCGTGCTCGACCTGGCGCCTGTCGTGCTGTTCCTGGCGTTCATCTTGACGATCTCGGAGATCTGCGGCCGCGCGGGGCTGTTCGAGGCGCTGGGCGCACTGATCCACGGCGATCCGGTGCGGGTGTTCACCGTCGCGTTCGTGATCGCGGCAGCCGTGACGTCCACGCTCAACCTCGACGCGACCGTCGTCCTCTTCACACCGGTGGTGGTGGCCGCTGCGAGGCGGCCGGGATACCCCGTGTCCCCCGGCGGGTACGCCTGCCTGCGGATGGCGAACTCCGCGTCGTTGCTCCTCCCGGTCTCGAACCTGACGAACCTGCTCGCCGTTCCCCACCTCGAGCTCTCCTTCGCCGGGTTCGCGCTCGCGATGGCGCCGGTGCTGACCGCGGTGCTGATGGTCGAGTACGTCGGCCTGCGGTTGCTGCTGCGCCGCGAGCTGGCGCCGTCGGGCGGGTGCCCGCCGCCACCCGACGCGGTGCCGAGCACTCCGACCTCGACGCCGACCCTCCCGATCGTTCCCGCCGCCGTCGTCGCCTCGATGCTCGTCGGCTTCGTCGCGACATCGCCCTGGCACGTCGAGCCGTTCTGGGTCGCCGGCATCGCCACGGTGACGCTGACGGCGTGGGCCGCCCGGCGCGGCCTCATCGCCGTGCCGGACGCCGTCGCGGCGGCACGCCCGGAGTTCTCCCTCCTCGTGCTCGCGCTGGGTCTCGTCGTCGCCGCCCTGAGCGTCGGGGCGCTCGGCGACGCCGTGACCTCCCTGCTGCCGGCCGGCATCGGCTTCGTCGACCTGCTGGTCATCGCCGCGGTCGCGACGGCGCTGGCCAACCTGCTCACCAATCTCTCCGCGACGCTGCTCGTGGTACCGCTGGTCGCGCCACTGGGCGACGTCGCGGTGCTGGCGGCCCTGATCGGACTCAACGTCGGCTCGGGACTGACCCTGTCGGGGTCGCTGGCCAACCTGCTCTGGCGCCGCACGATGGCCGCCTGCGACGCGCCTGTACGCCTGGGCGAGCTGCATCGGATCGGTCTCCTCCTGACGCCGGTGAGCGTGACGGTCGCCGTCGCGGTACTGGCCGTGACGTCGTGAGCACGCCTGCTCCGAGGCGGGTCAGCCGCCGCTGAACGGCGCCCGGAAGGTGCCGCGGAGACCGATAGGATCCGCGCCATGAGCATGCCGCCCGAGTTCGCCGTCGCACCGTCCTCTCCCGACCGCAACCTTGCGCTGGAACTCGTGCGGGTCACCGAGGCCGCGGCGATGGCCGCCGGCCGCTGGGTCGGTCGCGGGGAGAAGAACGACGCCGACGGCGTCGCCGTCAACGCGATGCGGGTGATGATCTCCTCGATCGGCATGCGCGGCACCGTGGTGATCGGCGAGGGCGAGAAGGACGACGCGCCGATGCTCTTCAACGGCGAGCAGGTCGGCGACGGCACCGGCCCCGAGTGCGACGTCGCGGTCGACCCGATCGACGGCACGACGCTGACGGCCAAGGGTATGAACAACGCGATCTCGGTGCTCGCCGTCGCACCGCGCGGCACGATGTACGACCCCTCCGCGGTGTTCTACATGGAGAAGCTGGTCACCGGGCCGGAGGCGGCCGACGTCGTCGACCTGCGCTACTCGGTCGCCGAGAACATCAACAACGTGGCCAAGGCGAAGGGCTCCCGCCCCTCGGATGTCACCGTCGTGCTGCTCGACCGGCCGCGCCACGCGCAGCTGGCCGACGAGATCCGTGCGACCGGTGCCCGGATCAAGTTCATCACCGACGGCGACGTCGCGGGCGCCATCATGGCGGCGCGCCCCGACACCGGCATCGACCTGCTCCTGGGCATCGGCGGTACCCCGGAGGGGATCATCGCCGCCTGCGCGATGAAGTGCCTGGGCGGCACGATCCAGGGTCGGCTCTGGCCCCAGGACGACGCCGAGCGGCAGAAGGCCCTCGACGCCGGCCTCGACCTCGACGTCGTGCTGACCGGCGACGACCTCGTCACCGGCGACGACTGCTTCTTCGTCGCGACCGGCATCACCGACGGCGAGCTGCTGCGCGGCGTCCGCTACCGGGCGGGCGGTGCCAGCACGCAGTCGCTGGTGATGCGCTCGCGCAGCGGCACGATCCGCACCATCTCCGCCGAGCACCGACTGGAGAAGCTCAAGCCGTTCGCCGCCATCGACTTCGGCGCCTGATCTGCGTTGACCCGTCTTCAAGTAAAGACGGGTCAACCGTCCGATTCACGTTGACCCGTCTTCAGATAGAGACGGGTCAACGCAGAACGGTGGGTCAGGCGATCCGCAGCGACGGCGTGCTGGCGACGTCAGCCTGACGGCGCAGCGCAGCGCCGACGTGGTCGATGACGCGCGGGTCGACGGCCATCCCGACGTGCGAGGCCGTCACCTCCACCGGGTGGCCCTCGGGGTCGACGCAGGCACGCCAGTCGACGATGCCGTCGCGGCGGGAGTAGATCGCGGTGAAACCGACGCCGTCCGGCATCGCCTCGCGGCTCTCCTCGAAGCTCTCCCGAGCACACGAGCCCGCCACGCACTCCGCCGACATCACGCCGGGCACGCCGAACCGGTTCAGGGCGACCAGGGCCTCGACCCCGCGGGAGAGCAGGCCGTGGTGCGCGCCGGGGGCCAGCATCGGGCTGCCCATCGTGACGATGCCCGAGACCAGATCGGGACGACGCACCGCGATGCCGCGGGCGAGCATGCCGCCGAGGCTGTGCCCGACGATCTGCACGCGGCGGTCGGTGCGATCGACGATCTCCTCCAGCCGGCTCTCCAGCAGGGTGGCGGCGTCCAGGGTGCATCCCACGTTGGCGGTGATGCCGGAACGGTAGGTACGGAAGCCGCGCTCGCGCAGCGTCTTGGCCATCAACGTGAGGGTCCAGTCGCCCGCGAGGAAGCCCGGCACCAGCAGCACGGGCTCGGTCGCCCGGTGCGCGGGGCGACGGTGGTGGGGGCGCGAGAGCCGGCTCAGACGCTGGTCGTGGGCTCGCAGGACGTAGCGCGCGAGCTCCGGGCCCAGGCTCGTCTCGTTGAGGAGCGTTGCCAGGCCAGGCCTCGCGAACCCGTCGGGGAGCAGGAAGGAGGCCAGCGGGCTGTCGGTCATGGTCGGGGAGATTACGACCATGTAACCGTGCGCCGCAGCACCTTCGTGGATCTGGTCTGGACCGTGTTCGGACCATCCGCGCCCTGGCCCGAACGGATCAGACCGCCTGACCGGGTGGTGATGTGGGTGCAACCTCGATGCGCCACACTCGGCCCATGCCGACCCGCGCACCTCGTTCCCACCGCGCCCACGACCCCGAGATCGTGGCCCGGCGTGCCGAGGTCCTGGTCTCCGAGGAGCTCTTCGCGCCCGTCTCCGCCGAGATCGAGCTGTGCTACCAGACCTTCGGCGACCCGGCCGACGAGCCGCTCCTGCTCGTGATGGGGCTCGGCTGCCCGATGACCTGGTGGGACGACGACCTGTGCCGGCTGCTCGCCGTCGACGGCTTCTACGTGATCCGCTTCGACAACCGTGACGTCGGCCGGTCCAGCCGCGCTCAGGGTCGCGTGCGGCGCTCGACCCTGGTACGTGCGTTCGCGGGGCTCCCGACACCGACCCCCTACCCGCTTCGGGCGATGGCCGACGACGTCGTCGGGCTGCTCGCGCACCTGGGGCTGGATTCGGCCCATGTCGCGGGGGTGTCGATGGGCGGGATGATCGCGCAGACCCTGGCGATCGCCCATCCCGAGAGCGTGCGGTCGTTGACGAGCATCATGTCGACGACCGGGCGCCGTACCGCCGGGTGGCAGCACCCCAGCCTGGTGCCGTCCCTGCTCTCCTCCCGTCGCGGCCGTGACGGTTACATCCAGGGCTCGGTGGCGGTCTGGACGCTGATCTCCTCTCCCGCCTACCCGACGCCGCGCGAGCAGATCGTCGAGCGGGCCGGCGAGACCTTCGACCGCGGGGTCAGCAATGCGGGCGTCCTGCGTCAGATGGCGGCGATCCTCACCCAGCCTGACCGGACGGCGGCCCTGCGGGCGCTGCGGGTGCCGGCGTTCGTCGTGCACGGCACCGCCGACAAGATGGTGCACGTCTCAGGTGGGCGGGCCACCGCCGCTGCGATCCGCGGCGCGGAGCTGATGCTGATCGACGGCATGGGTCACGACCTTCCGCCCGCGCTGCACGACCTCGTCGCGCGCGGCATCCGGCGCACCGCCGACCGCGCGACCTCCTGCTAGCCGGACGGCGCCTGTCGCCGGGAGGGGGTGGACAAACTCCGGCGGACCGTGGAGGTTGTGAGGACGCTCACACTCGGAGGTGATCTGATGCGGCGTTCCCCCCACCGCCGTCGGCATCGCGCGATCCGCGCGAGCCGGGTCGTGCCCGCAGCGACGCTCGCGCTGGCAGCGAGCCTGCTGGCCGCGTGCGGCTCCGAGGACGACGTCCTCAACTGGTACGTCAATCCCGACGGTGTCGCGACCCTCACCAAGCTCGCCGAGCAGTGCAGCACCGAGGATTACCGGATCCAGATCCAACTGCTGCCCAGCGGGGCGACCGACCAGCGCACGCAGCTCGCGCGCCGGCTCGCCGCGCGCGACTCCTCCACCGACCTGATGAGTCTCGATCCGGTCTTCGTCCCCGAGTTCGCCAGCGCGGGGTGGCTGCAGGAGTTCCCCGAGGACGCCGCGCGCGCGGTCACCGAGGGCGTGCTCGACGGACCGCTCGACACCGTCACCTGGGAGGACAAGGTCTACGCAGCGCCGCAGTGGGCCAACACCCAGGTGCTCTGGTACCGCAAGTCGCTCGCCGAGGCCGCGGGGCTCTCGATGTCGGACCAGGTCACGTGGGGGGAGGTCATCGACGCCGCGGCGAAGGCCGGCGGAACGGTCGGGGTCCAGGCCAACAAGTACGAGGCCTACATGGTCTGGATCAACGCGATGGTGCTCGGCGCGGGCGGCGACATCGTCTCCGACACCGAGGCCGGCAAGGATGCGCAGGTCGATATCGACTCCGATGCGGGCCGCGCCGCCGCCGGCATCATCGAGCAGCTGGCCGAGTCCTCGGCCGCCCAGCCCGACCTCAGCGTCTCCAACGAGGGCACCAGCCTCGGGCAGATGTTCCCCGCCGAGGGCCCCGGTGAGTTCATGGTCAACTGGACCTTCGTCTACAAGAACTACCTCGGTCTCGTCGACGACGGCTCCCTGACCCAAGACGAGTTCGACGACCTCGGGTGGGTCCGTTACCCGCGCACGGTCGCCGGTGAAGCGTCACGTCCTCCGGTGGGCGGCATCGACATCGGCGTCGGCGCCTACTCCCAGCACCCCGAGTGGGCACTGGAGGCCGCTCAGTGCGTCACGACGTCCCAGGCACAGGAGGCGTTGGCCCGAGACGAGGGTCTGATGCCGGCGCGCGCCGAGGTGTACTCCTCCCCCGAGCTGTCGGAGTACCCCGACGATCTGCTCAAGCTCTGGCAGGACAGCCTGCAGGACGGCGGACCGCGTCCGAAGAGCGCCTATTATGCCCTGATCTCGGCGGCGGTGCAGGCCCGGTGGCATTCACCGACCTCGGTCGACCAGGACACTCCGGCGAAGTCGGCGCGGTTCCTGCGCGACGTCCTGGACGGGAAGGCGCTGCTGTGAACGCCCACGCCACGGCCACGCGGAGCCAGGCTCGACCCGCCGTCTCCGACCGCTCGCGCGCCGAGGCCCGGCTCGGCCGCCGCCTCGTGGCACCGGCCATCGTGCTGATGCTCCTGGTGACGGCGTTCCCGATGCTGCGTGCGCTCTACCTCTCGCTGTTCAGCTACTCCCTGACGGCGCCGGACGATCGTGAGTTCGTCGGCCTGGAGAACTACATCGTCGCGCTGACCGACCCGCTGCTGTGGCGCGACACCGCCATCACCGTCTTCTACATGGTCGTCACGGTGGCGTTCGAGCTCGTGATCGGGTTCGTGTTCGCCCTGGTGATGCATCGGGTGATCTTCGCCCGCGGCGTGATCCGCACCTCGATCCTGATCCCCTACGGCATCATCACGGTCGTCTCCGGCTTCGCCTGGCAGTTCGCCTTCACCGCCCAGAACGGCTTCGTGAACCAGTGGCTGCCGTTCGTCGGCGCCGACTTCAACTGGTTCGGCGAGCAGACGCCGGCGGTCATCGCGATCTGCGTCTCGGAGATCTGGAAGACGACGCCGTTCATGTCGCTGTTGCTCCTCGCGGGCCTGGCGCAGGTCTCGGAGGACATGATCGAGGCGGCAAAGGTCGACGGCGCCAGCTGGTGGCAGCGGATGACGCGCGTGATCCTGCCGAACATGCGTGCGGCGATCATGGTCGCCGTCCTCTTCCGCGCGCTCGACGCCTACCGGATCTTCGACAACATCTTCGTGATGACCAACGGCGCGGTGAACACCGAGTCGATCAGTTTCTTGACCTACCGCCAGACCATCGAGCAGTTCCAGCTCGGCATCGGGTCGGCGTTGTCGGTGCTGCTCTTCCTCTCCGTCCTGCTGATCGCGGTGGTCATCGTGAAACTCTTCCGAGTCGACCTCGCCCAAGCACGGCAGGAGGGCTGACCATGGCCGCGACCACCCCGAACTGGCTCCGTCGCAGCGGCACGGCGCTCGGCTGCGTCCTCATCCTCGCCTGGTGTCTCCTACCCGTCGTCTGGATCATCTCGCTCTCCTTCAAGTCCCAGATCGCCATCACCAACGGGAGCCCGGGCTTCTTCCCGGCGTCTGGCGACTTCGCCGGGTGGGCGAACTACCGCGACGTCTGGGACAACGACCAGTTCCGACGCGCGATCTTCAACTCGATCGGCATCAGCCTGATCGCGACGCTGCTCTCCGTCGCGATCGCGACTCTCGCGGCGTACGCGATCGCGCGACTGGAGTTCCGGGGCAAGAAGCTGGTGCTCTCGATGGCGCTGGCGTTCGCCATGTTCCCGGTCGTCTCGCTGGTGGGGCCGCTGTTCGACATGTGGCGCACGATCGGGCTCTACGACTCCTGGCCGGGCCTGATCATCCCCTACATGTCGTTCACGCTGCCGCTGGCGATCTGGACGCTCTCCGCTTTCTTCCGCGAGATCCCCTGGGAGATGGAGCAGGCCGCCCAGGTGGACGGCGCCACGTCCTGGCAGGCGTTCCGGCGCGTCATCGTGCCGCTCGCCGCACCGGGGGTCTTCACCGCAGCGATCCTCACGTTCTTCTTCGCCTGGAACGACTTCGTCTTCGGGATCTCGCTCACCTCGACCGAGAACGCCCGACCGATCCCGGCATCGCTGTCGTTCTTCGTGGGATCCGATCCGTTCAACCGGCCGGCGTCGTTGCTCGCGGCGGGTGCCGTCATCTCGACGATCCCGATCATCGTCATCGTCCTGCTCTTCCAGCGAAAGATCGTCGCCGGGCTCACCTCCGGCGCCGTGAAGGGATAAGCCCGTGGCCTCCATTGAGATGAAGAACATCGTCAAGAAGTACGGCGACGGGTTCCCGGCCGTGAACGACGTCAGCATCGACGTGGCCGACGGCGAGTTCGTGATCCTGGTCGGTCCCTCAGGCTGCGGGAAGTCGACGCTGCTGCGGATGATCGTCGGCCTGGAGGACATCACCTCCGGCGACATGGTGATCGGCGGCAAACGGGTCAACGACCTCGCTCCCCGCGATCGCAACCTGGCGATGGTGTTCCAGAACTACGCGCTGTACCCGCACCTGACCGTCTACGAGAACATCGCGTTCCCGCTTCGTCTCGCCAAGGTCGACGACGCGACCGTCGACGCCAAGGTGCGGGAGGCATCGAAGACGCTCGAGCTCGACGAGCACCTCGATCGCAAGCCGGGGAACCTGTCCGGCGGGCAGCGCCAGCGCGTGGCCATGGGTCGCGCGATCGTGCGCGACGCCGATGCCTTCCTCTTCGACGAGCCGCTCTCCAACCTCGATGCGAAGCTGCGCGGCCAGATGCGGACCGAGATCGCTCGTCTGCAGAAGCGCCTGGGCATCACGACGGTCTACGTCACCCACGACCAGACCGAGGCGATGACCCTCGGTGATCGCGTGGCGGTGCTCAAGCGTGGCGTGCTCCAGCAGCTCGCCACCCCGCGCGAGCTCTACGAGAAGCCGGTCAATCTCTTCGTCGCCGGATTCATCGGCTCCCCGCCGATGAACTTCCTGCCGGCCACCGTGGAGGGGCCGACCGTCACCCTGCCGTTCGGCACCGTGCAGCTGCCCGAGGAGAGGGCACGGATGGTCGCCGACGCCGTCGAGCGGCTGGGCGTGAGCGGCCCGCTGATCGCGGGGATCCGACCCGAGCACTTCGAGGACGCTTCGGTACTCGACACCGAGCGCGGTGGGTCGACCTTCCGTGCGCAGGTCGACGTCGTCGAGTGGCTCGGGAACCAGGCCTACGCCTACCTGCCGTTCGAGGCCCCCGACGAGGTCACCGAGCAGCTCGCTCAGCTCGAGCGCGACCTGGACGGAGAGTCGTTGCGTACCCAGGTCGTGGTCTCCCTCGACGCCTCCAGCGGCGTCACCGCGGGCGACGAGGCCGAGATCTGGATCGACACCTCGTCGATGCACCTCTTCGACCCCGCGTCGGGAGCCAACCTCACGGTCGGCTGACGACGGCCCGGGCGAGCGCACGACTGCACAGCACGACGGCCGAGGGCGGACTCCTGATGGAGTCGGCTCCTCGGNCGGCCCCTGGGTCCGGACCGGTTCAGGGGTCGAGGCCGAACCGGTCCGGGTCCAGGGGCCGCGCTACTGCGCCGCAGTCGGAACGATCAGACGCTGGCCGACGGCCAGGGAGACGCCGTCGAGGTCGTTGAGGCCTTCGATGTGGCGCATCATCTCCCGCACGTCGTCGGTGCCGGTGACCGCGGCGGCCTCACCGGCGATGTCCCACAGCGTGTCGCCAGGCGCCACCACGATGGTCTCGGTCACCGCCTTCTCCTCGGTCGCCATCGAGCCGCTGGCGAACGCGATACCGATCGCCGCCAGCATCACCAGGGCGAAGCCGAAGACGACCAGGCGACCACGACGGGTCAGCCGGTATGTCGGCACACGTCGCGCCGCGGACGCGGCGAAGACGGCCTCGAAGTCGCTCAGCTCGTCGGGGTGGAGGACGGCGGTGGTGGTGGTCATGACGTGCTCCTGGGGAAGGAGGGGCGGTGGGCGATGCTGTGAACGGGTACGGCTTGTCGGCCTGCTCCGATGTCTAGTGGCGACCACCGACAACGAGCCGGCTCGTCGGCACTCGGCCATCCGGCCGACCGGAGGTTCGATCAGACGTTCGATCGAACACATGAGCGAGACTAGATCAGGTGTTCGAATGAAATCAAGCCCTTCTTCGAACACATTGTCGAACAACCCGCTCGAACGACGTCGCTCGACGCGACACGCCCGCTTCGAACATGTGTTTGAACTGTGCGTCCGGACGTGGGAGCCTGCGGGGCATGGCGACTCCTGACGACCCGCACGGCGAGCCGGCGTCCTCGACCCCTCCGAGGGCCGACCGACGCGTGAGCGAACTCCCCGACGGGCCCCCCGACGCGACGGGTCTCACGCCGCGCCAGCAGCGGGTGCTCGCCCATATCAAGGACAGCATCGAGCAGCGCGGATATCCGCCGAGCATGCGTGAGATCGGCGCCGCCGTCGGCCTGACCAGCACCTCCAGCGTGGCCCACCAGCTGCGGGTCCTGGAGGAGAAGGGCTACCTCAAGCGCGACCCGAACCGGCCCCGCGCGCTGGAGGTGTTCCTGCCCGAGGTGATGGCCGCGCGGCGCTCGATCTCCAGTGCCGAGGAGTCCAGCGTCGACGAGACCGGCATCGGCGACGTCGTCGCCGCGGCGACGCACGTGCCGCTGCTGGGGCGGATCGCCGCAGGTGGTCCGATCCTCGCCGAGGAGCGCTACGAGGAGGTGTTCCCGCTCCCCCGTCAGTTGGTCGGAGACGGCGAGCTCTTCCTGCTCGAGGTCTCAGGCGAGTCGATGATCGAGGCCGCCATCTGCGACGGCGACTACGTCGTCATCCGCAAGGCCCAGACCGCCGAGAACGGCGAGATCGTGGCGGCGCTCCTCGACGGCGAGGCGACCGTCAAGACCCTCCAGCGCAAGAACGGCCAGGTCTGGCTGCTCCCCCACAACCCCGCGTTCGAGCCGATCGACGGCACGCACGCCTCGATCCTCGGCGTCGTCACCGCAGTCCTCCGGAAGGTCTGAGTCCGAGCGCAGCGTCCGCGACGAAGGAGCGGACGCGTAGCGCGAGGAGGTTGAGGAGCGGGTCGACACTGCCCTTCGAGACGCCTCGTCCCTCGGCTCCTCAGGAACCGGTACGAAGTGTCGACCCGCGTCACGAAACCCGGTGAGGGTCTCGACAAGCTCGACCACCGGTGGGGTCCGAGACGCCCGCTCCTGAACCGCCGCGCGACCTCGACCACCGGCGCGGACCTGCCGCGTAGGGTCGGGCGCGTGCCAGCCCGCCTCGTCGCTCTCGTCGTGTTGATCGCTCTCACCCTGACGGCGACAGCGGGCGCGCCGGCGACGGCGGAGCCCACCGGGCCGCGGCCCGCGGGCGCGACCGGGCTGGTCGCGCAGGACTCGGCCGACCCGCTCGCGATCCTGGAGGCCGCGCCGGACCGGACGTTGGCGCTGCGTGATCTGTCCCTGCGCCGGGACACCCTGCCGATCGCGGCGCGGAGGCAGGTGGACCGCCTGCTCGCCCGGCCCGACGACCCGAGCGATCCGCAGGGCGACGGCTACGAGCAGGCGATGGAGCCGCCGCTGTGCTCCGACGTCGTGTGCGTCCACTACGTCGCCACGGGTGTGGATGCCCCACCGCCCGCGGACCGCAACGGCGACGGCGTGCCCGATCAGGTCTCCCTCACCCGGAACGTCGTGACGTCGGTCCATCGCGCCTACATCGCCGCCGGTTACCGGGCACCGGTCACCGACGGGGCGACCGGTGGCGACGGGCGGCTCGACGTCTACCTCTCGGACGTGGGTCGCGACGGCCTGTACGGCTACTGCGCCACCGACGCGCCCAACCCCGGCCGCGGCCCCCAGCCGGCCTACTGCGTGCTCGACAACGACTACGCGACGTCGCAGTTCGACGGCGACCCGCGCGAGCTCCTCTCGGTGACCGCGGCACACGAGTACTTCCATGCCATCCAGTTCGCCTACGACTACGCGGCCGACAGTTGGCTGATGGAGGCGACGGCGGCCTGGGCGGAGGACGAGTTGTTCGACGACGTCGACGACAACCGCCAGTTCCTGCGCTCCAGCCCGCTCAGCACCCCGGACCGGCCGTGGGACGACATCGGCGGGTCGTGGTCCTACGGGGTGTGGATCGTCTTCCGCCACCTCACCGAGCGCTACCGGGCGGCGGCGGGCGGACTCCCGACCCTGGTGCGCGACGTCTGGCGCCGGATGGACGCTGCGCCCGGCGGACGCGGCGAGTACTCGCTCCAGGCGCTGAGCGCCGTGCTGCGTGGTCGCGGCACCAGCCTCGGCGCTGCGCTCGCGAACTTCGCACAGGACGCACGTATGCCCGGCCGCACCTTCGCGGAGGGTCGTGCGGGTCGGTACCCGAGCGCCCGTCTGGCCGCGACCACGCGCCTGACGGCGGCGAGCAGGTCGACGACCCGCTCGTTCCGCCTCGACCACCTGACGTCGGCGACCACCCGGGCCGTCCAGGAGGAACNACCTGACGGCGCCGCCCTCCCGGGGGCCCTCGGCTCCGACGCTGCGCGGTCAGTGGCGACTGCGGCTCCGCCTCGACGGCGGGGCCCCGCCCGCGCGGGGAGCGGCCGCGCGCATCACGGTGATCCGCCACGACGCCGCTCCGCGCCGCATCGTGCTGAGCCTCAACGCCCAGGGGCGCGTCAGCCATCAGGTCAACCTGACCCGTTCGACGGTCAAGGCGGTCGAGGTGACGCTGGTCAACGGGGGCGAGAGGTACCGCTGCCAGCAGGGCACGACGTTCTCCTGCCGCGGGCGTTCCCGCGACGACGGGCGCGCCGTCCAGCTCACCGCGACGGCGGTGCGTCCGGGCGGGTGATGCCCTCGGTGTGCCCCTCGGAGGTGAACATCGCGCGATCCTCAGGTGATCTCCTGGCGGATTCGCCTGAGACGACCATGACCTGACACGTGTCAGGTCGTTGAATCCTCCCGTGAGCACCCCACCTCCTCGCGCCCTCGACCGCCGCGCCGTCCTGGCGACCGGAACCGCAGGCACCGCCGGTGCCGTCGCCGTCGCCGTGTCGGGCACCCGTGCCGCCGAGGCAGCGCGCCCCGACCGTCCCCGGTACTTCCGGCACGGCATCGCCTCGGGCGACCCGCTGCCCGACCGCGTGGTGATCTGGACCCGCGTCACCCCGACGGCGTCGTCGACGCCCGGCTCGGGCAAGGGCCCGCGCGTCGAGGTCACCTGGGAGGTGGCCCGCGACCGCGGGTTCACCTCGATCGTGAACCGTGGCACGTTCGTCACCGGCCCGAGCCGCGACCACACCGTCAAGCTGGACGTCGATGGGCTGCGACCGGCCACCTGGTACCACTACCGCTTCACCTATCGCGGTGAGCGCAGTCGCGTCGGCCGCATGCGGACCGCTCCCGCCGAGAACGCCTCCCCGGGCAACCTGCGCTTCGGCGTCGTCAGCTGCGCGAACTGGCAGGCGGGGTGGTTCTCCGCCTATCGCGGCCTGGCCGAGCGCGACGACCTGCACGCCGTCCTGCACCTGGGTGACTACCTCTACGAGTACGGCCCGGGCAAGTACGGCTACGGCTTCAACGACCGCGACATCCGCACCCACGACCCGCGGCGCGAGATGGTCTCCCTCGAGGACTACCGACGTCGGCACGCCCAGTACAAGACCGACCCCGACCTGCAGGACGCCCACGCCAAGTTCCCCTGGATCATCACCTGGGACGACCACGAGGTCACCAACGACCAGTGGGCCCGCGGAGCCGAGAACCACCAGCCCGGCCGCGAGGGCGACTACCTGCGTCGCCGGGCCCGCGCCCACCGCGCCTACGACGAGTGGATGCCCGTGCGGATGAACGCGACCGCCGAGCTCGGGGACGGCACCCGGCTCTACCGCCGGCTGCGGTTCGGCAAGCTCGCCGAGTTCAGCATGCTCGATCTGCGTACCTACCGGTCGATGAACGTCGAGACCCTCGCCCCGACGCCGGTGCCGGCGATCCAGGCCGAGGTCAGCGACCCCGACCGCACCATCACCGGCAAGGCGCAGATGCGCTGGCTCAAGCGCTCCCTCAGCGAGACCGATGCGCTGTGGAAGGTGGTGGGAAACCCGGTGATGATCGCGCCCATCACCTTCGTTCAGGTGCCCGGCGACCTGCTCGGCCCGATCAACGACGTCACCGGTCTGCTGCCGAGCGACGGGTTCCCCTACAACGTCGACCAGTGGGACGGCTTCACCGCCGATCGCCGCGAGATCGTGCAGCACATCCGCGACCACCAGGTGCAGAACGCGCTCTTCGTCACCGGCGACATCCACTCCGGGTGGGCCTCCGACCTGCCCTTCGACGTCGGCTCCTACCCCCTCTCCGGCTCGGCCGGGGTGGAGTTCGTGTGCAGCTCGGTGACCTCGAACAACCTCAAAGACCTCATCGCCGCGCCGCGCCGGACCGCGAGCCTCGCCGTCGAGGCCGTCATCCGGCTGAACAACCGTCACCTGAAGTACCTCAACTTCGACGACCACGGCTTCTCCGTGCTGGACCTGACGGCGAAGCGGGCCCAGATGGACTGGTACGTGATCGGCGACCGTGCCGACAAGAACACCTCGATCCGCTGGTCGGCGTCCTACGCGACCAAGGTCGGCACCAATACGGTGACCCAGGTCTCCAAGCCCGTTCGATGAGCACCGACGCGCACCCGACACACCGCGACGCACGCCGCCGCGAAGCACAGGAGAGAGTTCGATGAGCGACTGCTGCACCCCCCGACGACCGACCGGAGAGCCGACGCCGTTCGAGCGCGGCGCCGCCGAGATCGCCACGGGACGTCGGGCGCTGCTGGGCGCGGCAGGGGGCGCGATCGCCTTCTCCACCGCAGCACTGGCCGGCGCGCCGATCGCGGACGCCGCACCCGGGCGGGGACGTCGGACAGCCAAGCGTGCCTATGTGCTGGTCATCGACGGGTGCCTGCCGGAGGAGATCGACGGTGGCCTGACACCGAACCTGAAGAAGCTGCGCGACGGCGGGCTGCGGTTCCCGCAGGCGCGGTCGATGCCGGTGATGGAGACCATCCCCAACCACGTGATGATGATGACCGGCGTGCGCCCCGACCGGACCGGGGTGCCGTCCAACACGATCTACGACCGCAAGCTCAAGGACGTCCGCACCATCGAACGGCCGAGCGACATCAAGGTCGACACCGTCATCGAGCGGATGGGTCGCAACGGGCTGCGCACGGGAACGGTGCTCTCCAAGGACTACCTCTACGGGGTCTTCGGCGGCCGGGCGACGGCGCGCTGGGAGCCGGCGCCGATCATCCCGATCTCGGGCCACGCCCCGGACGTCTTCACCATGCGTGCGGCGCTGGCGATGCTCGACGACGTCGACCCCCACCTGATGTTCGTCAACCTCGGCGACATCGACCGGTTCGGGCACACCGACGTGACCGGCGGGGTCGGCATCAAGGCGCTGCGGCGTATCGCCCTGGCCAGCACCGACGCGCTGATCGGGCAGTTCATCGGACGACTCAAGTCGAGTGGCAAGTGGCAGGACTCGATCGTCGTGGTGCTCGCCGATCACTCGATGGACTGGTCGTTGCCACACCGTGTCGTGTCCCTCGCCGGCCCCCTGGACAAGGACCCGTTCCTGCGCGGGAAGGTGCAGATCGCCTGCAACGGCGGTGCCGACCTCCTCTACTGGACCGGCCCGAGGAACCAGCGCGAGAAGGCGATCCGCCGCATGCGCGCGGTCGCCGAACGAGTCGAGGGCGTGCTC
This sequence comes from Nocardioides sp. R-C-SC26, assembly GCF_021246465.1. Taxonomy (GTDB): domain Bacteria; phylum Actinomycetota; class Actinomycetes; order Propionibacteriales; family Nocardioidaceae; genus Nocardioides. The sequence continues at coordinate 60,378 of NZ_JAHRHK010000006.1, read as the reverse complement.
GTGGCCCACGACCGCCGCGAGCCCGAGCTGCGGCTGGGGCCCGAGGCCGGCGAGGTGCTCGTCTACTGCAAGGCGGGTTGGCGCTTCAGCGATCCCGACCCCGTGACCGACAACCCGATCCCCGGCAACCACGGCCACCCGGCGACGCACGCGATCCCGTTCTTCATCGGAGGCGGCCACTCCGCGGTGCCTCGTCGCCGAGCCTCGACGCGGACGGCGCGCACCATCGACGTCGCCCCGACGGTCGCGTCCTTCTTCGGCCTCTCCGGTGCGCCCCGCGGCGGTTGGGACGGCGTCGACCTGCTCGCCTGAGCGGGTCTCGCCCCCGCCGGCCTCAGGACCCCGCGAGCCTGCGGAGCGCCTGCCGCACGAGCGCGGCGTCGGTGGTGGGCCACATCGGCGGCAGGCTGTTCATCAGGAACGAGCCGTAGCGAGCCGTGGACACCCGGGAGTCGAGGATCGCGACGACACCGCGGTCGCTCGTCGTCCGGATGAGACGACCTGCACCCTGGGCCAGCAGCAGCGCCGCGTGCGTGGCAGCGACCTGCATGAAGCCGTTGCCTCCGGCTTTGTCGGCGGCCTGCTGGCGCGCGCTCATGAGCGGATCGTCGGGACGCGGGAACGGGATGCGGTCGATCAGCACCAGCTGGCAGGTGTCGCCCGGCACGTCGAGGCCCTGCCACAGGCTGAGGGTGCCGAAGAGGCGGGTGTGCGGATCGCCGACGAACTGGCGCGCGAGCCCGGGAAGCTGCGCGTCGCCCTGCGCGAGCGTGGTCAGGTGCGGGAGCCGGGTGCGCCCCGCCTCGGCCGCCGCCTCGGCGGCGCGACGACTGGAGAAGAGCCCCAACGTGCGGCCCTCCGCCGCGTCGACGAGTTCGACGATCTCGTCGAGATGCGCGGGCATCAGTCCGTCTCGGCCCGGCGGCGGGAGATGCCGGGCGACGTAGACGATGCCCTGCTGCCGGTAGTCGAACGGCGATCCGACGTCGAGCCCGACCCAGGGCTCCACGCCCTCCTCGGGCGCGATCTCGACGTCGGCGTCCAACACGCGCTCGCTGGGCTTGAGTCCCACGGTGGTGGCGACGGCACCGAAGTCGCCGCCGAGCATCAGGGTCGCCGACGTCATCACCACCGTCTTGTCGGCGAGCAGCCGGTCGCGCATCTGCCCCCAGACCTCCAACGGCGCGACGCACAGTCGCGGCGGGATCCGCTCGCCGCCCTCGTTCAACCACAGGACGTCGCGCTCGGCCCCGGCCGCCATCCGCTCGGCGATCGTGAACACCTCCTGCACCGACCCCTTGGCCTGGGTCATCCCCGCATCCGGCCCGTCGTCGGCGCCGCCCTTGGGATAGGCCGACAGGCAGGCCCGGGCGGCATCGCGCACGAGCTCGAGAGCATCAGCGACCTCGTCGGGCGTGGTGACGAAGCGGCCGGGCCGAGCGCCCTCGATCGCCGAGCGCAGCGCCCCCGCGGCATCGGCGAGATCGTCGGCCTGGGGCCCGTCGACGTGGCGCTGGGATCGCCGTGCCGCACGCTCGACGTCCGGCACGCTCAGCTCGTCGGTCGCGGCCTGGGTGACCCGGGCGGACAGCTCGTGCGCCTCGTCGATCACGACGGCGTCGTAGTCGGGGATCATGGGCACTCCCTCGATCGCGTCGATCGCGAGGAGGGAGTGGTTGGTGATGATCACGTGCGAGCGGTGCGCCTTCTCCCGTGCCAGCTCCACGAAGCACTCGGTGCCGTACGGGCACTTCTGGGCGCCGAGGCAGTCGCGGTGACCGACGCTGACCTGACGCCACTCGCGGTCGGTGTGTCGGGGAGCGGCGTCCCGCTCGCCCGAGCCCCCGACTTCGTGCTCCTCCTCCGCCCACGAGCGCAGCTCGAGCACCTTCTCGGCCATCGAGCCGATCGGGACGTCGACCAGCGTGCCCTGGTCGTCCGGCACGCCTTCGCGGATGCGGTGCAGGCAGGCGTAGTTCGAGCGGCCCTTGAGCACCGCGTAGCTGGTGTCGAGGCCGGGAACGTCTGCGACCGCCTCGACCAGTCTCGGCAGGTCGCGCTCGACGAGCTGGTGCTGCAGCGCCAGCGTCGCCGTCGCGACGACGACGCGCTGGTCGTGCACGAGGGCGGGCACGAGATAGGCCAGCGACTTCCCGGTTCCGGTACCGGCCTGGACGACGAGGTGCCGCTCTCCGGTGAGCGCGGCAGCCACGGCCTCCGCCATCTCGACCTGCCCCGCGCGCTCGGCACCGCCGAGCGCCGACACCGCCTGCGCGAGCACCTCGGTCACGGATGGTCGAGGTTCAGGCACCCGCGACACAGTAGTGGGGTCGCGCGTCGCCCCGCTCGCGCCGTCCCCCGCTCCCGGCGCCGCGATCAGGCGAGGGGGCGATTCAGAGATCGGACGGCGTCCGCGACGCGTGCGCCGAACGTGTCGTGGCCCGCAGGAGTGAGGTGCAGGCGGTCCGCGAGGTAGGTCAGGTCGAGGTCGGCCATCGACAGGTACGCGACCCCGGCATCCCGCGCGAGACGCCGCAGCTGGGCGTCGACCCGGGGCACCTGCGCGACGCGCGCCGGCGCCGACGCGGGGCCGACGACGAGCACGCGCCGTCCCGGAGCCTCGAGCGTCGACATCAGCGCGCGGAAGCCGGTGCGGATCTCGCCTGGGCTGCGGTCCCAGTCGTTGAGCCCGCCCTCGACCACGACGATGTCGGCACCCGGCGAGACCGCGACCGGTGCGCGGTCGGCGAAGGAGACCGAGCCACAGGGACTCGCCGCAGCGCTGAACCCGGACCCGGAGAAGCCGGCGACGCGCACCCGACCGGGGAGCCGGCTCGGCCACGACGTCAGGGGATCGTCCAGGCCGAGACCGACCGAGTAGGAGTCGCCGATCACCACGACGCGTCCCGCTCCCACGGCGGGCGCCTCGTGGGCCAGCCGCGACGCCGACGCGTCGGCGAAGGCGCGACACCGACCGACGTCGTCCCCCTCGGCACGCACGACGACGTAGCCGGTCAGCGCGACGGCGAGTGCCGAGGCGAGCAACGCCGGCATGATGTCGCGCCGAACGCGCGCAGCGACCCCCGAGGACACACCAGAGATTCTCTGGCTCGCAGGTCTCTCGCACCATGGTCCGTCGGGGCAGTCGAATGACTAGACCGGTCTAGTCATTCGACTCGGTATCTGCGGCGCACCGCACCCGACGTGTGTTCACGGCGCGTGTGGGGTAGGCGGCGCTCATGCCGGCCACCTCACGCCCACCTCGCGCCTTCCGCACCGCTCACCTCGCTCGTACCGCGCCCGTCGTCGCGGCGGCGTTCGGTCTCGCGACGCTCGCGGCGTGCGGTGACGGTGCCGACGAGGAGGCGCGCGAGCGCGCCGAGGCGACGGCGTCCGCCTGCCGGGTCGTGCAGCTCACCGGAGCCTCGCTGGACTCATCGCAGGCCGAGCTGAGCGGGTCCCGCTCGGGCCCCGGCGTGGTGCAGGACTACGCAGCCGCGATCGCCACGGCCACCGACAAGATCGGCGACGCCGACGTCGATGCCTCCCTCCTCGATGCGGCCACGGCGTTGATCGGAGCCTGGAGCCGCACCCGCACCGCCGCCCAGCGCCTGATCGAGGACGGCGCCGGGTCGTCCGGACCGTCGTCGAGCGAGGTCGCCGCGTTGATCAGCGCGGAGAGGCGCCTCCTCGATGACTTCGCCACCGCGTGCGACGAGGCGTCGGCGGCATCCTCGACCACCTAGCCGGCCGGCTCCTCGCTCCGACGGCGCAGACCCAGGCCTGCCGTCGCGGCTCCGAGCAGGGCGAGGCCGCAGACCAGGAGGATGCCCGCACCGCCCAGTGCGCCGTCGGTCCAGTCGATCAGCGCCTCGGGGACGGTGAGCGCCAGCAGCGTGATGCCGAGCGCGGACCGACTCCAGTGCCCGTGGCGTTGGTAGACCACCAACGCTGCGACGGCGACCGCGACGCTCAGCGCATATCCCCACTCCCGATGCTCCCCGTCGATCACGGGCCACTGGGAGCCGAGACCCAGCAGCATCGCACCGATCACGCGCGCCACGACGTCCTCTCGCCACGTGCCGCGCGATGCCAGCCACCACCAGGCGAGCCCGGTGAGCAGCAGCAGCGCAGCGACGTCGAGATTCGCCGGCACGACATCGAAGGCATCTCGAGCGAGATCCTCGAGCACGAGGACGGCGGTCTGGATCACTCCCCACAGCACCACGCCCTGGCCGATCACGCTCGGCGCGTGGCGATAGGCGAGAAGGCCACCCACCGTCAGGACGACTCCGGCGACCGCGCCTGGCCAGGCCGTGTAGTCGTGGAGGACACGGTCGACGACCAGCGCGCTCAGGCCCGATGCGGCCAGCACCGCGGCCGTGCCCAGGGTCGCGGCGAGACGGCGGCGCACCGGATCGGCGCGGTCCTCTGCGTCACGCCCCCGCACCATCCCGGCTGCGACGGCCAGCGTCAGGGACACGACCACGAGCAGCCCGCTCTGGGCGCCGAACGAGAGGTCCGACCAGGTCTGGGCGAGCAGTACCGCGACCGAGGCCAGCACCATCGCCCCACCGACGTAGCCGGCCACCTCGACCCACCAGCGGTGCTGCGGCACGGGTCCGCTCGCCGGCGCACCCGCGCCCGGTTCCACGGCCGCCTCGTCGGCCGCGAGGACGTCGAGCGCGGCGGCACGCCGTCCGGCGTCGACGAGCCCCGCGGCGATCAGGGCGTCGACGATCTCCGGCAGGCTGCGCTGGCGCGACGTCACGGCGCCATCATGACGGCCCGACAGGACGCCCGTCAGGCGGTGACGGCGTAGGGGGCGAGCTCGCCCGCGAGATCCTCGTTCGCGCGACCGCGGACGAGGCTGCCCTCGCCGGTGTGCTCGAGGGAGTCGATCTCGCCGTGCTGGTGGAGCCGGTTGATCAGGTCGCCGCGCTCGTAGGGCAGCAGGGCGTGGAACTCCACTCCCGGCCGCGGCAGCTCGCTCTCCACGAGCGCCAGGGCTGCGGCGATGCCCTGCCCGGTCTTCGCACTGACCACGACGCTGTGCGGTTCGCGCTGCTGGAGACGGGCGAGCACCAGCGGGCCGGCGGCGTCGGCCTTGTTGACCACGATGATCTCGGGCACCGAGTCGGCGCCGATCTCGGCGAAGACCTCGCGTACGGCCGTGATCTGGCCCTCGGGGTCGGGGTGGGAGCCGTCGACGACGTGCAGCACCAGGTCGGCGTCGCCGACCTCCTCCAGGGTCGAGCGGAACGCCTCGACCAGCTGGTGGGGCAGGTGCCGGACGAAACCGACGGTGTCGCTCATCGTGTAGATGCGGCCGTCGGCGGTGGTGGTGCGGCGGGTGGTCGGGTCGAGGGTCGCGAAGAGGGCGTCCTCGACGAGCACACCGGCGTCGGTGAGGCGGTTGAGCAGCGAGGACTTGCCGGCGTTGGTGTAGCCGGCGATCGCCACGCTGGGGATGCGGTGCCGCTGGCGGTCGGCCCGCTTGGTGGCGCGGGTGCCGGCCATCGCCTTGAGCTCGCGACGCAGCTTGGCGATCTTGTCGTTGATGCGACGACGGTCGGTCTCGATCTTGGTCTCACCGGGACCGCGACCGCCGATACCCGCACCGGCCGCCACGCGACCACCGGCCTGACGCGAGAGGTTGCCACCCCAGCCGCGCAGGCGCTGCTTCATGTAGTTGAGCTGGGCGAGTTCGACCTGCGCCTGCCCCTCCTTGCTCTTCGCGTGCTGGGCGAAGATGTCGAGGATCAGCGCGGTGCGGTCGACGACCTTGACCTTGAGCCGGTCCTCGAGGTTGCGCAGCTGGCTCGGCGCCAGCTCGCCGTCGCAGATGACGGTGTCGGCGCCGGTGGCCTGGACGATCTCGGCGAGCCCCTCCACCTTCCCTCGACCCACGTAGGTGGCCGGGTCGGGCTTGGTACGGCGCTGGTAGATCGCCTCCAGCACCTCCGAGCCGGCGGTCTCGGCGAGGAGGGCGAGCTCGGCCATCGAGTTCTCGGCGTCCTGCACGCTGCCCTCGGTCCAGACGCCGACGAGGACGACGCGCTCGAGCCGCAGCTGGCGGTACTCGACCTCGGTGATGTCCTCGAGCTCGGTGCGCAGTGCGGCGACGCGGCGCAGCTGATGCCGCTCGGCGAGCTCCATCGCGCCGAGGGTGAGCTCCTCCTCGGGGTCGGGCTCATCGGCGTAGCCCGACACGAAGTCGTCGCCGTCCAGCCAGTCGGAGGTCTCCTCGAGCTCGTCGTCGAGGGTGAAGTGTTCAGTCTGGTTGCTCATACGTGGCCCAGCCTAGGTCGCACCTGTGCGGGCCGCGACCCGATATCGGTCCACCGGACCCGCAGGACCAGACCACGACCTACGGCGATCGAGGAGGCCGAGGAAGCCGGAGCCCATCGGACAGACTCCCCTCAGCCCGGTTCGGTGCCCAATCCGGCGTCCCTCGCCCGGGCGATCGCCTCGGCGCGGGTGCGCGCGCGGAGCTTGGCGAGGATGTCGCTGACCCGGTTGCGCACGGTCTTCTCCGAGAGGAAGAGCCGTCGCGCGATGCTCGCGTTGTCCAGTCCGCGCGCCATCAGGTCGAGCACCTCGCGCTCGCGCGCCGTCAGGTCGGGGAACGCCTCGGTGCCACCGCCGCCGACCTGCCCGGCGGCGAAGAAGCGCAGCACCTGCTCGGCCACGCGTGGACCGAACACCGCCTCGCCGCGGGCGACGCCGGTCAGCGCGCGGTGCACGTCATCCGCGCCGGACTCCTTGAGCAGGTACCCGCGCGCGCCCGCTCGGAGGGCGGCGAACACCGAGTCGGGATCCTCGCTCATCGTCAGCACGACGACGGCGACGTCGGGGTGCTGATCGGCGATCCGGGCGGTGGCCGCGAGGCCGCCGATGCCCGGCATCCGCAGGTCCATCAGCACGACGTCGGGGCGCAGCGTCGCGACCTGCTCGAGCGCCGTCTCCCCGCTGTCGGCCTCGCCGCACAGTGCGACGTCGGGCAGCGCCTCGAGCACCGAGGTCAGGCCGGCTCGGAAGAGCGCGTGGTCGTCGACGACGAGGACGGAGATCATGGTCGGGCTCCTGCGAGTTCGGGTGGTACCGCACCGGGCGGCGCGGGTTGCACCGGCAGCACGGCGAGGACGGCGGTGCCGCCGCCGGGGTTGGGCTCGTGGACGACCCGGCCGCCGATCTCGGTGGCCCGTTGCCGCATGCTCGCGGTGCCCACCCCGCCGACGACGGTGCCGGGCATGCCGCGGCCGTTGTCGACCACGCGCACCCGCAGCTCCTCGCCGACCCGATCGGCCTCGACGCGCAGGTGCGAGGCACCGCTGTGACGGACGACGTTGCCCACCGCCTCGGCGGCGATCGCGTAGGCGGCCACCTCGCTCGCCGCGGAGACCTCGCCCAGGTCACCGACGTCGGCCACGCCGCCGATCGGCTCGGCGCCGCGCACCAGCTGGCGCAGCGACTCCTCCAGACCGAGCTGGTCGAGGACCGGTGGGCGCAGGCCGTGGGAGACCGCGCGCACCTCGGCCACGGCGTCGCGGATCCGGTCGCGGACGGCACGCACCCGCGCCGCGGCGTCGGGCGACTCGACGTCGAGACCCACCGCCAGCGCGTCGACCTGGAGGGCGATGCCCGCCAGGCTCGGTCCGACGCCGTCGTGGAGGTCGTTGCGCAGTCGACGACGCTCCTCCTCCCGGGCCGCGACGATCGAGCGCCGGCTCGACGCGACGTCGGCCACGAGCGTCGCCGCGTAGCCGAGCATCGCGGCCTGGGCAGCGCCCTGCTCCAGCACCTGCCGCTCGCTGCGCGAGAAGCCCTCGGCGCCGGCGCGGGGCGCCACCTCCAGGACGCCGACGACCCGACCCATCGCGACGCCGTCGAGCGAGACGACGCGGTCCGGCCGCAGTCCGGAGGCGGTGCGGTCACCGCGCGCGCCGACGAATGCGACATAGGGCAGGCGCAGCGTCGCGGCGGTGGCCCGCACCAACGACTCCAGCGCCTCCTGCGGCTCGCCGGCGTCACGCGCGGCGATCAGCACGCGGGCGCCGAGGGAGGCGGCGGTCTGCCTGTGAGGGAACCAGCGCCGGTCGATCCACCGCTGCGTGAGGCTCCAGACGGCGACGATCGCCACAGCGAGCCCGGCCACCAGCAGCACACCGGCACGCGTCGCGGTCACGCCGGGATCCAGACGCAGGAGCAGCCACGCGCCACCGGCTCCGACGAGTACGACGACGGCGAGGAAGACCGCGGTGCGCTGCAGGGCGAGATCGACGTCGATGAGACGGTGCCGGACCACCGAGACCCCCACGGCGACCGGCGGGCCGAGCAGTCCCACCGAGAACAGTGCGTCGTTGCCCAGGATCAGGCCGATCACCATGCCCATGAGCAGCATGAGGCCGCCGAGCATCAGCCACTGGAGCTGGATGCGTTCGATGCCGACAGCCCGCCGGGTGCGCACCACGATCGCGACGATCCCGGCCGGGATGCCGAGCCCGTTGCAGACCAGCGCTCCGGCGAGCACGAGGTAGTTGAGCCAGTCCATGCCGTGGATGCCGAGCGGATTCTCGATCTCGACGTTGATGTCGCTGCCACCGGGGACGAACATCCGGGCCACCGCGATGAGCACGGCCCCGGCGATCACCACGCCGGCCATGGGGCGCCACTGCGGCGACGGCAACCGGCCGTCGGGGAAGGTCATCGGCACCAGCGGCAGCACCAGGAGGTAGACCGCGAACCCCCACGAGGAGACCCAGTCGGCGACCACCGCTCCGGGCAGCGCGGCGACGTAGTGGCTCCAGACCGAGTACTCGCCGATCAGCCCGTACACCGCGAGCCACGACGTGGCGAGCAGCAGCCACCCGCAGGCGTTGCGGGGGCTCGATCGCACGACCACCCACCCCGCGAGTGGCCAGGTGAAGCCGATGACGAGGTTCGCATACCCCATCGGCTGCAGATCGCTCGCTCGTTGTTCGGCGAGCAGTCGCAGGACCGACGCGGCGACGGTCGCGATCGCGCCCACCGCCACGAGGGCTGCCGCCGCGCGCACGTGGACGACGTCCGAACTTCCGCCGGAGGCGCCGCCCGCCGGCGCGCCGGGGTCGTCGAGCGGGGTGGTCGAGGCGGGCACGTCGTCATGCTGGCAGCCCGAACGGCATCCCGGAACAGAACCGGGCGAGCCTCCCCGAAGGTCGGGACGCATGTCCCTGGGTCCTGGGATCCCTCCCGCCCGATGGTCTGTCCATGACCACATCGATCTCCACTCCCGCCCCGTCCCACTCCCCCGTCAACGCCGGCTCGACGCTGGGCCGCGGCCGGTGGCCGTTGCTCGGCGTCGCCGCCGGCGTCGGCGCGATCGTCGGCACCCTCGTGCTCGACATCCACCCGACGTCGTGGAACGCCGACGACACCTACACGGTCGACGTCGTCGACGAGATCAGCTCGGGCAAGGCGCACGCCAGCGTCGTCGTCGGCTACATCACCGTCGCGCTGCTGCTCGTGCTCGCCGCCGCGTGGCGCCGTCATGTCGAGCCGAGGGCGCTCGCCAGCACCGCGGCGCGCGTCGTGCCGCTGGGGCTGACGGCGGCGGCCGGCGCGCTCTCGCTCGGGTACGGCTGGCGCGGGGCGCTGGGCCTCTACCTCGGCAACGAGGAGGGCGCCTTCGACAAGCAGGGGCTCTACGTCCTCTACGTGCTGAACGACTTCGGTGCCTACATCGGCTACCTCGGCGTCACGGTCGCCGCCGGCGCCGTCGTCTGGATGTCGCTGCGCGAGCGCCTGGTCTCGCGATGGATCGGCATCTTCTCGATCCTGCCGATCCTGCCCGTCGTCGTCACCGTCGCCGCGTTCGGTCTCCCCGGCTTCCCCGGCGTCTCCAGCGGACTCTGGCTGATCGTCGCCTTCGCCGGCCTGGCCTTCGGGAAGAGCACCATCAACCGCTGACCCGTCCGCCAGACCCGACAACGCCGTTGACCCGTCTCTACCTGGAGACGGGTCAACGGTCGGTTTCGCGTTGACCCG
>NZ_JAHRHK010000006.1:0-50342 GCF_021246465.1 Nocardioides sp. R-C-SC26 | reverse complement strand
CGCGTTGACCCGTCTTTATCTAAAGACGGGTCAACGCGCGTGGGTCACTTGGGGGGCATCCGGATGCCGCCGTCGACGCGGATCGTCTCGCCGTTCATGTAGGAGTTGGTGATGCACTCCACGACCATCGAGGCCAGCTCGTCGGGCGTCCCGAGGCGCTTGGGGAAGAGCACGTTCTGACCGAGGTTGGCCTTGAACTGCTCGGCGGCCTCGCCCTCGCCGTAGATCGGGGTCTCGATCAGGCCGGGCGCGACCGTGTTGAGTCGGACGCCGGCAGCCGAGAGGTCACGAGCGACCGGCAGCGTCATGCCGACCACGCCGCCCTTGGACGCGGAGTAGGAGGCCTGTCCGATCTGGCCGTCGAACGCCGCCACGCTGGCGAGGTTGACGATGGCGCCGCGGCAGCCGTCGGCGTCGGCGTCGTTGGTGCTCATCACGGTGGCCGCCTGGCGCACCATGTCGAAGGTACCGATCAGGTTGATCGCGATGACCTTGGTGAAGGCCTCCAGCGAGTGGGCCGACTCCAGCTGTCCGTCACGGCCGATGGTGCGCTGCGCCCAGCCGATGCCGGCGGAGTTGACGACGGCCTTGAGCGGAGCGATCTCGGCCGCGGCCTTGACGGCGGCTGCGATCTGGTCGGTGTCGGTGACGTCGACCTGAGCGAAGACACCCTTGACCTCGGCGGCGAGGGCCTCACCCTTGTCGGCCTGCAGGTCGGCGATGACGACGGTCGCGCCCTTGGCAGCGAGCTGACGCACGCACGCGGCACCGATGCCCGAGGCGCCGCCGGTGACGATGGCAGAAGTTCCAGTCAGATCCATGGACCGGAGCATAGAGCCGCCGCGTTCACCGTGACAGCGGTGGTGTCACGGTGAGATGTCGATCAGAGTCCGGTCGCGCCGGAGGCCACGATCTCGGCGGGGCCGGTCATCTGGATCCGGTTGCCGGCGGTCCACCGGATGGTGAGCGTGCCGCCGGGGAGATCCACGCGGTAGTCGACGTCGCGTGCGCCGCCGTCGGGCTGTTCGCGCAGTGCCGCAGCCACCATCACCGCGCAGGCTCCGGTGCCGCACGACTGGGTCTCGCCCGAGCCGCGCTCGTGCACCCGCATGGCGACGTGCCGCTCCCCGCGCGGCACCACGAACTCCACGTTCACCCCCCGCGGGTATACCGCGAGGTCGAAGACCGGCGACTCCAGCAGCGCTCCGGCCTCGGCCAGGTCGTCGACGAACGCGACGGCGTGCGGGTTCCCCATGTCCACGTGCAACGCCGACCAGACGCTCTCGCCCACCGAGACCGTCGTCTCCTCGGCGATGCGGGGCTCGCCCATGTCGACGGTCACCTCGCCGGACGGCGTGAAGGTCAGCACCTTGACGCCGTCGCGGGTGTCCACCGGCAACGGCTCGTCGGCCCGTGCCAGCCCGGCCGCGACGAGGTAGCGACCGAACACGCGGATCCCGTTGCCGCACATCTCCGCGACCGACCCGTCGGCGTTGCGATAGTCCATGAACCACGGCACAGCCGGGTCGGTGCCGGCGACGACGCCGCCGCGCACGACGCGCAGCACGCCGTCCGCTCCGATGCCCGAGCGTCGGTCGCACAGGGCGCGCACGCGGTCGTCGTCGAGCTGACCGTGCAGGGTGCCGTCGAGGTCGGGGAGGATCACGAAGTCGTTGCGGGTGCCGTGGCCCTTGAGGAAGGGGTACTGCTCAGCCATAGAGACCTCGCTCGTAGTTCTCCGGGGCATAGTGCGCGTCGATCTCCTCCAGCGAGCGGCCGGCGCCCTCGAGGCGATGGGCCAGAACCGCGCGTCGCGGCACCTGCTGCGGCACCCAGGTCTCGGGATCCCACAGGCCCGAGCGCAGGAAAGCCTTGGCACAGTGGAAGAAGACCGTCTCGATCTCGACCATCGCTGCCAGGACCGGGCGATGTCCGCGCACCGTCATGGCGTCGAAGAACGGCGCCTCGCTCACCAGGCGCGCGCGACCGTTGACCCGCAGCGTGTCGCCGCGGCCGGGGATCAGGAAGTTCAGCCCGACGAAGGGGTTGGCCAGGAGGTTGCGATACCCGTCGGCGCGCCGATTGCCCGGGCGCTCGGCGATCGCGATCGTGACGTCGTCGATCACGTGCACCAGCTGACCGGCCGGATCGCCCTTGGGCGAGGCATCGCATCGCCCGTCGGAATCGGCCGTGGCCATGACACAGAAGGGCGAGGCCGCGAGCCAGGCGCGGTCCTCCGCGGCCAACGACGTGCGCACCTTGCCGGCCGCAGCCGCAGTCGACGTGCCGAGCACCGCGGCGAGTGCGGCCTCGGAATCGACGAACTGCCACTCCTCCACGTCGTCCACGGTACGGGGTGGTCGCCTCAGCGCGCCCGTCGTTTCAGCGCCGGGTGGCTCTTCGCGAGCATCGGCAGCAACAGCGTGCGTGGGGTGACCTGGGAGATCGCGGCGGCGACTCGGTTGACGGCTCCGGGGATGACCACGAGCCGGCCCTTCGCCATCCCCTCGACGGCGGCCCGCGCGACGTCGGCGGCGCTGACCCACATCACCGACGGGAGCGCGGCCTCGGCCTCCTCCTTGCTGAAGCCGGCGGTCTCCCCGAAGCCGGTGTCGACCGGGCCGGGGCACAGCGTCGTCGCGGTGACGCCGGTGCCCTTGAGCTCGGCCGCGAGGCTCTGGGTGTAGGAGAGGACGAACACCTTGCCGGCGCCGTAGCCCGCCTGGCCCGGCAGCGGCTGGAACGCGGCCGTCGAGGCGACGTTGAGGACGGCACCGCTCCGCCGCGCGACCATGCCCGGCAGGAAGCGCGAGCAGAGATCGACCACGGCGACGACGTCGACCTCGACCATCGTCATCTCATCCTCGGGGTCGGACTCGGCGATGAGGCCGAGCGTCGAGAGCCCCGCGTTGTTGACCAGGATGGTGACATCGAGGCCGAGGTCGGACACGCGCTGAGGCAGGGCCGCCCGAGCCGCGCGATCGGCGAGATCGGTGGCGAGCGCCTCGGCGCGGACGCCGCTCGCGGTCAGCTCGGCGGCGAGCTCGGCCAGCTTGTCGGCCGAGCGCGCCACCAGGACGACGTCGTGCCCACGGCGGGCCAGCTCGCGCGCGATCTCGCGGCCGATGCCGGAGGAGGCGCCCGTCACGAGAGCGGCGCCGGAGGTCGGGAGGGAGGTCATGGCGTCAACCTAGTGCCGCGACCCGCGCTCCCGACCGCCGACGACGACGCGACGATCGGCGTCAGTGACCGCTGTGCGAGCCCGGCGCACCGGCAGCCACCCGGCCGGGCATCACGATCGCGATGGCAAGCACCACGATCGCCAGGATCGCCCCGACGCCGAAGCCCCACTCCATGCCACCGACCTTGGCCTCCAACGCCGCGACTCCATCACCGAGCAGGCTGGTCTCCCGCGCCGTGATCACCGCGGCGATGATCGCCGCACCGGCCGCCGCGGCGACTTGCTGCAGCGTGCCGAGCAGCGAGCTGCCGTGGGAGTAGAGCTCCGGCGGCAGGGCGCCGAGACCGATGGTGAAGACCGGCGTGAAGACGGCGGCGAGGCCGACCATGAGCAGGATGTGCACCGGCAGCAGGTAGGCCATCGAGGTGTCGACCTGGACCCGCGTGAGCAGGGTCAGCGCGACGAGGACGGCCATCGAGCCCGGGATGACGAGCGGTCGGCCGCCGACGCGGTCGTAGATCTTGCCGACCTGCGGACCGAGCAGACCCATCGCGAGACCGCCGGGCATCACCAGGAGGCCGGTCTCGAGCTCGGAGAGCCCGCGCACCTCCTGCAGGTAGGTGGGGAGCAGGATCATCGAGCCCAGCATCGCCATGAAGGCCACCGACATCAGCAACAGCGCCAGGGTGAACGAGCGGTGCTTGAGCGCGCGGAGGTCGAGCAGCGGCGAGCCGCCCCGCTGGAGCTGGAGCTGGCGCCCCACGAAGACGGCGATCGACGCGAGGCCGACCGCGACACACGTCCACGGCACCCAGGCCGCCGCGTCTCCACCGAACTGCGAGAGGCCGTAGACCAGCGGACCGAAGCCCGCGGCCGAGAGGGCGACGCTGAACCAGTCGACGGAGCCTGCGACCGTCTCACCGACGTTCTGCAGGCGCTGCAGCCCCACGACGGTGATCAGTGCGGCGATCGGGAGCACGACGCCGAACATCCAGCGCCACGACGCGACGTCCAGGATCACGCCGGAGACCGCGGGGCCCAGGGCCGGCGCCACCGACATCGCCAGCGTCACGTTGCCCATGATCCGGCCTCGGTCGCGCTCGGCGACGACGGTCATCAAGGTGGTCATCAGCAGCGGCATCATCACCGCGGTGCCGGTCGCCTGCACGATGCGCCCCGCGAGCAGCACCTCGAAGGTCGGCGCGAGGGCGGCGAGCAGCGTGCCCGCACAGAAGATGCTCATGGCGGTACCGAGGGCCTGGCGCGTGGTCACCCGCTGCAGGAACCACCCGGTGATCGGGATGACCACGGCCATCGTCAGCATGAACGCGCTCGTGAGCCACTGCGCGGCGCGGAAGTCGACGGAGAACTCGACCATCAGACGCGGGATCGCGTTGACCATGATCGTCTCGTTGAGGATCACGATGAAGGTGCCGGCGACCAGCCAGCGCAGCACGCCGTAGTCGGGGCTCGCCTCGCCGGCAGGTGCCTGTGGGGACGCCGCCTGCGTCGCGGGCTGGCGGTCGGGGGCGTCGGGCGTCTCGAGAGACTCAGGCGTCGTCGTCATAGCAGGACCGACCCTGACACGAGCGCGGACTCATCGGCGAACGGATAAACGCCCGCGACCGGGCGATGTGATGCGGATCTCAGGTTCTTCACCCCTCGCCCTCCGCCGCGTCCGACCGGTTCTTCCGCGGGCCGAGCACGTCGTAGCTCGCGGCGACGAAGTCGCCGTCGCGCGCGGTCCAGGTGAGCTGCAGGTCGACCGGACGGGAGAACAGCGGCTGGCCCGACCCGAGCGCGACGGGCGCGACGGTGATGAGGACGTCGTCGAGCATGCCGGCGTCGGCGAAGTCGGAGGCCAGACCGCCACCGCCCATGACCCAGACGTCGCGCGAACCGGCGGCCGCCTCGATCGCCCCACGATGGCCCGCGACCGGCCCCTCCACGAACCGGATCTGCTCGGCCACCCGCGGCAGGTCGCGGTGGGTGAAGACGAACGCGGGTTGCTCGTAGGGCCAGGCGCCGCCGATGTCGGGATGGTCGAGGTGGTCGACCACCCACGTGGAGGTGCTCGCACCCATCACCACGGCACCGACGCCGGCGATGAACGCGTCGTAGTCGTGCCCCGCGCCCCGCTCCTGCTGGGCGGCGAAGAGCCAGCCGAGGTCGTGGTGCTCGTCGGCGAGGAAGCCGTCGAGGGTGGCAGCGGTGTAGTAGCGATAGCGGGAGGTCACCCGAGGACCGTGCCACTGGCCACCGACATTCCTGCTGGCACGCCCGTGACGCCTGTCGACACGCCCGGCCGGCGAGCGGCTGGGCGCTCACGCCACGGTGCGCACGGCCCCCACAGCAGCGACGGCCCGTTCCACCAGGTCGGGTGCGTCGTAGGGCAGCCAGACGATGCGTGGATCCTTGCGCCACCACGCGAGCTGACGACGAGCGAACTGCCGGGTCGCGACGACGGTGCGCTCGCGCGCCTCGTCGAGGCCGAGCTCGCCGTCGAGGTGGGCGATCACCTGCTGGTAGCCGATAGCCCGCGATGCCGTCCTGCCCTCGCGGAGCCCCTGGGCGAGCAGGTGCTCGACCTCCGCGACCAACCCGTCGTCGAACATCGCCGCGACGCGACGTTCGATCCGCGCATCCAGTGTCGGTCGGTCGATCTCGACGCCGATCTGGACGGTGCGCGGGTCGTCGTAGGTCAGCTCCGGCAGGGACGCCGAGAACGGACGCCCGGTGATCTCCACGACCTCCAGAGCCCGCACGATCCGCCGGGTGTTGTCGGGGAGGATGCTCGCCGCGGCGCTCGGATCGACCTCCGCCAGCCGGGCGTGCAGGGCCGCCGAGCCGAGCCGTTCGGCCTCCGCCTCCCACCGCTCGCGGACGGCGGGGTCGGTGCCGGGGAACTCGAACCGGTCGACGATCGCGCGCGTGTAGAGCGCGCTGCCACCGACCAGCACCGGGCTCCGGCCGCGGGAGCGGATCTCCGCGATCGCCGCTCGGGCCCAGATCTGGAACTCCGCGACCGTGGCGGGGTCGCGCACGCTCAGGGTGTCGAGCAGATGGTGCGGGATCCCGCGTCGCTCGGCGGGGACCGGCTTGGCGATGCCGATGTCCATGCCGCGGTAGACCGCCATCGCGTCGGTGTTGACGATCTCGCCGTCGAGGCGTTCGGCGAGGGCGAGCGAGAGCCCGGTCTTCCCCGACGCCGTCGGGCCCACGATCGCCACGACGGGTGGGATCACAGGCGCGCTCACCTGGGTAGTCTCGCAAGCATCGACGTCACACCGTCATCTGCACGGTGGCGCGTGATCTGCGACCAGAAGGAGAGCGACGTGGGATTCCTCGACAAGGCGCTGCGGGCGGCGAAGAAGGTGGACGCCGACAAGGTGCGTGCCCAAGTGGGCAAGGCCGTGGACAAGCACGGCGAGAAGATCACCGGCGGCATCGACAAGGCGGCCGCGGCCGTGGATCAGAGGACCGGCGGCAAGCACAGCGACAAGATCGCCAAGGCGCAGAGCAAGGCCAAGGAGGGCTTGGAGAAGCTCGACGGGCGCCCGGGCGACGACGCGCCCGGAGGCCCCCGATGATGGGCGGCGACGACCTGCCCGACGAGAACGACGGCGAGAACGCGGCCGCCGAGCAGCAGGAGGAGAACGCCGGGTCGTCGCAGGACCAGCCCTCCCAGTGAGCACCGAGCACGGCCGCTTCGTCGTCGTCCCGGCCGCCTACGTCTTCCTCCTCCGCGAGCAGGACGGCGTCACGGAGGTGCTGCTGCAGCTTCGTCGCGGCACGGGCTACATGGACGAGCACTGGGCCGCGGCAGCGGCGGGGCACGTCGAGCGCGGCGAGACGGCGTTCGACGCCGCGCGCCGCGAGGCGGCCGAGGAGATCGCCGTCGCCGACCTCGACCTGGAGTTCGTCACCGGCATGCACCGCACCCGGCACGACCTGCCGATCGACGAGCGGATCGACTTCTTCTTCACTGCACGCTCGTGGACCGGCACCCCGCGCATCGTGGAGCCCACCAAGTGCGCCGAGCTGCGCTGGTGTCCGCTCGCGTCGCTCGACGACCTGCCCGGGCCGGTGGTGCCGCACGAGCGCGCCGTCCTCGACGGGATCGCCGCCGGGCACATCCCGCCGTACACGACGTTCGGCTTCTGAGCCGGCGCGGCGGCCACCCACGTCTCCTCGCCGCGTCGGGTGAACCGCGCCGCCCTCCCGCGGGGCACGCTGGCCAGATGAGCGACGACGACCTCGGCCCCCGACCCGAGCCCCAGATCGAGCCGGGCGAGCCCGATCCGGGCGGCCCCGACGCGGTGCCCTTCAGCGACGGCTTCACCGGAGACGGCGAGGACGACGGAGCTCCGCTGGTGGCCGATCTCGACCCCGCCGACAACCCGGCCGTGGAGGACGCGCTGCCCGACGAGATGCGCCAGCCCGAGGACACCTCGACGCAGGCCACGCGCGACGAGGACGGCGAGAGCGACGTCGACCAGGAGGAGGAGTCACCCGCCTGAGCTAGTGGGCGCCGCCCCCGGGGCGTCGTCCCAGCACGTAGGCGCGCTCGGTGGTCTCCCCCCGCGCCGAGATCGGAGCGCGCCGGTACCACTCGACGTCGACCAGCCCGGCCGTCTCGAAGAGCGCCGCCACGTCGGCCGGCTCGCGCTCGACGACGCTCAGCCCGACGTCGTGGCCGAACCACTCCTCCACCTGCCGGACCCCCGTGCCGGCATGTCCGGCGTAGACCAGCCATCCACCCGGCTGCAGCGGCCGCACCAGACCCTCGATCACGGTCGGCAGTTCGCTCGCGCCGAAATGGATCAGGGAGTACCAGGCGAGCACCGCGCCCCAGCCGCCGGCGGTGGTCGGACGCATCAGGCGACGCAGGTCGCCGACCTCGTAGGTGGCTTGACCGAAACGCGCCCGCGCCTGCTCGATCATCGCCGCCGTCACGTCGAGCCCGGTGGCGGCGGCGCCGAGGTCGGCGAGGCGCGCCGTGGGGTGCCCCGGGCCGCAGCCCGCCTCGACCACGGGCGCCGCGCCTGCGAGGCGGACGACGCGGTCGAGCAGCCAGCGCTCGAACGGCAGGTGGTCGAGCTCGTCGACGAGTGCGTCCGCGTAGGCCGGCGCGATCGCATCGTAGGCGGCCTCCACCCGGGCGTCGCGAGCCTCCGGATCGACGTCCGGCTCGGACGACGCGGACCCCGGATCTCCAGCGCCCCCCGGGCTCTCGACGTCGACGGGGCGATCGCCCAGCAGGTGGACCCATCGCACCTCCCGTGCGCCGGCACGTCGCGGCAGCGCGCGCACGAGGGGTTCGTCGCGGGCGGCCAGGGCGTTCAGCGTGGCCTCCGCGGCCGCCTTGTCGGCGAACGCGTGCAGCCGGTCGGCGCTGGTGCGGACCTCACCGGGCGAGAGCGGCCCGCGCAGCAGCAGGACGGTGACGACGGCGCGCTCGGCGGCGTCGAGATCGAGGACGTCGCTGAGGAGCTGGTGGTACTTGAGGGTCCGTCGGCCGCTGTCGCTCCACACGATCCGCACCAGGTCGCGGTCCTTCAGCGCTTTGGCGCCCTCGGTGACGGTGCGCTCGTCGTAGTCGGTGACCGGCTGGCGGCTCGAGCTCTGGTTGCACGCGGTGCGCAGGCCGTTCGCGGTCATCGGGTAGGACGCCGGCACGGTGACCTGCTTCTCGAGAAGCGCTCCCAGCAGGCGTTGCTCGACGGCGTCCAGCGCGGGCAGCGTCATGACGATCTCCTCGCCGGAATCCTCAGGAGACGCCGCACGCGGGTGCGTCCGGCAGGGCGGCAGGGATGCCGAGCGAGGGCATGCCGAGCGCGACGCCGGTGGCCGAGGGGGTCGCCGTCCGCGCCTCCCAGGCGTCGCCCGAGCGGGTCGGGCGCACGGCGAGCACACGCTCGGCCACGAGGTGGTGCGGCGCGGCGTAGGTGACCTCGACCGTGGCCATGTCGCCGGGGCGCACCCCGCCGAGACCGGTCTCGGCGGGGTCGGTGAAGTGCACGAGCCGGTTGTCGGGGCCGCGCCCGGAGAGCCGGCGGGTCGCGGCGTCCTTGCGCCCCTCGCCCTCGGCGACCATCAGCTCGACGGTGCGGCCGACCAGACGCTTGTTCTCCTCCCACGCCACGTCGTTGACGAGCGTGACGAGGCGGTCGTATCGGTCGCGCAGGACGTCGGCGGGCACCTGGTCCTCCATCGTCGCCGCGGGGGTGCCGGGGCGCTTGGAGTACTGGAAGGTGAACGCGCCGGCGAAGCGGGCCTGGCGCACGACGTCCATCGTGGCCTGGTGGTCCTCCTCGGTCTCGCCGGGGAAGCCGACGATGATGTCGGTGGTGATCGCGGCGTCGGGCATGGCCGCGCGCACCCGCTCGATGATCCCGAGGTACTTGTCCTGACGGTAGGAGCGGCGCATCGCCCGGAGCAGTCGGTCAGAGCCCGACTGGAGCGGCATGTGCAGCTGCGGCATCACGTTCGGCGTGGCCGCCATCGCCTCGATCACGTCGTCGGTGAACTCGGCCGGGTGGGGGCTGGTGAACCG
This sequence comes from Nocardioides sp. R-C-SC26, assembly GCF_021246465.1. Taxonomy (GTDB): domain Bacteria; phylum Actinomycetota; class Actinomycetes; order Propionibacteriales; family Nocardioidaceae; genus Nocardioides. Next base: position 40,605 of record NZ_JAHRHK010000006.1, on the reverse strand, counting down.
CACGCGCTCGAGGCCGTCGACCTCCCCGCAGGCCCGCAGCAGCTTGGAGAACGCCTGCCGGTCGCCGAACTCGACGCCATAGGCGTTGACGTTCTGGCCGAGCAGCGTCACCTCGCTGACGCCGTCCGCGACGAGGGCACGCACCTCGGCCAGGATGTCGCCGGGGCGCCGGTCCTTCTCCTTGCCGCGGAGTGCGGGCACGATGCAGAACGTGCAGGTGTTGTTGCACCCGACCGAGATCGAGACCCAGGCCGCGTAGGCCGAGTCGCGCTTGGTGGGAAGCGTGCTCGGGAAGACGTCGAGCGACTCCAGGATCTCGACCTGCGCCTCCTGCTGGGAGCGCGCACGATCGAGCAGCGCCGGCAGGGATCCGATGTTGTGCGTGCCGAAGACGACGTCCACGTAGGGCGCGCGGTCGGTGATCGTCGCGCGATCCTTCTGCGCCAGGCACCCGCCCACCGCGATCTGCAGGTCGGGGCGCGCCGCCTTGATCGGCGCCAGGTGCGACAGGTTGCCGTACAGCTTGTTGTCGGCGTTCTCCCGTACCGCGCAGGTGTTGAACACGACGACGTCGGCCTGCGCGCCGTCGACGGCCGCGACGTAGCCGGCGTCCTCCAGGAGCCCCGAGAGCCTCTCGGAGTCGTGGACGTTCATCTGGCACCCGTACGTCTTGACCTCGTAGGTCCGGGGCGTGGTCGCTGCGCTGCTCATGACCGACCAAGAGTAAGAGCGTGAAGCTCCATCCGAGAACTCCGAGGATGCCGGCGGAGCGGCCTCGCTGCGACGGATCGTCATCGGTTCGTGACTAGACCGCGTAGCCCGATGTGACTATCTGTCGCTATGGTCACGACGCATGACCCTGACCGAGGAGGCTGGCCGCCAGGCCGGGACGCCGGGCACGCCCCTGGTCGTGCTGGACGGCGTGAACAAGTGGTTCGGCCAGTTGCACGTGTTGCAGGACATCGACCTGACCGTGCACCGCGGCGAGGTGGTCGTCGTCATCGGCCCGTCGGGCTCGGGCAAGTCGACGCTGTGCCGCACGATCAACCGGCTGGAGACCATCGACAAGGGCGCGATCTCGCTCGACGGCCGCCCGCTGCCCCAGGAGGGCAAGGAGCTCGCCAACCTGCGGGCCGAGGTCGGCATGGTGTTCCAGAGCTTCAACCTCTTCGCCCACAAGACGATCCTCGAGAACGTCACCCTCGGTCCGATCAAGGTGCGCAGGAAGTCCAAGGTGGACGCCGAGAAGCGCGGCCGCGAGCTGCTCGACCGGGTCGGCGTCGGACATCAGGCCGAGAAGTACCCCGCCCAGCTCTCCGGTGGTCAGCAGCAGCGCGTGGCGATCGCCCGCGCACTCGCGATGGAGCCGAAGGTGATGCTCTTCGACGAGCCGACCTCGGCCCTGGACCCGGAGATGATCAAAGAGGTCCTCGACGTCATGGTCGACCTCGCCCAGGGCGGCATGACGATGATCGTCGTCACCCACGAGATGGGGTTCGCGCGCACCGCCGCCGACCGCGTGATCTTCATGGCCGACGGAGCCATCGTCGAAGAGGCTGCCCCCGAGACCTTCTTCACCAACCCCCAGAGCGATCGCGCCAAGGACTTCCTCGGCAAGATCCTCAAACACTGAAAGGAACACGCATGAGAACCCTCAGGTTCCGGGCCGCCGCGGCGGCCGTGCTCCTCGTCGGCGGCCTGGCCGCTTGCGGTGACGCCGGAAGCGACAGCGACGGACGCGACGTCGAGGCGGAGGAGGTCGAGGACGGCAAGTTCGAGGACGGCTCACGGATGGCCGAGATCGCCGACGCGGGCACGATCCAGGTGGGCGTGAAGTACGACCAGCCCGGACTGGGATTCAAGGGCGCGGCCGACGAACTGCCGTCGGGCTTCGACATCGAGATCGCGAAGCTGCTCGTCGCCGACCTCGGCATCGACCCCAACGACACCAGCAAGGTCAACTACGTCGAGACGATCTCCGACAACCGCGAGCCCTTCCTGGAGTCCGGCAAGGTCGATCTGGTGCTTGCCTCCTACTCGATCACCGACGACCGCCGCAAGGTCGTCGGCCAGACCGGGCCCTACTTCCTCACCGGCCAGCAACTGCTCGTGCCCGAGGACAGCGACATCGAGAGCATCGACCAGCTCCAGGGCAAGGAGATCTGCTCGGTGACCGGTTCGACCTCCATCGACCGGATCAACGAGGCCGGTGCCAAGGGCGTCGGGTTCGACTCCTACTCCGAGTGCGTGCAGAAGGTCCTCGACGGCTCGGTCTCGGCGATGTCGACCGACGGCACGATCCTGGCCGGTTACGCCGCTCAGAACGAGGGCGAGCTGAAGGTCGTGGGCGACGAGTTCTCCGAGGAGCGCATCGGTATCGGCTACTCGCTGGACCACCCGGAGATGTGCGCGTGGATCAACGGCGTGCTCGAGGAGGCCTTCGAGGACGGCTCGTGGGCCGAGGCGTTCGAGCTGACGCTCGGGCCCTCGGGCGTCGAGGTTCCCGACCCGCCGACGCTGGACGCCTGCCCGTCCTGATCCGATCGCCTGGACGCCAGGAACCACCGGACGCCGTGCTGCCCCGGGCACTCACACCCCGGGGCAGCACGGACCGGACCGCTCCTGACCCCCGTTCCCGCCGACCACGCCTGAGAGGAGGCCGATGAACGCCATCGTCGAGAACCTCGACCTGTTCTTCCGCGGCTTCGGCTACACCGTCGCGCTGTTCGTGATCTCCGGCCTGCTCTCACTCCTGCTCGGCACGCTGCTCGCCGCGATGCGCGTCGGCCCCATCGCGGTGCTGCGCCTGGCCTCCAGCGTCTACGTCACCTGCGTCCGCAACACACCGCTGGTGATCGTGTTCGCGTTCTTCGCCTTCCTGGCGCCCGTCCTCGGCATCCACTTCAAGTGGCTCGACGTCCAGGTCGGCGACCTGAACTTCACCTCCTTCTACGGCGCCGCGGTCGTCTCGCTCTCCCTCTACACCTCCGCCTTCGTGTGCGAGGCGATGCGCTCGGGCGTCAACGCCGTCCCCCTCGGCCAGGCCGAGGCTGCCCGCGCGATCGGACTCCCGTTCGGCGGGGTGATGCGCGAGGTCGTCCTGCCTCAGGCGTTCCGTGCCGCCCTGCCGCCGTTGGCGAGCGTGCAGATCGCACTCATCAAGAACACCTCGGTCGCCGCCGTGTTCGGCGTCGCCGAGGCCACGCAGTCGATGCGCGACCTGCTGCGCGACTTCGGTGCCACCGAGCGGATCGGGATCTTCGCCATGTTCGCTCTGGGGTACGTCGTCCTCGTCGAGCTCGTCTCGTTGCTCTCGCTCCGCCTGGAGCGACGGTGGGCGGTCGCACGATGAGCGGCAGCAACGTCCTCTTCGACGCACCGGGCCCCCGCACAGCGCGTCGGCATCGGCTCTACAGCGTGCTGGCCACGATCGCCACGGTCGGCGTCATCGCCTACGCGGTCTGGAAGCTGGCGGACGCCGGCCAGTTCGCCGGGGAGAAGTGGGAGGTCTTCTCGACTCCCCGTTACCTCGAGGTGCTGCTCGTCGACGGCCTGCTGAACACCGTGAAGATGGCGGCAGCCGCCATCGTGGGCGCCGTCGTCTTCGGCGTCGTCTTCGGCATCGGCAAGCTCTCCGAGCACGCCTGGATCCGGTGGCCCTGCTGGCTCGTCGTGGAGTTCTTCCGCGCCGTCCCGGTGCTGCTGATGATGATCTTCACCTGGTTCGCGCTCGGCATCCAGAACAACGACTCGTCCTTCCGCGCCGTCGTCATCGCGCTGATGGTCTACAACGGAGCCGTCATCGCCGAGATCCTGCGCGCCGGCGTCCTCGCCGTGCCTCGGGGGCAGGCCGAGGCGGCCTACGCCATCGGCCTGCGCAAGACGGCCGTGATGAACCTGGTGCTCCTCCCCCAGGCCGTGAAGATCATGCTGCCGGCCCTGATCAGCCAGTGCATCGTGGCGTTGAAGGACACGGCTCTGGGCCAGTACGTGCTGGCACCCGGCCTGACGGCGGTCAGCAAGCAGATCTACCTGGAGTTCGACAACCGCATCCCGACGATGATCGTGATCGCCGGCCTCTACATCGCCGTCAACCTGCTGCTGACGGCGCTCGCGACCTGGCTGCAGCGCCGCTACGTCGGCGAGCGCAAGCAGCTCGAGGTCTCCGCGGTCGCGGCGCCTGCCGGCACCACCGTCTGACATGACCCGTCCGCTCCGGCGGACGGGTCACCGTCACGACCGGGTCTTGGGGCTGATCCAGAGCTTGATGTGGCCCTCGATCACGACCGTGCCGTCGTCACGCACACCCTTGACCCGGACGGGCAGGTCGTAGCCACCGGAGGCGAGGTCGGCGGTCCACTGCTCAGGGTCGGTCTCGGCGACGCAGGTGATGTCGCTGGTCGCCTTGGCCGTGTAGGCGATGTCCATGCCCTTGGGGATCCACCGACGGTCACCCGGGATCGTCACCTCGGCGAGCGCGCCCATCGCCGCCTCGAGCCCGTTGCACAGCGCGATCGCATGCACGGTGCCGATGTGGTTCTGGACGCCGCGACGCTTCGGGATCACCAGCTCGGCGCGGTTGGCCCGCACGTCGACGAAGCGGGCGCGGATCGTCCAGAAGTACGGAGCCTTCTGGCTGAACGCGAACGAGAACACCCGCTTGCCCACCGACGATCCGACGACGGGGACGGCGGTCGCGGTGTCCCACAGCTTCTGAACCTGGCTCATGAGCCGACCCTACTGGACAGTAACTTCCGGCGCGAGGAGTTCCACCCGATTGCCGTGCGGGTCGACGGCGTGCGCACGCTCGAAGCCGGGGAAGGTGTGGCGCTCGCGCTCGTCGACGGCGAAGCCCGCGGTGCGCAGGCGGGCGATGATGCCGTCGAGTTCGGGGACCGTCTCGTACGCGAAGGCCGGGTGGGCCCGACGAGCAGGCGCGAAGCCCTCCTCCACACCGACGTGGAGCTCGGCTGTGACGCACTCACCGTCGAACGACCGAAACCAGACGCCGCCGCGCACCGCCAGCGCCGCCGGCTTCGCCACCTCGTCGAGACCGAGGCCGGTTCCGTAGAACGCACGCGCGGCTTCCTCCCCGCCGGGCGGACATGAGACCTGGACATGGTGAAGGCGCATGACGCCATCGTGTGTCCCGATCTATCTTGATGTCAAGATTCTCGATCCACCCGCTATGCTCGCGCTCATGCGGGACGAGGTCGACGAGCTGATCGAGGCGTGGGCGCGTGAACGCGCCGACCTCGACCTCGATCCGGTCGCCGTGTTCTCCCGGATCAGCCGCTTGGGGCGCCACCTCGACCTCGCCCGCCGCGACGCCTTCAGCGCCCACGACATCGAGTCGTGGGAGTTCGACGTCCTGGCAGCGTTGCGCCGCACCGGCGAGCCCTACGAGCTCTCCCCCGGCCGCCTCCTGCGCGAGACCCTGGTGACCAGCGGCACCATGACCAACCGCGTCGACCGCCTCGTCGCGCGCGGCTTCGTCGAGCGGTACCCCGATCCCGAGGACCGGCGCGGGGTGATCGTGCGCCTCACCCCCGAGGGCAAGACCGCCGTGGACGGCGCGTTCGAGGCCCTGCTCGACGCCGAGCGTGCACTGCTCAGCGGGCTGGGCGGACGCGACCAGGAGCGTCTCGCCGGGTTGCTGCGGCAGCTGCTGGCGCCGTTCGCCTGATCTGCCCTGTTCGCGCGACCTCTCAGGGGTATGGCGCGGGGCCTACTCGAGCACCTCGGCGGCCTCGAGCCACTCCAGCTCGACGACCTCCTTCTCCGCCAGCACGGCATCGAGCTCGGCGCCGAGCTCGGCCAGCTTCGCGTAGTCGGTCAGGTTCTCGGCGAGCGAGACGTTCAGCGCAGCCTCCTGGGCCGCGAGCCGCTCGAGCTGCTTGTCCAGCCGAGCGAGGGTCTTGCGCGCGGCACGCTCCTCGGCTGAGCCGGCCTTGGCCTTGGGCGTCTCGAGATGCCCCGGTCGCTCCTCGGTCGGGTCGCTCGCTCGAGCGTCGTGCCTGACGGGATCCCGCTCGTCCCTCGTGCGCTCGCGACGCTCCAGGTACTCATCCACACCACGCGGCAGCATCGAGATCTGGCCGTCACCGAGCAGTGCCCAGATCGAGTCGGTCACGCGCTCGAGGAAGTAGCGGTCGTGCGAGACGACGATCAGGGTGCCCGGCCAGCCGTCGAGGAAGTCCTCGAGCACCGTGAGCGTCTCGATGTCGAGGTCGTTGGTGGGCTCGTCGAGCAACAGCACGTTCGGCTCGGTCAGGAGCAGCCGCAGCATCTGGAACCGGCGTCGCTCACCACCCGAGAGGTCCCCCAGGCGCGCCGTCAGCCGATCGCCGGTGAAACCGAACCGCTCGAGCATCGACGTCGCGGTGATCTCCCCGTCCGTGGTGCGGGTGACGCGGCGGATCGACTCCACCGTGTCGAGCACACGGCCCTGCGGGTCGAGGTCGTCCAGCTCCTGGGTCAGATGCTGGAGGGCGATCGTGCGCCCGTGCCGGACCTTGCCGACGGCGGGCGCGAGCCCGCCGGCGAGCAGGTTCAACACCGAGGTCTTGCCGGCGCCGTTGACGCCCACGATGCCGATCCGGTCGCCCGGGCCGATCCGCCAGGTGGCGTGGTCGAGCAGCTGGCGCTCGCCGCGGAAGAGGTCGACGTCCTCGACGTCGATGACGTCCTTGCCGAGCCGTTGCGTGGCGAATCGCTGGAGCTCGAGACGGTCGCGCGGCGGCGGAACGTCGTCGATGAGCGCGTTCGCGGCGTCGATACGGAACTTGGGCTTCGACGTGCGTGCGGGCGCTCCGCGGCGCAGCCAGGCCAGCTCCTTGCGCATCAGGTTCTGACGGCGGACCTCGGTCGCTGCCGCCTGACGGGTGCGCTCGGCCTTGGCGAGCACGAACGCGGCGTATCCGCCCTCGTAGACGTCGACGACGCCGTCGTGCACCTCCCAGGTCCATTCGCACACGGCGTCGAGGAACCACCGGTCGTGGGTGACCACCGCGAGCGCCGACGACCGACGACGCAGGTGGTCCGCCAGCCAGGCGACCGCCTCGACGTCGAGGTGGTTGGTGGGCTCGTCCAGCACGAGCAGGTCGTGCTCACCGAGCAGCAGCGCCACCAACGCGCAACGGCGTCGCTCCCCGCCGGAGAGGCCGAGCACCGCACGGTCGAGGTCGACCCCGGCCAGGAGCTCGGCCACGATCTCGCGCAGTCGCGGGTCGGCCGCCCACTCGTGATCGGCCCGCCCACCCAGGACGGCGTCGCGCACGGAGTGGCTGTCGTCGAGTTCATCGCCCTGGTGGAGGTAGCCGACGAGGAGTCCGCGCGTGCGCGAGACGCGTCCGCTGTCAGGCTCCTCGATCCCCGTCATCACCTCGAGCAGCGTGGTCTTGCCGTCGCCATTGCGCCCGACGATGCCGATCCGGTCACCGGCGCCCACGCCGAGCGACACCTCGCTCAGCAGCGGCCGGATGCCGTAGGACTTCGAGACCCGCTCCAGGTTCAGCAGGTTGCCCTCAGCCATCGACGCCCCCCTCGCCCAGCCCGGCGAGGCCGTGGACGACATGCGCTCCGGCGACCGGCCCGTTGGCCACCAGTACGACGTCGTGTCCGGCACCGCCGAGTTCCGCAGCGACCTCGCGCGCGCCGTCGGCGCCATCGCAGAGGAAGACCACCGTGGGACCGGATCCGGAGATCAGGCCCCGTAGGGCGCCGGCAGCCTCGCCCTGGTCGATCAGCTCGCCCAACTCCGGCCGCAGATCGACCGCGGGGGCCTGGAGATCGTTGTGCAGGGTGCGCGCGAGTCGTACCGGCTCACCGCTGACGACGGCCTCGATCAGCGCGTCGGCCGAGGGCGGCACCGGGTCGGCGTCGGGGAAGAGCCGGTCGAAGTGCCCGTAGACCTGCGGGGTGGAGAGCCCCACCCGGTTCGGGACGGCGACCCACCACCAGGTCGCCTCGTCGGCGATCGGGTCGACCAGCTCGCCGCGGCCGGTGCCCAACGCCGTGCCGCCGATCAGTGCGAACGGGACGTCGCTGCCGAGGTCGGCGGCCATCTCGAGGAGCACCTCGTCGGGCGTCTCCAGCCCCCACGCGCGGTCGATGCCCACCAGCGTCGCGGCGCCGTCTGCCGAGCCACCGGCGAGCCCGCCGGCGACCGGGATCGCCTTGCGGATCGACACCGACGACGGGAGCGGTCGCCCGTGATGAGCACTGAGCAGCGCGGCGGCACGTGCGGCCAGGTTCGTCGCGTCCAGCGGGATCGAGGAGGTCTCGACCCAGCTCTCGCCGTGCAGCTCCAACCGGTCGACGTCGCTCCGCTCGACCGTGACGTCGTCGAACAGGCCGATCGCCTGGTACACGGTGGTCAGCGGGTGGAAGCCGTCCTCGCGGGCGGCACCGACGCCGAGGTGGAGATTGACCTTGGCCGCGGCGCGTACGCGGACCGATGCCGGAGTGGCGTGGCTCCTCATACCGGTGCTCCTGCCGGGGGCTCGCCTGCCGGGCGCGGTAGGGCAGCCGCGATCGCGGCGAACTGCACCACGTCGAGCGCCTCTCCCCGGGTCATCGGGTCGATGCCGGCGGCGGCGAGCGCGGCGTCGACGTCCTCGACCGCGTTCACCGCCCGCAGGGCCGAACGGACGGTCTTGCGACGCTGGGCGAAGGCCGCATCGACGACCGCGAACACCTGCTCGCGCGTCGCCGTCGTCGGCGGCGGGTCACGGCGCTCCCAGGCGACCAGACCGGAGTCGACGTTGGGGGCCGGCCAGAAGACGTTGCGTCCGATCGCGCCCGCACGGCGGACGTCGGCGTACCAGGCGGCCTTCACCGACGGCACGCCGTAAGTCTTGGAGCCCGGGCGTGCGGCCAGCCGATCGGCCACCTCGGCCTGCACCATCACCAGCCCCCGCTCGAGCGATGGCAGCAGCGCCAGCAGGTGCAGGAGCACCGGCACCGAGACGTTGTAGGGCAGGTTCGCCACGAGCGCGGACGGCCGCGGGCCGGGCAGCTCGGTGACACGCAGCGCGTCGGCGGTCACCAGTTCGAACGCGCCCGTCTGCTCGGGGGCGTACTCCGCGATCGTGAACGGCAACCGGGCCGCCAGCCGCTCGTCGATCTCGATGGCCACCACGCGCGCGGCGACCTCGAGGAGCGCCAACGTGAGCGAACCGAGCCCGGGGCCCACCTCGACCACGACGTCCTCGGCGCCGACGCCGGACTCCCGGACGATGCGACGCACCGTGTTCGCGTCGATCACGAAGTTCTGGCCACGCTGCTTGGTGGGCCTGACGTCGAGCTCGGCGGCCAGACGCCGAACGTCCGCCGGCCCCAGCAGTCGGGGGCCGGCGGACGTCATGGCGTCACCGTATCGAGCACGGGCGCGCGGACCCTGATCGGTCCGCGTCGCCTCGTGGTGCTGCTCGGTCAGCGCGGGAGACCGAGCTTGGCGGCGCAGCCGGGCCAGGAACCGTAGCCCCCGGTCGCGGCGCGCAGGCGCTCGGCCACGCGGATCTGCTCCTCGCGCGAGTGCTGGTGCGGCAGCCCGCTGCCGCCGTAGGCCTGCCAGGTACCCGGGTTGAACTGCAGACCGCCGTAGTAGCCGTTGCCGGTGTTGATCGCCCAGTTGCCACCCGACTCGCAGCGCGCCAGCGCATCCCACACCGAGTTTCCGGAGGCGTAGGCCGGCGCGGTACCGACCTTGACGACCGCGGCGACCGGCTCGCGCAGCACGTTCTGCCGCAGCACGTGGGTCTTGAAGAGCTTGCCGTTGCGGAAGACGTAGCGGTAGACGACGTTGCGCACGCCGTCCTCGCCCGCGCGCACGACCGACGTCGTGCCCGAGGTCATCGAGTCGTCGGCCTGCTCGATCGCGTCGACGTCGAACCGCTCGCGGTTGACCTTCTTCTGCTCCCAGCGGATGCGGGTGAAGACCACCTTGTCGCCGTCGGCGAGCGTGCGGTTGCGGCCCGGGACGGTGCGGTCGTGCTCACGCACCTTCACCCCGACCTTGTCCAGCGCGTCGGTCACCGTGAGCGCGCGCACCGTGCGGGTGATCGGCTTGCGGCCGGCGATCACGAACGTGAGCTTCTTGGGCGTGACCACCTCGAGCTCGAGGCCGCTGCGGTCGATGAGACCGCCGCGGCTGGTCGAGAGCTGGGCGTCGCGGAAGGAGCGGCCGATCTGCACGAGCGCGGCATCGACGCTGGTGGCAGTCACCCAGTGGGTGGACTCCTTCCCGTCGACGGTGAGGTCGAGCGGGCGGGCGAAGCGCACGTTGATCAGCGAGCCGTCGACGATCGGCTCGTCGAGGGCGGGCGCGACGATGTCGCGCTCACCGACCTCGAGGCCCTCCGAGGCGAGCACGTCCTCGACGGTGTCGCCGAAGGTCGAGACCTGGCGCTCCTGCCCGTCGACGCTGATGGTCACGGTCGTGCTCAGCGCCTGGTAGCCGTAGGCGGTGCCGGCGACGGCGAGCGCGGCGGTCGCCGTCAGGGCGACCAGGGCCGTGCGGCTGCGCGCGAGGCGGGCGATGCGGGGGTGAGCCAGGGTGGCGGCGAAGCGTCCGGCGAGCCCACGCTGCGGGGGCTGCGAGCCGAGACTGTCTACGGGGTCGTGCTGGGGGGAAGTGTGATGGTGGCCATCGGTGGTCATCATGCTCCGAACGTCGTGCTCTCCGGGCCTCGGGCGCCGGCGCATCACCGGGCCGACCACCCAGCCGGGGTGGTCATGAGGTGATCGTCAGAGGGCTCCGAGTGGCCTACTGACCGCGCCGGACGGGTGGTTCCCGATCCCGGCCAACGTCGTCCACAACAACAGCGGTTCACTGCAGATTGCAAACCGAACACGCGCTTCTAGCCCTGACGGGTGGTCAGGATCACCCCTTCGGACTCACTTGAGTAACACACGTCACACCAGTCACGCCTCAGGCGTTGACCCGTCTTCAGTTGAAGACGGGTCAACGCCCAGCGGGGCCCAGGGACCGCCGAAGGCGGCGAAGGTGTTGGCCTCGACCGCCGCGCAGAGCTCACCGAGATCGTCTCCGCGCACCTGCGCCATCGCACGCATCGTCAACGGGATCAGGTAGGAGCCATTGGGGCGGCCGCGGAAGGGCGTCGGCGTGAGGTAGGGCGCGTCGGTCTCCACCAGGATGCGGTCGCGCGGTGCCAGCGCGAGCGCCTCGCGCAGGGGATCGGCGTTCTTGAAGGTGACGGTGCCGGCGAACGACAGATGAGCGCCACGGTCCAGGCACTCCCGCGCGAAACCGGCGTCGCCGGAGAAGCAGTGCATCACCCACCGCGACGGCGCGCTCTCGGCGTCCAGCACGCGCAGGACGTCGTCGTGGGCCTCGCGGTCGTGGATCACCAGCGTCTTGTCCAGTCGCTTGGCCAGGTCGATGTGCCGTCGGAACGACTCCTCCTGCGATGCCCGGCCCTCGTCGCCGGTGCGGAAGTGGTCGAGGCCGGTCTCCCCCACCGCGCGGACGACGTCCAGCGCCGCCAGACTCTCGATCTCGGCCAGGGCGTCGTCCAGCCGACCGAGGGCCGCCAGCCGCGGTGCCTCGTTCGGGTGCAGCGCGACTCCCGCCACCAGTCCCTCGTGCGCGCGCGCCGCTTCGACGGCCCAGCGGGCACCCTCCAGGTCGCAGCCGATCTGCACGATGCGCGGCACGCCGGCCGCGCGTGCAGCCGCCAGCGCCTCGGCGACGTCCAGGCCGCTCACCGCCGCGATGTCGAGGTGGCAGTGGTTGTCGACCACAGGATGGGGCAGCGGCTCGGCGGGCGGCGGAGGGCTGCCGTCGCGCTGGCCACGGACCTTCGAGCTCATGAAGCGGTCGCCACGCCGTCCACCCGACGCAGGATGGCGGCCGCGGCCCGCTCGGGCGCGTGGGTCGGGATCCAGTGGTCGACGCCCTCGATGATCTCCAGCTGGTAATCGGCCTCGACGTGCTTCTCCGTGCCGAGCACACCGGCCCGCGCGAGGAAGCCGTCGCCGTCGCTCCACACCATCGCGGTCGGCACCTGGATGCGGACCCCGAGCTGGCTGCGATCCATGAACGGCATCGCCCGGTACCAGCCCAGACCGCCCGCGAGCGCGCCGTCCTCGACCATCTCGCTGCGGAAACGGGACACCTCGCCCTCGCTCATACCGCCGATGCGCAGGAAGCGGTCGAAGATGCCATCGCGTCGTGCGGCCAGGCGCTCGGGCAGGAACGGCACCTGGAACATCGCCATGTACCAGGACTTGGGGAGCTGCGGCCCGGCCAAGGCGCGCAGGTAGGCCTGCGGGTGGGGCACGGAGAACGCCGTCAGCGAGGCGAGCAGGTCCGGGCGAACGGCCGCGACGGCCCACGCCACGATCGCACCCCAGTCGTGTCCGACCAGGTGCACCCGGGCGCCGTCGGTGGCCGCCTCCTCGATCAGGGCGATCACGTCGAGGGCGAGCTCGCGCGAGGCGTAGTCGCGTCGGCGCTGGGGACGCGCGCCGCGCGAGTAGCCGCGCTGGTCGGGGGCCAGCGTGCGGTAGCCGGCCTCGTGCAGCTGGGGAACGACGGCGTCCCAACACGACGCGCGCTCCGGGAAGCCGTGCAGCAGCACGATCACCGCGCCGTCGATCGGCCCCTCGTCACGCACGTCGAAGGTCAGTCCGACCCGCTGGAATCGCTCGATCCGCCGCGGCTCGCCGACGATCGGGGACGTCTGCTCACTCATGACACATGCACCGCCTGGTAGACCTCGCGCTTCGGAATGCCGGCCAGGCGGGCGACCTCGACGATCGCCTCCTTGCGCGACATCCCCTGATCCTCCCGCTCCGCGACCGCCGCGCGCAGGCTGTCCGCGTCCGTCGCCACCGCCGGAGCGTGCGGCGCCCCGCTGACCACGATGGTGACCTCGCCACGCACGCCGTCAGCCGCCCAGGCGGCCAAGGCACCGAGACCGCCGCGACGCACCTCCTCGTGGGTCTTGGTGAGCTCGCGGCACACCGCGCCCGCGCGGCCCTCGCCCCAGACCTGCGCCATCGCGGCCAGCGCCGCCTCGGTGCGGTGGGGAGCCTCGAAGAAGACCATCGTGCGTCGCTCGTCGGCGAGCTCGGTCAGGCGGCGTGCGCGTTCGCCCGCCTTGCGAGGCAGGAACCCCTCGAAGCAGAAACGGTCGACCGGGAGTCCGCTGACCGCGAGCGCGGTGAGCACCGCGCTCGGGCCCGGCACCGACGTCACCCGGATGTCGGCGGCGACGGCGGCCGCGACGATCCGGTAGCCGGGGTCGGACACGCTCGGCATCCCGGCGTCGGTCACCAGCACCACCCGTTGCCCCGCTTCGAGCGCCTCCAGAAGCGCGGGCGTGCGGGCGTGCTCGTTGCCCTCGAAGTAGGAGACCACCCGTCCCGACAGGGTGATGTCGAGGTCGCTGCAGAGCCGGTTCAGCCGGCGGGTGTCCTCGGCGGCGATCACGTCGGCGGCGGCCAGCTCCACCGCGAGACGAGGCGGAGCGTCGTCGGGACGCCCGATCGGCGTCGCCGCGAGCACCAAGACGCCTCCCTCCGCCTTGCCGGTCACGCCGTCCACCATGAGGTGATCGTAGAGTCCCCGCGTGAGTGCGATCCCCGACGCCTGGCAGCGCGCGACGTCGCGCGCGCACGGTCTCGGCCGTCGCGGCGACCGGCTGCTCGGCTGGCTGGTGCCCGTCGGGATCGCCCTGCTGGCCTTCTGCATGCGCGTGTGGCGCCTCGGCACGCCCGACCGGTTCTCCTTCGACGAGACCTACTACGCCAAGGACGCCTGGTCGCTGCTCCAGAACGGCTACGTGCGGAACTACCTCGCCGACGTCGACGGGGTGCCGGTCAACGACGCGATCATCGACGGTCGGACGACCGACCTCTGGGGCGACGGTCCCTCCATGGAGGTGCACCCCGAGGTCGGCAAGTGGCTGATCGCGCTCGGGGAGAAGGCGTTCGGCATGGACCCGTTCGGCTGGCGCATCGCGGCCGTGGTCATCGGGTCGCTGATGGTGCTGGTGCTGTGCCGACTCGCTCGGCGGCTCACCGGTTCGACGCTGCTCGGGTGCCTGGCAGGGCTGTTGCTCGCCTTCGACGGGCTCCACTTCGTGCTCTCCCGACTGGCGTTGCTCGACATCTTCCTGGCGTTCTTCCTGCTGTGCGGCGTCTCGTGCCTGGTGGCCGACCGTGATTGGCATCGCGCGCGGATGGCGCGGCTGATCGACCCGGACGAGCCTCCCGGCCAGGGCGACTGGGGACCCGTCCGCGGCCTGCTCGTGCGCCCCTGGCTACTCACCGCCGGGCTCTGCTTCGGCCTCGCGCTGGGCACCAAGTGGACGGCCGCCTACCCGCTCGCGGCGTTCGGTCTGCTGGTGTGGCTCTGGAGCGCCGGGGCCCGACGCTCCTTCGGCGTGCGCCGCGCCGTCCTGCGAAGCGCGCTGGTCGACGGCGTCCCGGCGTTCGCCCAGCTCGTGCTCGTGGCCGTCGTGGTCTATGTCGCGTCGTGGACGGCGTGGCTGGCCAACGCGGGCGAGTACGAGGAGTATCTCTCCTCCACGCAGTACACCCAGTTCGTCGCCGAACGGCCGTGCGTCGGCGAGGGCGAGGACCGCACCACCGACCACGAGACCGATCCGACCCGTCGCTGGCCGACGGCGACGGAACCGGACGCGAGCGGCCCCGCCGAGCTGGTGCAGTCACTGAGGTCGCTGTGGGCCTATCACCGCGACGTCTACACCTTCCACACCCACTACCTGAACTGCAGCAGTCACACCTACCAGTCGTCACCGTCGGGCTGGCTGCTGATCAACCGCCCCGTCGGGGTGGCCACCGACCTGGAGGTCGAGCCGGGCGAGCAGGGCTGCACGGCCGCCGAGGACAGCACCTGCTACCGCCAGGTGCTGTTGATCGGCACTCCGATCCTGTGGTGGGGCGGCGCGCTGGCCCTCATCGCGGCCGCGTTCCTCTGGGTCGGCACGCGCGACTGGCGCTACGGCCTGGCCGTCGTCGGTGCCGGCTCGACGTGGCTGCCCTGGCTGCTCTACGACGACCGGCCGATCTTCTACTTCTACGCGATCGCGTGCCTGCCGTTCACGATCCTGGCCATCACCCTGGTGCTCGGCCGTCTGATCGGGCCCGATCCCGCGCCGTCGCGACGGCGCACGGCGGGCGTGGTCGCCGCCGGCGCCTTCACCGTGCTCGTCGTCGCCAACTTCGCCTACTTCTACCCGATCCTCAGCTATGAGGTGATCACCCGCGATGGCTGGCTCGACCGGATGTGGTTCCACCGCTGGATCTGAGTCCGAGCGCAGCGCCCGCGACGAAGGAGCGGGCGCGTAGCGCGAGGAGGTTGAGGAGCTGGTGGACACTGAGGAACAAAGTGTCCACCCGCGTCTCGAAACCCAGCGAGGGTCTCGACAAGCTCGACCACCGGTCGCGAGGGTCTCGACAAGCTCGACCACCGGTCGCGAGGGTCTCGACAAGCTCGACCACCGGTCGCGAGGGTCTCGACAAGCTCGACCACCGGTCGCGAGGGTCTCGACAAGCTCGACCACCGGTGAGGCGCTCACCCTCCGGCGGCGCCGGCGGACCTACTCCGCGCAGGAGTCGGCGAAGGCGACGAGGTCGGCGGCGTCCCAGTGGGACGGGTCCATGTGCGGACCCTCGGCGAGGAAGTAGGAGGCCTCGGCGCCGCGCTCCTCCAGCGTGCTGACCAGCGGGCCGGCGTTCTGGAAGATCGGAACCCAATCGTCGCCCTCGGAGGCCACCACGCGGTAGCGGACGTCGTCAGGGAGACGATCGAGGTTGTCGATCGGGTTGCGGTCGGCGGGCACCTCGCCGTCGTAGGCCTCGCCGATGTAGCGGGTGGCCGTGGGCACGTTGCCCATCTTGCGCAGGTTGATCGCGGGCTTGACGCCGTACCAGCACGGCGGCGGCTCGACGCCGTGCACGAGGGCGTTCAGCGACACCGCGCCGCCCATGGAGCCCGAGACCCACAGCACGATCGGGGCGTCGATCTGCTGGCGTGCCCAGTCGATGAGGAGGGTGGCGTCCTCGGTGGACTCCGGGTTCCCCCACGACTGGAGGTGGAAGTCGGAGGAGGCGATGGCGTAGCCGTTGCGCACGAGCGCGCCGAGCCACGGGCCGTCGATCCGGTCGTTGACGTTGCCGCCCTGTCCGTGGAACCAGATGACGAGCCCACGGGGGTCGCCCGACCCGGTGGGCAGGGTGAGCCGGACGTTCTCGCCGGCGAGCTGACTGCGCACCACGCGGCCCGCGGTCTCACCCGACGGCGCCACGGTGATCGTCACGACGAGCGCGGCGAGCAGTGCCACGATCGCGAGCCGGAACTCCGAACGCATGGTGGTGGTGTGCCCTCTCATCAGCAGTCGGCGCGGGGGTGGCGTGGACGGCGCCCACTGTAGGTGAGCCATCCGAACATCCCCTCACCGGCGACGGCGCACCGTGATGCCACCGGGCCGTCCCGACGCCCGCCGCTAGGATCGTCGGCCGTGGCCACCAGCGCAGTCGTGACAGGCGCGGGACGGGGCATCGGACTCGCCTTCGCGCGTCGGCTGGCCGACGCCGGTCATCGCGTCGTGCTGACCGACATCGACGGCGACTCCGCGCGTCGCGCCGCCGCCGACATCGGTCGCGGCGCCATCGGGCTCGCCCAGGACGTCCGCGACGTCGCGTCCCACCGTGAGGTCGCCGCCGAGGCAGCCGAACTCGGCAGCGTCGCCGTCTGGGTCAACAACGCCGGCATCCTGCTCGCCGGCAGCAGCTGGGAGCACGGTGACGACCAGCTCACCGCGATCCTCGATGTGAACATCCGCGGCGTGATGGCCGGCTCGGCCGCCGCCGTGCGGGCGATGGGCTCCGACGGCGGCGCGATCCTCAACGTCGCCTCGATCTCTGCGCTGATGCCCGTGCCCGGCCTCGCGCTCTACGCAGCCACCAAGGCGGCGGTGCTGTCCTTCACGACGTCGCTGCAGGGCGACCTGCACCACGCCGGGCTCCCGATCCGGGCCCGCGCGCTGTGCCCCGACGTCGTCGGTACGGCGATGGTCGCCGATCGAGCGCACGACCCCGGCGCCGCACTCCTCTTCTCGGGCCCGAGACCGCTGGCCGAGGACGACGTCGCGGCGGCGGGCCTCGCGCTCCTGGAGAGCCGCCAGCTGTTCCGGGTCGTGCCCCGCTGGCGCGGGGCGCTCGTGCGCTCCCTGGACGTCACCCCGTCGGTCGGGCTGAGCATCCTCGGCGGCATCCGCCGCGTGGGTGACCGACGTCAACGCCGCGGCTGACCTTCCAACGCCGGAGCGACGTAGGTCCGCAGGAACTCCACCAGCTCCTCGCGATCGTCGACGTCGACCCTGCGCCCCGGGACGCCGACCAGGGACACCACGATCCGGACGACCCACTCTGCGGTGACCTCGATGTCGAGCTCGTCACGGAGCAGCCCACGCCCGGCGGCCTCCTCGAGCTGGCGGATCCAGAAGTCGGAGAGCCCGGGCACCACCTCGTGCACGTAGGTGCCCACCACCTCGGCGAAGGCCTCCGGCTCGCGCTCCGCGAGCTCGAGTGCGAGCGGCCCGAGCGGCGAGGCCCGGGAGAGCAACACGGCCTCGGCGATCATCTCCGCGATGCTCGCCGCGCCCGCGACCCGCAGCCGCGCCGCCAGCCAGAACTCCTCGTCACGCCGGATCAGGGCGGCCGAGAGCAGGGTCGGCTTGTCGGCGAAGAACCGGTAGACGTACGCGCGCGAGAGACCGGCCTCGTCGGCGACGGCGGCGACCGTCGTCCGCCGGATCCCGTCGCGACGCAGACAGGTCTCCGCGGCACGGAGGATGCGATCGCGTGCGGCGACGGGCCGGATCACCGGAGGTCGTAGTCCTCGTCGGCCGGCCCCTGGGTCCACCGCCAGTAGTCGACGAAGCGGAAGGGGTTCACTCCCCGCACCTCGCCGTGCTCGTTGCGGTAGTAGTTGTGCTCGATGTGGGGAGATGACCACACCATCGTGCGCATCTCGGCCTGCAGCCGGCGGTCGTACTCCGCATAGGCCGCGGCCGTGACCTCGACCGCACGGTGCTCGCCCTGCGCCAACCGCGTCAGGCAGGCCATGGTGAAGTTCACGGCGCACTCGGATCCGAAGACGATGCTGCTGCCCCCGGCGAAGTTCGTCCCAGGTCCGAACAGCAGGAAGAGGTTGGGGAAACCGGCGACCGTCACGCCGAGGTGCGCGCCGGGATGCCCGCCCCAGGAATCGTGCAGGTCGACGGCGTCGCGGCCGCGGATGGCCAAGGGCACCAGGAAGTCGTTGTAGGCGAACCCCGTGGCGAAGACGACGACGTCGGCAGGGTGCTCGACGCCGTCGGTGTCGACGACGCCGCCCGGAGTCAACCGGTCGACCCCCGCACGGACCAGTCGCACGTGATCGCGGCGCAACGTGCGGAGCCAGGAGCCGTTGTCCTGGAGGGTGCGCTTCCCCGTCGGGGGGTAGTCCGGAACGACCTGCGCGAGCAGCGCCTCGTCGTCGCCGACCTGACTGGCGATCCACTCGGTGAACATGCCGCGCACCATCTCGCTGACCTCGCTGACGGACCGCTCCTGCGGCCCCCAGGCCGGATCGACCTTCGCCGCGGCCAGCCCGGTGTCGCACATCGGCCACATCACGAGGAAGCGGAACCAGCGCCCGTAGAAGGGCACGTGGCGCGTCGCCCAGGCGACACCGGGCCCCACGACATCGTGGTAGCCGGCGTTGGGGAACATCCACTGCGCCGTGCGCTGGATGACGGTGAGACTGGCGACGTCGTCGGCGATCGCGGGGGCGATCTGGAACCCGGTGGCGCCCGCACCGATCATCACCACACGCTTGCCACGCAGGTCGACGTCGTGCCTCCACCGGGCCGTGTGGAATGCCGGGCCGGCGAACTCACCGGCGAACTCGGGTACCTGCGGCCGGTTCAGCTGTCCGACCGCGGCCACCAGCGCCCGGCCGACGACGACCTCGCCCGAGGCCAGTCGCACCTGCCAGGTACCGCTCTCCTCGTCCCAGTCGGCCCCCTCGACCTGCGCACCGAAGCGGATCTTGTCGAGGACGCCGTGCTCGGCGGCGACCCGCGCGAAGTAGGCCTGCAGCTCGGGCTGGCGGGAGAAGAACTCGCTCCAGTGGTCCCCCGGCTCGAAGCTGTAGGAGTAGAAGTGGCTGGCCACATCGACCCGGGCACCCGGGTAGGTGTTCTCCCACCACGTGCCGCCGACGCCGTCGTTCTTCTCCAGGACCACGTAGGGGAAGCCCGCCTGCTCCAGTCGGATCGCGGCCAGGACGCCCGACATCCCCGCACCCACCACGACGACCGGGTAGTGCTCGGCGTGAGGGACGGGGGCTGGTGCACGGTGGTCGACACCGTCGAATCCCAGTTCCTCCAGGAGCATGGGCAGGTACTCATCAGGGACCGGCTCGACGGCCAGCCACCCCATGATGGCGTGCAGGTCCGCGGCGGAGAGAGGTTCGGGCTCGGGACACCCGCGGTCTCGGTAGTCGCACAGGATCGAGTGCGCGAGCTCCCTCCCGGCCTGCTGCTGCTCCGGCGTCATGAAGCCCTGGACCTCGTTGATGAACAGGCCCTGCGGCCGCAGCTCGCCCGCCAGCAGCTCGGCTCGTCGCGCCGGCGAGACCAGGTGGAGGCACGACGCGAGCAGCGCCGGCACCGAGACGTCCTCGAGCAGCGCCGTCAGCTGCTGGTCGGAGACCTCGGTGACATCGAAGGGCTGTCCCGCGTGAGAGTTGCGCACGTCACGGGACAGTACACACTTGTCAGCAAGTGTCTACACGCCTAGGTTGCCGCTCATGCTTTCGGTCGTAGCCCACGCGCCGGGTCGGATCAGCGTCGACACAGTCCCGGATCCGGGTGGCCCCGCTCCTGACGCCGCGGTCGTCGAAGTGCACCTGGCGGCTATCTGCGGGTCGGATCTGCACTTCTACGACGGCGACCTGCCGCTCTTCCCGGTGGCACTGGGGCACGAGGCCGTCGGCACGGTGATCGCGGTCGGATCGGAGGTGACACGGGTGCGGGTGGGCGACCGGGTGATGGTCTCCTCGGTGGCCGGCTGCGGCGCCTGCCCCGGATGCGCCACCTCCGACCCGGTGCGATGCCGCGACGGTGCGCAGGTCTTCGGGTCCGGCGCGCTCGGGGGCGCCCAGAGCGAGCTGCTCGCCGTCCCCGCGGCCGACTTCAACCTGCTCACGATCCCGGACGGCGTCGACGACGAGGCGGCGCTCCTCCTCACCGACAATCTCGCGACCGGGTGGGTCGGCGCGCAGCGTGCCGCGATCACGCCGGGCGACGACGTGCTGGTGCTCGGCCTCGGAGCGGTCGGGCTCTGCGCCGTGCGTGCCGCCCTCGCCCAGGGTGCCGGTCGAGTGCTGGCGGCAGACCCCGTGGCCGGTCGACGCGAGCGTGCCACCGAATTCGGCGCCGTACCGGTCGAGGGCGACACCCCGGAGACGGTGCTCGGTGCCGTGCTCGAGCGCACCGAGGGGCTGGGGGTGGACTCGGTGATCGACGCGGTGGCAACCGACGCCTCCCTGAACCAGGCGTTCGGAGCGGTGCGTGCAGCCGGCACCATCTCGGTGATCGGCGTCCACAACCTCGACCCCTACCCGCTGCCGGTGCTCATGGGCGTCTTCCGCAGTATCAGTCTCCAGATGACGACGGCGCCGGTGCAGCGCACCTGGGCGGATCTCGTCCCGCGTGTGACAGACCGGCGCATCCGCACCGACGGCATCTTCACCCACTCCTACGATCTCGCCGACGCCGCCGAGGCCTACGCCGCCGTCGCGGCCCGCAGCGCCGAGGTGGTCAAGGCGGTCCTCCGCATGCCGGCAGCCGATCGGGCCAGGTGATCGGCGACATGGGATTCCTGCAACCGAACCTGCCCGTCGTCGACCACGACTCCTGGCATGCGCTGCCGCGCCAGGAGCGGATGCGGCCGATGGCCCGCCACTTCGCCGAGCACGGCTTCGGCTCGCCCGACGTGCTGATCGTCTTCTACCTGCTCAAGATCGTCGTCTACGCCGCGGTCGGCTGGGTGCTGGTGCTCTCGACGCCGGGCATCGACGGTGCGTTCGCCGTCGGCGACTGGGGCACCGACCCGACCGTCCTCTACAAGTTCGTGCTCTGGACGATGCTCTTCGAGGTGCTGGGGCTGGGCTGCGGGTTCGGCCCGTTGAACCTGCGGTTCATCCCGCCCATGGGTGCGTTCCTGTACTGGTTGCGCCCGGGCACCATCCGCCTCGCCCCGTGGCCGCGTCAGGTGCCGCTCACCGCGGGCGACCGCCGCGGCCCGGTCGACGTCGCGCTCTACGCCGCCTTCGTCGTCAGCCTCGCGTGGGCGGCTTGGGGAGCGCTGCCCGAGTGGCAGGTGATCCTGCCACTCGCGCTCCTGGCCCTGATCGGCCTGCGCGACAAGGCGATCTTCCTGGCGGCCCGCTCGGAGGTCTACGCACCGCTGGCCCTGACGTACCTGCTCACCGCTCAGGACCCGGTGATCGCCGCCAAGCTGCTGTTCGTCGTCATCTGGTGGGGAGCTGCGACGTCGAAGCTGAACCGGCACTTCCCGTTCGTCGTCGCCGCGATGGAGAGCAACAGCCCCGTGTGGCGCAGCCCGCGCATCAAGCGCGCCTTCCACCGCGACTTCCCCGAAGACCTCCGCCCCTCCCGCGTCTCGAAGGCGCTGGCGCATGGCGGCACCGTCGTCGAATACGGGCTACCGCTGATCCTGCTGCTGAGCGACGGCGGGCCGGTCACCGCCGGAGCGGCGATCGCGATGATCGCCTTCCACCTGCACATCATCTCCAGCTTCCCGATGGGCGTTCCGCTGGAGTGGAACGTCTTCATGATCCTCGGCATCGGGGTGCTGTTCGTCGGGCATGCCGACGCCGGCGTCGGCGACCTGACGCAACCGGCCCTGGTCGCGGCCCTGGTCGGGTGCGTCCTCGGGTCGGTCGTGGTCGGCAACCTGCTGCCCGAGAAGGTCTCCTTCCTCCCGTCCATGCGCTACTACGCGGGGAACTGGGCGTCGTCGGTCTGGTGCTTCCGCGGCAAGGCCCTGGACCGCTTCGACGCCGGCGTCGTCAAGGCGTCCCTGATGCCGCATCAACAGTTGGAGAAGGTCTACGGGTCGATGGACGAGGCGCTGGTGCCGCTCCATCTCGGGTACGCGTTCCGCAGCTTCCACCCGCACGGCCGCGCGCTGTGGTCGCTGGTGCCACGCGCCTGCGGCCCCGAGCACGAGGAGTACCTCGCCCTCGACGGCGAGCTGGTGGCCGGCACCGCTCTCGGCTGGAACTTCGGCGACGGCCATCTGCACCACGAGCAGCTGGCGGCCGCTCTCCAGGCTCGCTGTCACTTCGAGCCGGGCGAGGTGCGCGTGGTGTTCCTGGAATCGCAGCCGTTCCACCGCGGGACCCAGCGCTACCGGCTCTTCGACGTCGCCAGTGGTGAGATCGAGCGCGGCCACGTGCGCGTCGCCGACCTGGTCGAGCGCCAACCGATCGACGAGGACGTGCCCGTGCATCCTGACGCCGTGAGCCCGTCTCGATGAGCGCCCGACGGGACCTGCTCGCGACGCTCGACCCGGAGCTGCGTCGGGTCGGCCGTGTGCTCCCGCGTGGCCTCGGCCTTCCCCGCACCCTGCCGCTCCTGCGCGGCGCGACGGGCGTGGCCTTCCGCTTCGCCGGCCTGTCCGGGGTCGAGTCCCATCCGGTGAGCGACGCGGTCTCGGTCCGCGTGCACCGACCCACGACGACTGCGCCCGGCGAACGCCAGGCCGCGCTGCTGTGGATCCACGGCGGCGGCACGGTGATCGGGGCCGCGGTGCAGGAGGATCGCTACGCACGACGACTCGCGGCCGACGTCGGCGCCGTGGTCGTCGCCGTCGACTACCGGTTGGCGCCGGAGCACCCGTTCCCCGCGCCCGTGGAGGACTGCTACTCCGCGCTGCTGTGGACGGCACGGCAGCCGTGGGCGGACCCCGCGCGCATCGCCGTCGCCGGGGCGAGCGCCGGCGGCCTCCTGGCGGCCGCGACCGCCCTGACCGCCCGCGATCGCGGCGAGGTGACGCCGGCCGCGCTCGGACTCGTCTATCCGATGCTCGACGACCGCACCACTCGTGCGACCGAGCCGGCCGGCCACCTCGTGTGGTCGGCACGCGACAACGTCGCCGGCTGGAGGTCCTACCTCGGCGGGGCGGATCCCGAGGTCGCGGCGCCCGGGCGACGCACGGATCTCGCCGGCCTCCCCCCGACCTGGGTCGGCGTGGGCGACCGCGACCTCTTCCACGACGAGGACCTCGCGTTCGCGGAGCGGCTCCGCTCGGCCGGCGTCGCCACCGATCTGCACGTCGCGCCGGGAGCGTTCCACGCGTTCGACCAGATCGCCCCGCAGGCGCGCGTCGCCCAGCGATTCCACGCCTCGCTGTGCGGGCACCTGCGGACCCATCTCTGAGAGATCCCGAGCGTCTCCTCAGCGCGCGAAGCGGTGGGTGTCGTTGACGAAGCGGGTGGCGCTGCCCGAGAACGAGAAGCCCGACGCCGTGGCGCCACCGAGCAGACGGAAGAGGCGGGTCCCGCGCTCGACATGCACGGTGCCGAAGCCGACCGCGACGTTGCCGAGGGAGAAGTTGGAGTTGGTCGTCACCACGTCGCGGCCGCGGTCGTCGCGGGTCCAGAGCTTGTAGACCACGCCCGGATTCGGGATCCGCACGCCGTCGGGCAGTGACGGAGTCAGCTGCGACTCCACGTGAGACGGCGCGAGCGTGCCCCCGGCGGTGGCGGTCGCCGTCCGGGGCAGCAGGGGGTTGCCGAGGTCGATCTCGATGTCGGTGACCTCGGACCGGTAGCCGACCCCGGCCTTGAAGCCGGAGAGCCGTCGGTTCGTGTCGAGCTGGCTGAGCATGAAGATGTTCTCCGCCGATCGCTCTGTCATCACGCTCGAGGTGATCGGGTGCGGGGCGACGATCGAGAGGGCCGACTCCGAGAGCGAGAACCGGCCGATGCGGACGCCGTCCACGGTGGCGGTTCGGCACGTCGAGCTCTCCACGAGCAGTGTCGGCTCGGAGGTCAGCCTGAAACCGCGGGGCAGCATCGCGGCGGCGCGGCGTTTCTGCCCGGCGTTCAACTCGACGGTGACGGCGAGGTTCTTGCAGTCCTGCGCGACGACGCGACCGATGCGTTGCGAGGTGGGGGTCGACTCACGATGCTCGACGTCGGCCGCGACCGCCGGCAGTGCGAGGGAGAGGGCCGCGAGGGCAGCGATCGACGGGGCGGCGAGGGTCCGGAGCATGCCGGAGTATCCCGCACCGGTGCGGCGTCCTCGCACCTGCGAGGATCGCCGCCATGACCGGTGAGCTGTTCGACTGCGAGATCCAGGCGCGTTTCCGCGACATCAATCTCGGCGGGCACGTGGACAACATCGAGGCGATGCGCATCATCGACGAGGCGCGGATCCAGTTCTTCCGGTTCGCACCGCTGCCGCACCAGCCGGTGCGCACCGGCCTGCTCTGCGACATGCCGTCGGGCGTCGCGGAGCTGGTCGGCGGCCAGCGGGTCGACTACCACGCGGAGATGCGGTTCGCGCCGTTCCAGCCCTTCCTGGTGCGGCTGTGGGTCTCGGGGATCGGTCGCACCTCCTTCAGCGTCTCCACCGAGATGCGCGTGGCTCCCGACCACGAGCCGGCGCTGATCGCCGACACGACCCTGGTCTTCTGGGATGCCGAGGCCCAGGCGTCGTGGGAGATCAGCGATCAGATGCGCGCGGCACTCGAGCGCTACCTCGGTCCCCGCGTCGCACTGCGGGGCTGACGCAGATGCCGTCATGGGTGCCCCGGTGGGACGACGTCCCCCCGGCCCTGCTGGAGTTCTGGACCGAGCGGCACCTCTGCATGCTCACCACGCTGCGACCCGACGGGCGTCCTCACCTGGTGCCGGTCGGGGTCGCCCTGGATCTCGAGCAGCAGTGCGCGTGGGTGATCACCCGCGGCGGCTCGCGCAAGGCGGCGAACCTGCGTGACGCCGGCCCCGGCGCCCTGGTCTCGGCGGGCGCCGTGGACGGTGGTCGGTGGTCGACGCTGGAGGGCCGCGCACGCGTCACCGAGGATCCGGCCGAGATCGAGCGAGCCTGCGACCGCTACGCCTCTCGGTACCGCACCCCCCAGCCCAACCCGGAGCGCGTCGCGATCCGCATCGAGATAGACCGCTTCTTGGCGTCGGCCGGGCTGCTCGCTCGAGCCTGAGGGAGGGCGGGCCCGACGCACGCCGAACCCGCCCCCGTCAGTCCGCTCGTCAGATCCTCTGCCTCATCGAC
Source organism: Nocardioides sp. R-C-SC26 (assembly GCF_021246465.1). Taxonomy (GTDB): domain Bacteria; phylum Actinomycetota; class Actinomycetes; order Propionibacteriales; family Nocardioidaceae; genus Nocardioides. Next base: position 15,238 of record NZ_JAHRHK010000006.1, on the reverse strand, counting down.
GACGCGGAGCAGTGCACCCCGGCCACGCCGAGCGCGATGCGAACGAAGATGGCCGCCCAGGCCGCGAGTGCGACCACCTGCGAGAGGTCCACCGCACTCACTTCTTCCCGCCCGAGGTCCTGATGGTGCCGTTGACCCCCTGCGGGAAGAAGCCACCTCGGGAGACGCGCTTCGGGTTCAGGTACACGACGTTGAGCACCTGCGGAGCAGAACGCGAGTAGGCGATGGCGTTGCGATCGGTCGGCACGAGGTTCGCGCTCTTGCTGGTCCCGATCCCCTTGTCGATCTCGGACTTCCCGTCCAACGAATCGCGAGCATCGGAGATCTTGCGCGCCGGCCCCTGCAGGTCCTTCGCATACAGCGATGTGCGAACGATTCCTGCGTGATACGCCTCGACTGCCAAGATTCCCGCCGCGGCGTCGAGATAGGTCTTGTTCGAGATCAACGGTGCCGCGCCCTTGTAGGCGGTGACACCGACGTCCTCGAAGATGAAGGCCGCCAACAGGAAGTTATTCTCGTTGGCGAACGGATCGAACGTCTGGTTGGCGCCGATCAGACCAGCGGCTTTCGCCGCTGCCGTGAAGCTCCGCTTCAGATCGATCTGAGGGCGAGCGACCTTCGCCGACCCGAGCGCCGTCCGCAGGAAGCGCACGTGGTCCAACTCGTCCATCGCGATCTCGCGGGCGTACTTGGCGATCATCGGCGTCGCGAAGTTGACCTTGCGGCCACCGATCACGCCACCGCGGTCGCCCTTCCCCCCGATCAGGCTGCCCGGCAGACTCTTGCCGAAGGCAGCCTGTTGGTAGAACTCTGCTTCGAGGTACTCCAGGTTGAGCGCGAAGTTGAGGACGGCGCCATCACTGATGCCCGCCGCCGCTGCGGTGGGTGCGGTCGCCACACCCGTCGCGATCGCGCCGGCGCCCACAGCGCCCAGGCCCGCGACGCCGGCGGATCGAAGAAACAGACGTCGGTCCGCTTCGCTCTCGGCACTGCGGTTGATCATGTCGCGTACTACTGATTTCCCGAACATATCAATTCCCTTTCGGAACTCGATGGATATCGAAATCCGATTCGGGTAGCGCGTCATCCGCGATCGACGTATCGATCACTCATGATTGCGCGCGGTGGGGGCTGGCGATAAACGCCCGCGAACGGTAAAGAAGACACCCTGCCCTTCGTCGGCCCGCAGCTTCTCGAGCCCGGCTCTAGACCCTGGATTTCCACTGCGGAATCACCACCATAGGCACAGTTCAGAGCGATTCGGGAACCCCCTGAACCAAGAAATTTCGATACTTCGTCGAATAGATGAGAAATCCGATCCGTTGACCGCATCGAACACCTCATGCCGATGTCGGCCCTATTCGCAATCGCGCTGGAGCGCACCGAGGGAGGCTCCATGCATCGACGCCCTCGCGCCTCGCAGCGCCGCCCACAGGCGCGTCGCACGCTCCCGCTACTCGGACCGGCCTTCGTCACCGCGATCGCCTACGTCGACCCCGGGAACTTCGCTACCAACATCACTGCGGGCTCCGTCTACGGCTACCTGCTGGTCTGGGTCGTGGTGGCGAGCAACCTGATGGCGATGTTGATCCAATACCTCTCCGCCAAGGCAGGAATCGCCACCGGCGAGAGCCTGCCGGCGCTGTGTCGCCGACACTTCCCGAGGCCGGTCACTCGCGGACTGTGGCTGCAGGGCGAACTCGTCGCCATCGCCACCGACGTCGCCGAGGTGATCGGCGGCGCGATCGCCTTGAGCCTGCTCTTCGACCTGCCCCTGCTGCTGGGTGGCGTCATCACGAGCGTCGTGGCCTTCGGGCTGCTCACGCTTCAGGGCCGTGGCCACCGACCCTTCGAGATCGCTATCACCGGACTGCTCGCGGTCATCCTGCTGGGATTCGCTGTCGCCGTCCTCCGCAGCGGATTCGACCCGCCGGCGTTGATGAGCGGAACCGTCCCGAGATTCGAGGGCGCCGACAGCGTGCTGTTGGCCGCTGGCATGCTCGGCGCCACCGTCATGCCACATGCGATCTATCTGCACGGTGCACTCACTGCTCAGCGTTACCAATCGGTACGCGACGGCGACCGCACCCGCCTCCTGGCCAGCCAACGGGTCGACGTCGTGACAGCCATGACCGTTGCGGGCCTGATGAACCTCTCGCTGCTGGTCGTGGCTGCTGCCGTGTTCGGCGGCGGCACCGACGTCGACACGATCGAGGGGGCTCACGCCGCGCTGGGGACCACGCTGGGCCGCGACGTCGCGCTGCTGTTCGCCCTCGCATTGCTCGCGTCCGGCTTCGCCGCCTCCAGCGTCGGCACCCTGTCGGGTCAGATCGTGATGGAGGGCTACCTCCGACGGCAGATCCCACTCGCAGCGCGGCGACTCGTCACCATCCTGCCGGCGCTGGTCGTGCTCGCCGTCGGCATGGATCCCACTCGGGCGCTCGTGCTGTCTCAGGTAGTCCTCTCCTTCGGCATTCCCTTCGCACTGATACCTCTGGCGCTGTTCACCCAGCGTCGCGACGTCATGGGCGTGTGGGTCAACCGGCGGAGTACGTCCCTCCTGGCCTGGTTGGTCGTGGGCGTCATCGTTGCGCTGAACGCGGTCCTGCTGGGACTCACCCTGAGGTGATCGCGCCTCCGGGAGAGAATGGCCCCATGCCCCGAGCTCTGCCCGTGACAGCGCTCTCGATCGGCGACTCCTTCGCCGACGTCGGCTACTGGCTGCGCGGCAGCGGTCTGGAGATCGTGCTGCTCGCGACCGGTGCCGTGCTGTTGGCACGCCTGGTGCGCTGGAGCTCCGACCTCGCCGCCGAGCGTTCGGATGAGCACCTGGCCTCCCAGGACGCGCTGGTGCGCTCGGAGGACTCCAAGCACCGGCGGGCCGTCGCGCAGGTCTTCACCTGGGTGCTGGTGGTGATCATCTACGCCCTGGCAGCGGTCGGCGTGGCCCAGCTGATCGGCATCTCGCTGGCCGCGTTCGTGCCACTGGCGACCGTCGCCGGCGTCGCGCTCGGGTTCGGTGCGCAGCGCATCGTCCAGGACCTGTTGGCCGGCTTCTTCCTCGTCGCCGAGAAGCAGTACGGCTACGGCGACCTGGTGAGGATCTCGGTCACCGGCGTGACGATCCCGGTGCTCGGCACCGTGGAGAACGTCAGCCTGCGAGTGACCACGCTGCGCACCAACAGCGGCGAGGTGGTGATCACCCCCAACGGCCAGATCGTGCAGGTCACCAATCTCTCCCGCGACTGGGCACGCGCGGTCATCGACGTGCCCGTGCCGATCAGCTACGACGTCAACCAGGTCAGCCAGGTGCTGCGGCAGGCGGGTGAAGCGGCATACGCCGACGAGAAGCTGAGTCCGCTGCTGCTCGACGTCCCGGCGGTGATGGGCGTGGAGACGATCGAGGCCGAGCTGTTCAAGATCCGCGTGGTGGCGCGCACCCTGCCCGGCAAGCAGTTCGAGGTCGGACGTCAGCTGCGGGTGCTGATCACCCGCACGCTCCGCGTGGAGGGCATGAACCTGCGCGCCGAGGTCTCCACCGGCGAGGCGACGGGAGCCGAGCAGTGACCGGGGCCATCAGCCTGACCGAGATACGTCGCCACTGGCACGAGAACGGGCCACGCCGCTCGACGGTGATCCTCATCGTGATCTTCGTGCTGGCGCTGAGCCTCTACGCGGTCGTCAAGCCGGTCGAACCGCGTGACGCCACGATCCCCTCGACGCCGCGACCCACGTCCACCCCCGACCCGACACCGGAGCCGAGCGAACCTGCCGGCAGCCCGACGTCCGAGCCGAACGAGACGTCGACACCGTCGCCGCGTTCCGACCCCACCCCGAGCCGCACCCCGCCGCCGTCGAGCGCACCGCCCTCGGCCACCGACTCGCCGACGCCGAGCGCCACCCCGTCGGCCACGCCGACGTCGACCCCGACCGAGGAGCCCACCGACGATCCGGCGCCGGACGACACCACGTCACCAAGCCCCTGAGCCGGGCCCCGGCCAGGTTCGAGCGACCTCGCGTCACACCGGCGAGTGCCGGCTCCCCAACGCCTCGAACATCGCCCGGGCCGAGTCGATCAGCTCCTCGCGCGAGAGGTCGAGAGTGCCGGCGAACTGGGCGGCGAACAACTCGGCCAGGCCGGCCACCATCGCCATCCCATGCGCCTTCGCTCGGCGTGCGGGCCACGCGTGCTCGCCGTAGATCGCAGCCGACTCCACCGCGAAGGCCTCGCCGAAGGTGTCGAGCAGCTCTGCTCGTCGCGTCCGAAGATGCGGGTAGGCCTGCGAGCTGATCACGATCAGGTGGAGGCGTTCGGGCCGCTCCTCGGCGTAGCGCGCGAATGCCTCGACGACGTCCTGCACACGGCGTGACGCCGGCCCGGACGTCGCGGCGGCCGCTGTCGTGGTCACCGCGAGGATCTCCGTCGCGACCGTCTCCAACGCCTCCACCAGCAGCGCATCGAGCGAGGCGAAGCTCTCGTAGAAGTAGCGCTCGGTGAGACCGGCCGAGGCGCACACCCCCGTCATCGTGACGGTCTGGCCGGGGACGGCGAGCTCGGCGATGACGGCATCCACGAGGCGCTGCCGCCGGTCGGCACGGCGCTCGTCGGCGGTCTGGCCACCGTAGGTGCGTCGCGCGACGGAGCGCTTCGACCCGGTCATGACGCAGGACTCTAACGGCCGACCCTTGACGAAGGACCCCTCGGTATGGGAAAACTGACAGTCCTCCCTGTCAGATTGGACGCGTCGATGAGCACCTCCTCTCCGCCCCTCCGCCGCGCGGTCCCGTTCCTGGGTCCGACCCTGGACTATCTGCACGACCCCACCGCCTTCATGGCGCGCCGGCTCTCCGACCATGGACCGGTGTCGCACATGTCGTTCGCTGGACGGCGGTGGACAGTCGTGATCGGTGCCGACGCCTGTTCGGAGGTGCTGCTCAACAAGGACAAGGCCTTCGCCAACGGACCCGGCTGGGGTGCACTGGTCGGCCCCTTCTTCGACGGCGGCCTGATGCTCCTCGACTTCGACGAGCACCACCGTCACCGCCGGCTGATGCAGCAGGCGTTCACCCGCGACCGACTCGATTCCTACGTGGCTGCGCTCTCCCCGACGACGTCGGCTCTGCTCGACGCCTGGCCCGACGACGGCTCAGTGCTGGCCTACCCGGCCCTGAAGACGCTGACCCTCGACCTGGCCACCGCCGTCTTCATGGGCGGAGCCGAACTGGCGCGACCCGGCGAGTTGGACGCCGTCAACACCGCGTTCATCGACTGCGTGCAGGCTGCGACGGCGTTCGTGCGACTTCCCCTGCCGGGAACTCGCTGGGGGCGGGCACTCGCCGGACGCCGTCTGCTGGAGGAGTTCCTGACGCGCCACCTCCCCCGTCGTCGCGCCGGCCAGGGCGACGACCTCTTCTCGGTGCTCTGCCGGCTCTCCGAGGACGGCGACACCTTCTCCGACCGCGACGTGGTCAACCACATGATCTTCCTGCTGATGGCCGCCCACGACACCTCGACCATCACCACCTCGACGGCGATGCGCGAGCTCGGCAGGCACTCGACCTGGCAGGAACGGCTCCGCGAGCAAGCACGCTCCTTGCCCGAGCATCCGACCCTCGCCGAACTCGACGAGCTCACCGACTTCGACCTCGTGATCAAGGAGTGCCTGCGCCTGGTGCCGCCCGTGCCCGTGCTGGCGCGGCACACCGTGAAGCCGACCGAGGTGTGCGGCGTGCCGATCCCGGCGGGCCGGTTGACCGCCACGATGGTGCACCACCAGCACCACGACCCGCAGTGGTGGACCGCCCCCGACGTCTTCGACCCCGAGCGCTTCGACGAGGAGAGGCGCGAGGATCGCTCCCACCGCCACGCCTGGGAGCCCTTCGGCGGCGGGGTGCACAAGTGCCTGGGCATGTTCTTCGCCGGCGCCGAGGTGAAGCTGCTCCTGGTGCACCTGCTGCGCCGGTACGCCTGGACCACCGCCGAGACCACCTCGCCGCTGAACTACCTCTCTCTCCCCTTCCCGGCCGACGGCCAGCCCGTCGCCCTCCACCGCATCGACAGGAGTGCTGCATGAACCAGACGCCCACCCGACCCGGAACGGTCGTGATCACCGGAGGCGCCAGGGGCATCGGACGTGCGACCGCCGAGCGCCTCACTCGCGCCGGACGCGTCGTGGCACTGGGCGACCGGGACGGCGAGCTCGCCGCCCAGGTGGCGGCCGAGATCGCAGCGTCGAGCAACGGCACCTGCTACGGCGGCGACCTCGACGTCACCGATGCCGGCTCGTGGCGCGACTTCCTCAGTCGGATCGCCCATCTCGGCCCGGTCGAGGCGCTGGTCAACAACGCCGGGATCATGCCGTTGGGCGCGATCGTCGAGGAGCACGACGACGTCACGCGCGCGATCGTCGACGTCAACCTCCATGGAGTCATCCACGGTACGAAGGCGGTCGGCCCGGCGATGATCGCCCGGGGCGGTGGTCACATCGTCAACGTCGCCTCGGCCGTGGGCCGCGTCGCCTCTCCGCACGGCGCCACGTACTCGGCGTCGAAGTTCGCCGTGGTGGGCTTCAGCGAGGCCACCCGGGGCGAGCTGGCGCCGCACGGCATCGACGTCAGCCTGGTGATGCCGACCGTGGTGCTCACCGAGCTCGCCGCCGGCGTTCCGCCCGCACGTGGTGTCAAGCCTGTCACCGCTGACGACGTCGCGCGGGCGATCGAGTCGGTACTCGACCGCCCCCGGCCCGAGACCTGGGTTCCGCGGTGGGGGAAGACCCTGGCCCGAAGCGCGGACCTGATGCCGCGCGCCGTCCGTGATGCTCTGGCTCGAGCCCTCAAGGCCGACTCCGTTCTCGCAGACGCCGACCCCGCAGCGCGCGCGGCCTACGAGGAGCGCGCACGGAGCTGAGCGAGTCAGGCGACCGCGACGGCGAGGAGCACGAGAGCCACGGCAGGCAGCAGGCCCTGCTTGATCGCCGCCCCGCGATGGGCCGGCGAGGAGAGCAGCAGCACCAGCGCCGCGGCGGCCATGGAGCCGGCGCCTGCGAACACCAGCGTGCGGCCGGCGACCTGCTCGTCCGCCGCGACCAGTGCGATGCCGAGACCGACCAGGACGGCGAGGAAGAGGTTGTAGAAGCCCTGGTTGAACGCCAACGACCTGGTGACCTCCGCCTCGTCGGTCGATGTGCCGAACACGGCACGGGCTCGCGGACCCGTCCACGCGAGGGACTCCAGATAGAAGATGAACACGTGCAGCAGCGCGGCCAGGGCCGCGATGACGAGGGCGACGGTCTCCACGCCGTCATCCAAGCACGCCCGAGCTCAGAGACCCGCCACCCGAGCCGCCGGTCCGAGAGCGCCACACCGAGGTCGGCTGCGCCACGGCAGCCATCCGCGCCGACTCCACTCCTGAGCTAGAACCTGTTCTAATTCTGCCCGACCTGACTCCGCGGCGCCCCGACTCGACGGCGTCCGCTCCCGAACCGAGGACGTAGATGAGGCGCTGCCGCCCCCTGCTCGCCGCCACTCGACGTGCGAGCTCACGGACCGGAGGGCGTCATGGCGGCGCCTGAGGTGTCGGTACCCGGCGACCGCCCGTCGCTGGAAGGTCGCTCGCTGCGCCGCTACACGATCAGGCTCGCGCTGGCGCTGGCCGCGCTCACCGTCATCTTCTCCGCCGCCCCGGCGATCCTGCTGCCCAACCAGGTTCAGGACATGACGTTCGGCACCTACTTCCAGGGCCAGGACGCCGACGTCGACGTCGCCGATCTCGCGGACCTGAAGTCGGAGGTGGAGGACGGCACCGTCGTGCCCGACGCGGAGCAGCGACGTCTGCTCGACGCCTATGAGAGCTTCGACTCCTCGCGCGCGAGCGCACTCGGCCTGGTCGCCACGCTCGCCGCTCTGGCGTCGATCATCTCGCAGGTCCTGGTCGGCGTGGCCTCCGACAGGACGCGCTCCCGGCTCGGCCGGCGCGCGCCCTGGGCGCTGGCCGGGGCGGCGGCGGGGTGCCTGGCGCTCGCCGGGCTGCGTCTCTCGCCGTCCATCGCGTTCCTGATGCTCCTGTGGCCCCTGTTCGTCATGGCGGGGAACGTGGTGCAGACCCCGCTGCTGGCCACCATCGCCGACCGGGTGCCGGAGAACCGGGTGGGCGGGGTCTCGTCGGCCACGGGCGTCGGCAACTTCGCGGGCGGCGTGGTCGGCATCGTCGTCACGGGCGCGCTGTTCCACGTGCTCGGCGTCGACTTCTACCTCCTGTTCGGCATCGTCCTGCTCGCCGCGGTGGCCTTCCTCGTGTTCGGGTCGCCCGACCGCTCCTCCCGGGACGTCGAGCTGCCACCGTTCAGCTGGCGCACGTTCCTGCGCGGGTTCCTCATCCCTCTCACCGACGCCGACTTCCGACTCGTCTGGGTGGCGAGGGCTCTGCTGTTCTTCGGCTACACGGTCTCGACGGCCCTGAGCTTCTTCATCCTGCAGAGCTACGTCGAGCCCGGCATGAGCCCCTCGGAGGCGACCCGGTTCGTGCCGATCCTCGGGGCGGTCAGCGCACCCGCCATCCTCGTCGCCGTCGTCGTCGCCGGCCGACTCTCCGACAAGCTCGGACGACGCAAGCCCTTCGTGATCGCGGCGTCCGCGCTGATGGCGATCTCGTTCCTCATCCCGCTCGCGTCGCCGACCGTGCCCGCCCTCGTCGCGCAGGCGATCCTCGGAGGCCTGGCCTTCGGGATCTACCTGCCGGTGGATCAGGCGCTGTTCATCGACGTGCTCCCCGATCGCGAGGACGGCGCGGCCCGCGACCTCGGCGTCGCCGGCATCGCCACCAACCTGGGCCAGCTCATCGGCCCGGTGGTGGCGGCCGGGGTCGTCGCCGCGACCGGTGGGTACCGCATGATCTGGCTCGTCGCCTTCGTGCTCGTCGCGGCCGCGGCCGTCGCCGTCGTCCCGGTGAAGCGAGCGCGCTGAGCGCCGACGCAGGCGGGGCATCGCGCGCCCGGATTCATCAGATGGTGGAGCTGAGGGGATTCGAACCCCTGACCTTCTCATTGCGAACGAGACGCGCTACCAACTGCGCCACAGCCCCAGCTTTCGCGCCACGAGGACGCGCGAGGACACGCTAGCACCGGTTCCACGTCGCCCTGAAACCGGGCAAGACGTCAGGAGCCGGAGGCGCGGCGCTCGTCGCGGGCGGCGGCGGCGCGGGCCTGCGCGCGAGCAGCCTGGTCGGCCTCCTCGGCGTCGCGGGCGAGCTGGGAATCGGCGGCGGAACGGCCGCTGGTCCACACGCCGGTGGAGTCCAGGTCGATGGTGCGCACGCGACGGCGGGCCGCGGGCTCCTTGCCCACGTAGGTCGGCAGGGTCACCGGAACGGGATCCCAGCCACCGGCGGGCGGCGGCGGCGAGACGCCGTCACTCGGCTCGCCGGGAGTCGCTTCGGTGCTCTCCGTGTCCGCGACGTCGACGACGGCCGCGATCTCCTCGGTCGTCTCGCCGACGGCGTCCTCATCGAGAGAGGACGGCGCGACTACACGCTGCGGCAGCTCGGCGATCTCGCGGCGCACCATCAGCCGACACGCCACCAACCACGCCGCGAGGACGGCGACGGGCAGCACGACGAACCACCCGGAGATCACACCGGCGATCGCGACGCCGGTGACGCCGACGAGCGCGGCGAGGATCGCGCCGAGCACGCGGCGTCGACGGCCGGTGGCGCGCTTGGCCGCGGCCCGACGAGCGGCGAGGTGGGCCGCACCCACCGGTGCAGCAGGCGTCTCGCCGACCTTGACCGACGACCTGGAGGACGACGACGAGGACGAGCCCGACGGCTCCGCCTCCGCCGAACGCCCCTCGACGACGAGTCGAGCGGTGCGCGAGTCGACCGGCTCGCGACGGGCCAGCACCCTGAGCCGGGAGGAGAAGCCCTCGACGTTGCGGGTGGCGGCGCTGTTCTCGTGGTGCTTGAGCGCCTGGGGGATGAGGTAGACGGCCCAGGCCACCGCCAGGGCCACGAAGATCAACGCACTCAAGTCCACGTGCCGAGGTTAGGAGCGATAGCGGAGGCCGGGACGGATGTCTACCCGTGTGTCGCAAATTGCGGGTGTGACAGTTGGGAAGGAAGGCCGGTCAGAGCCCGCCCTCCTCGAAGCGCCGCAGCATGCCGAGCGGCACCTCCTCCTTGGTGACGGCGAAGATCCGGTGGTCGCGCCAGTCTCCGTCGATGTGCAGGAATCGTCGGGCATAGCCGACCTCGGTGATGCCGAGCTTCTCGACCACGCGCAGGGAGTTGGAGTTCTCCGGCCGGACGGCGATCTCGATCCGATGCAGTCCGACCTCGCGGAAGCAGTGGTCGATCACCATCGCCACCGAACGCGGCATCACGCCCCGGCCGGCGACGTTCCGGTCGATCCAGTAGCCGATCGAGGCGAACTGAGCCGAACCGCGCACGACGTTGTTGACCGTCACCTGGCCGGCGAAGACGCCGTCCACCTCGATCGCGAACGGCAACGTCGTGCCGCGGCGAGCCTGGCGGCGCATCCGCCGTGCGAGCTCGACGAACGAGGCCCCGCGCGGCGGCGAACCCGGCGGCGGCGTGGCGTCCCACGGGATCAGCCAGGCCGCGTTGCGCGCGCGCACCTCGGCCCAGGCCCGCGCGTCGGAGGACCGCAGCGGTCGCACCCGCACGACCGGCGCCGACCCCGACGTCAGGACGACGGGCCACCCGGGCGCGCCGCGTCGCCACCTCACCGGTGGTCGCTCCCCACGATCTGCTCCACGGCGTGCCGCACGACGGGCTCGAGCACGACGAGGGCGTCCTTCACTCCCCCACGCGACCCGGGCAGGTTCACGATCAGGCAGTGGCCCGCCACCCCCGCGAGGCCGCGCGACAGCACCGCCGTCGGCACTCCCTTCGCCACCCCGGCCGCGCGGATCGCCTCGGCGATGCCCGGCACCTCGCGGTCGAGCAGGGGCCGGGTCTGCTCCGGCGTCCGGTCGGTCGGCGTGAGCCCCGTGCCCCCGGTGGTCAACACCACCCGCGCACCGCCGTCGACGGCGTCGCGCAGAGCCTGACCGACAGGGTCACCGTCACCGACGACGACGGCGTCGCCGACACCGAATCCCCACGCCCGCAGGGCATCCACGATCAACGGACCGGTCTCGTCGGCGTAGACGCCGGCGGCGGCGCGGTTCGGCGCGACGACGACGACGGCGGGCAGGCCGGGCGGCGACGTGTCGCTCATCGCTGCCAGTCCCCCCAGACGCCGCCGCTCCTGGTCTCGATGCGGACGTCGGTGATCGACGCGGCCTTGTCCACTGCCTTGACCATGTCGATCACAGTGAGCCCCGCGACGCAGACCGCCGTCAGCGCCTCCATCTCCACGCCCGTCCGGTCAGTGGTGCGCACGGCCGCGGTGATCTCGACGGCGTCGTCGGCGACGACGAGGCCGACGTCGACGGAGGAGAGCGCCAGCGGATGACACAGCGGGATCAACGTCGAGGTCTGCTTGGCGCCCATGATGCCCGCCAGTCGCGCGACGCCGAGCGCGTCGCCCTTGGGCACGCCGTCCCCCCGCAGCAGCGCGACGACGCGCTCGGAGACCAGGACCCGACCCGACGCCGTCGCGATCCGCGCGGTCACGGGCTTGCCGGAGACGTCGACCATCCGCGCCGCGCCGGACTCGTCGAGATGAGTGAGTCGGTCGGAGTCGGCCATGTCAGTCCTTCGGAGCGGATCGGTCAGCGGGCGGGCCGCAGACGGAGAGGGGTGGAGCCGCCGAGCGAGGCGGCGGAGGGATCAGTCGTCGAGGCGGATCACGCTGACCATCGAGCCGGCGGCGATCTCCATCTCCCGCTCGGGCACGACGATGACGCAGTCGGACGCCGAGAGGTCACCGACCAGGTGCGAGCCGGAGCCACCCACCGGTACCACCTCGGCGACCGAGCGGTGTCCGCCGGCATCGGTCAGGGTGCCGCGCAGGAACTGGCGGCGGCCGTAGGGCGAGCGGACGTCGTGGGTGATCCGCGCGGTGATCGGCTGACGGCTCTCCGGCGCGATACCCATCATCCGGCGCAGGGCGGGGCGCACGAAGATCTCGAACGACAGGTAGGCCGAGACCGGATTGCCCGGCAGGGCGAAGAACGGCACCCGGCGCTCGTCGGCACCCACCCGCAGGTGGCCGAACCCCTGCGGCTTCCCCGGTTGCATCGCGACCCCGCCGAACCAGACCTCGTCGTCCCCACCGAGCGCCTCCTTCACCACGTCGTAGTCGCCCATCGAGATGCCGCCGGAGGTGACGACGACGTCGGCGGACCCGACCTTGGCGGCCAGGCCGGCGAGGAACGACGTCGGGTCGTCGGGGAGGGCGCCCGCCCGGGAGGGCACGCACCCAGCACGGCGCGCGGCCGCGGCGAGCAGGTAGGAGTTGCCGTCGTAGATGGAATCGGGCGCGAGCTCCGCGCCCGGGTCGCGCAGCTCGGAGCCGGTCGAGACGATCAGCACCCGAGGGCGGGGGCGCACCCGCACCGCGTTGCGTCCGACCGAGGCGAGCAGCCCGAGCTGACGCGGACCGAGCTGGGTGCCGGGCTCGATCAGCAGGTCGCCCAGGGCGACGTCCTCACCGGCGTAGCGGACGTGCTGCCCCCGGTGCGCCGACTGCGCGATCCACACCTGGTCGACGCCGCGGTCGGTCCACTCGTAGGGGATGACGCAGTCGGCGTTGCGAGGCATCGGGGCGCCCGTCATGATCTTGACCGCAGTGCCCTCGGGCAGCGCCCGCGCGCCGCCCGGGCTGAGCCGATTGCCCTGCCCCGCACCGATCTCGCCGACCACCCGCATCTTGACCGGCGACTCCTCCGCCGCCGTCGCGACGTCCTCGGCACGCACGGCGTAGCCGTCCATCGCGGAGTTGTCGAAGCGCGGGAGCCGGATCGGGGCGACGATCTCCTCGGTGCAGACCAGGTCGAGTGCGTCGATCAGCGGCTGGGCGAAGTCGGCGAGGGGTTCGATCTCCCCCAGGATCGCGTCGAGGTGCTCCTCGACCGATCGCAGCCCGTCGGGCACCGAGGTCAGCCTTGATCGCCGGCGAGCACGGTGCCCGGCTCGACGCGCTGGGCGCTCTCGGCCTCCACCTCCACGGCGCCGACGACCTGGACGTCCCGCCCGAAGGTGACGTCGCCGTCGACGGTGAAGGAGGTCGCACGAGCCAGTGACGGCGCACCCTCGGGGAAGCGCTTGTCGAACTCTCCGACCAGCTTGTAGTGCTCGCCGTCGAGGTCGATGAAGGGGATCACGGGCGCCTGCTGGTCGAGCACGAAGTCGCCACCGAGCGCGTAGACGTCGGAGCGCAGCACGAGCAGGTCGTTGGTCGTCTTGACCGGGACGAACCGGTCGCGACCGACCTCGATCAACGCCGACCCCTCGAACACCTCGATCGCCGCACCCATCGCGGTCTCGATCTGGACGACCTTCGGCGTGCTGGCGTCGCTGGGGTCGACGTTCTTGACGTTGCGGATCATCGGCAGACCCAAGATGCCGTCGCGCGCGTCGAGGGCGTGCTTCATCGCGAGCAGGTCGAACCACAGGTTGTTCGTGGAGGTGTAGCGGTGCCGGTCGAGATCGGCGAGCGCCTCGAGGTCGGCGTCGGGAGTCTGAGCCGTCTCGCGCAGCACGATGCGCCCGTCGGCCTTGCGACGGGCGAAGTGGCCTCCCTTGCGATCCGACGCCGTGCGCCGCACCGCCTCGATGGCGAAGGGCGCGCCGCTCTGGGCGAACCATCCGGCGACCCGCGCGTCCGGGACGGCTCCGAGGTTGTCGGAGTTCGAGACGAAGACGTAGCGGTAGCCGCGATCGATGAGCAAGTCGAGCAGACCCGTGCCGCGCAGCGCGGTGTAGAGGTCGCCGTGGCCCGGAGGACACCACTCCAGGTCAGGGTCGTCGGGGAAGGTGACCGGAGCCAGGCTGTCGAGCAGCAGCTTCGGCTCCTTGTTCTGCAGGAACTCCAGCGGCAGGCCCTCGACGGCGAGATCCTCGTACCGTGCCAGCGCGGCCATCGTGTCGGCCGACGTGCGGAAGCTGTTCATGAAGATCAACGGCAGCGGGGCGCCGTACTGCTCGCGCAGGTGCAGCACCTGCCGCGCGATGATGTCGAGGAAGGAGAGCCCTCGCCGCACGCACAGCAGGGACTTGGCGCGGTCCATGCCCATCGAGGTGCCGAGACCGCCGTTGAGCTTGATCACCACGGTGCTGCGCACCGCCTCGGCGGCGGTCTCGTCGTCGACCACGACGCCGTCGAGACTCTCGATGTCGACGGGCTCGATCGCCGACTCCGGCATCATGCCGGTCTCACCGTGCTCGATCAGTCGGAAGTAGTGCGCGAAGGTGTCGATGGCGACCTGGTCGACGCCGGCGGCGGCCATCTTCTCGCGAGCCTGCTCCAGTGCGGGACTCCCCATGAGCGGGAGCCTAGGCTCACCACGTGGCCCTGTCACAACCTCCCCTGGATCGGTCCGCGGCCAAGCTGGCGCTGCGCGACCAGATCCTCGCCGCGCGCGGTCGCCGGTCGCTGGCCGACGTGGGCGCGGAGGCACGCCGACTCGCCACCGTGCTGCTGTCCGACGCCGCCGTCGGCCGTGCCGCGACCGTGGCCGCCTACGTCGCCGTCGGCACCGAGCCGGGCACCACCTGGGTGCGTGACGCGCTGCGCGAGGCCGGCATCCGGGTGCTCCTCCCGGTGCTGCAGCCCGATGGCGATCTGGACTGGGGACTCGACCTCGGCGACGACTCCCTCGCCACGGCGCGACTCGGGCTCCTCGAGCCGACCGGCACGACCCTCGGCCCCGACGCCGTCGCCACCGCCGACGTCGTGCTGGTACCCGGGCTCGCGGTCTCGTCGTCCGGGATGCGGTTGGGGCGCGGCGGCGGCTCCTACGACCGGGCGCTGGCGCGCGTGCCCGTCGGAACTCCGGTCTACTGCCTGCTCTACGACGACGAGGTCGGCCACGACGTGCCGGTCGAACCGCACGATCGATCGGTCACCGCGGCCGCGACGCCGTCGGGCGTCGTCGTCCTGGGGTAGGTACCGCCTCGACTCACCGGGTTTCGAGACGCTCGCTGCGCTCGCTCCTCAACCACCGGAAGCCCCGCTCGCTGCGCTCGCTCCTCAACCGCCGGGACACCGCTCGCTCCTCAACCACCGGTGGTCGGTGCCGGGACGAGCGTCAGGGTGTCGTCGGCGGCGGCGTCGAC
>NZ_JAHRHK010000055.1 GCF_021246465.1 Nocardioides sp. R-C-SC26 | reverse complement strand
CCTCCGGCTGATCTTCACCTGCTGTCACCCCGCGCTCGCGCCGGAGGCGCGCGTCGCCCTCACCCTCCGTCTGCTCGGCGGTCTGAGCGTCGCCGAGATCGCCGAGGGCTTCCTCGGGCCCGAGACGACGATGGCCCAGCGCATCACCCGGGCCAAACGGAAGATCGCCGCCGCGCACATCCCGTTCCGGGTGCCGGCCGAGGCCGACCTGCCCGAGCGGCCCGGAGCGGTCCACGCCGTCCTCTACCTGATCTTCAACGAGGGCTATCTCGCGACCTCGGGGGTCTCGACCCGCGACGATCTCGCCGTCGAGGCCGTCCGGCTGGCGCGCCT
>NZ_JAHRHK010000054.1 GCF_021246465.1 Nocardioides sp. R-C-SC26 | reverse complement strand
CTGCCGACCACGGCCTGATCGCCCGGCCCCCACCACCGGCGGAGTTCCGGTGGTCGAGGAGGTCGCTCTGCGACCGTCGCGAGACCAGGGTCAGCCTGAGCGACGCCGGTCGAAGATCAGCCCGTCGCTCGGGTCGTCGGTGGGCTGCGAGGGGTCCGGCGGACCGTCGGTCTGGTCCGACGTCGGGTCGGGCGGCGGCGGCTCGACGTAGGGGGAGACGAGGATGACGACCGTGCTGCCCTCGTCGGCCCCGGTCTGCGGGTCGGGGAACTGACGCGTCACGATGCCGGCGGGTCGCGTCGAGGACGGGTCGTCCTCGACCTTCGGCTGGAAG
>NZ_JAHRHK010000053.1 GCF_021246465.1 Nocardioides sp. R-C-SC26 | reverse complement strand
GGCACGGGCACCGGGGTCTCCCACCGTGCGCGCCGCTCCGCATCGGTCTGCTCCCACCACGGCGTGCCGCGTTCTCCGAGCGCGACCTTGGCGGCCTGGTCGCCGTCGCGGGCGCGGCGCTCCCCGTCGTCGCCGTGGTGCCGGCGCACCTCCCGACGCCAGGCCATGAGCACGCGGGTGAGGTAGTCGCGCCGGTCGGACGGGATGTCGGGATCGGTGGCGCGCCAGCGACGCCCGTCGATCACGACATGGTGCCCGTCCTCGGTGGCACCGGGGCCGTCGCTCACCCCGAGAGGCTAGGGGCTCTGCCGAATCACGGGCGAGGATGGCCGTGCGGCGGCG
>NZ_JAHRHK010000052.1 GCF_021246465.1 Nocardioides sp. R-C-SC26 | reverse complement strand
GAGGTACGCCACGTCGACGAGCTCGAGGCGCAGTTCGCGACCGCCGTTCGCGACGCGGCCGAGGCGGCGTACGCGGTGATCGGCAAGGAGATCAACCTCGGCTCGCCCAAGCAGCTGCAGGGGGTGCTCTTCGACGAGCTCGGCATGCCGAAGACCAAGCGCACCAAGACCGGCTACACGACCGATGCCGACGCGCTGGCCTCGCTGTATGAGAAGACCGAGCACCCGTTCCTGGCCCACCCCCTACGCCACCGTGACGTCACCCGGCTGCGGCAGACGATCGAGGGCCTGCTCAAGACCGTCGCGCCCGACGGGCGGATCCACACCACCTTCAACCAGACCA
>NZ_JAHRHK010000051.1 GCF_021246465.1 Nocardioides sp. R-C-SC26 | reverse complement strand
CGCCGAACGGGTCATAGGCCACCAGCACCTGCGGACGGACCTCGCGGATGATCTCGACCAGGAGGTCGGCAGCCTCGGTCAGGTCGGCGCGCCAGAACGCGTTGTCGTGCACGGCGTCCGCGGCGATCGCGTGCCCGTCGGGATGCCACTGCATGCCCGAGTCGCGGTACCGGCCGAAGCCTCCGAGGAAGCGGTGGTCGGTGACACCGAGCTCACGCATGGCGTCGGCGAGCCCACCGCGACGGTGCTCACCGAGCTTGTCGTCACGGTCGGCCGCCAGATGCTCCAGCTCCGGCACCAGGATCTCGCCCAGCTCCCCGGCGGTGCAGGTCACCTTGGTGACCTG
>NZ_JAHRHK010000050.1 GCF_021246465.1 Nocardioides sp. R-C-SC26 | reverse complement strand
CACGATCGACGAGGTGTCCTCCGGAGCACCTGCCGACGACGCCGGCCTGGAGTCGGGCGACATCGTCGTCGCCGTCGAGGGGGTGCGGGTCACCGACGGGGTCTCGCTGATCGTCAATATCCGCACGCACCAGCCGGGAGACACGATCGAGGTGACCTACCTGCGCGGCGGTGACGAACGGACGGCGAAGGTGAAGCTCGCCGCCGAGGTCGGCTGAGCGAGGACGGGCCGGGGTTCGAGACGCCCCGCTCGTTCCTCGCGGGGCCCCTCGACCACCTACCTCCCCACCACCGGCGGTTGAGGAGGTCGCTCTGCGAACGTCTCGAAGCCGGGTGAGCCGAGGATTC
>NZ_JAHRHK010000049.1 GCF_021246465.1 Nocardioides sp. R-C-SC26 | reverse complement strand
CGAACTCGGCCGCGCAGGTGTCGACGGTCTTGAAGACCGGGCGGATGCCGAGCGCGTGCCGTACCCCTCGGACGACGTCGGCGGTGGTGCCGCGGATCTTGCCGAGCTGGGCGTCGGAGGAGCCGTGCCGCTTGGCGATGCGCAGGAGCTCCGGAGTCAGCTCGGGAGCAGAGATGAGCTGCTGTGCGATCTCGTTGATCAGACTCAGCTGGTCGACGAACCAGGGGTCGATCTTGGTGCTGTCGAAGACCTCCTCGGCGGTGGCGCCGGCGCGCAGCGCATCCATCACCTTCTTGAGGCGACCGTCGTGCGGCGTGCCGATCTGCTGGAACAGATCCGCACGCCGCACG
>NZ_JAHRHK010000048.1 GCF_021246465.1 Nocardioides sp. R-C-SC26 | reverse complement strand
CGACCAGCGCGGGCGAGAACGTGGCGGTGAGGTTGTCGCCGCCGGACTCGATCATCACCAGCTCGAGGTCGCCGTACTCGGCCTCGAGCTCCTCCACGGCGAGCGCGTTGGCGGTGGTGTCGTCGCGGATCGCGGTGTGCGGACAGGCCCCGGTCTCGGCGGCACGGATCCGGTCCGGGTCGAGCACGCGGGCCGAACGCAGGAAGCGGGCGCCCTCGTCGGTGTAGATGTGGTTGGTGACCACGCCGAGCCCGAGTCCGCCGGCGAGTTCGCGGCAGAGCAGGGCGATGAGCGAGCTCTTGCCGGTGCCGACGGGGCCGCAGACCCCCAGTCGCAACGCACGGGATGAATCACG
>NZ_JAHRHK010000047.1 GCF_021246465.1 Nocardioides sp. R-C-SC26 | reverse complement strand
GCCACCTGCATCGGCTGCGGTGCGTGCGTCGCCGCCTGCCCGAACGGGTCGGCCTCGCTGTTCCTCGGCGCCAAGATCACCCACCTCGGTGGGCTGCCGCAGGGCCAGCCGGAGCGCTGGTCGCGCGTGGTCGATATGGTCGGGCAGCACGACCACGAGGGTTTCGGCGGCTGCACCAACATCGGTGAGTGCGCCAGCGCGTGCCCCAAGGAGATCCCGCCCGACGTGATCTCCCAGCTCAACAAGGACCTGCGCACAGCGATGAAGCAGGGCCTCTGATCTGCTGAGCGCGGCTCCACTCGCGTGTGAACGGGGTGGGTCGGCACCGGTCGGTGCCGACCCACCCCGTCTCTCGT
>NZ_JAHRHK010000046.1 GCF_021246465.1 Nocardioides sp. R-C-SC26 | reverse complement strand
CCCAAGCCGATGGTCTGCGCGACGCCAGCCAACGCACGGGCGTTGACGACTGCGGCGCGGAGCTTGGCCAGCCGTCCCTCGGAGAGGTCGGGGTGGCGGGTGTAGAGGGTCTCGGTGACGGCGACGCCGAGCACCGAGTCGCCGAGGAACTCCAACCGCTCGTTGTGCGGCAGACCACCGTTCTCGTAGGCGAACGACCGGTGCGTCAGCGCACGCTCGAGCAGCTCGGGATCCAAGGTGGGATCCCCGAGCTGCGTGCGCAGCGCTTCGTAGGTGCCGATGGCCGCGGTCGAGCGCTGGGTGCGCGTCAGAGAACCTGACGGCGGGCGTTGCGCGGCCAGTACGGCGCGCGCAACG
>NZ_JAHRHK010000005.1:42957-234611 GCF_021246465.1 Nocardioides sp. R-C-SC26 | reverse complement strand
ATCGCGAGGGCGGTGAACCCGAGGAAGGGCGACAGCGCGGCCGCCCGCACCCGTGGGCTGCGATGGGGCTGCTCGAGTCCCTCCAGGAGCCGCAGCCAGTCGTCGGCCGCGGGGGTGGCGAAGACGCTGCCACCGCCGGCGATCACCGCGGGCACCCCGACGGCGTGCAGCGCGGCCTGACTCGCCGCCAGGTCGGCGTGGCGGTAGCAGATCACCGCGACGTCGCTGGGTTGCAACACCTTCCCGTCGAAGGCCGCGCCCGAGGCCAGCAGGTTGTGGACGTCGTGCGCGAGGTCGGTGGCGATGTGCGGTCGGGCGTCACCGACGGCGATCGTGCTGCCGGCACCGCGCCCGAAGGTCTCCCGACTGACCATGCGCAGCCGCAGCGGTGCCGACTGCGGAGCGCCCGACAATCTCGATTCCTGGTGATGGGCCTCGACGGGCTGGACCACGATCCGCTCGTCGCCGAGCTCGGCGCCGACGAGGAGCCGCGACACCGCGCCGACCAGCGGGGCGTCGCTGCGCCAGTTCGTGGCGAGGGTCTGGTGGCGACGGGCCGTGGCGGCGGCCTGCAGGTACGTCACGACGTCTCCCCCGCGGAAGGCGTAGATCGCCTGCTTCGGGTCGCCGATGAGCACCATCGTCGCGTGGCCGGAGAACGCGCGGTCCAGCACCTGCCACTGCACCGGGTCGGTGTCTTGGAACTCGTCGACGAGCACCAGTTGCCAGCGGGCCCGCATCCGCTCGCGTGCGAGCGAGTCGTCCGGGCCCAGGGCGTCGGCGAGCTGGCTGAGCAGGTCGTCGTAGGAGAGCAGTCCGAGCCGGCGCTTGCGTGCCTCCAGCTCGGCCCGGACCGCGCGCGCGAACGACACCTTCCGTCCGGCCGGGGTGTCGCGAGGCTCGTCGGCGGGCTCGAGATGTGCCTGAGGATCGGCGACGACGGCGCGCGCGATCTGGCCGGCCTCGGCGCGGGTGAACGACGGCGGCGACTCGGCGAAGGCGAAGGCGCGCAGGTAGAGGTCGTCGACGACCTCGGCGACCAGATCGTCGAGGTTCTCGACCAGCGTCGCCTGACCGTCGCTGTCGCCGGCGACCCCGAGCGAGTCGAGCACGAGCGAGCAGAACTGGTGAGTGGTGGCGATCGTCGCGGCGTCGAAGTCGGCCAGGGCGTCACGCACACGACGACGTCGCGCTGCTCGCTCGGCCGGTTCGGCGTCCAGCAGCAGGGCGAGCAGCTCGCTCGCGCCGGCCCCCCGGCCGTGGTCGGGGTGGTCGGGCTCGTCGACCGCGGCCAGCGCGCGCTCGGCCTCGACCAGCTGGGCGCGCACCCGCTCGCGCAGTTCCTGGCTGGCGGCGCGCCCGAACGTCACCACCAGCATCTCGCCGAGCTCGACCACACCCTCGGCGACGTAGCGGGTGACGAGCGCGCCGATGGTCCAGGTCTTGCCGGTGCCGGCACTGGCCTCCAGCAGGGTGGTCGTGCCGGCTTCGGGCAACGGATCGGCGATCGAGAACGGGGTCACAGCGGCCCCACCTTCTCCGCACCGTCGAGCAGCGGAGCCCACACCCGTTCGGCGAGCGTCTCCAACCCGGCGTCGACCAAGAGCTCCAGCGGCGCGCCGTCGCCGAAGACGAGGCGGTGATAGGCGTCGGCATCCTCGCCCTCGATGCCGTAGGTGTTGTGCGGATCGGTGACCCACGCTCGGCCGGCGAGCTGACGCGGGGAGACGTCGTCGCCCATCATCTGACGCCGCTGCGCCTCGGCCCAGGCCGACGCGGTCTTCACCGGCAGCGGCAGCGGACGGCGCAGACCCTCCTCGCGCAGATCCACCAGGTCACGCAGCCAGTCGACCGCGCGATGGTCCAGCGGCCCGGCGAGCGCTCGCTTGGGCCCGGCCCGCTCCTTGCCGACGGCGTGCGCGGTGAACATCTCGTCGGTGTGGCCGGCGCTGGCGGCGAGGAGGTCGACCCACGAGCCGAGGCGCTGCTTGGGGCCGAGCCGGGAGTAGCCGAGCGAGACGATCCTGGTGCCGAAGATGCCCGAGACCGTGCCGACCACGCGGCGTCCGTCGCCGAGATCGACGTCGACGTCGATCGACCGCTGCGTGCCCGCCCGCAGCTCGGCCGTTCCGGCGAACAGTTTCTGAGCCTCCGCCACCACCTCGTGCAGATGGCGCCCACCCAGTTGCCCGGGCGGCAACGCCCCGCTCAACAGCTCGGCGGTCATCACCGCATCAGGCGATTCGCCCTCCAGGAGTGCCCGGAGCAGCCGGTCGCCGACCTGCCACTTCTCCAGGGCGTCGAGCTCGATCGCGATGGCGTCGCCGACCTCCTCGAACCGCAACGGAACCCCGACGTCGAGTCGCTGGCGCACGAACTCCCTGACCGGGTGCACGAGGAAGTCGCGCAGCTGCTCGAGCTGGACGGTTCCCGTGGCCCCGCGCGGGTGCGCGGCCGGCAGCTCCTCGGGCAGGAGCATCGGCGGTGCGGTGCGCTCCCGCAGCAGGGCGCGGGCGCCGGCCAACGCGCCGGCATCGTAGGTGAAGGGTCGCGGGTCGGCCGCGACCAGACCGTGCGGGCTCAGCGCGCGGACGTCGTGGGCCTGCAACGGATGCCGCACGACGACCTGCGCCCGCACCGGGCCATGCTCCCGACCCGTCGCGGTGAGGTCGAGCGCATCGATCAACTCCCCCAACGGGACGGCGGGCGGGCGCTCGCGCCCGGTGTGCTCGTCGGCGCCGGAGTAGGTGACGACCAGCGTCTCGCCGGCCGCGAGCACGGCGTCGAGGAGGAGCTGCCGGTCCTCGCTCCGGCGGTCGCGTTCGCCGGTGAGCGGACGGCGCGCCAGCACGTCGTCACCGTCCGGGGTGGGGTTGCGGGGGAAGACGCCGTCGTCGAGGCCGAGCAGGCAGACCACCCGATGCGGCACCGAGCGCATCGGTACCAGCGTGGCCACCGTCAGCGTTCCCGTGCGGAAGTTGGACCGGGTCGGGCGGCCGGCCAGGCGCGAGCGCAGCAGCGCACGGACGTCGGCCAGGCGCAGCCGCGCGCTGCCGGAACCGCGGTCGCCGCCGGTACCGACACTCCCGTCGAGACCTTCGTGGGCGACCCTCGCGAGCTCGCGCTCGAACTGCGGCAGCTGCCAGGAGTCGTCGTCCTCGAGCAGGGTGAGCGAGCGGACGCCGAGCGCGAGGGCCGCCGTCCAGTCGCGGACCGTGGCGCCGGCGAGCGAGTGCGCGAGATCGCCCCGGAGATCACCCCTGGGGTCGGGGTCGCCGGGATCGAGCGCCCGCACGCAGGAGTGCAGCCGGTCGACGAACTCGCCCAACCTCCCGGCGAGGTCGATGTCGGAGCTGGCGACGTCGTCGAGGGGGAGGCCGCGGCCGAGCCGGGCGTGTTCGTCACCGCTCATCACGACTCCGACCAGGACCCGGTCGATGCCGGCCCGCCAGGTGTTGTGCTCGAAGCCCTGCATGCCGAAGCGGGCGCGACGCTCGGCGTCGAAACCCCATCGGGCGCCGGCCTGGGCCACCCATCGCCCGATGCGCTCGAGGTCGTCGTCGCTGAAGCCGAAACGCGCGCGGACGAGCGGTGTCGCGGCGAGGTCGAGCACGTCGGAGGCCGTCGCGCGACCCAGTGCGAGCTCGACGAGGCTCGCGGCCAGGGCCAGCAGCGCGTTGGTGCTGGTCAGCGCGCGGTCGGCCAGCCGGACCCGCAGACCGTGCGCCGGGTGCGCCGGGTCACCGTCCGAGGGAGCCTCCCCCTCCCCGAGACCGAAAGCGGCGGAGATGAGCGGCGCGTAGGTCTCGACGTCGGGGCACATCACCACGATGTCGCGGGGTTCGAGCGTCGAGTCGTCGTCGAGCAACCCCACCAGGACGTCGCGCAGCACCTCGACCTGGCGGGCCGGGCCGTGGCATGCGTGCACCTGCACCGAACGGTCGGTCGGGCTCAGCGTGCGCGCCTCACGCCGCGCGACGTCGGGGACGGCGTCCTCACGCAGGTCCGTCTGCAGCCACCCGAGCAGGGTGCCCGGGAGCGGTGCCGGATCGGCGACCTCGTACTCCACCGCGTCGGGTGCCGCGAGGAGGGGCGCGACCACGCGCGGCAGCTCGCGGGCGTCGCGGCCGAGCGAGGCCAGCAGGGGATGGCGCACCAGCGTGCTCGACTCGTCGTCGGCACGTGGCACGACGCCCGCGGCGCGCACGCCCGTCAGTCGCTGCCACAACGCGGCCGACGGCTGGGGCAGCCAGAGATGGACGTCGCGGTGCCGTGCGAGTGCGCCGAGCAACCGCACCTCGCTCACCGACATCCGGGTGTGGCCGAAGAGGCTGAGCCGGTCGGGCAGGTCGAGGTCGTCCCGCTCGCGACCCTCCAGCGCGGCGACCACCCGGTCAAGACGCGCGTCCGGTGGCTCGACGCCGACGGCGGCGAGCAGACGGCGCCAGAGTTCGGCCTCCCACACCTGGTCGGGCGGGAGGTCGCGGCCGGCGCCGTCGGTGTCGTCGCCGGCGCGCCACGCCGTCAGGACGTCGGGGCGCTGCACTGCATAGGCGGCGTAGAGCCCGGCCAGGCGGTGGGCCACGGCATAGCGGCGGCCCCGCCGCAGCTCGGCCTCGGCATCGTCCAGCCCGTGCCCGAGATGGCGGGCCAGCGCGGCACACCACGGTTCACCCACGACCTCGTCGATCACCCCGAGCAGCGGCCAGGTCAAGCGGTCGGGGCTCCACGGGTCGTCACGGTCGCGGTCGATCAGCACCGAGACCAACGACCACGGCGTGATGAACCGGACGCCGGCGCACACGCCGTCCGCCCGACCCGCCTGGCCGATGCCGAGCCGGTGGGCGAGCCGCTGGGTGAGCCACCGCTCGATCCCCCGGGCCGGCACCACGACGAGCTCCTCCGCGAACGGGTCGGGCAGGGGCTCGGCCAGCAGCTCGCCGAGCGCGTCGGCGAGCGGCAGCGTGCTCGGGGCGTGATGGAGGTGCAGGGGCATCGAGGCTGAGCGTAGAGATCCTGTCCGACAGCGGGTGGGGAGATCGCCCGCTCGGGCAGTACGTCGCGGCTCGGCGTGGCTCCGCTCACACCTCCTTGCCAGTGGCAAGGAGGTGTCCCTACGGTCCCGCTCATGGAACATCGCCCGGGCCGTCTGCTCACCGGCCTCGCCACGCTCGTCGTCCGCCGCGCGGGGTGGGTGCTCGCGGCCTGGCTGCTGGTGACCGGCGTGCTCAACACGGCCGTGCCGCAACTGGAGGAGGTCGTCGCGAAGGACTCCACGCCGGTCGTGCCGCTCGACGCACCGTCCGCCGTCGCGACCGACCTGATGGATTCCGCGTTCGGCAGCGGGCGCAGCAACAGCTTCCTCGTCGTCGTGGCCGAGCGCACCGGCGGCCTCACCGCCGACGACAAGCGCTACCTGCGCCGACTCGTTCCCCAGCTGCGCGCCGACCCCGACGACGTCACGTTCGTGCAGGACATCCGCAGCGTGGCGGTCACCCGGGCATTGAGCAGCGAGGACGGCGAGGCGCTCTACTTCCAGATCGGCATCCCGGGCGAGACCGGCGCCCCGTCGGCGATCCAGCAGATCGAGGCCGTGCGCCACCTCGTCCGCGACGGCGCGCCCGCGGGCCTGACCGTGCTGGTCACCGGCCCGAGCGCCACCATCAGCGACATGGCCGTCGAGGCCGAGGCGAGCATCCTGCCGATCACGCTGATCACCGTCGCGATGATCTTCGCGATCCTGATGCTCATCTACCGTCGCTGGTCGACGGCGGCGCTCATCCTCGGCAGCGTCGGGATCTCGCTGGTGGTCGCGCGCGCCACCACGAGCCTGCTCGGCCTGACCGGCGTCTTCGACGTCTCCACCTTCACCGGATCGTTCCTCACCGCGATCGTGCTCGGCGCCGCGACCGACTACGCGATCTTCGTCGTCAGTCGCTATCACGAGCAGCGCCGCGACGGCGTGCCGGCGCCCGCCGCTGCGCGGTACGCCGCGAGCCGCGTCTCGGCGGTGATCGTCGGTTCGGCGCTCACCGTGATGCTGGCCAACGCGGTGCTGGTGATCGCCCAGCTCGGCGTCTACCGGACGACGGGGCCGGCGATCGCGGCGAGCGTCGCGGTCACCCTGCTGGTCTCGATCACCTTGCTGCCGGCGCTCCTGGCGCTGCTCGGCTCGCGCGGTCTGTGCGAGCCGCGACCCCGCAACCCCAGCGCCGCGACCGGCTGGGCGCGCGTCGCCGACGCCGTCGTGGCCCGGCCCGGGCGCTTCGCCGCCGCCGCGCTGATCCCCCTGCTGCTGCTCGCGGCGTTCTTCCCCGCGATGGAGCCCAGCTTCGACGAGCGCCAGGTGCAGCCGAGCGACACCGAGAGCAACCGGGGCTACGCCCTGCTCGACGCGCACTACCCGGTGAACGAGGTGCTGCCCGACTACGTGCTCGTGCACGCCGACCGCGACCTGCGCAACGCCGAGGACCTCGCCGCTCTCGAGCAGGCCGGCGCCGCGGCGTCGCGGGTGCCCGGTGTCGGTCTGGTGCGCGGCACCACCCGCCCCCTCGGCGAGCCCATCCCGCAGGCACAGGTGGCCTACCAGGCCGGTCAGGTCGGGCAGCGGCTCGGCGACGCCGAGCAGCAGCTGGACGACGGCACCCGCGGTGCGCGGGAGCTCGCCGACGGATCCGCGCAGCTGGACGACGGCGCGGGCGAGCTCGCCTCCGGTGCCGACCAGGCCGTCGACGGCGCCGGCCGCCTGCTGCGGGGGATCGAGGAGCTGCGCGCGGGCGTCGTCCGGCTCGCCGACGGCGCCGACCGCGCCAGCACCGGCAGCGCCGACCTGCGTGACGGGGCCGCTCTTCTGGCCACCGGCCTGCAGACCGCCGTCGACCAGACCCGCATCGCCGTCGACGGCCTGGCCCGCATCGACCGCGCGCTGCGCAGCAGCCTCGCCTGCACCCTGGACCCGGTGTGCGCCCGCGCTCGCGACGGCGTCCGGCAGGTCTACCGCGGCCAGCGCGACGAGCTGATCCCCGGTCTCCAGGAGGCTGCCGACGGCGCACGGGCACTGGCCGACGGCACCGCCGACCTCGGGACCGGGCTGGCCCGGCTCGACGCGGGCCTGGCCGACGCGCGCGATGGCGTCGACCGACTGGCGCGGGGTCAGCGCACCTTCACCGACAAGCTCGGCGACCTCGCCGACGGCTCGGCCCGACTGCGCGACGGCACCGGCCAGGTCGCCGACGGCACCGCCCGTCTGGCCGACTCCGTCACCGAGCTGCAAGGCGGCCTCGGCGAGGCGTCGGCGTTCCTCACCGAGACCGCCGACCGGGCCGGGACACCGGAGATGGGCGGGTTCTACCTCCCGCCGGTGGCACTGGGCGACCAGCGCTTCGCCGTCGCCAGCAGCCAGTTCCTCTCCGACGACGGCCGGACCGCGCGCATCGTCGTCCTCGGCGACACCGATGCCTTCGGCCCCCAGGCCTCCGAACGGACGACGCGGGTACGGGAGTCGATCGCGACCGCGCTGCGCGGCACCGGGCTCGAGGACGCCGAGGTGCACGTGACCGGCATGGCCGCGGCCAACGCCGACCTCGCCTCGCTCGACCGCGACGACTTCCGGTTGATCCTGATCGTCGCGCTGATCACGGTCTTCCTCGTGCTGCTGGTGCTGCTGCGGTCGCTCGTGGCGGCCTCGGTGCTGCTCGGCACTGTCGCGCTCAGTTACGCCTCGGCCATCGGACTCGCCGTCCTGGTGTGGCAGATCGTGCTCGACAAGCCGCTGGAGTGGTCGGTGCCCTCGCTGACCCTGGTGATCCTGGTGGCGGTCGGGGCCGACTACAACATGCTGCTCGCCAAGCGGATGCAGGAGGAGGCACCGGACGGCGAGCCCGTCGGCATCGCGCGTGCGACCGCCGCCACCGGTGGCGTGATCACCGCGGCCGGGGTGATCTTCGCGGCCAGCATGTTCGCCCTGATGGCAGCCAGCGTGACGACGCTCGTGCAGGTCGGCTTCACCATCGGGATGGGGCTGCTCATCGACACCTTCGTCGTGCGCACGCTGGTCGTGCCGGCTCTGGCCACGCTGCTGGGTCGCCACCTGTGGTGGCCGCGCCGACGGCGTGCCGCCCCGCTGGCGGTCGAGCCCGGCGATCGCGGCGTGCTCGGTGCTGGGGCGACGTCGTGAGCGAGGTCCGCACCGGGCTGCTGCGTGCCGCCGTCGAGGAGATCGGCGAGAACGGGTTGGCCAAGGCCAGTCTGCGTGCGATCGCGCGGCGCTGCGGCGTCTCGCACCAGGCCAGCGCACACCACTTCGCCGACCGCGCCGGCCTCTTCACCGCGCTGGCGGCCGACGGGTTCGAGCGGATGCTCGCGCGCACCCGCGACGACGTCGAGGCGGCCCGAGCGTCGGGACAGGACCCGGTGGCCGCGATGGGCGTGGCCTATCTGCGCTATGCCGACGCCGAGCCGACCACCTTCGACGTGATGTCGCGAGCGGAGCTGCTCCACCCGGAGGACGACCAGCTGGTGACGGCCAGGCTCGCGATGTGGGACTACACCCTCGACATCGTGCGCACCGCTCAGCGCGAGCGCGGGTGGGGTGCCGGCGTCCCGGCCGAGAAGCTCAACATGGCGTGCTGGTCGACCGTGCACGGCCTCGCCCTCATCCGGCGCGACCTCCTCGCCACCCTGCCGACCCTGCACGCCATCGACGCCGAGGACGTCGTCCGGCTGGTGACGGCGGCGATCGAGTCGACACCCTGACGGTGCCCGACCACCCGCGGCTCGCCGCTCACCATGCGCGGCCGCCGGCGCCCGGCGAGCCGCCGCTCACCCTGGAGTGGTTGACCCGTTTGGCATGCTCGTGGCCATGATGGGCGCGGCCCGCCGACTGGCGCTGGAGACGATCGGCTGGGTGCTGCTGGTCGCCGGCATCGCGGCGCTCGTGCTCCCCGGGCCCGGTCTGCTGATGATCTTCGGTGCGCTGGCGATCTTGAGCCAGCAGTACGAGTGGGCCGAGAAGCGCCTCGACCCGATCAAGTACCGCGCCCTGCGCGGCGCGGCCGAGAGCGTGGAGACCGTGCCGCGCATCGTGATGTCGCTGAGTGGTGTCGTCCTCCTCGTCGCGGCCGGCGCGCTGTGGCTGGCCGAGCCGGACGAGCCGGACTGGTGGCCGCTGCCCGAGGCCCTGTGGCTGCCCGGCGGCGCAGCGACCGCCGTCACCCAGCTCGTGTCGGCCGCGATCGCCCTCGCGCTGATCGTGTACTCGTTCCGCCGGTTCTACGGCAAACCGGAGGCGAGGGCCGCGCTCGACGCGGAGGTCGACGAGGCCGACCGGGAGTACCGCGAGCTCTAGCCCGCGAACTGTGCGAGGTAGGCCTGGCCCTCGTCGCTGAGGTTGCCGTGCTGCTGGGCGATCCGAGCCCACTTGACCGACATCCGCATGAAGCGCATCGGGTTGTAGATGTCCTCCTCGCAGGAGAAGAGACCGTCGCCCGCGTACGTCATGATCGTCATGTTCGACTGCTCGAGCATCGTCCCGTCGCCCGGATCGGGCATCAGGTTGCGCACCTCGCAGATCAGTCGCGACGTCGACTCGTCCACGACCTGCCAGGCCATGGGGAAGCCGGTCATCACCGACCCGGGGAACGAGGTCATCGTCTTCACCGACCACTCGCGGATCTGATCGCGTCCGGTGAAGGTGCCGAACGCGTGCTCGATGTAGGTCGCGTCCTCGGTGAAGTTGAGACAGAAGTCGTCCCAGTCGCCGGTCTCCTGGTGGCGCTGCACGCGCTGGTGCATCGCGGCGTAGGCCTCGGTGATCTCGGCGGCGCTGAATCGTGGCTGGTCGGTCGTCACCGCGCCATCCAAGCATCATCGGGCGCGGGCATCGAGCGTGCCGAGGGTCTCGACAAGCTCGACCACCGGGCCGCTCGACCACCGGGCCGCTCGACCACCGGGCCGCTCGATCAGTGACGCGAGACGTCGTCCATCAAGATGCCGGGCCACCGTGCGACGTCCGACGGCGCGGCGGCGACCTCGAGCCTCGCGTGCGGCAGCAGGCCGACCAGCGCCTCGGCGGTCGAGACCGGGTGCGCGGGGTCCTCGCTCCACGCGAGCACGGTCACCGGGACGTCGATGCGTGCGACGAGCTCGGGGGCGGGGAGGTCGCTCAGCGCGGCACCGCGCAGGAGGGAGGGCAGCAGGTGCTCGACGACGTCGGGCACCGTCTCGGGGACGCCCACGGTGGCGGGGGGCCGCGCCACCGTTCGTCCGGCCTCGACGAAGGCCGCCATGCCGACCTGCTCGACGACGTCGGCAGCGCGGCGGTAGTCGTCGGCCTTGCCGACGCGCGTCGACCACGCCGTCGGCGGCACCAGCAGCGTGAGGCTGCTGAAGCGCTCCGGGTCGCGCACCGCGGCGTGCAGCAGGGTGCCCGTGCCCATCGACGGACCGACGCCGTGCACGCGTTCGCCGGGGAACCAGTGGTCCAGCAGTCGCAACAGGTCGTCGGCCAGCGTCGTCCAGCGGAAGTCCTCCGGCACGGCGCGCCCGGTGGATCGACCGTGGCCGCGTGCGTCGTAGCGCAGCAGCCGGGTGCCGCTCAGACCCCGACCGAGATCGAGGTCGAGCAGCCGGTCGCGGTAGCGGCTGGAGGTGAGGCCGTGGAGCTGGACGACGGGGTGGCCCCCTTCGTCGCTCAGCTCCACGTCGAGCTCGGCCCCGGGAACGGAGAAGGTCGTCACATCGGCTCCTGGGAGGGTGAATCGGGCCCTAGGGTACCGACATGCGGCTGAC
Source organism: Nocardioides sp. R-C-SC26 (assembly GCF_021246465.1). Classification (GTDB taxonomy): domain Bacteria; phylum Actinomycetota; class Actinomycetes; order Propionibacteriales; family Nocardioidaceae; genus Nocardioides. The sequence goes on along the minus strand of NZ_JAHRHK010000005.1, from coordinate 223,823 downwards.
CAACGTGGCGCATCTTCGGCTCCCCTTCGGTCGGCTGCTGGGATACGACGTCACCGTCGGACCGCCCGGACGCCGGCTGCCGGTCTCCTTCGACCAGGGCCGTCACGTCGGCGCTGGAGACCGGGCGGGCTCGTGGATGGCGCTGTCCTTCCGACTCACCGAGCCGGTGGACCCCGACGACCTGGCGGCGGCCTGGCTCGCGGTCATCGCACGGCACGGCACCCTGCGCACGGCGTTCCTGCCCGGCTCATCGGAGGAGGACGGGCCACGCCTGCACGAGGTCACCGTCGACGAGGGCGGGTGGATGGAGCACCCGGTCGCGCCCGGGCAAGCGGTGAACGACGCGCTGCGCGCCGTCCTCGACGACACCTGCACGCCGTACGCCCGACCCTCGCACCGACTCTGCCTGCTGGAGACCGCGACCGGCGGCTGCGTGGTGATCGCCGCCGACCACGCCCACGTCGACATGTGGTCGATGCTGGTGATCACACGCGATCTGCTCGCCGCCCTGGCCACCGTGCGCGCCGGTGGAACGCCCGCGCTCGCTCCCGCCCCACCCTTCGCCGACCACACCGCGTCGTTGCGCGAGCGGCCGCGCGCGCCGGACGACGTCCGCGACCGATGGGCGGAGGTGCTGGGAGCGTCCGGAGACGTCATGCCGCGGTTTCCGCTGCCGCTGGGCGACGTCGCGACACCGCACCGCGAGCGGGTCGAGGTGCGCGACGTGCTCGACGTCGACGACAGCGCGGCGTTCGCCGCGGAGGCCCGCGACCAGGGCGTCTCGACGCTCGCGCTCGTCGTCGCGGCGATGACGGCGGTCACCCAGGACCTCGCCGGAACCCCGTTGAGAGCGGTGTTCCCGGTGCACAGCCGCTACGACGCGGCCTGGCACGACGCGGTGGGCTGGTTCATCACCAACGCCGTCCTCGAATCGGCCGACCCCGATCCGCGAGCCAGCGCGGCCGCCGTCAAGGAGGCCATCCGACTCGGGTCCTGGCCCCTGGAGGACGTGCTCGCACCCTGGGGCGGGATGCCGGCCGCACCCGGCATGTTCGCGATCTCCTGGCTCGACCTGCGGCGCCTGCCGGTGCGGGTCGACTCGGTGGGGCTGGAGGCGCAGTACGTCGGCGCGGCGATCCGCACCGACGGCGTGATGCTCTGGTTCGTGCTCGACGAGTCCGGACTGCACCTGCGCTGCCGCTACCCCGACACCACCGAGGCGCGCCGGCACGTGGGCCGCTGGCTTGACGCACTCACTGCGCGCCTGCGCGCCGAGGCGCGTGCCTCCGCCGGGGGTCGGCTGCGGCTGGGCGAGCGGGTCTTCCGTGTCCAGCGCGCCGCACGCGCCGACATCGCCGACATCGCGGCGCTGCTGGCCGACGACGAGATCGGCGCGACTCGCGAGATCGCCGACGCGGGCCCCTACGAAGCGGCGTTCGACGCCGTCGCCCGCGACAGCGCGCACTACCTCGCCGTCGTGCGTGACGAGTCCGACCGGATCGTCGGAACCATGCAGCTCACCGTGCTGCCAGGACTCTCACGCGGCGGCGCGACCCGGCTGCAGATCGAGGGCGTGCGGATCGCCGTCGACGTGCGCGGCACCGGCCTGGGCTCGGCGATGCTGGAGTGGGCACACGGCCACGGCCGCGCCCGCGGCGCCCGCCTGGCCCAGCTCTCCACCGACGCCGCCCGGGGCCGCGCCCGGAGCTTCTACGCCCGGCTCGGCTATCGCGACACCCACGTGGGCCTCAAACGCGACCTGTGATCCGAGCCCCGCGGCCACGCGCTGCCAGCGCGCGGAAACCTCAGCCGCTCACCGCCCGCCCGGACAGACGGCGACCGCCACCGCCGTGACCGGACCTCGTTCCGGCCCAGGTCAGCGGCAGAAGATCAGCAGCGTGCAGCCACCGCCACCGCCGCCCCCACCGCCGGGGTTGGTCGGCGTCGCGGCCGCGAGGGCCTCGGTGATGATCGGCTTGAAGAAGCGGGACGCGCGCTTGGAGGTCGTGGCGCTCAGGTGCAGGTCGTCCCACCAGGTGAAGGTCTTGCCGACCTTGCCCTTGCAGACCGAGCCCTTGCAGTAGAGGCCGTTGACGTCGATCAGCTTGCCGGGCTTGGCCGGCTTGAAGAGCTTGGTGACCCACGACTTCGTTCCCGCGGCGTCGGCGAGGGCCTTGCTCTTGGGCACGTTGCACGCATAGGGCTTCTCGCCGGCGCGGCACGCGGCGCGCTTCTCGGGCACCGTCGCGACCTGGCCGATCACCTTGACCGGCACATCCATCGCCGAGAGCGTCCGCGCGAGCCGCGGCGCGCCGCTCACCATGGCGCGGCCCATGGTCTCGGCGTAGTCGCCGGCCCGGGTCTTCACGGCCTGGCGGTAGCGCTGCCAGCTGCCTCCGATGATCACGCGGACGATCTGGTTGTCGTCGACGAGGCTGCGGACGTACTCGATACCCATCCGGTTGGACTGGAAGCAGGCCGGCGTGCTGTCGCTGGCGCGTACCTGGTTGTCCATCGCGGGGCAGCCGCCCATCATCGAGGCCACCAGGTTGACCTTGCCCCCGGCTGCCTTCTGCACGGCGGGGATGAACATCCAGGCGTGGGAGTCGCCCCACATGACGACGGTCGGACGACCGGCCTTATACGGGTTGAGGTGGCAGACCACCGGCTTCTGCGGGATCTTCTCCTGCGACGAGGCGCACTTCTTGGGGATCCGCGGGTAGTCGCGGCTCGGCTGGACGGCGTCCGCCGCGGTGGCGGTGAACAGGAGCATGGTCGCGGTTATCAGCACCGCGAGAAGAGCCGCGAGCGAACGGGGAAGGCGGCCCGAGAGCGAGGGGGAAGTCAGCGTCGTCATGGTGCCCCCATGGTCACATGGGCCCCAGGACGCCCGCAGACGAAGGCCGAATTTCGGGCGTCGTGCGCCGTCCGTCGCCCGTCCTCCGGTCGCGGGGAGCGGTGAGTGGCGGAGGTCCTGAGGCCCACGGCGGTGAGCCGCTGAGGAATCGGCACGTACCGACCCTCAGCAGGTCACCGTCCCACCGCGCCAGAGCCGCGCGAATCCTCAGCAGGTCACCGCCCGCCACCCACCCGCACCTGAACGGCGAGGCCGGCTCGCCGGCCCGCCAGTCTCAGCGCAGGATCATGAGCGCGCCCGGCAGCACCTCGGCGACGGCGGGCTCGGCGTCGAGGCCGGGCAGGACGCCGAGCGGCTCGCCGTCACCGCCTGCGGGTACCCCGCCGCGCACCGAGGCGGCGACCGAGACCCGACGTCCGCGCAGCAGGGTGACCTGGGGCAGCGCCACGTGGGAGCCGTCGTAGACCTTGGGCAACGAGCGCACCAGCGCCAGTCGCGAGGCCGCCTCGATGATGACGACGTCGAGGAGACCGTCGTCCACCACGGCGTCGGGGGCGATCTTCATGCCCTTGCCGTAGTACGCCGAGTTCGCGATCACGACGTTCGACGCGAGGTGCTCGCTGACCCGGCCGTCGACGTCGACTCGGAACCGCGCGGGACGGTAGGTGGCCAGGGAGCGGACTGCGGCGTAGGGGTACTGGAGCTTGCGCGGGAGCCAGTGGGCACGGTCGACGAGCTCCGCGGCGCGGGCGTCGACGCCGCAGTACACCGAACCCGCGACGCGACGCTCGCCGGCCGACGTCGTCCAGGAGAGCAGGTCGACCGACGTCGGTGCGGCGTCGAGCAGCAGCCGCGCCAGGGCCTCGGGCTCCTCGGGGAGGCCGAGCATGCGGGCGAAGTCGTTGCCGCGGCCGGCCGGGAGGACGGCCAACGTGCCGCCGGCACGGGAGACGGCTCCGGCGAGGGAGGAGAGCATGCCGTCGCCACCGACGGAGACCACCACGTCGCCACGTGCGACCGCGGCGTCGACGAGCGCGGCCATGGCCTGGGGCCCGGGCGAGTAGGTGACGTCGACCTGCGCGCCGGCATCGCGCAGCGCCCGTGCGACGGGCACGACGGCCTCAGGTGCGGCGCCGCCGCCGGAGGCGGGGTTGACCAGGAAGGTGAAGGTGCGGGTCACGGGATCAGCACTCCCGGGTTGAGGATGCCGGTGGGGTCGAGGTCGGCCTTGACGGCGCGAAGGACCGAGGCGCCGAGATCTCCGATCTCGCTGGTCAGCCAGGGCCGGTGGTCGGTGCCGACGGCGTGGTGGTGGGTGATGGTGGCACCCGCAGCCATCATCGCGTCGGAGGCCGCGGACTTGGCAGCCATCCACTGCGGCAGCGGGTCGTCGCCCGCCTTCGCTGCCACCGTGAAGTAGAGCGAGCAGCCGGTCTCGTAGACGTGCGAGATGTGGCAGAGCACCAGCGCACCCTCGCCCAGGGAGTCGACCAGGGCGGTGCGCACGCCGTCGTAGAGCGCCTGGCGGTTGCTCCAGAACGTCGCCGTCTCCATCGTCTCGACGAGCACGCCGACGTCGAGCAGGGAGTCGCGCAGGTACGGGGCGTCGAAGCGACCGTGCGCCCACGACTCACCCGGCGCGGTACCCAGTGCCTCCCCGCCGAGCCCGGTCAGAACTGCGGTGACGGCCTGCTGCTTCGCCTGGACGGCGTCCGGCTCGCCCTCGTAGCCGACGATCATCAGGCAGCCGCCCGCGGACTCGTCGGTCGCCTCGGGGCTGTCGCCGATCTGGTCGGGCTTGGCCAGGTTGATCGCGGTCTCGTTCTCATCGGAGAGGCGGAGCACGGTGGGCAGCAGACCGGCCTGGGCGAGAGTGCGCATGGCGTCGGCGCCCGCCTCGAAGCTGGCCCAGCGCCAGCCCTCGTAGACCTTCTGGGCCGGCAGGCGGCGCACGCGCACCGTGACCTCGGTGATCACACCGAAGGCGCCCTCGGAGCCGAGAATCAGCTGGCGCAGGTCGGGGCCGGCCGCATTGGCGGGAGAGGAACCCAGGCGCATCTCACCGCGCGGCGTGGCGACGCGGAGCGCGACGACGAGGGCGTCGAAGCGGCCGTAGCCGGCGCTGCTCTGCCCGCTGGAGCGGGTGGCGGCGAATCCTCCGATGGTGGCGAACTCGAACGACTGCGGATAGTGGCCGAGCGTGAGGCCCTCGGCGGCGAGGAGTGCCTCGGCCTCGGGGCCGCGGAGACCGGGCTCGAGCACCGCCGTCATCGAGGTGTGGTCGACCGCGAGCAGCCGCTTCATCCGCACGAGGTCGAGAGAGATCAGGCCGGCGAATCCGTCGCGTCGCGCGGCGAGGCCCCCGGTGACGCAGGTGCCGCCGCCGAACGGCACGACGGCGAGATGATGCCGCACGGCGTAGTCGAGCACCGCGGCGACCTGCTCGTGGTCGGCCGGGCGGACGACGACGTCGGGGGCGTCGCTGAGGTCACCGGTGCGAGCACGGAGCAGGTCGGGGGTCGACTTGCCGCGGGTGCGCTGGCGGCGGTCGGCGTCGTCGGTGAGCACGTGCTCGGCACCGAGCAGGTCGGCGAGGGCCTGCACGTGAGCGGCGTCCACGGCGAGCGGCGGCAGCGCCACCTCGACATCGGCCGGAGTCGACCGGAGCCCGAAGGCGAAGTCGACCAGGCCACGGGCCTGCTCGGGGAGCGTCGTGGCGCGGTCGGGCGAGCCCCAACGCTGGGGGTGCATCTCGGTCTGCTCGAACGGGAGGCCGGTGGTCGTCATGTGTTACAGTGTGACACATGACGTCACTTCGTCACAACCGCTCGGAGACGACGAGCCCGCGCGACGCGTACCTCGACGCCGCACGCGGCTGCATCCTCGAGGTCGGCTGGCGCCGCACGACCCTCACCGAGGTCGCCCGTCGATCCGGAGTCTCGCGCATGACCATCTATCGCGCATGGCCCGACATGGCCTCACTCCTGGCCGACCTCATGACGCGGGAGTGGACCGGCATCGTGCAGGCCGCCGTGACCGACCGGCCGCTGGTGGAGTCGATGGTCGCGGCGGCGCGCACCCTGCGCGGCAACCACCTCTTCGTGCGGATCATCCAACTCGACGCCGAGCTGATCCTTCCCTATCTGCTGGAGCGACGCGGTCGCTCGCAGGACCTCATCCTCGGACTGCTCACCGCAGCGATAGCCGAGGGCCAGCGCACCGGTGAGATCCGGGCAGGGTCGCCGGTGCTGATCGCCCGCGCCGCCGTGCTCGCCGCCCACGGATTCGTGCTGTCGGCGCACACGATGATCGGCGACGACGTCAGCGAGGACGACCTCGACGCCGAGCTCACCCTGATCCTCGAACGGATGCTGCAGCCGTGACGCACCGCTCCTCCACGACGCGGACGACCCAGACCGCGCAGCGGATCACTCCCGGTCTGGCCGGCGCGCCGAGCGAGGTCGACGTCCTCGTCGTGGGGCTCGGCGTCACCGGTGCCGGCGTCGCCCTCGACGCAGCCACGCGCGGCCTCTCCGTGCTCGCCGTCGACGCCCACGACCTGGCCTTCGGCACCTCGCGCTGGTCATCGAAGCTGGTGCACGGCGGCCTGCGCTATCTCGCCAACGGCCAGGTCGGCGTGGCGATGGAGAGCGCCGTCGAGCGCGGCATCCTGATGGAGATCACCGCGCCGCACCTCACCCACGCGATGCCGTACGTCGTGCCCTTCACGACCTCCACCAAGCCCTTCCAGCGTGCCCTCACCAGGCTCGGGTTGCGGGCCGGCGACCTCCTGCGCCGTGGCGCGCGCACGTCGTCGGACACCCTGCCCGGGCCGCGCCGTCTCTCGGCGACCGAGTTGCGCGCCTATGCGCCGTGCCTGCGCGCGGCGGGCCTGCGCGGTGGCCTGCTCTCCTGGGACGGTCAGCTCGAGGACGACGCGAGGCTCGTCGTCACGATCGGCCGCACCGCTGCCGAGCACGGTGCGCACGTGCGCACCCGCGCCCGGGTCGTGGCCATCGACGGCACCGCGCGGGACGGCTCCGCGACGGGCGGCCCGTCGGTCACCCTGCGAGACGAGCTGACCGGCGCGACGCACATAGTGCGCGCCCGGGTCGTCGTCAACGCCGGCGGCGTGTGGGCCGCCGGCCTGGTCGACGGCATCTCGCTGCGCCCGAGCCGCGGCACCCACCTGGTGCTGCGCGCCGAGACGCTGCCCGGTCTGACCTCCGCCGTGTTCGCACCCGTGCCCGGCTCGACCAACCGCTACGTGATGGTGCTGCCGCAGCCGGACGGCACCCTCTACGTCGGCCTCACCGACGAGCCGGTCGAGGGCGAGATCCCCGACGTGCCGACGCCGTCGGAGGCCGAGATCGGGTTCCTGCTCGACGTCGTCGCCGCGGCGTTCGAGCGACCGCTGCACCGGTCCGACGTCGTCGGTGCCTACGCCGGCCTGCGGCCGCTCCTGGACACCAGCGCCGCGGGGGGTGCCGACGGGGCGCACGCGGGAGCGACCGCGGACCTCTCGCGCAAGCATGCCGTGCTGACCTCGCCCGAGGGCGTCGTCACCGTCGTCGGCGGCAAGTTGACCACCTACCGGCAGATGGCACAGGACGCCGTCGACGCCGCCTTGGCATGGTCGGGACTCGCCGCCACGCCCTGCCGCACGACCTCGCTCCCGCTGCTGGGCGCCGCCCCGCGGGCCGAACTCGCCGCCCTGGAGCTGCCAGCGCGACTGGTGCGGCGGTACGGCACCGACGCGGGCCTGGTGCTCGCCTCGGCGCGCTCGATCGCGGCCGCGGCCGGGATCGCCGCGGGCGATCTGCTCACTCCGGTGGCACCGCACGTGCCGATCACTCTGGCCGAGCTGCTCTTCGGCGTCACCCACGAGGGAGCGGCCGACGTCGACGACCTGCTCGCCCGCCGCACCCGCGTCGGCCTCGTTCCCGCCGACCGCGCTCTCGCCGTCCCGATGGCCGAGCGCGCGCTGGCCGCCGTCGGCGTCGCGACGGGCTGAGGTCGGCCGACTGTCCGGTTTTCTCGGCCGGCCGATGAATCCGGACGTCGGCCTGCGAAGTTTCGTCGGCCAAGGTCCGGTTTCATCGGTCCAGGTGCCGACGACGGGTCATCGGCGGCGCGAACGGCGGCCCTACCGGCCAAACCCCGGAGCCGATTGACTGACGTCCATGACCGCCATCGACACCGTGCAGACCTGGCACCGACTCGTCGAGACCCGCGACACCGCGCTCCTCGACGACCTCCTCGCCGAGGAGTGTGTGTTCCGCTCGCCAGCGGTGCACGCCCCGCAGGAGGGAAAGGCGCTGACCACCGCCTACCTGAGCGCCGCCGTCGTCGTCCTCGGCAGCACGTTGCGCTACGTCGAGCAGTGGGTCTCCGACAACTCGGCAGTGCTGGAGTTCGAGGCCGAGGTGGACGGCCGCACCGTGCACGGCGTCGACATGCTGCGGTGGGGAACCGATGGCCGGCTCACCTCGTTCACCGTGATGATCCGACCGCTTCGCGGTCTCGAGTCGGTCATCGCCGCGATGGGGGCAGAGCTGTCGCGGTGATCCGGTGGGCCTCGTCTGCGGGGGAGGAACACCGGCTACCCGGTGTTCCTCCGCCACGACCGGGTGGAACTCCCGTTCACGGGGCCACAACCGCCCCGACAGCGGGAGTTTCGCCCGGATTGTGGGTGCAGCGATGAGTTCGGGCGTCGACCGGAGTCATCACCAGCCTGCACACTGGACGAGGCTGGGAGCGGGGCATGACGATCACCATCGATGGGGAGCGCACACAGGTGACGACGAATGAGATCGCGGCGAACCCGACGGGCGGGACGACGGGCGGACAGACCGGCAACGAGCTCGCCGACTTCGACACCCTGACGTCGACCTACCAACGCGAGCTTCTCGCGCACTGCTACCGGATGAGCGGGTCCGTGCACGAGGCCGAGGACCTGGTCCAGGAGACCCTGCTGCGGGCGTGGAAGGCGAGCGCGACGTTCGAGGGACGCAGCAGTGTCCGCACCTGGCTCTACCGGATCGCCACCAATGTCTGCCTGACCAACCTGGAGGGCAAGCCGCGCCGTCCCCTTCCGGCAGGGCTCGGCACACCCGACCAGATGGCCGGCGACGCGCTGGAGGAGAACCACGAGATCACCTGGCTCGAGCCTGTTCCGGACGCCGCCGTCGTCGTCGCCGAGCGCGACACGATCCGACTCGCGTTCGTCGCCGCACTGCAGCACCTCCCGGCGCGTCAGCGCGCCGTGCTGATCCTGCGTGACGTCCTGAGGTGGACGGCCGCCGAGACCGCCGAGGCCCTCGACACCACCACGGCCGCCGTGAACTCCGCGCTGCAGCGCGCACACGCCCAGATGGAGCAGCAGAGCCTGACCGCCGACACCGTCGTCAGCGACCTCACCCACGCCCAAGAGGAGTTGCTCACCCGCTACGTCGACGCCTTCTGGCGTAAGGACATCGACACCATCGTGAGCCTGCTGCGCGCCGACGCGATCTGGGAGATGCCGCCCTTCATCGGCTGGTACCGCGGCGCGGAGAACATCGGCGAGCTCATCGCGACGCGCTGCCCCGGCGGCATCCACGACATGCCGATGCTGCGCACCGAGGCCAACGGCCAGCCCGCCTACGGCCTCTACATGCGCCAGCCCGAGGGGCACTTCGTGCCGTTCCAGCTCCAGGTCGTCTCTCTGGACGGCGAGCGGGTTCGGCACGTCGAGGCCTTCGCCGATCCGCGTCACTTCGCTCGGTTCGGCCTTCCCGACCGGCTGCCGTCCGGCTACGAGCCCACCCTCGCCGAGGCGACGGCGTGAGTGGCGCCCCGGTCGGGGCGCACGCGCTGGAGCTGCTCGAAGGGGCGCTCGCCTATGCGAGCGGGTCGCTGCAGACCGTCACCGTCGACGACCTGGCGCGTCCGACGCCCTGCGCCGGCTGGGACCTCGATCGCCTGCTGACCCACATGGACGACGCTCTCGACGCGTTCACCGAGGGTGCCTCCGGCTTCGTCCGCGGGCATACCGGCACCGCGAGACCGCCCGCTCGCACCGACGTGGCACCACGTCTCGACGGGATGCGGGTCAAGGCCTGCGATCTCCTGACGGCGTGGCGCTCTCCCCGCGCGGCAGCGCACGCCGTCGTCGGTGCGCCCGCCCGAGGGTCGTCCGCGAGCGGCGCTCGCCAGGCGTCGGCCGTCTCGACCGAGGTGATCGCCCTGGCGGCCGCGCTGGAGATCACCGTGCACGGCTGGGACGTCGGGCGCGCCACGGGTAGCGGTGCGCGCGTCCCGCTGTCGTTGGCCCAGGGCTTGCTGCCGACCGCGCACCACCTCATCGGCGCCTCCGATCGGCCGGTGCTCTTCGCGGCCATCCGCCCGACGTCGGACGACGCCCTGCCCGACGTCCGACTGCTGGCGTGGTGCGGGCGGGTCGCCGGTTGAACGACCCGTCCGAAGCCGTGGGGGCCCGCGGGGTCTCGACAGGCTCGACCACCGGAACGGGGTCGAGGGATCTCAGCCTGCGACGGTGACCAGGAAGGTGTGGATCCCGCTGGAGCCTCCGGGGAACGGTTCGGCACGCGCGGCGGTCTGCACCTCGCCCTCGCCGTCGACGACCCGGGCGGCGATCTTGTGCGAGCCCGGCTTGGCGTCGGTCCACTGGTAGTACCACTGGCGCCAGTAGACGTCGTTCACGTCGGGGCCGAGCTCGGCATCCACCCAGCCGTCGCCGTCGATCTGGACCTGGACCTTGGTCACGCCGTCGTTGTTCTGCGCCCACGCGACTCCGCCGACCAGGACCTCGCCCGGGTCGAGCGTGGTGAGTGCGCGAGGCGTGTCGATGCGGGCGGACGGCTTGATCGGCGCGACGGTGTCCCAGTTGCGCTTGGTCCAGTAGGACTCCTGCTCGGCGTACGTCGTCAGGGTGATCTTGGTCAGCCACTTGGTCGCGCTGATGAAGCCGTAGAGGCCCGGGATCACCAGACGCACCGGGAACCCGTGCTCGCGGGGCAGCGCCTCGCCGTTCATCCCGACGGCGATCAGCGCCTCACGCCCGTCGGTCGCGAGGTCCAGCGGCGTGCTGATCGTCATCCCGTCGAAGTCGGTGCTGAGGATCTGGTCGGCCTTGGAGCCCACTCCGGCCATGTCGAGGACGTCCTTCAGCGGGACACCCAGCCAGCGTGCGCCGCCGACGTACTTGCCGCCGACGCTGTTGCTGACGCAGGTCAGGGTGATGTCGCGCTCGACCATCGGCATGGCGAGCAGCTCGTCGAAGGTGATGGTGAGCTCGTTCTCGACGTCGCCGTCGACCGTCAGGGTCCAGCCCTCGCTGTCGACGACGGGCGTGTCGAGCCGGGTGTCGACGCGGTAGAAGTCGGCGTTGGAGACCCGCAGGGGAGTGATGTCGGAGAAACGCTCCTCCAGGCCGGCCTGCAGCGGGCCGAGCGCCCCGCCGGGTGAGGGGTCGGGGAGGGCGATGTCCTCGGGACGCGCCCGGAGGGTTCCGATCCAGCGTCCGGCGCCGCCGGCGGCCGCGGCGATGGCGGTCAGCACGGCACCCGCGACCAGCACGGTGCGGCGCGTCGCCGACGCCGACGAGGTCACGGTCGCGTCCTCCTCAGTGGGTGTTGCGGTCGCGCTCGTGTCCGGCGAGACGCCGTCGCGGCTGTCCTCGGTGAGCACCAACCGCTTCTTGGTCGGCGCGGGAGAGAGCGCCACCGACAGCGAGGCGCCCCGGGAGAGACGGTCGAGCAGCACCAGGGTCAGGACGCCGGTGAGCGCGGTGATCAGGCTCGGCACCAGGTCGAGCGCGTCGGCGCTCGGGCGGTTCATGGCCGCGCCGGCCGCAGCGGCCACCATCACGATCAGGAGAGCCGCTCCCCAGAGCAACCGTGTCCGGGCCAGCACGCCGGCGACGGCGGCCAGTACCAGCACGCCGACGAACACCGAGCCGACCAGCACGACCTTGTCGAGGTTGCCGTTCTCGGTCTCGAAGGTGCGGATCGCCCACTCCTTCATGCTCACCGGCGTCAGGTCGATCACCTGCGAGCCGACGGCGAGCACTGGCGAGGAGTCGGGGTTCAGCAGCGCCGCGACGAGGTGGCCGATGCCCATGCCGACCAGCGTCGACACGAGGCCGAACAGTGCATACCTACGTCGTGAGCCCATATCGAGTGTTCGTCGCCACCAACCCATCCGGATGGGTCGTCGGCCGGGGGTCCTCCTCAGCGATCGGTCTCGGCACGGCGATGTCGGTGCGATGGGCCACGATGAGGGCGGAGGAGGACCGATGACGCAGACCGGTGGTCTGGACGACCCGCTCGACCCGCTCGACCCGATCGAGGCCGCGGACGTCGCGCACTTCGCCGACGACGGCGGGCGTGCCCTCCCCGGCGTTCTGGCGCCGTTCCGCCACGCCGCCTACCGACGCCTCGCGGTGGCGTTGGTCTTCACCGCGTTCGCCGGCGGCGTGTGGATCGTCGCGCTGGTCTGGGAGGTGATCCGGATCGGTGGCGGTCCCGGCATGCTCTCCGCGGTCTCGACGGCGAGCGCCGTCGGCGTCCTACTTCCCGCGCTCGCCGGCGGCGTGCTGGCCGACCGAGTGCCGCAGAAGCTGATCCTGCTCGGGGTCGGGACGCTGGAACTCACCGGCGTGATCGTGGTGATGACGCTCTCCCTCACCGGCACCACCCAGGCCTGGCACCTCGTCGTGATCGCGTTCGGCGCCGGCGTGGGCATGGCCTTCTACTACCCCGCGTACTCGGCGTGGCTGCCCGCGCTCGTCGACGAGGCCGACCTGATGGCGGTCAACGGCTTCGAGGGCATGGTGCGTCCGACCATCGGCCAGGCGGTGGGGCCCGCCGTCGCTGGGCTCGTCGTCGGGATGGCCACGTCGGGCGCAGCCATGGGTGTCGCCGCCGGGGCGCACTCTCTGGGCCTGATGGCCCTGATCACCGTCCCGCTCACGGCGGTGCGCCGCCCGGTCGACGAGGACGGCGAGCCGGTCGCGCCCGGCTCGCCGCTCACCGAGATGCGCGAGGGCATCGGCTACATGATCCGCACCCCCTGGCTTCTCGCCACGCTGCTCTTCGCCGCGCTGATGTTGCTCGCGATCATGGGCCCGCTCGAGGTGCTGGTGCCGTTCCTGATCAAGGACCAACTCGGCGGTGGGCCCGGCGATCATGCCCTGGTGCTGGCCGCCTTCGGCATCGGCGGGGCCGCCGGATCCCTGACGATGGGGTCGTTGCCGATGCCGCGGCGCTACCTCACGGTGATGAACCTGACCTGGGGGCTGGGGTGCTTGCCGTTCCTGCTGATCGGGAACGCCTCCCATGTCTGGGTCGTGATCGCCTGCGCCTTCGCCATCGGGGTGACGTTCTCGGCCCCGATGGTGATCTGGGGCACGCTCCTGCAGCGGCGGGTCCCCCGCCACCTGCTCGGGCGGGTCGCCTCCCTCGACTTCTTCATCTCCGTCAGCCTGATGCCGGTCTCCATGGCGCTCGCCGGCCCGCTCGCGCACTGGGTCGGGCTCACGACCACGTTCGTCATCGCGGGCATCGTGCCCGGCCTCGCGGCCGTGTTCTTCACCTTGGCGTTCAAGCTGACGGACGACGAGCTCCGTCACCCCCTACGAGACGGCGGCGAGTCGACGCCGTCACCGTGACGCCGTCCGGCACCCGCGCTGCAAGAACCGATTCGTCCGTCACGCGGCCGACGGGCCCTGATCGCGGGCCGCGCGCGTCTGGTGGGACGAAACTCCCGTTTGTCGGCGGCCTTCGACCGGTTCTCCGGGAGTTTCGCCGCATCGCCGAGGAGATTCACCGGGTACCCGGTGAATCTCCCGCCGACCCAGACCGCCGCCGGCGCCGAAGAATTTCGATCTCCACCAATCCGGGGGGCCAGGGGTGCCGAACTACCCCCCGACAGCGCACCGAGAACGCGGTGCGCACCGACGAAAGGCTCACCATGAACCTCCACAGCATCCGCCGCCGCGGTGTCGCCGCTGCCGCCGTCCTCGCCCTGTCCGTCTCGCTCGCCGCCTGTGGTGGCGAGGACGACGAGCCCACCACCAACGGCACGGACAACTCCTCGGAGAGCTCCGACACCGGCATGGGCGACAACGAGACCGACGCCGGCGCCGACGTCTTCGGTGACGCCTGCAGCGAGGTCCCGGCCGACGGCGCGGGCTCGTTCAACGGCATGGTCCAGGACCCGGTCGCCACCGCGGCGAGCAACAACCCGCTGCTCTCCAACCTCGTTGCCGCCGTCGGTGCCATCGACGGTCTGGCCGACACGCTGAACACGAGCGAGGCCCTCACGGTCTTCGCGCCGTACAACCCGGCGTTCGAGGAGATCCCGGCCGACATGCTCAACGACCTCGTCAAGGAGGCCGGCGAGAAGGGTCAGGACAGCACCCTCTTCAAGATCCTCGGCCACCACGTGCTCGCCGAGAACGACCAGGTCGACGACGTCGCCGGTGACAAGGACACCCTCGTGGGCGACTCGCTCACGATCGAGGGCGACGAGAACGGCATGACCGTCAGCGACGGCACCGTCACCGCCAACGTCCTCTGCGGCAACATCCCCACCGCCAACGCGACGGTGTACGTGATCGACAAGGTCCTCACCGGCGTCAAGTGACGTAGTTCGAAACTGACCGCGTCTCGACACCCGATCGTCATCGGATCGCGAGAGGATCACGTCGTGGACGCGATCGACCCAACGCCCGCCGGGGGCCCCCCCCCCCGGGGGGCCCCGCGCGGCGCGGACCTCAGATGCCGCAGGGGCGGCGCTCGCAGAGCTGCTGCGGCGCTCGGCCCGTGGCGACGAGGCCGCCTTCGCCGAGCTGTACGACTCGACATCTGCTCGCGTATACGGCCTCGCACTCCGCGTGGTGCGCGACCCGGCGCAGGCGGAAGAGGTCACTCAAGAGGCATTCTTGGAGACCTGGCGCACCGCGTCGCGATTCGATCCCGACCGCGGCAGCGCTCTCTCGTGGCTGATGACGTTGTGTCATCGCAAGGCCGTCGACAGGGTCCGCTCAGCGGAGTCCTCGACCCGACGCGACACCACGTACCACCAGCAGAACCAGACGATCGACCACGACGTGACGGCCGATGCCGCCCAGGCGGCAATGGAGGCCCGACGCGTCCGCAGAGCACTCGACAGCCTGACCCCGGTTCAGCGGGAGGCGATCGAGTTGGCCTACTTCGGGGGCTACACACATACCGAGGTGGCGGGAATACTGAACCTCCCCGTCGGAACCGCCAAGACCCGCATCCGCGATGGACTCATCCGGCTGCGCGACACGATGGGAGTGGGCTCATGATGCGCGACATCCACGCGCTCTCCGGAGCCTATGCAGTCGACGCTCTCGACGACCTCGAGCGAGCCGACTTCGAACGGCACCTGGCCGAGTGCCCGGCCTGCCGTGAGGAGGTCGACTCGCTGCGCGAGGCGGCTGCGCTGCTGCCGGCTTCCATCTCCACGACCCCGCCGCCCTCGCTGCGCGACAGCGTGCTGGCCGGCATCACGACCGTGCGTCCCCTGCCGCCGTTGACTCCGGCACCGTCCGCCGACGAGCCTGCCGGAGGTCGCGACGTCCGCCCGCTCCGCCCCGCAGCGGCACGCGCGGAGCGGCGCTGGTTTCCGCAGGTCCTCGCCGTCGCCGCAGCGCTGGTGATCGTCGCCGGTGCCGGCGTCGCCGTCACCCAGCCCTGGGCGGATGACCCCACCAGCGAGGTCGCGCTGTCCGTGACCGACCAGATCCTGCAGTCCGACGACGCGGAGCGCGTCTCCCACAGCCTCGGCGACGGGGCCGAGGTCACCGTCGTGCGGTCCCGGCAGCACAATCGCGCTGTGGTCATCACCGACAACCTGCCCGCTGCTCCCGAGGGTCACGCCTACGAGCTCTGGCTCCAGCGAGGTGGCCTGATGATCCCTGCCGGTCAGATCGCCGGAGGGACGACGTCGAGCACCGTGCTGCTCGACGGCGCTGCGAACAAGTCCACGGCCGTGGGGATCACCATCGAGCTCGCCGGCACCAAGCCGATCGAGCCGAGCGACGACGTGCTGGCGGTCGTGCCCTTCGAACAGGCCTGAGCATGACGGGCCACGACTCCACCGGTTCGCCGCGCCGTATCGCGGTCGTCGGCAGCGGCGTCGCCGGCCTGACCGCGGCTTACGTCGCCTCGCGCACCGCGCACGTCACGCTCTTCGAGGCCGATGACCGGCTCGGCGGTCACGCCGACACCCACCGCGTCTCGGAGGGCGAGCGGACACTCGCCATCGACACCGGTTTCATCGTGCACAACCCGCGCACGTACCCGGTGCTGCTGCGGCTCTTCGCCGAGCTCGACGTCGCGACGCAGCCCTCGGAGATGTCCATGTCGATCCGCGACGACGCCTCCGGGCTCGAGTGGGCTGGTGCGCTGGGCCGTCGCGGTCTCTTCCCGACGTCGGCGAACCTCCGCCGCCCGCGCTACCTGGCGATGCTGGCGGAGATCCCCCGGTTCCACCGCCGTGCCAAGGCGCTCCTGGCCGACGACGGCGCCGCAGGTGATCAGCGGACGTTGCGGGAGTTCCTGGACGATGGCCGGTTCACCGCCTACTTCCGCAGGCACTTCATGGAGCCCCTCGTCGCGGCCGTGTGGTCGTGCGATCCCGAGGTCGCACTGGACTACCCGGCTCGCTACCTCTTCACCTTCCTGCAGCACCACGGCATGCTCGGCGTCTTCGGCTCCCCGCAGTGGCGCACCGTGACCGGCGGATCGCACAGCTACGTCCAGCGCGTCGGCGCGGTCGTGCAGGACGTGCGCACCGGCACCAAGGTCACCTCGGTGCTCGCCACGCCGTCCGGGGTCGCGATCACCGACGGAAACGGCGCCACCCATGCCTTCGACGCCGTCGTCATCGCCACGCATCCGAGCCACGCGCTCTCGCTGCTCGCCGAGCCGACCACCGCGCAGCGCGAGGTGCTCGGTGCCATGCCGTACTCGCCGAACACAGCGCTGCTCCACACCGACACCTCTCTGCTCCCGCAGGCGTCCGACGCGCGAGCGAGCTGGAACTTCCGCCGTCCGGCCGGCTCGACGGCGAGCGCGGACGGTGGCGTCGTGGTCACCTACGACCTCACGCGCCTGCAACGGCTCGACACCGATATCCACTACCTCGTGACCCTGGGCGGAGAGCACCTGGTCGACCCGAACACCGTGATCGACCGGATGGAGTACGAGCACCCGCTGTACAACCCGGCCTCCGTGGCTGCCCAGGCACGGCTCCCCGAGATCGACTCCGACCGCATCGTGTTCGCCGGCGCCTACCACGGCTGGGGTTTCCACGAGGACGGCGCGCGCTCGGGGCTGGCCGCCGTCACGAAGCTGGGCCTGCCGTGGCCGGAGACCGACGTCGCGGCAGGAGGTCTCGAGACGGGCCTCGGTCCTCGACCCTCCTCGACCACCGAGGCGCCTGCCGTCTCCACGGTGGTCGAGCGGGGTCCCTCGGTGATCGAGCAGGGTCTCTCGGTGGTCGAGCTTGTCGAGACCCCCATCTCGACAAGCTCGATGACCGGGCCGCGCTCGATGACCGGCGTCTATGCCACCACGATCACGCACACCCGCCGGCACCCGATGGAGCGACGCTTCACCCACCGGTCGCACACCTGGGTCGTCGACCTCGACGACCTGCCCGACCACGGCCTCCTGGGCCGGTTCGAGGCCCGCGATCACCTCGGCGACCCCGAACGCACGATTCGCGAGAACGTCGTGGCCTTCCTGCGCGGGAACGACGTCGCGTTCACTCGCGGCCGGATCCTGATGGCCGCACAACCGCGCGCCCTGGGCTACTGCTTCAACCCGATCTCGGTGTTCTGGTGCTTCGACACCGCTGGATCGCTCACCGCGACCGTCGTCGAGGTGCACAACACCTACGGCGACCGCCACGCCTACCTGGTCTTTCCCGACCCCGCGGGCTGCGCGAGCATCGACAAGGCGATGTACGTCTCGCCCTTCCACGGCACCGGCGGGACCTACGACCTCGTTGTGCCGCCGCCCACCGACCGGCTCCAGGTCGTCGTCGAGCTCCGGACCGACGACGAGATCGATGGTCGAGCCCGGTTCAGCGCGTCGTTGACGGGCAGACGTTCCGACGTCCGACCCTGGCGCGCCGCCCCCGCAGCCCTGCGAGGGTCCGCACTCATCCGGGCACACGGCATCTGGCTGTGGCTGCGACGCCTGCCCATCCGTCCTCGTCCCACTCATCATCAGGAGGGAGTTCGATGACTCTCCACAAGTCTGCCGAGCGCACCACGTCGGCGGCCTCCGAGCGCTGGCCGGGTCTCGACGTCGTGCCCTCCGGCCCGCGGGCCGCGATCTCGGCGCGCATCGCCCGTCGCCTCTTCACCGCGGCCGTCAACCGGCTCGACGTCACGGTGCTGCTGCATCACGAGGACGGCGTCCGTCAGCTCGGCAGGGGCGGACCGACCGCGATCGTGTACCGGCCCGACGAGTTCTTCGCGCGGATCGGCCGCCACCAGCTGATCGGATTCGGTGAGGCGTACCTGACCGGCGCCTGGGACGAAGGTCCCGACGGCGACCTCGGCGGCTTCCTCGCCGTGCTCGCGGCAGAGATCTCCGATCTGGTGCCGCGGAGCCTGCAGCGTTTCCGGACCGTGGTCGCCAAGCGACCCCCGGGACGTCAGAAGAGCAGCAAGAAGAACTCGCAGGCCAACATCGCCCACCACTACGACCTCTCCAACGACCTGTTCGAACTGTTCCTCGATCCGTCGCTCAGCTACTCCGCTGCGCTCTTCGCCGGAGACCCTGCACTCGCACGGCGCGAGGACCTCGAGGAGGCGCAGTACCGCAAGATCGACCGGATGCTCGACGAGGTCGGCGTCGGGCAGGGCACCCGCCTGCTCGAGATCGGCTCAGGCTGGGGCGCACTGGCCATCCGCGCTGCTCGTCGCGGCGCGACCGTCCGTACGGTGACGCTCTCGGTGGAGCAGAAGCAACTGGCCGACCAGCGGATCGCCGCGGCCGGTCTCTCCGACCGCATCTCAGTGGAGATCTGCGACTACCGCGACCTGAAGGGCAGCTACGACGCGATCGTGTCGGTGGAGATGATCGAGGCGGTGGGCTGGCAGTACTGGCGCACCTACTTCGAGACCCTCGACCGCGTGCTCGCTCCGGGCGGCCGGGTGTGCGTGCAGGCGATCACGATGCCGCACGACCGAATGCTGGCCACGCGCAACACCTACACGTGGATCCACAAGTACATCTTCCCGGGCGGCATGCTGCCGTCGCTCGACGCCATCGACGACGTCACCCGGTCGCACACCGCCTTGCGGATGCAGACCCCGTTCTCGCTCGGCCTGCACTACGTGCCGACCCTGCGGTTCTGGGACGAGGCCTTCCTCGAGCAGAGCGACGCCGTGCGCGCACTCGGCTTCGATGAGACCTTCATGCGGATGTGGCACTTCTATCTGGAGTACTCCCGCGCCGGCTTCCAGTCGGGCTACATCGGCGACTACCAACTCACCTTCTCCCGCGAGGACGGTGCCTGATGGACGAGCGGCATCTCGACAAGCTCGATGACCGCGCCTCGGTGGTTGAGGAGTCCGGCCGAGGAACGAGGCCGGACGTCACCCCGGTGGTTGAGGAGTCCGGCCGAGGAACGAGGCCGGACGTCTCGAAACCCGGCGACCCGACCGCCCACCGCAACCCCGGCCCCGCCACCGGCGTGGCCCCCAAGCTCGCCGCCGCCGTCCAGCCCTTCCTCGGTGGCGAGCTGCCGGTACGACTGCGCGCCTGGGACGGTTCGGAGGCTGGCTCGCCCGATGGCCCCCTCGTCGTCCTCAACTCCCCCGACGCCGTGCGCCGCTTGCTGTGGCATCCCGGTGAGCTCGGCGCGGCCCAGGCCTACGTCACCGGTGAGCTCGACGTGCCCGAGGTCGATGGCTGGAACCTGGACAAGGCACTGACCTACGCCTTCGCCGTCGCACAGCAGCGCGGTCTCAGCGGTGCGCGGCTCACGCCGTCCGCGATCGCCAAGGCCGTGCGGGCCGCCGTCGGCATCGGGGCGTTCGGTCGCCCACCCGCCGCACCGGCCTCCCAGGCCCAGATCAAGGGGCGCCTGCACAGCCTGAGCCGTGACCGGCGCTCGATCAGTCACCACTACGACCTCTCCAACGAGTTCTACTCGCTGATCCTCGAGGAGAACATGGCCTACTCCTCGGGCTATCACTCCGCGCCCGAGCAGCCGCTGACCGAGGCGCAGTCGGCGAAGCTGTCGCTGGTGTGCACCAAGCTCGGCCTCGAGCCGGGCATGCGCTTCCTCGACGTCGGCTGCGGCTGGGGATCGCTCTCGCTGCACGCGGCCGAGCACTTCGGCGCCCAGGTCGTCGGCGTGACGATCGCGGCGGAGCAGAAGAAGTTCATCGACGCCCGGATCGCCGAACGCGGCCTCGAGGGCAGGGTCGAGATCCGGCTGCAGGACTACCGCGAGGTGCCTGAGCGCGACCATTTCGACGCGGTCGGCTCGATCGAGATGGGCGAGCACGTCGGGCAGCGCAACTACCCGACCTACGTCGAGGTGCTGCGGCGGGCGGTCAAGCCGGGCGGCCGCGTGCTGATTCAGCAGATGTCGCGCACCGGCAAGTGGCCCGGCGGCGGGCCGTTCATCGAGTCGTTCATCGCGCCCGACATGTACATGCGGCCGGTCGGCGAGACCGTCGGGATGATCGAGGCCGGCGGCCTGGAGGTCCGCGACGTCCACGCGCTGCGCGAGCACTACGTGCTCACCGTGGCGGGGTGGCTCGAGCGCTTCGAGGCCAACATCGAACGTCTCACCGAGTTGGTGGGCGAGGAGGTCGTACGCGTGTGGCGGCTCTACCTCGTCGGTGGCTCGATGGCGTTCCGCGACGGGCGGATGGGCGTCGACCAGATCCTCTCGGTGCGCCCGGGCGGCCAGCACACGCTGCCCGCCGTCCGCACCTGGTGAGCGGGCCGATCACCCCTTCGTCGCGCCCGCGTCAGCCATGATCGCCTGATGGAGATCACCGGTCACTGGGTCCTCGCCTCGCTCGGTCTGGGCGCAGGCGCCGTCGCACTGTCGATGACGGCGGCCGCCCTGCGCGCCCGTCAGCTCGGCAAGGTCGCGGTGGTCGACGTCGCATGGGGTGCGGGCTTCGTGGTGGTGGCGCTCCTCGCGGCACTGCTCGGCACGGTCGTCGGTGATGCCGAGTCCTGGCGGATCTGGCTGACGACGGCACTCGTGGCGGTCTGGGGGCTGCGGCTGGCGTGGCACGTGCGGTCGCGCGCGATCGGCGAGCACGGCGGTGCCGAGGACCCGCGCTACGCCGCGATGCTCGGCGGATCGTTGGCCGACGTCGGCATGGCGACCGCCGTCCGCCGGGTGTTCCTGGTGCAGGGGGTGGCGCAGTGGTTCGTCGCGGTGCCGGTGATGGTCGGCGCGGTGGCGTCCTCGGCCGCGTCCGGATGGCGGTACGCCGTCGTCGCCGGCGTGCTGGTGTGGGCGCTGGGGCTGGCTTTCGAGACCGTCGGCGACCGTCAGCTCGCCGCATACAAGCGGCTCCCGCGCGAGACCCGGCCACAGGTGATGGACACCGGGTTGTGGCGCTACACCCGCCACCCGAACTACTTCGGCGATGCGACGGTGTGGTGGGGCATCTGGCTCGTCGCCGGTCTCGGCGCCGGCTGGCAGGTGGGTCTCGCGACGGTGCTCTGCCCCGCCGTGATGACGTTCTTCCTGGTGCAGGTCACCGGCGCGCGGTTGCTCGAGCGCACCATGATGCAGCGACCGGGCTACCCCGCCTACGCCCGGCGGACCTCGATGTTCCTGCCCCTGCCGCCGCGCGGCTGAGGTGGGCGCGCCCACCGCCGCGTGGGGCTTCGTCAGCGGGACGTGGCCTCGATCGCGGCGTCCAACCGGGCGCACCGGGAGTCCTCAGGGCCGAGGAACTCCGTGAGCCACCGCCTCGCCTCCTCGACGTCGACCTTGCCGAAGGCCAGCATCTCGGCGATGTCGACCCAGTCCTTGGGGCGATCGAAGAGCGACTTGAAAACCACCAGGTCCGTGGCAGAGATGACGAGCAGTCGTGAGCCACCGATCTCGACCGGCTCGGCGCGATCGGTGACCAGGCGGTGGTACGTCGGATGCGCGGGGAGGAAGAGATCGACCGGCGTCCCCGCCTCGGGCCGCTGCCCGCGATCGGGCCAGACCAGGCGCACCTGGTCTGACTCTCGCAGCTCGTCGGCCGCTGCCGCATGGATCACGACGCCCTCGGGCATCGCCCCGAGCACGACCTCCGGGGTGGCGCTCGGCGCAGCGACGTTGACGTCGATGTCGTTGGTGAAACGCGGTTGGGCGGTGTGGAACGCCAACGCGATGCCGCCGCCGATCGCGTGCGGGATCCCCGCCTGGGTCAGCGCGTCGTGGACCGCCGTCAGCTTGCGAAGCAGCGCCGGTGTATGCGGCTCACGCACCCCGAGCCGCCTTCCAGACAGGGGACAGGTCGACCAGCGGCGGTCGGTCGCGCGCGGGGAAGAGCTCCCCCAGCTCCAACACGTCGATGAACGCCGCCGGCACCGGCTGCGGGCGCGGCCGGAGCACGATCTCGATCTCGAGGCCCGCACTCCTCGCCAGTCGTTCCACCTGCGCGAGCGACGGCTGCGTGGTGCCCTTGAGATAGGCATCGATCAACGCCCTGCTGACGCCCGAGTGGCGGGACAGCTCCGCCTTGGAGATCCGGCCCTGGACCAGGATCGTCTCCATCATCTCTGACGCGCCCATGGGGTGAGTGTATCGAATTCAGTACGTCCTATCGCTGATCGAGCGCCTCAGCTCGTCTAAGTCTGCCGCTCGCAACTAGTCTCCTCGGCGTGAGCCACGACGACGTGCAGTTCGGCGAGGAGATGATCCGACTCGCCTCGGCCGACAACTTCCGTGATGTGGCAGACGCCGACGCCGGACTGCGCCGCGGCGTGGTCTACCGCTCGAACGAGCTGCAACTCCTCGACGAGGATGCCGCGACGCTGGCGGACCTGGGGATCGCCGCGATCTACGACCTGCGCGACGACTACGAGGTCGAGGCGCATCCCGACATCGAGATCCCCGGCGCCACCTGGACTCACGCCGAGATCAAGGGGATCCCGCCCGGCACCGGTGCCGAGCTGCCCGACGCCGAAGCCGCGCGCGCCGCGATCATCGGGGTCTACCGCCGCTTCGTCACCGATCCCGACGCCCGCACGTCGTTCGCAACGGTCCTCCGTGCCGTCGCGACGTCGTCCGCGCCGATGCTGTTCCACTGCACCGCGGGCAAGGACCGCACCGGGTGGGCCGCCGCGCTGATGCTGCACGTGGCGGGCGTGGAGCGCGGCGTCGTCGAGACGGACTACCTCGAGACGAACAACCGGTCGGCGGGCACCCGCGAGAAGTACCTCGGCCTGGTCGCCGAGCATCTCGGCCCCGACCGCGTCGCCACCTTCGAGCCGACCATGGTCGCCGACCTGTCCTACCTGGACGCGGCCTACACCACGGCGGATGCGGAGTACGGCTCGCTCGACGGCTACCTGCGCGACGGCCTCGGCCTCGACGACGACATCCTCGCCGCGCTGCGCTCTCGGCTGCGCGCCTGACCGTCGCACTGGGCCGCCGCACTCCGGGCGGGCGGTGAGTTACTGAGGTATCGCGCCGACGTCCGAGGGGGCGGCGGTGACCTCCTGAGGTATCGCGGGGCGCATTTCCTCTGCACCTCACCGCCCCCACGCCCACACGCCGGCGAATCCTCTGTGACTCACCGCTCCCCACCCGAGCCGCCTCAGCGCAAGCCACGGGCGGCGGGCGGCGACGGCCGCGAGTCAGTCGACAGCCGGCGGGGCGGACGGCGCGGACGGCGCGGACGGCGCGGCATGCTCGCCCGGCACCGGCGTCGAGGCTCCCCGCAGGTCGGGCTTGTTGCGGTCGGGCTCCAGCACGATCTCGTGGGTGTCGCCGTCGCGGCCGTCGAAGCGCACCACCACGGTCTCGAAACCCTTGTGCCGCTGCATCTGCGCGTACATCGCATAGGCGCGCCGATCTGCGTCGGTCAGGTCGACCGCATCGGTGAACGGCGTCAGCAGCGCCCGCGGCCAGAGCCGTCGCGCGAGCACGACGTTGACCTGGACGCCGAGCACGGCCATCACGGAGGCGATGTAGATGAGGCCGATCAGACCGAGGACGAAGCCGAAGGTCTTGTTCAGGCTCGCCGGTCCGGTGAGCACGTTGGTCACGTAGATCGTGCCGATGTACTGCAGCAGCTGCCACAGCAACGCGACGGTGAAGCCCCCCGGGGCCGCGCTGCGCCAGGAGTGGCGGCGGGCGGCGGCGAAGCGGAAGAGCGAGGTCAGCACGAGCGCGACGACGAGCACCGTGCCGAGGCGGATGCTCCACCCGATCGCGCCGTCGGTGAACTCGCCGAAGACCTGGGTGTTGGACCCGAGCGCGGAGAAGACCGAGAGCGCGAGCACGGCGAGGCCGGCGAACATCAGCAGCAGCAGACTCTTGAGCCGCAGCAGGAACGGGTTGGGTCGGCTGTTACGCGGGATCGCCCACGCCGTCGCCATCAGGTTCTGGATGGCCTGGCCGAGGCCGAGTGCACCGTAGAGGGCCGCCAACGCCCCGACGACGACGGCACCGGTCGAACCCTGCAGGCCCTGCGGCCGACCGAGCTCGTCGCCGACGATCGGGAACGTCGCGAGCGCCGAGTCCAGCACCTGCTGCTGCAGCTCGGGATCGCCCTGCAGGATGAAGCCGAAGATGGAGGAGGCCAGGAGCAGCAGGGGGAAGATCGCGATGAAGGCGTAGTAGGTGATCGCCGCCGAGAGGTAGTTGCCCTGGTCGTCGAAGAACTTGTAGATGACGGCGAGGGGGAAGCCCAGCGGAGTGAAACGCCGCTGCGTGCGGTCCACGCTCCCGACGACCCCCATGGGCTCAACCTACTTCTCGGCGACCCTCCCGCCCCTCCCCCTCGCCGCGAAGGCACCTGCCGTCAGCGGACCAGCACGGTGCCGTCGGGATCGAGGTCGAAGAGCTGGACGCCGTCGACCTCGGGGGCGTCGGCGCCCAGCGCGACCGCGATCTTGTTCGCCGCGTTGCGCACGACGTCGAGCGCGACCTCGACGATCTGACCCGGCACGAGCTCGGCCCGCAGCGCCGCGACCGTCTCGACCGGGATGGCCGTCGGGGTCCAGATCATGGCGTCCACCAGCCCCAGAGCGGCGGTCGTGCCGGCCGGGAGGTCCGACTCGGGCCACTCGTCGAGCGCGGCGAAGGTCGCCTCATCCGCGCCGGCGTCGATCGCCGCGACACTGCGTCGCGACATGCAGAGCCGACAGGCGTGCTGGCGCGCGCCGCGCAGCCGGACCACCTCGGTGACGACCGGATCGAGCAGCATGCACCGAGCCACGGCGATCATGAAGTCCTCGATGGCGGGCCACAGGTCGGCGGCGGGCTCCGGCGCGTCGGGCCACCACGCCCCCTCGCCGAACACCGCCTCCAGGGCCACGCGGAGCCGCGGGAGCTGATCTCGGACGTAGAGGAGTTGGACGACCTCGAAGGCGTGCACCCCTGTGGCCGCGAGGAACGCCGCTCGTTGGCGTTCCTCGATGCCGGTCACGTCCACCGAGAACTGTTCGGCGAACGCGACGACGTCGGGGTGCTCCAACAGGTCGCCGGACGCACCCACGAACGCCGTCGCACTCGCGTCGAGCCGTCCCGCGGCCGCTGCGGCGGCGGGATGGTGTGTGCGCAGTGCCTCGAACCCGTCCATGGGGGCAGTCTCGCGCCCTCAGTAGGACTTGGGCAGCCCCAGGGAGTGCATCGCCACGAAGTTCAGGATCATCTCGCGGCTTACCGGCGCGATCCGGCCCACGCGGGTGGCGACCAGCAGGCCGGCCATGCCGTACTCCTGGCTGGCGCCGTTGCCACCATGAGTCTGCACCGCCCGGTCGACGGCGTCGCATGCTGCCTCGGCAGCCGCGTACTTCGCCATGTTGGCGGCCTCGCCCGCCGCCATCTCATCGCCCGCGTCGTACAACGCGGCGGCCTTCTGCGTCATCAGACGGGCCATCTCGATCTCGATGTGGCTCTGCGCCAGCGGGTGCGCGATCGCCTGGTGCGCGCCGATCGGGACGCCGAACACCGCGCGCTCCTTGGCATAGGCCGACGCCCGGTCGAGGGCGTAGCGCGCCAGCCCGAGGGAGAACGAGGCCGCCATGATCCGCTCGGGGTTGAGTCCGGCGAACAACTGCACCAACCCGCCGTTCTCGTCGCCCACGAGGGCGTCGGCCGGGAGTCGCACGTCGTCGATGAACACCTGGAACTGGTTCTCCGGCGAGACGATCTCCATCGGGATGGCGTTCGCCTCGAAGCCCTCGGCATCAGTCGGCACCACCAGCAGCACCGGCTTGATCTTGCCGGTCTTGGCGTCCTCGGTGCGCGCGACGACGAGGACGTTGTCGGCCTCGTCGACGCCCGAGATCCAGATCTTGCGCCCGTTCAGCACCCAGCCGTCACCGTCGCGACGGGCCGTGGTGGTGATGTTGTGGGTGTTGGTGCCGGCGTCGGGCTCGGTGATCGCGAACGCCATCGTGCTGGTGCCGTCGCAGATGCCGGGCAGCCAGCGCTGCTTCTGTTCCTCGGTGCCGTAGCGGGAGATGATCGTGCCGCAGATGGCCGGGCTGACGACCATGAGCAGCAGCGGGCAACCCTGGGCGGCGAGTTCCTCGCACACGGCGGCGATGTCACCGATACCGCCGCCTCCACCGCCGTACTCCTCGGGGATGTTGATGCCGAGGTAGCCGTTGCGGCCGATCTCGAGCCAGAGGTCGGTGGTCTTCTCCCCGGCCCGCGCCTTGGCCGCGAAGTAATCGCGTCCGTACTTCGACGCCAGCTTGGCGACCTGCTTGCGCAGCTCAGCGCGCTCCTCGGTCTCGGTGAACCCGCTCATTCCGTCTCCTCCACCACTGCCATCACCTCACCGGCGGCGACCTGCGCACCGGTCTGGACACTGATCTGTGTCACGACGCCGTCCGTCGGCGCCGTCACGCTGTGCTGCATCTTCATCGCCTCGAGGACGAGGACGACCTCGCCCGCAGCGACCTGCTGGCCCTGCTCGACGGCGACCCGCACGACGGTTCCTGGCATCGGGGCCAGCAGGCTGCCACTCGCCACGGCGTCCGCCGGATCGACGAAGCGCGGCACCACCCGGGCACTCACCGACCCACCCGGGAGATCGACGTGCACGACCTGGGGGATCCCGATGCCGCCGTCGTCGACGAGCTCCGGGGCGCTCGTGCGCACGCCGTCGACCTCGACGGTGACGGCGGACGAGGACGCCGTGACCACGGCGACGCGCTCGTCGGCGGCCCGGTAGCCGTCGCGGCCGCCGAACCACTCGACGGTGCGCTCCTCGCCGCCGAGATCGAACGTCGTCCGCTGGGGCTGGCTCGCCACGTTGCGCCACGCCACCGGGATGCCCGCCTGCGTCGTGCGTCGCTCGCGCCGCCACTCCGCCAGCGCGACGGCGGCCACGAGGTCGGCCACCTCCGGCGGCGGCGTCGCATCGCCGGGGGCCAGTGGGGCGGAGAGGAGTGCGGTGGTCATCGTCCCGTCCACGAACGCCGGCGCGGCCAGGATCGCCGACAGCTGCTGGCGGTTCGTGGCGAGGCCGTGGATGCGGGCACGACGGAGGACGCCGGCGAGCTTGCGGATCGCCTGCTCCCGCGTCGGCGACCACACGATGACCTTGGCGAGCATCGCGTCGTAGTAGGTCGAGACCTCCGAGCCGGACTCGAAGCCGGCGTCGATCCGGACGCCGTCCTCGACCGGGAACTCGAACGTCGTCAGTCGCCCGCTCTGCGGCTGGTAGTCGGCGTCGGGGTCCTCGGCGTAGAGCCGCACCTCGATGGCATGCCCGGTGGGTTTCGAGACGCTCGTTCCTCGCTCCTCAACCACCGGAAGGACGCTCGTTCCTCGCTCCTCAACCACCGGAAGGCCGCTCGTTCCTCGCTCCGCAACCACCGGAGCGGGCAGCTCACCGCGCTCGGCGACGGCGAGCTGAGCCGCCACCAGGTCGACGTCGTGCACCAGCTCGGTGACGGGGTGCTCGACCTGGAGACGGGTGTTCATCTCCAGGAAGTAGAAGCGTTCGGTGTCGGGGTCGTAGAGGAACTCCACGGTGCCGGCGCCGCGGTAGTCCACCGCCGCGGCAGCCGCCCGAGCGGCCTCGTGCAACGCCGCACGCACGTCGTCGGGAAGGTTCGGCGCGGGCGCCTCCTCGACGACCTTCTGGTGGCGGCGTTGCACCGAGCAGTCACGCTCTCCGAAGACCGCGACTCCGCCGCGGCCGTCGCCCACGACCTGCACCTCGACGTGCCGGCCCCGCTCGACATAGGGCTCGACGAACACGGTGCCGTCGCCGAACGCGGACGCCGCCTCGGCCGAGGCGCGCTCGACCTCGGAGTCGAGGTCGGCGAGGGTCCGCACCACCCGCATGCCGCGCCCTCCCCCACCGGCGCTGGCCTTCACCAGCAACGGGAGGTCGGCGTCGGTGGGTGACTCGGGCGCCTCCAGCACCGGCACGCCGGCGGCACGCATCAGCTCCTTGGAGCCGATCTTGGAGCCCATCTGCTCGATCGAGGTCGGTGTCGGGCCGACCCAGGTGATGCCGGCCGCCTCGACGGCGCGCGCGAAAGCGGCGTTCTCGCTGAGGAAGCCGTAGCCGGGATGGATCGCGTCGGCCCCGGCGCGCTGCGCCGCGGCGATGACCGCGTCGGCGTCCAGGTAGGTCTCGCCCGGGGTGTTCCCGGGGAGCCGGACGGCGTAGTCAGCCTCGCGCACATAGGGCAGGGCGGCGTCGGCGTCGGAGTGCAGGGCGACGGTCTCGATGCCCAGCTCACGGCAGGTGCGGAAGACCCGGCTGGCGATCTCGGCGCGGTTGGCGACCATCAAGCGCCTGATCATGCTGACTCCTCGTCTCTCGCTGGGTTTCGACTCACCCGTGGCGACCTCGTTCCTCGGTCGCAGGGTTCGCTCAACCTCGTCTCACTCGCACCTCTGCTCGTTCCTCGCAGAGCTGCCGCTCGATCGATCACGGTCGGAACACCCCGAACCGGTCGGTGCCGCGGATGGGCTTGTTGGCGATCACCGACAGGCAGATGCCCAGCACGGTCCGGGTGTCGCGAGGGTCGATCACGCCGTCGTCGTAGAGCATCCCGGAGAGGAAATGCGGCAGGGACTGCTCCTCCACCATCGACTCCACCATCGTGCGCATCGCGGCGTCGCCGTCCTCGTCGTAGGCCTGCCCCTTCGACTCTGCCGCCGCCCGGGCGACGATCGAGAGGACGCCGGCCAACTGCGCGGGGCCCATCACCGCCGACTTGGCCGAGGGCCAGGTGAAGAGGAAGCGCGGGTCGAAAGCGCGACCGTTCATGCCGTAGTTGCCGGCACCGTAGGAGGCGCCCATGATCACGCTCAGGTGCGGCACGGTGGAGTTGGAGACCGCGTTGATCATCATCGCGCCGTGCTTGATGATGCCGCCCTGCTCGTACTCCTTGCCGACCATGTAGCCGGTGGTGTTGTGCAGGAACAGCAGCGGGGTGTCGCTCTGGTTCGCGAGCTGGATGAACTGGGTGGCCTTCTGCGCCTCCGCGCTGAACAGCACGCCCTGGGCATTGGCGAGGATGCCGATCGGGAACCCGTGCAGGCGTGCCCAGCCGGTGACGAGCGAGGTGCCGTAGAGCGGCTTGAACTCGTCGAACGCGACGGCGTTGTCGCCCGAGACGCCGTCGACCACGCGGGCGATCACCTCGCGCGGATCGAAGGGCTCCTTGAGGTCACTGGGGATGAGGTCGAGCAGCTCCTCGGGGTTGGCATCGGGTTCGCTGACGTCGATCACTGCCGCGCGGCCCGCCTTCTCCCGGTTGAGCCGCGCCACGATCCGACGTCCGATCCGGATCGCGTCGAGCTCGTCCTCGGCGAGGTAGTCGGCCAGACCCGACGTGCGAGCATGCATCTCCGCGCCGCCCAGGGACTCGTCGTCGGACTCCTCGCCGGTGGCCATCTTCACGAGTGGCGGGCCCCCCAGGAACACCTTGGCCTGGTTGCGCACCATCACGGTGTAGTCGCTCATGCCGGGCACGTAGGCGCCGCCGGCCGTGGAGTTGCCGAAGACCAGCGCGATGGTCGGCTCCTTCCGGGCGCTGGCGCGAGTGATGTCGCGGAAGAGCTTGCCTCCGGGGATGAAGATCTCCTTCTGCGTGGGCAGATCGGCACCACCCGACTCCACCAGCGAGATCGTCGGCAGACCGTTCTCCTCCGCGATCTGGGAGGCGCGGAATATCTTCTTGACCGTCCACGGGTTCGAGGCGCCGCCCTTCACCGACGGATCGTTGGCCGTGATCAAGCACTCGACGCCTTCGACGACGCCGATGCCGGTGACCACGGAGGCGCCCACGGTGAAGTCGGAACCCCAGCCCGCCAGCGGGCTCAGCTCCAGGAAGGCCGAGCCTTCGTCGATGAGCAGCTCGATGCGCTCGCGCGGCATCAGCTTGCCGCGCTTGCGGTGCCTCTCGACCGCACGCTCACCGCCGCCGGCGATCGCCTTCGCGTGCTCGGCCTCCAGCTGATCGAGTTTCTCCAGCAGTGCTTGGCGATTCGTCGTCATCGCGTGGAGCCTCCTGTCGTCATGAGCGTCTCCGAGGCAGACCGCAGAGCGGCCGGCATCTCGACCACCGTGGTGGCGGTCATGACGCGTACCCCAGCAACTTCGCGGCGAGATCGGTCAACACCTCGGTCGCTCCTCCTCCGATGGGCAGGATCCGGGCATCGCGGTAGTGCCGCTCGACCTCGGTGCCGTTCATGTAGCCGGTGCCGCCGTGCAGCTGCACCGCCTCGTCGACGACGTAGGTCGCGGCGTCGCACGCCGTCTGCTTGGCCAGGCAGGCCTCCGCGATCACGCTCTCGCCTGCGAGGTGACGCCGGACGACGTCGCGGGCGTAGACGCGGGAGACCTCGACCTGGCGCCGCATCTCGACCAGCTTGTGCCGCACCACCTGGTTGGCGATCAAGGGCTTGCCGAACGTCTCGCGGTCGCGGCAGTACGCGGCGGTCAGCTCGAGCGCCCGGCCTGCGATGCCGTAGGCGTGCACGGCGAGACCGATCCGCTCGACGACGAACTGTTCGGCGATCTGGTAGAAGCCGTGGTTCTCGGTGCCCACCAGGTTCTCGACCGGGACCCGCACGTCGACGTAGGAGAGTTCGGCGGTGTCGGAGCAGTGCCAGCCCATCTTGCGCAGCCGGCGGTCGACGCCGAAGCCGGGGCGATCGGTCTCGACGACGATCAGGCTGATACCGCCGTGCCCGGCGTCGCCGGTGCGCACCGCGGTGGTGACGAAGTCGGCCCGGGTGCCGGAGGTGATGAAGGTCTTCGCGCCGTTGATCACGTACTCGTCGCCCTCGCGCACCGCCGTCGTGCGGACACGCGCGACGTCGGATCCGCCGCCGGGCTCGGTGACGGCGAGCGAGCCGATCAGGTCGCCGGCGAGGGTCGGGCGCACGAAGCGGTCGACCAGCGACGTCGACGCCGCATCACCGGACTTCTCGAACGCGGCCACCATGTGCGGCAGCGCGATGCCGTGGGTGAAGAGCGCGGCCATCAGGCCGGACGACGCACCTGCGGCGAACATGCCCTCCTGCAGGTCCGTGACGTCCATCAGGTCGCCGCCCTCGCCGCCCGCCTCGACCGGGAAGCCGACCCCGAGCACGCCCTGCTTGGCGGCGGCCTGGTGGAGGCTCCGCGGCAGGACGCCGTCGTCCTCCCACTGGTCCAGGTGCGGGGCGATCTCGCGGCGCGTGAACTCGGCCCCGAGGTCCCTGATCTGATTGTTCTCGCTCATCAGCTTGTTCTCCTCGTCGAGGGCGGTCACACCAGGTGGTCCTGCACGTGCACGATGCGCGAGCGCACCCACTCCCCCAGGCCCTTGGCCTGAGGGTCGAACCGGGTCGATGCCGCGACGCCGTCGCCGAGGAGCCCGCGGATCACGACGTTGACGCCACCGAGGTTCGGCAGCACGTAGACGTCGACGGCGTCCTCGGGCAGATCGGCCGCCTCGGGGATCAGCTCCCGGACCTTGCGCGGCGTGATCAGCTTGGTGAGCCAGGTGACGCGCGCGGTGTAGGTCTCGTCGCTGCTGCCGTCGTGGGCGACCCACAAGCCGAGGTTGGCGTCGCCGCCCTTGTCGCCCGACCGGGCATGTACGAAGGTGCCCAGCGGCATCCGGCGCGTGATCGAGTCGATCGGTGCCGGGTACGGCGAGGGGCGGCGGCCGAGTCCGTCGGCGACGGCACCGAAGTCGGTGGGGTCGGCGATCACCTCGCGGCGTCCGTCCGGGTGCACCACCGTGTGCTCCACGGCGTCGCGCGGGACGTAGGCGGCCCGGTAGACGCCGAACGGCGACGGTGGCCCGGGAGGCGTCGTCATCGTGAAGCCCGGGTACGACCCGAGGGCGATCTCCACCAAGGGCGCGGTGAACGCCTTGCCGCAGGGGCCCGCCTCGGGATCCTTGACGGTGACGCGCAGCAGGGTCGAGGCGCCCTCCTCGGTGTCGGCGTCGGCCGGTGGGAGGGAGGACCGGGTCCACACGACCTCGGCGGCACTGAACGCGCCGTCGAGCTGGGACTGCACCCAGTCGGCCTTGGCCTCGATGTCGAGCCCGGTGAGCACCAGCTCCATCGAGTTGCGGAACCCGCCGAGGGAGTTGACGCAGACCTTGAGCGTCTCGGGCGGCGCGTCGCCCCGCACGCCCGTGATCGCGACGCGGTCGTCGCCGTCCTGGGTGAGCTGGAGGGAGTCCAGCTGCGTGGTGACGTCGGGGTTCAGGTAGCGCGTGGACTGGATCTCATAGACCAGCTGGGCGGTGACGGTGTCGACGGTGACGGCGCCCCCGGTGCCCTCGTGCTTGGTGATGACGCTGGAGCCATCGGCGGCGATCTCGGCGATCGGGAATCCGAGCGGACTGCCGAGCGCCGCCATCGGCAGCGAGGTGAAGCCGGAGAAGTTGCCACCCGTCGCCTGAGTGCCGCACTCGATGACGTGTCCGGCGACGACGGCTCCCGCCAGGGCGTCGTAGTCGCGCGGCGTCCATCCGAAATGCGCGATGGCCGGACCGACGACGACCGAGGCGTCGGTGACGCGGCCGGTGACGACGATGTCGGCGCCCTCGCGCAGGGCGGCGGCGATGCCGAAGCCGCCGAGATAGGCGTTGGCGGTGAGCGCGCCGTCCAGGCCGAGCTCGGCGGCGCGTGAACGGAGGTCGTCGCCCTCGACGTGAGCGATGGCGGGGTCCAGACCGAGACCCCGGGCGACCTCGCGCAGTCGGTCGGCGAGCCCGGACGGGTTGAGTCCGCCGGCGTTGCTGACGATCTTCACGCCACGTTCCAGCGCCAGGCCAAGGCAGTCCTCCACCTGCGTGACGAAGGTGCGCGCGTATCCGAGGCGGGCGTCCTTCATCGTGTCCTTGCCCAGGATCAGCATGGTGAGCTCGGCGAGGTAGTCGCCGGTGACGACGTCCAGCGGCCCACCCTCGAGCTGCTCACGCATCGCGCGGAGGCGGTCGCCGTAGAAGCCCGAGCAGTTGGCGACCCGGATCACTCCGCCGGCCGTCCCCCCGGTGGTCGAGCTTGCCGAGACCCCCATCTCGACAGGCTCGATGACCGTCCCCCCGGTGGTTGAGGAGCGAGCGCCAGCGAGCGTCTCGAAACCCCCCGAGTCCGACGTCGTCATCGACCGCCCTCCGCTCCACCGTCACGCCCGGGCTCGCGCCCCGCACCAGGGGGCCCGGCGAAGCACTGGGCGATGTCGAGCCACGCATCGGCACCCGGTCCCGTCGCCACCAGGTCGGTGTCGGCGCGGTGGACGCGCTGAGTCACCAGGAGGCAGAAGTCCACAGCAGAGCCGTCGACCCGCTCCGCCGCATCGTCGGGGCCCCAGCTCCAGACGGCGCCACTCGGCGCTGTCAGCTCGATCCGCGGCTCGACGTCGGGCACGTCGAGACCGTTGGTGACGAAGGAGAACCCGCGGGTGCGCACGCCGATGTGGGCGACGTGCTTGATCCGGTCGGTGTGCTCGGCGTCGACGCCGAGCGCCTCGTAGACGTCGAGCGCGTGCGCCCAGGTCTCCATGAATCGGGCGGTGGCCATCGAGGTCGGCGACATCGGCGGGCCGAACCACGGCATCTTCTGACCCTCCGGCACCTGCCGCAGCGCCTCGCCGAGGGCGGGCCGTGCGGCGTCCCATCGCTGCAGCAAGGTGGCGGCGTCGAGCGCGGCGAGCTCCAGGGCGCAGGTGTCGACGAAGCCGGTGGGGTCGGCCATCGCGGTGAGCACGATCGCGTCCCAGGGCGCCTGATCGGCGTGCGCGTGCGCGGCGAGCGCGGCGACCTCGTCGGTCCACATCAGGTGGGCGATCTGCGCGGCGACGTCCCATCCGGCCGCGGGGGTCGCGAGGCGCCACCCCTCGCCGTCGTCGGGCAGTCCGGCGACGACGGCGCGGAGCCGATCGCTCTCGTCGGTCAGGTCGGCGAGGAGTTCGTCGAGCACGGTGGGCATCAGGCGTCCTTCCGGTGGAGGCGGTCGTCGAGCACGCGGGCCCATTCGTCGAGGATGCGGCGACGACGGCGGGTGTCGTCGCTGATGGTGGACGCGAGGCCGAGACCGCGCACCAGGTCGAGGGTGGCCTGCACCAGCTCGCGGGTTCCCGGTCGACGCTCGTCGGCGCCGAGCACGTCGACGGTGAGCCGGTGCGCCTCGCGTCCCACGCGCTGTTCCAGCGGCGCGACGGCGGCCAGCAGCGCCGCGTCGGTGCGCGCGGCGACCCAGAGCTCGAGGGCCGCGGTGAAGACGGGGCTGGTGAAGTGCGCTGCCAGCATCTCCAGGACGGCGCGCGTGCGGCGCGGCCCGCTGGGCAACTCAGCGGCGGCGGCGGCCAGGTCGCGCCCGCGTTGCTCGGTGAGGTGGCCGACCGCGGCCAGCACGAGGGCGTTCTTGCTCGGGAAGTGGTGCAGCTGCGCCCCCCGACTCACGCCGGCCCGCTCGGAGACCAACGTGGTCGTCGTCCCGGCGAACCCGCGTTCGACGAGCAACTCGACGGTGGCCTCCAGCAGCCGCGCCCGCATCAGGCGGGTGCGCTCCTCTTGGGTGACGCGGGTCGCAGCGGGCACGGCGTCACTCTGCCGCCGTGTCTAACAAACAGTCAAGCCTGACTTTTTGTTGCTGCCTGTCGGCGGTGTCGTCATGTGCGCTCCGTCGCGCCGAACGCCTCCTCGCGGGCGATCCGCAGATCCATGTCGGCGAGCACGTGGCTCATTCCCCGATGCTGCTCGGTCACCCAGGCAGCGCCGAGGTTCACCGCGGCCAGGACCGCCAGGTACGTCAGCATCACCGGCACCGAGAGCACGCCCAGCGCGAGCGCCGAGTAGAACGGCGTCACCCCGGTGAGCAGCTTGATCGCGCGCGAGCGGCCGACGGCGGCCGGCCTGCGCGCGAGCGCCCGCACCGCCACGACGTGCTCGCCGATCGTGCGTCCGCTCACCAGCACGCTGAGCACCTCGATCGACCAGGGCACGCCGAGCAGCAGCATCGTCTGGACGCCGCGGTCCACGCCGTCGCCGCCGCTGCCCGGGCCGTAGACCATCCAGCCTCGATAGGCCGCGGCCACCGCGGCACCGAGGAGCACCGCGAACAGGACGTCGCTGACCATGCCCATCAGACGTCGGCCGAGGGTGATCGACGTCGGCAGCGGCGGCGTCGTGTCGTCGCGTCGGTCCAGGAAGAGCCAGGAGAGCAGCGATCCGCCGATCGCGCCGAGGGTGTTCACGACGAGGTCGTCGACGTCGAAGAGGCGGTAGGCGCAGTCGTAGAGGTGCCAGACGCCGGTGGCCTGGGTGGTCTCGATGAGCAGCGACGTCGCGAGTCCGATCACCGCCGCTGTCACGACGCCCCGCTTGAGGATCACGCGCAGGAAGTAGCCCAGGGGTACGAAGAGCACCACATTCAGGGCGACCTGCATGAACGCCGGATCGCGCAACAGCCCCAGCGGCCCACCGGGGTAGTCGCTGAAGATCGGACGGATGGACCCGAACAGATCGAGTTGGCGGCCCTTGCAGGCGAACTCGCCGGGCTCGGGCATCGGGAGCAACGTGTAGGTCCACAGGCTCAGCCCGTAGACCGCTCCCGACAGCAGGACGGCCAGGTCCTTCGGCTGCAGCTTGCCGTCCAGCCGGTACTGATAGGCGGCCGTCGGCACGAGCAGCACGATCGCTGCCACCGATCCGAGCGCGATCGCGACGATCGCGTTCACGAGCTGACTGTCCACGCCGCGACGTTAGCCGTGGGCGTCGCCCTCCGGTCGAGCGGTGACCTGCAGAGGTTTCAGCCCGACGCCGGCCCGGGGCGCGGTGACCCACAGAGGGTTCTGGGTCGGCGATTCCTCTGTAGCTCACCGCTCCCAGGTAAGAACCCGGCGGAATCCTCCGCATCTCACCGCCCACTCAGCCCATACCGCGCCGACAGCGGCGACGGAGCACGCAGCGACCAAGCGAACTAGGCCGAGGCCCGACTCAGGTCGGCGCGATCGGGGCGCGGGCCGGCGGCCGCCGTCACCGAGCGCCACAGCTGGCGCCATGCGCCACCGAAGTCGGGCTGAGCTCCGTCATACCCACGACGAACGAGCGCCCGGTGCACACGACGGACCAGATGCTGGGGAGTCCGTAGATCCTCTCCGGTCAGCTGCAGGTACTCCAGCCCGTGGTCCCGATACCGGGCGTAGCGCCCAAGATCGTTGAGGTACTGGACCCGGTCGGCCTGGTGCTGCCGTCCCTCGAACTCGATCACGAGTCCCCAACGTCGATAGAGCAGGTCTGAATGCAGCTCGCGCCCGTCCAGCACCAGGGCGCCGTTCACCTCGGGGACCTCGACGCCGGCGAAGTCGAGCAAGGTCCTCACCACCGACTCCGATCGGGAGGCGACACCCGGTCGCAGGCGCCGGAGGACCCAGCCGGCCTGATGAGCCCCGGCCCGCCAGGGCGCCTCTGTCACCAGCAACCCGAGCTCGGTGGTGGTCATGAGGCCCTGGGCCAGCAACCAATCCCCCGCTTGGATCACGTCGATGACACGCGCCAGGCCGCAGTAGGCGACGAACGCTGCCGCCGGAGTCACGCCTACCTCGTCCGTAGGTGGGAGCCGCTTGGTGCGGTGCAGAAAGATGCCGTCGAGCGAGATGTGGTGGTCGCGGGCGACGACGAAGCGCAACGGGGTCAGCGGCCCGCCGTTGAAACCGGCAATCTGCAGCCGGGTGATTCCGGTGAGCCTCGCGTCCGCGGGCAACGCCAGCCGCGCGGCCTCGATCTGCTGTCGATGCGTGAGCTCGAGCCCTGTCCAGCGCCATACCCGCGGATAGATGCGCGTGAATCGACGCCCCGTCAGCATGTGCCCCGGGACGCCGTGCAGGGCGGCGGTGGCGTAGGTGAAGGGGCCTGTCGTGAGTTCCTCGGGGATCGGACGCATGTGCCGATCCCATGGGTGCGCGCCGTCCGACGCCGGCATCCCGCCGTGGGGCTGTGGAGCGTCCCGGGTATCGGCATCCTGTGCTCGATCAGGGTTCGCTCACGGCTCTGCCAGGCCGTGGATCGACCTGGGCACGCACGCCGCGGCGCCGGAGCGGTGAGCTACTGCGGCTTCGACGCGTCTCCCGAGGCCGAGCGGTGAGGCAGTGCGGGAACTGAGTCTGAGTTTCCTCTCTAGGTCACCGCTCGCCCGACCGCGACCGGGCAAACCCTCTCCCGGGCACCGCTCCCTCAATCGACGCGCCCCGTGGACGCACGTCCGGGGACGGCGGTGGTTCAGCGGTAGGTGAGCAACGAGCCGACGGCGTGGGCGTGCTCGTTGAAGGTGAGGAGTCGGGGGCCACGGGGGCCGACGACGACGCGTGTCACCGAGGAGTTCGCGATCACGGTGTTGAAACGCGACCACAGCGCACCGACGGTCGCCGGGTCGTCACCGCCCACGAGCAGGGAGGCCGCGACGGCGATCGCG
Source organism: Nocardioides sp. R-C-SC26 (assembly GCF_021246465.1). Lineage (GTDB taxonomy): Bacteria > Actinomycetota > Actinomycetes > Propionibacteriales > Nocardioidaceae > Nocardioides. Next base: position 185,812 of record NZ_JAHRHK010000005.1, on the reverse strand, counting down.
CCGCCCGAGGTGACGACCACCGCCGTCTGGCCCGAACCCGCTCGCTCGGCCGCGCGCCCGAGTGCGGAACGCACCCGGGCGACGAAGTCGGCGAAGGTCTCCCCCGCTCCCTCCGCCGGGAAGGTGCCGGCGATCCAGGCCGCCGTCGCCTGCTCGAACACGTGCTGGAACGCCCGACGGTCCAGCTCCCCGGGCGGAAGCTCGGGGAAGGAGCTCACCAGCGCGACATGGTCGAACTCGTTCCAGTCCGCGTCGACCTGCACCTGATCGGCGACATCGGATCCCGCCCAGCCCGCGCCGTCGAGGATCGCCTCCAGGGTCTCGCGGTGGCGTCGCATGTCGCCGCGGATCAACGTCGTCGGGGCGAGGTCGGCCTCCCGCAGCCAGGTGCCGAGAGCGCGGCCCTGCTCCCAGCCGACGTCGGACAGCACGTCGTAGTCGGCCGCTCCGAACGAGGCCTGGCCGTGCCGCACGAGGAGGAGCTGACCCATGGGCACATCCTGCCAAGGGGCCTCGTGACGGTCACAGAGCGACCTCCCGACCACCGGGAGAGCCTCAGGAGGCGGCGACCGTCATGACCACGCGGGCGCGCTCGGAGGGATCGCACCAGCGACGCCGGGTGCGGGCCAAGCGGAAGCCCGACCAGCAGCACATGGTGACGGCGAGGAGCACTGCGATGGTCGCGTCCTCGGCCCGAGAGAGGAGTGAGAAGACCAAGCCGGTCATCGTCGTGGAGATGGCCAACCTTGCGGAATAACCCACCATCACGGCCGGCGGCGCCGGCGTCGCGCGGGAGGAACGAAGGTCGGTGGCATAGGGCCGGGCCGCCGACCAGCGCATCGCCGCGGCGACGACCTGCACGGTCACCACGAGCAGCGTCACCGCGAGCGCCGTCGCCTCCACCGAGGTCGGCATGCCCGCACGCACTGCGGCGATCGCCACGGTGACCAACGATCCGGCGAGCAGGAGCTCGCCGAGCACGAAGGCGCGCGCGTCGAAGACGGCAGCCGGGGGCGCGGGGAGGCTCTCGCGCCACAACGCGCCCCGGGAGTCCAGGCACCACGCGTTCACGCCGTACAGCAGTGCACCGCCCGAGGCGACGAGACCGGGCAGGATCATCGTGTCGGACCAGCCGAGGTCGCCGAGCACGGCGACCAGACCCGGCCCCAGCGCCAGCACCGCGACGCCACGACGCATCGGCACTGCGCGCCACACCGAGGCCCGGTCGATGCGGATCAGCATTCCCCGCAGGGTGCGCGGCGTGCGCCGGGCCGGATACCGGCCCGCCTCGACACGCAGCTCGTCGCGCGGGACGCGCCGGGAGGCGATCGTGGCCGGCACGGCTCCGAGCGCCACCGCGATCAGGAAGGCCGCCACGATCGCACCGAGCGTCAGCACCCACCGCGCACCGAAGCCGGAGACCATGCCGACGACGACCTCGCGGGTCGGCACCTGGTCGAAGGCGGTGAGCAGCTGGTCAGTGATCTGAAGCCCCAGCGCGATGCCGAAGAACAGAATCGTCAGCCCGCGCACGATGCCGATGCCGTGAGGCACCCGGCGCACACCCTCGAGCGTCCACGCGAGCACCTGGGCCACCGCGGTTCCCGCGGTCAGCCACATCACCACGATCGGTTGAGCGGTACCCAGGTCGTCGACGCCGACCGCGAACGCCGTCATGCCGAGCAGGCCCCACGCCTGCATCAACCAGGCGATGTTGAGCGGTGCCAGCAGCAGCGCGCCGAGATGGTCGGTCGTCGGGCTGACGGGGAACACCGACGCCGGGTCACGGGCGATCAGTTCGCGGCCGCCCCCGGACGCCGTCGCCGACACCACGGCCAGGATCAGGAAGCCCGCGAGTGCCGTGGGCAGGATCAGCAGCAGGTCGAACGCCTGGCCGCTCTCACCCGCACCGGGGAGGAACGCGGGTACGACGGCCACGGCCGCCGTCAGGCCCAGGAGCGCCAGGGCCGCGATCAGTGACGTCGCGCGGCGGCGCGTGCTCGCCATCCGGAACCGCAGCAGGTGCCCGACGTCGACCACCGCGCGGACGGCGTCGGCCGTCCGGCCGGGGGTGTCGCGTCGGGTCGGTGCCGGCCGCGCGTCAGTCGAGGAGACCGCGGTAGGCACGAGCGCCCTCCTCGCCGCTCATCTCCGCAGCGCTCATCGTGGCGACCTGGGCGCCGCCGCGCAGCACGCTGACGTTCGTGCACGCCTCGACGGCGAGCTCGCGCAAGTGGGTCGAGACCAGCACACAGGCGCCTCGCGCGCGTGCGTCGTTGATCTCCTCCAGGGTCGCCTCGACGCCGATCGGGTCGACGCCGTCGAAGGGCTCGTCGAGCAACAGGACGACGGGCTCGTGGAAGGCCGCGAGCAGCACCGAGAGGCGGCGGCCCATCCCGTGGGAGAAGCCGGCGGTCACGCGGTGGGCGACGTCGCCGAGCTCGAATCGCTCCAGCAGCGTGCGGGCCCGGTCCTCCCAGGCCGGCATCCGGCGCAGCCGGGCCGCCAACTGCAGGTGCTCCCACGGAGTCGCTCGGGGCACGAGGCCGCCGACGTCAGGGCAGTACCCGACGGCCTGCTTGACGCGCAGCGGGTCGTGCCGCGCGTCGAACCCCGCCACGCGCACGGAGCCGGCGGTCGGGGGGACGACGCCGGCGAGCACCCGCATCGTCGTCGACTTGCCGGCGCCGTTGCGTCCGAGCAGCGCCGTCGACTGCCCGGCATCGGCGGTGAGGTCGACGCCGGCGACGGCCTCGACCTCGCCGAAGCGGACGTGCAGACCGCGCCCGCCGACGACGGGAGCAGGCTGGCCCATGCTCCTACCTCACCACGCAGCGAAGACGACGACCACCGTCGTCGGGGGAAATGGTTCTCCGGGACGGTGAGGTGTGACCGATCGGCCAGGCGGCTCGGCGTCCGCCAGCGCCCCGCACCCCGGCCCGGGCGGCTCGTGGTGCGGGACGACGGGGCGTCAGGTGTTCTGTGGGAACCCCAGGTTGATCCCGCCGTGCGTGGCGGGGTCGAGCCACCGCGCGGTCACGGCCTTCTCACGGGTGAAGAAGTCCACGCCGTGCGGGCCGTAGGCCTTGGCGTCTCCGAAGATCGAGGCCTTCCAGCCACCGAAGGAGTGGTAGGCGACCGGCACGGGGATCGGCACGTTGATGCCGACCATGCCCACCTCGACCTCGCGCTGGAAGCGCCGCGCGGCGCCGCCGTCGTTGGTGAAGATCGCGGTGCCGTTGCCGTAAGGCCCGGAGTTGATCAGCTCCACCCCCTCGGCGTAGGAGGCGATCCGCACGATGGAGAGCACCGGGCCGAAGATCTCCTCGGTGTAGACGCGCGAGTCGGTAGGAACGTGGTCGACCAGCGACGGACCGAGCCAGAAGCCGTCGGCCGCGCCGTCGATCTGGGTCTCGCGGCCGTCGACGACGACGGTCGCACCGTCGGCCGGAGCGACGTCGAGGTACCCGGCCACCTTGTCGCGGTGCTCCCGGGTGATCAGCGGGCCCATGTCGGCCGCGCCGCGACCGTCGCCGGTGACGAGCTTGCCCATCCGGTCGGTGATCTTCTCGATCAGCGCATCACCCACCGGGTCGACCGCGAGCACGACGGAGATCGCCATGCACCGCTCGCCCGCGGAGCCGAAGCCGGCGTTCACGCAGGCGTCGGCGACGAGGTCGAGGTCGGCGTCGGGCAGCACCAGCATGTGGTTCTTCGCACCGCCCAGCGCCTGCACCCGCTTGCCGGACGCCGTGCCCTTCTCGTAGACGTACTGGGCGATCGGGGTCGAGCCGACGAACGAGACCGAGGCGACGTCGGGGTGCTCGAGCAGCGCGTCGACGGCTTCCTTGTCACCGTGCACGACGTTGAAGACGCCGTCGGGCAGGCCGGCCTCGGTGAGCAGTGCCGCCATCCAGTTGGCGACCGAGGGGTCCTTCTCGCTCGGCTTGAGCACCACGGTGTTGCCCGCCGCGATCGCGATCGGGAAGAACCACATCGGCACCATCGCCGGGAAGTTGAACGGGCTGATGATGCCGACGACGCCCAGCGGCTCCTTGACCGAGTAGACGTCGACGTCGGTCGAGACGCTCTCGGAGTAGCTGCCCTTGGCCAGGTGCGGCATCCCGCACGCGAACTCCACGACCTCCAGCCCTCGAGCGACCTCGCCGGCGGCGTCGCTGAGCACCTTGCCGTGCTCGGAGGTGAGGATCGCCGCGAGATCGCCCTTGCGGGCGTTAAGCAATTCGCGGAACGCGAAGATCACCTGCTGCCGCTTGGCGATCGAGGCGCGGCCCCAGCCCCCGGGCCCGTCGAAGGCCGCCTTGGCGGCGGCGACGGCGGTGCCGACGTCGGCTGCCGAACCCAGCCGCACCGATTTGGTCTGCTGCCCGAGCGCGGGGTCGAAGACCGGCCCCAGCCGCGAGGAGTCCCCGGCGGTGAGTGCGCCGTCGATCCAGTGGTCGAGCACCGGCAGGGTGGTCACGTCAGTGTGGTCGGTCATCAGATCTCTCCGTCCAGCAGCGTCAGCACTGCGTCGTAGGCGGCGACCGCTTCGGCCACCTCGTCGTCGGTCACCACGCACGGTGGTACGGCGTGGATCCGGTTGTCGGTCACGAAGGGCAGCAGGCCCCGTTCCATCAAGGCGCTCTTCGCCCTGCCCATCAGGGCGGCGGGGAGCGGAGCCTTCGTGGCGGCGTCGGCCACCAGTTCGATCGCCCAGAAGACGCCGGTGCCACGCACCTCGCCCACGACGGCGTGGCGCTCGGCGAGGTCGGCCAGCGCGGGGCCGAGCACGTCGGTTCCGATCCGCTTGGCGTTGGCGACGACGCCCTCGGCCTCCATGGCGTCGAGTGCGCCGACCACCGAGGCGGCCGCGAGCGGGTGGCCGCTGTAGGTCAACCCGCCGGGGAAGACGGCCTCGTCGAAGTCGGAGGCGATGTGGTCGCCGATCACGACGCCGCCGATCGGCACGTACCCGGAGTTGACGCCCTTGGCGAAGGTGATCAGGTCCGGGCGCACGTCGTAGGAGTCGAAGGCGAACCACTCACCGGTGCGGCCGAAGCCGGCCATCACCTCGTCGAGGATCAGCACGATGCCGAACTCGTCGGCCAGTGCCCGCACCCCGGGCAGGTAGCCCGGCGGCGGCATCAGGATGCCGGCGGTGCCGGGGATCGTCTCGAGCAGGATCGCTGCGACGCTCCCCGGACCCTCGCACTCGATCACCCGCCGCAGATGACGCAGCGCGCGCTCGCTCTCCTCCTCCGGCGTGCTGGCCCAGAACTCGGAGCGGTAGAGGTAGGGACCGAAGAAGTGCGCGTGGGCGCGCGAGTACTGGTTGGGCACACGCCGCCAGTCGCCGGTGGCGACGATCGCCGAGCCGGTGTTGCCGTGGTAGCTGCGGTACGTGGAGAGCACCGTGTCGCGTCCGGTGTGCAGGCGCGCCATCCGGATGGCGTTCTCGTTGGCGTCCGCCCCACCATTGGTGAAGAAGACCTTGCTCATGCCCGCAGGAGCCCGATCGGTGATCCGCCGGGCAGCCTCGCCCCGGGCGAGGTTCGCCGTGGGTGGGGAGATCGTGGTCAGCAGCGCCGCCTGCTCCTGGATCGCCGCGACGACGGCAGGGTGCTGATGGCCGATGTTGACGTTGACCAGCTGACTGGAGAAGTCGAGGTAGCGGGTGCCGGCGTGGTCCCACACCCGGCACCCGCTCCCCCCGGCGATGACGAGCGGATCGAGCGCGCCCTGCGCCGACCAGGAGTGGAACACGTGGGCGCGGTCCAGGCTCTTGGCATAGGCGTCCAGATCATGTGCGACCTGCTGATCCGTCGACATCGTCGGGTCTCCTTCGAAGATGGTGATGTGGTCGTGGTGTCGCGGGGTGGGATCTCGACACCACGGTGGTCGAGCTTGTCGAGACCCCCGGTGGCATCTCGACAAGCTCGATGACCGGGCTAGTTGCCGCCCTTGGCCAGGGTGACCTCGATCGGCTCGTAGCCCTCGCCGGTGGTGTCGTCGTCACCGAGGTCGGCCAGTGCCTCCTCGATGTAGGTGTTGTCGTAGGCGGTGGCCGGAGGCTCGGTGGTGATGAGGTGCTGGCCCTGCTCGTTGACGGCGGCGAGCGCACCCTCGACGGTCTGGTCCCAGGCGCCCTCGTCGATCACGCCGATGCCGGCGTCGGCGGGCCAGATCAGCTTGTTGACCTCGTTGGCCATCCACAGCTCGTGGCTCGGACCCCAGCTCGACCCGGCGGCGACGGTGATGTTCGCGGCGTCCTCGACGTTGTCGCGGGCGAAGATCCAGCCCCTGACGACGGCCTTGAGGAACTTCACGGTCGTCTCGGCGTACTCCTCGTCGTCGGCGAGGCGCTCGGTGTCGGCCCAGATGGCGTCCTGCAGCATCGCACCGGAGGTGTCCTCGTAGCTGATGACGTTGAAGTCGTCGGGCGTGTAGAGCTCGCCGGTGTCGGGGTCCTCGGTCTCGAGCAACTGCGCGTACTCGTTGTAGGTCATCGCCTGGGCCGCGTCGATGTCGCGCTGCAGGAAGGCGTTCATGTTGAAGTCCTGGGTGACGATGTCGACCGTCGAGGAGTCGAGACCCTCGTCGGCCATCGCCGCGAAGATCTCCCACTCGTTGCCGAAGCCCCACGAGCCGATCTTCTTGCCCTCGAAGTCGGCGACGGAGTCGATGCCGGAGTCGGCCCAGGCGACCTGCAGCGTGCCCGAGCGCTGGAAGATCTGGGCGACGTTGGTCAGGTTCGCCCCCTGCTCGATCGAGCCGAGCACCTTGGGGACCCAGGCGATCGCGTAGTCGACGTCGCCGTTGGCGAGAGCGTCCTGCGGCACGATGTCGCCACCGGACGGGATGATCTCGACGTCGAGACCCTCGTCCTCGAAATAGCCCTGGTCGAGCGCGGCGTAGTAGCCGGCGAACTGGGCCTGGGGCAGCCACTGCAGCTGCAGCTTGATCTCCTGGAGGTCGCCCGAGGCGGATCCCCCGGAGCCCCCCGAGTCGCCGTCTCCACTGTCGCTGCCGCAGGCGGTCAACATCGAGGCCGTCGCGAGGAGCGCGGCGCCTGCCACCACGGTGCGGCGGAATGTGTGCTTCATTCGGTGTTCCTTTCGGCGGTGCATGAGGGGGTGCCACAGGGGAAGCACTGCGCGCCGTTGCGCAGTGACGGCGTGGACGAGAGTGCGCGGATCCCGATCACCCATCCCGTCCCGTACTTCGCGGGGCTCATCACGAGCCCCCGGCCGGGAGTCGCCACTGCACGAGTCGTTCGAGCAGCACGGTGGCGACGTAGGCGGCCAACCCGAGCACGATGGCCGCTCCCACGTACGCCCAGGCGAGGGCGTAGCGGCTGGTGGCGGCGGAGGTGGAGATGAAGGCGCCGAGCCCGCCGCGGGGTCCGCCGAAGTACTCGGCGACCAGGGCGGAGATGACGGCGAGCGAGCTGGCCACGCGGACGCCGGTCAGCACGTACGGCGCCGCCGAGGGCAGGGTGAGGGTGCGGAAGGTCTGCCACCGGGTCGAGGCGTAGGTGCTCATCAGGTCCCGGTGCAGCGGCGTGGTCTGGCGCAGGCCGCGCACGGTGTTGATGTAGACCGGCACGAACGCCGCGATCGCGGCCACGGCACGCCGTCCGAACTCGCTGTCGGCGCCGAACATCGAGTTCAGCACGGGCGCCAGCGCCACGATCGGTACCACGGCCAGGGCGGCGACCACCGAGGCGAGCATGCCCTCGAACCAGCGCGCTGCCGCCGCGATCCCGGCGAGCACCACGCCGAGCACGCTGCCGAACGCGAGCCCCGCTAGGGCGTTGGTGCCGGTGATCCCGGCGGCCTCGCGGATGGGCCCGGTGTTGGCCTCCCACTCCTCCCAGATCCGCGCCGGGCTGGGCAGCAGCACGTCGTCCACCTGCACGACGCTCACCAGGTACTGCCAGACGCCGAGCAGCGCGGCCCCGACCAGTACCGGCGCGAGCACGCGTCCGAACCGGTCCAGGAACGCGGACCACCCGGCGAGCTGTGCCGACGGCTGGGACATCAGCGGGCCTCCCGCCCGCCCTCGGCCACTGGCACCCCGTGCAACGCCTCACGCACCTCGGTGACCTTGGCGAAGAACGCCGGGTTCTCACGCAGAGCCTCGTCACGGGCGGCGTCGGCACCGATGCCGGTCTCGACGATCCCGGTGATCCGGCCAGGACGGGGCGACATCACGACCACGCGGTCGGAGAGGAACACCGCCTCGGGGATCGAGTGCGTCACGAACACCACGGCGGCGCCGGTCTCGCGCGCGATCCGCGACAGCTCGCCCTGCATCCGCTCGCGGGTCATCTCGTCCAGCGCGCCGAAGGGCTCGTCCATCAGGAGCAGACGTGGCTGCTCGGCGAGCGAGCGCGCGATGGCCACCCGCTGCTGCATGCCACCGGAGAGCTGGTCGGGGTGATGCTTGACGAAGTCGGTCAGGCCGACCATCTCGGCCAGCTCGCTCACCCGCTCCCGGCGCTCCTTGCGGCTCACGCCGTGCAGCTCGAGCGGCAGTGCGATGTTGGCGGCCACCGTGCGCCAGGGCAGCAGTCCGGCCTGCTGGAAGGCGATGCCGTAGTCCTGGTCGGCTCGGGCCTGCTTCACCGTCTTGCCGAAGACCTCGATGCTCCCCGACGTCGGCTTCTCCAGGTCGGCGATCAGCCGCATCAACGTCGACTTGCCGCAGCCCGAGGGCCCGATCAGCGAGACGAACTCGCCCGGCTCGACGCGCAGCTCGACGTCCTGCAGTGCGTGGACGGCTCCCTTGCGGGTGCCGAACCGCTTGGTCAACCCGGTCACCAGGACGGCGGGTGGCGGCGGGCCGAACGGCGCCGCGGCCGGCACGGCCACCTCGGTGGCGCTCGCGGCTCGCCCCACGTCGTCCGCTGCGGTCGAGGCGTCGTCGTGCGCGCTGTGCTCGACGGGGCCCTCGACAGGGGGGACCGGGGTCGTCTCCGTCATCGCTGCCTCTCTGTCTTCAACGGGCAATGCATCGGGGGATGCCGCGGACTCGCGGGGGTCGACGTGACCGGTCGGCGGCTCTGGCTGGTTCGATCCCCGGTCGCTCACAGCGCCTCCCCGCGTCGGTAGTTGCGCAGCAGCAGACCGATCAACGACACGGCGACCGCTGCGACCAGGCCGAGCGCCACGGCACCGAAGATCGGCGCCCAGGCCTTGGCCGGATCGCCCGAGGCCTGACCCGCGAAGGTGATCAACTGGCGACCGATCCCGTCGGGATAGACGATCGAGACCTCCGCGACCACCGTGCCGACGACGGCGCCCGCAGCAGCCAGTCGCAGGGCGGGCAGCAGATGTGGAACCGCGGCCGGCAGCCGGACCGACCGCAACGTGGCCCACCACCCGGCGGAGTAGGTGTGCATCAGCTCGGTGTGGATGCGCGCCGGCGACTGCAGACCTCGCAGCGCGCCGACGGCGACCGGGAAGAACGCCAGATAGCTGGCGATCAACGCGACCGAGAGCCACGGCGGCCACTCCCAGGTGCCGATCTCGATCTGGTTGCCCCATCGCCGCACGACGGGAGCGAACGCGATCAACGGAACCGTCTGACTCAGCACGATCCACGGGAGGAGTCCGTACTCGGCCAGTCGGATCCGCTGCATCAGCAGAGCCAGCAGCAGGCCGACAGTGACGCCCACCAGCCACCCCACCGCGGCGATGCCGAACGAGGTGCTCGCGGCGTCGTAGACCGCCCGCCACAGGGGTTCGGCGCCCGGCGCACTGGTCACCGGCTCACCGAGGCGCCGCACCATGTCGAGGAGGTGCGGCATGGCCAGGTCGGTGGTGCGCGGGAGCACCCGGGTCTCACCGATCAGCACGCCGTCGTCCGGGCCGATCGCCTTGTAGCCCTCCCAGATCGCGCCGACGGCGACGAGACCCAGCAGGCCGAGCAGCGCCGTCCAGACGCGCCGGACTCCGCGGGCCATGCGCCCGGCAGCTCCGCCGGAGGCCCGGCGCGCGCCACGTCGACGTCCGGGGCTGCCCTGGTCGCTGGACGCCGCCGCGACCGGCGGCGGCGTCAGACTCTGTGCGAGGTCGGTCATCGGTGCGGTGGCCCCGTCTCTCTAGGCCTTGGCGGTGATCTGGTCGCGGAGCTTCGGCATGATGGACTCCCCGTAGATCCGCATCGTCTCCTCCTTGTTGTCGTGCTGGAGGTAGACGCAGAACTGGTCGACGCCGATCGCCTTGAGCTGCTCCAGCTTGGCGACATGGTCGGCCGGCGTGCCGAGCAGGCAGAACCGGTCGACGATCTCGTCGGGCACGAAGTCGACGTGGTCGTTGTCGGCCTTGCCGTGGGTGTTGTAGTCGTAGCCGGTACGACCCTTGATGTAGTCGACCAGCACCTCGGGGAAGTCCGCCTCCGCGCCGTACTTCTCGACGATGTCGGCGATGTGGTTGCCGACCATCCCGCCGAACCAGCGGCACTGCTCGCGCTGGTGGCGCATCGACTCCTCCGAGCCGTCTCCGACGTAGGCCGGTGCGGCGACGCAGAAGGTGATCGCGTCGGGGTCGCGCCCGGCAGTCTCGGCAGCGCTGCGGACCTGGGTGATCATCCACTGCGCGACGTCGACGTCGGCCAGCTGCAGGATGAAGCCGTCAGCGGCCTCGCCCGTCGTCTTCAGCGCCAGCGGGCCGTAGGCCGCCATCCACACCTCCAGCGCGGACGTGCGCGCCCACGGGAACTGGAGGGTCGACCCGTTGTGCTCGACGGGCCGGCAGTTGCCGAGCTCGCGGATCACGTGGGTCGCCTCGCGGACCTCCTTCAATGTGCAGGGCTTGCCGTTGAGCACCCGGACTGCGGAGTCGCCGCGGCCGATGCCGACGACCGTGCGGTTGCCGTACATCTCGTTGAGGGTCGCGAAGACCGACGCCGTCACGGTCCAGTCACGCGTGGCCGGGTTGGTCACCATCGGACCCACGATCACGCGCCGGGTCTCGGCCAGGATCTGGCTGTAGATGACGTACGGCTCCTGCCACAGTAGGTGGGAGTCGAAGGTCCACACGTAGTCGAAGCCGTGCTCCTCGGCCTGTTTGGCCAGGCCGACCGTGCGCCAGGCCGGCGGGTTCGTCTGCAGGACGACACCGAAGTCCATCTGGTTCTCCTCTCGGCAGTGGTCTCGTGACGGTCGACGCGCGACCTCCTCGACCACCGGGTCGGTCAGGTCAGGTACTGGGTCAGGCCGCGCTTGAGGTACTGGCCGTGGCCCGCGCGGCCGTGGAAGCCGTCGTCGTCGACGAGCACAGCGCCGCGGCTGACGACGACGTCGACGTGCCCGTCGATCTCGTAGCCCTCCCACGCGCTGTGGTCCATCGCCATGTGGTGGGTCTTCTCGTAGCCGATGGAGGTGTGGCCGGCGGGGTCGTAGACGACGATGTCGGCGTCCGCGCCGGGGGCGATCACGCCCTTGCGGCCGTAGAGGCCGAACATCCGCGCAGGCGTGGTGGAGGTGATCTCCACCCAGCGCTCCAGCGTGAGGCGGCCGGTGACGACGCCCTGGTAGAGCAGGTCCATCCGGTGCTCGATCGAGCCGATGCCGTTGGGGATGGCGCGGAAGTCGCCGCGGCCCAGCTCCTTCTGGTCCTTCATGCAGAAGGGGCAGTGGTCGGTGCTCACCATCTGCAGGTCGTTGGTGCGCAGGCCCTGCCACATGGCGTCCTGGTGCCCCTCGGCCCGGCTGCGCAACGGGGTCGAGCAGACCCACTTGGCGCCCTCGAACTCGCCCCAGGTCGGGTCGCCCGTGGCGCCCAGCTGCTCCTCCAGGGAGAGGTAGAGGTACTGGGGGCAGGTCTCACCGAAGACGTTCTGCCCGCGGTCGCGCGCCGCGGCCAGCTGCTCGACGGCCTGCTTCGCGCTGACGTGGACGACGTAGAGCGGGGCGTCGGTCAGATGCGCGAGCATGATCGCCCGGTGGGTGGCCTCCTCCTCCAGCTGCCAGGCGCGCGCGATGCCGTGGAAGTAGGGCGTGGTCTTGCCGGCGTTGTAGAGCTGCTCGGCGAGCACGTCGATGGCGGGACCGTTCTCGGCGTGCATCATCGTCATCAGGCCCAGGTCGCGGGCCTTCTGCATCGCTCGCAGGATCTGGTCGTCGGTGGCGTAGAAGACGCCCGGGTAGGCCATGAACATCTTGTAGGAGGTGATGCCCTCGTCGACGAGGGTCTCCATCGCCTTGAGCGAGTGCTCGTCGACGCCGCCGATGATCTGGTGGAACCCGTAGTCGACGGCGCAGTTGCCGCGCGCCTTCTCGTGCCAGGCGGCCAACCCCTCCTCGACACGCTGACCCTGGGTCTGCACCGCGAAGTCGATGATCGAGGTCGTGCCGCCCCAGGCCGCCGCGATGGTGCCGGTCTCGAAGGTGTCGCAGGCCTCGGTGCCGCCGAAGGGCAGCTGCATGTGGGTGTGGGCGTCGATGCCGCCCGGGATGACGTACTTGCCTCGTGCGTCGATGACGCGGTCGACGCTCGCCGTCAGGTCGCTGCCCAGCAGGGTGCTGCCGGGAGCCAGCACGGCGACGATCTGCTCGCCGTCGACCAGGACGTCGGCCTCGGTGCGGCCCGTCGAGCTGACGACGGTGCCGCCGGTGATCAGCAGGGTGCCCATCAGATTCCCTTCCGTTGGTCGAACGGTCCGCGGTGGTCGAACGGTCCGCGGTGGTCGAGCCCGTCGAGACTCACGCCTGGGCGATGGAGGCGTAGGAGTCAGGACGGCGGTCGCGGTAGAACTGCCAGTCGTCGCGCATCTCCTGCACCATGTCGAGATCCAGGTCGCGCACCAGCAGCTCCTCGTGCTCGCTGGAGCCGAGCGCTCCGACGAAGTTGCCGCGCGGGTCGATGATCTGACTGGTGCCGTAGAAGGTGACCGCCTCGTCGCCGTACTCGTTGTCCTCGCGGCCGACGCGGTTGGGCTGCAGCACGAAGTAGCCGTTCGCGACGGCGGCGCACGGGCCCTCCACCTCCCACAGCCGGTTGGAGAGGCCGGGCTTGGTGGCGTTGGGGTTGAACACCATGTGCGCGCCGTTCAGGCCCAGCTCGCGCCAGCCCTCGGGGAAGTGCCGGTCGTAGCAGATGTAGGTGCCGACCTTGCCGACCGCGGTCTCGAAGACCGGGTAGCCCTGGTTGCCGGGGCGGAAGTAGAACTTCTCCCAGAACTTCTCCACGTGCGGGATGTGGTTCTTGCGGTACGTGCCGAGCACGGTGCCGTCGGCGTCCACCACGACGGTGGTGTTGTAGTAGACCCCGGTCTGCTGCTCCTCGTAGATCGGCAGGACGTGCACCATGCCGAGCTCCTTGGCCAGCGCCGCGAACCGCTGCACGATCGGGCCGTCGGCCGGCTCGGCGTAGCGGTAGTACTTCTGGTCCTGGGTGATGCCGAAGTAGGGCCCGTAGAAGAGCTCCTGATAGCACATCACCTGCGCGCCCTGGGCCGCGGCGTCGCGGGAGAACTGCTCGTGACGATCGAGCATGGACTCCTTGTCGCCGGTCCAGGTGGTCTGGCTGATGGCGGCTTTCACGATGGTCAAGACGAGCCCTCCGAGGTCTGCTGGTGGTGCACCGGAACTGTTATCGTGGGAGGTGAACATTTCGCTCGGATTTCGTGGTTGTCAAGGGTCGCAGCCGATTTCGCCGACAGATAGGGTGCTCGCACCTCGCGCTGGATGAGTGTGCGCCGACGCCAACTCCGCCGGCACCCACCCGACGTCGTCGGCCAGCCAGGAGCGAGTGTCACGAGACCCGGAGGCAGCCCATGGCAGCGACCGCGGTCGATCTCTCGGGCCTGGAGGATCGGACGCCGCGCGGTATCGCCGGCGCGTTCTCCCGTTCGATCAGGGCCGGCGCGCTCGCACCCGGTGAGCGTCTGCCCACCGTGCGCGACGTCGCCGCCGAGCTCGGCGTGTCCCCCGCGACCGTCAGTGCCGCGTGGCAGGCACTGCGGCGAACCGGGCTGGTCGTCTCCCGTGGCCGCGCGGGCACGTTCGTCCGCGACGAGCCGACGGCGTGGCTCAGCCCGCGGCAACGCGGGCTGGTGGGCGCCGTCCCGGAGGCGAGCCGGCTCGACCTCTCCCGAGGAACGCCCGACCCCGCGCTGTTGCCCGCGCTCGGTCCCGCCCTGCAACGCGTCTCCGAGCGAGCGGGCACCTGGGCCTACCAGGCCGAGCCCGTGGTGCCGGCTCTGCGCGACGTGCTCGCCGCATCATGGCCCTACCCCGTGCAGACACTGACGGTGGCCGACGGCGCCACGGACGGGATCGCGCGCACCCTGGAGCACCTGGTCTCCTTCGGCGACCGCGTCGCCGTGGAGTCGCCCGGCTTCCCACCGTTCTTCGACCTCGTCGAGGCGCTCGGCGCCGAGATCGTGCCGCTGGAGCTGGACGCCGAGGGGGTGCGGCCGGAGTCGCTGCGCAGGGCCCTGGCGACCCGCCCCGTCGCCGTGCTGCTGCAACCGCGTGCCCACAACCCGACCGGGGTCTCGATGTCGACGGCCCGTGCCGCGGCACTGGCGCGACTGGTGCGCCGTCAGCGCGACGACGGTCCGTGGATCATCGAGGACGACCATTCCGGCTGGATCTCCACCGCGCCCGACGTGTCCCTCGGCACTCACCTGCCCGACCGGGTCGTGCACGTGCGGTCCTACTCCAAGTCGCATGGTCCCGACCTGCGGATCGCGGCGCTCGGCGGACCGTCGTCGCTGGTGGACGCCATCGTCGCGCGCCGCATGCTCGGACCGGCGTGGACATCGCGGATGGTGCAGACGATCCTGCTCGACCTGCTGACCCAGGCGCGCTCACTCGACGAGGTCTCCGAGGCCCGCCGTCAGTACTACGCCCGCCAGCACACGCTCTGCGCCGCACTCGAATCTCGCGGCGTGCGCACCGCCGTGCCCGACGGGATCAACCTGTGGCTGCCCGTCGCCGACGAGCGGAAGGCCCTGCTGCACCTGACGACGGCAGGGATCCGCGTCGCCGCCGGGGCTCCGTTCCTGGCGCCCGGTGACGCCGGCTCCCCGCACATCCGCGTCACCTCCGGCCTGGTCCCCGTCGAGGACGCCGACGTGGCCGCGGACGCGCTCGCCGACGCCGCCCGGGGCGACGGGTGAGACCGGCGTCGCCGCCCTGCCGCTACGGCGCCGGGTAGGGCATCGCGCGCAGCGCGCGGGCGAGGTGGGCCGCGTGCCGCGCGACGGTGGCGGTCGTCTGCGCGGTCTTCTCCGGTACCTCGTCGAGGTCCTGGTAGTCGGTGGATCCCATCGCCTCGCCCACCCAGTACGTGACGCCCTGGGCCGGGATCGTGTATCCGACGTCGTTGAGCGCCTGGAAGATCATCGCCGAGCTGTGGTGCGCGCCGTCCTCGTTGCCGACGATCGCGGCCACGGCGACCTTGTCCGAGAGCAGCGGACGGCCGGCGTCGTCGGTCTCGGCGATCTCGTTGTCGAGACGCTCGAGCACCATCTTCGCGACCGCGGACGGCTGGCCCATCCAGATCGGAGTGGCGAAGACGAGGATGTCGGCGGCCAGCACCTGCTCGCGGATCCCGGGCCACTCGTCGCCGTCGCCCTCGTCGTCGGAGACGCCGAAGCGCACGTCGTGGTCGACCACCCGGATCACGGTCCCGCCCTGCACGCCGTGCTCGTGCAGGGCGTCGAGCACCTCTGTGCCGAGCTTGATCGAACTGGAGTCGGACGGCGACGGCGAGAGCGTGCAGGCGAGCACGATGGCCGTCAGGTCGGGGGACGTCGCGGTCACGGTGTCAGGAGTCTGGTCAGGCATGTCTCTCCGGTGCCCCGCCCCCTCCACTCCCACGCCCACCCTTGGGGTGACCGCGGCGACGATGGGGTCCGACTACGAGACGTCGTCCGGGGTCGCTTCGTGGCCCCGCCGGCCGTGCGTGCGTCGCAGCTCCTTCATCTCGGCCTCGAACAGGTGGCGGCGGCCCTCGACCAGCTCGTCGAGGGCTCGCTGGTGCAGCGCTCGCGCGCGCGCGTAGTAGCCATCGTCGTAGGCCTCGACCATCTGGAACGACCACATGCCCGGTAGCGGATTGCCACCGAGCACGTCGCGGTCGGACAGATCGGCCAGCTCGGTGTGGCCGGCCTCGCGCAACAGCTCGGTCGCCTCCTCCCAGGTGCGCTCGGCGCTACCGCACAGCCGGTGGAAGGCGTAGAGGTGACCTCGCGCGTCCTCCACGTGGTCGAGCGCCGCCGAGAGCTTGCCCAGCGCCTCGACGGTCGCATCGGTGACGCCGTCCGGTCGACGGTGGGCGTCGTCGGGCCCGTCGTGCTCGGTCGCGTCCGGGTTCTCTTCGCTCATGCGGTGACGCTAGTGAGCGCGTCGCGTCGATCGCCTCACCCGGCGGATCATCGTCTGACCATCGCGGCCGTCCCGATCCCCAGCACCTCGGCGAGCTCCTCCCGACTGCGCACCCCGACCTTGCGGAAGACCCGGGCGAGGTGGTTGTCGACCGTACGGCTGCTGAGGTCGAGCTGTTCGGCGATCTCTCGACTGCGCAGCCGAGCCCCGGCGCGCCGGGCGACCTCGTGCTCCCGTTCGCTCAGGGGTGTGATCCGGTCATCACGGTCGGGCCACGGGACGCACGACCAACGCAGCGCCAGTCGCGCCGCCTGCCGGCGTGCCGCGGAGCTCCCCTCGACATCGCCCGTCTCGTCGGCCCGCCGTGCGATCGCCGTCCAGGTCGACGCCGCGCGCCCGGGCTGGATCGCCTGCTCCAACAGCTCGGCGGCACGCGTCATCGCGCCGGTGTCGCCGTCGAGCAGGCCCTTGGCGCGCATGGCGAAGGCAGCGGTGAGACCCGAGCGCTCCTCCGCCTCGACCAGCGGACGGGCACGTTCCGGTGTGGGATCGCACCAGAACGCCTCGTCCAGACCGAGCAGCCCGCTGTGCGCCTCGTCGTGGTCGAGCGCCCATCGACCCGCTTCCGCGAGGGCCTCCGCAGCATCGTGGGGGCGACCCTCGAGCAGAAGTCGCTCTGCACGCACGCGGGCGATGCCGAGCCGGGCGCGAGGTAGATCGGCGTCGATGGCACCGAGGTCGGCGATCATGGCCTCGGCCTCGACGATCCGACCGAGTCGCGCCACGGCCGAGGCGAGCAGCGCGCGTCCGGAGACCAGCAGCCCGAAGGGATCGCGCCACTCCAGGTCGCGCATCATCTGGGTCCCGACGCGGGCCGACTCCTCGTACTGGCCGGCGTGCAACGCGATCTTGGTGCGGTTGTAGCTCCAGAGTCCCAACACGGGGTCTACGCGATGGGTGGCGAGGGCGTACTCGTGCTCGGCGATCTCCCGACCCTCCACGAGTCGACCGTCGTAGACCAGGGAGAGGAAGTGGATCAGCACCCGGAAGTGTCGATCCATGGACATCTCGTCGGGGGTGTCCGCCTCGACCACCGGCAGCGAGCCCGGAGCGAGGTCGGTCACCCCCGATCCGGCACGCGCTGCCGACAGCGAACCGGTCAGCGACTCGCGGAGCAGCGCGGCCAATGGATCCTCCTCCGATGTCATCGCGGCCCCCCGCACCACCTGACGACGGGCCACCGCCGCCTCCCACCGGCGCCGAAGCTCTGCGTCCTCGAGTCGGGACGCGAACGCGAGAAGGCGCTGATCGAGGGCAGCGTCCTCCTCGACGCCGCCGCGCAAGAGGTCTGCCAGTCGGCGAGTGATATCGAGCAGCTCCGACTCGGTCGCCTCGACCGCCGCGAGGTCGAGGGTGGCGATCGCCGCATCGACGAGACCCAGGTCGGCGAGCACGTCGGCGCGCGCCAGGAGCACCGGCGGCTCGGGGAGGCCGCTGCGCCCACCGGCCCGCTCCCGCTGCTCGACCGCGTCCCGCCTGCCGGTGTCGGCCGCCGTGAGCTCGCTGCCTCCCACCAGCGCCAGGGCCTCCTCGCGACGATCGGTCGAGGCCAGCCACCGCGCCGTCTCGACGACGGCGTCGCCGTCGCCAGCCAGGGTCCGCAGCCGCGCGGCATGGGTCCTCCAGGGGAGCGACTCCCCGCCGGCGACCGCGTCCAGACCGAGCACTGCGCGCCGCGCGAGGTCGCGTCGACGCTCGCCGGACAGCTCTGCGAGCGCCCAGTCGACGGCGAGCTGTGCAGGAAGCCAGGCCACTGCGCCGTCCTCGCGCAGGACGCCATCGGCCGTCGCGGCCGCGAGCTCGTCCGCGGGGAGCGCCCCGACCGGCATCCGGTGCGCCACGGCCACCAGCTGCAGGAGGGGTCGATGACGCTCGAGCGCGTCCGTACTCAGCCCAAGAGCCTCGAGCGCCGTATGCGTCGCCGGCAGCCGGGTCAGGTGGATGCCGGCTCGCGTCTGGCGGACGGCACCGCAGGCGACGGCGGCATCGACGATCGCGGTGATCACGCCGGGGATGCCGTGGGAGCGACGCCAGAGCGCGGCGACGCTCGGCGGATCGAGGGGGCCACCCGCGCACCGCGCACCGAGGTCCGCCGCGTCGTCTGCGCCGAGTGGGGTCAGACGGCTCTGCGCCATGGTGAGCACGAGGTCGCGCAACGGTTCGGGCGCAGCCGTGATCTCGGTGAGCCCCAGCACCATCGGAACCCCGGCCCGGAGGCTCTGCCCGAGCAGCACGGCACTGGCAGCATCCAGACGCTCGATGTCGTCGACGACGAGCCGGGCGCGCGAGGCCAGCAACGCCGAGGGAAGCCCGGCCAACACCGAGAGAGGGTCGTCCGGCGACAGTCCGTGCTCGGCGAGAAGAGCGAGGAACGGCACGAACGGCGACTGATCGAGCGACTCTCGACCGGCGACCAGGGCGGTTCCTCCGGCGTCCGCGACGGCACGGAGGACCGTCGTCCGACCCAGGCCGGTCGCGCCGAGGACGACAGCACTGTCCCCGCGCAGCCGCTCGACCAGGTCGGCGACGATGGGACCTCTGCCGAGGGGCGAGCTGTCGAGCACGGCGCCCAACCTAGGCCACGAGCCCGCCGGTCAGCGGTGAGTAGAACTTGCTCAGGCACGTCACAGGCCGCTCCCGGGATGCTCCTCTCCCACCCGTGGCGCCGGAGGTCGGCGCCCAGCACCTACCCGAGGAGTCACCGCGTGTCTCGACGCACCCGCCCACTCGCTATCGCCGCGCTCGGCGGCCTCACCGCGGCCGGCCTCACGGTTGTCGGCACCGCCACCACCGGCGCCATGGCCGCCGAGGTCACCCGCACCGTGAACTTCCGCGACTGCGAGGTGCGCAAGTTCCCCGCGGCTCAGAACATCCGCGTCGCCGACAATCTGCCGTGGTCGCCGACCGTCCGGCTGAACCACCCCTCGCCGATCCCCGCCGAGCAGGACGTGACCACCGAGGTCGACCTCGGCGTGTTCCCGGCGGGCTACATCCCCGAGACCGTGGTCGATGCGCAGATCTACGTGCTCTTCCGGTTCGAGAACCAGATCGTGTCGCGGCTCGACTTCTACCGGACGTTCCCCGCCGCGACCTACGACCCCTCCCAGCCCTTCGACATCCCCGAGATCGAGCAGGAGACACGGTGGGGGGCCGGTATCTATCCCCAGCGGCCCACGTTGGTCGAGGTGTGGTTCACCGGCACCGACCAGCAGGGTGAGTTCCTGGAGTACAAGTTCGCCTGCGATGCCGCCTTCGGCGAGCCGTCATTCTTCGACGTCGCCGTCTACGACCTTGCCGCTCCCGCGGAGATCCGGCTGGACACCTATGCGCTGCGCCAGGGCCAGCGCGTGCGGGTCACCGCGTTCAACCTGTTGACCGAGGCGCCGACGACGCCGCCGGCGCAGGCCGTCGTCACCATCGGCGGGATCTCCGTCGCCCGTGTCCCCATCGATGCCTCGGGCAAGGTCGACGCCGTGGTGACGGTGCCGCCGTACCTGCGCCCCGGCAACACCCAGGTCCGCATCACCAACGGCACCAAGACCGCCGCGGTCCAGGCCGCGGTGAGCGCCGTCGGCGGTTCGGTGAAGGTCACCAAGAAGGTCAAGAGCGGCAAGAAGGTCGCCATCAGCGGCACGAGGTTCCGTCCGGGCGAGCAGGTGCGGATCGCCGTGCGCGGCGGCGCCGGCAAGGGATCGAAGGCGTTCAGCTCGGTGGCCCGGGTGCGTGCCGACGGCTCTTTCACGGCCTCGATCAAACTGAAGAAGGCCGCACGCGGCGCGTGGAGCGTCGCCGTCGCCGGCGCCACGAGCGGCCGGTCCGCACGTTCCTCGTTCCTGGTTCGGTGACTCGCGGTCGAACGTGACAGAGCGCACGGGCCGGGATCGCGCTGCGATCCCGGCCCGTGTCACGTTCGCGGCAGACCGGCGGTCAGGACCTCGGGCTGACGACGTACTGGACGGTGGCGGTGCCGTCTCCGTTCGCGGTGGCACTGACCAAGACCTCGTAGTCGCCGTCGCTCAGCTGAGCCATGTCGATGCCGGGCACCGCTGCCGTCTCGTCGGCGGTGAAGCCCGCGGCGGCCAGCATCTGCGCCGCGTCCGCGACGATCGCGGAGGTCTCGCCCTCGGCGGTGATGCCGACGGCCCATCCGTTGCCCGCATCCCCGTCCGGTCCGTCGACCGCGACGGCCGAGAGGATCGGCCCGTCCACCAGCGGGATGTCGGGGAACCCCTCGGGCAGCGCACCGGTGCCGGCGACAACGGAGCCGTCGTCGGTCGTGATCGAGAAGCCCTCGCCGTCCCGATCGATGTCCACCTCGCCGCCGAGGCTGTTCTCGGCCAGCCGCTCCGACAACTCGGTCGCCGGGTCGTCGCCGCAGGCCCCGAGCGCGAGAGTCGCCCCGAGTGCGAGGGTGGGCAGCAAGGTCGAGCGGCACAGGCGTCGAGGGGTCGTCATGCGACCAGGGTCGGCGTCGGGTGTCGGTGACCGCGTGAGTAGTTCTTGCTCCATCGCGCCAAGCGGGCCCGTGCGGGGCGTCGACCGGCTACGGTCGCGTCCGTGGACGGCGAGGATCACTCCGCGCGGATCCCAGCATTGCGCGCGCCGCTCCTGGTGGGCCGCTCACCTGAGCTGCGCGCCGTCCTGTCAGCCGTCGACGAGGCGGCCGTCGGTGCGATCACGCTCCTCGTCGGCACTCGCGACTCCGGTAGAAGCCGTCTGCTCGCGGAGGTGTGCGACCGGCTGCGCGACGCCCAGCGACAGTGCGATCTCCTCGCTGGTCGTGACACCGTTCCGGGAGTTCCGCTCGCCCCTGCAGCACCACTGATAGCGCGGTACGGCCTGGATGCCGCCGACTTGTTGGCGGCCTACACCGCCCTCCCGCGCTTGCTGCGCGAGGACGCGGCGGTACTCCTGGTCGACGACGTCGACCGGCTCGACCGGGCGACGAGCGTGCTGGTGGCCCAGCTCGTGCGGGCGGGGGCCCAGGTCGTGGCCCCCAGCGAGAGTGCGGAAGGCCTGCCCCGCAGCGTCGCCGACGCCGCCGGGGCAGGAATCGGTGTCGTGAGCCTGGCGCCGTTGACACCCGACGACACTCTCGCTCTCGCCGCCCGCCACGCCGGTGACGAGCTCGACGTCGTCTCCGGGGCGCGGGTGCTGGCCGCCTCGCGGGGGTTGCCAGGCATCGTGCTGGAGGTGGTGGAAGCCGGCACAGCGGACGCCGTGACGACCCCATCGGGCCTGCGGCTAGGTCCCGGAATGCTGACCGAGCGACTGCGGCGGCGACTCGACGCCCGGTTGGCGGCGGTTCCCCACGCACGGAGCACGATCGAGATCGTCGCCGTGGCCGGGCGCATGCCGGAGCGCTTCCTCGACCTCGCCGCCGTGGACGTCAGCGTCGCGGCCGGGCTGCTCCGCGTCGAGGAGGCGGACGGCGGGGGGCGTCGCGAGGCGGTCGTCGTCCCTGCCGATGCCGTCGTCGCCGCGGGCGTCGTCGAGCGACTCGGGGCCCGTGCACGGCACGAGGTGCTGCTGGGCGCCTACGCGGCGGTGTCCTCGGCGGACCCGGACGGGGACGGTGCCGAGACACTGGTCCGTCGCGTGGTGCTGGAGCTGCGAGCGCGGGGCGACGCACCCGCGGTCCGCGTCGCCGCAGCGACGGCGGCAGCGACGGAGGCCGGTTTCCTGGACGATCTGGCAGTGCTGGAGCCCCGATGCCCGGGCGAGGATCCGCACCACCTCCTGGTGCGCGCGCGTGCCCGGATCGCACGGGGGGATCTCGACGGTGCCGCGGACGATCTCGACGTCGCCGTGACCGGCCACCGGCGCCCCGCCGTTCCGACCGAGTCCGCTCTGCCGGTGCGTTCCGGCCTCCCGGTCGAGCTGCTCGCGGAGCTCGGTCAGGAGTTGGGCCTCCTGGTGGCCGTTCGACAGGGCGACCCCGCACGAGCGGTGCGGATCATCGAAGACCTGCGGGACCACGTGCGCGCCAGCGCCCCAGGCGAGCGCGGTGGCGTCATGATCGACGCGGATCATGCGAGCGCGGTGCGACTCCTCGAGGCCGACCTGGTGAAGTGGCGCCTGATGGCGGGCATGCCGCACCTCGATCCGGTCGTCGGTGCCGAACCTGCGCAGCCCACTGCCGGCGACCCACCGGGGGTCCTGGCGATCGAGGCGATGATCGCCTGCCTGGACGGTCCGATCGACCAGGCGCACCGGGCCGTCGACGACGCGCTCGACCAGCTGCGCATCCTGGACCTCTCGCCCGACCACCTCGAGCACCTGCTCATGCTGTCGCGCTACCTCGCCCTGGCGTTCGACGGCCGGTTCGGCGAGGCGGAGGAACTCGGTCGCCGACAGCGCGAGCACTGTTGGCGCAATGCCCACCCCGGAGCGGGGCTGTGGGCCTACGCCACGGCAGAGGTCGCGCTGCACGCCGGTCAGCTCGACCGCGCGACCGTGCTGGCCCACCGAGCCGATCGGCATCTGGCCTGGCATGACTTCACCGGCCTCCAGCACACTGCGCGAGCCCTGCGGGCGGTGTGCGCGGCCAGATCCGGACGTGCCGACCAGGCCCGCGACCTCGTGCGGTCCCTGGACGCGACCGCGCGCACCGACGTCAAGGTCGATCTGCACCTCGCGCGGGTCGAGGTGGCGCTGAGCCCCGTCGGCGACGTCGCACCGTTGCGCGCGAGCGCCGAGCGGGCGCTGGAGCAGAGTCATGCCCACCTCGGGCTGGTCGCCCTCGACGAGGTGCTGGTGCTCTCACCGACCGTGCACGGACCCGCGTTGGCTCGTGTCCTCGCGGAGGAGGCACCTCGCAGCCGGTTCTTCTCCGTGCTTGCGGCCCGTGCGAGGGCACTGGTAGACGGGGACGTGAAGGGCCTGGAATCCGCCGCGGCCGATCTCGCCCGCCTCGGTTCGCCTGGTCGGGCGGCGCACGCCTTCACGACCGCGGCGCTGTGGTCGCGCGAGCGCGGTGCTCGCGAGGCCGCCCGACGACTCGAGCGCGCTGCCGAGCAGGTCTCGTCCGACGGCCAGGTCACCGCGTGGCTCGAGCATCGCGGGCACCGGCGACCGAGTGGTGAACTCTCGGCGCGCGAGTGGGAGATCGCCCGGCTCGCGGCACGGCGCGCCCGCAGCCGTGAGATCGCGGATGCGTGCGGTCTGTCCGTGCGCACCGTCGACAACCACCTGAGTCGGATCTTCGCCAAGCTCGGCGTGCGTGGGCGGGCCGAGCTGGTCGAGCTGGCCGAGCGGGGCGAGCTCGAACCGCCGGGGGCCGACTGAGATCCGATGCCCCTGCACTCGTCGTCGGGGGCCGTGGCTCAGGGACAGACCACGTCGCCGTCGGCGAACCGCATGACGATGGTCGCCGTGGCGCCGACGCCGTCCGCCGCCGTCGTCGCGATCAGGCACGCGCTGGGCTTCTCCGCGGCCTCCTCCTCGAAGACGAAGACGAGTCGACCGTCCTCGAGCACATAATCCTCCGCTCCGATCGATCCCGTCGCGGCCTGCCCGAGGACGTCGTTGAGACCGTCGTCGCCCAGAGCGTCGATGGCCTCGTCGACGCCGGACTCGTCGCCGAGCGCCTGGCCCAGCTCGTCGATGACCTCGCCATCGCCGTCAGGGCTCACGACACCTCCGTCGGCGACATCACTGACGCGTGCCGGCTTCGGCGCGGAGTCGTCCTTGCCACATCCGGTGAGGGCGAGCGCGGCAAGGACGGCAGAGACCGCGGCGAGATGTCGGACGCGGGCGCCGTGGGTGGTGGAGAGCGATGGAGTCATGCCCGCAGCGTGGCGAGAACGGATGATCGCCGTCGTGAGCAGTTCCTACTCACCCGTCAGCGCACCGTCACCGGACCGGCCGGCAGCGACCCGGTGGTGTTGACCCGTCTTTATCTGAAGACGGGTCAACGCGACCGGCCGCAGGTCGGGCTCAGCAGCGGACGTCGCGATCGGCGTAACGGAGCACGACGGCGGCCGCGGCACCCACCGCTCCGGCCGCCGTCATCGCGACGGCGCAGACGTCGTCGGCGCCCGCCGAGTCGCCCGGCATCATCGCCACGATCCGCCGCCCCTCCACCGTCGCCTCCTCGGCGCCGATCAGCGCGACCAGGCTGTCGGCCAGCCCCTGGTCGATCTGGGCGCCGTCCAGCGGCGTCCCACCCTCCGTCGGCTGCGCGGGCGCCAGCTCGGGCACGACGTCGTCGACGCCCTGCTCGGCCGAGGGCGACGCCGCGGCGTCCTGATCGTCGTCCGTGCCGCCGCAGCCCACCAACGCGACGGCGAGGGTCAGCACGCACGCTGCGATTCGGATCACCGGAGAGGACGGACGAGGCAGCACCGAGTTCATGCCGCTACCGTCTCACCCGCCTCGTACGTCACAGCGCGGGCGGTCGCCGGGCCGCACGTCGGCCTGCGCGCCGATGGGACCACCACGCGACGAGGAGGCCGTTGGCGAGCGCGGTCACCCAGAGCGCCAGGACCCAGGGCTCTCCCCCACCCTCGATGTTCATCAGCACCGACATCGGGGCGATCGACCAGGGCAGTCCCGCTGCCGCGATCCACAACAGCAGGATGCCTCCGCCGATCGAGGTGTCCTCGGCCGTGAGAACGGAGGAGAAGCCGATCCAGAAGACCACCGAGACGGCTGCGGAGTAGATGGCGACACCGCGCCAGGGGAATCGAGGCTCTGGTCCCATCGACCCATGGTGCCCCACGACGCGGCCGGCCCGCCCTCACCGGGAGGACGGGCCGACTCGTGGTGCGATCGATCAGGCGGGGAAGGAGCCGCCGGACGCCGCGAGGTCGCGCAACCACGCGTTCGGGCGGAACCGCTCGCCGTAGGCGTCGGCCAGCTCGTCGGCCCGCTTGACGAAGGCCGACAGCCCGATCTCGCCGTCGACGCCCTCGTAGCCGGTCATGAACTGGGCCGCACCACCGGTCATCGGCGGGAAGCCGATGCCCATGATCGAGCCGATGTTGGCGGCGGCGGCCGAGGTGATGACGTCCTCCTCGAAGCACTTGGCCGTCTCGATCGCCTCGATGAACAGGAGGCGGTCCTTCATGTCCTGCAGCGGGATCTGCTGCTCGGCCACCGGGAAGGTCTCGCCGAGCCCCGACCAGAAACCGGCGCGCTTGCCGCTCTCGTCGTAGTCGAAGAAGCCCTTGCCCACCAGGCGCGAACTCCGGCCCAACTCGATCATCTTGTCGACGACGAGCGCGCCGGCCGGGCGCTCCCACGTACCTCCGTCGCGCTCGACGGCGTCCTGCGTGGCCTTCTCGATCTTGGCCATGAGCTCCATGTTGAGCTCATCGCACAACTGCAGGACACCGACGGGGTAGCCGGCCTGGGTCGTCGCACGGTCGATGGAGACCGGGTGGACGCCCTCACCCAGCATCGCGAGGCCCTCGTAGGTCATCGTGCCGATGACCCGCGAGGTGTAGAAGCCACGGCTGTCGTTGACCACGATCGGGGTCTTCTTGATCTGCTGCACCACGTCGTAGGCCTTGGCCAGCGCGGCGTCCGTGGTCTGCTCGCCCTTGATGATCTCGACCAGCGGCATCTTGTCGACGGGGCTGAAGAAGTGCAGACCGATGAAGTCGGCCGGGCGGTCCACGCCGCCGGCGAGCTCGGTGATCGGCAGGGTCGAGGTGTTCGAGCACAGCAGGGCGTCGGGGTTGACGTGCGGTGCGACCTCGGCGAAGACCTTGGCCTTGAGCGACGGGTCCTCGAAGACGGCCTCGATCACCAGGTCGCAGCTGGCGAGGTCGGCCGGGTCGGCGGTCGCGGTGATGCGGCCCAGGAACTCGGCCTTGGCCTCCTCGGTCGAGCGGCCCTTGGCGATCGCCTTGTCCAGGATGCCGGCCGAGTAGGCCTTGCCCTTCTCGGCGTTCTCGACCGCGACGTCCTTGAGGACGACGTCCATGCCGGCCTTCGCGCACACGTAGGCGATGCCCGCACCCATCATGCCCGCGCCGAGCACGCCGACCTTGGTGGCCTTGAAGGGCTCGATGCCCTGCGGGCGCAGGGAACCGGAGTTGATCGCCTGGAGGTCGAAGAAGAACGCCTGGATCATGTTCTTCGAGCCCTGGTTGATGATCAGGTTGGTCAGGTAGCGCGACTCGATGCGCGAGGCGGTGTCGAAGTCACGGTTGGCACCCTCGACCGCGGCGCTCAGGATCGCGCGGGCGGCCGGGTAGAGCGCACCCTTGGTCTGCTTGCGCAGCAACGCGGGGAAGGCGGGCAGGAACCCGGCCAGCGCGGGGGACTTGGGCGAGCCGCCGGGCATCTTGTAGCCAGGCGCGTCCCACGGGTTCAGGTGCGCGTCGGGGTTGGCCTTGATCCACGCCTTCGCGGCGGGGACCAGGTCGTCCTGGGTAGCGACGAGCTCGTCGACCAGGCCCTTCTCCTTGGCCTGGGCCGCCTTGAACTGGGCGCCGGTGAGGAGGTAGTCCATCAGGCCGGACTGCAGGCCGAACTTGCGGACCATCCGCGTCACGCCGCCGCCACCGGGCAGCAGGCCGAGCTGCGACTCGGGCAGACCGACGACGACCTTGGGGCTGTCGACGGCGATGCGGTGGTTGGCGGCCAGGCAGATCTCGAATCCGCCGCCCAGGGCGGCGCCGTTGATGGCGGCGACGACGGGCTTGCCGAAGAGCTCGAGGCGGCGCAGGGCGGCCTTGACGTTCTCGGCCATCGCGAAGACGTCCTCGGCGGTGTCGGGGGTCGCGGTGACCATGTCCTTGAGGTCGCCGCCGGCGAAGAAGGTCTTCTTCGCGCTGGCGATGACGACGCCGGAGACGTCATCGGCCTCGGCGTAGAGGCGGTCCACGGCGTCCTTCATCGAGGAGATGTAGAGGGCGTTCATGGTGTTCGCCGACTGGTTCGGGTCGTCGAGGGTGAGGGTGACGATGCCGTCGGCGTCGCGGTCGTAGCGGACCGCGGTCTCGGTCGTGGTGCTCATGGGTGTCCTGTTCTGAATAAGTCGTGGTGTCGGCAGACGGCGTACGTGCGCTCGTCTCACCGGGTCTCGATGCGCTCTGCGCGACTTCGTTCCTCAGTCGCGGTCGCTTACTCGACCACCGTCGTATCGCGACGATGATCGAGTCGTCCGAGCGGCGGAGCCGCTCAGACGACCTCGACGATCGTCGCGATACCCATCCCGCCGCCGACGCAGAGCGTGGCCAGGCCGCGCTTGAGGTCACGGCGCTGGAGTTCGTCGATCAGGGTGCCGAGGATGATCGCGCCGGTCGCACCGAGCGGGTGACCCATCGCGATCGCACCGCCGTTGACGTTGGTGATCTCGTCGCTGATGCCCATGTCGCGCATGAACCGCATCGCGACGGCGGCGAACGCCTCGTTGATCTCGAAGAGGTCGATGTCCTTGGTCTCCAGGCCGGCCTTGGCGAGCGCCTTGCGGGCCGCCGGAGCCGGGCCGGTGAGCATGATGGTCGGGTCGGCGCCCGAGACCGCCATGGAGACGATGCGCGCGCGCGGCGTCAGACCGAGCTCGGTGCCGATCTCCTCGGTGCCGATCGCCATCAGGGACGCGCCGTCGACGATGCCGGAGGAGTTGCCGGCGTGGTGGACGTGGTTGATCTTCTCCACCCAGTGGTACTTCTCGAGCGCGACGTCGTCGAAGCCGGCGTCGCGGCCGATGCCGGCGAAACTCGGCTTGAGACCGGCCAAGCCCTCGACGCTCGTGTCGGGGCGGATGAGCTCGTCGTGGTCGAGCACGGTCAGACCGTTGATGTCCTTGACCGGGATGACCGAGTCGGCGAAGTAGCCGTTGGCCCACGCTTTGGCGGCGCGGTGGTTGGACTCGGCGGCGAACGCGTCGACGTCCTCGCGGCTCCAGCCCTCCAGGGTGGCGATCAGGTCGGCGCCGATGCCCTGCGGCACGAAGCCCGCCTTGAACGCGGTGGCCGGGTCGGACGCCCAGGCGCCGCCGTCGGAGCCCATCGCGACGTTCGACATCGACTCGACGCCACCGGCGAAGATCAGGTCCTCCATGCCACCGCGGATGCGCGCGGCGGCCTGGTTGACGGCCTCGAGGCCCGAGGCGCAGAAGCGATTGAGCTGCACGCCGGCGACCGTGTCGGGGTAGCCCGCGGCCAGAGCGGCGGTCTTGGCGATGTCGCCGCCCTGCTCGCCGACGGGCGAGACGACACCGAGCACCACGTCGTCGACGCGCTCGGGGTCGAGGCCGGGGTTGCGCACCTTGATCTCGTCGAGGAGGCCCACGACGAGATCGACGGGCTTCACCTCGTGGAGGGAGCCGGCCGCCTTGCCCTTGCCGCGCGGCGTACGAAGGTGGTCGTACACGAATGCTTCTGCCATGACCGTCCTTGAATCACTGGGATGAACAGGTGGAGGAACCGCGATGCGCCACGCGGGCGCGGCGGTTGCGGTTCGATTGTGACACCAATACTGTCACAATCGTCAAGACGATCACGGTGTGACGTCGTCGCACGCAGCGGAGAGGAGGTCGAGATGAGGGACGTCGAGAAGCCGGGCGAGGTGCCGCTGACGCTGGAGCAGCTCACCGAGCGGGTCGGTCTGAGCGTGCGCAACATACGCTTCTACACCTCCCGCGGCCTCGTACCGCCGCCGATCCGGCGCGGACGCTCGGGCTACTACACCGCCAGCCACGTCGCCCGCCTCGAGCTCGTGCAGGAGCTCCAGGCGCACGGGTTCACCCTCGCCGCCATCGAGCGCTACGTCTCGGGCCTGCCCGAGGACGCCGATCCGGAGGACATCGCCCTCGCCCGCACCATGCTCGCGCCGTGGCAGTCCGACCTTCCGGTGGACATGACCCGCGCCGAGCTGCAGCAGCGGGCCGGCCGCGAGCTCAGCGACGAGGACATCGCCACGTTGGTCGCACTCGGCATCGTCCGACGTCGGGAGGATCGCTACCTGGTCGCCGGCACCCAGCTCGGCATCGGCGTCCAGCTGCTCGAGCTCGGCTTCCCTCGCAGCGTCGCCGAGGCCGCCCGGGCGATCTACCTCGACCACGGCCAGCAGATGGCCGACGAGTTGCACGACGTCATCTTCGCGCGCCTGGCCCCGCTCTACGGCACGGCCGATTCCGCGCGTTTCGGCGAGGTGATGGAGCGGCTCAAGCCTCTCGCCGTCGGCGGGCTCGTGACGGCCTACGAACAGGCGATCAACCGCGCCGCGCGCTCGGCGTACTCGAGCCGTCCCACTCGCTGAGGCGACGCACAAACGACCCTCATGCGGCCATAGGCCGTCGAGAGCGGTGATTGACAGAGGTTTCGCGTCGGCGCTCTCGGTCCGGCGGTGACGTACCGGGGTTTCGCGCCGGTCGTTTCCTCAACAACTCACCGCCCCCACAGGCGGACGCCGGGATCAGCGCTTGGCGGAGAAGGATGCCGCGGAGTGCGAGCGACCGCCGGAGGTAGACCCGGTGCCCTGACGGCGTCCACCCTGACCGCCCTGACCTCCCTGACCGCCCTGGGTCCGACGACGCTGGCCGCCCTGGCCGCCTGCGGACTTCGCACCCTGGGCGGATTGCGACGAGCGGCCGCCCGAGCTCGACGTCGACGCCGCACCGCCCTTGGACTGGGGACGCGACTGGCCTCCCTTGCGGCCACCGGCGCCGCTCTCGCCACGCGCACCGGCGCCGGCACCGGAGCCACCGGCTCCACGGCCCGCACCGCCGCGACGGCGGTTGCGCGACTGGCCACCGCCGGCGCCACCGGCCGAGGACCGTCCGGAGCCGCCGTTGGATGACGTGACGGGGGCATCCTCGGGCACGTAGCCGCCCGGCACGCTGACCCGCTCGCCGGGGGCGAGCGTGCGCAGCATCGGGTGGCCGGCATCGGACACCTTGGTCGTGGTCGGCCGGATCCCGGCTGCCTTGGTGAGCGCACGGACGTCGCGCGCCTGGTCGTCGGTCATCAGCGTGACGACGGTGCCCGCGGCGCCGGCTCGCGCCGTACGGCCCGAGCGGTGCAGGTAGGCCTTGTGCTCGACCGGCGGGTCGGCGTGGACGACGAGCGTGACGTCGTCGACGTGGATGCCGCGCGCGGCGATGTCGGTCGCCACGAGCGTCGTCGCGCGACCCTCGTGGAAGGCCTCGAGGTTGCGCGTGCGGGCGTTCTGGCTGAGGTTGCCGTGCAGGTCGACCGACGGCACGCCGTTGCGGTTGAGCTGCCGGGCGAGCGCCTTGGCGCCGTGCTTGGTGCGCGTGAAGACGACCGTACGACCGGGCGCGCGGGTCAGGTCCACGAGCACGGGCAGTCGCTGGTCGCGCGTGGACAGGTGGAGCACGTGGTGGTCCATCGCGGCGACCGGCGACTGCGCGGAGTCGGCCTCGTGCACGACCGGCTTGGTCAGGAACTGCTTGACCAGCGTGTCGATCGCGTTGTCGAGCGTGGCCGAGAAGAGCAGCCGCTGGCTGTTCTGGGGCGTCTTCTGCAGGAGGCGACGCACCCCCGGGAGGAAGCCGAGGTCGGCCATGTGGTCGGCCTCGTCGAGAACGGTGACCTCGATGTCGTCGAGGGAGCAGTGGCCCTGGGAGATCAGGTCCTCGAGCCGGCCGGGGCAGGCCAGCACGATGTCGGCGCCGCGCTGCAGGCCCACGACCTGGGGGTTCTGGCCGACGCCGCCGAAGACGGTCTGGGTGGTGAGGCCGGCGGCCTGAGCCAGCGGCGCCAGGGAGTCGCCGATCTGGCCGACCAGCTCGCGGGTCGGCGCGAGGATCAGCGCACGCGGGCGCCCGGACCGCGCACGCCGTCCCGCGGCCAGGCGGGCGACGACAGGCAGCAGGAAGGCGTAGGTCTTGCCCGAGCCGGTACGGCCACGGCCGAGGACGTCGCGCCCGGCCAGCGAGTCGGGAAGGGTCGCGGCCTGGATCGGCGTGGGGGTCTGGATCTGGTGCTCGGCGAGCACGCGCGTCAGGTCTGCGGGCAGGCCGAGGTCGAGGAAGGAAGCAGTCATGGCGAATCACTCACGTTCGGGTGTCTCGCCAAGCTGCGCGGCCGGGTGGCGGCGCATGGATGCATGAGCCTCACGAGGAGGGGCGTGGCCACGCGACGATCGGCAGGTCGGGGACGAACCGGGTGTTGTCGCTGTGATCACGCGGAGCCCGAGGCAAGACCGGACGGGCTGATGTGACCACGGTAGCCGCGATCGGGGTGAGCCACCGCATCGGCGCCTGCTCCTAGGTTCGTGACATGGCGCACGTACTGGTCACCGGTGCCACCGGTTTCGTGGGTTCGGCACTCATCCCGGCGCTCATCGACGCCGGCCACGAGGTGCGCGCGATGACGCGCGCGCCGGAGGACTACGTGGGCCCCGCCGAGCCGGTTCACGGCGACGTCCACGACCCGGGCTCGCTGGCGCCGGCCCTGCAGGACGTGGACGTCGCCGTGTACCTGGTGCACTCGCTCGACGACGACGACTTCGAGCGGAAGGACGCCGCGGCCGCGCGCGCCTTCGGACAGGCCGCGGCCGAGGCGGGCGTCCGCCAGATCGTCTATCTCGGCGGGCTGGGCGCCTCCGACGACCTCTCGGCCCACCTGCGATCGCGCCGGGAGTGCGAGGGAGCCCTGGCCGAGGGCGGCGTGCCGGTCACGGTGCTCCGGGCCGCCGTGGTCGTCGGCACAGGCGGCATCTCGTGGGAGATCACCCGTCAGCTGGTGAAGAACCTGCCCGCCATGGTCGTGCCCCGGTGGGCCGAGACGCCGACGCAGCCGATCGCGCTCGCCGACGTCGTCCGCTACCTGGCCGGAGTCGTCGACGAGCCCGACGCCCTGGGGCGGGTCTTCGAGATCGGCGGTCCCGACCAGTTGACCTACGTCGAGATGCTGCAGCAGGCCGCCGAGGTGATCCTCGGCCGCCGCATCCCGATCCGAACCGTGCCGGTGCTGACCCCGGGACTCTCGTCGCACTGGATCGGCCTGGTGACCGACGTCGATGCGACGACCGGGCGCCACCTGATCGACTCGATGGGGGTGGCGGTGGTCGTGACCGATCACGCGATCCGCGACCTGGTGCCGGGCGAGCCGTTGACCTACGCCGCGGCGGTCCGGGCGGCCGTCAAGCGGTGAGATTCACCGCAGGCCGAAGATCGGCGGCAGCGCGAGGAGCATGGTCAGCGACCACGCGAGGTGCGTGAGCACCGGGGCGAGAACGCCGCCGGTGATGCGGCGCTCGTGTCCGACCAGGACGCCGAGGAGCACGGCGGCGAAGGTCAGCATGATGTTGCCCGTGGCCGCCGTGACGGCGACGTAGATGAGCGTCGACCAGAGCACAGGGCGGCGCGACAGGGCATCGAACGCGGTGCCGCGGAAGAACAGCTCCTCGCCGATGCCGTTCACCGTGGTGATCGCCACCAATGCGAGGAGCGATCCCTCGGTCGCGTAGCCCAGCACCGAGGCGACCTGGTCTGCCAGCGGGTCGATCGCCCGGACGACGAGAGCCCCGAGCACGAACACGCCGGCGAGCAGAAGACCCAGGCCCAGGCCCACCGCTGCCGTCGCGGACGTCGAGAGGCCCGGGGCGTGGCCCGCCCGGAGAGGCCAGGACGCCAGCCCGCCGGCGACCCAGACCAGCGCGAGCGCGACGGCCGAGGGGTAGAACCAGATCGAGCCCGGCTCGATCGTGAAGGAGAGCGCGAGCACTACCGCACCAAGAAGCAGGCAGGCGGCCGTGGCCACCTGCCTGCTTCTCGTGCTCAGTCCGGGCGACGTCGTCTGATGCGACGTCCGAACTCCTGCGATGACGACTCCTTCGGAGGGCGACCGACGGTCGGGACTACTTGGTCAACCCGTCCTTGATGTCCTTCGCGGCATCCTTGACCTTCTCGACGCCGTCCTTCAGCGAAGCCTTGGCCTGATCGGCCTTGCCCTCGTTCTCCAGCTCCTGGTTGCCCGTCGCGGAACCTGCGGCCTCCTTGGCCTTGCCGCCGAAGTCCTCTGTCTTGTTGCTGATCTTGTCTCCGATACCCATGCCTTCGAGTGAACCCGGCGACCCCGGCGATCCGTACACCCTCTGGGGTGCCTCGCCGCAGGCCCCGCCGCGGCCTCAGCTGAAGGCGAGCACGCCGTCGTCGATCGCGCCGTGTCGGACCGCGCGCACGTCGGCGTAGTAGTTCTGCTTCAACCGCCACGGCGCGCGGTCGCCCTGCTTGGGCATGACGTCGAGCGCGCGCTGGACGTAGCCGGAGGCCAGGTCCATGAACGGGCGCTCCTCCACCTCGGGGTCGCGCACGGGCACGACGGCACGCTTGCCGATGCGGTCCATGTGGGCCAACAACCGCACGACGTAGTCGCCGACGAGGTCGGCCTTCAGCGTCCACGAGGCGTTGGTGTAGCCGATCGTGTAGGCGAAGTTCGGGATCCCGCTGAGCATGATGCCCTTGTAGGCCATGTGGTCGTTCGGCGTCTGACGCTCGCCGTCGACCGACAGCTCGATGCCGCCGAAGATCTTCAGCTTCAGACCCGTCGCCGTGATGATGATGTCGGCGTCCAGCTCGGTGCCGTCGGTGGTGCGGATGCCGGTCGGGGTGAAGGTCTCGATGGTGTCGGTGACGACCGAGGCCTTTCCACTGCGCAGAGCCCGGAACAGGTCGCTGTTGGGCACGACGCACAGCCGCTGGTCCCACGGGTTGTAGGGCGGCTGGAAGTGCTTGTCGTAGGAGACGCCGTCGGGCAGCTGCCGCTCGGTGAACTTGCGCACGAAGCCCTTGGCGCGCGTGGGGAACCGCTGCGCGAGCTGGTAGTTGGCGACGAGCTTGAGGATGTTGGAACCGCGGACGACGGGGTAGCTGACGGCCGTCGGCAGCCGGCGCAGGGCGACGGCGAGCGGATCGCGTGCGGGCTGCGGGAGGATGTAGGTAGGCGTGCGCTGGAGCATCGTCACGTGGCCCGCGGTCGGTGACATGGAGGGCACCAGGGTCACCGCCGTCGCACCGGATCCGATCACGACGACGTTCTTGCCGGCGTAGTCGAGATCCTCGGGCCAGAACTGCGGGTGGACGATCTGTCCGGCGAAGGTCTCCTCGCCCGGGAACTCCGGCCGGTGGCCCTCCTCGTAGTCGTAGTAGCCGGTGGCACCCCAGAGGAAGTAGCACGTCAGGGTGAGCTCGGCGCCGTCGTGGTCGACGCGGACGGTCCAGCGCGCGTCGGCACTGCTCCAGTCGGCGGCGATCACCTTGTAGCGGTACCGGATCAGCTTGTCGACGCCGTTCTCCTCAGCGACGGTGCGCAGATAGTCGAGGATCAGCTCGCCGTCGGCCAGCGCGGTGTCGCTGGGCCACGGGCGCCACCGGTAGCCGAAGGTGAACATGTCGGAGTCCGACCGGATGCCGGGGTAGCGGAACAGGTCCCAGGTGCCGCCGCTGACGTCGCGGCTCTCCAGGATCGCCACGCTGCGGTGCGGGTGTCCCGCCTTGATCTGGCACGCGGCGCCGATGCCGCTCAGGCCGGCACCGACGATCAGCACGTCGACGTGCTCAGGGGTGTTCACCATGGCAGCACGGTAGGCGCTTATTGACGGATGTTCAATACCTCGGTCCCGCTCGGCTTCCGGAAGGCGCGTCCACTCTCGAACGCCCCCGACCCACGCTCCGGGGCGTGTCGCGTGCGGAAACGGACGCGCTGTCCCCGAGTCAGGCCTGGACGGCGACCCCGCGCGCGATCAGGTCGTCGACGTCGGCGATGCCCCACGCCGTCAGGGCGTCTCGGGTGTGCTCACCGGTAGCGGGCGGCGGTGTCGAGAGTGTGGCGTCGGTGCGGGAGAAGCGCGGCGCGGGCGCCGGCTGCACCATGCCGTCCTTCTCCACGAAGGTCCCGCGGGCGACCAGGTGAGGATGGCCGGCGGCCTCGCTCATGGGCACGATGCCGGCCACGCACGCGTCGGTGCCCTCGAAGATCTCCACCCACTCGGCCTGGGTCTTGGTGGCGAACGTCTCGGTGAAGATGCGGCGCATCTCGTCGTACTGCCCGAGGTCGGCCTGCCCGGGGCAGGTCTCCTTGACGCCCAGGATGGTGACGAGCTGGTCGAAGAACTGCGGCTCGAGAGCGCCGACCGACATGTGCTTGGCGTCGCTGGTCTCGTAGATGTCGTAGAAGGGCACGCCGCCGTCGAGCATGTTCGCGCCGCGCACCTCCTGGTAGCCACCGCCCGCGAGCCAGGCGTTGGTCATCGCGTTCAGGCTGGCGGTGCCGTCGACGATCGCGGCATCGACGACCTGGCCCTGCCCGGAGATCTTCGCCTCCAGCAGGGCGGCGAGGACGCCGATGACCAGGTAGGTGGAGCCGCCGCCGAAGTCGCCCACGAGGTTGCTCGGGAAGTGCGGGCGGGCGGGGTCCTGCCCCAGTCCGAAGAGAGTGCCGGTGATGGCGATGTAGTTCATGTCGTGGCCCGCGGACTGCGCGAGAGGACCGGTCTGACCCCAGCCCGTCATCCGGCCGTAGACCAGGCGCGGGTTCACCGCGTGACAGTCCTCGGGGCCGATGCCCAGGCGCTCGGTGACACCGGGGCGCATGCCCTCGATGAGGATGTCGGCGTCCTTCACCAGGTCGAGCACGACCTGGGTCGCCTCGGGGCTCTTCAGATCCAGCGCGACGCTCGGACGGCCGCGGTTGAGCAGCATGGTGGTACCACCGGCGAGCATCTGGCCACCAGGGCGCTCGACGCGGATGACATCCGCCCCGAGGTCCGCCAACAGCATGCACGCGTGCGGACCCGGGCCGATGCCCGCGATCTCCACGACCTTGACGCCCCGCAGGGGGCCGGTTCCCTGACCCAGTGTCACGCTCATGCGCCCGATCATGACAGAACCACTGTCAGGGTTGGTGTGGTGGTTTGGCGGGGAGGAGATTCACCGGCTACCCGGTGAATCTCGCCACCGCTCGACGCCGCCGACCTACAGCACCCGGCTCAGGAACGCCCGCGTCCGCTCTTCCCGTGGCGCACCGAACAACTGCGAGGGCGGTCCGGACTCCAGGATCCGACCCTCGTGCAGGAAGCACACCGTGGTGGCGACGTCGCGCGCGAAGGCCATCTCGTGGGTCGCGAGCACCATGGTGACGTCGTCGGCAGCGAGCTCGCGGACCAGCGCCAGCACCTCCCCGACGAGCTCGGGGTCGAGCGCCGCGGTGATCTCGTCGAGCAGCAAGACCGAGGGCCGCAGGCACAGCGCGCGGACCAAAGCGGCGCGCTGCTGCTGCCCGCCGGAGAGCCGATCGGGGTGGTGGTCGACGTGGTCGCCGAGCCCGAACCTCATCAACAGCTCGCGCGCCGCCGACTCGGCGTCCGCGCGCGAGAGGCCGTGCACACGGCGCGGCGCGAGCGTGCAGTTGTCCAGCACGCTCAGGTGCGGGAACAGGTTGTAGGCCTGGAAGACGACCCCGACCTGACGCCGCACCTCGCGCGGGTCGATGAGTGGGTCGGAGATCTCACGACCGTCGAGATGGATCGTGCCGTCGTCGATCGGCTCGAGCAGGTTCAGGCAGCGCAGCAAGGTGGACTTGCCCGAGCCCGACGACCCGATCAGGCACACGACGTCGCCGGCATACACGGAAAGGTCGACGTCGGCGAGCACGACCCGCTCGCCGTAGCTCTTGCGGAGCCCCCGCACCTGGAGCAGCGGCGCGTTCATCGGGCGGCCGCCTGCTCGCGGGCCCGCATCCGCGCCTGCAGCCAGTCGGTGAAACGGGCGGTGGGGATGGTGAGGGCGATGAAGAACGCGGCCACGACGACGTACGGGGTGTAGTTGAAGTGGTAGTTCGCGTAGTCCTGGGCGTAGAAGACGGCGTCGAAGATGCCGAGCACCGAGACCAGCGCGGTGTCCTTCTGCAGCGAGATGAAGTCGTTCAGCAGCGGTGGGATGACGCGGCGGACGGCCTGTGGCACCACGACGAACCTCATCGTCTCGCCCTGGGAGAGCCCCAGCGCCTGGGCGCTGGCGATCTGCGAGGGGTGCACGGAGTCGATGCCGGCGCGGAAGACCTCCGCGACGTAGGCGCCGTAGGAGAGCACGAGCGCGACGCCGGCCCAGACCGTGCGGTCCGACGTCAGGCCCTGCAGCTGGAGCGCCGGCACCCCGAATCCGAGGAGAAGGACGAGCAGCACGGTGGGGATCCCGCGCAGGACGTCGACGTAGACGACCGCGAGGATCCGCAACGGCGCGAGCACCGGCGCTCGCGAGGCACGGGTGAGGGCGACGGTCAGGCCGACCACGAGGATCAGCACCTCGCAGATCAAGAACAGCTTGACGTTGACCCAGAAGTGGCTGGCGATCCCGCCGACGGAGTCGCCCGCGAAGTCGAGGTCGAAGAACGACTCCCGGACGGCCGCGAAGCCCGGAGAGCTGACCAGCGCCGCGATCGCGATGCCGAAGAACACCACCACTGCAGCGCTCGATACGCCCAACGACCGACGGCGCTGGGCCGCGCGCACCCGTCGGCGCTCGAGCTCGCGCGCACTCGGCGTCCAGTCAGACACGGAAGGACCGCTTCTACTGGAGTTCGGGCACGTTGACGGTGTCGCTGAGCCAGGTCTTCTCGAGTTCGGCGAGGGTGCCGTCGGCGCGGAGCTCGTCCAGCGCGAGGTCGACGCACGGCGTGAGGGCGCTGCCCTTCTCCAGCAGCAGGCCGAATTCCTCCTGCTCGCCGGTCTCGGGCTGGAACTGGCCGATGATCTGGCCCTTCGGGATCTCCACCGCGGTGATGTAGAACGCCGTCGGGAGGTCGGCCAGGATCGCGTCGACCTGGCCATTCATCAGCGCCTGCTTGGCCGCGTTGGTGTCCTGGAACACCGAGGGGTCGTTAGCCGGCTTGATGATGTCGCGGATCGCGGTGAGCGACGTCGTCCCGGTCTGGGCACCGAGGTTGTAGTCGGCGAGCTCGGCGACGGTGGTGGCCGAGGCGACCGGGGAGTCGGCGAGCGCGATGACGGCCTGCGCCGCGGAGTAGTAGCCGGTGGAGAAGTCGACGGCCTTGCGGCGATCCTCGGTGATCGAGATCTGGTTGATGTCGAAGTCGAAGTCCTTCTCGCCCGGGGCGAAGGAGGCGTTGAACCGCACGGTCTTCCACGCGACCTGATCGGCGGAGAAGCCCAGCTTGTCGGCGACGGCGTAGGCCACGGCGGACTCGTAGCCCTCGCCGTTGGTCGGGTCGTTCTGGGTGAACCAGGGGTCGTACGCCGGGGAGTCGGTGGCGACGGTGAGGACGCCGGGGGCGGTGAGATCGACGTCGGCGACGCAGTCGGTCGCGGTGGCGGCATCGGTCACCACCGGCTCCTTCTCCTCGGCGGGAGCGCACGCGGTGATGGCGGCGACGGCGAGAGGTGTGGCGAGGAGCAGCGCGCGGAGGCGGCGGGGCGTCGTCATGGCCGAATCGTAGTGCGAGACGTCACCGCCCGCCGTCATCACCGCGAGGGCCGAACTAGCAGTGCGAAACTCACGGAACCGGGACTGAGTTCGCACGATTCAAGGGAGATTCGCCCGGCCCAAGCGGAGAATCACCGGGTAGCCGGTGATTCTCCTCACGGCTGCGCGGCCCCTCTTGCAACTCGTTGCATACGCACCCCATGATCAGGGGGTGGCCCTGGAGCACGCCCTGTTGATCGCCCTGCGCGAGCGCCCGTCGTCCGGGCTGGAGCTGGCGCGCCGGTTCGAGCGGTCGATCGGGTTCTTCTGGACGGCGACACACCAGCAGATCTACCGCGTGCTCGGCCGCATGGACGGCGACGGCTGGGTGACGGCGAGCGAGGTGCCGCAGGCCGGGCGACCGACGAAGAAGGTCTATGCCGTCACGCCTAACGGCGAGCAGGCGCTGGCCACGTGGCTCGCCGCACCGGTCGCCACGGCCGGGCTGCGCAGCGAGCTCGCGCTGAAGCTGCGCGGTGCGTCGTTCGGCGACCGCGACGCGGTGCTCGACGTCGTGCGCAGCAACCTGGCCGACCATCACCTGCGCCTGGACCACTACGAGCAGCTGATGAAGCGCGACTACCCCGACCCGGCCGCGCTGAGCGGTCTCGACCTCGACCACTACCTCGTGCTCCGCGGAGGCGTCCTGATGGAGCAGACCTGGATCACCTGGCTGACCGAGTACCTGGAGGCACACACATGAGCACCGCGAGCTTCGATCACCTGCTCTCGCCCATCACGCTGGGCGACCTCACCCTGCGCAACCGCGTGGTGATGGGGTCGATGCACACCGGCCTGGAGGACAGCGTCCGTCACCTCGACGAGCTCGGCGCCTACTACGCCGAGCGTGCGCGCGGGGGCGTCGGCCTGATCATCACGGGCGGCTACGCGCCGAACCGGCGCGGGTGGCTCAAACCGTTCGCCTCGGAGATGACGACGCGCCTGCAGGCGATGCGGCACCGCGACGTCACCGGTGCCGTGCACGACGCCGGCGGCGCGATCGCCCTCCAGGTGCTGCACGCCGGCCGCTACGGGTACCACCCGCTCTCGGTGTCGGCCTCGCGACGCAAGAGCCCGATCACACCGTTCCGACCGCGAGCACTCTCCACCCGCGGTGTCGACAGGACGGCGTCGGACTTCGCGCGGTCGGCAGCCCTCGCCCAGAAGGCGGGCTACGACGCCGTCGAGGTGATGGGATCCGAGGGCTATCTGATCAACCAGTTCCTGGCCGCACGCACCAACGACCGCACCGACTCCTGGGGTGGGACGGCGGCGCGCCGGATGCGCTTCCCGGTCGAGATCGTGCGTCGCACCCGCGAGCTCGTCGGCGACGGCTTCCCCATCGTGTACCGGATCTCGCTGCTCGATCTGGTGGAGGGCGGGCAGTCCTGGGACGAGATCGTGGAGCTCGCACACCTGCTCACCGAGGCCGGCGTGACGGCGTTCAACACCGGCATCGGATGGCACGAGGCGCGGGTGCCCACGATCATCACCCAGGTGCCGCGGGGTGCCTGGCGTTCTGCGACGGCACGGCTCAAGGCCGAGGTCGCGGTCCCGGTGTGCGCGTCGAATCGGATCAACACCCCCGAGCTGGCCGAGGAGATCCTGGCCACCGGGCAGGCCGACCTGGTGTCGATGGCGCGTCCACTCCTCGCTGATCCGGCTTTTGTCGATAAAACGATGAATGGACGTGCGGACGAGATCAACACCTGCATCGCCTGCAACCAGGCGTGCCTGGACCACGTCTTCAAGAACCGGCGCGCGAGCTGTCTGGTGAATCCGCGCGCCTGCCGGGAGACGACTCTCGTGCTCGGACCCGTCAGGACGGCGCGCCGGGTCGCGGTCGTCGGGGCCGGACCCGCCGGACTCTCGGCTGCGGAGGCTGCCGCGTCGCGCGGCCATCACGTGACGCTCTTCGAGCAGTCGGCCCAGATCGGCGGGCAGTTCCGGCTCGCCATGGCCGTGCCCGGCAAGGAGGAGTTCGCCGAGACGCTGCGGTACTACACCCGGCGCCTCGAGGTTCTCGGTGTCGACGTCCGCCTCTCGACCCGGGCCGACGAGGCCGAGCTGGCCGGCTACGACGACGTCGTCGTCGCGAGTGGCGTCACGCCGCGGATGCCGGATCTACCGGGGATCGACCACCCCAGCGTCGTGTCCTATGCCGACGTGCTCTCCGGCCGTGTCGTGCCCGGCACGCGCGTGGCCGTGATCGGTGCCGGCGGCATCGGCGTCGACGTCAGCCACTGGCTGACCCACGACCCGGCCGACACCGAGGACGATTGGAGAGCGCACTGGGGTGTCGGCGACCCGGCCCTGCACCCGGGGGGTCTCACTGAACCCAAGCCGCGCGCACCCATCCGCGAGGTGACCCTGGTGCAGCGCAAGACCACGCCCATCGGCGTCGGCCTCGGCAAGACGTCGGGGTGGGCCCACCGCGCGGTGCTGCGTCAGGCGGGCGTCGAGCAGATCAGCGGCGCGGCCTACGTGCGCATCGACGACGAGGGCCTGCACCTGCTGGTCGACGGCGAGCCTCGCGTCGTCCCGTGCGACCACGTCGTGGTGTGCGCGGGCCAGGAGTCGGTGCGCGACCTGGCGGCCGAGGGCCGACACGTCATCGGTGGTGCCGATGTCGCGGCCGAGCTGGACGCCAAGCGCGCCATCGAGCAGGGCGTCAGGGTCGCGGCGGGTCTGTGACCGCAGCGTGGATACCGGCGGGACCGGCGGCGCTCGGACCCGTGGAAGCGACCTGCAGCACCAGCTTGCCCACCACCTGACCCGCGGCGAGCTCGTCGACAGCGGCGCCGGCGGCCTCGACCGGCCGGACGGCGTGCACGTGCGGTCGCACCGCACCCGCGTCGACGAGATCGACCAACGTCTGCAGATCCTCCGCACGCTCGCTCGAGACGAGCATCACGTAGCGCTGCCGCGCCACGACCATCCGGATCGAGCGGAGCATCGGTCGATGGAACCCTCCCATCAACCGTCCCTCGGTCTCACCTCCGACGAACACGATCGAGCCACGGGGCGTGACGACGCGACGCAGTTCCCGCACCGGCATGTGGCCGGCGATGTCGATGACGGCGTCGAACGACTCGCCACCGGCAGCGGTCGCCAGCAGAGCTCGGGTGTCGCGGTGGACGTCGCGGGCGACGACGCGCTCGGCTCCCCACGAACGCACTGCCTCCACCTTCGGGGCGCTGCACACCGCGACCACGCGGAGCCCGCGAGCCGCTGCGACCTGCACGACGTAGGAGCCGACGCCGCCGGACGCGCCGGTCACCAGCACTCGCCCGCCGTCGGGCACGCGCGCGGCCCGGACCGCTTGCACGGCCGTGATCCCGGAGACACCGAGTGCGGCCGCCTGCACGGCGTCGACCGAGGTCGGCGCCGCGACCAGCTTGGCTTCGCGGGCCGCGGCCCACGGCGCGAACGAACCGCGCGCGATGCCGCACACCTCGTCACCGACGGCGAAGCGGGTGACCTTCGATCCCACCGCGACGACGGTGCCCGCAGTGTCGAGACCGGCGATCGGGGCCTTCGGACGCCGCAGCCCGAGTCCGAGTCGGGCGAACAGTGGCAGGCCGGTCATCACGTGCCAGGTGCCGCGATCCACCGCGGCGGCCTCGACGGCGATCAGCACCTCATCGGCACGCGGCGTCGGGGTGGCGGTCTCGCGCCACCGCAGAACGCCCGAATCGCCGTAGCCGTCCTGGGTGACGGCGTGCATGGTGGCCGGAATGGCGGTGACGTGCTCGGGCGTGCTCACACCGGGATCGACGTCCACGGGCGCCGACCGGTTCCCGCCGTCGCCGCTACAGGTCGGCTTGCGCCCCTCCGGGGGCGTGCGGGCCGACCGTCGGAGCGCCGCCGTAGCGCTCCTTGAGGACCCAGTGCTTGTTGGTGCCCTCGACATTGTCGCCCTTCTGGATGACGACCAGGTTGTGGTAGCAGCTGATGCCGGTGATGTGCTGATCGGTGTACTTCGGCGTGTAGTCCTCGTCGACGAACTCCTCGAAGTGCAGGCCGTCGATGAGGTCCTTGACCAGCGCCATCGTCGTCGTCGGGTCCTGCCGGTCGGCCGAGCCGCCGAACTCGGGCCAGTAGGAGGTCTGGGTGTCCTCGATGCAGTAGATGCCGTCGTCGGCCAGCAGCGGGAAGAGGATGCGGAAGGTCTCGCGGATGTGCTCGGGGCGGTGACTGCCGTCGTCGATGACGACCTTGATCGGGCCCTGCTCGGCCACGATCCGCTCCAGCACCGCCTCGTCGTC
This sequence comes from Nocardioides sp. R-C-SC26, assembly GCF_021246465.1. Taxonomy (GTDB): domain Bacteria; phylum Actinomycetota; class Actinomycetes; order Propionibacteriales; family Nocardioidaceae; genus Nocardioides. The sequence continues at coordinate 142,734 of NZ_JAHRHK010000005.1, read as the reverse complement.
CTGGCTGCCCTGGTAGACCTTGATCCGGCCCGCCTCGACCCAGGACTTGTCCTCGATGTCGAGTCCGACGATCTGCGCCTTCGGGAAGAACCACTTCCACATCCGTAGCGACTGGCCACCGTTCTTACGGTTCTTGTAGCCGCCGATACCGATCTCCAGCAGCGTGAACGCCTCGCCGCGGAGGTGCTCCAGGTGGCGCTGGTAGTGCTGGGTGTAATGGTGGTCGCCGGCCTTGTCGGTGCCGAAGTCGAGCGCGAGCTCGGTGAGGTTCATCCCGCGACGACGCTCGCGATCGGCTTGGGCCTGCGTCGTCGGCTCCTCGACGGCCGACTCCTGCGCGGGCGCCTGTCCGCTGGTGGAGCGGAGGCGGGCGGTAATCCGGGAGAGCTTCGACACGGATTCAGCCTAGTGTCGATCGGGTGATCCGCGATCTGAGCGACGACGAGGCCCGCCGAGCACTGGTGTGCAAGTGGGGCGAGGTGCCGGACGACGTGCTGCCGGCCTGGGTCGCCGAGATGGACTACGCGATCGCGCCGCCGATCGCCGAGGCACTCCACGCGGCGATCGACGCCAGTCGCACCGGCTACCCGCGCTTCGGCGCGGGAGGTGCGCTGGGCGCTGCCTACGCCGGTTTCGCCGCCCGCCACTTCGCGCACGACGTCGACCCGGAACGCGTCGTCGCGACCGTCGACGTCACCGCAGGCGTGCGCCTGGCGCTCGACGTCGCCGCACCCGCGGGCGGTCTGGTGATGCCCGTCCCGGGCTATGCGCCGCAACTGGAGATGGCCGCGATCACCGGGCGACGTCACCATGCCCTCGTCGTCGACGCCGAGGCGCCGCGAGCCGAGCTGGACCTCGCCGCGCTCGACCGGCACTTCCGTGACGGCGCGCGCGTGCTGCTGCTGACCCAGCCGCACAACCCGTGGGGGCGGGTCTTCACTCGCGCGGAGCTGGAGGGTGTGCGCGATGTCGTCCGGCGTCACGATGCGTTCGTGGTGAGCGATGAGATCCACGCGCCACTGGTGCTCGACGGCGAGCACGTGCCCTACCTGGCGATCGACGGCACCGCCGACCACACCGTCGCCGTCGTCGCAGCGTCGAAGGCGTTCAACATCGCCGGTCTCAAGTGCGCCCAGCTGGTGACGGCATCGCGTCTCTTGCACGATGCCCTGGCCACGGCGCCGATGGCACGCAACGACTCGTGGTCGGTGCTGGGCGTCGAGGCCTCCATCGCGGCCTACACCGACGGCGACACCTGGCTCGCCGCGCTGCTCGACCGACTGCGTGCCCAGCGCGACCTGCTCGGGCACCTGCTGGCCGACCACCTGCCGCTGGCGCGGATGCGACCGCTCGAGGCGACCTACCTGGCGTGGGTCGACCTCCGTGGTTACGGCTACGACGACCCCGCCGCCGTTGCGCTCGAGCGCGGGCGGGTGCAGATCGCCGCCGGCCACGACTACCACCCGGGGCTGGTCGGGCACGCCCGGATCAACATCGCCACCAGCCCCGAGCGGCTCACCGAGATCGTGCGGCGTCTGGCCGCTGCCCTGGAGGCCTGAGCGACGCCGTCGGCGTCCCCGCCGAAGTGCTGAAGCAAGTCCACGCAACCGGCTCGACGCACGCCTGGCGCTCCCCGCCGAGTGTCACTTCCTTCAGCAGTTCGGTTCCAACTCCATCAGCCGCGACGGGCGCAGACCCGGCCAACTGGCCGCGACACGGGACGGGTCGAGCAGGAAGTCGAGGTCGGCCTGCCAGGTGTGGCCGGTGGCGTTGCGGCGCAGCAGGTAGCCCAGGCCGTGGGTGCGGTAGATCGCGCCACCAGCGGCCAGGACGGCGTCCAACAGCTGCGCGTCGACGAACCGGCGCGTCGAGCGGAAGCCCCCGACCTCGCGCAGCAGGTCGCGCTCGATCAACATCGTGCCGCCCGCCACGAACGAGGCGTAGCACTCGACCGGGTGCCCGCGCTTGACCGTCAGGTCCCGCTCGGCGAGGTAGTGGAACTCCGGCGGCATGCCGACCAGCTCCGCGCCGGAGTAGCGCCGGGCTCGCACCAGGTCGGCGATCGCATCGGGGGCGTACCAGTCGTCGTCGTCCATCTTCAGCACCAGGTCGCCCGACGACGCCTCCGCGGCCGTCTGCAGCACATCGCCGAAGAGCATCTGGTCGGCCGCCGGGGCGAGCACCACATCGATCCCGGGGACGGCGGCGCGCACCTGGGCCGCGTCCACCTCGAAGCCGTGGGGGGCGAGCACGAGCTGCACCTGGTCGACGCCGCGCTGGCGAGCGATCTGGGCGAGGGCGAAGTCGAGCATCTCGGCGCGTTTGGTCGCCAGCACGATGCTGACGCTCGGCTGGCCGGCGACGGGCTGACCCGCGCCTCGCACGACGTCCGCCCTCCACGAGGACGACGAGCACGCCTCGAGGGCCGCGCGGCGCAGCACCACGCTGTGCTCCTCGCGGGCGAGCGGGTCGGCGAGATCGACCGGGGCGGTGATCGCCATCGCGACCGAGGCGGGCAGATCCGGAGCACGCGAGGCGGAGTCCGCCACCACCGGCACGCCCGCACACGCCAGCCGCACGACCGCGCGGCAGGCCGGCTCGTCCCAGCGCGTCACCCGCACGCCGGCATGGGAGCGCAGACGCGCGATGTCGGCGGGGCCGACCTCTCCGAGCGAGGCGACGTCGACCTCCGGCTCGGGTGCCTCGACCAGGAAGCCGATCGGATTGAAGACGCGCTCGTCGACGACGAGCCCGCCGGGCACCGCGACGGCGTCGGGCACGAGCGCCTCCGGCTCCGGGACGCGGTCGGTGATCAGCAGACCGGCCTCCCCCGCCGTCGCCGGCCACACCGCCTGGAGCCCCAGCTCCCGCAGCACCTCGACGACGGAGACCGGGCGGCCGAAGCGCACCACGGTCAACCGCCCGCCGTCCTTGGGCACGGAGCGGAACGCCTTCAGCGGCGGCCACTCCGGCCGGGGCACCAGGCTGAGCGCGCCGGGGTCGTCGTCCAGACGCAGACGGACGGCGAGCGCCCGTGCGCCGTCGTCGACGTCGGGCAGCCCGGTGGTCGCGGCGGCCCGGAGCTCGGCGACGTCGCGCAGCCGGACGTCGACGCGGTCGCTCACGCCCGACTCACGATTCGCGCACACGGCGCACGAGCGGCCGCTCGGCGGTGCGCAGCCAGGTGTTCACCACGTGGTCCACCACGTGCACGCCCTCGGGCGCGACGACGTGATGGAGGCCCGGCACCTCATGCGCCGTGCCCTCCATGATCGCGGTGTAGACCTCCCACTCGCGACGCTTGCGCGGGACGCGGGAGTTGGCGAAGTCCTCGACGGAGGTCCAGTGCGCGAACTCGTCCTCCTCGATCCACTTCAGTTCCACGACCAGACCCTCGGGCGCGATGATCCGCTCGGAGCTGGTCGGGAACTCCCGCACCTCCCACTCGAACGCCTTGACGTAGGTGAAGTCCGGACCCATCGGGTAGATCCACGGCTCGAGGAAGCGGAAGCCCAGGTCGATCCAGGCCTCGCGCTCGCTGACGATCGACAACGGGTGGCGCGGGATGGCGACCACCGAGCCACTGCCCTGCAGCTGCCAGGCCAGGTCGCGCAGCACCCCGACGCCCTCGGGCGTGAGCACCATGTCGCCGTCCCACTTCATCGAGTAGGTGGTGCGTACATGCGCGAACGACCAGTTGTAGAAGTGGGTGAGCGAGTGCACGGAGTCCGGCGGGGTCGCCAGGTGCTCCGCGCCGGCGCGGGAGACCCGCCAGGGATAGGTCGTACCGGTGAAGCGAGCGCCGGCGTCGGCGTCGGCCGCGACTTTCGAGGCGACCTCGAGGGTGCCGTCGTCGGACTCGTTGTCGACGAGCACGACGTGGTCGACCGCGGCGAACATCGGCGGAAGCACCCAGGGCAGGTTGCGAGCCTCGTTCTTGACCCGGAAGACGCACGTCAGGCCCGGCGTCAGGCCATCGTCGCGTCGGCCGAGGCCGGGGGCGTTCCACGGCCACCGGACGTCGTAGCCGCCGTCGCCCTCGCGGCAGGGGATGTCGGCACCGCGCACCATCAGGCGCGCTCCTGGCCCGAACCCCTGGCCAGCATCCGCCGCGCCCAGCGTCGAGCACGTGCGGGGACGAGCGAACGCAGCCGGTGCGAGAACCCACCGGACGCGCCGCCGGAGAGCGCGGGCAGTTCCTCACGCGCCTTGGCCTGACCGGATCGGAACGAGGCCAACGCCGTGGACTGGGCGAGAGCCTCGGCCTCGCCGTAGTACTCGCCGTAGGCCGCGCGCAACTGGTCCAGGACGTCGTGCACCGCAGGCTGGTCGCCGCCGCCGGCGGACTCGTCGGCGAGACGGTCGAGGTGCTGCCAGGACTCCTCGGCGATCTCGCGCAGCCGCCGCGGCACGTCCACGTCGTCCCAGGTGAGCTGGACGCGGCGCAGCGAGGGATCGATGAAGCCGTGCACGGCGCGGATGTCGTTGGCCTGCGCGGTCTGCACCGCCACCAGGTCGAACTCCTGGCCGGCGCCGAAGATCGGCACGGTCCAGTCCTCGAGCAGGTCGGCGTAGCGCACGAACCGACGCTGCGACCCGCGGGTGGCCCGCTCGGTGTGCAGCATCATGTTGACCCACGCCGCAGTGCGCTGGACGTCGCCCGCCGTGCGGTCGCCACCGCCGTAGTACTTCTGCTTGCTGCCCACGACCTCGGTCACCGGGCGCAGCATCGTGATGTAGGCCGGTGCGGCATCGCAGCGCAGCGCGGCGGCACGCCAGAGGCCGACGAACCAGGCCAGGCGCGGATCCTTGACGACGAGTTCGGACGCCTCGGCGAACTGGCCCTCGAGCCACGTCGTCAGGCGGGTGCGCAGCGGGTCGAACTGGGCGAGCTTGCCGGCGTCGAACCAGGCCTGGGGGCGGGCGTCGGAGACCTGCACGTTGCAGCGTTGGAGCAGCTCGGTGTGGAGGTCGACCACCCACTGCGGCTCGCCGAAGCCCTTGGGGTTGGTGTCGTCGGCCGCGACCTCCGGCTGCGGGACGTGCATGCCGAGCGTGCGCAGAGCCCCCGCGACCGTGCTGGTGCCGCTGCGGCCGGAGCCGACGACGAACACGGCGCGGCGCTTGGCCGGCGTCGGGCTCGGGGACATCGAGCTCGGGGACGTCGGGGCGCTCTGCACGGGGCCACGGTATCGGCAGCCTCGAGTCGCGTGCCCGAGCACCGCCGGGGCGGCGGAGTCAGGGCAGCTGGCGGTCGACCTTGGCCCAGGCCTCGTCGGCCGGGAGCGCGGGGCCGCCGGTTCGCGGCGCGTTGCGCACCCGCACCTTCTCGATCGGACCGAACCCGACCGCAGGCCCGGCCACCTCGCCGACTCCCGCCACCTGTGCCAGGACGTCGTCGAGCGCCTCGCCGGGCTCGACGACGCGCAGCGCACGAGCGACCGCGGCAGTGCGCTCGATCCGCGCCACCGAACCGTCCTTGAGGCGGATCACGCGCAGGCCGTCGTGGGTGTGCTCCAGGTGCAGCAGCAGCCGCTCCAGCGTCGGTCGCCGCGGCGCGAAGGACGCCCCCGGGAGCGCGAGGCGGAAGGGTGCGTCGCGCTCGACCGGCACCTCCTCCGCGAACCGCACCCGCGCCTCCCCCGCGTAGGCCGCCCGCACCAGGCGCAGGTCGAGCAGCGGGTCGTCCAGGACAGCGAGGCGCTCGTCGTCCAGCAGCGACCAGGGCCCGACGAGGGTCACCACCAGGTCGTGCAGCGTGCTCGCCAGCACGGCGTCCACGCAGTCGACGACGTCGGCGTGCGGGAGGCAGGTGGGAGCCGAGCCGGCCGCGACCTCCAGGACGACGTCCAGGTAGGCAGCGGTGTAAGTGCGGCCGACCCGGCGCTTGGCGCGGAGCACGGGGGTGCGGTCGGCGTGGAAGGGGTCGTTGTAGGCGTTGACCTGCTCGCGGCGGTCCATCACGTGCGTCGGCCCCAGGTGCCACGAGACCGCCTCGTGGTCGGGCACGAAGACCGCGCCGGCCTCGGCCAGGCGCGCACCGAGGGCGATGTCCTCACCCAGACGCAGGGTGGTGTCCATCCCCCCGGACTCCAGATACAGCGCGCGGCGCACCGACGCCGTCGCGCCGGTGTGGGTGCGCAGCGCGAACCAGCCGGCGGCGCGCAGGTCGTCGGTGCGGGCGTAGATCTCGTCGACCCAGGTGTGGCCGACCCGGTCGAGACCGTCGAAGAACGCGCCCACCCGATCGGCGACGACGGCGTCCCGCACAGCGGACGGCCCGGCCTCCAGCACGGGCGCGGGGTCCACGAACCGCTTGTCGCCGAGCACGACGACGTGGTCGAGCAGGTGGTGCCAACGCAGCTGTGCCTCGATCTGGGTGCGCTCGGCGAGCATGTCGGCGTCGTACCAGTGCAGGACGTCGCCCTCGGCGGCGAGCGCGCCGGCATGACAGGCCGCGGCACGACCCCAGCCGCCCTCGACGGCGACGACCCGGGTGTTCTCAGGACGCAGCTCGGGCAGGTCCAGCGGCACCGGGCCGTCGTTGGCGACCACCACCTCGAGCAGGTGCGCCGGGTAGCTCTGTGCAGCGAGCCCCGCGAGCACCGTCGGCAGCAGCCGCCCCGCGTTCCACGCCGGGATCACCACCGACACACTCAGCGACGGCGTCCAGCTGCCGAGGGGGTGCGGCGCCAGCGGCGACCAGTCGTTGCGGAAGATCCTCATCGGTCCGTCCCCTCGATCGGACCCGTGACGAGAGCGCTCGGCGCGAAGCCCGGCCACTGCGCCGTGAGGGTCTCGGGGCGCAGGAAGTAGTCGTCGCCCGGGTCCCAGGTGTGGCCCGAGGCGCGGCGACGCAGCACGTACCCCAGGCCCTGGGTGCGGTAGACGACGCCGCCGGTGCGCACCACGGCGTCGAGCAGGCGGGCGTCCTCGCCGATGCCGAGGGGTCGGAAGCCGCCGAGTTCGCGCAGCAGCGTGCGGGAGAGCATCAGCGTGCCGCCGGCGGCCTGACGGCCGTGGTTCTCCGAGGGCCCGATGCGTCGCAGCGTGAGGTCCCGGCCCTCGAGGTAGACGAACTCGGCCGGCATGCCGACCAGGTCGGCGTGAGCGTAGCGCCGCGCGAGCACCAGGTCCGTGACGACGTCCGGGCCGTACCAGTCGTCGTCGTCCACCTTCATGACGACGTCGCCGGACGACGCCTCCGCGGCCGCCTGCAGCACCTCGCCGAGCACGGCCTCGGGCGCCACCGTCACGACCACGACAGGCGCCCCGTCGGTGAGCGTCGCGACCTCCGCGGCGTCCGGGGCGAAGCCGTGGGCGGCCACGACGATCTCGCACCGCCCGCCGTCGGGGGTGCGCTGCCGGGCGAGCTGGGGCAGTGCGAAGGCGAGCTGCTCGGGACGTCGGGTGGCCAGCAGCAGGCTGACGCTCGGCCAGCCCGTGTCACGAACCCCGGCACGCGCGGCGACGCGGCGACGCGCGGCGAAAGTCGAGTGCTCCATCAGCGCGCCCCGACGCAGGAGCACCGAGTGCTCTTCGCGGCGCAACGGGTCCGCGAGCATCTGGGCGGCGTCGTCGGGGGCCACCAGGGGAACTCCGGACATGGCGAGACCCGCAGCCAGGCGCGTGTCTGCCATCGACGCCGGCACCCGGACGGCGACGTGGCGACGCAGTCGCGCGGCCCACTCCGGCGTGAGCACGGCCTCGGCGGGCAGGTCGATCTCCGGCTCCGAGGCTGCGCGCGGGAACCCCACCGGGTTGAAGACGGCCTCGTCGATCGGGGCGAAGGGCTCGATCGCGCCGACGTCGAGCACCACCGGGCGTCGGGCGAGCACGTGGCTCTCCGCAGGCGCGGCCTCCCCGTCGCTCCCGACCGAGCCGGGTACGGGAGGGCCGATCAGGTCCGGCGGCACCTTCGCGTCGGCGTCGTAGGGGACGCCGGCGGGCAGCACGCGCAGTCCCTCCGGGCCGATCGCGCCGAGGGGGGCCGCCAGGGCGCGCCACACCTCGAGCACCGGACGGCGCTCCCCGAGCTCCAGCGTCGTCGTCGCGGCACCGTCGTCCAGCGAGCACTCGAGCGAGACGGCGGCGCCCCACATCGGGTGCAGTCGCGGCGTGAGCGCCTGCGAGGCCGAGCGCACCACGCAGCGCAGGTGCCGGGCACTGCCCATCGCCCGCCCCGCCGCAGCACTGCGCAGCACCGCGACGTCGGCGACGTCGAGCACCACCGTGCGCACCTGGACGTCGGGGCGCGCGTCGCCGAGCGGCACCACGACGACATCGGCGGCCGGCCGGTCGGCATTCTCGGCGCGCACGTCGTCCACGCGGCGGTCGGTCACCACCAACGCGGGGAACCGCGCGCCGCTCAGCATGCGGCATAGCCTATTCACCGTGCTGGACGAGGAGACCGCGATCGCGCTGGTGCGCGACAGCCGACTTCTCGACGTCGAGCACTACGGCACCCAGGTCGGCGTCCGGTTCGCCGACCGCGGCGAGGCTGCCCGGCACTGGGTGCGGGAGCGCCCACCGCACGCCTCGCCGCACCCGCTCTTCGAGCCGGCCTGGCTCTACCCGGGCGGGCGCTGGCAGCGCGACGCACCCGATCCGCTGTCGTTCTACCTCCACCGGCCCGGAGGGCGTGGCCGGAGCCCGCATCCGCGCTACCCCCAGGCCGAGCTCGGCCCGCTGCTGGAGTGGCTGGTCGATCACGACCCCGCGGAGGTGCTCCCGGACGCCGAACCGCGGGCGCCGTTCACCGACGTCGCGGTGCGCGTGCCGGCCGACGACCTGCACCTGGCGATCCGGTGGATCCGGCATCTCGGGCACCGCCACCCCGATGCGACGGTGCTGCTCGAGCCCACGGCGCCCGACGTCGACCGCATCCTGCATGCGCTGGCCGCCGACCGACCGCAGGTGCGCGTGGGTGCCACGTCGCTCGACGACGGCGATGCGGCCGGCGCGCCCGCCGTCGTCGTCACCGTCGACCCGGAGACGCCGGCACCCGGGTGGCCGTGGCTCGACGCCCTCGTCGCGGCGCTCGGGCCGGGAGTGCGGGCGGCACAACCGCTGCTGCTGCGCGACGACTTCACCGTCGCCGCGCCCCTGCTCCCCGGCCATCCCGTCCAGGACGCCGAGCGGCTCGATGGACTGGCCCTCCCCCAGCCCTACCCGGGCGTGACCGCCGTCCGGCGCGGAGGGAGCCCGGACGGGGCGACCCTGCTCGCCACCGACGCCCGCCTCTTCGGCGACGACCACGCGATCGCACCCCAGGACGCCGATCGCTGGGCGCATCTGTGGGCGCCTGCCGGGTTCGAGGGTGCCGGTCGCCCCCTGACCGTGCGCGAAGGTCGGCCGGCCCTGCGTTGGTCGATCGACATCCCCGCCGGCGCGGCGCCGATCGGGCGCCGTTGGGGCGACTGGCACTTCGCTCGCTCGCTCGCCGACGCCCTCGAACGGCGCGGCCAGTGGGTGGCGATCGACCACCCCGAGACCCGCGAGCGAGCCACGCGCGAGCTCGACGACGTCGCGCTCACGCTGCGGGGCCTGCACCGGGTGGCACCCACTCCGGGCTCGGTGAGTCTGCTCTGGGTCATCTACGACCCCGACGAGGTCGACGCCGGCGAGGCCGCCGCCTACGACGCCGTCTTCGCCGCCTCCACGACGTGGGCGCACGAGCGCACCGCGGAGTGGGGAGTCCCGATCTCACCGCTGCTGCAGTGCACCGACACGACGCGCTTCCACCCCGACGTCGCGCCGATCCCGGACGACGGCTCCGCCGGGCCGCTGTTCGTCGCGAACGCCCGCGGCGGCATGCGGCCCGCGGTCGAGGCGGCGATCGCGACCGGCCTCGACCTCGACGTGGTCGGAGCCGGCTGGGAGGCCTGGCTGCCGGACGCCGAGCACGCCCGCAGCGGCCCCCGCGTCGTCGGCACCGCGCTGCCCAACCAGGACCTGCCGGCGCACTACGCGGGCGCGGCCGTGGTGCTCAACGACCACCACGAGCAGATGCGGCTGCGCGGCTTCGTCAGCAACCGGGTCTTCGACGTGCTCGCCGTCGGCGGCCGGCTGCTGACCGACGACGTCGCCGGGCTGCACGAGATCCCCGGCCTGGAGGAGGCGACCGTCCCGATCTGGCGCACGCCGTCCGACCTGGCCCGGCTCGCGCGGGCTCCCGAGCAGCACTGGCCCGACGTCGCCGCCCGTCGCGCCCTGGCGGAGCGGGTCACGGCTCAGCACTCCTTCGACGCGCGCGCCGATGCGCTCCTCGAGGCGGCGATCACCCTCCGCGCCGCTGCTGATCGAGGTTGACCCGTCTTCAGATAAAGACGGGTCAACGTCAGACGACCGCGAGGCTAGGGTGGCGCCCGTGACAGGCCCAGGCGCGGGAGGCGAACTCGACGCGCTGCACGCGGAGAACGCGCGACTCCGAGAGCGCGTACAGCGGCTGCGGGCACGCAACGGCGAGTCCGACCTCGACTACCTGTTCGTCGTCACCTACGGACGTTCCGGGTCGACGCTGGTCAGCGGCCTGCTCAATGCCATCCCGGGATACCTGATCCGCGGCGAGAACCGCGACGCGCTACGGCACCTCTTCGACTTCCACCGCCAGCTGCAGGTCAATGCGCGCGGCCCGAAGGCGAACTTCCGCCAGCGCACGCATCCGTTCTTCGGTGCCGGCGACTTCCCCGAGGACCGCTCGCTCGCCGGCATCCGCCGTCTCGTGCTGGACACGGTGCTGCGGCCCAAGGCCGACACCCGCGTTGTCGGCTTCAAGGAGATCACCTGGTTCAACGAGGAGCGCGACGACCTGGGTGAGTACGTCGCCTGGCTGCGCGAGGTGTTCCCCGGCGCGCGCTTCCTGGTGAACACCCGCAACCTCGACGACGTCGGGCGCAGCAGCTGGTGGGGAGAGGGCGACGCCGACCAGGTCGCGGCCAACCGCCGTCACCTTCAGGCGAACGAGACCGCGCTCACGACCCTCGCCGACGACCTCGGCGCCGCCGCCTACCGGATCCACTACGACGACTACGTCGCCGACCCCGGAGCGCTCGCCGGCCTCTTCGCATGGCTCGGCGAGCCCTTCGACCTCGACGCCGTGCGCGCGGTGCTCGAGGTGAGGCACTCGATCTGACCCTGCGACCGCGGGGTCTCGTCACGATCGCAGCGCGAACTCCTCGACCCCGGCCGGTGGCTAGCCCGCGTGCTGCGGGAGGCGGGCGATGAGCTCGCTCAACCAGCGGTAGGAGGCCTTGGGAGTACGCACCAGGGTGTCCGGATCGACGTGCACCAGGCCGTAGCGGTGGTCCCAGCCCTCGGTCCAGGCCAGGTTGTCGGTCAGCGACCACACGTAGAAGCCCCGGACGTCGACGCCGCGCTGGACGGCGCTGGCGACGGCGCGAAGATGCCCCGCCAGGAATTCGATCCGACCCTGGTCGTCCACGCCGTCGTAGGCAGCACCGCACTCGGTGATCACCAGCGGTGGCAGCGCGGCCCGGAATCGGGCACGCGTGGTGATCAACCACTCCCGCAGCGCATCCGGCACGACCGCCCAGCCGGCGTCGGTGCGCGGGTGGCCGAGCACGTCGAGAAGCTCGAAGGGCATCTCCTCGGTCTCGGGCGTCGCGGCGACCCGGATGGGCCGGTAGTAGCTCACGCCGTACCAGTCGAGAGGTTGCCGGATCGAGGCGAGGTCACCGGGGCGGACGAACTCCTCCACCAGCGGCTCGACGTCGGCGGGGTAGCGGCCGAGCAGCATCGGTTCGAGGAAGAAGCCGTTGAAGAGGGCGTCGAAGAGCTTCGTGGCACCCAGGTCCGCGGCGGCCTCGCTCGCCGGCCACATCGGCGAGTGGTGATTGCTGCATCCGATGCTCGGGCAGCCCGCCGATCGGAGCGCTGCGACACCGCGACCGTGGGCGAGCAGCAGGTGATGGGCCGCGAGCACGCCCAGGAAGCCCAGCTCGCGGCCGGGGGCGTGGCGCCCGTCGACGTAGCCGAGCAGGGCGGCCAGGTTCGGTGAGTTCACCGGGACCCAGTGCGCCACGCGGTCACCCAGGCGCGCACCCACGGCCGCGGAGTAGTCGGCGAACCGCTCGACCGTCTCGCGGTTCAACCACCCGCCGTCGTCCTCGAGGGCCTGGGGAAGATCCCAGTGGTAGAGGGTCGCCGACGGATCGATGCCGGCGGCCAACAGCTCGTCGACGAGGCGGTCGTAGACGTCGATCCGGCGCGCGTCGATCGGGCCACGACCACCGGGCTGCACACGCGACCAGGAGACCGAGAAGCGGTAGCCGCGCGCGCCGAGGCCCCGCAACAGGTCGACGTCCTCGGTGATGTGCGCCAGTGCGTCGGCACCGCGCATCGCGTGCGGGCCGGCCGCGAAGGTCGGATCCGTCCCGAGGAACGTGTCCCAGATCGTGGTGCCGCGTTCGCCGACCGCGCCCTCGCTCTGCAGGGCCGACGAGGCCGCACCGATGACGAAGTCGGGCGGAAGCGGTGGGATGCCCGACGCTGTGGGGGCGAGCGTCACCGGCACAATGATGCCCGTGACGGTCGAGATCCGCCGGGGTTCTGCCAGGTTCGTCGAACGAGCCGAGGGGCGGGTCACGCGGCACTCCTTCTCCTTCGGCGCCGCCTATGATCCGGCGAATCTCCGCTTCGGGCCGATGGTGTGCCACGACGATCATCTGCTCGCGTCCGGCCGAGGGTTCGACAGCCATCGGCACAGCGATCTCGACATCGTCACCTGGGTCGTCTCGGGCGCTCTACGGCACCGTGACGGCGACACCGAGGTGGTCGTCGAGGCCGGGCAGCTCGCGCATCTGCGTGCCGGCGCCGGTGTGGATCACAGCGAGGTGGCCGCAGCGCCGCAGACCCGGTTCGTCCAGGTCTGGCTCGCGGCGGCCGACGACGCCGACGGAACGCCGTCGTACTCATCGTCGACGCCGGCGCTCGTCACGGGCGAGCTCGTCGAGGTGCTGCAGCCACAGCCCGGCGCCCGGCTCAGCGTGGCCCGCCTCGATGCCGGAGAGACGCTCACGCTCCCGACAGCGCCGCTGCTGCACGTCTACGTGGCGCGCGGTGCGCTGCTGCGATCCTCGCTCGCCGAGCCGCTCGCCGACGGCGACGCGTTCCGGTTCGCCGACGAGCCGGCGCACGACGTGACGGCGGCGGTGCCGAGCGAGCTGCTGGTCTGGGAGTTCGGGCTGGCGGGCTGACCGCGCGGATCGAAGCCGGCAAGACGGCGATCGCTCGCGACCGCATGGGGATCAGCATCCTGAGCCGCAGTGGGCCGGTTCGACATCGACTCGGCCGCCTGGCACCCTGGCCCGCCTCGGGACGACCACCACCGGGCAGCGCGAAGGGGCGAGCATGAGTGCCACAGCCGTCCCTCGTCTCCGTCTGGTCGCCGCGATCTCCGAGGCTCGCGCGGACCCGGCGGTCGCGACCGTCCTCCTCGCGGGCGGGCCCGGCGTCGGGAAATCCTGGCTGCTGGGTGCGACGGCGCACGCCGGCGATCTGCGGGTGTGGGCCATGGAGGCTCTGCGCGGAGTTCCGCTCGCCGCACTCGGGCCGGTCATCGATCCGCGAGCCGAGGCCACCGACCCCGCCACCCGGGTGGCGCTCGCGCACGCGGCACTCAGACAGGTCACCACCGTGCTGGTGGATGACATCGACCACCTCGACGACGTCACCGCGGCGGTCGTGGCGCAAGCGAGACTGCGCGGTGTCCGGGTGGTGGCGACCGTACGCACGACCGACGGCGTCCTTCCCGAGGCCGTGCGTGAGCTCGCGATGTCGGCCTCGACCCGGGTGGTGGTCGTGCATCCGTTCAGTGTCGAGGAGACCCACGACTTCGCCACAGAGCTGCTCGGCGGCGAGGTCAGCCCCACGCTCGTCGACGAGCTCTGGCAGCGTGCGCGCGGCAACGCGCTCTTCATCGAGCAGTTGGTGCAGCAGGCTCGCCTGACCGGCAACCTCGAGGTCGGCCCCTCGGGATGGCTGACCCGGCGGTCTCTCGGGGTGCCGCCCCGGCTGGAGGCGATCGTCGCCGAGCAGGTCGAGGCGCTGGCGCCGACGTCACGCGAGCTGGCGATCCTGCTGGCAGGGGTCGGCCGGATGGATGCCGCGCTCGCCGACGCGCTCGGGTTCGCCGCGGCCGCCACCGACCTCGCACGCGTCGGCATCATCGAGTCGACCGAGGTCGCCGGCCAGCCGTCGCTGCGGTTCCGGCACCCGCTATTCGGCGAGGTGCTCTGGCAGCGGGTGGAGGACACCGAGCGGCGCGCCCGACTGGGTGACTACCTCGACGCGGCGCACGACCGCCTCGACCCCGCGCATCGCGCCCATCTCGCGATCGATGCCGGTCGTGACGTCGGCGGCGACGAGCTGCTGACGGCGGCGCGCGCGGCCGACGCGGCCGGCGACGTGCGCCAGGCATTGGATCTGGCCGACGCCGCGGTCGTCCGCGGCGCGGACGCGCTGACCGCTGCCTCGGTCAAGGCAGCGGCCCTGCTCGAGCTCGGTGACGCCGACGCTGCGGTCTCGGTACTCAAGGACGCTCTCGAAGTCGCGCCGGCCGGGCTGCCGGCGGTGCAGCTCGCGCTCCAGCTCCACGACATCGAGCTCTGGACCCGGTTCGACGTCGATGCCGGCACGATGGCACTGACCACCCAGGCAGCCAGGCTGCCCGCCGAGGCGACCTGGGGGCGCGAGGCGTTGCGCATCGCCGAGGCCAACGGTCTGACCTACGCGGGCCGTGCGGCCGAGGCGGTGCAGCGCCTCGACTCCCTGCCACCCGATCCGGAGCGTCCCGCGGCGTTCACCGCGTTGATCGCCACCAGCCGCGCTCACGCCACCACCGTCCTCGGTGACACGGGGACCGCCATCCAGATCGCGACCACCGGGCACGAGGACGCGTTGCGGGGAGCCGAGTCGACGATCCCGGGTGCACGACTGGTCTCGCTAATCATCGCCAGTCATGCTCTGTGTCATCACGGCCACCTCTCCTCGTCGCTGGACTACGCGCGCCGCGCACACGCCGAGGCGATCGAGGCCGGTGTGCTGCGGGCGCGCGCCTGGGCGGCGCTCAACGTCGGCAACGGATGGCTGCACAGCGGCGACCTGGAGCGCTCGGAGACCTGGGCCCGACGGGCCCTCTCGGCGGCCGATGAGGCCAAAATGGTCGACTGCCGGCGGATCGCGCTGGAGAACCTCGCCATCTGTGCGGGCTCGCAAGGGCGGGCCGACGAGGACCTGCAGCGGCAGCTGCGCGACGCGAGCGGCGGCGTCGGGTTCCTGCTGCATCAGACGCCGATCGCCCATGCCTGGCTCGTGCACGCCTCGGGAGCGCCGGGCCGGGCCGTGCGTCTCCTGCGTGACGCACAGGACGCCGCAGAGCAGGCGGGCGCCCTGTCGACGGTGGCCTGGATCGTGCACGAGCGGCTCCGGATGGACGATCCGACCGACACCGTCGCGACGCTGGCGCGGTGCCCTGGCTCGGCCCCCCTGCTGACGGCTCGGCGCTCCCTGGCCCGTGGCCTGGAGGATCGCGACGTCCGAGCAGCCGAGACGGCGGCCATCGGGTTCGCCGAGTTGGGCGCCTGGCTCTCCGCCGCTGAGGCCGGCGCCGTGGCAGCGCGTCTGCATGTCGACGTCGCCGAGTCGGCGTCGTGGCGCGAGCGTGCGCAGACCTGGGCGACCCAGGTCGGTGGACCACGCACCCCGCTGCTCTGGCACCTGCGCGATCCCGGCCTGACGCCGCGCGAACGCGAGATCGCCCTGATGGCTGCCGGCGGCGCCAGCAACATCGCCATCGCCGACCGGCTCACCCTGTCGGTCCGCACCGTGGAGAACCACCTCTCCCGCGCCTACGACAAGCTCGGCGTGCGGTCCCGCCACGAGCTGACTCAAGCGCTTCGACCGCCCTCGCCCTGATCGCAGGCCGGCGCGAGCCAGGCTCCGTGCCGGCGCGCGCGTCGAATTGAGTGGTGCTCACTCAGGCGTCGGTACCCTGGACATCCTTAGCGTGCGAGGCATGTCGACCATTCGCCGTCACGCACGCTCATCACAGACTCCCGACTCCACCGGGCAGGCCAGCTCGGAGGAGATCCTGCCGGGCCGACTCCGCGTCCGCGCCTCGCACGCCGCCGTCGTGGGCATCGCTTCGCTGGCCCTCCTGGGATCGTTCGCAGGCGGCGCCGTCGCCGCGCGGGCGATCACGAGTGCGGACATCAAGAACGGCACCATCAAGCTCATCGACCTCGCGCCATCGACCAAGAAGGCGCTCCGCGGCAAGACGGGGCCGACCGGTGCACCGGGCCCCGCCGGCGCCGACGGATCATTGGGGCCGGCGGGTCCGCGGGGTGCCGTTGGTGAGCGTGGCCCGGCAGGCCCCGCGGGCGATACGGGGGCGGTCGGCGAACGTGGCCCAGCCGGACTCCAGGGCCCTGCTGGACCGGCAGGTGTCCCGGGGCCGGCCGGACCCGCGGGTGCCCAGGGGCCCGCGGGTGCACAAGGTCCTGCGGGTGCCTCGGGGATCACCGGATACACCACTTCCACATCCTCGATCCCGGTTCTGGCCGGGCAAGGCAACTCGACGACAATGAGCTGTGCGGCCGGCAAAGTTCTCATGAGCGTCTCCGGCTGGTGGAGCGGCAACAACGACGCCATTCCGGTATCCGCTGTGGTCAACACCTCGACCCAGGGCCGTGTGGCGGGATACAACTCCTCCGCCTTCGACCTGAGCCTGAATATCAGGATCGTCTGCGTGAACGCCGCTCCGTGATTGCCCCGGCACCGTGTGGCCACCGGCCACACGGTGCCGGCGATCCGCCCGCGAGGGCGTCCTCAGGCGCCGGCGGCGAGCACCAGCGGGAGGACCCGGGTCGCACCCCGTGCGCGCAGCGCCACGGCGGCGCTGGTGAGGGTCCACCCGGTGCCGACCTGGTCGTCGACCACCAGCACCGACCGCCCCGCGACGTCGGCGCCGAGATCCAGGTCGAAGCGTCGCCCGACGGCGGCCACGCGGTGCGCGGAGTTCGTCGCGCCCTGACTCGGCGCGACGTCGGGATCGACGATCGCATAGCGCCCGACCATCGGGACCTGCAGGTAGCGCGAGAGGCCGTCGGCCAGATCCGCGGTCAGGTGAGGGCGACGGGCGGACTCCACGACCACGATCGCGTCGACCTCGGGCTGCCAGTCCTGCAGCACCTCGACGACGGCGCGCACGAGCGGGAGGGGCACCGGCCCGTCGGGTGCAGTCTCGGCGAACAGTTCCCGCAACGCTCCGCCGTACCCGAGATCGGTCAACCGCGCGACGGCTCGACCCTCCTCCGCCCCGGTGATCTTGCCCTTCGCCGCGATGCCCATGGCTGCCAGACCGGTCGGCCACATCTTGCGCGGCGCCACCGGGACGCCGGGTCGCGCCAGTCGCCGCTGCGCCTGGTCGACGGCGTCCTGGGAGACCGCCGCGTCGAGGGACAGTCCGCCGCAGTTGTCGCAACGTCCGCAGTCGGTCGCGCCGTCGTCGTCGAGCTGATCGCGCAGGAAGCGCATCCGGCACCCGGTCGTGCGTTGGTAGTCGAGCATCGCCTGCTGCTCGCGCTCGCGCGCCTCCCGGACGCGCTGGTACCGCTGCTCGTCGTAGTGCCACGGCTCCCCGGTGGCCTCCCAGCCCGACCGGACGCGTCGCACGGCGCCGTCGACGTCGAGCACCTTGAGCATCTGCTCCAACCGCGAGCGAGAGAGCTCGACCCGTGTCTCCAACGCGCCAGGGCCGAGCGGGCGGCCCTCTTCCTCGAGGACGGCGAGTGTCTCGCGGACCAGCCGCTCGGGCGGGAAGCTCAACGAGGCGAAGTAGGCCCAGATGTCGCGGTCCTCGGTGCCGGGCAGGAGCACCACGGTCGCCTCGGCGGTGCCGCGACCGGCGCGACCGACCTGCTGGTAGTAGGCGACCGGCGACTGCGGAGCACCGAGGTTGACCACGAAGCCCAGGGTGGCGTCGAAACCCATACCGAGTGCGCTCGTCGCGATCAACGCCTTGAGGCGCCCGCTGACCAGGCCCTCCTCCAGCGCCATCCGCTCGGTCGGCTCGGTCTGCCCGGAGTAGGCGGCGACGTCGTGTCCGCGCGAGCGGAGGTAGTCGGCGACCTCCTGGGTGGCCGCGACGGTCAGGCAGTAGACGATCCCGGATCCGGACTGACGGTCGAGGTGGTCGGCGAGCCAGGCCAGTCGCTGCTCGATCGTCGGGAGTCGCACGACGCCCAGGCGCAGCGAGTCACGGTCGAGGGAGCCCCGCAGCACGACGGTGTCGGCGCCGAGCTGCTCGGCGACGTCCGCGGTCACCCGCGCGTTCGCCGTGGCGGTCGTCGCCAGCACCGGGATGCCGCTCGGCAGGTCGCCGAGCAGGGTGCGGATGCGGCGGTAGTCGGGCCGGAAGTCGTGGCCCCAGTCGCTGATGCAGTGAGCCTCGTCGACGACGAGCAAGCCGCACGTGGCGGCGAGACGGGGCAGCACCTCGTCGCGGAAGCCGGGGTTGTTCAGTCGCTCCGGACTGACGAGCAGGACATCGATCTCCCCCGCGGCGATGGCCGCGTGCGCCTGATCCCACTCCTCCAGGTTGGTGGAGTTGATCGTGGCTGCGCGGATGCCCGCGCGCTCGGCTGCGGCGATCTGGTTGCGCATGAGAGCGAGCAGGGGAGAGACGATCACCGTGGGGCCTGCGCCGGTCGCCCGGAGCAGCAGGGTGGCGACGAAGTAGACCGCCGACTTCCCCCAGCCCGTCCGCTGCACCACCAACGCGCGACGACGGTCGACGACGAGCGCGGCGATCGCCGTCCACTGGTCCTCGTGCAGCGTGACGTCGTCGCGTCCGACCAGGGCCCGCAGGTGATGCTCGGCCTGGTCGCGGACGGTCGTGACGTCGAGGTCGGCGCTGCTCATGACTGCTGTCTACCAGCGTCACCCGACATCCCCGCGCGGGCCTGGGCGGTCGTTGTGGACGACCAGCCGCCGCGCCGTCCGAGACGGCGGTCAGTGCGGCCGGGGCTCGAGGCCGAGGCGTTCGCACGCGGCGTCGTAGAGCGCCACGATCTCGCGGCGCACCTCGGCGCGCTCGGTGATCGGCCCGGCCGGCCACCCGATGCGGACGGTCTGACCGTCGACGTCCCACACTCCGCCCTCGCCGTCGAAGCCCGTCATCGTCGACGACGTCGCCCCCGGAACGCCGAACGCCCGGGCGATGAGCAGGCTGTCGTCGGTGTGGTCGTCGTTCATGTGCGCCAGCACGGCGGTCACCGCGGCGTCGTCGAAGTCGGGCATGGCCGCACCGTAGCGGGGCCACGACCGAGGTCAGCTACCAGATCCGGACCCGGTCGGCGGGATCGAGCCAGAGCCCGTCGCCGGGAGCGGTGGAGAAGACCTCGTGGAACTCGTCGAGGTTCCGCACGATGTTCGCGCGGAACTCCGGCGGGGAGTGGGGGTCGGTGGTGAGGTACTGGCGGGAGAGCTCCTCGCGGCGCTTGGTGCGCCAGACGTAGGCCCAGTTCATGAAGAGGCGGCGACGCTCCTCCAGCGACGGCGCACCGCCCTTGCTGATCACGAAGGCGCGATGGCCGATGGTCAGGCCGCCGAGATCGCCGATGTTCTCCCCGACGGTGAGCGACCCGTTCACGTTCTCCCCGGGGAGGTCGCGCGGCGTGAAGGCGTCGTACTGCTCGGCCAGCGCCTTCGACTTGGCCTCGAACGCGGTCTTGTCGCTGGCGGTCCACCAGTCGTTGAGGTTGCCCGCGCCGTCGTACTGCGCGCCCTGGTCGTCGAAGCCGTGGCCGACCTCGTGTCCGATCACCGCACCGATGCCGCCGTAGTTCTCCTCCGGTCGGGCGTCGGGAGCGAAGAACGGCCGCTGCAGGATGCCTGCGGGGAAACAGATCTCGTTGGTGCCCGGGTTGTAGTAGGCGTTCACGGTCTGCGGCAGCATGAACCACTCGTCGCGGTCGACGGGCGAGCCGAGCTTCGCCAGCTGACGGTCGGTCTCGAACGCCGCGGCCGCGTGCACGTTCGCCACCAGGTCGCCTCGGACCACGGTCAGTCCGCTGTAGTCGCGGAACTCGTCCGGGTAGCCGATCTTGGGTCGGAAGGTGGCGAGCTTGTCGTAGGCCCGCTGCTTGGTCTCCTCCGTCATCCAGTCCAGCTCGCTGATCGACTGGCGGTAGGCCTCGAGGAGGTTCTTCACCAGGTCGTCCATCAGGGCCTTGGACGTCGGGGGGAAGTGGCGTGCCACGTACTCGCGCCCCACCGCCTCGCCCATCGCGCCCTCGACGAGGGAGACGCCACGCTTCCACCGCGCTCGCAACTCCGGGGTGCCGCTGAGGGTCTTGCCGTAGAACTCGAAGTTGGTCCGCACGAAGTCGTCGCTGAGGTACGGCGCGGCCGAACGCAGCACATGGCTGAGCAGCCACACCCGCCACTCCTCGATCGCGACCTCACCCAGGACGCCGTCGAGGTGGCTGAAGAACGACGGCTGACGTACGCAGGTCTCGGCGAGCATCGCCTCGCTGCCGCCGAGGTTGATCACGTACGCGTGCCAGTCGAAGCTCGGGCAGAGGCGGTTCAGCTCGTCGAACGTCGTCAGGTTGTAGGTCTTCTGGACGTCACGCGTCTCTGCGCGCTCCCAGTGCCCCGCCGCGATGCGCGTGTCGATCGCCAGCACCGTCTCGGCACCCGCGGAGGGGTCGGTGTGACCGCCGAGACCGAGCAGGGTCGTGAGATAGGCCAGGTAGGCGGAGCGGATCTCGGCGAACTTGTCGTCGCGGTAGTACGACTCGTCAGGGAGTCCGAGCCCGCCCTGGTAGAGGTTGAACAGGTACCGGTCGGAGTCCTTGCTGTCGGTGTCGACGTAGCTGCCGAAGATCCCGTGGCCGCCGATGCGCTCGAACTCGCCGAGGAAGGCTGCGAGATCACGGACGTCCCGCAGACCGGACACCGCGTCGAGCAGCGGCTGCACGGGCGTGACCCCGAGCGCCTCGATGGTCGCGGTGTCCATGAAGGTGGCGTAGAGGTCGCCGATCTTGCGGGCCTCGTCGCGGCGCGCGGCGTCGAGGCCATCAGACCCGTCGACGGCCAGCGCCTCGATGATGTCGCGGACCTGGCCCTCGGCGACCTCCGCGAGCTGGACGAAAGGACCCCAGCTCGAGCGGTCGGAGGGGATCTCCTCCTCCTCCAGCCAGCGACCGTTGACGTGTCCGAAGAGGTCGTCCTGAGGCCGGATCTCGAGGTCCATGCCCGGACGGGCGTCGTCAAGGATGCTCACCGCGCCAGCGTAGACGCCGGGGCGCCGGTGAGCGCCGGGGAGTCGGGCTCATCGGGTCTCAAGACGGCCTCGTTCCTCGGCCCCCTCGACCACCGGCGCGGATCAGGCGGAGACGGCGCCCTTGATGCGCTCGGCGAACACGATGGTGTTGCTGAGGTACTGACCGTCGACCCAGTCGGTGCAGCTCACCAGGACCAGGCGGCCGTCCTCGCGCTCCTGCCCGAAGAGTTCGTAGCGCTGATCGGCGACCTCCTCGCGCGTGAGGGTCTGGATGTCGGTGACGCGGTAGGGCTGGACCTTGTCGTCGAAGCGGACGCCGACCCAGGCGCCCTTCTTCACTGCCGGGAGATCGTTGAGCACGCCCTCGCCCGCGTGGACGGTGTGGCCGGTGATCAGCGTCTGGCCGGTCTTGGACTTGCCGGGCTTGGCGCTGCCGATCCACCAGCCGACGTCGTTGACGTCCGACGGCGGGGTCAGCACGCCGTCCGCGTCGACCGCGATGTTGAGCATCGGCGCCTCGACGCCGATGCTCGGAATCACCAGCTGGTTGTCCCCGTCGGAAGCGAACGGGCCGCCCTGCACCGGCTGCTGCGGATCGTCGAGCTGCAGCTTCCCGCCGACGGTCGGCGGGACCGGCGTCTGGTGAGGACGGGTGACAGCCACGCCCAGCGCCACGACCGCCACCACCAGGGCCAGGACGGCGACGAGGATCGCCGCGCGGCCGGGTCGCTGGGGCGTGGACTCGCTCTGGTGGCTGGTCATGGTCTCCATCACTTCGTCATCGGGGATCGCAGGGCGCGGGTGCGTGCAGTCGACGGTACCTGCGCCACACAGCCGGGAAATGCCGCTGGGGCCGGCTGCCTCACGGCAGCCGGCCCCAGCGTGTGGATCACTTCTTCAGAGCCAGCATCCGACGGCCGCCGAAACCGGCAGCGGCGGAGGCCAGGGTGACACCGGCGATACCCCACAGGAGCGGGTTGCCCATGCCGCCGTCGACACCGGAGTCGACCACAGCCGGGGGCTCAGTCGGGTCCGGGTTCGGGCCGGGGCCCGGGCCCGGGTCCGGGTTCTCGGGCTCGCCCACGCGGAAGCTCGCGTTCGGGCCACAGGTGACCTGACCGATCTCACCGGAGAGGAACGAGGCGCCGATGAAGGCCTGGGCGGCCGGCAGCACCTGCAGGTCCAGGGCGGTGACCTCGATGGCCGCGCCGTTCTGGCTCTTGACCTGCTTGTTCAGGGTGATGTCGAGGATGTTGTCCTCGAGCGGAGCGAGCGCGTCGGCGAGCGGCGCGATCAGCATCTTGACGATCGTGTCCTGGATGGGCTGGATGATCGCGCTCAGGGGAGCCAGGGCGCCCATCAGGGTCTCGTTCAGGTTGACCTCGACCGCGTCGAGGACCGTGTTCAGCACGACGTCGAGGTCGGTGATCACGTGCGTGTTCGGCGGCGGGTTGGCCGGCAGCTTCACCAGTTCGACCGACGTACCGGCGAGGCTCAGCGTCAACGCCGAGTCGACGATGTTCGCGGTGCCCTCGGCGCTACCGGGGCGCGCGGTGCACTTGGCCTGGACCGCGCCCAGGGTGCCCTGGATGCCGGTCTCGCCCAGCGGCGCGAGGCCGTTGGAGATGGCCTGGGTCAGCGGGCCGACCAGAAGGTCCATGATCGGCTGGAGAGCCGACAGCGGACCGAGAGCCGACTTCGGGTCGATCAGGATCGAGCCGGTGAGGTCGAGGTTGGCGATCGAGACGCCGACGGGCTTGCCCGGCGTGATGCGGGCGGACTCGCCGACCTGGGCGACGGCGCCGGCGGTGCCGCCGTCGCCGGCGATGCCCGAGCACGCGGCGGAGATGCCGTCGCGCTTGGTGCCGTTCTTGTCGACCGTCGTGGCGGCGCTCTGCGCGAGCACGCCGACGTTCAGCAGGTTCTGGTTGCCGAGGACCGCGATGGGCGGGTTGGAGGCACCGGTGATGGTCTCCTTGCCCTCGTCGCTCCCGTTGTTCACGCGGGTGGCGGTGATGGTGCCGGTGTCGGCACCGGTACCGGCGATGGCGAGCTCGAGCGCCTTGGCGCTCGACTGCGCGACGGTCTTGTCGGCAGCGCTGGCCATGGTCGTGGGCGTGAGCGCCAAAGCGCCTGCCGCAGCTACGGCAGCCCAGCGGAGGGATCTGGACATAAGGGGGGACCTCCCAAGGTCATCTGCGATGAAAGTCGCGGCAGAGTTCGGCCGTAGGTTACGGCAGATCACGGGCGTTACGCCAAACCAGGGATCAACCTGAGACCCAGGTCACGATGAGGTCACGGCGGTATGGGCCGTGCTGTGGCGTGAAACTATCCGACCGGCCAATTACCGCGGTCTCATTGGTCTAGACCTGTCACACCTGTCACACCCATCTCAGATGTGTCCAGGAGTATCGCGCACACGGCGCTGCACCGGCGGCGCGACACGCCGTTCAACTGTCGACGTCGACGACGATCTTGCCGAGAGCTCGCCGCTCGTCGAGGTCCACCAGCGCGCGACCGAAGTCGGCCAGGCCGTACCCGGTGCTGACGGGCGGCGCGACGTCGCCCGCGCGCATCATGGGGACGAGACGCTCCCACTGCTCGTGCATGTAGCCGGGGCGCACCATCGCGTAGGCACCCCATCCCGCCCCGCGGACGTCGATGTTGTTGAGCAGCAGCCGGTTGACCTTGACCTGGGGGATCCCCTGGCCGGCGGCGAAGCCGAGCACGATCAGTCGACCACCCGTCGCCAGGCTGCGCAGTGAGTCGGTGAAGACGTCGCCGCCCACGATGTCGGCCACCACGTCGACGCCCCGTCCGTCGGTCAGCTCCAACGCCGCGTCCTTGAACCCGTCGATGAGGACGGCGTGGTCGGCCCCAGCGCGGCGAGCGACGTCCGCCTTGGCCTCGGTGCTCGTCACGGCGATCACGGTCGCGCCCATGCCGCGCGCGACCTGGATCGTCGCCGTGCCCAGCCCTCCGGCGGCGCCGTGCACGAGCACCGTCTCACCCGCGCGGAGTCCGGCGCGTTCGTAGAGGGCGAACTCGGCGGTGAGGTAGTTCATCGGGAGCGCGGCACCCTGGTCGAGGCTCACCTCGTCGGGCAGCGCGAAGGTCCACGACTGCGGCACCGCGACGAACTCTCCGGCACCTCCGTTGCCGACCACGCCGGCCACCCGCTGGCCCACCTCGAAGCCCGGGCCGCTCACGACCTCGCCGGCGACGTCGACGCCGAGAGTGAACGGAAGCTCCGGTCGCACCTGGTACTCGCCGCGGCTCATCAGGAGGTCGGGGAAGGAGACGCCGACCCGGCGTACGCGGACGAGCACCTCGTCAGGTCCGGCGACGGGCTGTTCGACGTCGCGGACGACGACGTCGTGGGGGCCGGTCAGGTCGACGACTTGGGCTGCGCGCACGCCGACGAAACTACCGGGGCCAACCAGGAGCGCGGACGGGTGACGCGCCGTCCGGCGCCCCGGGAGGCGGTGGTGGGAGTCGGACCTGGTCAGCCCGGTCGGACGATCTGGGCCAGCTCGAAGTGCATCGGGTCGGTCCACCGCCAGTCGCCGCCCCATCCGAAGCCCCATCGCTTGAAGATCGCGACGACACCGCGGTCGATCTCGCCGACCGTGCCGCGCTGGTTGCCCGGCACGTTCAGGTCGAGAGCCAGCCCGAAGCTGTGGTTGGACAACGTGCTGCTGCCCGCGATGAAGCGCGGGTAGTAGCAGCCGGCGTACTGCTCGGGGTGGATCTCGTCGGCCAGACCCTGCTGCACGATCTCGGTCAGCGCGGCCCGCAGCTGCGGGAAGATCGCCTTGTTGCAGGTCACCGAGCCGAGGATGGGCACTGTCTCGGTCGTGATGTGCTCGCGCACCCAGTCGGGGTCGGGCGCGATCCGGCCACCCCCGATCGGGGTGTAGGTGAAGACGCCGACCGCGTCGGCGAAGGATCCGACGAGCACGGCGGTCTGGTAGGCGTCGGGGTCCAGCCCGAACCGGGCGACCGCGTCCAGGTTCTGAACCGAGGCACGCGGTCCCAGCAGTCGCGTCAGCGGTTGACGGAGGGTGTCCGGGGCGGTGAGGCCGGTCGAGAGGACGAGGGCGTTGCGCTCGACGATGCCGAGCTGCTCGCCGACGGCCGTGTTGACCACCAGGTCGATCTGCTCGGCCTGCGGAGCCCAGGCACCCACGTGCAGACGCATCGCCCTGGAGTCGGCGCCCAGACGCAGGTACCCCTCGTCGTCGACGGGCAGCCGGCGGCGCAGGTCCGCGCTCGCCGCGATCTCGCCGCCCGCCACACGCCTCCACTGCTCGTCGAGATCGGCACTGGAGGAACCGGTGAACCGCCGATAGCTGGCGATGTCGACGGCGGCCACGGTGTAGACGGTGCTCTCGATGGCCACCTGTCCCACGGACAGCACCGACGAGGCACTGACGCCGTCCAGCGCGCCGATCGCGCCGACGACCTCGTCGGAGAGCGTCTGCTGAGCGGACACCAGGATGTCGGCGGGGACGATCGCGTCCTGGCTGCGACGCGGTCCGGGATAGTCGACGGTCAGCTGCTCGGGGGCGTCGCCCGAAGTCTGGGGGATGCCGAGATCGGACCCGGAGCCGGTCGTGCCCGCCGGATCCCGGTTCGCGTCGACGTAGCCGGGCGGAGGCGACGGTGCGCACGCGACCAGGGCGCAGCACATCGCCACCCCCGCCACGACACGCTTCATCGGCCCTCCGTCGACGTCGTCCGCGTCCCCCGTCGGCGCGACACCTGCAGGATAGGTCGGCGCGGGAAGACCGAAGTTGAGCGGCCCTCGACGACAGGCGTTCGGCGTGGCCCATCCGAGTTCGGTTCGGCATCGAATCTCCGGTGATGAGCGAACGACGCCCCCTCGACCGACGGTCGCACGACCAGCGCCTGCGCGAGCACGTCGAGCGCCTCGGTGCCGAGCACCCGCCACTGCGCGTGGACGACGTCGACTTCACCGTGCGCGACGCCCGCGTCCTCGACGACCGGTTCGGTCACGTGCTCGACTACATGGCCCGCGTCGAGCTCGAGGTCGACCGCAACGTGCTCGAGCTGACGGCGATGCTCCCCGACCCGCCCGAGGTCGACCGGCACTTCTACGCCGATGTGTGGCAGCCGCAGGAGGTGCAGCACGGTCGCATCCTGGACCGCCTCCAGGTCGAGCTCGGCCGGCCGCCGGCGGTGACCGACACGACGTCGGTCGGCGCGAAGCTGCGGGTGCTCGGCGCGCTGGCCCACCTCGACGCGTTCCAGGACGTCGTCCGGATGCTGTACTACCTCACCGGCATGTCGACCGAGCGATCCGCGGTGCTCGCCTACAACCTCCTGCACGACGGACTCCTCGAGCTCGGCGAGCGGGCCGTCGCCGAGACGGCGATCGCGCCGATCAAGCGACAGGAGCCGGGGCACTACGCCTTCTACCAGCTCTCCGCCCGTGGCCTGTGGAGCACGCTCGCGCCCTGGCAGCGCTGGTTGGTGCGGCGGTTGCGGGAGCGATCATTCGGCCCGGTGGGCGTCAACGATCGTGACCAGCTCGCCGACTTCGGCGACGTCATGAACGCGCTCGCGATCTCCGAGCGGGCCGACGACTTCGTCCGTCAGGTCACGCGCGTGGAGTCTGAGCTGCTGTGGGCGCACCGCGCCGGGCTCGGCGTGCCCGGCTACGTGGTGAGGGCCTTCTCCGACGCCGTCGAGCTGGCCCGGGCTCGGGCGGCCTGATCCGGGCTCAGCCGAGATCCACCGATTGTCGGCGGATCTCGGCTCAGGCCAGCACGCGGCGGGCGATCCAGGCGATGTCGGCGGCCGTCTCCGCGGGCGTCCCGCTGGGCTGCATGATGTGACTGAGCACCAGGCGCACGACCATGTCGATCGCGGCGTCGAGCTCGGGCTGGGCGATCGCGATGCCGTAGGGCCCGACCCGATCGCCGATCACCGCCTTGGCGACGGTGAGCAACGAGGCCGAGTGCGCCGTCAGCAGCGGCAGCAGCTCGGTGTCGGCACCGTGCGGGGCGGAGACCACGGCGTGCAGCAGCGGGTTGTCCTGCGCGTGCTCGAGCACGGCCTCGGCCGCCGAGGCGATGGCGGCGACCAGGTCCGTGGGGTGGGCGTCGAAGGCCAGGCTCACCACGCCCATGAACCGGTCGAGCTCGCGCAGGATCATCGCCTCGGCGAGGCCGGCCTTGGTGCCCATCTCGTTGTGGACGGTCTGCCGACTGACGCCGACCTCGTCGGCGAGCTTCGCCATCGTCACGTAGGACCACCCACGGTCGACGGTGAGCCGCACCGCGGCGTCCACCATCCGCTCGCGGGTCGTCGACGCCGGCTTGATCACGCTCAGGAGGCTAGGAGATCGCGCAGGGACGGCGAAATGCCGGTCGACCGTCGGCCCCTGCGCGACCTCCGCACTCATGCGCGGCTCGGCTCCCTCAACCGACGAGGGTCAGCGCGAGCACCGGGCAGGCCTGCGTCGCGGCGTGCACGTGCGCGCGATCGGCCTCCGGCACCTCGGAGCGGACGACGTGCATCTCCTCGTCGTCGTCGAGCTCGAAGTAGTCGTTCGCCATCGCCTCGCACATGCCGAGGCCCTCGCACTTGTCCCGATCGACGTGGATGCGCGGCATCACAGACCACCGCCCGCGGACGCCGTCCGGTCGAGGTCGCTGACGTCGATCGGCACGAAGTCGACCTTCTCCCGCACACCGCAGTCGGGGCAGCACCAGTCGTCGGGGATGTCCCGCCACGCGGTGCCGGCGGCGAAGCCCTCGAGCTCGTTGCCGACCTCGACCTCGTAGGTGTAGTTGCAGCCGGGACAGCGCGCGGCGAGCACCTCCTCCACGGCGCCGGGGGTGACGTCGACGCCGGGCGCCGTCGCAGTGGCAGCGGCACCCGTGGTGAGGGTGGCCGCGGCGCCGTAGCGCGCGAGGACCCGCTCCCGCTTGCGCGGGTGGATGTTGGCCCTGGTCATGTCGCCGCCGTAGTGGGCGACGACGCGTGGGTCCATGACGCGACGCCAGATCGGCGGGAAGAGGGCCAGCACGATCATGCCGGCGTAGCCGGTCGGCAGCACCGGGCTCTCCTCGAAGTCGCGCAGGGTCTGGTAGCGACGCGTGGGGTTGGCGTGGTGGTCGCTGTGTCGCTGCAGGTGGTACAGCAGGACGTTGGTGGCGATGTTGTTGGAGTTCCACGAGTGCGACGGGTCGACGCGCTCGTAGCGCTGACGCTCGCCCGTGCCCACCTTCTGTCGCAGCATCCCGTAGTGCTCCATGTAGTTGACGACCTCGAGCAGCGAGAAGCCGACGATCGCCTGCAGCACCAGGAACGGAATGGTCTGGACGCCGAGCCAGGCGACGATGGCGCCCCACAGCGCAGCCGTCATCAGCCACGCGTTGAGCACGTCGTTGCCGAGGTGGAACGGATGGGTGTCCTTGCGGGCGTAGCGCTTCTTCTCCAGGTGCCAGGCGCTCTTGAGGGAGCCGCCCACCGTGCGCGGCCAGAACTGGTAGAAGTTCTCGCCGAACCGGCTGCTCGCCGGATCCTCCGGCGTCGCGACGCGCACGTGGTGACCCCGGTTGTGCTCGATGTAGAAGTGCCCGTAGGCCACCTGGGCCAGGGCGATCTTGGAGAGCCAGCGCTCGTTCGCCTCGCGCTTGTGGCCCAGCTCGTGGGCGGTGTTGATGCCGATCCCACCGATGCAGCCGATCGAGACCGCCAGACCGATCTTGCTGATCAGTCCGAGCTCGTCCTGGATGCCGAACGGGTCGCCGTGCACGATCACGTAGAAGGCGCCGACGAACGCCGCGTACTGGATCGGCAGGAAGAGATAGGTGATCCAGCGGTAGTACTTGTCGTTCTCCAGTGCCTCGATCACGTCGTCCGGGGGGTTGGCGCGATCCAGCCCGACGACGAGGTCGAAGGCCGGGACCACGCCGAGGATGACGACGGGTCCGATCCAGAACCAGAAGCCCCACCCGGTGGCCAGCCACGCGCCGTAGGCGATGAAGGCGAGGGACGGCACGACCAGGCCGATCAGCCACAGGTAGCGCTTCTTGTCCTTCCAGGCCTCGGTGGACCCTTCGGGGACGGTGCTGTTCACGGTGCCGCCGGCTGCGGGGGCTGCCGTGGGGTCTGGGGCTTCGGTCGCCATCGACCTACCTCCTCATCTGGGAACGCGCCGGCGGCGCACTGCTTGACAGGAGGCTAGGTCTTGTCAAGCGTCTTGACAAGAGCTCGTGAAATGTAAAGTGAGCGCGATCACATCGGTGCCCAGCCCGGTTCGTGACCGAAGTCGTGCGAAGCCCTCGGCGCGGGTCACAATGTCGCCCGCGATGTCGATCCTCTTCCACAGCCCGGACGCGCAGGCTCCGGACGCTCCCGAGACCACACCGCGGCGTGGGCCGCGGTGGCATCGCCTCGTGCTCGTCGCGCTCCTGTTCGGATTGATCGGCGCGGGAGCCGGCGTCGGCGCACGGCTGCTCCTGGCCGAGCCGTCTCGCGAGCAACCCGCTCCACAGGTGACCTGCTGGGACGGCGAGGCCCGCCCCCGTGTGGAGTGCGGGATGCCCACCGGCGCGAACGGACTGCGCTGGGTCTATCCCTCGCTCCGACCGCACAGCCCGCGGTGCTCCCTGGTCCGGTACGCCGACGACAGCGTTCTGCGCCCGACCGAGTACCAATGCTTCACCTGGCTGCAGGGCGACCGTGTCCAGATCACCTACAGCCGCCGCACCACCGCTCAGCGCTCGCTCTCCTACCTCGCCAAGGTCTACGCGGGCGTGGAGGCGGAGACCTCGGCGGACGGCGAGCGCCTCACCTACCGGCCCACCGGCAAGCGCGGCGGGCACTACGAGCTCACCGAGCTCTACATGCGGTATCCGTTCAGCGTCACCGTGCGCGCCGACACCGTGGAGCACCGCGATCTCGCCCTGGCCGCGATCGTGCAGTCGCGACCCGTCGAGGAGATCTCGGTGCGGCCCGACCCGGCGCCCCGACCACGTTCGCGGCGGTAGCGCGGGCCGAGCGGGCGGGGACCTGCTCGCACTTCGTCGGGCGTGCCGGGCGGGCGGTGATCTACGGAGGTTCTGAGCGTCGGAGAGCCGGCGCAGGTCACCCCCGCCCCGCTGCAACGCCGCTGAGATCCTCCGCTACTCACTGCCCCGCCGGCGGGCGGGCAGAGGGAGCGGCCACTCCCGGCCACTCCGCCTTCTCAGTGGCCGGCGATGGCTGCGGCGACGGCCTTGGGAACGTCGGGGTGGAAGACGGTCGGGATGATGTAGCTGGGGTTCAGCTCCTCGTCGCCCACCACGCGCGCCACCGCGTCTGCGGCCCGCAGCAGCATGTCGACGCTCACCTCGTGCGCGCCGGAGTCGAGCAGGCCACGGAAGACGCCGGGGAAGGCGAGCACATTGTTGATCTGGTTCGGGTAGTCCGACCGACCGCTCGCCACGACGGCCGCGTACCGGCCCGCTTCGGCGGGATCGACCTCGGGATCGGGGTTGGCCAGTGCGAAGACGACCGGGCTCTCGGCCATCTCGCCGATCCAGGACGCCGTCAGGATGCCCGGAGCGCTCACGCCCACGAACACGTCGGCGCCCTGCAGCGCATCGCGCAGGTCGCCGGTCACGCGCCGCGGGTTGGTCGCCTGCGCGAGCTGTCGCTTCGCCTCCCCGAGACCGGGCAGGTCGGGCACGAGGCAGCCCTCGCGGTCGTAGACGACGACGTCGCGCGCGCCGGCCGCCAGCATCAGCGTGACGATGGCCGTGCCCGCCGCGCCCGCTCCACTGACGACGATCCGCACATCCGGCAGCGACTTCTCCACCACCCGCAGCGCGTTCGTGAGCGCGGCGAGCACCACGATCGCCGTCCCGTGCTGGTCGTCGTGGAAGACCGGGATGTCGAGGCTGGCACGCAGGCGCTGTTCGATCTCGAAGCAGCGCGGAGCGGCGATGTCCTCCAGGTTGATGCCCCCGAAGCCGGGCGCGATCATCTCCACGGCGCGGACGATCTCGTCGACGTCCTGGCTGGCCAGGCAGATCGGCCACGCGTCGATGTCGGCGAATCGCTTGAAGAGTGCGGCCTTGCCCTCCATCACCGGCAGTGCGGCCTCGGGGCCGATGTTGCCCAGGCCGAGCACGGCGGACCCGTCGGTGACCACCGCGACCGAGTTGCCCTTGATCGTCAGCTTAGGCACGTCCTCGGGGTTGTCGGCCAGCGCCTGGCTGACCCGACCCACGCCCGGGGTGTAGGCCATCGAGAGGTCGTCGCGTGTCTTGAGCGGCACTTTCGAGGAGACCTCGATCTTGCCGCCGATGTGCAGCAGGAACGTGCGGTCGCTGACCTTGTGGACGTCGACCCCGTCGAGCACACCCACGGCGCTCTCGAGCACCGCGGCGTGGTCGGCGTCCACCGCCGAGCAGGTGACGTCGATCCGCAGCCGGGTGTGGCTGGACTCGACGACGTCCAGGGCGGTGACGATGCCCCCCGCGTCGGAGATGGCCGTCGCGACTGCGCCCACCACACCGTGGTCGGGCGAGGTGTGCAGTCGCATCGTGATGGCGTACGACGAGGTGGTGGCGGTCTTCGGCACCCGACCACTCTCGACGGCAGCCGGGGTTACTACCAAGTCACTCCGCGCTTTCGGTCGTTGCGACCGACGTCACCAGGTGACCGTCAGGCGCTGAGCGCCTTCTCGATGTCACCCGCGAGCTTCTCGGGCTTGGTCGTCGGGGCGTAGCGGTCGATGACCTGACCGTCCTTGCCGACCAGGAACTTGGTGAAGTTCCACTTGATCTTGCCGCCGAGCAGACCGCTCTTCTCGCTGCGGAGCCACTGGTAGACGGGATGGGCGCCGTCGCCGTTGACCTCGACCTTGCTCATCATCGGGAAGGTGACGCCGTAGTTCTTCTGGCAGAACGCGCCGATCTCGGCCTCCGAGCCGGGCTCCTGGTGACCGAACTGGTCGCAGGGGAAGCCGACGATGGTGAAGCCCTGCGAGCCGTACTGGTCGTAGAGCGCCTGCAGACCCTCGTACTGCGGGGTGAAGCCGCACTTGGAGGCGGTGTTGACCACCAGGACCACCTGACCGGAGTAGGTACCGAGGTCGACCTCCGCTCCGTCGAGCGAGGTGGCGTTGAAGTCGTGGAGCGTGCTCATGGAGCGAGTCTGACACGCGACGTGACACGCGGACAGGCTCTCTCAGGTGAGACGTCGATGCGAGGTCGCGCCGATAGCGGCTATCTCCTCGTCGGACCAGCGGTCGTGGTGGACGACGTCCTCGAGCGGTCGGCGCGTGCGCGGCCGCTCCTCGCGCTCGAGGTCGCGCGTCAGCGCCTCGTCCCCGTCGGCGCTGCGCAGGGCATCGGGCAGACGCGCACCGATCGCGATGCCCGTCATCACGGCATGGTGCTCGGGCACGCCGAGCGCCACCCTCACCGCGTCGCGGTCGAAGCCGGCGAACTGATGGGCGTGCAGGCCCAGCGCGCGGGCCTGCAGCGTGATGTGCGCCGCCGCCTGCCCCAGGTCGTAGTAGGCGTACTCCGCCGGCGTCGACTTCTCCTCACCCGGTGCGGGCGCGATCTTCGTCGTCGTCACGAACACGACGGAGGCCCGCCTGACCCACCCGTTGCCCCGGCTCAGGTGCGGCGTGAACAGCGCGTGACCCTCACTCCCGCGCCGCAGCGCCACGAACGACCAGGGCTGGCTGTTGCCGAAGCTCGGCGCCCACTGCGCCGCGCGGAGCAGTGCGTCGAGGTGCTCGTCGCCGACCTGGTGCTCGGGGTCGAACACCGACGGGCTCCAGCGTGAGCGCAGGGGCTCGCTCAGCACCTCGGCACCGGGCATGGGGGCGGGCTCGGGCATGGTCACGCGCCGATCCTGGCAGGTGGCTGGCGGGGTCGTCTCGTCAGCGCATCTCGCGCGCACCCTGCTCGATGGCTTCGCGGATCCGCACGTAGGTACCGCAGCGGCAGATGTTGCGGATGCCGTCGAGGTCGGACTCGCGCAGCGCGCGGCCCTCGCGCCTGAGCCGCTTGACCAGGGCGACGGCGGCCATGATCTGCCCTGGCTGGCAGTAGCCGCACTGGGAGACGTCGTTCTCGAGCCAGGCGCGCTGCATCGGGTGGAGCCCCGAGCCCGACGAGGTACCGGGCAGGCCCTCGATGGTGGTCACCTCGTCGTCCGCCTTCAGCTTGCCCACCGGCACCGCGCACGGGTTGAACGCCTTGCCGTTGATGTGGGAGGTGCAGGCCTTGCACACGTTGATCCCACAGCCGTACTTGGGCCCGGTGACCCCCAGCAGGTCGCGCAGCACCCACAGCAGGCGGACGTCGTCAGCGACGTCGACCGTGACGGTGCGGCCGTTCAAGACGAAGGTCTGCTTCGGCATCGTCGTCTCCTCCTCGGGCGATCAGTTCGTGCGCTGCAGGCCGTTGGACGGCGACTGCGGGACGGGCGGGATGAACGGCTTGGGGCGGAAGGAGATCTCGCCGTGGTTGATCGGCAGGTAGGACGGCGTCGTGCCGGTCGCGCGAGCGTAGGCGCACGCGACGGCGGCGGCCGAGGTTCCGACGGCGGCCTCGCCGGCGCCACCCGGGGTCCGCGAGTCCGACTCCATGATGTGCACCTGGACCTCGGGCGGGACGTTCCACTGCCGTGTGTAGAAGTAGTTGTCCCAGCTGGCCTCGAGGAACCGACCGTCGCGCAGGTGGCAGCTGCTGGTCAGGGTGAGCGCCAGCCCGTCCATGAATCCGCCCTGCATCTGAGCCTCGAGCCCGCGGGGGTTGATCACCAGCCCGACGTCGACGGCGATCACGGCCTTGGTGACCCGGGGGCCGGTGACCGTCTCGGGGCCGAGGTCGCGCTTCACCGTCTGAGGGCGGCAGTCGAGCTCGACGAGCACGGCGGTGCAGCCCTTGTACTCCTTGTGGATCGCCACCCCCTGCGCCACACCCTTCGGCAGTCGGCGCCCCCACTTGCCGTGCTTGGCGACGGTGCGGAGTGCGGCCCTGACGCGCTCGTCCTTGAGGAAGTCGAGCCGGAACTGCACCGGGTCGCTGCCGACCGCGGCGGCCAGCTTGTCGACGGTCAGCTCCGCGGCCACCGCGACGTCGGGGGAGTAGATGTTGCGCATGCTGCCGGTGCTGAACCGGTCGTCGACCTCGTTGAGCAGCTGCGTGACGAGCCCGAAGTTGTAGGGCAGCTGCTGGGTGAGCAGGAAGATCGATTGGGAGAAGCCGAGCCCTCCCAGGCCCGTGGGCAGCTCGTCCGCGGTCTGAGTGAGGATCTCGCCGAGGCCGTGGCTGAAGTCGGTGACGACGCTGGTGTGGCGCTGCTCGAAGGTGAGCACCTGTCCGCCGGCCACGGTCGCACGCACGCGCGAGGTGCACATCGGGTGGAGGCGGCCTTGTCGCGGCTCGTCGGCGCGGTGCCACATCAGCTTGACCGGCACGCCCATCGCCCGGGAGACCTGAGCCGCCTCGATCGCGTGGTCGCCGAAGAGCTTGTGACCGAAGGAGCCACCGCCCATCACGACGTTGACCTTCACCTTGTCCTGCGACATGCCGAGGGCCAGCGCGATGTTCTGCTGCGCCAGGATCGGCACCTTCAACCCGGCCCACACCGTCGCGCTGTCGGGCCGGACGTCGGCCACGGCGCAGTAGGGCTCGAGGGCAGCGCTGCTGCGGAAGGCGAAGACGACATCGGTCTCGACCGTCTTGGCACCGACCGGGATCTTCGGGACGACGAGCGGCAGCTCGGCACGGCGCAACTCGGCCAGGATCGTCGCGTCGGACTCGCCGTCGGCCGGGCCGGGGTTCCAGTCGACCTTCATCGCGCGGATCGCGTCGATGCACTGGCCGAACGTCTGCGCGCGCACGGCGATGCCCGTCTCGACCTGCGCGACATGCGTGACGCCGGGCATCCGCAGGATCTCCGCCCGGTTGCGCAGGCCTCGCGGGGTCCCGCGGTGCTGCGGTGCGCGGCAGACCATCGTCGGCAGCGCGTTCGGGATGTCGAGGTCCATCGCGAACTTCTTCTCGCCGGTCACGGCATCCCGTGCATCGGTGCGGTTGTGCGGCTTGCCGATCACGGTGAACTCCGACTCGGGCCGCAACTGCACCTCGACGGCGCGCACCACGCTGCTGGCGGCCTTGACGGCGAGGTCGCCGAACGTGGCCTGGTTGCCGAGCGTGTCGCGGACGACGCCGCCGGTGGCGATCAGCCGGTCCGCGTTCGTGCCGAACAGGATCGCCGCGGCGTCCATGAGCTGCTGGCGTGCGAGCGCGGCGGCGACACGGATCGGGGTGTAGGTGGAGAAGGTGGAGTTCGAGCCACCGGTGAGCTGATTGAAGACCAGCTCCGGGCGCGCCGGTGCCAGGGTGACCTTCACCTTCGAGACCGGGAGCCCGAGCTCCTCGGCGATGATCATCGCCGTCGAGGTGACGATGCCCTGACCGACCTCCATGCGGGGGAGCTGGAAATTCGCCGTGCTGTCGGGGTTGATCGTGACGGTGATCAGCTGGGAGGTCGCCAAGGCGGAGTCGGTCTGCAGGTCCTCGAGGTCGTAGAGGTCGGCGATCTGCGGCGCGGACGGGATCGCAGCGGCTGCTCGCGGTGCACCCAGGCTCAGGTCGGCGCCGACGACGAGGGTGCTCCCGGCCAGGACGTAGCCGAGGAAGCCGCGGCGTCCCACACCTGCGCCTCCGCCACCACTGCCGCCGTCCGGTGCGGTCGGGTCGCTTCCGATGCTGCGGTCATGCTGGATCGTCATCGTGCCTCCTGGAGCGTGTGGACGGCGAGCGGTCGCACTGGCGGGTCGGTCGGGGCGTCGGCGGTGGTGCGGGGGGCATGCACGGGGCTGTCGAGCTGGGTCAGCGGACGACCGGTGCCGCCCCACCGGCGCGCGACGATCTCGGCGGCGATGCTGACGGCGGTCTCCTGCGGCGTCCGTCCACCCAGGTCCAGTCCGATCGGGCTGGCCAGCCGCCCCAGCTCGACGTCGCTCGACCCGGCCTCGCGCAGCCGGCGCAGTCGGTCCTCGTGGGTCCGTCGCGATCCCATCGCGCCTACGAAGGCGACAGGCAGGCGCAGGGCGAGCTGCAGCACCGGCACGTCGAAGCGCGGTTCGTGGGTCAGGACGGCGATCGCGGTGCGTGGATCGAGACGCCCGGCGTCCCGTTCCGCAGCGAGGTAGCGGTGCGGCCAATCGGTGACGACGTGCGCCCCGGGGAAGCGCTCGGCCGTCGCGAACGTGGCACGGGCATCGCACACGGTGACCTCGTAGCCGAGGAAGGCACCGACCTCGGCCAGGGCGGCGGCGTGGTCGACGGCGCCGAAGACGATCAGCCGGGGCGCGGGCGCGAACGTCGTCACGTGCACACGCAGCCCCGTGCCACGCCGCTCGCCGTCCGGTCCGTAGGTCAGCGTGGCAGAGCGCCCAGCGGCGAGCAGGCCCCGCGCGTCGTCGATGACGGCGGCGTCGATGCGGGGCGTGGCCAGCTCGCCGTCCGCTGCGGTCGCGGTCAGCACCATCCGGTGCCCCACGACGTCAGCATCGGGGTGCTCCACGACCGTGGCGACGGCGACCGAGCGGGCCTCGACGCGGGCGGCGGTGACGAGGTCGAGCCGGGCGAAGGTGATGGGGTCGATCCGGGAGACGAAGACCTCCACGGTGCCGCCGCACGTCAGCCCCACCTGCAGACCGGCCTCGTCGGAGACGCCGTAGCGCGCGAGCCGCGCCGGCCCCCCGTCGAGCACATCCAGGGCGATCTCGTGGACGGCGCCCTCGACGCATCCACCCGACACCGAGCCCACGACGGAGCCGTCACCTCGCACCAGCATCGAGTCGCCCACCGCTCGCGGCGCCGAGCCGACCGTCTCGACGACGGTCGCGACCGCGACCGCGTCCCCGCGCTCCCACGCGCAGGTCAGCGCGGGCCAGACGTCGTGCACTCAGGCGCTCCTCGTCAGGGGTGTGGGGGTGACGATGGCGTGGGGGTGCATTCGACACTAGGGCCTCATGTGATCGACGTCACCACCCCCCGCCAGATCGCCGCACTCGACCCGCTCGAGTTCCCCCGCGTGCTCGTCGAGGTAGTCGCGAGCGCCTCGGTCACCCTCGACAGCGGCCGCGATCGACCTCCAGTGCGCGCGGCCGAGCAGCACCGGATGACCCGGAACTCCGGCGTAGACGGCGCGACGCAGCAGGTCGGGGCGCGCCTCGGCTACGAGACGGCGCACGACGTCCGGGCCGACGTCGGGCAGATCGACGAGGTGCACCAGCGCCGCGCTCGGGGTATCGGTGCGGGCACCGGCGTCGGGGGTCGCGGAGGCCGAAGAGCCGGCGAGCAGCGCTGCCAACCCGGCGCGCAGCGACGCCGACTGGCCCTGCTCCCAGTCGGGCGCGACGACGACCTCGACCGGCTCGGCGTCGCCGATCGCCTCGTCCGCGGAGGCCAGCAGCGCCCGCGCCTCCACGGCGCCGGCACCGAGGACGACGACCACGCGGCTGCACCCGCCGTCG
The DNA here is from genome assembly GCF_021246465.1 of Nocardioides sp. R-C-SC26. Lineage (GTDB taxonomy): Bacteria > Actinomycetota > Actinomycetes > Propionibacteriales > Nocardioidaceae > Nocardioides. The sequence continues at coordinate 104,890 of NZ_JAHRHK010000005.1, read as the reverse complement.
AGCAGCACCCGAGTCGCGCGCGGGAGCCACGCGCCGTCGTCGTCGACGACGAGCGCCTTGGGCCGGCCCATGCGCCGTCCGGCGCCCGCGGCGAGCAGCAGTCCGACGACGGTCATGGCCTGGTGGGGTCGGGCCTCAGGTGATCGTCATGCCGCCGTCGACGGGCAGCGTCTGGCCGGTGATGTAGCCGGCGGCGTCGGAGGCGAGGAAGACGACGGTCGCGGCCAGCTCGCGCGGATCGCCCTTGCGGCCCGCCGGGATGCGCGCCTGCTGCGACTCCAGGTAGCCGGGCGGGTACTGCTCGGTCATCTCGGAGGTGAAGAAGCCGGGCGCGATCGCGTTGACGCGGATGCCCTTGCGACCCGTCCACTGCTGGGCGAGATCGCGGGTCAGTCCGATCAGCCCGGCCTTGGAGGCGGCGTACGCGGCCTGCGGCAGCCCGGCGGTGGTGATGCCCAGGACGCTGGAGATGTTGATGATCGAGGAGCCGGGCTGCATCACGCGGCCGCATGCCTGGGCCATCCAGTAGCAGCCGTTGAGGTTCACGTCGATGACCTGCTCGAACTGCTCGGTGGTCTCGCGCGTGGCCGGGACGGCGGTGCCGATGCCGGCGTTGTTGACCAGTACGTCGACGCGACCGAACTCCTCCATGGCCAGCGCGACCAGGTTGCTGCACGAGGCGGGATCGGCCACATCGGTAGCGACGCTGAGTGCCCGCCGGCCTGCCGCCTGGACGAGGCCGGCGGTGTCAGTGAGCCGGTCGACGCGGCGCGCACCGAGAGCGACGTCCGCGCCCGCCTCGGCGAGGGCCTGGGCGAAGGCGACGCCGAGACCGCTCGAGGCGCCGGTCACGACCGCCACCTTGCCGTCGAGACGGAACAGGTCGGTGATCGACCCGGCCGGGAGACCCGCAGAGGTCGGGGGCGTGGTCGGGTGCTCGGTGCTCACGCGACCGAGCCTTCCACACCAGGGGAGACGTGCGCCGCTCCGCGCCCGTCGTCGCACCTCAGGTCGCGACGCCGCCCGTCGTGGTGCCCTCGTTCCTCGCATCCGGTGGTGTCGCCGCCGGGATCGCTCCACCGCCGGTGGTCAGGGTGTGCCGACGTCGGAAGCCCGGCGCCGTCCACGTCGTCGTCAACGGGATCGGGCCGTTCGGCAGCCACGGCTGCTCGGCGACGCAGTCGCGCACGTCCCATGTGCCGCGCTCGACGACGCCCAGCGCGGCGTCGATGACGCGGTAGTGCTGCGGCGGGTTCGCCCACGGTGTCGCCTGCGACTCGCAGTAGGCGACGACGAGATCGCCGGGTTGCAGGCCCAGACGGCGTTGGACGGCCGCGACCAGCCGCTCGTCGTGGAGATGTCCGTCACCGAAGTTCCAGCCCACGATGGTGTTGGCGACGAACTCACCCTCGCGCACGACCCGGCCCTCGAGGTCGTCGAGGTGCTCGTAGAGCACGGAGAAGAGTCCGCGACCCTGGCTGTGCATCGCGCGCCAGGCCAGGGCCTTCTGCAACGTCACCTCGGCGTCGTCGCGGGTGTAGGGCATCGGGTTCATCCGCTGGAGCTGGTCGATCTGGTTCTCCACCAGCGGCAGCTCGCCCAGCCGCTCCTCGATGCCCGGACGCATCGCCCAGACCGCCGAGGCCCAGTTGCCGGCGTACTGACGCATGGAGGGCAGGAACGAGACCAGGTCGGGACGGAGGTTCCCCAGCACCGGACCGAAGCAGAGCAAGGCGAAGATCGGCACCAGCAGCAGCGGCTCGGAGAAGTCCCAGATGTTGTACGTCGAGGCATCGAAGCCCGCGCCGGCGTCGGTGCCCGCCCAGAGCACCAGGGCGATGTAGCCGAAGTAGACGTTCCACTCCAGGGGTACCGCGAGCGGGAAGGTCGAGGTGATGAAGATGTGGAAGATCAGCATCGCCACGGCTCCGAGCAGCGCGACGGTGTCGTTCGTCGTCACCAGCAGCACGATCGGGATGAGCACCTCGACGGTCGTCCCGCCGACATGCCCCATGAACCAGGCGAACCGCGAGGGACGGAGGTCCTCGGGGGCGTCGCGGTAGTGCAGACGCTTGACGACGTTCAGCTGCCCCGGGCTGTTGGAGACCATCGGCGGCACGACGTTCTCGAAGTGATGGCCGAACTTGGACACACCGGCCCCGATCCACACGAGACAGATGACGATCTTGAACGCGATCACCAGGTTCACGAAGTCGGTCGCCTGTGCCTCCTCGCGCATCGCCAGAGCGCCGAGGGTGGCCGAGAAGAGCATGATCGGCAGGTACTGCTCGGAGCGGGCGGCGAGGAAGACCACCTTGTCCCGCAGGCCCATCAGCGGCATGAGCACCAGGATCGGCACGAAGGCCACGGGCGGCACCAGCTCCTGCGGCCCGGTGCCGACCGGCAGCGCCGAGACCGGCTCGGCGTCCAGCAGCAGCGGGTAGGCCAGCGCGGCGAGCACCGCCAGGTACAGCACGACGTCGGCGACGGTGCGGGTGTCGCCGCCGGTGAGTGGAACGTGGCGGCCCCAGGGCGCCATGCGGATGGTCCCCGGGCGCAGCCAGTAGCGGATGTTGCCGAGCATCGGCACGAAGTGGCCGCACAGCGGCCCGAACGCACCACCGAGACCGATGACCTCCAGGAGCATCAGCCAGATCGCCAGCTTCTGGTAGACCACGATGTTGTCGAACCAGGTGCTCGGATCGGTGAACTGCACGAACTCGGTGGTGGCCGAGGTGATCGCCAGGCCGACGGCGAAGTAGAGCCCCAGCATCTTCAACACGTAGACGACATGCAGCACCCGCGGCGTGCCGAAGCCGTCCTCGACCCAGTTCGTCGTCAGGATCCGCAGGCGCTCTCGCAGCGGCAGCGGCAGGAACTCCTCGGGCGCGACCGGCGGCGGCGACGGCGTGATGAAACCCATGGTCAGTCTCCTGAGCTCGCGTACGGGCCGGCGTCGGCCCGGACCCGGATTGTGGAGCACGCGGGCACGAAGCGCGAGGGTCCGGCGCGCCCTCCCGGACGTGCGTGCGCGTGCCGACCCTCGCGAGAAGGTGCTGGACCCGTTCCGCGGGTCGGTCTCGACACCACTGGGAGCGTGGCATGCAGAAGGGCCCCGGATCACCGACCCGGGGCCCTTCCGACTGGTGCGCGAGGGGGGATTTGAACCCCCACGCCCTTTCGGACACTGGCACCTGAAGCCAGCGCGTCTGCCGTTCCGCCACTCGCGCAAGTAGCCGGGCAAGGCTATCCCAGGCGTTTCGGAGTGGCCAAACCGGGCCTGCGGCGTGGCGGCGCGCCGAGGGTGATGCCGTCGCTCGCTACGATCGACGCCGACTCCCGGTCGTCCGACCGGCGGTCGGCATGCCTTCGCTCCCCCCGGGGCACACGCCGACCGACAACCAAGCCGGAGCAGGTGAGCCGGAGTGAGGAGGTGCGGCCCGTGGGCGGACTCCACCGTTTCGAGCAGCGCCTCGAGTCGATGATCTCCGGTGCCTTCGCGCGCACGTTCCGCAGCGCCGTCCAGCCCGTGGAGATCGCAGCCGCGCTCGAGCGCGAGGTGGACAACAACGCCCAGATCCTCTCTCGCGACCGGCGCCTGGTGCCGAACGCGTTCCACGTGGAACTGGCCAGGACCGACCTCGACCGGCTGGCCCCCTACGACTCCGCCCTCGCCGGCGAGCTCATCGACCAGCTGCAGAAGCACGCCGTGGGCCAGGGCTACGTCTTCCCCGGCCCCGTGCAGATCGGCTTCGAGCCGGCGGAGGACCTCACCACGGGGCGCTTCCGCATCCGCAGCGAGGCGCTGGCCAAGGTCACCCACAACGCCACCCACACCCAGGTCCGGCGGGCCCGGGCGCTGGTCGAGGTCAACGGCACCCAGCACCCGCTGCAGCCGCCGGGCCTGGTGATCGGTCGCGGCACCGACGCCGACATCCGGATCAACGACCCGGGCATCAGTCGCCGTCACGCGGAGTTCCTGGTCTTCGAGGATCGCGACGGCGGCGACCCGCGCATCGAGGTGCACGACCTCGGTTCGACCAACGGCATCACCGTGGACGGCGCCAAGGTCCCGCGCGCGACCCTGTACGACGGCGCGCAGGTGCGCATCGGCACCACCACGCTGACCGTGCGCGTCGTCGATGAGAACTCAGGAGGCCCGTGGGGTGTCTGAGCTGACCTTCTTCCTGATCCGTGTCGCCTACCTGGCGGTGCTCTGGATCTTCGTGCTCTCGGCGATCTCGGTGATCCGCTCGGACATGTTCGGCGCCCGCGTGCCCGAGGGGGCGCGTCCGCGCGCCGCCAAGCCCGGCAGGGCCGGGCGTCAGGGCGCTGCGCCGAAGCCACGTCGCGGCTCGCCCACCCACGTCGCCGTCACCCAGGGGAGCAACGCAGGCATCACGGTTCCGTTGGAGCGCGCGCCGATCCTGATCGGGCGCGGCAACGACGCCGCGATCCGCCTCGACGACGACTACGTCTCGACGCGGCACGCGCGCATCGCCGCCTCCGGTGACCAGTGGTTCGTGGAGGACCTCGGCTCCACCAACGGCACCTACATCGGCAGCGTCCGGATCACCCAGCCGACCACCATCTCCCTCGGCACCCAGGTGCGGATCGGCAAGACGATCCTGGAGCTGCGCAAGTGACCATCCCCGCAGACGACCAGCCGGAGGGCGCACCCGTCGCTCCCGCGGAGCCGGCGACCTCCGAACCTCCCGCGGCCGACTCCGCGCCCGTCACGGAGACCGCGGAGAGCCCCCTCGCACGCGACGCCTCCGGACCGGCGGCGTCCGCCCCGCTCCTGCTCCACTACGCCGCGATCTCCGACGTCGGTCGGGTGCGCAAGGACAACCAGGACTCCGGCTACGCGGGACCATGGCTGCTCACGGTGTGCGACGGCGTGGGCGGCGCGGCCCGCGGCGACGTCGCCTCCAGCACGGCGATCGCGAGCCTGCGAGCCCTCGACGACGCGCCGACGACCCCGGACGGCAGCGACCTGCTGCGCCGTGTGACCGACGCGCTGCACAGCGCCCACGAGTCGATCGGGCACCTGGTCGACCAGGATCCCGCCCTCAACGGCACCAGCACGACCGCGACGGTCGCCCTCTTCGACGGACGCCGGGCCGCGATCGGCCACGTCGGCGACAGCCGTGCCTACCTCTTCCGCGAGGGCGAGCTGAGCCAGCTCACCACCGACCACACGCTGGTGCAGAGCCTGATCGACGAGGGCCGCATCACCGAGGCCGAGGCCCGGGTGCACCCGCACCGCAACCTGATCCTCAAGGCGCTCGACGGCATCCACGAGGCCGAGCCCGACGTCTACGTCATCGAACTGGTGCCCGGTGACCGGCTCTTCCTGTGCAGCGACGGCGCCAGCGGCGTGCTCGACGACGGCCGCCTCGCCGACATCCTCTCGATGGGGACACCGGACTTCGCCGCCGTCGAACTGGTGCGCGCCAGCCTGGAGGCGGGCAGTTCCGACAACGTCACGTGCCTGGTCGCCGACGTGCTCGACGTCGAGTCCGCGGCGGCGCTCGACGTCGCCGAACTGGAGCCCCAGCTGGTCGGCGCGGCCGCCGAGCTGCGCCGCCGCCTGCCGCGCGCGCTCTTCCGGGGTCATCGCTCGGGCGACACCGGCGAGATGGAGCCGATCGACGCCGAGATTCCCGATGACATCGGGTTCGCCATCCCCAGTGACCCGATCATCGACCTCGACCCCGAGGCCGCGCGGTACGCACCGCGCGCCCCGCAGCGCTACGCCTGGGCACGCCGTCTCCTGGTGCTGGTCGTGGTCGTCGGCGTCGTCTGGCTCGCCGCGGCCGGCGCCTGGTCGTGGATCCAGCAGCAGTACTACGTCGGCAGCTACGACGGCCGGGTCGCGATCTTCCGCGGCGTGGATGCCTCGCTGCCGGGTGTCGACCTCTCCGAGCCCGTCGTGGTCACCGACGTGACCCTGGAGGAACTCTCCGACGTCGACCGCAGCGCGGTGTCGAACGCCATCGCGGTGGACGATCTCGCCGACGCCCGGGACAAGGTCGAGGCGTTGGCGGCGAACCGTCAGCCGACGACGACCGAGGACACCGACTGAGATGGCCGCGGGCAGGACGACCGGCCTCGCGACCGGGGGCCGAGCGAACACGCCGGCCTCCGGGTCGCCCCTGCTCGGCTTCGTACACCGGAGGCGGCGCGGTGCCGAGCTCTTCCTGCTCGTCCTCTCCCTGGTGATCGGGGTCGGTGGCTACGCCGCCGTCGGACTCGGCGTCGACGGCACCGTGCCGGCCGACATCATCGGGTACGGCGGCTGGTTGACGGCACTGATCGTGGCCGCGCACATCGTCATCCGGCTGGTCGCCCCCTACGCCGACCCGGTGCTGCTGCCGCTCGTGGCCACGCTCAACGGTCTGGGTCTGGCGGTGATCCACCGGCTCGACCTCGCCTACGCGGCCCGCGGTCGCGACACCGACTTCGCGCCCACCCAGCTGGTGTGGATGACGCTCGGCGTGCTGCTCTTCGTGGCGACGCTGGTGATCGTGCGTGACCACCGGGTGCTGGCCCGGTTCACCTACACGCTCGGCCTGAGCGCGATCACCCTGCTGCTGCTCCCGATGATGCCGCTCATCGGCGTCAACCGGAACGGCGCCCGGATCTGGATCAACATCGGCTCGCTGAGCTTCCAGCCGGGCGAGGTGGCCAAGGTGCTGCTGGTGCTCGCTTTCGCCGGCTACCTCGTGCTGCACCGCGACGCCCTCGCCCTGGCCGGGCGCCGGGTGCTCGTCGTCGACCTGCCTCGGGGCCGCGACCTCGGCCCGATCCTGGCGATGTGGCTGATGAGCCTGGTCGTCCTCGTCTTCCAGCGCGACCTGGGTTCGAGCCTGCTCTTCTTCGGCCTGTTCCTGGTCATGCTCTACGTCGCCACCGAACGGCCCGGCTGGATCGTGGTCGGCGCCACCCTGTTCTTCGCCGGCGCGATCGCAGCGTGGCAGACGCTGGGTCACGTGCAGTCGCGCGTGGACATCTGGCTGCACCCGATGCGCTACTACCGCAACGACGTGCCGCCCTTCTCCGACCAGATCGTCGAGGCGCAGTTCGGCATGGGCTGGGGCGGCCTGCTCGGCAGAGGCTTCGGCGAGGGCGACCCCACGCGTGTCACCTACGCCGAGAGCGACTTCATCATGGCGGCCATCGGCGAGGAGCTCGGCCTGACGGCGGTGCTCGCCGTGCTGCTCTGCTACGGCCTGATCGTGGAGCGGGCCCTGCGCGTGGCGCTGATCAGCCGCGACAACTTCGGCAAGCTGGTCGCCGTCGGGCTCGCCAGCGTGTTCGCCCTCCAGGTCTTCGTCGTGATCGGGGGCGTCACGCGCCTGATCCCGCTGACCGGTCTCACCACCCCGTTCCTCTCCTACGGCGGCTCGTCGCTGGTGGCGAACTGGGTGATCATCGCGATTCTGCTGCGCATCTCCGACCAGGCCCGTCGACCGCTGCCGGCGCTGTCGACCGACACCGAGGACGCCGACGGTGAGACGACCCAGGTGATCAAGCTGTGAACAAGCCGATCCGCACGATCGCGGTGTTCTGTCTGGCGCTGTTCCTGGCCCTGATGGTCAACGTGACCTACCTCCAGTTCTGGAAGTCGGACCGACTCGACGAGGACCCGCGCAACCAGCGGGTGCTCCAGGCCTCCTACTCCAGCGAGCGCGGCGCCATCCTCGTCGGCCGCACGCCCATCGCGGAGAGCACGCCCGTCGACGACCGGTACGAGTTCCAGCGGCTCTACCCCCAGCCGTTCCTCTACGCACCGGCCACCGGCTACTTCACCTTCGGCAACAGCACCGGCGTCGAGGCATCCCAGAACGCCGTGCTCTCCGGTGACGACCCGCGCTTCTTCGTGCGTCGCCTGGTCGACATGCTGTCCAACGAGCCGGCCCAGGGCGGCAACGTGCAGCTCACCCTCGACCCGGCCGCGCAGAAGGCGGCCTTCGACGGTCTCCGCGCACTCGGCGACGGCGTCGAGGGCGCCGTCGTGGCGATCGAGCCGGACACCGGGAAGATCCTGGCGATGGTGTCGCTGCCGTCCTACGACCCGAACAAGCTCGCCTCGCACGACTTCGACGCGGTCGAGAACGACTACCAGCGCCTCCTCGAGGACGACCGCGACCCGCTCATCAACCGGGCGCTGGCCACGCGACTCTTCCCGGGCTCGACCTTCAAGGTCGTGACGGCGGCGGCGGCGCTGAGCTCGGGCAAGTACGAGGGACCCGACGCGCTGGTGCCGGGCGGCGCGACCTTCCAGCTGCCGCAGACCAGCGGGGAATCCGGCCTGATCGACAACGAGGGCCGCAACTGCGGCTCCGGTGAGATCACCCTGCGCCAGGCGATGGAGCAGTCCTGCAACACCTCCTTCGCCAAGCTCGCGATCGACGTCGGCGCCGAGGAGATGTTCCGTCAGGCCGAGCGCTTCGGGTTCAACGCCGACTACCTCGAGGACATCAAGGGCCAGGCCCGATCGGTCTTCCCCGCGGACCTGAGCGAGCCGGAGGTCGGCCAGGCCGGCTTCGGCCAGTTCGACGTGCAGGCGACGCCGCTGCAGATGGCGATGGTGATGGCGGCGATCGCCAACCGGGGAGTGCTGATGCGCCCCTATCTGGTCAACCAGGTGCAGTCCGCGGAGTACGACGCCGAGACCACGCGGCCCGAGGAGATCTCGCAGGCCGTCAGCGACGACGTCGCGCGCACCCTCACCGAGGTGCTGGTCTCCACCGTCGACAACGGGACCGCCGCACCGTCGGCGATCCCCGGTGTCCGTGTCGCCGGCAAGACCGGCACCGCCCAGCGTGGGGTCGAGGGCCAGCCGCCCTACGGGTGGTTCATCTCCTTCGCTCCGGCGGACAACGCCGAGGTTGCCGTGGCGGTCATGATCGAGGAGGCACCGGGCCGCTCCATCGCCGGCGGCGCCCTCGGCGGCCCGATCGCCAAGGCCGTGATGGAGGCGGTCCTGCAGTGAGCCGCGCATGTCACCTGAGCCCGACGCCACGTCGACCCACACCCACCCTCCCCGGAAGGAGCCGCGCATGACCGATCAGTTCGCCGACGACGCCGGCAGGTTCCGCCTCGACGGACGCATCGCGACCGGAGGCATGGGCGAGGTCTGGCGCGCCACCGACACCCTGCTCGGCCGCGCGGTGGCCGTGAAGCTGCTCAAGTCGGAGTTCTCCGACGACCCCACCTTCCGGATGCGTTTCGAGACCGAGGCGCGCAACGCCGCGGCGCTGCACCACCCCGGCATCGCCGCGGTGTACGACGTCGGGGAGCGCGCACGCCACGACGGCTCGGGGCAGCCGCAGCCCTTCCTGGTCATGGAGCTGGTCGAGGGCAAGCCGCTCTCGGCTCTCCTGGTCGCCGGCCGGTCGCTGGACCCCGAGGCCGTGCGCGACCTGATGGCCCAGGTGGGCGACGCTCTCGGCGCCGCCCATGCCGCGGGCATCGTGCACCGCGACGTGAAGCCGGCCAACCTGATCGTCACCCCGGACCAGCGGGTCAAGGTCACCGACTTCGGTATCGCGCGTGCTGCCGACGGGGTCGGCATCACCCGCACCGGCGCCGTGATGGGCACCCCGCAGTACCTGGCACCGGAGCAGGCCGAGGGCCGTCCGGCGTCCGCGGCGTCCGACGTGTATGCGCTCGGCGTCGTGGCCTATGAGTGCCTGGCCGGACGGCGCCCCTTCGACAAGGAGTCGGCGGTGGCGACCGCTCTCGCCCACGTGCGCGACGCCGTGCCGCCGCTGCCTGCCGACCTGCCCCGCGACCTGAGCGACGTCGTGATGCGCGCGCTGGCCAAGGATCCCGCCGAGCGCTTCGCCGACGGCACGGCGTTCGCAGCCGCGCTGCGCGACCCGCGCCGTGCGGCACGACCCGCCGCACCGATCCCGGCGCCGGCGCCCGCCACACCGGCCGAGCCGATGACGCAGGTGCTCGCGACGCCGGTGCCGACGCCCGTCCCGGCGCCGGCCGATGAGGAGGAGCGCGAGTCGCGTCGTACGGCTGCCGTCGTGGCCGCGATCGTCGTCCTGCTCATCGCTCTGGCCGTCGTGCTGACCTTGCTGCTCACCGGTGGTGACGACGACGGTGCGGACGGCACCGCCTCCGAACCGCCCACGCCGAGCACGTCGACGTCCTCACCTCCGGCGACGTCCGAACCCGCTCAGCCGACGACCAGCGCGCCCGCGAGCGTCACCGTCGACCTGGACGAGTACGTCAACGAGCCCTACGACGAGGTGATCTCAGCGCTGCGCGCACTGGGCCTGCGCTACGTGGAGGACCCGCAGCCCAACGACGACCCGGCGCGCGACGGTCTGGTCAGCGACCTGACCCCGAGCGGCTCCGGCATCGCACCCAACACCGAGATCATCGTGACCTACTGGGACGTCGCACCGACACCGACGCCGACGCCCACTCCGACCCCGACGCCCACGGAGTCGGTACCACCGGCTCCCACGCCGTCCGCGCCGCCCACCACCGAGGGAGACCAGAGCTGATGAACGACCACTCGGCATCAGGATCCGGCACGTCAGGCGACGGCCCGATCCTCGTCGGCGGGCGCTACGAGCTCGGGGAGCTGCTCGGCAGGGGTGGCATGGCGGAGGTGCGCAAGGGCACCGACACCCGGCTCGGCCGGGTCGTGGCGATCAAGCGCCTGCGCACCGACCTGGCCAGCGACGCGACGTTCCAGGCCCGCTTCCGCCGCGAGGCCCAGTCCGCGGCCTCGCTCAACCACCCCGCGATCGTGGCGGTCTACGACACCGGCGAGGAACCGGCCACCGACGGGTCCGGCGTCGCCCAGCCCTACATCGTGATGGAGTACGTCGCCGGGCGAACCCTGCGCGACATCCTGCGGGAGGGCCGCAAGATCCTGCCCGAACGCGCCCTGGAGATCTCCAGCGGCGTCCTCTCGGCGCTCGACTACAGCCACCGCGCGGGGATCATCCACCGCGACATCAAGCCCGGCAACGTGATGCTGACGCCGAGCGGTGACGTCAAGGTGATGGACTTCGGGATCGCCCGGGCGATCAGCGACGCGGCCGGGTCGATGACCCAGACCGCCGCCGTGGTCGGCACGGCGCAGTACCTCTCGCCCGAGCAGGCCCGCGGCGAGCAGGTCGACTCGCGCTCCGACGTCTACTCGGCGGGCTGCCTGGTCTACGAACTCCTCACCGGCCGCCCGCCGTTCGTGGGCGACAGCCCGGTCGCGGTGGCCTACCAGCACGTCCGCGAGCAGGCCTCGCCGCCGTCCGACCTCGACACCGACCTGCCGGCCGCCGTCGACGCGATCGTCATGAAGGCTCTCGCCAAGCGCGTCGAGGACCGGTACCAGTCCGCGGCGGCGATGCGCAGCGACATCGAGCGCTACCTCGACGGTCGTCCGGTGGAGGCAGCGCCGGCCGCGGTGGCTCCCGAGCCCGCGACGGCGGTGACCTCCGTCGTCCGCCCGACCGCCGCGCCGCCGCGCCGTCCCGAGCCCGTGGTGCTGCCTCCGGCCGACGAGCCGGCTCCGCCCCGCACGGGGCTGTGGATCGTGCTCGGCCTGCTGCTGATCTCGCTGCTGGTGGCCGGGTGGTTCCTCTTCAAGGACAGCCTCTTCCCGCCCTCGCCCGAACGCACCCGCGTGCCCGACGTCGCGGGGATGACCGAGAAGGCGGCGCGCCAGGCCATCGGCGACGCGGGCCTGATCGTCGGCGACGTCAACGCCGAGAACAGTGACTCGGTGCCGGCCAACCGGATCATCAGCCAGAATCCGACCGCCGATCGCTACGTCGACCCCGACACCACCGTCGACCTGGTCATCTCGCTCGGCAAGGCCCAGGTGCAGGTGCCGCAGGTGATCGGGATGACGACCGACCAGGCGATCGCCGAGCTGGTCCGGGCCGGGTTCGACCGCGAGAAGATCAAGACGCGAGAGGTCGAGAGCGACGAGGACCAGGGCGAGGTCGTCGGCGTCACGCCCGGTGTGGGGCAGTCGGCCGACGTCGACACCGAGATCGTCATCGAGTTCTCCGACGGTCGCGAGACGGTGCCGAACGTGGTGAACCTGCAGCAGTCGGTGGCCGAGCAGCGCATCCGTGCGCGCGGCTTCCAGCCGAAGGTCGAGGACGACCCGTCCTCGACGCGACCCGCCGGCATCGTGACGCGTCAGTTCCCCGACCCGCAGACCGAGGCCGACGAGGGCAGCACGGTCGTCATCCTCGTCTCCACCTACGTCGAGCCGCCGCCGCCCGACCCGACGTCGGACCAGACCGACGGTCCGCCGGACCCCTCGCAGCCCACCGACGACCCGAGCGACGGGCTGATCTTCGACCGGCGTCGCTCAGGCTGATCCTGGTCTCGCGACGGTCGCAGAGCGACCTCCTCGACCACCGGAACTCCGCCGGTGGTGGGGGCCGGGCGATCAGGCCGTGGTCGGCAGTGGCTTGGCGTAGATGACGTCGAGCAGGCCCTCGTAGGCGGGGGCGTCGATCTTCTCCTCGACGTCGAGATCCCACCCGATCCCGAGGTCCGGGTCCGCCGCGTCCTCACGGAACCCGCTGATGTCGATGTCGGCGTCGACGGCCCGGATCAGGTCGGTCGGGTCGCCGATGGCCTGGATGACGTAGGGCTGCGGGTACGGCACGCCGTGCAGGGTCACCGCACTGCTCGTGCACTTGATGCCGGTCGTGCTGACGACACGCTGGCCCTGGATGGTCATCGCGTCGGCTCCACCGGCCCACAACGCATTCATCACGGCCTGGATGTCCTGCTGGTGGACGACGAGCAGGTTGAGGTCGACGTCGCCGGCGTTAAAGGCGGCGTCGAGTCGTTCGATGGGCGCGTCGGAGAGCACGATCGTCACACCGGGCCCGCTGACCTCGGTGAGCCCCGCGGGGCTCTCGAGCCGTTCGGCCTGACGGCGCTTGCGCTGCACGCCGCGGTCGTCGACGTTGCGGGTCAGGTCGTCGACCTCGTCGCGCAGTGCGGCTGCCTCGCGCTGCAGACGCTGGTAGGCGTCGGACTCGGTCTGCACCAGCGAGGCGAGATCGGTGTATCGGCCAGGACGGAGGTCGGTGCCGTCGCTGTCGAGAGCGCTGACCACGAACAGCGAACCGCAGAGCGCCACCACCACGGGGGTGCCGAAGGCCCAGCCGCGACGACGCGGATGCTCACGAGCGGGGTCGTCGGGCGGCGGGGTGGTCACGCCGTCTAGGGTACGGAGGACCGTCGTGAAGAAGAAGGAAGCAGCCGTGGCCAAGCTCAAGGCGAAGCAGGACACCTCGTTCAACCCGGACCGTGGTCCGTTGTTGACGATCCGATTCGTGCTCACCGTCGTCCTGCTCGTCGTCGGCGTCGCGTGGATCGTCTACTACGCCGCCGGCGTCACCCTGCCCGGTGAGTTCTCCTCCTCAGGGGAGCCGCTCGACCCGTCGGGTCCGGGCTTCATGCGCGACCTGGAGGACTGGAACTACCTGATCGGCTTCGGATCGGTCTTCCTCGGCCTGCTCGTGGGCGCGCACCCCTCGACGCCGCTGGGTCGCGGCCGGGGGGTCGTCGCCACGATGCTCTCCTGCTTCCTCATCGGTCTCGCGTGGATCTGCGTCTTCTACGCGATCGCCGACGACACCTCGCGCCTGCCGATCTTCGACGACCTCGGTCAGAAGAACCTGATCGTGGGCATCGCGTTCATGGCGGTGGGCTTCGCCTACGCCACGCGCTGGGAGTGAGCCGACCGGCTCCACTTGCCGCACCCCTCGCGTCGACCCGTCTTTGTCTGAAGACGGGTCGACGTCGTTTTCCACCGCTTTATCCACAGCTGTGGAGCGAATGACACCGCTGTAGTTATCCCCCGAACAATCCACAGCTGTGGAAACGGGGGGACGCCCCCGACGCGCCGTCAGCCCTGGAGCACCAGCACACGGACGACGATCGCCGCGAGCGCGAGCGCCGTCACGGCGGCGATGCCGGCGGCCTGCACGAAGGCGCGTCGCGATCCGCGCGGCGCGTAGACCAGCGCTGCGGTGACGGCGACACCGCCGAGGAATCCGCCGAGGTGCCCCTGCCAGGAGACGTTGGGCACCACGAAGGTCAGCAGCACGTTCAGGAGGACCAGGCCGAGCACCGAGCGGAGATCGCCGCCGGTCTTGCGCGCGAGTATCACGAACGCGCCGAGCATGCCGTAGACGGCACCCGAGGCGCCGAGCGTGAGGCCGTACTCGCTGGAGAGGAGCATCACCGCGGCGCCGCCGGCGAGCGCGGAGACGAGGTAGAGCGCCAGGAACCGCAGTCGGCCCAGGACCTGCTCGAGCTGCGGCCCGAGCACGAAGAGCATCAGCATGTTGCCCGCGACGTGCCACAGCTGCACGTGCATGAAGGCGCTGGAGATCAGTTGCCAGACCGCGCCGTCCGCGACGCCGGGCAGGAAGGTGTAGCCGGCCGCCGTGCACTCGCTGCGGCCGACGCCGAGGCCGAGGTAGCCGCCGCCGACGTCGCAGGCGCCGTCGGGGCGCAGGGCGAGCAGGTCGACCAGGCGCGACGACGCGCCGCCGGTGAGCATCACCGCGAGCCAGACCCCGGCGTTGACGACGATCAGCGCGATCGTGGTCTGGCGGGGGTCTCGCGAGCGGGTACCGCCATAGGTGGTGCGGCCGGTGCGGGTCTCGCGATGCCCGGTGTGGACGCAGTCGGGGCACTGGAAGCCCCCCGCCGCATCACGCATGCAGTCGGGACATATCGGGCGCTCGCACCGCTGACAGCGGATGTGGGACCCGCGGCCGGGGTGCCGGTAGCAGACCGGCACCCCGTCCGCCGGGTGCGCGCCGTGGGACGGCGTCGTCACGGGTGGTGGGCCTGACTCAGGAGCCGACGACCTCGACCGACTCGATCACGATCGGGTCGACCGGACGGTCCATCGCGCCGGTGGGCGAGGCGGCGATGGCGTCGACGACGTCGCGGCCGGCCTGGTCGGCGACCTCGCCGAAGATGGTGTGCTTGCGGTTGAGCCACGGCGTCGCGCCGACGGTGATGAAGAACTGCGAGCCGTTGGTTCCCGGGCCCGCGTTGGCCATGGCGAACAGATAGGGCTTGTCGAAGACGAGCTCGGGGTGGATCTCGTCCTTGAACTGGAAGCCCGGACCGCCGGTACCGGTGCCGAGCGGGCAACCGCCCTGGATCATGAAGCCGCTGATCACGCGGTGGAAGGTGAGACCGTCGTAGAACTTGCCGCTGCGGTCGTTCGGGGTCGAGTAGGCCTTCTCGCCGGTCGCCAGACCGACGAAGTTCGCCACCGTCTCGGGAGCGTGGTTCGGGAAGAGGTTCACGGTGATGTCGCCCTGGTTGGTCTTCAGGACGACCTGCTGGTCAGCCATGTCTGCCTTTCGCGTGCCCCGGTAGTGGTTCCGAGGTGATTCGTGTGGCGCCGCATACCGGGAGGCCCGGCGCGGCAGTACCTCCCGATCCTCCCAGACGCCGCCACGTCGGCGTCCCGGTGGTTGAGGTGCCCGAACCCGGTGGGTGCCGCGAATCTCGGGCGCCGGAGCGCGAGCACAACCGCGACGTTCACATTCGGGGGGTTGGGGCGTGACACGCCTCGTGCTTGGGTAGAGGAAAGGCACGGGCGGCGCCGCGAGCGCACCGAGGCGACGGAGCCGTCGAGCCACATCCATGCAGACGTGAAAGTTGAGGCGGAGATGGGACTGCGCAAGAAGAAGTCGATCGTCGACCAGGCGGGGGAGTACGTGGAGACGGCGCTCGGCCAGGCGCGCGAGTTCGTCAACGACACCGCCCTTCCCGCCATCGCCGACGCCCGCGAGAAGGCCGAGCCGATGCTGGCCGACGCGAGGGTCAAGGCGGCCGTCGGGCTCGCCGAGGCGCGTGAGAAGGCCGCCCCGCTCGTGGCGCAGGGCGCGGCCATCGCCGCCGAGCGTGCCGCCGCCGCGAAGGTGGCCGCCGAAGGAGCCGTGGCCCAGCTCTCCCACGAGCCGGCGCCGAAGAAGAAGAGCAAGCTCAAGCGACTGCTAGTCGTCGGCATCGCGGCGGGTGGGGCGGTCTTTGCCGCCAAGAAGCTGCAGGGCGGTTCTCAGGACAACTGGCAGTCCACCTACACCCCGACCCCTGCTCCTGCACAGGCTCCGTCGGCAGCTCCCGTCGCTCCTGCACCCACCCCGGCTGCTCCCCAGTCCGGAGCCGCCGACGACGGAGCCGGGGCGACGCCGGGCGAAGCGCTGGCGGACGCGGTGGAGGAGCCGCACGCCGTCACCACGCCCGACGAGCCGGCCGAGGTCGTGGAGATCGACGAGAAGAAGTAGCGCCGGTCGCCAGCCCGTGTGTCGCGCCGACCCGTCAGCCCAGGCTGGCGGGTCGCTGCGCGTCCGAGGTCAGGTCGGGTGCCTCCGTACGCACCTTGGCGACGACGATCCGCTCGACCCAGAAGATCATCAGCGGCACGAGGCCGGCGACCAGCACGACGAGGGTGAAGGTCGTCGTCCACTCCGCTCGCCGCGAGAGCACGAACGCCACCACGACGTAGACCATGAAGATCCACCCGTGGACGAGCCACAGGATCGAGATGTCCTCACCGAACGTCTGGAGCCCGGTGCCCTCGGTGGCCAGGTACTTCAGCGGCAGCGCCACCAGGGAGCAGATCGCGAGCAGGACGCCCACGACGATCGCGAGCACCCTGTAGACGTTGAAGAGAGTCACGTGCCGAGGGTACTGAGCGCGTGGGTGGGGGTTTTGGGGCGGGAGGCGGGTGTGGCCGCGAGGAGATTCACCGGGTAGCCGGTGAATCTCCGCATCGGTCGGGCGAAACTCGCGGATATGCCGACGCGAACCGCCGATCGGCGGGAGTTTCGGCACGGTGGTCGACCAGTAGGAGTGGGGTCGGCGCGTCAGACGTCGGCAGGGTCGGGCTCGCCGGGTTGCTCGGCAGGTCGCCGCGAGGGACGGCGCTCCTCGCGCGTGAACCGCCACCACACGAACAGCACGAAGGCGGCGAAGAACCACCATTCCACGCCGTAGAGCAGGTTGCGCAGTCCGGTGGTGCGGCTCACCGGCGGCAGCGCCTCCAGGTCGGCCGCCTCGAGCCCGGCGCCCGGCGTCCGGGCGACGACGTACCCGCCGTAGAGGTCGACGTCGACCCGTTGGGCCAGGTCGGCCATCCGCAGTTGCGGCAGGACGTCGTCGGTCGGGTCGTCGTCGATGACGCCGGTGCCTTCGGAGGGCTGCAGCCACCCGTCGATCTCGGCGGCACCGGACGGCGCTGCGGGCACGTCGTCCAGGGTGGCGACCCACCCGCGAACGACGGCGATCGCCGGGTCACCCGGCGTCTCGACAGACACGGGCGTGACGACCCAGTAGCCGCGGGCGCCGTCGTGGTCGCGGTCGGCGACGAAGACCGTGCCGGACGGGACCCACACCCCGCTCGCGCGCACCGGCTGACCGACGCGGTCACCGGGGTAGACGTCGTCCGGGCCGAGCACGTCCTGCAGGGCCAACGGCTCCTGCTCGGAGAGGTCGCGGGCCTCGTTCGCCCGGTGTGCGCTCCACGCATCGAGCTGCCACAAGCCGAGCCCGCCGGCGATCAGCAGGCCCACGAGAGCCAGCGCATGCGCGGCCAGCATCCGACGGGTCAGCCACACGTGCACCCCCCCAGCCTACGGAGCGGCGCTCGGACGACGACGGGCGCGGCTGGGCGAGACGGCTGACGACAGCGGCCCGCCGTGGCACGATCACGCCGTGATCCACCACCTCAACTGCGGGACGCTCCACCCGCTCCTGGCCGGCCGGTTCGTCGCGCACTGTCTCCTCGTGGAGCGCGCGGACGGACTGCTGCTGGTCGACTCTGGTTTCGGCACCGCCGATCTCGACGACCGGGGACGTCGTCTGGGTCGCGCCTTCACCTCGGCGATGCGTCCGAACCTCGACCCTGCCGAGACCGCGCTCGCGCAGGTCGAGGCCCTGGGGTTCCACGCGTCCGACGTCCGCGACATCGCGCTGACCCACCTCGACCTCGACCACGCGGGCGGCGTCAGCGACTTCCCGAACGCCACCGTGCACGTCTACGACGCCGAGCTCGAAGCCGCTCGCAACCCCAAGGGCATGGAGCACGGGCGCTATCTGCGCGAGCAGTGGGAGGACGCTCGTTTCGCCACCCATGCCGCTGCGGGCGAGGAGTGGCGCGGCCTCGAGGCCGTCACCGTGCTCGCCGACGACGTGCTGCTGGTGCCGCTGCCCGGCCACAGCCGCGGGCACGCAGGCGCCGCCGTCCGAGACACCACCTCCTCTGACGGCGGTTGGGTGCTGCACGCCGGCGATGCCTACTTCAACGCGGGCGAGGTGCAGACGCCGCCGTCGTGTCCGCGCATCCTCCAGGTCTTCCAGCGCCTCCTCGCGCAGGACAACGCCGTCCGGCTGGCGAACCAGGAGCGGTTGCGCACGCTGGTCGCCGACCACCCCGACGTCCGGGTCTTCTCCGCGCACGACGCCTCCGAGTTCGAGGCGCTCAACAGCTGACCGTCACCGGTCGTTCAGGAGGCCGCGCCGGCCCACCCACCAGTGGTTGAGGAGGCCGAGGAACGAGGCCGTCTCGAAACCCGGTGACCCGTCCGGTCTGCAGCCGGTGGCGCCCGGCTGGGCGGTGATCTACAGAGGCTTACGCGCGGCGAACTCCGCGCGGCGGTGAGTTGGTGAGGAAACCAGTCGAGCAATCGCTCAGCAGCTCACCGCCCGGCCACCCGGTCGGTCGAAGAGCCTCAGCGACTCACCGCCCACCGGGCGCGACCGGCGCGCTCACACGTCGCAGACGGCGAACGGCAGATCTCCATCGAGCATGAGCTCGGTGGCCGCGCGGTCATCACGCATGCGGTACCCCAGCCGGCCACTTGAGGGGTCGGCGACAGCCTGGCCCCAGGCTCGCTGGAACTGCGAGACCTGCGGGGCGGTGGAGAAGCTCGTGCGATCCAGGCGCGCCCGCGCGAATGCGTCGGCGCGGTCGGTACCGAGGTACACCGTCGCCAGGCGTCCGGCGAGGACGACGACGAAGCCGCCGAGCGGTTGGAGGCGGGCGAGCGAGCCGTCGGGCACCGTGCCCAGCACGGCGTCGGCGTCCAGGCACCCGGCGCGGACGTAGGTCGACTCGCCGGTGTCGTCGACGAGCTCGCCGAGCTCGGGAGCCATCGCCCAGCTCTCCTCGGGCTCGGCGCTGACGCCGCGCATCACCAGACGGCGCGCGACGTCGACCTCGGCACCCCGCAGCGCGCCCACGCCGTCGTCGACGGCGCGCTCGACGTCGGCCATCAGCACCGGGGCGTCCATCAGCAGCACCCAGCCCGACCCACGCGGCGTCTCGAAGTGGGCCTCCCACGCGACGTCGTCCTGGGTGAAGGAGTAGTCGGCGAGCAGGCGCTCGGCGTCGGGGCGGAGCAGCCCGGTGTCGAGCAGGGGAACGTTGCGATCGACCTTGCGCCAGAACTGGTCGCGTTGGCGACGCGGCGCGGCGGACGTGATGTCCTCGCGACCGACGCGGAGCCGGACCTGCTCCCAGTCCGTGACGCGCAGTTCGGTGGCATCGACGGGCACCAGCGGCAGGACGGCGCGTGCTGCCGGCTGGTCGGCGTCGAAGGGCGGGATCGGTGTCGCCGTCGGCGTGGGCGCGACCTCGGGGGTGGGCTCGTCGCCGTCCTCGGAGCAGGCCGTGACGGTCAACGCCACCACCGCCGTCATCGTCGCCGCGACCGCCGCCGTGCGCCCCCTCCGCGTCCTCACTCCGGCATCCTGCCACCCGCGCCCGGCCCGCGGGGCCGTGTGCCCGAGACCGACGGGGAGACGGGTCTGCGGAACGCACGTCGTCCTCGCGCCCGGCGCGCTCGGTGCCCCATGGCAGTCCTGCGCCCAACCACGATCCGGGCGCCGGTCTGCGGCACAGACCTCACCGCTGCCCGAGGCGGCCACGGACGTCGGCCCGTTTTGAGCGTGCGCCGAGCGGTGGGGTACTGTCTCCCAGGTTTGCGGGCCTATAGCTCAGACGGTTAGAGCGCTTCCCTGATAAGGAAGAGGTCACAGGTTCAAGTCCTGTTAGGCCCACTCTCGACCGGTCGGTGACGACGGGGAACTCGGAGGCAACGATGAAGAAGCTGGTCATTCTCGCCCTGGCTGCTGCGGGCGCCGTCGTCGCTCGCAAGAAGATCGCCGAGAGCCGCTCCGAGCAGGCCCTGTGGGCCGAAGCCACCGACGCGGTCACCCGCGGCAACTGATCCATCCCGCCCGAGTCTTCGGGCACCGGGGCCTTGGCGCAATTGGTAGCGCACCTGCTTTGCAAGCAGGGGGTTAGGGGTTCGAGTCCCCTAGGCTCCACCACCCCCGTCCGCCGATGAAGATCGCTTTCGCCGCGTGAGCCAGGGGCGGCGACCAGTCGCTAGCTTCAGCCGACTCGAGCTGAGAAGCTCCGCCGCATGGAGACCTACGCACGCCACGTGAGGACGGAGATTCCGCCCGCTCTGACTGCGGAACTGGCCCTCGTCGACGAACTCGCGCAGCGTCTGCGAACGCACATCTCATCGACCCGTGACGAGATCGCGCTTCTACATGTGCACGGTGCTCAGAGTCAGGCCATCCAGGGCCACTTCGCGGCACTCCTGACCCATGAGCTGGGATTCAGCGAGGAAGTCGTGCTCACCCCGCAGACGGGCTTCGTGACCCGGGCTCGACCCGACTTCTTCTTCGCCACGGGAGAGGGACGCGGCGTGATCGCGGAGGTCGAACGTGGCGGGACGACGACCAACAACCACGATCTGAAGGATCTCTGGAAGGCGCACATCGCACCCGACGCACACCATCTGTTCCTGATCGTCCCGACCAACAACTGGAAGGCGGACGGATCCCCGAGGGAGCGTCCGTTCCACCTCGTGTCCCGTCGCCTGGGTGCGTTCTTCGGAGATCCCCGGCGCGAGATCGACGTCCTCAGCGCGCACGTTTTCGCCTACTGAGACGATCGGGTCGAGCCTCACCGACATCGACCGGCGCCCACCCGAGGATCTGGGTAGGCGCCGGTCGACAGCTGCTACCGCCCGCGAGGGTTGCGCAGGCCCGAGGGCTGAGCGCTCGGGTCAGCGCCGCCGCGCACCTCGTGGCCGTCGGAGACGCCGCCGCCGTCGGTGTCGAAGTTGGTCGGGTCGGACTTGCGCTTGTTGTGGGCGGTGTTCTTCCGGCCGGTCACCTCGTCCTTGTCGGTGAGCCCGTCGCGGTCGGTGTCGGCCTTGGTCGGATCGGTGCTGCGGCGGCCGATCCGGTAGCCGTCGGTCCGGGACGTCGCCACGCGCTGACCGATCTTGATGCCGGCGATCTCGCGGCGGTCGGAGAGGCCGTCGCCGTCGGTGTCGCGACTGCAGGGGTTCGTGCGAATGCGGCCGATCCGGTACTCCCGGTTGCGCGTCGTGACCTTGGTCTTCATCACGATGCCCTTGATCTCCGCGCCGTCGGTCAGACCGTCGCCGTCGGTGTCGGGCTCGAGCGGGTTGGTGCCGCTCGGGCAGCGCCGGACTCCGGCGACCTCGACGCCGTCGCTGATGCCGTCGCCGTCGGTGTCGGCCTTGGTCGGATCGGTGCCCAACGCCTGCTCGTCCTCGTCGCTGAGGCCGTCGCCGTCGGTGTCGACACCCGGGGTCGGACCCGGGTCGACGTTGTTCGGAACCAGGGGATCGGTCCCAGCAGCCACCTCGTCGGCATCGCTGACGCCGTCGCCGTCGGTGTCGGCCTTGGTCGGGTCGGTGCCCAACGCCGCCTCCTGCTCGTCGGTGAGTCCGTCACCGTCGGTGTCGACCGGCGTGGTCGGCGGTGTCGTGGGAGGGGTCGTCGGCGGTGTGGTCGGGGGAGTCGTCGGCGGGACGAACGGCGGGAAGGTCTGGACCGACGCCGTGATCGGCTCGCCGCGACGGGTCGTCGTCGCGGTACCGCCGCCCTGGGCCGCCGTGACGACGTCGACCCGGTCGACGGTGGCGGTCACCGTGTCCGGGCCGAGCGCCGTCGCGGTGTAGGTCGCACTGCTGCGCAGCTGGGCGTCGAGGGCGCCCGAGCTGGGCGCGATCGAGCCGACCGTCGCCGCGAACGTCGTCGCCAGGCCGGTGAAGAAGGACGGCAGCGGCGTCCCGGTGACCACGCCCACCGTCGTACCGTCGAAGGTCGAGCCGAACGTCGCGGTCGCGGTCGCGGTGTCGCCGACGAACAGCGTCGGGGGAGCCACGCTCAGGGTCGCCGCGATCCAGGGAGCGGTCGTGATCGTGCCGGACCCCGCCGTGGCATGGGCCCCGGCGCACACCGGAACCGCCACCGTGGTGTCGACCGT
This sequence comes from Nocardioides sp. R-C-SC26, assembly GCF_021246465.1. Lineage (GTDB taxonomy): Bacteria > Actinomycetota > Actinomycetes > Propionibacteriales > Nocardioidaceae > Nocardioides. The sequence goes on along the minus strand of NZ_JAHRHK010000005.1, from coordinate 82,533 downwards.
GCGGGGGTCGGTGCGGACACAGCCCCACCAGTTCTGGGCAGCTCCGATCGGTGCCGTGCTCTCGTTGAGGACGCCGTACCGCGTCGCCATCAGACGGTTGTGGCGGACCGTGATCGCCGTGGGCTGACGGCCCTTCACCGGGTAGGCACGGACTCCCGCGCCGACCCCGGCGATGTCGTTGTCCTCGATCACGGTGCTCTCGACCCCGCCGCCGACATAGAAGCCGGACGTCGTGTCGGTGCCGTCACCGCGCACCACGTTGCCGTGGATCCGCACGCGACCGAAGTCCATCGCCGCGCTCGGGATCGTCGCCCCTCCGAGGACGTAGTCGCCCGCCGGCGCGTTCGTGCTGACCATCGCCGCGTAGTCGCCGGCGGTCAGTCCCGTCACCACGTTGTTGGAGATCGTGACGTCGTCGAACCCGCTGCGGCTCTCGAGGGTCGCGTTCTGGTCGATGTTGCGCACCGCGAGGAGCCGGCCCGTGCTGGTGTTGCCGTCGACCACGACCGGGGTGGTGATGCGGCTCGGTGAGTACTCGTTGAACACCAGCAGCGAGGAGTTGCCGCTGCTCCCCTCGGTGACGACGTTGTCGCGGATCGCGACCGGGCCGCGCCAGGCGTCCACGCCGAAGGCGTTGAAGCGCTGCCCCGACGTCGTGTTGTCGCGCAGCGTCAGCGACGGCGCGACGCGCTCGGTGTTGTTGGTGTAGCCGCCGTCGGCGTAGAGGGCGTAGTTCGAGGTGACCGAGGTGGCGGGAGTCGCTGCCGCGCCTGCGGGATCGGCGGTGGCGGCGAAGTCGACGTCGCTGATCGTCACGGCGGTGATGCCGGTGGTGAACTGCTTGACGCCGATGTAGATCTGGTAGGCGACCCTCGGGCCCGGATGACGCAGCGTCATGCCGGAGATCTCGATGACTCCGTTGTTCGCCCCGTTGCCGACCGCCGGCGGGAGGACCCGGAACATCGAGGTGCCCGTGGCCGTCGTGGCGCCGTCCACGATCGTCTGGCCCGGGCCGGCGCCGAGGATCCGAATCGGCTTGTCGACGACCACCTGGTTGACCCCGGTGTAGGTCTGCGCGGAGAGCTGCACCGTGTCGCCGGGCTGCGCAGCGGCCACAGCAGCGGCGATCGTGGTGTAGCTGCATCCGGTGTCGCACACGGTCAGCGTCGTCGCGGCGGTCGCCGATCCTGCGATCGCCAGGGAGCTCCCCACCAGGAGCGTCGCGACGGCGGCGGCTCGGCGGGCGGGCAGGACGTGGGCGCGTGGGGGTGCCATATGTGCACAACGTCACACGTGGCGGTGGGTTACGGGTCGCGTGACGGTCGCGGAGCGACCCCTTGACCACCACCAGCCCCGGCGGTCGAGGAGCGAGCGCAGCGAGCGTCACGAGACCCCGACCTCAGCGCACCCGGGTCACCGTGGCCTCCCATGCTCCGATCGCACCGTAGGAGGAGTATCCGCCGGCCTGAGGGTCGCCCTGCCCGGCGCCGGTGATGCCGATGAAGTGGCGTCCCACGCCCAGGCGCAGCGTGCGCTTGGCGTCGGTGCCGAGGCTGGTCACGCTGTCCTGCCGCCGTGTCCACGGCGCGACCCACGCCAGGCGACGTCCCAGGGCCGACTGCACGTCCACCGCGACGTCGAGCGCCGAGGGGCGGACGGCGGGCCGCACGGCGATCCGGTACCGCCCCGGTCGCACCACCAGCACGCTGAACACATCGACGTCGCCCGGACCGATGACGCCGCGCACCGTCGAGCCGAACCCGCGCAGGGGGACGATGCCGAGCAGTCCGGGGTCGTCGGGATAGTCGTCGCGGACGGGTGAGGCATGGGCGCCGATCACGGCGAGGTCGTCCTGGTCGTTGTCGGCGCCCGCGTAGTCGCCACGCGACCACTGGACGACGGGATTGAGATGGGGCGCACCCATGATCGGCGCCCACGGCGCGCGGCCGGTGTAGTACTCCTGTGCGGCGCCGCCCGGCGTCCGGACCCCGTGGTGGCGCAGCCCGAAGGCGTGCCCGATCTCGTGGCTCGCGGTCGCTGCAACCCAGGACGGCACGGAGCGGAGCACGCCGGTGAACACCCAGACGATGCCGTTGCGCCGGTTCACCTCCCCGACGTCGTCGAACAGACCCCGCCAAGCCAGGCCCGAGCAGTCGCAGCGCGGCGTCCACGGCTCCGCACGCGTGACGACGACCCGCACTCCGTATCGGGGATCGTGGTCATCGGCGCGCACGAGGTCGGACTCGGGTGGCTCGATGGTCGTCACGTTCACGTCCCACGCCGCGAAGTCGTCGGCGACGCCGGCCCACACCTGCTGGATCCAGGCCGCCTCGCGGGCGCTGACCACCCCGGGTGACCGCCCGCCCGGCTCCTCGTAGGCCGGCGCCTCCACCGCGGCACCGCCGCCGTAGCTGTCGACCCAGAGCCCGTCGCGCACGGTGTGTCCGGTGACGTCGAGGTAGACCGTCAACGGTGCTCCGGGACGCGAGGCGAGCTCGAAGGTGCGCGCGGTCGGCACCAACCGCGGGAGGTGGCCCGGACGGCGTGCTGCGTCTGGCAGGGCCCGCAGCACAGCGGCGCTCGGTACCGCGTCCGCCACGATCCGCGACGCTGCCCGGCTCTCCGAGGGCGCTGTGGTCCGGATCGGGACCGGATGCGGCGCTGGCGTCGGGGAGGGCGCGCCGACGACGGCGAGCACAGCAGCGCTCGCGGTCACGACCCGCCGCCACCGACACCGCACGGGGGGTCGGTGCGGCGACATGGCGATTCCTGGACGACGGCCTGCAGGGGATGGTCACCCTGCAATCGGTCGCCAGTCCACGGACCTGAGCCGGCAGCGCCGGCTCGGCCAGAACTCCGAGTGGCTCGATCCCTCGGTTCAGGCGTCGCTCGGGAAGCTCAGTTCTCCTCGGAGAGCGTGACGTCGATGCCGCCGAGCAGGGCGGCCGACATGTTGTAGAGGAAGGCCCCGAGCGTGGCCATCGCCGTGATCAGCACGACGTCGACGGCGGCGACGAGCATCGTGAACCCGAGCACCCGCGAGGTGCCGAGGTAGTCCTCGATGTCGAAGTCCGAGCTGGACGGATCCTGCAGCAGATCGCGCACAGTGTCGTTGATCGAGGTCCAGACGCCAGCGGCACTGAGCACCTCCCACACCACCGCGACCGCGACGACGGTGACGACGGCGAAGGCGATCGAGAGCAGGAACGCGCTCTTCATGACCGACCACGGGTCGATCCGGGTCAGCCGGAGCCGGGCCCGTCGCGGACCACGAGCCGGCGATGCGGTCGGCGCGGCCTTCGCGGCGCGGGCCTGGTCGGCGGCAGCGCCGAGCTTGGCCTGGAGTCGCTCCGCGAGTCCGGGGCGGACGGCCGTGCCGGACTGGTCGGTCGGGCGCGAGGGTGCGGACGGCGAGCCGGGGCGGTCGCTCATCAGCCTTCGTCTCCTGAGTCGGTCGCGGGCGGGACGTCGGTCTCGGCGCCCTCAGCCACGATTGTGGCATCCGGGGCCACGTCGGCGGTCTCGACCGGCTCGACCACCGGGGAACCCGACTCGACCACCGGAGCGCCGGTCTCGCCCTCCGCGGCACCGGCCTCGACGTCCTCGCCGTCCTCGCCGGACTCCTTCGCCTCCACCGACCGCGCGACGACCGCGACGGCGTCGCCCTTCTTCGGGGACACGAACTTCACGCCCATGGTCGAGCGCCCCGTCGGGCGGAAGTCGGCGTTGATCGGCGAGCGCACGACCTGGCCGGACTGGGTGATCGACATGACCTCGTCGCCGTCCTCGACGATGAAGCCGCCCACCAGGACGCCGCGCTCGGTGTTGCCCAGGTTCATCGCCCGGATGCCCAGGCCGCCGCGGTTGGTGACGCGGTACTCCGCGATCGGGCTGCGCTTGGCGAAGCCGCCGTCGGTGATCGTGAAGACGTACTGCACCTGCTGGCCGGCCGCCTCGGCGTCCTCGGCGGACTCCTCGACGGCGATCTGCGCGGCGCGGATCACCGACATCGACAGCACGGTGTCGTCGTCGGAACGGAACTTCATGCCCGTCACGCCCGACGTCGCCCGGCCCATCGGCCGCAGCTGACCGTCGTCGGCCTTGAAGCGGATCGCGGACCCCTGCCGCGAGACGAGCAGGATGTCGTCGTCGCCGCCCACCAGCTCGGCGCCGATCAGCTCGTCGTCGTCGTCGCGGAAGTTGATCGCGATCACGCCGGCCTGGCGCGGGGAGTTGTAGTCGCCCAGGCGGGTCTTCTTGACCAGGCCCTTCTTCGTGGCGAGCACCAGGTAGGGCATCTGGTCGTAGTCGCGGATCGCCAGCACCTGGGCGATCTGCTCGTCGGGCTGGAAGCTCAGCAACCCGGCGACGTGCCCGCCCTTGGCGTCGCGCGAGGCCTCCGGGAGGTTGTAGGCCTTGGTGCGGTAGACGCGTCCGGCCGTGGTGAAGAACAGCAGCCAGTGGTGGTTCGTGGTCGCGATGAAGTGCTCGACGACGTCGTCGCCGCGCAGCGTCGCGCCTCGCACGCCCTTGCCGCCCCGCTTCTGCAGCCGGTACTGCGCGCGCTGGGTCCGCTTGGCGTAGCCGCCGCGCGTGATCGAGACGACCAGCTCCTCATCGGGGATGAGGTCCTCCATGGAGAGGTCGCCGTCGGCGGCGATGATCTGGCTGCGGCGGTCGTCGCCGTACTTCTCCACGATCTCGGCCAGCTCGTCGACGACGATCGAGCGCTGACGCGGGACGTTGGCGAGGATGTCCTTGAGGTCGGCGATGACCAGCTCGATGGCGGCCAGGTCGTCGATGATCTTCTGGCGCTGCAGGGCCGCGAGCTTGCGCAGCTGCATGTCGAGGATCGCGTTGGCCTGGAGCTCGTCGACGTCGAGCAACTCCATCAGGCCGGTCCGGGCGTCGGCGACGTCGGGCGAGCGACGGATCAGCGCGATGACCTCGTCCAGCATGTCGAGCGCCTTGACGAGCCCACGCAGGATGTGGGCGTCGGCCTCGGCCTTCTTGAGCCGGAACTCGGTGCGGCGCCGGATGACCTCGATCTGGTGGTCGACCCAGTTGCTGATGAACTGGTCGATGGTCAGGGTGCGTGGCACGCCGTCGACCAGAGCCAGCATGTTGGCGCTGAAGTTGGTCTGCAGCTCGGTGTGCTTGAGCAGGTTGTTCAGGACGACGCGCGCTACGGCGTCGCGTTTGAGGACGACGACGATGCGCTGACCGACGCGGGAGGAGGTCTCGTTGCGGACGTCGGAGATGCCCTGCACCTTGCCGGCGTCGGCGAGCTCGGCGATCTTCACGAGCAGGTTGTCGGGGTTGACCATGTAGGGCAGGTCGGTGATGACCAGCACGGTGCGCCCGGTCTTGTCCTCGTCGACCTCGATGATCGCGCGCTGGGTGATCGAGCCGCGACCGGTGCGGTAGGCCTGCTCGATGCCCTGGCGCCCGGTGATCAGAGCGCCGTTGGGGAAGTCGGGCCCCTTGATCCGCTCGATCAGCGCGTCCTGGAGCTCCGCGCGCGTCGCGTCCGGGTTCTGCAGGCACCAGGTCGCGCCTTCGGCGACCTCGCGCAGGTTGTGCGGCGGGATGTTGGTGGCCATGCCGACCGCGATGCCGGCCGAGCCGTTGACCAGGAGGTTAGGGAAGCGGGCCGGCAGGATCGTCGGCTCGTTGGTCTTGCCGTCGTAGTTCGGGGTCATGTCGACGGTCTCTTCGTCGATGTCCCGGACCATCTCCATGGCCAGCGGCGCCATCCGGCACTCGGTGTACCGCATCGCGGCCGCGGGGTCGTTGCCCGGCGACCCGAAGTTTCCCTGGCCGTTGACCAGCGGGTTGCGCATCACCCACGGCTGGGCGAGACGCACGAGAGTGTCGTAGATCGCCGAGTCGCCGTGGGGGTGGTAGTTACCCATGACGTCGCCGACGACGCGCGCGCACTTGTTGAAGCCACGGTCGGGGCGGTAGCCACCGTCGTACATCGCGTAGAGAACGCGGCGGTGGACCGGCTTGAGTCCATCCCGCACGTCGGGCAGCGCGCGGCCGACGATGACGGCCATCGCGTAGTCGATGTAGGACCGCTTCATCGACTCCTGCAGGTCGATGGGCTCGACGCGTCCGCCCACGGGGGCGTCGTCGGTGGGCGTCTCAGTCATCAGTCAGTTCTCTCAGCTGGTCAGATGTCGAGGAAGCGGACGTCTTTGGCGTTGCGTTGGATGAAGGAGCGACGCTGCTCGACGTCCTCGCCCATCAGGATCGAGAAGATCTCGTCGGCCTGCGCGGCGTCCTCCAGCGTCACCTGCAGCAGCACACGCTGGTCGGGGTCGAGCGTGGTCTCCCACAGCTCGTCGGCGTTCATCTCACCCAGACCCTTGTACCGCTGGATCGGGGCCTCCTTGGGCAGCTTCTTTCCGTGCTCCTGCCCGTCGCGGATCACGGCGTCGCGCTCGGCGTCGGAGAAGACGTACTCGTGCTCGTGCGGCTTGTTCCACTTGATCCGGTACAGCGGCGGCTGCGCGAGGTACACGTGCCCGGCCTCGATCAGGGGGCGCATGAAGCGGAACAGCAGCGTCAGCAGCAGGGTGTTGATGTGGTGGCCGTCGACGTCGGCGTCGGCCATCAGCACGATCTTGTGGTACCGCAGCTTCTCGAGGCTGAACTCTTCGTGGATACCGGTGCCGAGGGCGGAGATGATGGCCTGCACCTCGGTGTTGGCCAGCACCTTGTCGATGCGTGCCTTCTCGACGTTGAGGATCTTTCCCCGGATCGGCAGGATCGCCTGGATCCGGTTCTCACGCCCCATCACCGCCGAGCCGCCGGCGGAGTCGCCCTCGACGATGAAGACCTCGCACTCCTCGGGGTTGCGCGAGCTGCAGTCGCGCAGCTTGCCCGGAAGGCCTCCGCCGCCGAGCAGTCCCTTGCGGTTGCGCGCGAGGTCACGGGCCTTGCGCGCGGCGATCCGGGCGGATGCCGCGGCCTGGGCCTTGCGGATGATGTCCTTGCCCTCGGCCGGGTTCTGCTCCAGCCAGGCGCCGAGCTGGTCGTTGACGATCCGCTGGGTGAAGCCCTTGGCCTCGGTGTTGCCGAGCTTGGTCTTGGTCTGGCCCTCGAACTGCGGCTCGCCGAGCTTGACCGAGACGATCGCGGTCAGGCCCTCGCGGATGTCGTCGCCGCTGACGCGGTCCTCGCGCTTCTTGATCAGGCCCCACTCCTCGCCCCAGTGGTTGACCAGCGAGGTGAGTGCGGCGCGGAAGCCCTCTTCGTGGGTGCCGCCCTCATGGGTGTTGATGGTGTTGGCGAAGGTGTGGACCGACTCGGTGAAGGAGGTGTTCCACTGCATCGCCACCTCGAGACTCATGTGGTTCTCCACCGCGTCCGGCGTCTCCGCCTCGAAGCTGATGACGGTGAGGTTCGCCTTGTCCTTGCGGCGGTTGAGATGCTCCACGAAGTCGACCAGACCGCGGTCGTAGCGGAAGACCTGCTCGATGCCCCCCTCCTCGGCGCGACGAAGTGCGTCGTGCCCGGCGGAGTCGACAGCGTTGTCGACCGTGTCGTCCTCGACGGCCTCGATCAGCTCCTCGGCCTGGGGGCGCTCGTCGCGGACGACGATCTCCAGGCCCTTGTTGAGGAACGCCATCTCACGGATGCGGGTGCTGATGGTCTCCAGCGAGTAGTTCGTCGTCTCGAAGATCTCGGGGCTGGCGTACCACGTGACCGTCGTCCCGGTGCCCTCGCCGTCCTCGAGCGGGCGCACCTGCTCGAGCGGCCCGTCAGGCTCTCCCAGCTGGAACGTCTGCTGCCACAGATGGCCGCGGTTGCGGATCTCGAGAACGAGACGGCTGGACAGCGCGTTCACGACCGAGACGCCGACGCCGTGCAGACCGCCCGACACCTTGTACCCGCCGCCGCCGAACTTGCCGCCTGCGTGGAGGACGGTCAGCGCCAGCGTCGCCGCGGGGAGCTCCTGGCCTGGCGCGGTGTCGGTGGGGATGCCGCGACCGTTGTCCTCGACGCGCACCGCCCCGTCGGCGCAGAGTGTCATCACGATCCGGTCGCAGTGACCGGCCAGTGCCTCGTCGACTGAGTTGTTGACGATCTCCCAGATCAGGTGGTGCAGGCCACGCTCACCGGTCGAGCCGATGTACATGCCGGGGCGCTTGCGCACCGCCTCAAGGCCCTCGAGGACCTGGATCGCCGAGGCGTCGTACTCGGCGTCGACGGTGGAGCTGCGCAGTCCGCTCGTCTCGTTGCCGGGCTCGATCGCGACGTCAGGCTGACCGTCGTCAGGGGTCTGACTGACCTGGGGGGTGGACTCCTCAGTCACGCAGGACCTCTTCACGTGTGGGCGGATCCGGCGCCGGTTCCTACGAGCCGGGCCACGTGCCGGGCGAGGCTGCCGGACACGACGAAGGCCGCACGAGAAGGACGGGCGGCCCACTGGCTAGTTTAGCCTGCACACGGCCTGATACCAGCGTTCTGCTTCGGGAGAGGGCCCGAAGTTTGGACGGAATCGGCCCTCAGAGGCGTTCTCAGGTGTCCAGGACGGCTTCAGAGGGGGTGGGTCCGCCCCCGATACCTCCGGTCCAGCGATCGTGGCTCAGCCTGGATCAGCCGTAGGTGTCGCGCGGTCCGCGGCCGTCGCGGACCGATCGCAGGCCCTTCTTCCAGCTCGGGGCGTTGGGTCCGCGCACCTCGACGACGGTCACGGTGCCGTCGCCGAGCTCGTCGTTGAGACGGCGCACGAGCGTCGGCGCGAGCAGCTTCAGTTGGGTGGCCCAGGCCGTGGAGGCGGTGCGGACGACGAGCCGTCCGTCGTCGAACGACTCCGGCTGAGCATGCTCGGCGATCTCCGCGCCGACGATCTCGGCCCACCGGGCGAACACGCCCCGCACCCTCAGCGGCAGTGCCCAGCCCCGCTCGCCCACGAGGCGGCCCAGCTCGCCGTCGAGCAGCTGGGGGTCGCGCTCGTCAGGGTGCGCTCCGCTGTACCCGCCGAGTCGGTCGCGCCCGGTGCCGCGTCCTCGACCGCCTGATTCCTTCCCGTCACCTGCGCGACCCGAGCCTCGACGACGTCGCTTCGCCGGCACGCCGGCTCCGGCCGCAGCTCGCGCCGCCGCCCGTGCGAGGTCGAGGCCGGTGTCGTCGTGGTCGACGGCCGAATCAGCCTCGGCGGAGTCAGGGGCGTTCGGGTGCTGGTCGTCGGCTCGGTCGCCTCCGGACTCTGAGGGGTGTTCCTGCTCAGGCACGGGTCACCGTCCCGCCCGCGACGTCGAACCGCACCCCGCGCAGGACCTCCGGCACGTCGTCGGGGACGGCCGCTGTGACGAGCACCTGCTCGGCGTCGGCCACGTGCTCGGCGAGCTGGTCGCGTCGTCCGGTGTCGAGCTCGGCGAAGACGTCGTCGAGCACGAGGATCGGATCGTCGCCGTCGACGCGCAGGAGTTCGTAGGAGGCCAGTCGCAAGGCGAGTGCAACCGACCAGCTCTCTCCGTGCGAGGCGTATCCCTTGACCGGCAACCGCTCGGACGCCGACCCGGTGCCGAGCTCGAGGAGCAGGTCGTCGCGGTGAGGACCGACGAGGCAGACGCCCCGATCGAGCTCGTCGTCGCGGCGTCGGGCGAGCTCAGCGAGCAGCGTCTCGATGAGATTGCCGTGGTCGCGCTCCTCGACGTCGACGTCGAAGCTGGGCCGATAGGTGATCGTGGCGTCGTCCCGCGAGGCGCCGCGAGCGACCATGGCGTACGCGCTGCCGACCAGCGGCCGGAGTCGGCTGGCGATCTCGAGCCGGTGGGCCAGCAGCTCGGCGCCGGTGCGTGCCAGATGCGCGTCCCAGACATCGAGTGTCGCGAGCGCCGCCGTCTGGGTGGACCCTCCGCGACGCGCGTGGCCCGCCGTCTTGAGCAGCGTCGCACGCTGCTTCAGCACCCGGTCGTAGTCGGCCAGGACCCCGGCCATCCGAGGCGTCTCCAAGACGATCAGGTCGTCGAGGAACCGTCGCCTCGACGACGGGTCGCCCTTGACCAGCACGAGGTCATCGGGTGAGAAGACGACCGTGCGGACCAGTCCGATGAGCTCCCGGACCCGCGATAATGTCGACTTATTTATTCGTCCCTTATTCGACTTTCCGGGGTGGATCTCGACTTCGAGCACCGCGGTCCGGCCGTCCTTGACGACGGCCGCTCGCACGATCGCCCGCTCGGCGCCGGCACGCACCAGGGGTGTGTCGCTGGCGACGCGGTGCGAGGCCAGCCGGGAGAGGTAGTCGATCGCCTCGACGAGATTGGTCTTGCCCTGGCCGTTGCGGCCGACGAACGCCGTGACGCCCGGGTCGATCTCCAGGTCGACGACGTCGTAGGAGCGGAAATCGTGCAGCGCCAGGTGCGAGACGTGCATGTCGCTCCCCTCGCCCCGACGGCGGCGCAACGCCGTGCGCGTCGTCCAGACCCTGGGTGATCCTAGTCGCGGCCCGACTTCATGGTGCCTCGGCCGGTGCTCGATCTCCTACTCTGGGGACCATGACGCAACCTCCGTACGGCGCGCCTCCGCCGCCTCCGCCGCCTCCGCCGCCTCCGCCGCCCTATGGCGCTCCCGCTCCGAGCGGCCCGTACTTCATCTCGGCGATGGGCCAGGAGCACGGGCCCTACGACATCAATCAGATCGCGCACATGGCGCGCGACGGCTCGCTCAAGCCGGACGCGATGATCCGGTCCGCGACCGCCGCCAACTGGTTCCCCGCCAAGGAGGTTCCCGGGGTCTTCTCCGACAAGGACATGGTCGTCACCGCGATCATCTCCTGGCTCGTCGGGGTCTTCGGGGTCGACCGCTTCTACTTGGGGTACACGGGTCTGGGGCTGCTGAAGCTCTTCACCTGTGGTGGGTTGGGGATCTGGGCCCTCATCGACCTGATCCTGATCATCCTGCGCAAGGTGCCGGACGCGGACGGCAGGCCGCTGCGCTGAACGTCTCGACCGATCGGATGCCTGGCGGCATCGTCGTCACCCACGTGGTGGCGGTCGGCGCCGTCGGTGCTCTCGCGACGGCGGCGCTGCTCTCCCCCGACGGCATCGAGGACGGTCCGATCATCTGTCCGTTCCGGATGCTGACGGGTCTGCCGTGCCCCGGCTGCGGTCTCACCCGCGCCTGGGTCTATGCGATGCACGGCAGATGGTCCGACTCGCTGACGGCGAACCCGTTCGGCGTGGTCTCGATGGTGCTGGCGGCTGCCCTCGTGCTTGCCGTCGTGTTCGCGCTGGTGCGTCGACGTGCTGCACCGGACCTCGACGTGGTGGTGCGCCGCCCGGTGATCGTGGCGATCGTGGTCGCCTGGCTGGGCTTCGCCGCGGTGCGGCTCGTCTCGGCGTTCTAGTGTCACAGGCGATCGTCAGTCCGCGTCGCCGCCGGGAGGCGGCGGGGTGTGGACGGCGTGCCCGCCGAACTGGTTGCGCATGGCCGCGATGGCCTTCATCGCGGGGCTGTCGTCCTGGCGCGACGTGAACCGCGCGAAGAGCGACGCGGCGATGACGTTCATCGGGACGGCGTGGTCGATCGCCGCCTGGACGGTCCAACGTCCTTCGCCGGAGTCGTCGGCGTACCCACGGAGCTCGGAGAGGTGCGGGTCGTCGTCGAGGGCGGCTACGAGGAGGTCCAGCAGCCATGAGCGGATCACCGTGCCGGTACGCCAGGAGTCGAAGACGGCCGGCACGTCGTCGACGAGGTCGGCGGCCTCGAGAAGCTCCCACCCCTCTGCGTAGGCCTGCATGACGGCGTACTCGATGCCGTTGTGGACCATCTTGGCAAAGTGACCGGCGCCGGGCTTGGTACCCGCGTGCACGAATCCCCCGTCTTCGGGGCGCAGAGCATCGAGGGCCGGCTGGACCTTCGCGACGTCGTCGGTGCTGCCGCCCACCATCAGCGCGTAGCCGTTCTTCAGGCCCCACACACCACCCGAGACACCGCAGTCGACGAATCCGATTCCACGCTCGGCGAGCATCTCGGCGTTGAGCGCGTCGTCGGTCCACTTGGAGTTCCCCCCGTCGACGACGAGGTCGCCGTCGCCGAGGAGTTCGGCCAACTCACGGATGGTGCTGCGCGTGGCATCTCCCGCGGGGACCATCACCCACACCACACGAGGACTCTCGGGCAGCGCGTCGACGAGCTCGCTCAGCGAGCCGACGTCGGCGAGGTCGCGGTTGTGATCGAAGCCGACGACGGTCAGGCCCGCATCGCGCATCCGCGTGCGCATGTTGCCGCCCATCTTGCCGAGGCCGACGAGTCCGAGGTGCATGGTGCGCTCCGTTCACTGTTCGGTGATGTAGCCAGGAGTAGCACGTCCGGACAACGTCGGCCGGAGGCCGGGCGCCGTCAGGAGAGCAGGCGGCGCGGCATGAGCAGGTAGCGGAACACTGCTTCGTGATCGGAATCGTCGCTGACGCCGCGCATCACCACAGGCTTGGAGGCCTGGGTGAAGGCGAGTTCGACCACCGGCTCGTCGATCGCGCCGAGGCCGTCTAGGAGGAACTGCGGGTTGAAGCCCGTCGTGAGGTCCTCGCCCTCGATCGTCGACTCGACGGCCTCCGAGGCCTGGGCCTCGTCTCCCGAACCGGCATCGAGCGTCAGGACGCCGTCGGCGAAGGTCAACTGGACCGCGGTGTTGCGTTCCGCGACCAGGGAGACGCGCTTGAGAGAGTCGATCAAAGTCGCTTTGTCGACACGAGCGAAGGTCAGGCGCTCGTTCGGGAAGAGGCTGCGGACCTTGGGGAACTCGCCGTCGAGCAACCGCGTGGTCGTGCGTCGAACGCCGCCGGCGGTCTTGCTCTCGAAACCGATCAGACCCTCGCCGACCCCGGTCTGGGACAGGGCGATCGTGACCTCGCCGCCAGCACTCAGTGAACGCGCCGTGTCGCCGAGGACCTTCGCGGGTACGAGGGCCGCGACGCTGACGTCGGGCGTGGACGGGCTCCAGTCGAGCTCACGCAGCGAGAGCCGGAAGCGGTCGGTGGCCAGCAGCGAGAGCGTGGTGCCGTCGATCTCCAGACGCACCCCGGTCAGCACGGGGAGCATGTCGTCGCGTCCTGCGGCGGTGACCGCCTGGCCGACGGCGTGCGCGAACACCTCCGAGGGGACCGTTCCGGTGGCTGCGGGCATCTGCGGGATGGTCGGGTACTCGTCGACCGGCATCGTCTGCAGGCTGAACCGGGCCGACCCGCAGGTCAGCGAAGCGCGGGGGCCGTCGAGGGTCAGGTCGAGGGGCTTCGCCGGAAGGCTTCGACAGATGTCGGCCAGGAGTCGACCACTGACCAGCACGGATCCGGGCTCGTGGACCTCGGCATCGAGGGTCGCACGCGCTGAGGTCTCGTAGTCGAAGGTGGAGAGGACCAGTCCGTCAGGACCCGCCTCGATCAACAGGCCGGCGAGAACGGGGGTGCTCGGGCGAACCGGGAGCGTGCGGGCTGCCCAGGCGACGGCGTCCGCGAAGACGTCGCGTTCGACTCGGAACTTCACTTCTCGCTCCTTCAGGAGTGCACGTGGTCGATCTGCTCGGCGTCCGGACGGTGCCGATGTGGCTGCGTCGGCGAGGACGAGGAGGGTGCTGTGGGAGTCGAATCCTGCCACGCCGGGTGGGTCATCCACAGGGGGGTGACCAGGTGGAGTTCGGCGGTCGAGGGATGTCTTGGTAGATCAGGGTTAGTCATAGGTGGTGTGGAATCTGTGGATAGTCGCGGATTCGCGTCGTCCTCGCAGGTCAGGTGGGGTGTCGTCGACTCACAGTCGTTGTGGATGACGACGTGGTCGAGGGATGTGCGCTGTGGAGGCAGGTCGGACCTGGTGAGTGTCCTCCCGCTGTCTCCGCAGATCCTCCCCGTGTAATTCGTACGTCGGGACGCATGTCCTCCACAGGAGGGGACGGGGCGCTCAGGACGTCTGCCGGGCGTGCATCTTGACGCGGTTGGTGAGCTCGCTGACCTGGTTGAACACAGCGCGGCGCTCCGCGAGCAGTTGGTTGATCTTCCGGTCGGCGTACATGACCGTGGTGTGGTCGCGGTTGCCGAACTGTGCGCCGATCTTGGGGAGGGAGAGGTCGGTCAGCTCCCGACACAGGTACATCGCGATCTGGCGGGCCATGACGAGGTGTCGTCCGCGGCTGGGTCCGGTCAGCTCCTCGATGCTGAGACCGAAGTACGCCGCGGTCTGAGCGATGATCAGCGACGCCGTGATCTCGGGTTCCCCACCCTCGGGGATCAGGTCCTTCAAGACGATCTCAGCCAGGGTCATGTCGACCTCCTGGCGATTGAGGTTGGCGAAGGCCGTGACCCGGATGAGCGCGCCCTCGAGCTCACGGATGTTGGTGTGGATCTTGGAGGCGATGAACTCCAGCACGTCGGGTGGTGCGGTGAGCCGGTCCATGGCCGCCTTCTTGCGCAGGATCGCGATCCGCGTCTCGAGGTCCGGAGGCTGGACGTCGGTGATCAGGCCCCACTCGAAGCGGTTGCGCAGACGGTCCTCGAGCGCTTCGAGACGCTTGGGAGCGCGGTCGGATGTCAGCACGATCTGCTTGTTGGCGTTGTGGAGGGTGTTGAACGTGTGGAAGAACTCCTCCTGCGTCTGGGTCTTCCCCTCCAAGAACTGGATGTCGTCGATGAGCAGGACGTCGATGTCGCGGTACTTGCTCTTGAACCGGTCCTGACGATCGTCGCGAATCGCGTTGATGAACTCGTTGGTGAACTCTTCGCTGGACACGTACCGGACCTTGACGCCGGTGTAGAGGCTGCGTACGTAATGGCCGATCGCGTGCAGGAGATGGGTCTTGCCGAGCCCGGAGTCTCCGTAGACCAGGAGCGGGTTGTAGGCCTTGCCGGGCGCCTCGGCGACCGCGACCGCGGCCGCGTGCGGGAAGCGGTTGGAGGAGCCGATGACGAAGGTCTCGAAGGTGTACTTGGGATTGAGTCGTGTCTCGAGGCCGGCATGCTTCGGTAGTCCCGTCGGTGCTGACGGTGCCGCCGCTCCGTGCTGCAGATCGGGCCCGGTCCGGTCGGAGGCGGGCGCCGACGGATGGTCGGGTTCTCCGGTGACCTCGCCGACAGAGCTGAGCCCGGGCGCGACGGGATGTCCGGTGTGAGTCGCGACATCGCGGGGCTCCCCGGTTGCGGTGTCGAGCTGGTCATCGAGAGCGGGGTCCACGGTGACCGCGATACGGATCTGATGACCGAACCTGACGGTGAGGGCGTCCTCGAGCTCGCTGCGCAGTCTGCCCTCGAGCTGAGCACGCGTGAAGTCGTTCGGGACGGCGATGATCGCGGTGTTCTCGTGTCGGGTCACCGGGACGCTGGTGCGGAGCCATGCCCGCTGGTGCGGTTGCAGATCATCGAGTACCTGAGCCCAGGTCGTCGTGAGATCTGGGTGTTCTGCTGGCGTCTGGGACATGGTCTCCGTCAGTGCTGTGCGGGGGTCGCGGCGGATGCGTTCCTCGCGGAACGGTCACGTCGTTTGGAATGAGTCCACAGGTTTGTCCACAGGATGTGCATGAGCCCGGGAGTGCGGATGGCTGAGGTGTTCATCGCGACCTCCTCTGGTTCGCTATCCGGTATCTGTGCAGGTCAGGTGGGCGATGGTCGTCAGGGGTGACGCTCTCAAGTGTCATGGTCGACCAGCGAACAGGGGTCGTCCGGTGTTGGCTCGTGACGGTGAACGTAACGCCGAGCGTGATCCCGGGGCAATGATTCATCCACAGGCTAGACCGTGTGGGCGGGCTGTCGTTCGGCGAGGGTTTGACCCTGTCTCGACGCTCCGCGTACCGTTGCAAGGTCCACAGCCGGGTCGACCGGTGCCGCACGTCCACGGGATCCGATCGCCGTGGAGGGGCGGTGCCAGTCGAAGGGCGGTCCGACATGTCGTGTCGGACCGGGCGAGCTCCTGCTGTTCCTGGAGCTCCGTGGCTGCGCCGCGGCCCGACGGTGGACGAGTCCTATCAACACCCCTGTGAAGGAAATGTCGTGAGCAAGCGCACCTACCAGCCGAACAACCGCCGCCGCCACAAGACGCACGGTTTCCGTCTGCGCATGCGGACCCGCGCGGGCCGGGCGATTCTGTCGTCGCGTCGTCGCAAGGGTCGCAAGGACCTCGCGGTCTGACGGTCGGGCTCCGGCCGTCCCTGCGTTCAGCTGTGCTGGCCGCGCATCATCGTCTCACCGACGCCTCGTCCTACCGGGCAACGACGCGTCGGGGCAAGCGTGCTGCCCGCTCGACCCTGGTGGTGCATCTCTGTGAGCGCCTAGGTTCCTGCCCCGATGATGCTCGATTCGGTTTCGTCGTGAGCCGGGCTGTCGGCAACTCGGTGGTCCGTAATCGGGTCAAGCGGCGTCTGCGTCACGCGGCGGCAGAGCTCATCCGCAGCGGGGCCGTGATGTCCTCGTCGGACGTCGTGGTGCGTGCCTTGCCTGCGTCGTCGTCTGCGTCCTACGACGTGCTTGCGGGCGAACTCGCCGATGCCGTGGCGCGGGCGGGATCCTCATGAGTGGGCGAGCCCGGTTCGACTGGGTGCGGTTCGATCCGGTCCGTGCTGTGTTGATCGTTCTGCTCCGCCTGTACCGCGTCATGATCAGCCCGCTCTACGGCCAGGTATGTCGGTACTACCCGAGTTGCTCGGCGTACGCGCTCGAGGCCGTCACGGTGCATGGGAGTGTTCGGGGTTCGTGGCTCGCCGCGCGCCGCCTGGCTCGATGCCATCCGTGGGCAGCCGGTGGCGTGGACAAGGTGCCCCCGCGTCATGGCGAGCCGGTCTCCCCTGTGAACGTCCCCCTTCCCGGTCCGACCGCGGTCTCGCGGTCGACTCCCTGATACGAGGAGCCTGTTTCCGTGGACTTCTTCTCCACCATCGGTGGCGCCATCATGACGCCGCTGTACTACGTGATCTCCGCGATCATGATCGGCTTCCACAAGTTCTTCAGCCTGTTCCTCTCACCGAGCGGTGGTTGGTCCTGGGCGTTGTCGATCGTGGGTCTCACGCTGGTGATCCGGATGGCATTGATCCCGCTGTTCGTGAAGCAGATCAAGTCGCAGCGGAACATGCAGCTGCTGCAGCCGAAGGTCCGCGAGCTTCAGAAGAAGTACGGGCACGATCGTCAGAAGCTCGGCGAAGAGACGATGAAGCTCTACAAGGACGCCGGTACGAATCCGTTCGCTTCGTGCCTGCCGCTGCTGTTGCAGATGCCGATCTTCTTCGCCCTGTTCCGTCTCCTCGATCAGGCGGCGAAGAAGGGAACGCCTCATGGCTTCCTGAACGAGAAGCTGGCGGAGCAGTTCGGTCAGTCCGAGATCGGTGGCAGGATCCCGCTCGCCGAATCGTTCTGGGGCGCCCGGACCTGGGGTGACGACCCGCACGCGCTGGTCATGGTCGTGGCGTTGTTCCTCGTTCTCGCCATGACGGCCACGACGTTCATGACGCAGCGGCAGCTCATGAGTAAGAACATGCCGGCCGATGCTCTGACCGGTCCGTACGCGCAGCAGCAGAAGATGCTGCTCTACGTCCTCCCGGTGGTGTTCGGTCTCGGTGGTGTCGCGTTCCCGATCGGCGTCCTTCTGTACTGGACGACGTCGAACCTGTGGACGATGTGTCAGCAGTTCTACGTGATCAGGAACAACCCGGCACCGGGAACCCCGGCGTTCGCAGCGAAGGCCGAGCGTGATCGTCTGAAGGCGCGGCGCAGCGGTACTGAGACGATCGACGGCGGTGCGGGCGATGTCGCGGTGGAGGAGCTCCGACCAGCGCAGCGCCAGCAGCCGAAGCGTCAGACGAAGGCCCAGCGGCAGCAGTCCGCGAGACGTGATCAGCAGTTGAAGAAGCAGGGAGAAGAGTCATGAGCATCGAGTCGACGGAGTCTGAGGTCTCCGAGACGGCGCAGACCAGTCGGGTCGCTCGTCTCGAGCAGGAAGGCGACATCGCCGCGGACTATCTCGAGGAGCTCCTCGACATCGCCGATCTGGATGGTGACCTCGATCTTGATGTCGATGGTGATCGCGCCTCGGTCTCGATCGTCGGTGGGCAGCTCGGTCAGTTGGTGGGTCGCGACGGTGAGGTGCTCGAGGCACTCCAAGAGCTGACGCGCCTCGCGATCTACCGCGAGACGGGTGAGCGGTCGCGGCTTATGCTCGATATCGCGGGTCACCGTGCCGCTCGCCGTGTCACGCTGGAGGAGGAGGCTCGTGCGGCGGTGGCTCAGGCTCGCGAGACCGGCTCGCCGGTGTCGCTGGAGGCGATGTCGCCGTTCGAGCGGAAGGTCGTCCATGACGCGGTCGCGGCGGCGGGTCTCACGTCGGAGTCCGAGGGCGTCGAGCCTCGGCGCTTCGTGGTGGTACTCCCCGAGTGATCTGATCCATGGTTTCACGTGAAACAGCGGCACCCCCCGCGCCCGACGTGGTGCGGGGGGTGTTCCGTTCTGAGACTTGGCCGGCCATGGTCCGGTACGCCGATCTCCTTGCGACCTGGGGTATCGAGCGCGGCCTCCTGGGGCCGCGTGAGGTGCCCCGTCTGTGGGAACGGCATCTGGCGAACTGCGCGGTCGTCGGCGAGGCGATCGGAGCTGGTTCGTCCGTGGCCGACGTCGGGTCGGGGGCGGGGCTGCCCGGCCTGGTCCTAGCGATCGACCGGCCCGACCTGTCAGTGACGCTGATCGAGCCGCTGTTGCGGCGTACGACGTTTCTCACCGAGGTCGTCACCGAGCTGGGCCTCAGGAACGTCGAGGTGCATCGCGGCCGCGCGGACTCACTTGTGGGCGTGCGGGACTTCGATGTCGTGACCTCGCGCGCTGTGGCGGGGCTCGACCGTCTGGTGGGGTGGTCGTTGCCGCTTGTGCGTCCGTCGGGGTGTGTCCTGGCGATGAAGGGGTCGACGGCACCCGCGGAGATCGTCGATTCTCGAGCCGCGGTGAGGGCCGTCGGCGGGTCCGACCCGGAACTCATCGTGCTCGGTCCTGCAGGTCTCGATCCGGTGCATCTTGTCCGAGTCTCGTGGGAGCCGGGACGACCGGTACCGTTGTCGAGTTCTCGACCCGGCGGATCGGATCGTCGCGGTGGGCGCTCGACGCGCGCCGGTGTTGCGCGTGGGCGACGGACTGCGGGGAGCAAGGCAAGTCCGAGGGACCGAGGTGAGCAAGGTGGATGATGAGTTCTCCACCGACGCTGACCGTCCCGCTGAGCGTGGTCGTCCACAGATGCCAGTGAGTTTTCCCCAGGTTCAGTCGCCTGGGTCTACAGCGAGCAGCGCGGTGTGTGGGGCGATCACGGTCGCCGCCGAGGACACTGCCACCGATGTTTCACGTGAAACGGAGAGCGACGTGCCGATCAGAACGGCCGGAGACCTGGCCTCGTACGACGGGGGCTACGACCCTGATGAGACGCCACTGGCCCGGGCTGCCCAGCACAGTGTGCTTGCTCGCCAGGAGTCTCCTCAGGGCTCGAGGGTCCCGCGGCCGTCGGGGACACGCATCATGGTGGTTGCCAACCAGAAGGGTGGCGTCGGCAAGACGACGTCCACGGTGAATCTGGCTGCGGCACTGGCCCAACTCGGCCAGCGCGTCCTGGTGGTCGACCTGGATCCACAGGGGAACGCGTCGACGGCATTGGGCGTGGAGCACCGACGAGGCGTTCCCTCCACCTATGACGCCCTCGTCGACGGTCAGCCGCTGGCTGAGGTCGTGACGGTGTGCCCCGATCTCCCCAACCTGTCGGTCGTGCCGGCCACGATCGACCTCGCCGGCGCCGAGATCGAGCTGGTCTCGGTGGTGGCCCGCGAGGGCCGCCTGCGCCGTGCGATCCATGGCCATCCGCAGGTCGGGTCGGCCGACGCCCTCGGCGAGGATCGGTTCGACTACGTCTTCATCGACTGTCCACCCTCGCTCGGGCTGCTCACGTTGAACGCCCTCGTCGCCGGCGAGGAGATGATGATTCCGATCCAGACCGAGTA
The DNA here is from genome assembly GCF_021246465.1 of Nocardioides sp. R-C-SC26. Classification (GTDB taxonomy): domain Bacteria; phylum Actinomycetota; class Actinomycetes; order Propionibacteriales; family Nocardioidaceae; genus Nocardioides. The sequence continues at coordinate 62,576 of NZ_JAHRHK010000005.1, read as the reverse complement.
CTACGCCCTGGAGGGCCTCAGCCAGCTCCTGGAGACCGTCGACATGGTGCGGGCCCATCTCAACCCCGACCTGTCGGTGTCCACCATCTTGTTGACGATGGTGGACGCGAGGACGCGTCTGTCCGCCGGCGTCGCGGACGAGGTTCGCCAGCACTTCGGCGATCAGGTGCTCAAGACCGCGATCCCACGGTCGGTGAGGGTCTCCGAGGCGCCGTCCTACGCGCAGACGGTGATGACCTACGACCCCGGGTCGCCGGGAGCGTTGAGCTACTTCGAGGCAGCACGTGAGATCGCGATGAAGGGAGCACGTCCGTGAGCGGTGGCGGTCAGCAACGACGAGGTCTGGGACGAGGACTCGGCTCGCTCATCCCGACGGGGCCGACGCCGGCCGAGTCGGGCGAAGGAAGCCCCGGCGTAGCCACGACAGACCGCGGGCCGGCGCAGGGAGCCCCGGGCGCGGGCGCCACCACGGACGGCGGCGCGACGACGAGTCAGTCGGACGAGAACGGCCTCGCCCCCGTCGCCGGCGCCTACTTCGTTGAGCTCCCGATCGGCGACATCCGTCCGAATGCTGTCCAGCCGCGCCAGGTCTTCGACGAGGACGCGATGGCCGAGTTGGTGCATTCGGTGCAGGAGATCGGGCTGCTGCAGCCGATCGTCGTGCGCGCGACGTCCGACGGAGACTCGCCGTTCGAACTGATCATGGGCGAGCGCCGCTGGCGCGCCTCCCAGGAGGCCGGTCTGACGACGATCCCGGCGATCGTGCGCCAGACCGACGACGTCGACATGCTGCGCGATGCGCTCCTGGAGAACCTGCACCGCAGTCAGTTGAATCCGCTCGAGGAGGCCGCCGCCTACCAGCAGCTCCTGGAGGACTTCGGGTGCACCCATGAGGAGCTCGCGGGGCGTATCGGCCGGTCGCGCCCGCAGATCTCGAACACGCTCCGTCTGCTGAAGCTCAGCCCGGCCGTCCAGCGACGGGTGGCAGCGAGCGTGCTGTCGGCTGGTCACGCCCGAGCGCTCCTCTCGATCGACGACGCCGAGATCCAGGATCGACTCGCCCAGCGTGTGGTCGCCGAGGGGATCAGTGTCCGCGCCCTCGAGGAGATCGTCGCTGTGGGCGAGCACGGACGTGGAGGCGCCGCTCGCAGCGTCCGCCGTCGTCCGGTGGCGCCGGGCCTCGCCGACCTCGCCGAACGCCTCTCCGATCGCCTGGAGACCCGGGTCAAGGTCGATCTGGGTCAGCGCAAGGGCAAGATCACGGTCGAGTTCGCCTCACTGGACGATCTACGTCGCATCGTCGACATCATGGACCCGCGCAACCGCAGCGATCGGCCGGTCTGACCTCGGACCGTGCTCGAGAAGCGAGCGCTGCTCACGACCCAGGCAACCGGAATTGATAGATCGCTATATCGACAAAAAGATATAGCGATCGGCCGGCCCTAGTCGGAGGCCTGCGCCCGCTTGGCGGCCCGACGGGCGGCGCGGGCCTTGCGCTCCTCGACGTCGAGCTGCTCGGCCTCGTCCGGAGTCGGTGCCGATCCACCGTAGGAGGCGGGGAGCCACCACGAGCCGGGCGGCTGCTCCGCCGCCGGGTAGGACCGGATCGTCGCGTCCAGGAGATCCGCCATCACGGAGCGGAGCGCCGCCGTCTCCGCGACGGGGTCCTCACCGGTGAAGCGCATCTGCTCGCCACAGCGGATCGCGATGGTCTTGCCGCGTGAGAAGTCCTTGGGGTGGTCCTTGGTCAGCATCCGATGCGTGCCCCACAGGATCACCGGCACGACGGGCACGCCGGCCTCCGCCGCGATGCGGATCGCGCCGGACTTGAACTCCTTCAGCTCGAACGAGCGGGAGATCGTGGCTTCGGGGAAGATCCCTACGGCCTCACCGCGGCGGAGGAAGTCCACGGCTTGGGTGAAGGACGCCGTCCCGGCTCCGCGGTCGACCTCGATGTGGTGCAGGGACCGCATGAACGGACCGCCCAGGGGGTGGTCGAAGATCTCGCGCTTCGCCATGAAGCGCACCTTGCGACCAGACGGGTTGGCGGCGAGCCCGCCGTAGATGAAGTCGACGTACCCGATGTGGTTGACCGCCAGCAGTACCCCGCCCGACTTCGGGACGTGCTCGGTCCCCGTGAGATCGAAGCGCTGCCCGAGCACTCGGAACGCAGCCTTGGCCGCCACGATGACCGGCGGGTAGGTGATGTCGAGCATCAGGGGGACTCCTCAGAGCAGCGGCGGATCCGACAACGCACGTGAGACCCGGTGTCCACGTGAAGACGACGATGACACGACGTCGCAACTCGTCGCCGCCCGGGCCAGCGTACGGCGGAGGACCGGCCGTCGGCGTCGCGTCAGCGTCGTGTGGCGAGGAAGTCCGCGATGCGCCCGATGGCCTCCTCGAGCATGGTGACGTCGGGGAGCGTCACCAGCCGGAAGTGGTCGGGACGCGGCCAGTTGAAGCCCGTGCCATGAGTGATCAGGATCTTCTTCGCGCGCAGCAGGTCGATCACGAACGCCTCGTCGTCGTCGATGGCGTAGACGTCCGGGTCGAGCCGCGGGAAGCAGTACAGAGCACCCATCGGCTTGACCGAGGAGACGCCCGGGATCTCGTTGAGGAGCCGGTGGGCCAGCATGCTCTGCTCGTAGAAGCGACCACCTGGTCCGATGAACTCCTCGATCGACTGGTAGCCGCCGAGCGCCGTCTGGATCGCGTGCTGGGCCGGCACGTTCGCGCACATCCGCATGTTCGCGAGCAGGGTGAGGCCCTCGAGGAAGTCCTCGGCGACCTCCTTGGGGCCCGAGATCATCACCCAGCCGGCGCGGTAGCCGCAGACCCGGTACGCCTTGGACAGGCCGGAGAAGGTCAGGCACAGCACGTCGCTGCCGGCGGCCGTCGCTGCGTGGTGATGGACGGCGTCCTCGAAGATGATCTTCTCGTAGATCTCATCGGCCAGGACGACGAGCTCGTGGCGCCGGGCGATGTCGACCAGGCCCGCGACGATCTCCTTGCTGTAGACCGCGCCGGTGGGGTTGTTCGGGTTGATGATGACGATCGCCTGGGTGTTCTCGGTGATCTTCGACTCGATGTCGGCGAGGTCGGGGTTCCAGTCGTTCGCCTCGTCGCAGAGGTAGTGCACCGGCACACCGCCGCACAGTGTCACCGCCCCGGTCCAGAGCGGATAGTCCGGGGCGGGCACGAGGATCTCGTTGCCGTCATCGAGGAACGCCTGCAGCACCAACGAGATCAACTCGGAGACGCCGTTGCCGATGAAGACGTCGTCGACGTGCGTGTCGCGCAGACCGCGCGACTGGTAGTACTGGGCGACGGCAGTACGAGCGGAGAAGATCCCACGGGAGTCGCTGTAGCCCTGCGACTCGGGGAGGTGCCGGGTCACGTCGGCGAGGATCGCCTCCGGTGCCTCGAAGCCGAAGGGCTGTGGGTTGCCGATGTTGAGCTTCAGGATGCGGTGGCCCTCCGCCTCGAGCTTCTGGGCCTCGACGAGAATGGGGCCTCGCACGTCGTAGCGGACGTCGAGCAGCTTGCGGCTCTGGCGGATCTGACGCACGAGAGCCATCCTCGCAGGTCAGGTCGAACGGTTTGTCGGCGCGGACCTCATGTCGATAAAGCGATTGAACGCTTTATCTACAGGTAGATGAACGCAGAGAGGGCCGGGGGTGACCCCCGGCCCTCTCGATGCGCTGCGAGGCAGCGACCCTGCGCGACGCGAGGTCGACTCAGGCGGTGAACTCCTCGAGCTCCTTGAGCAGGGCTGCCTTCGGGCGGGCACCGACGATCGTGCGGACGACCTCGCCACCGGAGTAGACGTTGATCGTCGGGATGCCGGTCACGCGGTAGGAGGACGGCGTCACCGGGTTCTCGTCGACGTTCATCTTGAAGAACGTGATCTTCTCGCCGTGCTCGCCGGCGATCTCGTCGAGGATCGGTGCGACCTGGCGGCACGGCCCGCACCACTCGGCCCAGAAGTCCACCAGGACCGGCTTGTCGGACTTCAGCACCTGTGCGTCGAACTCGGCATCGGTGACGGCTGCGATGTTGCCCACGGGACCATTCCCTTCGGTCGTGCGTGCCGCCGATGCGGAACGCGGAGGTCTGTATGAAGTGAACACCACGCCGGCGGCCGGTGTTCCCGATCGGTCAGGCGGTAGCCGAACCCGAGACGGCGTGCGCCGCGTGCTCGAGGTCGGCGAGGAACCGCTCGGCGTCCAGCGCCGCCGCACAGCCGGTACCGGCGGCGGTGATCGCCTGGCGATAGTGGTGGTCGACCAGGTCACCGCAGGCGAACACGCCGGCGATGTTGGTCGCCGTGCTCGGGTGCTGCACGAGCACGTAGCCGTTCTCGTCGAGATCGACCTGACCGGTGAGCAGCTCCGAGCGCGGGTCATGGCCGATCGCGATGAACAGACCGGTCGCGTCGAGATCGCGGGTCTCCCCGGTGACGGTGTCACGCAGAGTCACCGACTCGAGGTTGTCGGCACCGTTGATCGTGGCGACCTCGGAGTTCCAGATGATGTCGAGCTTGGGGTCGGCGAACGCGCGCTCCTGCATGATCTTGGAGGCACGCAGCTCGTCACGCCGCACAATCATGGAGACCTTCGACCCGAACCGGGTCAGGAAGGTGGCCTCCTCGACGGCCGAGTCGCCACCGCCCACGACGGCGATGTGCTGCTCGCGGAAGAAGAAGCCGTCGCAGGTGGCACACCAGGAGACACCGCGACCGGAGAGCCGCTCCTCGTCGGGCAGACCCAGCTTCCGGTAGCCCGAGCCGGTCGCGAGGATCACGGTGTGGGCGCTGAAGGTGTCCGTGGCCGTCTTGACGATCTTCACAGCGCCGGTGAGGTCCATCTCGACGATGTCGTCGGAGACCAGCTCGGCACCGAATCGCTCGGCCTGCGCGCGCATCTCGTCCATCAGCGCCGGACCCATGATGCCGTCGCGGAAGCCCGGGAAGTTCTCCACCTCGGTGGTGTTCATCAGCGCACCGCCGGCGGTGACCGACCCTTCGAACACCAGGGGGGCCAGGCTGGCACGCGCGGCGTACACCGCTGCGGTGTAACCAGACGGGCCGGAGCCGACGATGATGACGTTGCGGATCTCGGACATGGAGCCCTTCCAGACGTGGACGATGATTCGGTGGGATCGTGACGCGCGACGGGAGGCGTCGTCGCGTCCGGTTCAACCGATCGTAGGCGAGCGCGATTCCCCACCACCGGCGGTCGAGCTCGTCGAAACCCTCACCCGATCTCGACAGGCTCGATGACCGACCCGGTGGTCGAGCTCGTCGGGACCCTCACCCGATCTCGACAGGCTCGATGACCGACCCGGTGGTCGAGCTTGTCGAGACTTCCGCCTCAACCACCGTCGACGGGCACCACGAGTGAGCGGAGGACCGCTCCGCTCCCGCACTGGAGCAGCTCGACCGTCCTGGTCCGGCCCGTCGTGGGGCGCAGCGCCAGGACAGTCGGGATGTCGCCGTAGAGGGCGGCGACGAGCACACCCGGGCCCCACGGGGCACCGGCGCACACGAAATCGGGCGAGGACGGAGTCGTGCCCCGGCTCCGCGCGACGTCGCTCGGCACGCGGCCCGCGAGCCGGCGCACCTTGAGGGTGAACGTGGCACGGGTCAGGCGCACCACCCGGCCCGAGCTCCCGCTGGAGGTGGTCCCGGCAGTCGGACCACCCTGGAGCGACGACGAGCCGTCCGGCGCAGTCTGCGGCGCCGACAGCGCACTGGGGTCCTCCGCGCTGTAGGACGAAGACCCGCCACCGCTGTCGCCTGCTCCGTCCTCGTCGGTCTTCGGCGTCGTGTCGCCGAGATCGGACCGGGCGGTGGAGTCGCTCGCGAAGCTCTCCGCGTTCGCGACCTCCTCCTCAGGCGCCCCACCGGTCGCCGAGGCGACGTCGGCGGAGTCCGAGTCCGGGCGGACGGCGCTGCCGACGCCGACCCCGACGACCACCACGGCGGCCGCGGCCACGAGCAGCGCCGTCACCCGCTGACGACGTCGTGCGGCGAGCTCGACGACGTCGTGCTCGTCGCGGGGCGGCTCCTCGGCGGCCAGGCGTTCCAGGACGCGGTCGAGCCGCGAGGCGACGTCGTCGGGCATCGGGTCGTCATGGCGTGCCTGAGCCAGCAACCGGCGCAGGCGCTCTTCGCGCTGCTCGCGGGACGGGCTCTCGGACACGGGGCTGCTCTCCAGACGGGGTGGGGTGACGTGCTTCGGGTAGGACGGCGGGGTAGCGCGAGGCGACCCGGATCACCGCGGCGTGACGCCGCTCTCAGACCACGGGTGGCCCGCGCGGAGCCTGTGCGGATGGGACGTCTCGCCGGGCTGGTTGGTTCCGCTCCGGATCGCCGTCCACCCGCTCCGGGCCGACGAGGTCGGCCAGGAGCGACGCCAGCCGCGCCCGACCGCGAGAGCATCGCGACTTCACGGTACCGACCGCGCACTCGAGGATCTCGGCGACCTCGGCGACGGAGTAGCCCTCCATGTCGACGAGCACGATCGCCGCACGCTGGTCGGCGGGCAGTGTGCTCAGCGCGGTGAGTACACGGGTGCGCTGCTCGGAGCTCTCCGCGGCGCGAACGGGGTCGCCTCCGCGACTCTCGGCGGCACCGGTGACGAGCCCACCGCGCTCGCCGTACTCCTCGAGGTCGTCCGGCAGCGGCTCGGCTCGACGGACGCGTGCTGCTCGGAGCCGGTCGAGGCAGGAGTTCACGACGATGCGGTGCAGCCAGGTGGTGACCGCGGCGTCGCCGCGGAAGGAGCCGGCGCGGCGGTAGGCGGCCACCATCGCGTCCTGGAGTCCGTCGGCGGCGTCCTCCGGGTGCCCCATCGTGCGCAGAGCGACGGCCCACAATCGGTCACGATGCCGAGCGAAGAGCTCACCGAACGCGTCGGCGTCGCCCGCGACGTGACAGGCGATCAGCTCGGCGTCGCTGCGCTGTCCGGGCTCGGTAGCGACCCGGGACCCATCCGAGGCCCTCGGAGACTCGGCGGACACGGGCACCGGCGAAGTCTCGCTGGTCGGGCCGGCGCCCGCACCCCCGGGGCGCGCGCCCGACGACGTCGGGGGCGCGTGGGCGTCGCCGGCACCGGTGCCCTCCTCGGCCACCTCACCCTCCACACCGGGCGTCTCAGCGACCACGGACGACCACCTCGGCGAGCTGACCGCGGTAGCGGTTGTCGCTCGGGTCCAGCGGAAGCGCCGTCAGCCAGATGACGAGGTAGGACGCCGAGACGCCCTCGCCGGGGGTGACGGTGAGCGATCCGTTCTCGGCGGTGCCGCTGCCGATGGCGGTGATGTCGTCGACCTGGGCGGGCGGCACGTCGGCGGCGAACACGGTGGCCGACGTCGGTGACGTCGCGAACGCGAGCTCGACTGAGGTGACGTCGTGGCTGCCGCCGAGGTCGACGACGAGACCGACGCCGGTCTTCAGCCCGGGCGGCGGCCCGAGCTGGTCGTTGTAGCCCTGCGTCGACCACGTGGTGGCGGGGTCGCCGTCGACGGCGTTGGGTGCCTGGTCGTCGTTCTCGACACCCCCGTCGGTGCCGAGCGGATCCAGGACAGTGACGCTGAGGCCCTCCAGCACCGGAGCCGGCGCCTGCGACGAGCTGCCCGACGGCGTGGCGGAAGGTTCCTCGGGCGACTCGCCGCCGCGCAGGGTGAGCGCGACGACCAGTGCCACAGCCAGCAGGAGGACGACGAGCAGGACGCCGGCGAGACGTTGCCAGGAGCGCCCGGGGACGCCGCCGGGCAGGGCAACCGGCGCGGGCGGGCGTGGTCGGGTGGCCGGACGCCCTCGCTGGGCCTCGGGCCCGAAGGGCCAGTGCTCGTCGTCGGGACGGATGCCGGTGGGGGGCGTCGCACCCTCGCGCGGCTTGCGCGCGGGACCGCCGTCGGTCGGGGTGGGGGCGAAGAGGGGACGCTCGGGCGGCTCCTCGAACGGCGGCGGCGGGGGCACCGGGGAGGTGCGCCGCTCCAGCCAGCTGACGTCGTCCTCGTCACCGAAGATCGGCAGGCCCGCCTCGGTCGGGACGTCGACCTCGGCCGAGGCCGGCGCGGCGTCCGACACGGAGAGTGCCCCGGTGCCGGTGTCGGTGAACGAGGCGGTGCCGCGGTCGAGGGGGGGCTGGTCGGTGTCGAGGACGTCGCGCATGCCGGCGGCCTCGGGTGAGTCGTGGGGCAGCACCTCTGGCACCGGGGGGAGCACGATCTGCTCGCCCTCGTCGGCCTGCATCCGCGGGACGCTGGCCGCCAGGGCCTGGGCGACGCCGGTGGCGTCGCCGACGAAGTCGCGCAGCTCGTCGCGGATCGCGCGCATCGACGGGATCCGCTCGTGCGGCTGCGCGGTGAGCACGGCCTCGCACAGCGCGTCGAGCTGGCGGGGCACGCCCGCGCGGACCTGCCGTGGTCGCAGCACCTGGCCGTGCACCGACGGCGCTTGGGCGACCAGGGAGCCCGACCTGCCGGGCCACTTGGCGGTGAGCGCGCAGTAGAGGAGGCCAGCGACGTCGTGGATGTCGCGCTCGAGCGCGCCGTCGGCGTCCACACCGTGCAGGGCGGCGTCGATGCAGAAGCCGATGATGTGCAGACCGCCGCCTGCGTCGATCAGGACGTTCTCCGGATTGAGGCGACCGTGGCCGACTCCGGCCGCGTGGGCGGTGGTCAGCGAGTCGGCGACCTCGCTCACCACCCAGGCGGCCCGCCGCGGTCCGAGCGGACCGGAGTTGTTCGCCACGACGTCGAGGCTGGTGCCCCACCCCCACTCGTTGACGACGAAGCACATGCCGTCGGCGTGGTCGGCGTCGAGCACCCGCAGGATGCGCCGGTCGAGCACGGTGGCCGAGCGGCGCGCAGCATCCATGAACTGCGGGGCGCGCGCGTCGTCCTCGGCGATGACGTGGATCGCGACGTAGCGCTCGAGCATCCGGTCGTGCGCACGCCAGAAGCGGCCGCCGCCGCTTTCGCTGAGCAGGTCCACCAAGCGGTAGCGGTCGGCGAGCACGTCGCCGGGCCTGTTGCTGGTGGGCACCTGGACTCCTGGATCGAGACCGCGAATCGGGCAGTCAGGTCATCGTAGAGCGCGGCGCCCACCGCGCCCGGTGTTTCCTCCTCGCCCGCGAGCGAGGCGCCGCGCCACGACGTCGACCACATCGGTCACCTCGCGCAGGTGCAACGTGCGCGCGGCCAGCAGCAGACCGCCGAGCGCGACCAGCGCGACGAGGCCGCCGCGCAGGCCCGCCAGCACCCACCACGGGGCGCTGCCCCACTCGGCGAGGACACCGGCGATGAGCGCGGCCAGGGCCGAGGACACCGCGACCGCCACGGCCAGCCGCACGGCGAAGCGGAGCGTGCGCCGACTCTCCAGCCCACCGAGACGGCCCGCCAGCACGCGATAGGAGACGGCCGAGCCGACGGCGTAGGAGACGCCGTAGGCCAGCGCGAGGGCGGGGGCCGTCCAGCGGTCGGAGGTCACCGAGACCAGCACGATCGCCGCGGCGATGTTGGTCGAGGCGACGATGCACTGGATCCAGAACACCGTGCGGGTCTGCTCGAGGGCGTAGAAGCCGCGCAGCACCAGGTAGTGCACGGTGAACATCACCAGGCCTGGGCCGAACAGCATCAGGGTCGGCACGTACTGGGTGTAGCCCGCCGACTCCGGCCCGTGGTTCCAGATCACGTTGGCGACGTCGTCGGCCACGAACGGCAGCAGTCCGGCGAACCAGACGATCACGACGAGGGTCGTGCGCAGCGTGTCGGCCAGCGTGTGCGCCAGACCGCTGCGGTCGTCACCCGCCGCGAGCGCCGAGAGTCGTGGCAGGGCCGCCGTCGCGAGCGAGACCGTGATCACCGAGTGCGGCACCATCACGATCAGGAAGACGAAGGAGTAGACCGTGTAGCCGGTGCCGTCGCCGCCGTCCGCGGTACCGCTGGAGGCCAGACGCACCACGACGGTGTAGGCGATCTGGTTGACGACGACGAAGAGGATCGTCCACACGCCAAGGCGCGCCGTGCGCCCCAGACCGGACCCGCGCAGGTCGAAGCGGGGTCGGAAGCGGAAGCCCGCCCGACGCAGATACGGAACCAGGATGGCGAGCTGGACGACGATCCCCAGCGTGGACCCCAGACCGAGCACCGCCTCCTGCCCGGGGCTGTACGGCCCGCGCAACTCCGCGCCCTGGGCGGGGCCGAACGCCATCAGGTAGACCAGCAGCACTCCGACCGCGATCACGTTGTTCGCGATCGGGGCCCACATCATCGGTCCGAACCGTCCTCGGGCGTTGAGGATCTGACCGACCAGCACGAACATCCCGTAGAAGAACACCTGCGGGAGGCAGTACTGGGCGAACCGGACGACCGACTCGACGTGTGCTGCGCGGTCGGGGGCGTCGAACCGCTCGTCGAGGTAGAGCGACATCACCTGGGGTGCGAAGACCACCAGCGCGACGGTGACCACGAGGAGGAAGAGCCCGGCAGCGGTGACGACCCGCTGGGTGTAGGCCTCGCCGCCGTCGGCGTCCTCGCGCATCGCGCGCACCAGCTGCGGCACGAGCACCGCGTTGAAGACGCCGCCCGCCAGCAGGATGTAGAGCATGTTCGGGACGGTGTTGGCGATGTTGAACAGGTCCGCGTGCAGCACGTTGCCGAGCGCCACCATGAGCAGGGCCGAGCGCAGGAACCCGCTGAGCCGTGAGATCAGCGTGCCCGCCGCCATCACCGCGCTCGAGCCGAGCAGGCTCGGGCTGTCCGCTCCCACGGTCTCCGCCGGGTCGCCGGGGTCGATGGGCTCGACGGGATCGGGCGAGTCCGCAGGGACGCCGGCTCCGGGCTCCTCGGGTGAGGTCACGCCGTCTCCGCCGGTGCGCCCCTGCGGGCGGCCCGGATGCGGCGCGCGAGCCGGATCGCGATGGCGATGAAGAGCACGCCGATCCCGGTGCCCATGATCACCCAGATCACGTCGCTGACCTGGACCGACCGGATCGGCACCTGGTCGGCACTGCCCAACCGGACGCCGTCCTCGTCGGTGAGGAACAGCTCCACGTTGTGCACCTTGTTGGTGCGGGTGGTCGCGGTGACCAGCACGTTGGCGCGGCTGCGCGGACCGATCTGCACCGGGTCGGCCGCGCGCACGGTGATGCCGCCGTCGGCCTCGGCGCGGATGCCGACGCGCACGGTCTGGTCGAGGTCGTTGGCGACGGTGACGAGGAACGTGCCCGACTGGCTCGAGAGCGTGACGCCCTCGGTGGCGCGCAGTTGCAGCGAGTCGAAGACGTCGGAGAACCAGCCCTGCATGCGGGCCAGCGCGAGCCGACCGGCGCTGGGTGAGTTGCGCACGCTGTAGGCCGCGCCGGTCAGCGCCTGCCGCGTGACGACGTCGGCCAGGGTCTCGTTGCCGACCAGGACGCGTTGCAGGGTTCCGCCTTCGGTGACCAGCGCGGCGATCCGCTCGAAGAACTCGGGATCGAGCTCGCGACGGCTCTGGAGCTCGGGGTAGGTCAGCGCCGCCGGATCGACCGACGTGGAGGCCGTGTTCGCGGCGATGTCGGAGACGCCGACCAGGTTCAGCCACGGTGCGTCCAGGCCCGACCAGAACGCCGAGGCCGAGCTCAGCCCCCACTCGGTCGGCAGCAGCACGGTCAGCGGCGGCTGCGTGGAGCGCAGCGCCCGGACGGCGGCCTCCGCGAGGATCCGTTGGCGCAGGCCGACGGCGCTCTGCGTCGGCCGGGGCCCGGGTGAGCCGGCGCTCGCGCCGGAGGAGGTGACGACGACGTCGACGCCGTCGACCGCGGCGACCGCCGGCGCGTAGCCGGGGAACATCAGGTCGGTCGCGAGCACCGTGGTGTCGTCGCCCGCGGTCGTGATCGACGCGGCGTCGAGGTAGCCGCCGGGCGAGGCCAGGGCCGGCGTGGTCTCGATACCGGCCTCGCCGAGGGCGTCGGCACCGAGCGTCCGCGCCTCCGCGAGCAGTGCGGGAGCGTGGGCGAGGGTCGCCGGAACGTCGAGATTGCCGTAGGGCAGCGCGAGCACGTCGGCCGCGGAGCCCAGGCGATCGGTCGCCTCGGCCATCCAGCTCTGCGCGGTGGCGATGACCGGGTCGGCCTCGGCGTCGGGATCGGTCTCGGCGAGCGGCGCGGCCGTGCCGGTCTCGCCGTCCCCGGGAGTGGGCTCGGTGACGGTCGGGGCGAGCGAGCGACCCGGGTTGCCCTGACGGAGTCGGTCGACGGCGTCGATCAGCGCCGGGTCGACCAGCCACGACACCGGGCGGCCGCCGGCGGACCCGGCGAAGTCGAGGAGGTCGGCGAGCCGCCCGCCGGAGCTGAGCGTGCGCTGCCACTCGCCGGTGCCGTCGACCGATCCGTCGCCCGCGTAGGTGATCGCCCGCGTCAGGGGGAGGACGATCGCCACGTCGACCGGTGTGGTCACCCGCGACGGGAGGTAGGGCAGGAAGGTGCGGGCGCGACCGTCGGTCACCAAGTCGCGCGGGGTGCTGTCGCTCTGACCGGAGGCGTGGATACCGAACAGGTAGGCGCCGCCGCCGTCGGTGGGGAGTGCCGAGGCCGGCACGGTGACGGTGAAGGTCGCGCTCGCGCCGGGCTCCAGGGAATCGATCTTGCCCGGCTTGCCCTCGTAGACGATCCGATCCCCGAACGGGGCGTCGCTCGGCGAGGCCGCGGCCGCCGCCAACTCGCCCGGACTGCGCAGCGGTCCCAGCGATCCACCCCAGACGGCGTAGAGGTTGATCGTCGTCCAGGTCTCCTCGCTGCGATTGGTCACGGTGCCGGCGACGATGACGTTGCCGCGCTCGGGGACGTAGGCCGGGGCCATCGCGTCGATGACGACGCGCAGCGGGGCGTCGTCGTTCGGCGCAGCCGGGGCCGCGCTCGCCGGCGCCTGCGTCGCGGGTGCGAGCAGCAGCAGGGTGGCGATGAGTGGCGCGAGGAGCACGATCGCCGCGATCCGATCGGCACGACCCCCGCGCCTGGTGCCGCTCGCCACGCCGACGATCGGCGGACCCAGGCTGAGGTCGCGCAGGATCGACGGCGGGGAGACCACGGGCATGAGGGTAGCCCCGCCCCGGGTCGGTCCGGCCGCGCGCGCCAGCCCCGTCGGACTCAAATAGGATCGGGCCGTGTCCGCGCCGTCCTCCCACCCTGCCCGCGCCACGCCGTCCGCGGCCGCTGCGGTTCCGGCCGAGCCGCTCTCGATGGTCGAGGTGCAGCAGCGGGTGAGTGCCGAGCTGGCGCGGTTGGCGCCCCTGCTCGACGATCTCGGCGAGCGGTTCGCCCGCACCGGCCACCAGTTGCACCTCGTCGGCGGCCCCGTCCGCGACGCGATGCTCGGCCGATCTCACACCGACCTGGACTTCACGACGTCCGCCCGGCCGGAGGTGTCGGAGAAGGTGCTCCGCGCCTGGGGCGACGCCTGGTGGGACATGGGGCGCGACTTCGGCACGATCGGCGCCCGCAAGGGCGAATGGATCGTGGAGGTGACGACGTACCGCTCGGAGACCTACGACCCCGACAGCCGCAAGCCCGAGGTCGTCTACGGAGACAACCTCGCCGGCGATCTCGGACGCCGCGACTTCACCGTGAACGCGATGGCGGTCTCGGTGCCCGGCAGCGTCTTCGAGGACCCCTTCGGCGGCATCGTCGATCTCGCCCACCGGGTGCTGCGCACGCCCGGTACGCCCGAGTCCTCCTTCGACGACGACCCGCTGCGGATGATGCGCGCGGCGCGGTTCGCCGCCCAGCTCGGCTTCACCGTCGCGCCCGAGGTCGTCGACGCGATGCGCGACATGGCCGACCGGATCACGATCGTCTCGGCCGAGCGCGTGCGCGATGAGCTGGTGAAGCTGATCTGCGCGCCCTACCCGCGGCTGGGCCTGGCTCTGCTGGTCGACACCGGCCTGGCCGAGCACGTGCTCCCCGAGCTGCCGGCGCTGCGTCTGGAGCGCGACGAGCACCACCGCCACAAGGACGTCTACGAGCACACCCTGACGGTGCTCGAGCAGGCGATCGAGCTCGAGTCGCGTCTTCCCGGAGATGGCCCCGACTTCGTCAGCCGCTTCGCCGCCCTCATGCACGACGTGGGCAAGCCGAAGACGCGGCGCTTCCTCGACGACGGCACGGTGACCTTCCACCACCACGACGTCGTGGGCGCCAAGATCACCACCAAGCGGATGCGGGCGCTGCGCTTCTCCACCGACGAGACCGAGTCGGTGGCCCAGCTCGTCGAGCTGCACCTGCGCTTCCACGGCTACGGGACGGGTGAGTGGACCGACTCGGCGGTGCGTCGCTACGTGCGCGACGCCGGCGACCAGCTCGATCGCCTGCACATCCTGACCCGCGCCGACTGCACCACGCGCAACCGCCGCAAGGCCGAGCGGCTCCGCCGGACCTACGACGACCTCGAGGCGCGCATCGAGCGGCTCTCGGCCGAGGAGGAGCTCGCCGCGATGCGGCCCGAGCTCGACGGCAACCAGATCATGGAGCTGCTCGGTATCGGGCCTGGCCGCGACGTGGGCGAGGCCTACCGGTTCCTGCTCGACGTCCGACTCGACGACGGCGTGATCGGCGAGGACGCCGCCCGCGAGCGGCTGCTCGCCTGGTGGGCCGCCCGGGGCGACCGCGCGTGAGCGAGCTCGCGCTTCGTGCGCCGGGCCTGACCCACCTGCCGCTGGGTGCGACGCCCACGCCGGTACGCCGACTGGATCTCGGGTTCGACGCCGAGGTCTGGGTCAAGGACGAGGGCGCCTTCGGCGAGGGCCGCTGGGGCGGCAACAAGGTGCGCAAGCTCGAGTGGATCATCCCCGAGGCGCAGCGTCGCGGCGTCTCGACGCTCTTCACCGTCGGCGGCATCGGCACGCACTGGGGTCTGGCGTGCGCGCTGTACGGAGCCGAGCACGGCCTGCGCACGGTGCTCGGGCTCGTCGACCAGCCCGTCGACGACCACGTACGCGACCAGCTCCGACGGCTGACGGCGTCCGGTGCGCGGCTGCATCGCTACGCGACGCCCACGCGCCTGAAGATGGCCGCACCGTGGCTGCTCGCCCGCTACCGGCCCTGGTATCTGCCTGCCGGCGGCTCCAACGCCGTCGGGTCGCTGGCCTACGTCGACGTCGCGTTCGAGCTCGCCGCCCAGGTCGCAGCCGGCGAACTCCCCGAGCCATCGGTGCTGGTGGTGCCGGTCGGATCCGGCGGCACAGTGGCCGGACTCGAGCTGGGACTGAGGTGGGCCGGACTCCGCCGCGGGGACGAGGGCACGCGGGTGCTCGGCGTCGTCGTCAACGACATGGTGCGCCTGGACGCCGTCGCGATCGGCAGGCTGATCGGTCGCACCCGCCAACTGCTGCTCGACCGCGGTGCCGAGGGCGTGCCGCACGTGCCCGACGTCGAGCTGGACCTGCGTGCCGACTGGCTTGGCAGCACCTACGGCGACCCGACGCCTGCGTCGGTGGCCGAGGTGGAGCGCGCCGCAGCGTCCGGGGTGGAGGTCGAGCCCGTCTACACCGGCAAGGCGTTGGCGGCGATCCGCGAGTTGGACCGCGCCGGAGCCCTCGCCGGACCGGTTCTCTGGCTGGCCACCCACGGACCGCGCGGCTGACCCAGCATCCCGAACGCGTCGCAGGGTGGCGCCGGAGGACGCGGATCGATGCCCGGTGTGGTGACGATCACGATGCGGGCCACCGTGACGCCATCGTTACCGGCGCGTAGGTTGCGGCCATGGCCGAGTACGAAGAGCTTGAGCAGAGCATCGACATCGCCGCGACCCCCGCCCAGGTGTGGGCGCTGGTGAGCGACGTCCCCGCGATGGCGCGGTGGAGCCCCCAGGTCGTGCGCAGCACGGTCAAGGGCGGTGTGGTGAAGCAGGGCGCCACGATCAAGAACCTCAACCGCAAGGGCCCGCTGTTCTGGCCCACCAGCTCCAAGGTCGTCCGGTTCGAGCCGCACCGCGACTTCGCGCTGCGGATCAAGGAGAACCGCACCATCTGGAGCTTCCAGTTGGAGGAGAACGCCGCCGGCGGCACGACGCTGACCCAGCGCCGTGAGCTCCCGCAGGGCGTCTCGGCCGTGTCGATCGTGCTGACCAAGACGATCCTCGGGGGCGTCGACGGCTTCACCCAGCACCTCAAGGACGGGATGCAGGAGACCCTGGCCAAGATCAAGGCCGAGGCCGAGGCCTCCGCCTGATTCGGGCCACCCCGGCGGTCGAGGAGCGCGCCCGGCCTCACCGGGCTGCCACGGCCTCGACAGGCTCGACCACCGAACGGTGTCGAGCCTGTCGAGACGCCGTGTGGTGATCAGTAGTCGTAGTCGAAGCCAGCGCAGCCCGGGCCGGTGCGGATCCGCACGGTCCCGCTCAGGTCGCCGTCGGAGCGACGCGGTCCGACGCCGGCCCCTCGCAGGCCGAGCACCCGGAACGCCAGGCAGTCGAACCGCAGCACCCATCGACCTGCACCGGTCGGGTTGGTGTAGTTGTCGACATGACCGGCCCCGAAGTCGGAGTACGTCGACCGGGCCTTGGTGGCGGTGAAGGCCGCGTCGGCCAGGTTCGGGTTCATCTCGCCCGGCTGCGGGACGGCGTCCAGCGGCGTCTGCGCCGGCGCCTTGTCGACGCCGTTGTTGCCGTAGCCGCGTGACTCGTCGGCATAGGCCAGGAAGAGGCCGGGCTGCCAGCTGATCGGGTCGCGGTCGATCTGGCCGCGGCCGTCGAGGTCGAAGCCCGAGCGGTCGCGCATCTCCAGGTAGTAGGCGTGATCGAAGTCGGACGAGCGCGCTCCGGCCCGCACGTACTGCCAGCCGTCGGTGCACTTGCCCCCTGGGACGCCGGGCTTGCAGCCGCCGTTGAAGACGAAGGGGTCGCGCGGACCGCCGGACTTCTCGAAGTCGGAGCGGTAGATCACCTTCGTCGTCCCTGAGGGGAGCGTGGCGGTGACCTTGACGTCGTCGATGAACCAGCCGGGCAGGGCCAGGCCGGGGTCGGTGGCGTAGCTGAACCGGATGACCGGCGACGTCGCTCCGGCCAGGTCGCTGACGTCGAAGGTGTCGGCGATGAACGACGGTGCCGGCTGGTTGCCGAGCGTGCGGTCGAGCTGGGCGGTCAACGGGTCGGAGTAGGACGAGCTGGAGCCGGTGATCCCGTTGCCGTACGTGCCCTGACAGGCGTTGCTGTTCGGGTTGGACGACGCCGTGGTCGTCGGCACCTGCCGGGTCGAGGCGTTCGATCGCCAGTCACCACCGCCGTTCTTCGACGTCAGCACGAAGCCGTAGTCGAAGTCCCACTCGATGGAGAAGTACGACTTCATGCTGAGGCTGACCCTCGAGCCCGAGGGCAGCTTCGCCAGCGCCGGCAGCGAGAGGTCGAGGTTGTGCCCGCCGCCGGTCGCGTTGCAGCCGAAGTCGTTGCCGGACCCCGAGAACCAGGCGTGGGACTTGCTGGCCTTGACGCCGGTGTCGAACGCGGAGGGCTTCATCAACACCCGCCCCGGGAGCTTCGCGACGTACATCCGCGAGTTGTGCACGATGCCGTCGCGTCCGCGGCGCAGCACGTAGGGCTCGCCCGACGCCGTGCGCCAGCGGATCACGCCGGTGTCCTGCTTGGAGTCCGGCCAGGACCTGACGGTGCGCGAACCCTTGCCGAGCACCTCGGGCACGACCCACCCGAGCTCCTGGCGACCGTAGGCGTCGATGTTCTGCGACTTGTCGCTCGACATCAGCGTCCAGTCGTCGTAGTAGGTCGCCGAGCCGGTCGTGTAGAAGTCGGGCAGGCCGAGGGAGTGGCCGTACTCGTGGGAGATCACCGAGGCGCGTTCGATCGCGGTCTCCGGGTTGAGGTTGTACGGCCCCACGCGCACGAAGACCTTGTGAGCGGTCTTCCGCGTGGTCTGCTTGGTGAAGGAGCCGTCGGTCCAGTAGAGCGGGCGCCCCTCGAGGTCGCGGAGCTGGTCGTCGGTGGCGAATCCGTCGAGGCCGGTCACCGGGTCGGTCACCGAGTACTCCAGGGAGCTGGAGTGCGGCCAGATGTTGTCGTAGGGCAGGCCGCAGGCGAGGTCGCCGCCCAGGCCCTGCGACTCGCCGTGGCCACCGCAGCCGGCGTAGACGACCATGAAGAAGTCGACCAGGCCGTCCTTGTCGGTGTCGTAGTCGTTGTAATCGATCTCGGGGTCGGCGAGCGCCGCGGCGTCCTGCACGATCTTCGAGGTGTCACCGCATCCGCTGTCGATGTTCTGCAGCGCCGCGATGCCGGTCAGGCTGCCGATCACGGCCGAACCGTTGCCGTCCGCGCCGTAGTAGCCGGTGGTGCCGGGCAGGTTGTAGACGCCGTCGGTGATCCGCTCGGAGTAGAGCGGGCTGCCGAACGCCGTCGCGCCCAGGTCGCTCAAGGTGACCCCGGTGCAGGTGTTCACCTTGGTCAGATCGGTGCGGTAGGTCGGGAAGCCGGGCGCGTAGTCGAAGTCCGCCGAGGCGATGCCCGCCGAGGGCACCGTGCCGTGGGGGTAGAGCTGGCCCAACGACATCTCCTGGAAGAGGTTGAAGGTCGATCCGGGGTTCGCCGGCGAATTGATCACACGCTCCAAGCCCGCGCCGGAGTGTCCGTCGACGTAGCGCCGGTCGGTGTACTGCACCGGGACGACGGGGAACGGCCGATCGCCGTAGCGCGCGGAGTCGTAGGCGCCGCCCGGCGGGATCACCTTCGGCCCGTGGCTCGTCGACCGGCCCGCGGTGCGGCCACCGGTGGTGAGCACGGCTGTCGTGGAGAGGTCGCGCCACACCAACGTGGGCAGTTGTCGGAGCGAGGCCGCCCGTTGATCGACGACGAGCGTCACCGAACGGCCTGCCGCCACGCGGGGCACCCGCCACGTCAGGTCGGACTCGGTGACCGACGTCGAGCCCGGGCCGCTCGCCGTGAGGAACCGGGTGCCGACGGGCGCGGTGAGCTCGACCCGAGCACCGCTGACGGCCTTACTGGTCGGGTTGGTCACCACGATGCTCGAGGGGTACTTCTCCCCGGGCTTGACCCATCCGCGGGAGGAGACGAACCGATTCACCACGCGCAGCCCACGTGCCCGCGAGCGCAGCGCCACCGACGTCGAGCCGGCCTCGTCGCCCGGCGTGCTCTGGAACCCGTCGCCGGACCGCACGTCCAGGGCGCGCAGCGCGAGCGACACGGCGCCGTCGTCGGTGGCGACCGCCTCGGTGGCCGAGGCCGGGATCGTGACGGTGAAGCTGCCGTCGGGTGCTGTGGTGACCCGGCGAGTCGCCAGGGTCGCGCCCCGGGCGTCGTCGACCGCGAGGGTGAAGGTGGCGGCGCTGGTCGCGCCGAGCAGCGCGAGGGTGTCCTGGGTGAGTCGGTGCACCGACCCGCGCACGGTGAAGGGCGCGCCCGGAGCCGGCGTGGCCGTGACGGGGTCGAATTCGACCGAGAGCAGCCGCTTGCCGAGCGACAGCGTCGGGAGCGGATCGAGCCGCGGCGCCGGATCGTCGGCGGCGGACGACGACGGTGCCAGGGCCGGCATCAGGCCGACGGCGAGCAGGGTCGCCGGGGGCGCCCCGGCGGGGGGGCGGGGGGGGCGCCGCGGGGGGGGGGGGGGG
>NZ_JAHRHK010000005.1:0-42948 GCF_021246465.1 Nocardioides sp. R-C-SC26 | reverse complement strand
GCCGCGCCGCAACCGCCCCCCCCCCCGTCCGCAGCAGCGGACGGGGCGTCAGGGGTGTCAAGCGAGAGGGCGGATCACTCCTCGCCGGCGATGAAGGCCTCGACGCGGCGACGGCCCTCCTCGTCGGGGATCTGCACCGGCGGGCTCTTCATCAGGTAGGACGAGGCCGAGATGATCGGGCCGCCGACGCCGCGGTCCTTGGCGATCTTGGCCGCACGGATGGCGTCGATGATGATGCCGGCGGAGTTCGGGGAGTCCCAGACCTCGAGCTTGTACTCCAGGTTCAACGGGACGTCGCCGAACGCGCGACCCTCGAGGCGCACGTAGGCCCACTTGCGGTCGTCGAGCCAGGCGACGTAGTCCGACGGGCCGATGTGCACGTTCTTGTCGTCGACCAGACCGGCCAGCGGACCGGTGAGGTTCGAGGTGACCGCCTGGGTCTTGGAGATCTTCTTCGACTCCAGGCGCTCGCGCTCGAGCATGTTCTTGAAGTCCATGTTGCCGCCGACGTTGAGCTGGTAGGTGCGATCCAGCACCACGCCGCGGTCCTCGAACAGCTTCGCCATCACGCGGTGGGTGATGGTGGCGCCGACCTGGCTCTTGATGTCGTCGCCCACGATCGGGACGCCGGCGTCCTCGAACTTCTTGGCCCAGACCGGGTCGGAGGCGATGAAGACGGGAAGCGCGTTGACGAACGCGACGCCGGCGTCGATCGCGCACTGGGCGTAGAACTTGTCTGCCTCCTCCGAGCCGACCGGCAGGTAGGAGACCATGACGTCGACCTGGGCGTCCTTGAGCGTCTGGACCACGTCCACGGGCTCGGCGGCCGACTCCTCGATCGTCATCCGGTAGTACTTGCCCAGACCGTCGAGGGTCGGGCCGCGCTGCACCTCGACGCCCATCGTGGGCACGTCGCAGATCTTGATCGTGTTGTTCTCCGAGGCGTTGATGGCCTCGGAGAGGTCCTTGCCGACCTTCTTGTCGTCGACGTCGAACGCGGCGACGAACTCGACGTCGCGCACGTGGTACTCGCCGAACGCGACGTGCATCAGGCCGGGCACCGAGCCCGAGGCGTCAGCGTCGCGGTAGTAGTGCGCGCCCTGGATCAGGGAGGTGGCGCAGTTGCCGACTCCCACGATTGCTACTCGAACCGAACCCATGGGGATTCCTTCCTGATGTCTCGCGGTCGTGCGGAGAGTTGGTGGTCTGGGGTGGTGGTGGAGCTACTGCTGAGGGGTGGCACGGGCACTGTTGCGCTCGGCGTTGATCAGGTCGGAGAGCCACTGGACCTCGCGCTCCGCCGATTCCACGCCGTGCCGCTGGAGTTCGGCCGAGTACCGGTCGACCTCCTTCTCGGTGAGCGACAACTGCTGCTGGACGCGATCGAGCCGCTCCTGCAACCGGGTGCGACGTCCCTCGAGCACGCGCAGCCGGATCTCCATGTCGGTACGCCCGAAGAAGGCGAACCGGATGTCGAAGTTGTCGTCCTCCCAGGCGGCGGGCCCGACCTCGGACATCAGCCGTTCGAACTCGGCCGTGCCCAGATCGGTGACCTGATAGACGATGCGCGGACGACGCGACGTCGGCAGCGCCGTCGTCGTGGTCTCCTCGATGAGGCTGCTGCGCAGCATCTTCTTCAGCGTGGGGTAGAGCGATCCGTAGGAGAGCACCCGGCCCCAGCCGAGCATCAGGTTGAGCCGCTTGCGCAACTCGTAGCCGTGCATGGGTCCCTCGTGCAGCAGTCCGAGGACTGCGAGCTCGATGGTCTCGGTACGGCGTGCCACGCGATGCATCGTAGCGATATATCCGTCGAATATGAACTTCAGATGGATCGCCGGCGACGATGAGGTCGCTCACACCCCCTGACCGGGGGAGCGGGGGGCTCCTCGCAGTTGGGGCCGCGCTGGTGGGCTGCGTACCCTGAACCGCTGGTACGACGCTCTCCCCACGAGACGTCGCCGCAGACGTCGGTCGATACGAGGGGTGACATGTCGGGTAACCGGAGCGCGGGTCGAGGTCCGGCGCGCAAACGTCCCGCCCGTACCGTCGTCGGTGCCAAGAAGGCCGCCGCTCGTACCGCCGGCGTGGAGGAGACCCGCGCCCAGCGGCGCGCCAAGGCCGCCAAGGGTCGTGGCGCGAAGAGGCCGAAGCAGCCGTTGACGTGGAAGCAGCGGGTGCGCAAGGGCCTGGCGTGGGGTGGCATCGGCGCCCTGGTGATGGCCCTGATCGCGGTCGCCACGTTCGTGTACTTCTACAAGACCATCGACATCCCCGAGCCGAACTCCGACTTCCTCACCGAGACGACCTACGTCTACTACGCCGACGGCAGCACGCCGATCGGCTCGTTCTCGGTGCAGAAGCGTGATTTCGTGCCGCTCGACGAGATGGCCGACGAGCTCAAGGACGCCGTCGTCGCGGCCGAGAACCGCAGCTTCTGGACCGACCGCGGGATCGACCCCAAGGGCATCATCCGGGCGGCGTTCAACAACGCCTCCGGCAACTCGCGCCAGGGTGCCTCGACGATCACCCAGCAGTACGTCAAGATCCTCTACCTCAGCCAGGACCGCAGCTACCGACGCAAGATCAAGGAAGCGATCCTGTCGCTGAAGATCCAGCGCGAGCTGAGCAAGCAGGAAGTGCTCGAGGGATACCTCAACCTCATCTACTTCGGTCGCGGCGCCTACGGCACCCAGGCCGCGGCGCAGGCCTACTTCGGCGTCGACGCCTCGGATCTCAACCTGCGGCAGTCGGCCGTGCTGGCCGCCGTCCTCAACGACCCGAACGACCTCGACCCGGCCAACGGTCGCGACGCGCGCCTGGCGCTGCGCGACCGTTACGACTACGTGCTCTCCAGCATGGCCTCGGTCGGTGCGATCACCTCGGAGAAGGCCGAGAAGGCCAGCAAGAAGCTGCCCGGTTTCGTCGACGAGAAGGTCAGCAACACCTACGGGGGCCAGAACGGGCACGCGCTGACCCTGGTGAAGAACCAGGTCCTGGGCCTGACCAAGATCGACGGCACGCCGTTCACGCCCGACGAGGTCAACGGGGGCGGTCTGCGGATCACCACCACGCTCACCGAGAAGAACATGTCGGCGGCTGAGGAGGCGGTGCGCGACGAGCGACCCGAGGGCTTCAGCGACCGCAAGCTGCACATCGCCGTCGCCTCGGTCGAGCCCGGCACCGGGGCGCTGCGCGGTTTCTACGGCGGTCAGGACTTCCTGCGCTCCCAGATCAACTGGGCCGTGTCCGGCGGGCAGGCCGGCTCCACCTTCAAGCCGTTCGCGCTCGCCGCGGCGCTCAAGGACGGCTACTCGCTGCGCTCGACCTTCGACGGCAACTCTCCGCTCGACATCGGCGGAACGGAGTTCGAGAACCAGGGCAATGAGGACTACGGCAGTGCGGTGAGCCTGCTGACGGCCACCCAGAAGTCGGTGAACACCGCCTACATCGATCTCACCAACAGCATGGGCAACGGTCCGCAGAAGATCATCGACATGTCCGAGCGGCTGGGCATCCCGCCGGCCGAGGCCGCCCGCAACGACGAGTGGGGCATCCCCGACCAGACCCCGGGCCTCGAGCCGATCACCGGCGTCGCACTCGGATCGCAGACGGTCAGCCCGATCAACATGGCCAACGCCTACGCCACCATCGCCAATGGCGGCATGGCCGCACATCCCTACGTCATCGAGCGGGTCGAGGACGCTGACGGCGACGTGCTCTACGACCACAAGGTCGAGACCGACCGCGCGATCGGCGAGGACATCGCCTCCGACGTCTCCTACGCGCTGCAGCAGGTCGTCACGCCGTCCGGCTCGGGCTTCGAGGCGCTCCAGCTCGGCCGCCCCGCGGCCGGGAAGACGGGCACCGCGACGAACGGCGCCGGCGGGGTCTCCTCGGCCTGGTTCGTGGGATACACCCCGCAGCTGGCGACCGCCGTCATGTACGTGCGCGGTCAGGGCAACGAGCAGCTCAAGGACTGGCTGCCCTCCTACTTCGGCGGGGCCTACCCGGCGCGGACCTGGACCGCGGCGATGGGCTACGCGATGGAGGGCCTCCCGGAGGAGGACTTCCCGGAGCCGGCCTTCGTCGAGGGCGACCCGCCCGAGGCCGGTCACGAGCCGTACACGCCGCCCCCCAGGCCCACGCGCACGCCCAAGCCGACCAAGACGCCCGATCCCGAGCCGACGCAGACGGCTCCTCCGTCGCCCGAGCCGACGCCGGAGCCGACGCCGGATCCTGAGCCGACGTTCACGCCTCCGACCCCTCCGTCGAGTCCCGAGCCGACATCGTCGCCGACCTCGTGCGGCCTGCTCGGTTGCCCGAGCCAGGCCCAGGCAGCGCGCAGCCAGCAGCGACCACAGCGTCGGTGACCGAGGTTCCGCCGCCGAGCTCGCCCGCGTCACGCGAGGGTCTCGGCGAGTCGCTGCTCGCGCTGCTCTCCGGCCCGACCGGCACACGCGCCGTCGTGTCGGACGGCAGCAGCCGGGCCGGCTGGCGTCGCGTGCTCGCCGTCCTGCTGATCGTGACCTCGTGCGCGATGGCACTCGGCGCGCTCACCAAGACCGTCTGCGCGCAGGACGACTGGGACGACGCGGGGTTGGCGTCCTCGCGGCTGTGCGGATCGCAGATCGCCGACGCCTACCTCGACGACGGCCTGGTCGAGCTGACCTGGCCCTGGACCGCCGACTCGGCGACCCTGGGCCGGTACGTGCCGGCCGACCGCCCTGCCCTCGAGGCCCTGTGGGGCTACGCCGCCGCCCGGGTGACGCACCTGCTCAGCGGCAGTCCCGACGTCGGCGCGCGCGGCGACCAGCCGGTCGAGGACGTGGCCGTGGCCGACGACGTGACGCACGAACGCAGCCTCTTCGTGGCCGTGAACGCCGTCGGGCTGGCGGCGGTGGCGCTGTTGATCGTGGTGCTCCTGGCCGGCGCCCTCGGCTCGGTGTCGAGCCGAGGGTCGGAGACGTCCGGTGGGCGAGGCGCCCGTCGGTCGCCGTGGGACGCCGTCGTCGTCGCGGGCTCGCCGCTGCTGGTGGTGCTCGGTCTGGTCTCGTGGGAGCTGCTCGCCGTCGGGCTCGTCACCGCCGGCGTCTGCGTGCTCACCCGGTCGAGCGCACCGCGCTCCGCGCTGGTCGCGGGAGCGCTTCTCGGGGCGGGAGTGGCGGCGTCATGGTGGGCGGTCTGGGTGGTCGTGGCGATCGTCCTCCTGGCCGTGCGCACCCGCACCTGGCACACCGTGCTGCGGGTCTGTGCGACCGGCCTGTCCGCCTGGCTCCTGGTCAACCTGCCCGGATTCGCCTCCGATCGCGGCCAGTGGCGCTCCGCCGTGGCCGGATCGTTGCGCGACCAGGTCGGCGACGCGCGCGTCGACAGCCCGTCCAACGGCTCGATCTGGTGGCTGCTCGACCAGGTCGTCGGGGTGCCCGACGGCGTGCTGCTGCCGATCTCGCTTCTCCTGATCGGGACGTGGGTGGCGGTCGTGGCCGCCGTGGTGGTGCTCGCGCCGCGCCGTCCGGAGCTGGCCGACGTCGTGCTGCTGGTCGTCGGCGGGGTGCTGGTGCTCAGCGTGCACGTCGAGGCGCAGCAGGCGCTCTGGCTGCTGCCGCTGGCAGCCCTGGCTCCGGTGCGCTGGCGCCATGTCGTGACCTGGCAGGCCGCGGTGCTGCTGATGTTCGCGCTGACGACGTGGGCCGCCGGCGGCTACCTCGATCCCGGACGGGACGGCCCGCCCGCGTTCGCATGGTTCGGCGTGCTCGCCCACGCGGGAGCCACGGTGTGGGTGGTCGCGCGGGTGGTCGGGCAGGTGCTGCGACCCGACGCAGCTCGGTCGCCCCGGAGCGACGCGGTGGCGCCGTCTCTCAGTCGGTGACGACGATGTGGTCGAAGGTCGTCGCGGTGTAGCGGACCCGGACGTCGACCTCGTCGCCGATCCGCGGCACGTGGGCGCCTGCCGGCACGAACAACATCGACGCCTGCATGTGCGGTGGCTCGGCGAAGAGCCGCTGCTTGCCGTCGATGCTGAAGGGGGAGCGCACGAAGCCGACGGCGTCCATGCCCCCGCGGGCGACGGTGGCCGCACGCGACTTCAAGGAGTGATCGCCGGTCGGAGCCTCCAAGCCGATGCCGTGCGCGGTACCACCGCTGACGACGACGAGGTGGCCGCCCTTGGGCGCCGTCCGGGAGCGGTAGCCGAAGGAGTCGCCGCGCTCGACGGCGTGCACGTCGAGCACGGTCGCACGCACCCGCAGGGCATCGCGGTCACCGAGCCAGAGCTGGGTGCCGATGCGCGGGCGGATGGCGAAATCGGCGTAGGACTGTCGCACCGTGGCGAGCTCGGAGGAGGTCAGGTGGCTGACCCAGAGCGTGTCGAGCCCGCGCAACCCCGCGCCGATCGCGTCGTTCACGAGCCGGTGCACCTCGCCCAGGTGCGACCCCTGGGCGAGCGGGAGGTGCAGGGCCACCCCCTCGAGCCGACCGGTGTTCAGTGAACGGAGGCGCTCCGCGGCGGCCCACAGCTCGCGGGCGCGGAATCCGTGTCGCTGCATGCTGGTCAGCAGCTCGAGCACGAACCGGGCGTCGGGCTGGCGGGCGAGCAGGGCCTCCACGTCCTCCACCCGGCCCAGGGTGTGGACCACGCGCTTGGCGAGGGCGGGTTCAAGGTCGGGCACGAACGGGCGCCACGGGGTCAGCACCAGCAGGGAGCCGTCGAAACGGGAGGCGACGTCGGGCAGCTCGGCGTAGGTGCCGACGGCCAGGGTGTCGACGCCGAGCCAGGCGGCGCGGCGAGCGAGCCGGCCGCGGGTGAACCCGTACCCGTTGCCCTTGACGACGGGGACCAGCCCCGGCGTCCGGTCCGCGAGGTCACGCAGATGGGCGCGCCACCGCGCGCCGTCGACGGTCAGGGTGAGGCTCATCGCTCCTCCTTCGCCGAGCACTGCGGTGGCTCGCTCCGGCGGCCCTCGTTCCTCGGGCTACGTCCGCGGGGGCTCCTCGCGCTCATCGGTCGGTCACCGCCGCCGCATGTAGAGGTCGAAAGCGCGGTAGAGGGGCCGGTTGAGGGGGAGATCCCACTCCCCCGCGTACTCGACCGCCTCGCCGCCGGTGCCGACCTTGAACTGGATCAGACCCGCGTGCGGGTCGTCGGCGTCGAGGGTCTCGGTGATGCCGCGCAGGTCGTAGACGCTCGCCCCCGCGGCAAGGGCGTCGCGGATCATCGCCCACTGGATCGCGTTCGAGCCGCGCACCTCGCGCTTCTCCGTCGACGACGCGCCGTAGGAGTACCAGGCGTGGTCGCCCACCCGGATCGCGATCGTCGCGGCGACCAGGTCGCCCTCGTGACGGGCCTGCCAGAGCCGGATACGGTCGGGACTCTCCGCGCCCAGCGCCGCGAGCATCGTGCGGAAATAGCCGATGCCGCGTGGGGTGAAGTGGTCGCGCTCGGCGGTGTGGACGTAGAGGGCGTGGAAGGCGGCCAGGTCGTCGGGGCTGGCGAGGCTGCTCTGGCTCACCTCGACGCCGTCGCGGTCGGCGCGCTTGATGTTGCGGCGCCACAGCTGGTTCATGCCCGCGAGCACCTCGACCTCGGTGCGCTGACGAGTGACGGCTCCGCCCGCCCCGCCCGGACCGTCTGCCTCGGTGACCCGCAGCGGGATCTGGAACACGTGCCGCGGCTGACCGGCCGCGAACCCGCCGTCCAGCCCTTGGGGACGCCAGCCGAGCTCGTGCAACTGCGAGACCACCCGGGCGCCGGCCGCGTCGCGCGCTGTCGGGGCGACGTCGTCGAGCTTGCGCACGGCGGGATCGGCCAGGCCGCCCTTGATCGCGGCGGCATCCCAGCGTCGGGTGACGACCGGCGGACCCATCCGGACGCCGAACGCGCCGGACTTCTTCGCGTGCACCGCCAGCGGCGTGAGCGCGGCGGCGAGGTCGTCGGCGTGCCAGTCGATGACCGGCCCCTCGGGCAGGTAGGCCAGGAAGCGGCGCAGCTTCGGCAGCTGGCGGTAGAGGACCAGACCGGCACCGACCAGTTCCTCGCCGTCGAACCAACCCAGTGACTCCGCGCGCCACTCGCTCTTCACCTGCGCCCACGCGGGCGTCTGCAGGAAGCTCGCCGAGGGCTGCGCGGCGATGAAGGCGAGGTGGGTCGCCTCGGGGATGGGTCGCACGCTCAGCACGACGTCGAGGCTAGCCGGGGTCGTGGCCGGTCGCCTGCGGCCCCCGGGATGAGTCCCCGGCTGGCCGGGGATTCCTGATGTTGTCGGCCGGAACTTCGGCTGACAACATCAGGAACTGGGTGCGCGAGTGGAGGAATCCCCGGTTGACCGGGTACTCAACCAGGCGAGTCCGGAACGGAAGCGGGTCAGAGGCGCTCGCGCAGCCAGGCGAAGTCGGCTGCGTGCTCGGCCGCGCCACCCGGCGTCTCGCAGACGACCGGCGCACCGGCGTCGCGTACGACGGCGGCCAGCAGGTCGGCGTCGATCTGGCCGGCGCCGAAGTTGGCGTGCCGGTCCGCGCCGGAGTCGAAGGCGTCGCGAGAGTCGTTGCAGTGCACCAGGTCGATCCGGCCGGTGAGGGCGCGGACGTCGTTGACCACCGTCTCGAGCGCGTTGCCGCCCGCGTGGGCGTGGCAGGTGTCGAGGCAGAACCCCACCATGTCGGAGCCCTCGGCAGAGGAGATCGCATCCCAGACCCGACCGATGCGATCGAGGTAGCGGGTCATCGCGTTCTCCCCGCCCGCGGTGTTCTCGATCAGCAGCGGAATGCTGATCTCGGTCGCCTCGATGGCCTTGCGCCAGTTGTCGAAGCCCTTCTCGGGGTCGTCGGCCTTGTTCACGTGGCCGCCGTGCACGATCAGGCCCTTGGCGCCGATCGAGGCGGCCGCGTCGAGGTGCTGCTGGAGCAGCTTGCGGCTCGGGATCCGGATCCGGTTGTTGGTGGTGGCGATGTTGATGATGTAGGGCGCGTGCACGTAGAGGTCGACCCCGGCCGCCTCGGCGTCCGCGCGGAGCTTGTCGGCACCGCCCTCGTAGGCGATCTCCGGGCCCTTGTAACCCTGCGGGTCGCCGAGGAAGAACTGCACCAGCGGCGCCCGGCGAGCCGCCGCCTCGGCGATCGGGTCGGTCTGGTCGACGTGGGCACCGATCGCCAGGGAGCTGCTCATGAGCGGCACCCTACGGCGCGCCTCCGACACCGCTGCGCGGCCCGGCAGGGTCGTGTGCCCGAGCCCGACGTCGGGGTCGGTGAGGGGCACACGACCCGACCGCGCGCGCGGACCTGGGTCGGAGACGTGCGGGCCGACGCCTGCCTCGAGATCGGCCCACGCAACCCACGTCGTCGTACCGGTGCAGACCGGCCGACCAGAGACCGGACAGGAGGGCCACGCAGGTTCTACGCTCGGCGTTCGGTGACCGGTCGTGTCGCCTTGCGGATCGCTGCAGACACCGACGGAGGCGCCATGAGCACCATCGTGATCCAGTCCCCGACCCAGACCTGGACGGCGGACTCGCCGCGGGCCTTCCGGATCGGCCGCGAGGAGACGTGCGACATCGTCGTGCCCGACCCGACGGTCTCGCGCCAGCACGCCGAGATCCGCGCGGTGGGCGAGGGCTGGGAGGTCGTCGACCTCGGCAGCTCCCTCGGGACCTGGGTCAACGGACACCGACTGCCCGGCGCTGCACTCGTCGGCACCACGACGATCGGCCTCGGCGACCAGGGCCGCGGGTTCACGCTCACCGTCACGGTCACGCCGTCCGCTCACGGGGCCCCGCCGACCTCGGGCGGTCAGCCGTTCGCTCCCCCTGCCTCGGCCCCGCCCGGCCCCGCCGCGCCGACGTCGGCGCCGCACCCCGGGCCGGCAGTCCCCGCTGCGCCCGGCTACCAGCCGCCGATGCAGACCACGGTCCTGGCGGGCAGCGCCCCGACGGCGCCGGGAGGCATTCCCCCCGTGGGCGCGCCGTCCGGGCCGGGCCTGCTGATCCGCCGTCGTCTCGACACCGACCTGCGGTTCGCCGCGGGCACCCTCGTGCGGATCGGACGCGACCCGGGATTCGAGGTCGTCGCCGACGACACCGCCGTCTCGCGGCAGCACGCCGTCGTCGAGCCGCGGCCCGACGGCTGGTGGTTCGTGGACCACTCCACCGGCGGCTCCTATGTGGACGGCGAGCGCATCACCGCGCTGCAGATCGACGAGCCGGTCGAGATCAGCCTCGGGCACCCGACCGCGGGGTACGAGATCGAGGTCGTCCCGGTCGTGGCCGCGGGCGAGGCGTCGGCCGCGATCGTGCGCAAGAAGCGGCTGCGCTCGGCAGCGCTGGTGGGTGGCGTGGTCGGCGTCCTCGCCCTGGTCGGCGGCGGGATCGCGGCGGCCACCCTGATCGGCGGCGACGACGACGAGCCGGGCTCCGCGGCCACGCAGGTCGCCGGACTCAGCGAGGCCGAGCTCGACCGCGCCAAGGCGGCGACCGTGCTTCTGACCGCCGTCGACGAGACGGGTTCGGCGATGTGGACCGGCTCGGGCAGCGTGATCTCCGAGGACGGGCGGATCCTCACCAACGCCCACGTCGGCGACCCGAACGCCCCCGGGCAGGGCTCGGAGTATCCCGACCCCGCGTACCTGACCGTCTCCTTCACCTCGGGGAGCGACGACGCCCCGGCAGCGGCCCGCTACCGCGCACACCCGATCGTCTCCGACGGCTACCTCGACATCGCCGTGCTCCAGATCGACGCCGACATCGACGGCGGCGAGGTCGACACCGACGAGCTCGAGCTGCCCGAGCCGTTGCCGATCGGCGACAGCGACGACCTGCGCACCGGCGACCGGATCGTCGCGCTGGGCTACCCCTCGATCGGCAACGTGGCCGCCGACGGCGACCGCCCGCTCACCGTGACCGAGGGCGTCGTCTCGACCTTCCAGGCCGACCCGATCGTCGGCACCGAGCGCGGTGCCATCGACAGCGACGTCCGCCTCGGCTCGGGCAACTCCGGCGGACCCTCGATCAACGACGACGGCGAGATCATCGGCCTGAACACGCGCGTGATCACCGCCCAGTCGCAGGACGCCGGGGCGATCACCCAGGGCTCGGCGCTGATCGTGCCGGTGAACCTGGCGGAGGCGGTGCTCGACATCGCCGACGACGGAGGCGATCCCTCCTACGTCTCGCCGTACGTGGACGAGGTGCCGTCGGTGCCCGAGGGCCAGGTGGGTGGCGCGGTCACCTCGGCCGGCTGGGTGCCATCGGGAACCGAGGGCGAGTGCGCGGGTTCGAGCTCGCTCGACGAGCCGATGATCCTCGCCAACGTCGCACCCGGTCAGACCGTGTCGGCCGAGTTCGTCGTCGAGGGCGTGCCCGACGGCGTGACGCTCACGGTCGACTTCTACACCCTCGACGGCCAGACCCGGATCGACTCCCTCAGCGACACCTGGTCCAGCGGCCCCGACGCCACCTGCATCTGGGCCAGCTTCGCGATCGCGGACAGCATCGAGGGTCTGATCGCCGCCGTCTCCCTCGGCGGTGTCGCCGAGCCGGTCGCCCAGAACCCGGTGTTGTTCCAGTAGGTGGCGGGAGCTTCGTCGGGGATGGAGGAGAAACACCGGGTACCCGGTGTTTCTCCCCATTGACCGGGAGGAACTGGCGGAACCCGGCCGCATTCGGGCCCGAATCCGGGAGATTCACCCGGGTGGATGGCTCGCGGCCCAGGCGAGGGCTTGGTCACCGCCACCGCCACGGCCACCGCCACCGCCGGCCGCCTGGGTCGGCGAACCGGTCGGGCACGACCGGCCAGGGCGCGGGCGGTGCGGCGGGCAGCGACCGGAGCCGGTCGAGCGCTTCGACGGGGCTCGGACGGCGGGCGGCATCGACCCGCGTCATCGCGTCGAGCACGGTGTCGAGCGGCCCGGCCCGGCGGCGCCCGACTGCCCGCGCGGTCACGCCCGCCGCGTAGACGTCGTGCGCCGGCAGCACGGGCAGTCCCGCGCGTCGCTCCGGCGCGAGGAAGGCCCGCGTGCCGGCGGTTGACGAGCCGGGGAGCCCCGGCGCCGACGGGCCCGCGAAGCACAGGGTGTCGAAGTCGGCCACACGCAGCCGTGGCCTGGTCTCGGTCGGATCGAGCAGCAGGTTGCTCGGCTTGATGTCGCCGTGCACCAGCCCGACGGCGTGCAGCGCACCGAGCGCCTGCAGTACTTGGTCGAGCAGACAGCGCACCACCTGGTCGCTCAGGGCGCCATGGGCGCGCAGGGCGGCGAGACTGCCGCCCCGCACCAGGTCGCACACCTCGAACCTGCCGTCGGGAGAGCACCAGCGCGGCGTCAGCACGTGGGGGTGCCGCGGGAGTGTCGTCCGCGCCACGAACCCGGTGGACGTCGGTTCGCGCACGGTGATCGCCACGTCGAAGGCGTAGCCCGCACCGGCGCCGACCTCGCGCGCCCGCCAGACCACGCCCCCACCTCCGGCGCCGACGGGCTGCCCGATCCGGTAGCGGCCTTCGAGCAGGCCACGGCGACCTCGCATCCGGGCACGGTAGGAGCGCCACCGCTCGCCCCGCGCCCGCCGTCCCCAGGTCGGCCGAGGGGTCTGCGGTCGGCGTCGTCTGGGGATCAGCGGTGGCCGTCACGCGAATTCCCCGCGTGTCCTAGCACGCTGGTAGGTTGAAGGGTCCCCACCACGCCGGATCCGCCGATGGAATCCCGGCGGGGGGCAACTGCAAGGCCCTCCTGCCACGGAGAGACCGTGGCCGCCGAGTCCGAAGGAGGTGGAGACCGCTTTGCGCGCATACGAAGTCGTGGTCATCCTCGACCCCAGCCTGGAGGAGCGCACGGTTCAGCCGTCGCTCGACAAGTACCTCAACGTCATCCGCAAGGACGGCGGTACCGTCGAGAACATCGACGTGTGGGGTCGTCGTCGCCTGGCCTACGAGGTCAAGAAGAACGCCGAGGGCATCTACGCCATCATCAACCTCACGGCCGAGCCGGCCACGGTCAAGGAGTTCGACCGCCAGCTCACCCTCAACGAGTCCGTGCTCCGCACCAAGGTGCTGCGCCCCGACG
The DNA here is from genome assembly GCF_021246465.1 of Nocardioides sp. R-C-SC26. Lineage (GTDB taxonomy): Bacteria > Actinomycetota > Actinomycetes > Propionibacteriales > Nocardioidaceae > Nocardioides. The sequence goes on along the minus strand of NZ_JAHRHK010000005.1, from coordinate 29,906 downwards.
CTCACTGAGCGACCGGGGTGCTCAGGGCGTCTAGCCCCTGAGGACTCACGACGGCGTCCGACGCCGTCCCCGGGGCGGCGTCTGTGGACAGCCGCTGTCCCAATGTCGGTACCGCGCGACAGCATGGTGTCCGACATATCCGGATCAGAACTCCAGGAGACGACATGGCAGGCGAGACCGTCATCACCGTGGTCGGCAACCTCGTCGACGACCCCGAACTGCGTTTCACGCCGTCGGGGGCTGCGGTGGCCAACTTCCGCATCGCGTCGACGCCGCGCACCTTCGACCGCCAGACCAACGACTGGAAGGACGGCGAAGCGCTGTTCCTCTCCTGCTCGGTGTGGCGCCAGGCGGCCGAGAATGTGGCGGAGTCGCTGCAGAAGGGCATGCGTGTCGTCGTCCAGGGCCGCTTGAAGCAGCGCTCGTACGAGACCCCCCAGGGGGAGAAGCGCACCGTCTTCGAGCTCGAGGTCGAGGAAGTCGGCCCGTCGCTGAAGTACGCCACCGCCAAGGTGCAGCGTGCCCAGCGCTCGGGCGGCGGCGGGTACGGCGGCCAGGGTGGCCAGGGAGGTCAGGGCGGTGGGTACTCCGCCGCCCCGGCCAACGACCCGTGGGCCACGCCGGCGCCGAGCCAGTCCGGCGGCGAGCCCGGCGGTCAGGGCGGCGGTGCCGCTCGTGACCCGTGGGGCGCTCCCGGGGTCGGCGACGAGCCCCCGTTCTGACCGGTTCAGCTCCACATCCATCCATCCACCTGCACCATTCCGGCTCCGTAACCACTCGGGGCCGGGCTTCTAGAGAGGAAGCACCACAATGGCCAAGGCAGTGATGCGCAAGCCGAAGAAGAAGGTTTGCCAGTTCTGCAAGGAGAAGGCGACCGGCGTCGACTACAAGGACGCCACGCTGCTCCGCAAGTTCATCTCCGACCGCGGCAAGATCCGCGCCCGTCGGGTCACCGGCAACTGCGTCCAGCACCAGCGCGACGTGGCCATCGCGGTGAAGAACGCGCGCGAGCTCGCGCTGCTCCCTTACACCTCGACCGGTCGCTGAGAGGGGATACGACGATGAAGCTCATCCTCACCCAGGAGGTCGACGGCCTCGGTTCGCCCGGTGACGTCGTCGAGGTCAAGGACGGCTACGGCCGTAACTACCTCGTGCCCCGTGGCGTCGCGGTCCGCTGGACCCGCGGCGGCCAGAAGCAGGTCGACTCGATCAAGGCCTCGCGCACCAAGAAGGCCGTGCGCGACCAGGCCCACGCCGACCAGATCAAGGCGAAGCTGGAGTCCGCGCCGGTCGACCTGAAGGTCCGCGCGGGTGCCGAGGGTCGTCTGTTCGGCTCCGTCACCGTCACCGACATCGCCGATGCTCTCGGCGAGGTGGCCGGCGAGTCGATCGACAAGCGCTCGGTCGTGGTCGCGAACCCGATCAAGTCGCTCGGCGTCCACGCCGTCTCGGTGAAGCTGCACGACGACGTCTCCGTCGCCGTGTCGCTCAACGTGATCCCTGCCTGAGGTCTCGACCTCCGGCTGACGACGGCCGCTCCCGGACTACCGGGGGCGGTCGTCGGCGCATTTCCCGGCCTGGCGACCCGGTGCCTCGCACGTCACGTCGCTGATGGTCGTGACGTCCGGCCCCTCGTTCCTTAGGACCAGGCTCCTCAACCACCGGAATCGCCCACGGTCCACTGGTGGTCGAGGAGGTCGCTCTGCGACCGGCGCGAGACCCGGAGAGCAGGTCGCGACGCTCAGTCGTCCAGCGTCGCGCCGGCACGCATCCACGTCTCGCTCCGAGCACGCGTGGCCAACGTGACGAGCCGACCGCCCATGAACGCGAGGACGAACACGCCCCACACCGCGACCAGCCCGCCGCCGAGCCAGACCGTCGCTGCGAGGGCGGGTGCGGTGAGGCCGAGCACCGTCAGCCCGGCGACGGCGAGGTAGCGGCCGTCGCCCGCACCGATCAGCACGCCGTCGAGCACGAAGACCACGCCCGCGATCGGCTGCCCGAGCGCCGCGACGACGAGCACGGGCACGAGCGCGGCGCGCACGGCGTCGTCGGTGGTGAAAAGTGCGCCGACCCATGGTGCCGACGCCGCCAACCCGACACCGGTGAGCACGCCTGCCGCGAGCCCCCATTGCGTCATCCGCGTCGTGGTGCGCCGCGTGGCGACCAGGTCGCCCGCGCCGAGCGAGCGGCCGGTGATCGCCTGTCCGGCGATCGCGATGGCGTCCAGCACGAACGCCAGGAATGTCCAGATCGTGACGGCGAGCTGGTGGGTGGCGATGGCGGTGGAGTCGCCTCTCTCCCCGATCGTGACGGCGAACAGCGTGATCACGATCGCGGCCCGCAGCGTCAGGGTGCGCACGATGAGCGGCACTCCCGCCCGGGCGGCGCCGCGCACACCGCTCCACCGAGGTCGAAGCGCCGCAGCGTGGCGTCGGGCTGCCCGCGCGACGACGACGACCAGGGCAGCAGCGCTCGCGACCTGCGCGACGAGGGAGCCCAGCGCGGAGCCCACCAGCCCGATGCCGGCGAAGCCGCCGACGCCGTGGACGAGCACCACGTTCAAGACGATGTTCAGCAGGTTGCCCGCGACGGCGACCACCAACGGGGTCCGGGTGTCCTGGAGCCCGCGCAGGACGCCGGTCGCGGCGAGCATCAGCAGGAGCGGGATGTAGCCGAGCGCCGCCACGACGAGGTACTGCTCGGCATCCGCCCGTACCGGCTCCTCCGCACCGAAGGCGGCGGTGAGGCGAGGCGCCGCCACGATGGTCGCGGCGGTGGCGGCCAGCCCGATCACGACGGCGAGCCAGAGTCCGTCGACGCCCTGCCGTAGCGCGCCGGCCAGGTCGTCGGCGCCGAGGCGGCGGGCGACGACAGCGGTCGTGCCGTAGGCGAGGAACACGCAGAGACCGACGACGGTCTGCAGCACCACGGCGGCGATGCCGAGGCCGGCGAGCTCGGTCGTGCCGAGATGTCCGACGACGGCGGCATCGCTGAGGAGGAACAGGGGCTCGGCGACGAGCGCGAGGAACGCCGGCAACGCCAACCGCCCGATCTCCCGGTCGGTCTCACGGTCGGGCGCCCGGCAGAACCGCCGTCGTTCCGCGCGCCCGGCGTCCGGTCGCGCCGGCCTGCGCCGAACCGGGTCGTGCCGGCCGCTCACCGGACCCGTCATCGAGGCCGGCCCGTTTGCGCCGACGTCACGCAAGAGTCACGCGCGGCACCCTGTGGACAAAGCTCTGCATCTGTGGAGAACCCGATGGGGACCACGCTTTGTCGATAAACCGGCACGCAACACCCGCGTGAACGCCACGAGAACCGAGAAACCTGTCGGGAGTTTTCTATCCACAGGTGTGGAGCGACAAAACCCCAGGTCAGCGGTCTACTGTGACGCGTGGGACGACACTCGTCCACAGTCCACTCCCCAGGCTGTGCACACCGCTTGGCGTGTCGTCCACGGTCCGGGGCCGAATATCCCCAGGTCCTCGAGCGCGCTGTGGATGGGCCCCTTTCGTCGCGGCCCTCCCGCCTCGTACGTTGCGGCGTCGGATCGATCGATCGCGCGAGTGCGACGACGCCGGCATCCGGGTCGTCGAGAGCCGCCTGGCGGGGTCGAGAACCGCCGGCGATTCTGTCGGTGGCCCGACCTAGCCTCGAGCACATCAGTGCCCGAGCCGAACCCACCGCCCGTCCCGGGGAGCAGCCGTGAGTGTCACCGAGTCCGATCAACACGGATTCACCGAGCCTCCCTTCGAGCCGCCGTTCGAGGCCCAGATGCAGGCCTGGGGCGACGGCCCGTCTCCCTTCGAGCCGGGTGCGGCGCCACGCCGCGATGGTGACCGTACGCCCCCGCAGGACATGGCCGCCGAGCAGTCGGTCCTCGGCGCGATGCTGATCTCCAAGGACGCCATCGGCGAGGTCTCCAACGTGCTGCGCGGGGTCGACTTCTATCGCCCGAGCCACGAGACCGTCTTCGACGCCATCATCGACCTCTTCGGCCGCAGCGAGCCGGTCGACATGGTCACGGTCTCCGCCGAGCTGCAGCGCACGGGCCAGCTGCAGCGCGTAGGCGGGGCGGCCTACCTGCACACGCTCGCCGCCAACGTGCCGATCGCGGCGAACGCCGAGTTCTACGCCGAGATCGTGCGCGAGAAGGCGATCCTGCGACGGCTGGTCGACGCGGGCATGCGGATCACCCAGATCGGCTTCGCCGGCGAGGGTCAGGTCGACGCCATCGTCGACCGCGCGCAGGCGGAGGTCTTCGCGATCACCGATCGCCGCGCGGCGGAGGACTACGCGCCGCTCAGCGACATCATGGAGGGCGTCCTCGACGAGATCGAGGCGATCGGCAACCGCGAGGCCGGCATCTACGGCGTCCCGACCGGCTTCGCCGACTTCGACGAGCTCACGAACGGCCTGCACGCGGGTCAGATGATCATCGTCGCGGCTCGCCCCGCGATGGGTAAGTCGACGCTCGCTCTGGACTTCTGCCGTTCCGCCTCCATCGCCAACAACATGTCGAGCGTCTTCTTCAGCCTGGAGATGTCGCGCTCGGAGATCGCGATGCGACTGCTCTCGGCCGAGGCGAAGGTGCCGCTCAACCACATCCGCAACGGCAACATGTCGAACGAGGACTGGGACAAGCTCGCCCGCCACATGGCGAAGGTGTCCAGCGCGCCGATGTTCATCGACGACAGCCCGAACATGACGATGATGGAGATCCGGGCCAAGGCCCGCCGCCTCAAGCAGCGCCACGACCTGCGCCTGATCGTCATCGACTACATGCAGCTGATGAGCTCGGGCAAGAAGGTCGAGTCGCGCCAGCTCGAGGTCTCGGAGTTCTCCCGGCAGATCAAGCTGCTCGCCAAGGAGCTCGAGGTGCCGATCATCGCCCTGTCCCAGCTCAACCGTGGCCCCGAGCAGCGCGCCGACAAGAAGCCGATGATGAGCGACCTGCGTGAATCGGGATCCCTCGAGCAGGACGCCGACATGGTGATCCTGCTCCACCGCGAGGACGTCTACGAGAAGGAGTCGACCCGCCCCGGGGAGGCCGACCTCATCGTCGCCAAGCACCGCAACGGCGCCACCCGCGACATCACCGTGGCCTTCCAGGGCCACTACTCGCGCTTCGTCGACATGGCGCACTGAGCGGACGGCGTCAGGCGCCGCCCTCCGCCACCAGCAGCTCGCGGAGGCCGACCGGTGACCGCCCCGTCAGCCGCCGGACGTCGTCGCTGACGGCGGAGAGCTCGCCCGCGGCGATCGAGGTGTAGGTCGACACCCAGGCGTCGTACTGCCAGTCGGGGGCGGGCCACTGCAGGCGGGAGGCGTAGGCCTCCTCGATCGTCTCGTCGTGGTAGCTGACGGCGCGGCCCTGCTGCTCGCCCACGATCGCGGCGACGTCGGCCATGGAGAGCGCCTCGGGGCCGGTGAGCTCGTACGCGGCGTCGCGGTGAGCCGCGGGGTCCAGCAGGACGGCGGCCGCGCAGCGCCCGACGTCGGCGCGCGCGACCGCGGCGACACGGCCGCTCCCGGCGGGGCCGCGGATCACGCCGTCCTCGCCGGCGAGGCTCGGGAGGAAGTCGAGGTAGAGGTTGTCGCGCAGGAGGGTGTACGCCATGCCGCTGGCCCTGATCCGCTCCTCGGTGGCGAAGTGGTCGCGCGCCAGGGTGAACACCGCATCGGGTGCCGCGCCCACGAACGAGGTGTAGACGATGTGCCCCACGCCGGCGGCCGCCGCGGCGTCCACGAACCCGACGTGCTGCTTCACCCGGTCGGCCGACTCCGACGCCGAGACCATGAACAACACGCTCACGCCCTCCAGCGCCCGGTGCGCTGCGGCGGTGTCGCCGTAGGCCGCTTCGACGACGTCGGCGCCCTCCAGCTGCGGTGCGCGAGCGGCGTCGCGCACCAGGAGCCGCTGATGAACCCCGGCCGCGGCGAGGCCTCGAGCCACCAGGCCGCCGATCGCGCCGGTGGAGCCCGTCACGGCGAGGGGGCTCTGGGCAGTCATCGACACTCCTTCGATCAGTCGGACCCGACCTCCTCATCGTGCCCGAGATGGCATGGACGTCGCCGACTCCTTTTGACATTGCAGTCGCAATGCCACACGGTCGGGTCATGCCCAAGCAGGTCGACGCGCACGAACGCCGCGAACTCGTCGCCGGAGCCCTGCTGCGCGTGGCGGCCCGCGACGGACTCGAGTCGATCAGTCTGCGACGCGTCGCGGCCGAGGCAGGCGTCACCGCGGGACTGGTGCAGCACTACTTCCCCTCCAAGGACGCCATGGTGCGCTTCGCGATGGCGACGGCGAGCGCGCGCATCGCGGTGCGGATGGAGGCCGCGGTGGCGGCCCTGGGCGAAGCCCCCGGCCCGCGCGACATGGTCGGCGCCGTCCTGGCGACCCTCCTGCCCTCGACAGGGGAGGACTCGGGTGACGACGCGCGCGTCGCGCTGGCCTTCATGGCCTACGCCGCCTCGCGGCCCGACGTCGCCCGCGAGCTCGAGGCGAGCAACGCCGCGCTCCGGGACTTCGTGGCCGACCAGGCACGCGCCGCCCTCGACGCGGAGGCCGAGGCGACCGCCACGCGCGAGGAGGTAGCGACCGCGTTGGTCGCGCTGGTCGACGGCCTCGCCGTCCAGATGCTCAGCGGCAACCTCGACGAGACGACGGCGCGCGGTGTGCTCCAGCGCCAGATCGACCTGAACCTGACACCGGCACCGAGGAGGGGGCGGCGATGAACCTGAGGCAGGTGGCGAGTCGGGTGGCCTTCGAGATCGGCCAGGAACTGGCGCTCTACCGCTCCCTGGCGCGGTGGATCGCGCGACGCCCCGATGTGCCGCCGGAGGCGACCCCCCTCGGCTACGCCCAGCTCTCCGGGCCGATGCTCTGGCTCTGGATCATCGGATCGGCCACCGAGGTGGTCGTCGTCGAGGTGGTGCTCCGCTCGATCGACGCCGGGTGGGCGCACGCGATCCGCGTGCCGGTGCTCGTGCTGGGCGTGTGGGGCGTGCTCTGGATGCTCGGTCAGCTGGCGGCCTCGCGGGCGCGCCCGCATCTGCTGACAGACGACTATCTCCTGATCCGCAACGGAAGCCGCACCTGGGTGCGGGTGCCGCTCGACGTCGTCGTCCGGTCCCGCGCGGTCGAGCACGAGTACGAGGGCCTGATGACGTCGCTGCACCAGGAGGACGACCTCCTCCTGGTCGGGGTGAACGTGCGCACGAACGTCGAGCTGATCCTCGGCGGCGCTCAGGTGGTGAGCACCTCGCGGGGAATGCTGAGTGCGGGCCGCGTCGGGCTGTGGGTCGACGAGCCGCGCGACGTCGTGGCCCGCCTGACGTCGCGCGCGACCGGGCCCGACGGCTGAGCAGGGGCTCGCGCCTCTGAGGACGCACCGCGGCCGGAGTAGGTTTCCGTGGTGGACAGCGCGCCCCGCACCTCCGCGACGCCGGGCCGGGCGCGGGCGGGTGTGGCGCTGATGTTCTTCACCAACGGTGTCCTGTTCAGCACGCTGCTGCCGCGCTATCCCGAGATCAAGTCCGCCTTCGAGCTCAGCAACAGCCAGTTCGGGCTGCTGGTGGTGGCCTTCCCGGCCGGCGCGATGCTCGCCGCGGGCTTCGGGGGCCGCGTCATCCGACGCCTCGGAACGCTGCGCACCAACGCGATCGGCTCGGCAGCGCTCGCCCTCGCCATGGCGTTCGCCGGCCTCAGCGACGTCGTGTGGCTCTTCGCCGCGGCCCTCGTGCTGGCCGGTGCGTTCGATGCGATCGTGGACGCCGCCCAGAACGTGCAGGCCGTCGTCGTCGAGCAGTGGCGAGGGCGCTCGGTGATGAACTCCTTCCACGCCCTGTGGTCGGTCGGCGCCGCCACCGGTGGCGCGATCGGGGCGGGCGCCGCTGCCGCTGAGGTCGACCTCGGCCTGCAGATGGTCGTCAACGGTGCGGTGTGGGCCGTCGTCGCACTGCTCGCCTGCCGCCTCGCGATCGTGCCGGCTCCGGTCCGAGCGGAGTTGCGTGCTGCCGAGGAGCAGCAGCACCGCCATGCCGACGCCGTCGGCGTGGCCCCGCGACGGCGTGGACTGGCATGGCGCCTCCTCCTGCCGCTCGTGCTGCTGGCGATCTGCGGCACCCTCGTCGAGGACGTCGCCAACAACTGGGCCGCGCTCTATCTCGGCCGGGAGGCCGGCGCGCCCACCGTCGTCGCCGGACTGGGGCTCACCGTCGCGCTCGGCGCGCAGTTCGTCGGCCGGCTTCTCGGCGACCCGATGACCGACCGCTGGGGCAGAGGCAGCATCGCCCGCGCCGGGGGGTTGGTCATCGCCGCGGGGGCGCTGCTGATCGTCGCCGCGCCGGTCTACCCGCTCGCTCTGGCCGGCTTCGCTCTGGCGGGCTTCGGGTGCGCGACGCTCGTGCCGGCCGCCTTCGCCGCGGCAGCCGCCGTCCCCGGACTCCCCGAGGGCACCGGCATCGCGCTGCTCGGCTGGCTGATGCGGATCGGCTTCCTCGCCACCTCACCCGCCGTGGGCTGGCTCTCCGACCTGACGTCGTTGCGCGCGGCGATGCTGATCCCGTTCGTCGCCGGACTGGTCGCGGCCCTCATCGCGCACACCCGCCTGGTCGACCGAGCCCGGCCGTAGCACCTGCCGCCCGTGGCCCGTCTCGTTAGATTGTGGGCGAGGTCGGACATGGCCGTCCTCGAAACCTCGTCGAGGAGCGTGCGATGGAACTGTTCGAGATCGCAGACACCCAGCGGATGTCGCGGGAGCAGGCGGCCGCCAGGCTGCGGGCGTTGGCCGACGCGCTGTCACGCCACAACGAGGTCGCGTTCGAGCGCAACGGCCACCGCATCACCGTCGACATCCCCGCCGAGGTCGAGCTCAAGGTCGAGATCGAACTCGGCGAGGAGAACGAGCTGGAGATCGAACTGACCTGGTGACCTCCGGCAGGTCCCGACCCGCCGGAAGGCCCGTTCAGCGCAGGCGCCGCTTCATCATCCGCACGTAGAGACCGGGCGCGTGGCGCGAGATGACCCACGCCAGACGAGCTGTGCGCCCGACGAGCACGCGGTCGCGGCCACGCGTCACTCCCGCGACGACGGCGCGGGCGACGTCGTCGGGCGTGATCTCGGCGCCGGTCGTCGCCCGCGCGGTGCCGGCCGCGCGGTCCGCGGCCTCGCCCATGCCGCCGGTCACGAACGTCGGGTGGACGACGGTCACACCGACGTCGGGCGCCAGCTCGGGGCGCAGCGCCTCGAAGAGACCGGTCGCCGCGTGCTTCGCGGCGACGTAGGCGGGCCGACCGAGCACCGGCGCGAAACCGGTCACCGAGCCGATGAGCACCACCCGCCCGTGGGCCTCGCGAAGCGCCGGCAACATCGCCTGCGTACAGGCGACGACCGCGAGGTAGTCGACCTCCATCACCCGCCGGTGCACCGCGACGTCGTGATCGGTGAACGCCCCGATCGCGGAGATGCCGGCGTTGTTGACCAGCACGTCGATCCGGCCGTGCCGCGCGAGCACCGCATCGGTCGCCTGTCGTACGGAGGCGACGTCGGTGATGTCGCACGCGAGCATGCGGGCGCGGGCCGCCGCGTCTCCCACGGCCTCGACGGCGCCGGCGAGGTCCAGTCCGACGACGTCGTAACCGGCTTCGCCGAACCGCTCGACGAGCCGTGACCCGATCGACCCCGCCGCCCCGGTGACGACGGCGACGGGTCGGCCGGCGCTGGTGGAGGGGTCGGTGGAGGGGCAGCTCATGGGGCTGACGCTACGGCGAGAGGAGGGGCGCCCGTCGCGACTGCGATGATCCCGCCATGGACACCGCGCGCTCCATCGCCCTGTTCGTCGCGGCGGCGATCGCCGAGATCGGCGGCGCGTGGCTGGTCTGGCAGGGGGTGCGGGAGCACCGCGGTTGGCTCTGGATCGGGCTCGGTGTGGTCGCCCTCGGCATCTACGGCTTCGTCGCCACGCTGCAGCCCGACGCGAACTTCGGGCGCATCCTCGCCGCCTACGGCGGGGTGTTCGTGGTTGGGTCTCTGGCCTGGGGCATGGTCGCCGACGGGTTCAAGCCCGACCGCTACGACGTCACGGGAGCGTTGATCTGCCTGGTCGGGGTGGCGGTGATCATGTACGCCCCGCGCGGCGCGTGAGGCTGACGCCTCGTCACGCGTGGGAGAGGGAGAGCTTCACGGCGAACCCGAGGAACACCGCGCCGACGCCGGCCGTGGCGGCGGCGGTGAGCCCGCGCCGACGTCGGAACACCGCCGCGAGGCGGGTGCCCCCGAAGATCAGCGCGCTGAGGTAGAGAGCGCTGGCGATCTGCAGCATCGTGCCGAGCACCAGGAATGTCAGAGCGGGGTGGGCGTAGGCCGGATCGACGAACTGCACGAAGAACGCGATGAAGAACAAGATCGCCTTCGGGTTCAGCAGGCTGATCACGAGTGCCCGACGGTAGGGGCGCTCGCGGTCCACGTGCGCCGACCGGCCGGCGCCGCGCGCGGCCGCGGCAGCCTGCGCCACGACGTCGTCGGACTCGATCGCGTCGACGACATCGGCGACGGCGGTATGACGCGCTCGCCAGGTCGCGAGGGCTGCGCGGAGCAGCGACAGCGCGAGCCAACCGAGGTAGCCGGCGCCGAGGAACTTCACGACCGCGAACGCCACGTCGTTGGTCTTCAGCAGCGATGCGGCGCCGCCGGCCGCGAGGATCATGAGCACGGCGTCGCCGGTGAAGACGCCGAGCGCGGCGGTGTAGCCGTCGCGCACGCCGCGTCGCGCTGCCACCGACAGCACGTAGAGGGAGTTCGGTCCGGGCAGCAAGATGATCAGCACGAGGCCGACCAGATAGGTCGACAGGTCGGTGATGCCCAGCACCCCGAGATCGTCCCACGCAGATCCGCTCGCCGTCCCCCCCGACCCCGGGGGTGCGGGANACGCAGATCCGCTCGCCGTCCCCGGGATTCCGGGGACGGCGAGCGGTGCGGAGGTCGGGATTCGGGACGGGTCAGAACGGCGGTCCGAAGCCGCAGCGCACGGGGACGCTCGGGTCCAGGCCGTTGAGGATCATGCTGGTGACGCCGGTGTCGACCGCGATGCCGACGTGCCCGACCGGATCGAAGCGGCACTTGTCCTGCACGTAGTAGTTGGTGACGCCGGGCTCGCGCACGAAGCCGGTGGAGACCGGAGTGACGATGGCGTCGTACTTGCTCGAGATGATGGTGTAGGTGACGCCCGGCTGCGCGATCGGACCGTCGACGAGCCGTGCCACCGCGGGGCCGCCCTTGATCAGATCGGTGCAGGCGAAGCAGCCCGCGCCGTCGGTGAAGAAGTTCACCAGACGCTGACCGCCCACCAGGCGTCCCAGCGAGACGATGCCGGCGAACGTCGTGCCGTGGGTCGGAGGCGCGAGGGCGACCACCCGCCCGACCTTCGCCGCGTAGCCGGTGACCTTCGGGACGTAGAGCGACTGGAACGCGCCCTCGGAGTGGCCGACGAGGTCGACCTGGGCGGCACCGGTCTCGGCGAGCACGCGGTCGATGAAGGCGCCGATCTCACGCGCGGAGTCGTCGACCGGGGCGAAGCCGCCGCCGCCCCACCAGCGGGTGACCGACGTCTGGCCGTAGGTGAGGCTGAACGCGCAGTACCCGGCCTTGGCCAGGGCCGGCCCGTGCAGCGCCCAGTTGGACTCGGCGTTCGCGCCGAGGCCGTGGATCAGGACGACGGGCCGCGGATGGTCGGCCGAGGGCCGACACATCCAGTCGTCGAGCCCCGAGCTGACCGTGGCGGGGTCTGCGGCGCGTGACGGCGCGGCGGGCCCGAGCAGCGCGACGGCGGTCGCGAGTGCCACGACCACGGAGGTCAGGAGTGCGGTGAGGTGGTTCCTGCGGGCCATGGCGGCTCCTTCGGTTCGAGCGGACGGGACGGGTCGGTGCAGGTCAGATCGGCGGCCCGAAGCCGCAGGTCACGGGGTGGGTCGGGTCGAGGCCGTTGAGGATCATGCTGGTCAGGCCAGGGTCCTGCGCGATGCCGATGTGACCGACCGGGTCGAGCGGGCAGGCGTCCTGCACGTAGTAGTTGCGCACCCCGCGCTCACGGATGAAGCTCGACGACGTCGGCGTGATCAGCGCGTCCCTGCGGGTGGCGATGACGGTGTAGACGACGCCGCGCTGGGCGATCGGACCTCGCGTCAGGCGCGCCACGGTCTCGCTTCCCGTGACCAGGTCGGTGCAGGCGAAGCACCCGGCGGTGTCGGTGAAGAAGTCGACCGTCTCCTGGCCGCCAAGCACGCGGCCGAGCGTGACGATGTGCGCGAACGACGTGCCGTGGGTGGGCGGCGCGAGCGCGACCAGGCGGCCGACCTTGGGGGCGTAGCCCACCACCTTGGTGACGTAGAGCGCCTGGAAGCCGCCCTCGGAGTGACCGACCAGGTCGACCTTGCGCGCTCCGGTCCGGGCGATGACCCGGTCGATGAACCGGCCGATCTCACGGGAGGAGCGCTCGACCGGTGCCCATCCGCCGCCGTTGCGGGGGCGGGTGAGTGGGGTCGCTCCGTAGGTCAGGGAGAACGCGCAGTACCCGGCGTCCGCGAGCGCGGGCCCGTGCATCACCCAGTTCTGATCCTTGTTCGACACCAGTCCGTGCAGCAGGATCACCGGCCTTGGGCGGTCGACGGAGGGCCGGCAGGACCAGTCGTTGAGACCGCCCGACGGCGCGCCAGCGGCGGCGGGCCTAGAGGTCACGGCAGTGTCGCTCGTCGTCGCGTCGGCGCGGAGGGTGCCCGCGAGGCCCATCGCTGCGGCCAGCAGGCAGGTGAGGGCGGGCGCGAGCACGGCGTGGCGGCGCATGCGAACTCCTCGACGACGTCGGCGATGAATGTTACGGAACGTAAGTTACGTGCTGTTACGTTGTCAACGTGCCCGCTGCAGCCGATTCCGACGTGAGAGCGACGCCCCGGCGTCGACTCTCGGCCGAGCAGCGCACCGAACAGCTCCTCGACATCGCCGAGCGGCTCTTCGCCGAACGCGGCTATGCCGAGACCTCCATCGAGGACATCGCCCGCATCGCCGGCGTCACCCGCCCGATCGTGTATGCCCGCCTCGGGGGCAAGGAGGGCACCTACCTCGCTGTCGTCGAGCGGGTGAGACACCAGCTCGAGGAGCGGTTCGGCGCCGCGGCCCTCGCCCACAGCTCGCCCGAAGAGCAGCTGCGCGCCGGCATCGATGCCTTCTTCGCCTACCTGGAGGCCGAGCCACGACGCTGGCGGATCCTCTACGGCTCCTCGACGCCGATGGTCGGCGACCTCGGAGAGCAGTTGAGCGCGGCTCGGTTCCACACCGTCGCACTGATCGCCTCCCTGCTGCGGACGCACCTGGCCGAGGACGCCAGCACGCCCGAGATCGAGGTGATGGCACACCTGGTGTCCGGGGCGCTGGAGCAGCTCGGCCGCTGGTGGGTGCGCCACCCCGACGTCGCGCGCGCCGACGTCGTGCGTCAGGCGACCGGCGTCCTGTGGGGTGGGCTGGGCGCTCGCGTCGCCGCGAGGTGAGGTGCGCCCGGCGTCAGCCGCCGACGACGTCCAGCGCCTGCATCAGGTAGAGAGCGCCGATGGAGAGCGCGGCCGCGCCGAGCAACCGCTCGAGCGCGATCTCGGGCAGGACGCCGTGCAGGCGTGCCCCCAGCCATCCGCCGATGAGGCCGCCGAGTCCGGCGGCCAGCCCGAGCGACCAGTCGGGCGCGGCCAGGGCGGCGTCGGCACGCCCGGCGCCCACGGCGTCCAGCAGGAGGAAGACGCCGACCCCGCCGAGCGACGTCAGCCAGGTCGAGGTGAGCGCGGCCGGTCCGACGCGGGTGATGCTCATGCCCAGCCCGACCAGGGCCGGCCCGACCAGGCTGCCGCCGCCGATGCCGTAGACGCCACCGGCGAGACCCGCTCCGAAGGCGATGAGCAGCACGATGCGGGCCCGCACGTGGCGGGGCGCGGTCCGCTGTCGCCGACGCTGTGCCCCTCCGAGCAGCAGCACGCCGATGGGCACGAGTACGCCCGCGGCGATCACGCGGAAGAGATCGGCGTCCGGCACCAGGTAGACCCGGATCGTGGCGCCGAGCGCGATCGCGGGGAGCGCTCCGGCGGTGAGAAGGGCGGCCAACCGCGCATCCACACGTCGTCCGCGCAGATAGCGCGCGAGAGCTCCCGGCGCGGCCACGACGTTGTAGAGCAGATTCGTCGGCGTGACCTGCGGGCTCGGCACGTGGAGCACCGAGACCTGGAAGGGCAGCAGGAACACGGCCCCGGAGACGCCGACCGGCGCTGTCACGGTGGCCAGCACGAGACCGGCCGCGAAGGCGGCCAGGTCGAGGAGCTCCACGGCGCCCATCCTGCCGACCCGAGGCGAGGTCGTGTTCCCCAGGGCGACCGGGGTGCCGTCCTCAGGCGCACGACCCCGGGCGCCTCGGCAGGGATCAGCGCGCCAGCAGGGTGGCGTGCCGCCCGGCGAAGACGGTGAGCGCCTCGAGCACCGGTCCGATGTCGCGACCGGCATCGGTGAGCCGGTAGGTGACCACCGTCGGCGGGCCGGCCTCGACGTCGCGGACGGCGAAGTCCCGCTCGCACAGCTCGCGCAGCCGTGCGGTCAGCACGGCGTCGGTGATGCCGGGAATCGCGCGCCGGATGTCGCTGAACCGTTCCGCCCCGCCGAGCATCGCCTCGACGACGGCGCCCGCCCACGCGCGCCCGAGCAACCGCAGGGCGCTCTCGGCGCTGCCGCAGGTGCCTCCGGTCGAACCCATGCCGGTCGGGAATGTCTCAGTCACTATGTTGTTAATAGTAGCATCGGAGTTCAGAGCAACGAAGGAGCGGATCACATGTCTGGCACGCAGTTCGGCATCTTCAGCGTCGGGGACGTCACCCCCGACCCGACGACGGGCCGCACGCCGACCGAGCACGAGCGGATCAAGGCGCAGGTCGAGATCGCGAAGAAGGCCGAGGAGGTCGGACTCGACGTCGTCGCCGTCGGCCAGCACCACAACCCGCCGTTCGTCGCGTCCTCGCCCACCACGACGATGGCCTATATCGGTGCGCAGACCGAGCGGATCATGCTCTCGACGTCCACCACGCTCATCACGACCACCGACCCGGTGCGCATCGCCGAGGACTACGGCACGCTGCAGCACCTGCTCGACGGCCGGATGGACCTCATGCTCGGCCGCGGCAACACCGGCCCGGTCTACCCCTGGTTCGGCAAGGACATCCGCGAGGGCGTCAACCTCGCCATCGAGAACTACGCCCTGCTGCACCGGCTCTGGCGCGAGGACGTCGTGAACTGGGAGGGTCGCTTCCGTACCCCGCTGCACGGTTTCACCGCGACCCCCCGGCCGCTGGACGACGTGCCGCCGTTCGTGTGGCACGGCTCGATCCGCAGCCCCGAGATCGCCGAGCAGGCCGCCTACTACGGCGACGGCTTCTTCCACAACCACATCTTCTGGCCGCCGTCGCACACCAAGCAGATGGTCGACCTGTACCGCCGTCGCTACGAGCACTACGGGCACGGCAGCTACGACCAGGCCATCGTCGGTCTCGGCGGGCAGGTCTTCATGCGGGAGAACAGCCAGGACGCCGTGCGAGAGTTCCGGCCCTACTTCGACAACGCACCGGTGTACGGGCACGGCCCGTCGTTGGAGGAGTTCTCCCGCGAGACCCCGCTGACCGTCGGCAGCCCCGAGCAGGTCATCGAGCGCACGCTCGGGTTCCTCGACTACGTGGGCGACTACCAGCGTCAGCTCTTCCTGCTCGACCACGCAGGCCTGCCGCTGAAGACCGTGCTCGAGCAGCTCGACCTGCTCGGTGAGAAGGTCGTGCCGGTGCTGCGCGAGGAGTTCGCCAAACTGCGGCCCGCGCACGTGCCGGACGCCCCCACCCACGGCAACCGCCTCGCCGCGGCGATCGCGACGGTCCCGACCCAGACGCAGACGGAGGAGGTCCTCGCATGACCGACATCGACCCGAGCCGCGTCGTGGTGGTGACGGCCGGGCTCCGCGCGCCGTCCTCGACCCGGTTGCTGGCCGACGAGCTGGCCGACGCCGTCGTCGAGGAGTTCGCCTCGGCCGGTCGGAGCGCCGAGGTGCGGATCGTGGAGGTGCGCGAGCACGCCCACGCCATCGCCGACGCGCTGCTCACCGGGTTCGCGGCCGGCGCGCTGGCCGAGGATCAGCGCGCCCTGGCAGAGGCCGATGCGGTCGTGGTGGTGACCCCGACGTTCAGTGGCTCCTACAGCGGGCTGTTCAAGTCGTTCTTCGACGTGCTCGAGCTCGGGGCCCTCGATCAGACACCGGTACTGCTGGCGGCCACCGGCGGCACCGAGCGCCACTCGCTGATGCTCGAGCACGCCCTGCGGCCGCTGTTCACCTACCTCAAGGCGGTACCGGTGCCGACGGCGATCTACGCGGCGACGGCCGACTTCGGCGGCCCGGGCACCGCCTCGCTCAGCGCGCGCGTGCGTCGGGGTGCGGCGGAGCTGGCCCGGGCCGTGTCAGGCTCGACGTCCCGACCCACGCGGTCCGCCGTCGCGGCGGACAGCCTGGCCTTCACCCCCTTCGAGGAGCTGTTGCCGCGATGAGCGAGCAGATCACGACCACCGACAACGCCGAGCAGGGACGCTTCGAGGTCCATGTCGACGGCGTCCTGGCCGGCTTCACCGAGTACACCGACGCGGTCGCGGACGGCGTCGCGGTGCGGACCTTCCCGCACACCGAGGTCGCCGAGGAGTTCGGCGGACGTGGGCTGTCCAAGCGCGTCATCGCCGACGCTCTCGACGCCACCCGCGCCGCCGGCTCCATGGTGCGGCCGCTGTGCCCGGCCGTCGCCGGTTTCATCGAGAAGAACCCCGAGTACGCCGACCTCGTCCTCGGGTAGAGCTCAGAGGGGATACCAAACGGGTTTTGGCAGGTTCCTCCCGGCGTGTCGTCGGCGTGTCGCCTGCCAAAACACGTTCGGTATCCCCGGCCGGGCTTTGGGAGGATGACGCCATGACCGTCGTGATGGGCATCGAGACCTCCTGCGACGAGACCGGTGTCGGCTTCGTCAAGGACGGCGTGCTGCTCGGCGACGCGCTCGCCTCCAGCATCGACGAGCACGTCCGCTTCGGCGGAGTCGTGCCCGAGATCGCGGCCCGCGCGCACGTGCAGTCGATCGTGCCGACGATGCGACAGGCTCTGGACGCCGCCCGGCTCGACTGGTCCGACGTCGGTGCCGTGGCCGTCACCGCAGGGCCGGGACTGGCCACGGCGCTCCACGTCGGCGTCGCGGCGGGCAAGGCGGCGGCGCTCGCGCTCGGCGTCCCGCTGTACGGCGTGCACCATCTCGCGGGGCATGCCGCGGCCGACACCCTGGTGCACGGCCCGCTCCCCGAGCGGAGCATCGTGCTGATTGTCAGCGGCGGGCACACCTCGCTGCTCTCGGTGCGCGACCTGGTGCGCACCCCGATCGTGCACCTCTCCGACACCCTCGACGACGCCGCCGGCGAGGCCTTCGACAAGGTGGCGCGACTCCTCGGGCTGCCCTACCCCGGCGGTCCGTCGATCGACGCCACCTCCCGCGACGGCGATCCGCGCGCGATCCGCTTCACCCGCCCGTTGATGGGCCAACGCGATCCGGCGCTCGGCTTCTCCTTCTCCGGCCTGAAGTCCGCGGTCGCCCGGTATGTCGCCGGCCCGCAGGATCCGGGCATCACCACGGCCGACATCGCCGCCTCCTTCCAGGAGTGCGTGGCCGACACCGTCGTCACCAAGGCGTTGCGCGCCTGCCGGCAGGAGGGTGTCGACACCCTGGTGATCGTCGGTGGCGTCGCCGCGAACAGCCGGGTGCGCAGTCTGGCCGAGGAGCGCTGCGCGGCGGCCGGCATCGAGCTGCGGGTGCCGCCGATGCGCCTGTGCACCGACAACGGCGCCATGATCGCCGCGATCGGCGACCTCCTCGTGCGCGACGGCGCGACGCCGTCGGTGCCCGACCTGGGTGCGCGCTCCTCGATCCCGCTCGAACTCGCCCGCTTGGGATGACCGCTCTGCGTTGACCCGTCTCTAGTTGAAGACGGGTCAACGCGGAGGGCGCTGAGGCCAGCCTTCCCTTTCTGGAACGACTCAAGAAAACGTGGTTGAGTCGAGGGGACCGAGGGAAAGGAATCCGACATGACCGAGACCGTCACCCGTCACAGGACCGTGCACAGCGCACACCCGGCCTATCGCGCGTCCGAGCAGGTCGCCGCTCATCTGCAGCAGCTCCTCGTCGACCTGACCGACCTGCACCTGACCGGCAAGCAGGCGCACTGGAACGTCGTGGGCACGAACTTCCGCGACCTCCACCTCGCACTCGACGAGGTCATCGACGCCGCGCGGGACTTCGCCGACGACGTCGCCGAGCGGATGCGGGCGGTCTACGTCGTTCCGGACGCGCGCTCCGCGACCGTCGCGCACCAGACCAGCCTCCCGCAGTTCCCCGCGACCGAGGTCGACACCGCCGACACCGTCGACCTGATCGTCTCCGCGCTCTACGGCGTGGCAGCCACCGCTCGCCGCATCCACGACGACGTCGATGCCGAGGACCCCACCACGGCCGACATGCTGCACGCGATCCTGGAGAGCGTGGAGAAGTTCGCCTGGATGATCGACGCCGAGAACCGCACCGCCAACGCCAGCGCACCGGCGCAGGTCGTCGTCTGATCCACGGCCCGGGCCCCGGTGGCCCGCGCTGGACGGCGCGACCTCGCGAACGCCCCCGAGAGGAACCTCGGGGGCGTTCCTGATGTCGGGGCGCCGACGGAATCTGGTGCAATACGTGCATGGCGATCCTCAGCGCGCTCAAGTCGCGCGTGGGCAAGATGCTGCTCGAACGCACGATGAAGGACGGCATCGACCTCCGGAAGATGCGGTTCCTCCCCGACGCGGTGACGATGCCGCTCAAGCGCGACGGTCTCGACCCTCTCCCCGCGATGGCCAAGGCCCGCGAGGAGGAGCCGGTCAAGAAGCTCGCCACCCTCTTCGGACGCAACATCTGGCTGGTCAGTGGCTATGACGAGGCGCGCGCCGCACTCGCCGACAGCACCTACTCCAACGACCTGGGTCAGTTCGTCTCGCAGGAGGGCCGCAGCGACGAGGAGAAGATCGGCGGCCTCGGCATGACCGACCCGCCCCTGCACACCGAGCTGCGCCGCTACCTCACGCCGGAGTTCACCATGCGGCGGCTGGCTCGCCTCGAACCGGAGATCGAGCGCGTCGTCAACGAGCGGCTCGACGCGATGGTGGAGGCCGGGCCCGAGATCGACCTGGTCAAGGAGTTCGCCTTCCCGGTGCCTTTCCAGGTCATCTGCGAACTGCTGGGGCTCCCCGTCGAGGACCGTGAGCGCTTCTTCGAGCTCGGTGTCGCCCGCTTCGATCTCACTCAGGGCGGAGCCGGGGCCCCCGGCGGCGCCCCCCCCCCCCCCCCCCCTCCCGCCCCGGGCTTCGCCCCGCNGCGCGCCGGCGGGGGGGCCCCCCCCCCGCGGCCCCCCCCGCCCACACCCGCGACTTCCTGATCAAGGCCGTCGCCGCTCAGCGGGCCGAGCCCGGCGACGGCCTGATCGGCGGACTGCTCGCCGAGCACGGCGACGAGTTGAGCGACCTCGTGCTCGGCGGCATCGCCGACGGCGTCTTCCTCGGGGGGTACGAGACCTCGGCCTCGATGCTGGCGCTCGGTGCCTACCTGCTGGCCGAGAACCCCGAGGCGGTGCGGATGCTCCGCGACGAGCCGGAGTCGGTCGACCGGGTGGTCGAGGAGCTCCTGCGACACCTCACCGTCGTCCAGCTGGCCTTCCTGCGGTTCGCGACCCGCGACCACGAGCTCGGTGGCCAGCAGATCAAGACCGGCGACGCCGTCGGCATCTCACTGCTGGGTGCGAACCGCGACGAGAAGATCGCCGTCGACGGCGACCGCTTCGATCCTGCACGCGAGCCCACGCGTCATCTGGCCTTCGGCCACGGCATGCACCGCTGCGTCGGGGCAGAGCTGGCCCGGATGGAGCTGCGGATCGCGCTGCGCGGTCTGGCTCAGCGCTTCCCCGACCTCCAGGTCACCGCGGATCGCTCCGACCTGGACTTCCGCAAGCTCTCGGCCGTGTACGGCGTCGAGGAGCTGCCGGTGCACCTGTACGGCCGCGACCGGGACGTGGTGGCCGCGGGCTGACGCCGGCGGATCGGTTTCGAGACGGCCGCCCCCTCGTTCCTCGGGGGCGACCTCCTCAACCACCGTCTCGAACGGCCCACGCCCGTTCGTCGGGGCGACCTCCTCAACCACCGGGCGCGCCGGTGGTTGAGGAGCGAGCGCCAGCGAGCGTCTCGAAACCCCGGGACTTTCAAGAGATCGCACGGATCGGGCAGGTGCCGGCTGCGCGACCTCCTACTTCGACGTCGAGAGCCGGTACTGGCGCACCGAGAGCGGCACGAACACCAGCAGGATCAGGACGATCCAGCCGAGGGTGTAGACCACCGGGTTCTGCATGGACCAGGCGTCGGAGGTGGGCACGGCCGGGTTGGTGTTGCCGAACAGCTCGCGGCAGGCCTGCGTGAGCGTCGAGACCGGGTTCCACTCCACGAACGTGCGCAGCACGCCACCGAACGACTCGGTCGGCACGAACGCGTTCGAGACGAACGTCAGCGGCATGATCACGATGAACGAGGCGTTGTTGATCACCTCGACACTCGGCACGAGCAGGCCCACCCAGGCCATCACCCAGCTGATCGCGTAGGCGAAGACCAGCAGGAGTGCGAAGCCGGCCAGCATGTCGAGGACGCCTTCACGCACGCGCCAGCCGACGATCAGCCCGGTGAGCGCCATGATGATCAGCGACAGCACGTTGTAGACCACGTCGGACGTCGTGCGCCCGACCAGCACTGCGGCGGGTGACATCGGCAGGGACCGGAATCGGTCGATGATGCCCTTCTGCATGTCCTCGGCGAGGCCGGCGCCGGTGAAGGTCGCGCCGAACACGACGGTCTGGGCGAAGATGCCGCCGACCAGGAACTCCTTGTAGTCCACGTTGCCGGGCACGTCGATCGCGCCGCCGAAGACGTAGGCGAAGAGCAGCACGAACATGATCGGGCTGATCAGCACGAAGACGAGCACCTCGGGCACCCGCTTGATCTTGATCAGGTTGCGCTGGGCGACGACCCAGCCGTCGGTGAGGGCGTGTGGGAGCGCCATCAGGCCACCTCCTCCGTGGTCGTGGACGACTGCTCCTCGGCCGAACGGCCGGTGAGCGTCAAGAAGACGTCGTCGAGCGTGGGTCGCCGCAGCCCGATGTCGAGCACGTGGATCTGCTCGCGCTGGAGCTCCTCCAGGACACGGGCGAGCGACGCCGGCCCGCCGTCGACGGCGGCCAGCACCGTGCGCTCGTCCACGCCGACCTCGCCGTGGGCCACGGCGGCGACGATCGAGCGGACGCGGTCGACGTCGTCGACCGAGCCGACCACGACCTCGACCCGCTCGCCGCCGGTCTGGGCCTTGAGCTGGTCGGCGGTGCCACGGGCGATGGCCCGCCCGTGGTCGATGACGACGATGTCGTCGGCGAGGCGGTCGGCCTCCTCCAGGTACTGGGTGGTGAGCAGCAGGGTCGAGCCGCCGGCGACTAGCTCGCGGATGACGTCCCACATCTGCTGACGGCTGCGCGGGTCGAGGCCCGTCGTCGGCTCGTCGAGGATCAGCACGGGAGGCTCGGCGACGAGCGCGCCGGCGAGGTCGAGACGCCGGCGCATGCCACCGGAGTACGTCTTCGACGGCCGGTCGCCGGCGTCGGCCAGGTCGAACCGCTCGAGCAGCTGCCGCGCGCGCTCGCGGGCGCGCTGCTTTCCGAATCCGTAGAGCCGACCCACCATGGTGAGGTTCTCGAAGCCGGTCAGGTGCTCATCGACCGCGGCGTACTGCCCCGACAGGCCGATGTTGCGCCGCACCGCCTGGGGGTCGCCCAGGACGTCGATGCCGTTGATCTCCGCGCGGCCGGCATCGGGACGGAGCAGCGTCGTGAGGCAGCGCACCGCCGTCGTCTTGCCCGCCCCGTTCGGCCCGAGCAGCGCCAGCACGGTGCCCTCGGGTACCGCGAGGTCGAGCCCGCTGAGCGCCTCGACCTCCTTGTATCGCTTGACCAGGCCCTCGGCCCGGATCATGAAGGTGTCCACACCCATGTCGTCCCTTTCGCGCACTCGCCGCCTGCCCCGGTTCAGGGCAACGGTGACGGTACAGACGGCCGCCGACAACCGAATTCATCGCGGTGAGCCACATCCGGTCACGCACCGGATCCGGCTCGCCACCATGTCGGCACCACGTGGCAGGCTGGGGGCGTGGCTCATGTGGTGGTGGTCGGCGGCATCAACGTCGACGTCTGTGCGCGGCCGTCCGCGCCGAGCGTCCCG
Organism: Nocardioides sp. R-C-SC26; assembly: GCF_021246465.1. Classification (GTDB taxonomy): domain Bacteria; phylum Actinomycetota; class Actinomycetes; order Propionibacteriales; family Nocardioidaceae; genus Nocardioides. The sequence goes on along the minus strand of NZ_JAHRHK010000005.1, from coordinate 7,476 downwards.
GCGACCAGCAACCCGGGCGGCGTCACGATGACGCCCGGCGGCGTGGGTCGCAACATCGCCGAGAACCTGGCCCGCCTGGGCACCGCGACCCATCTCGTCGGTGCGGTGGGTGCCGACCGGTTCGCCGAGATCGCGCTCGCCGCGACCGGTCAGGCCGGCGTCGACCTGAGCCACGTCCGCACGGTCGAGGCGCCGACGGGGACCTATGTCGCGCTGCTCGACCACGACGGCGAACTGGCCGGCGGAGTCTCCGACATGCGCGCCCACCTCACGACCGACGACGTCGCAGCGGCCGCCGACCTGATCGCGACGGCGTCGTGGGTCGTGCTCGACGGCAACCTCGCGCCGGAGGTGATGGCGGCCGCCTGGGACGCCGCCGGCGACGTGCCCGTGGCGATCGACCCGGTGAGCGTGCCGAAGACCGCCGTGCTCGCCTCGCTCGCCCCGGGACGCCGTCTGGGCCTGCTCTCGGCCGGCACGGCCGAGCTCGCCGCAGTCGGCCTGATCGGCGAGGTCGGTGCCGACATGGTCTGGGAGCGGCGCGGTACCGGCGGGTCGAGGCTGATCCGCGGCTCGTCCGTGCACGAGTCGCCGGCGATCGCGCCGCCGCCGCCGGGCGTCGTCGACGTCACGGGTGCGGGTGACGCGATGCTGGCCGCGTTCTGTCACGCCAGCCTGGCCGGCGCCGACGTCGAGGAGGCCGTGCGATTCGCGCACGGCGCCGCAGCGCTGACCGTCGCCTGCCCGCAGGCGGTACGCCCCGACCTCAGCGTCGAGCTCGTGCGGAGCATGCTGTGAACGCTGCGACGACGCCGCCGGTGCAGGTGGCGCCGCCCGTGCAGGAGGCGCTCGCGCAGGGCCGCCCGGTGGTGGCGCTGGAGAGCACGATCATCAGCCACGGCATGCCCTACCCGCGCAACGTCGAGATGGCGCTCGAGGTCGAGCAGATCGTGCGCGACGCGGGCGCTGTGCCCGCCACCATCGCCGTCCTGGACGGCGTGCCGCGGGTGGGTCTGGACGGCGATGCCCTCGAGCTCCTCGCCAGCGACGCGGGAGTGAGCAAGGCCAGCGTGCGTGATCTGCCCGTGCTGATGGCGCGAGGCGCCCACGGCGCGACGACCGTCGCGGCGACGATGCGGTTGGCGGCGCTCGCCGGCATCGAGGTGTTCGTGACCGGCGGCCTCGGCGGTGTGCACCGCGGCGCTGCGGAGACCTTCGACATCTCCGCAGACCTGACCGAGCTCTCCACCACCGCCGTGACCGTCGTCAGCGCAGGCGTGAAGAGCATCCTCGACATCGGTCTGACGCTGGAGGTGCTCGAGACCGGTGGCGTGCCGGTGGTCGTGCACGGCAGCGACGAGTTCCCCGCCTTCTACTCCCGCAGCAGCGGCTTCGCCTCCCCGGCGCGCGTCGACTCCGCCGAGGCCGCCGCCGACGTCGTGCGCGCGGCACGTGCGCTGGGGCTGCGCGGCGGCATCGTGGTGGCGAACCCGATCGACGCTGCCGAGGAGATCCCGGCCGAGCAGATCGGCGTCGTCATCGCCGACGCGCTCGCCGATCTCGACCGTCTCGGCATCACCGGCAAGGACGTCACGCCCTATCTCCTGCGCCGCATCGTGGAGCTCACCGACGGCGAGAGCCTGCGCGCCAACATCGCGCTGGTGAAGAGCAACGCCCGCTTCGGGGCCGCCGTCGCCGCGTCGCTCGCCGGGAGCTGAGGCTGTTCGGCCGGTCGTCCGGTTTTGTCGGCCGGCCGAGAGAACCGGACCCTGGCGGGCGAGACTTCCTCGTCCAAGGTCCGGTTTCGTACGCCCAGTTCGGGCACCGGATCGTCCGGAGTTCGCCCGCGGTTCATCGATCCGTGCCACGCTCCGCGCGTGACTCCCTCTCCCGCTCGCATCGGCGCCGGGCCGGCCGCCGTCGACTCTGCCGCGAACACACCGTCGTCAGCCACCCGCCGCGGCGTCCTGGCCGGAGGCGTGACCGCCGGCCTCGCAGGGGCAGCCTCCCCGCTGCTGTGGGTGCCGCCGGCCGCCTCGGCAGCGCGACCCGTCGGCGTCCACCTCATGTACGGCGACGATCCCCGGACGTCGATGACGGTGTCGTGGTCGACGCCGAAGTCGGTGCGTCGTCCGCGGCTGGAGATCGGGCCCGACCGCGGTCTGGGGCTCGACGTCCCGCTGCGATCGCGCTCGTCGCGCGGCGTCGCCTCGGTCTACCACCACGGACGCGTCGCGGGCCTGAAGCCGGGCACCCGCTACCGCTATCGGATCACCCACGACGGCGGCCCGGCGCAGAGCGGCACGTTCACGACCGCGCCCCGCACGCCGAAGCCGTTCCGGTTCGCCGCGTTCGGCGACATGGGCGTCAACGCCGCGGCGAGCCGCAACGCCCGACTGATCCAGAAGATGGACCCGGACCTCTCCTTCATCGTCGGGGACCTCTGCTACGCCGACTCCGCGGGCGGCACCGGGCTCGGTGGCGGCGCGACGCAGGACTTCGCGGAGTGGGACCGCTGGCTGGCGATGATCCAGGGAACCGCGGCCCGCTCGCCGTGGATGACCACCGTCGGCAACCACGAGATGGAGGAGGGCAACGGCGAGCTCGGCTACGACGGCTACCTCGCGCGCTTCGCCACCCCCCGCACCGGCGCGAAGGGCGCGCCCACGACGTACTCGTTCGTCTACGGCAACGTCGGGTTCATCGCGCTCGACGGCAACGACGCCAGCTACGAGATCGACCGCAACCGCAACTACCTCGGCGCGACGCAGGACCGCTGGCTGGAGCGGACGCTCAAGCAGATGCGTGCCACCCCCGACCTCGACTTCATCGTGGTCGGCTTCCACAACTGCATGTACTGCACCAACCTCGTGCACGGCTCGGACGGCGGCAACCGCGACCGCTGGGAGCGGCTCTTCGACCGGTACACCGTCGACCTCGTCGTCAACGGCCACAACCACTGCTACGAGCGCACCCACCTGATGCGCGACGGCGCGCCCGTCAAGGAGGCTCCGCGCGGTGCCGTCGTCGACTCGCGCCGGGGCACGACCTACCTGACGGCGGGTGGCGCCGGCCAGGCCGTCTACCCGACCGGCGGCCTCCCGGCGTCCTACGTGACGGTCGAGGGCGGACTGCGCGTGCCCGAGCTGACGACGTACTCCGCGGTCGTCGACCACACCCACTCCATCGCGTTCCTCGACGTCACGCCCCGCCGCAACGGCGTCGCCACCATGAAGCTCGTCGCCCTCGACGGCTCCGGCGCCGTGATCGACAGGGTGACGTTGCGGCGCGGATGAGGCGTGGGCTGGCGGGGGGAGATTCACCGGCTACCCGGTGAAACTGGACCCGGGGGGCGAAGTTTCGTCGGGCAAGGTCCAGTTTTGTCCGCTCGGTGAGGAGTTCCACCGGCTACCCGGTGAATCTCCTCGGCGGAGGGGCGAAGCTCCCGCGACACGCCGACGGACGGCGCCGCAGCCGGGAGAAACGTCGGGTCGGTCCCACTCGGCGACCAGCGAGTCGGACGACGAGCCTGCCCGGACCCGACCGACCCGACCCGGACTCGCCCAGACCCGACGAGATCCGACCCGACGACCCGACGCCGTGCATCACCGCCGGGCGCCACGGGTCGGGCACCCTGCTTCCCGCCCGCTGCCATCGCTGACACCATGCGCACGTGCGCTACGTGGGGATCGACCTGGCCTGGGGTGAGCGCAACCCCACGGGTCTCGCTGTCCTTGATGAGGACGCACGACTGATCCATCTCAGCGCGGTCCGCACCGACGACGAGATCGTCGCCGCGCTGAGCGAGCACACTGCCGGTGACTGCGTCGTCGGCATCGACGCGCCGCTGATCGTGCGCAACCAGACCGGTTCGCGGCCGGCGGAGAAGGCGCTCAGCAAGGACTTCCGTCGATTCAACGCCGGCACGCACCCGACCAACCTGAACAAGCCGGAGTTCAGCGAGGGCTCGCGCGGCGCGCGCGTCGCGGCACGGTTCGACCTCCCCATCGACCAGCCCCTGCAGGGACGGCGGCGCGCAGTCGAGGTCTACCCGCACGCGGCCACGGTGGCGCTGTTCGCGCTGCCGAAGGTGCTGCGCTACAAGCACAAGTCGGGCCGCGACCTGGAGCTGCTGCGGGAGCAGCTGCTGATCCTGATGGGCCTGGTCGAGACCCTGGTGGTCGTCGACGAGACCTGGCAGGTGCAGCGTGCGAGCGTGGAGACAGCCGCCACCAAGGCTGCGCTCCGGCACGTGGAGGACCAGGTCGACGCCGTCGTCTGCGCCTACGTCGCCTTCCTCGCCGCCACCCGTCCCGACGACGTCACGGTCTACGGCGATGCCGAGACCGGCCAGATCGTGACGCCGACCCTCGGCCGCGGCGTCGACCGGACGGCGGCTGCGGTGCGCGCCTACTCCGAGCAGCACACCGAGCTCGTCCTCGCCGGACCCCAGGCCGTCGACCTGGTGCGCGGCCTGCTCGACGACGCCGGCATCAACTATCTCTCGGTCACCGGGCGGACGAAGTCGGTCGCCTCGTTCGCGGAGAAGGCCGTGCGCACCCGCGACGGCGTCCCGCTCTACACCGACCCCCTGCGCGAAATCACCGACCAGCTCGGCGTCCGGGTCATCACCTACACCACCGACGACGTCGCGATGGTCGCCGATCTGCTGGCCGACCAGGTCGTCGTCACGCTCGACCGCGACCTGGGCCGCCTCACCGCGCGCGAGGGTCGTTTCGGCTACGCCAGCCGTCACCTGCTCGTCGGCCTGGACCCCGCTCGCCAGGGTCGCGAGGAGTTCGACCTCCTGCCCGGGCGGACCGTGTCGGTGCAGGTGCGCACCGTTCTCCAGCATGCGTGGGCCGAGTTCGAGCACGACATCCGCTACAAGGGCAGCGTGCCGCCCGAGCACGCCTCGGAGTTCGACCGCCGCTTCACCCTCGCGGCCGGGCTGATCGAGCTCGCGGACCGCGAGTTCTCCCACATCCGCGACCGGCTCAAGGGCCTGGCGCCGACCGTCGCCGACTCCGACGACGACGACCCGCGTCTGGACCCCCGCGAGCTAGGCGCCTTCCTGGCCGGGCAGTTCCCCGACGCGGCGTGGTCGCGCGGGGACCACTACGGCTGGATCTCCGGGCTCCTCCTCGAGCTGGGCCTGACCTCGTTCGGCGAGGTCGCCGACGCGCTGGCCCGGGCCGACCACACGGCCATCTCGAGCCGGATGGACTACCGGCATCCGCCGGGCGCCGTGCGCCGGGTGGACGACGCGCTGCTGTGGGTCTTCGGCGAGCGGTACGTCCGGCTCCACGGGAACGCGCACCGCAGGGACGCGCTCGCCGCGCGGTTGGAGCGACTCGCACCCGCCGGTGAGGTCGGGCCACGCTAGGAGATCGCGCGACCTCTGAGCCTGATGAGTCAGCTGACCGCGGCCGAGTAGGCGACGAAGCCCGCCACGAACCCGCCGATCAGCACCAGCTCGCCGAGCAACGCCACCAGCCAGGCACGTCGTCCGCGCGCGAGCTGCACGATCGTGGCGACCACCGTCACGACCGTGACCGGTGCCGTGCCGGCGATCGTGCCCAGCGATGCGGTGACTGCGCCGTCCACGCTGCACGTCGCCTCGGGGCAGTAGTCGAGGAAGACCAGGAAGAAGAAGGCCAGGAACGAGCCCAGCGCCCAGGTGAGCACCAGGCCGATGATCAGCACGATCGAGACGACGCGGTCGCCGGTGCTGGAGGTCTCGGACACGGTCGCATCCTGACAGCGCGCGGAGTTGCGGGCGCACTCACCGTCGAGGCGGACTAGACGACGTGCTCCCGCCGCCTCACCACGGGCTGGGTCGGTAGTCCTTGAGGAAGTGGCCGTGCAGGTCTTCGCCCCGCTCGCCGAGCACCACCGGGTCGTAGACGCGCGCGGCGCCGTCGACGAGGTCCAGCGGGGCGTGCCAGCCCTCGGCGGCGATCCGGAGCTTGTCCTGGTGGGGACGCTCGTCGGTGATCCAGCCGGTGTCGACGGCGTTCATCAGGATCCGGTCGGTCTCGAACATCTCACCCGCGGACGTGCGGGTCAGCATGTTGAGCGCGGCCTTCGCCATGTTGGTGTGCGGGTGCCCGGCACCCTTGTAGCGACGCGCGAACTGGCCCTCCATCGCCGACACGTTCACCACGTGCGCGCGCCCGGACGGCGCCTGACGGGCCGCGGCGGCCATCGCCGGCCGCAGCCGCGAGACCAGCAGGAACGGCGCTACGGAGTTGCACAGCTGCACCTCGAGCAGCTCCAGCGGGTCGACCTCGGAGACGGTCTGGGTCCAGGAGTTGGTGGTCTGCAGGTCGGGCAGCAGGCCACCGGCGTCGACGGCGGTGCCGTCGAGGTGCGCCTCCAGGCTGGCGCTGCCCGCGCGCAGCGCGAGGGCGGTGAGCGTCGCAGCGGTGTGCTCGGCCCGCGCGTGCTCGAGGGTCTCGCCGTCGTGGCGAGCGACGGCGTCCTGGCGCAGGACGCCGGCGATCGCGGCGGGGTGGGCCTCGGAGATGCGGTCGAAGCGCACCATCTCGGGAAGGTCGCGCCCGGAGATCTGGTCGGGCAGGGGCTCGGACTCCCCGGCCACCAGCGGCGCGTACGCACCCGGCGAGCGCCGGACGGTCTGGCAGGCGTTGTTGATCAGGACGTCGAGTGGCCCGGCCGCCGCGACGTCGTCGGCGAGCGCCACGACCTGGGTGGGGTCGCGCAGGTCGATGCCGACGACCTTGAGGCGGTGCAGCCAGTCCTCGCTGTCGGGCAGGGAGGAGAACCGCCGCACGGCGTCATGGGGGAAGCGGGTGGTGATGGTCAGGTGTGCGCCGTCGCGCAGCAGACGCAGTGCGATGTACATGCCGATCTTGGCGCGACCGCCGGTGAGCAGTGCGCGCCGTCCCGAGAGGTCGGTGCCCTGGTCGCGCTTGGCGTGGGACATCGCGGCGCACTCGGGGCACAGCCAGTGGTAGAACGCGTCGACCAGGGTGTAGTCGCGCTTGCAGATGTAGCAGCCGCGCGGGTTGATCAGCTCGCCGGCGAAATGTCCGGACGTCGGGGTGGAGAGCAGGATCCCCTCGGTCTCGTCGTCGATGCGCATCGGCGAGCCGGTCGCGGTGGCCTCGGTGATCGCCCGGTCGTGGGCCAGTTCGGCCTCTCGCTTGGCGGTGCGCCGGTCGCGCTTGATCGCCTTGTACATGTGCGAGGCGGCTCGCTTGACGGCGATGTGGTCCGGGTGGTCCTCCGGCACCTCGTGCAGCGACCCGAGTACCCGGATCGTCGTCGCGAGGTCGGCGGGGTCGATGCCGGGGAACTCGTCAGCCACCGGCTGATCGTAGTCGCGTGTGCGCCGTCGTCCCGCTCGCGGCCGGGCGAGCGGTGACCTGCTGAGGATTCCCTGGCGACGCCGGGGCGGCGCGGTGACCTGCTGAGGAAACGCCGCAGCCGGAACCTCAGCAGCTCACCGCC
>NZ_JAHRHK010000045.1 GCF_021246465.1 Nocardioides sp. R-C-SC26 | reverse complement strand
GAGGGACCGCTGACGACCCTGAAGATCGTGATCGGCGCGATCCTGTTCGGCGTCGCGCCCGACACCAAGATCGCCGACTTCGCCGCGGCGCTGCGCCGTCCGGGCGTGATCGCGATCGGCGTGCTCGCGCAGTTCATCGCACTGCCCGCGGTGACCTTCGGGCTCACCCTGTTGCTCGACGTCCGGGGCTCGGTGGCGCTCGGCATGATCCTGGTGGCCTGCTGCCCACCCGGCAACGTCTCCAACGTGCCCACCCACCGGGCCGGCGGCGACGTCGCGCTCTCGGTGTCGATGACGGCGGTCAGCAACCTGCTGGCGATCTTCCTGATGCCGCTCAACGTCGCCTTCTGGGGCGGCC
>NZ_JAHRHK010000044.1 GCF_021246465.1 Nocardioides sp. R-C-SC26 | reverse complement strand
AGCTCGAAGAGGTCGAGCACGAGCTCGCGCTCGCGGAACCCGATCGTCATCACGGTCAGCGCGCCGATCTCCATGCCGCCGGTGGCGATGCACACCAGGTGGCTGGAGATGCGGTTGGGCTCCATGAGGAGCACCCGCATGACGCTGGCCTTCTCCGGGATCTGGTCCTCGATGTCGAGCAGGCGCTCGCCGCCCAGCACGTAGCTGGCCTCGTTGTAGAACGGGGAGAGGTAGTCCATCCGGGTGCAGAAGGTGGTGCCCTGCACCCAGGAGCGGTACCCCATGTTCTTCTCGATGCCGGTGTGCAGGTAGCCGATGCCGCACCGCGCCTCGGTGACCGTCTCGCCCTCGATCTCGAGG
>NZ_JAHRHK010000042.1 GCF_021246465.1 Nocardioides sp. R-C-SC26 | reverse complement strand
GACCATCGGCGCCACGACGCTGGACGAGTACCGGAAGTACCTGGAGAAGGACGCCGCGCTCGAGCGCCGCTTCCAGCCGATCCAGGTCGCCGAGCCGACCATCGCGCACACCATCGAGGTGCTCAAGGGACTGCGCGACCGCTACGAGGCCCACCACCGCGTGACCATCACCGACGAGGCGCTGGTCAGCGCCGCGACGTTGGCCGATCGCTACATCTCCGACCGGTTCCTGCCGGACAAGGCGATCGACCCCATCGACGAGGCGGGATCGCGACTGCGCACCCGCCGGATGACGGCCCCGCCGGACCTGCGCGAGTTCGACGAGAAGATCGCCGACGTGCGCGCCCGCAAGGAGGCCGCGATC
>NZ_JAHRHK010000041.1 GCF_021246465.1 Nocardioides sp. R-C-SC26 | reverse complement strand
CCAGGCTGAGGACGAAGGAGCCGATGAGGCACCAGGCACTGAGTCGATACAGGGTTGTCGTGGACATGGCGACACCGTCGGCGCACGTCCTTGCGGCTCGGTTGCGGGCCGCCTGTGGCCGATGCTGTGCGCACACGGTCGGTCCGTTCAGCCGGCCGCAAGCCGGTGCCCCGAAGGTCGCCGCATCGACCGCTCACTCTCAGGAGGACCACCATGACGACCCACCCCTGGCTACCCGCCGACTGGCGGCACCCCACCGTCGTCCCACTTCCGACCGGCCACCACCTGCGCCCGATCCATCCCGACGACCCCGACCTCGACATGCCCGCCGTGATGGGATCGCGGGAGCGGCTGTGGGCGATCAACGGGGCTG
>NZ_JAHRHK010000040.1 GCF_021246465.1 Nocardioides sp. R-C-SC26 | reverse complement strand
CTGCTCCCGCCACGCCGACCTGGCGGCGAGCCAGGCCGCGCTGCACGCCGTCGGGGTGCCCGCGGTGACCGCCGGCGGTGGCAGCGCCTTCGCCACCCCCGCGGCCGACGACTGGCTGCGGCTCCTGGAGGGACTCGAGCAGCCCCATCGCAGCCCACGGGTGCGGGCGGCCGCGCTGACGCCCTTCCTCGGGTTCACCGCCCTCGAGTTGGATCAAGGCGGTGACCGACTCACCGACGAGGTCGCCGACAGGCTGCGCGCGTGGGCCGAGCTGCTCACGCGTCGCGGCGTCGGAGCGGTGCTGGAGTCCGCCAGCGCTGGGGGGCTCCCCGCGCGCCTGCTGCGGCACCTCGGCGGCGAGCGGCGCCTCACCGATCTCCGGCACATCGGCGAGGCGCTGCACGACGTCGG
>NZ_JAHRHK010000004.1:217010-252473 GCF_021246465.1 Nocardioides sp. R-C-SC26 | reverse complement strand
CTGCCGTCGCCGCCCCCCCCCCCCGTTGCGGCCGCGCGCGACGGCGACGTCCGCGCGGTGGCGAGGCTGATCAGCCTCGTCGAGGACGAGTCGGCCTCGCTGCGCCAGGTGATGGCGGCGCTCGCGCCGCACACCGGGCACGCCCACGTCGTCGGCATCACCGGCTCTCCCGGCGTCGGGAAGTCCACCTCGACCAGTGCGCTGCTGCGCGAGCTGCGCGCGCTCGGCCGCCGCGTCGGCGTGCTCGCCGTGGACCCGTCCTCGCCGTTCTCCGGCGGGGCTCTGCTCGGCGACCGCGTGCGGATGGGCGACCACACCACCGATCCGGGGGTCTACATCCGCTCGATGGCCTCACGCGGTCATCTCGGTGGCCTGGCGTGGACCACGCCCCAGGCGATCCGCGTCCTGGACGCCGCGGGCTACGACGTCATCCTCGTCGAGACCGTCGGCGTGGGGCAGAGCGAGGTGGAGATCGCCGGCCTCGCCGACACCACGATGGTGCTGCTCGCGCCAGGGCTCGGCGACGGTATCCAGGCTGCGAAGGCCGGGATCCTGGAGATCGGCGACCTCTACGTCGTCAACAAGGCCGATCGCGACGGCGCGGGCAGGGTCAGCCGCGACCTGCGCTCCATGCTGGCACTCGCCGGCCGCCGTCAGGGCGGCTGGGAGCAGCCTGTGCTGCAGACCGTGGCCCAGACCGGCCAGGGCGTGCCCGAGGTCGTCGCCGCGCTCGACCAGCACCTGGCCTGGCTGCGGGAGACGGACACGCTGACCAAGCGTCGCTCCGCGCGCGCGCGAGCCGAGATCGAGGCGATCGCCGTCGCCGCGCTGCGCGCTCGGTGGGGCGACGTCGGAGGGCACGCGGAGTTGGAGTCGCTGGCCGACGGCGTCGCGGCGGGCACGACCGATCCGTATGCCGCGGCCGACCGTCTGCTCGAGCACGGCTGACCCCGCTTCGCCGAGCCCGCACCGTCGTCGGGTGGCCCGACACGCGGACCCCCGCGCCCGTCCGGGGCTCTGACACGCCAAGATGGTCCGATGCTGCCGTTCGATCCGATCGATGAGGCCGCGCGCCAGTGGGGCGATCGCTGGGGTGCCGTGCCGGCGATGCACGCCGTCACCTCGCTCATGCGCGTCCAGCAGTTGGTGATCGGTCGGCTCGACCAGATCCTGCGGCCGCACGGTCTCACCTTCGCCCGCTACGAGGCACTGGTGCTGCTCGTGTTCTCCTCACGGGGTTCGCTGCCGCTCGGCAAGATGGGGGAGCGCCTCCAGGTGCACCCGACGTCGGTGACCTCGATCGCCAAGCGGCTCGCCGACGACGGACTGATCGCCCGGCGCCCGCACCCCGACGACGGCCGGGCCGTCCTGGCCGAGATCACGCCCGAGGGGCGAGCACTCGTCGAGCGTGCGACCCGCGATCTCGTCGACGCGAACTTCACCCTCGAGGGCGTGCTCGACGACGACCTCGCCGCGGTGTCGGCGTTGCTGGCGCCGATCCGCGAGCGAGCGGGCGACTTCGCACCGTAGCCCCCGCGCCTCGCCCTCGCGCACGTCGCCGGGCGTGCTGTCCCTAGGATGACGGGCATGTCGCAGCAGCCGTTCGGACGTCGTGGTGCCATCGATCTCTCGGCCCTGAAGCGACCCGCTCCTCCGGTGGGCGGCCCGGCGGCGCCGGCTCCCTCCGGAGCCTCGCCCGCGGGTGGCGGTGCCGCCGGCCCGTCGTCCTATGCGGTGGAGGTGACAGCGGAGAACTTCCAGCAGGTCGTCGAGATGTCGATGACCGCGCCGGTGTTCCTGGTGCTGTTCTCCGAGTCGCGACTCCCCGAGAGCCTCGACCTCGCGCGCGACCTCGCGATCGTCTCCGGCGAGTACGAGGGCCGCTTCATCGCCGGTCTCGTCGACGTCGACGCGACACCCGAGATCGCGCAGGCGATGCAGGTGCCCTCGATCCCGTACGTCGTCGCCGTGCTCGACGGCCGTCCCGCGCCGCTCCTGCAGGACGTCGTGCCGATCGACCAGCTGCGCGCCATGCTCAACCAGGTCATGCAGGGCCTGACCGCCCAGGGCATGACCGGCCGCCACCAGCCGTTGCACCACGCCGGTGCTGAGGACGACGTCGACGGCGAGGCGAGCGACCCGCGCTACGCCGCTGCCGAGGACGCGCTCGCGCGCAACGACATCGACGGTGCCGTGGCGGAGTACCAGAAGCTCGTCGACGCCAACCCGGCCGATGCCGAGGCCGCCGCCGGCCTTGCCATGGCCAAGGTGCTGCAGCGCACCCGGGGCGTCGACCTCAACGCAGCCCGGGACGCCGCCGCCTCGGCGCCCGACGACATCGACGCCCAGCTCCTCGTCGCCGATCTCGACCTGCTCGGGGGCCATGTCGACGATGCCTTCAAGCGTCTGACCGATCTCATCGCCCGCACCGCCGACAAGGAGCGCGACCGGGTGCGCGAGCACCTGATCGACCTGTTCGGCGCTGTCGGCAACGACGACCCGCGTGTGCTGCGAGGCCGCCAGAACCTCGCCTCGGCGCTGTTCTGAGCAGGGTCTGAACCGATGCCCGCCGTCGGCGCGAGCGGGGTCAGCGGTGGCGCCCGTCATCTCCTCGACGGGTGGCGCTTCCTGCGCCGGCGTCCCGGTCTGCTCGTGCTCGGCATCGCGCCGGCACTCGTCGTCTTCCTCGTCCTGGCGACGGCGTGGGTGCTGCTCGCGCTGCACGTGGGCGACATCGTCGGGTGGGTGACGCCGTTCGCCGACGACTGGGCCGATCCTCTCCGTGGGCTCGCGCGGGTGCTCCTCGCGATCGCTCTCCTGTTGGCGGCGGCGCTTCTCGCCAGCGCGGCCTTCACCGGTCTCTCCCTGCTGGTCGGCGAGCCGGCCTACGAGCGGATCTGGCGCGCGGTCGAGACCGAGCTCGGCGGTCCGGTGCCCGCCGAGGACGGCGTCGGCTTCGTGGAGACCGTGCGCGACGCCGTCGTGCTGACTGCTCGCGGCGTGGCGACGTCGGCGCTGGTCGTCGTCTCGGGGGTCGTGCCGGTGGTCGGTCCGGTGCTCGGAATCGGCGCGGGAGTGGCGATCAACGGACGCGCACTCGCACGCGAGCTGCTCGAACGACCGCTGCAGTCGCGCGGCTACGACCGCGCCGCGACCGACCGCTTTCTCGCGCGGCACCCGCGCGAGGTGACCGGCTTCGGGGTGGTCGCCCAGGTCTGCTTCATGGTCCCGCTCGGGGCGGTGCTGACGATGCCGGCTGCGGTGGCCGGGGCGACGATGCTCGCACGCGACCTGCTGGACGCCGAGAGCGCGCAGCGTCGGTGACGCCGCCGTCGGTCTTCCACGCCGTCGCCCTCGTCTCGGTGGCGGTGATGGTCGGCTGTCTCGTGCTCATGGTGATCGCGCCGAACCGCCTGTTCCGGCTCTTCCCGGTCGCCGGGATCGCGCTTGCCACGATGGTGCTGGCGTGGACGGCGGGGCTGCTGCTGCAACCGGCGGCGTTCGTGGCGCCGGAGCGGCCCAAGGCGCCCGACTCGGTCACCGAGGCGCGACTGCTCGGTGCGTACCTGCTCGGCGGTCTGCTCCTGCTCGGAGGCGTCGTCGCCGTGCGGTGGAGGCGCTGGAGGCACCGGCAGAACCCGGTGGACGGCTGAGGGCCTGACTCCGTCAGGAGGGTCCGGGGACGCACAGCACCGGACGCGTGCTGAGGTGCAGCAGCTTGTGCGGCGTCGAGCCGAGCATGGCGCCTTTGAGCGGGCTCTCGCCGGCGGTGCCGACGACGATCACCGTCGCGTCGTGGGCGTCGGCGACCTGGAGCAGCGCCTGCGCGGGCTTGGCGTCGACGAGTTCGACCCGCGTGTCGACGCCGGCCTCGTGCGCCCGCTCCACGGCATGCGAGAGAGCTGTGCGCCCGAGTTCGCGGAGCGCCTCCCGATGCGCTCCCGCCTCGTCGCCGAGTCCGCCCGGGGGAGCGGCGCCGTAGACGAGCACGAGCGGCTCACCGAAGCGCGAGGCGACCGAGATCGCCGTCGCCAGGGCCGCATCGGACCCCGGTGACTCGTCGTAACCCAGCACCACCGCCATGGGCCTCAGCCTTCCAGTCCGTCGGGGTCGGCCGCAGCCTGCTTCAGGCCGTGGACGACGTCGGGGTCCGGCAGGCCCGCGCGCTCCTGCCAGAACCGGGAGTCCTGCACCCGCCACACGAGCATCACCACGATGCCGGCCAGGAAGATCCCGACGCCGATCACCAGCGGTGGGCCCACGCCCAGCCACGACTGCCCGGAGTAGGAGTTGGCCGGGTCGGACATGTCGCGCACCGACAGCACGAGCAGCCAGATCAGCAGGCCCGCGCCGAGCAACGGTCCGACGCCGATCAGCACGAGGTTGCGCACGCTCTCGAAGAGATGGCGGCGGTAGTACACAGCGCATGCGATCCCCGTGAGCGCGTAGTAGAACGCGATCAGCAGGGCGAGCGCGGTCAGCGAGTCGAACAGCGCGTTCTCGCTCACCTGGTAGATGGCGACGTACCAGACGATGGCGATGCCGGCGACCCACCAGGTGCTGACGTGCGGGGTGCGGTGCCGCGGATCGATCCGACCGAACCGCGCCGGGAGGGCATGACGTCGGGCCATCGAGAGACCGGTGCGCGATGCCGGGATGATCGTGGTCTGGGTCGAGGCGATGGCCGATGTGGCGACGGAGGCGAGCACGACCCACCCCCAGTCGCCCATCACGAGATCGGCGAGCTCGGCGAAGACGAACTCCTCCTCGCCGGCGTTGTCGCTGAGCCAGGCCGGCCCGGCGAAGGCGACCACCGCTGCGCCGACCGCGAGGTAGGTCAGGAGCAGGACGAACGCCGACCACACGGCGGCCCGCCCCGGCGTGGAGTTGCCGTCGGTGGTCTCCTCGCTCAGGTCCACCGCGGATTCCCAGCCCCAGTAGGCGAAGACGCCGAGCAGCAGTGCCGTGGTGAGTTCGGCGCCCCCGGCGCCGAACGGGTTGATCCACTCCCACGACGGCGTGATCGGGTCGAGCGGGCTGTCGTCGGCGACGGCGCGCCCGATCGCGATCGCGGCGAACACCAGGAGCGAGACGACCTGGGCGATGATCAACGCGTTCTGGAGTCGGGCGGAGACGTCGGTGCCGAGCACGCAGATCCAGGTCAGGACCAGGATGAGCGCGATCGCCAGGGGCATCCGGATCCAGGCGTTGTCGGCGGCGGCGTCCAAGCCCACCGTGCGCAGGCTGAAGCTGACGCCGACGTCGGCCAGCGAGCCGACGACCAGGACGCCGGTCATGGTGATCGCCCACCCGCCGATCCACCCGAACCACGGCCCCATCGCCCGGGTCACCCAGCTGAAGGTCGTGCCGCAGTCCTGGTCGACACGGTTAAGGTAGAGGAACGCTGTCGCGATCAGGGCCATCGGCACGAAGGAGGCGAGCAGCGCCCCCGGCGCGTAGACGCCGACGGCCGCAGTGATCGCGCCGATCACGGCCGCGAGGGAGTAGGCCGGCGAGGTCGCGGCCAGACCGATGACGAGCGCATCCACGAAGCCGATCGCGCCGGCATTGAGCTCGCCCTGCGGTGGCTCGGCGCTCGGGCCTGCGCCGGGCCCGGCCCCACTCGGTGCGTCGGTCATGGTGGCGTCCCCTTCCGCCGCGGTTCGGCACCAGGGGCGGAACGCGACAGATCAGGTTCTACTGCATCGCGGCGGCATCCGACAGGGCCTCGAGGACGGCGCGCACCGCGGGAGAGCTGCCCATCGTGCGTCGGTGGACCGCGACGACCGCGCGTGTCGGTACCGGATCGCGTGCCGGGATCGCGACCAGCTCGCTTCCGAGGTCGGCTCGCCCCAGGCGCGGCACGAGCGCGATGCCCAGGCGGGCCTCCACCAGTGCCAGGTGCGACTCGAACTCCATCGAGACGTGGGCGATCAGCGGACGTCGCCCGGTGCCGTCGTACATGCGGCTCAGCCACTGCCGGCAGATCGTGCCCTCGGGGGTCGCGATCCAGCCTTCCTCGACCAGGTCGCGCGGGGTGACGACGTCACGGTCGGCGAGCGGGTGGCTGCGGTGCACGATCACGTCGGCGAGGTCGGCCGCGACGTCGGTGCGTTCGAGGTGCTCGGGCATCTCGATGCTGACGTCGCCCCACTGGTGCACGAGACCGAGCTCGAGCTGACCGGCGGCGACGAGGTCGACGACGTCCCACGGTTCGTGCTCGGTCAGGGTGACCCGGAGGTCGGGGTGGGCGTCGAGCACGTGTCGGATCGCCGGACCGACCAGTCCGCGCATCGCGGTCGAGAACGCCGCCACCCGCAGATGCCCGGTGACGGTGCCGGCGTCCTGGTGCAGTGCGGCCTCGACGGCCTCGAGGTCGCGCAGCAGTCGGTCGCCGTCGGCGACGAGACGGCGCCCGGGTTCGGTGAGCATGACGCCGCGGCCCACGCGCTCCAGCAGGTCGACGCCCGTCTGACGCTCGAGCCGCTTGATCTGCTGGGAGACCGCGCTCGGCGTGAAGCCGAGCACATCCGCCGCGGCGCTGACCGAGCCGTGGGTGGCGACGGCCTGAAGCGAGGTCAGGGCCGACAGATCGAGCATGTAGGGATGCTACAAGAAACGGTGCAGAAGTATTCGCTGGTGCTTCACGATCATCATCGTCAGGCTGGTCGCATGAGTCGTCGCGACTGCCTCCTCGCCGCCCTGGTGGCGTCCATCTGGGGCTTCAACTTCGTGGTCATCGACTGGGGTATGGGCGGGCCCGACGGTGTCGCGCCGCTGCTGTTCGTCGCGATCCGCTTCGCCGTGGTGGTCTTCCCGGCGGTGCTGCTCGTCCCCCGTCCGGCGTTGCCGTGGCGCACGGTGGCCGCCATCGGCGTCTTCATGTCGATGGGACAGTTCGGGCTGCTCTATCTCGCCA
Source organism: Nocardioides sp. R-C-SC26 (assembly GCF_021246465.1). Taxonomy (GTDB): domain Bacteria; phylum Actinomycetota; class Actinomycetes; order Propionibacteriales; family Nocardioidaceae; genus Nocardioides. Next base: position 245,554 of record NZ_JAHRHK010000004.1, on the reverse strand, counting down.
TGGCCGCCGGGATGCCGCCGGGGATCGCGGCCCTGGTGCTGCAGGCGCAGGTGATCCTCACCGTCGCGCTCGCCGCGCTCACGCTGCGCGAGCGACCGCGACCGCTGCAGCTCGCGGGAGTGCTGCTGGGCTGCGCCGGTCTCGCCGTGGTGGCGCTGGGGCGCGGGGGCGACGTCCCGCTCGGCGCGCTGCTCGTCTGCCTGCTGGCCGCGTTCTCCTGGGCGATCGGCAACGTGCTCTCGCGCGCCTCGGGTGCGGCAGCCGACTCGACGCGGAGTGGTGCCGGGCTGTCGCTGACCGTGTGGTCGGCCACCGTCGTGCCGATCCCGTTGGTGCTGCTCGCCTTGATCGTCGACGGGCCTGCCGGGGTGGCGCATTCGGTGGGCGCCTTCGGGTGGGAGGCGGGCGTCTCGACCCTCTACACCGCCGGTCTGGCCTCACTGGTGGGCTACGGCGTGTTCAACGGGCTGCTCGCCCGCAACCCTTCGGCGTCGGTGGTGCCATGGGTGCTGCTCGCCCCGGTCGTGGCGATGTGCTCGGCCTGGCTGCTGCTCGGCGACGTGCCGACGGCGGGCGAGGCCGCGGGAGGCGTCGTGATGGTGTCCGGTGTGCTGATCGCGATGCGGGGAGCCGGACGGAGGCTGGCGCCGCCGCTGCCGACCCCACCAGTGCTGCCGGCCGCGGTGTCGGTCCCTACTGCGGCGCGCTAGTGGAGTCGGACATCGCGACTCCGCTCTCGGTGTAGGTCGTCTTCGGCCCCGGTGCGGCGAGGTGGCCCAGCGCCGCCTCGATCCGGCGCGCGGTGAAATCGGCGCAGCGCTCCCGTACCTCCTCGAGGGTGCAGAACGATGCGGAGCGGATCTCGCGCTCCTGCCGCACGATCCGGTCGGCCACCCCAGCGTCGTGGACGCCGCCGTCGAAGACCAGGCACAGGGCGTCGTCCCAGCCTCCCCACGGGGGGAGCCAGTCGGTGAGCAGGAGGGAACCGGCCTCCAGGTCGAGCCCCAGCTCCTCCTGCACCTCGCGGCGGACGGCGAGGTGCGGCGACTCGCCGACCTCCACGACGCCGCCGGGCAGGTCCCAGTCCTGCTTGTAGGTCAGCTGGCAGAGCAGCACGCGGTCGTCGTGGTCGCGGACGAGCAGCTGGCTGATCGCGCGCTTGCGCGGCAGGAAGGAGTTCAGCAGTGCGCGGAATCCTCCGGGCTCGTTGAGCGGCACGTCGGTGGCGAGTCGGGCGTAGACGATGCGGTCCTGGGCGACCCCGCGCATCACCCCCTCGCGTCGCATGCCCGACCACGTTGCGATGCGCTGCCCGGCCTCGTCGGCGGCCTCGATCCACGCCTCGACCCGGTCGTGGTCGACGAGCGCCTGCGCGACCTCGCGGCGCACGACGTCGACGTTCTCGTCCGGGGGCCAGGAGATCCGCGCGACTCGCTCGTCGACCGTGGTCCAGCGGGTGTCGGGCACGCCCTGATGCTAGTAGCCCGGAGGGTCGATGTGACGCACGCATCACACCGCTGGACCAGGCCGTGGGCCTGTGTGACGGCCACGAAACATTCCCGCCACATAACAGCTCTACGGTCGCGCTACGCGCCGGACCCGAGACCGGCACCGCAAGCACCAGGGAGCACCATGACCGCGAACCCCGTCCGTCTCCAGGCGATCGCCGCCGTCCAGGCCTTCACGCCGCCGCCGTTCAGCTTCGACCCCGGCGAGGAGCCGGGCGAGATCTTCGGCGAGAACGTGTTCAGCCTGCAGGTCATGCAGAAGCGACTCCCGAAGCTGATCTACAAGTCGGTGCTCTCCACCATCGAGAAGTCGGCGCCTCTGGATCCGGAGGTGGCCGACGCCGTCGCCTCGGCGATGAAGGACTGGGCGCTGGAGAAGGGCGCGACCCACTACGCCCACGTCTTCTACCCGCTGACCGGCCTGACGGCGGAGAAGCACGACAGCTTCCTGGACCCGGTCGGCGACGGCACGGCGCTGGCGTCGTTCTCGGGCAAGACCCTGGTGCAGGGCGAGCCGGACGCGTCCTCGTTCCCGAACGGCGGCCTGCGCAACACCTTCGAGGCGCGTGGCTACACCGGCTGGGACGTGATGAGCCCGGCCTACGTGCTGGAGAACCCGAACGGCAACACGCTGTGCATCCCGACGGTCTTCATCTCGATGACCGGCGAGGCGCTGGACCACAAGACGCCCGTGCTGCGCTCGCAGCAGGCGATGGCGGTGCACGCCGAGCGCGTGCTGCGTCTCTTCGGCCACGACGACCCCGAGCGCGTGGTGGCCTACTGCGGCCCCGAGCAGGAGTACTTCCTGGTCGACAGCCACTTCTTCCACGCCCGGCCGGACCTGCTGAACGCCGGTCGCACCCTGTTCGGCGCGAAGCCGCCGAAGGGTCAGGAGTTCGACGACCACTACTTCGGTGCCATCCCCGAGCGCGTGCTCGGCTTCATGATGGAGACCGAGCGGGAGCTGTTCAAGCTCGGGATCCCGGCCAAGACCCGCCACAACGAGGTCGCTCCGGGGCAGTTCGAGGTGGCGCCGATGTTCGAGCGCGCCAACGAGGCCTCCGACCACCAGCAGCTGCTGATGACCACGTTCAAGACCGTGGCGAAGAAGCACGGCATGGAGTGCCTCTTCCACGAGAAGCCGTTCGCGGGCGTCAACGGCTCCGGAAAGCACGTGAACTTCTCGGTGGGGAACTCCGAGCTCGGCAGCCTGCTGGTTCCCGGCGACACCCCCCACGACAACGCCCAGTTCCTGGTGTTCTGCGCCGCGGTGATCCGCGCGGTGCACCAGTACGGCGGACTGCTGCGCGCCTCGGTCGCCTCGGCGTCCAATGACCACCGGCTCGGCGCCAACGAGGCCCCGCCGGCGATCATCTCGATCTTCCTCGGCGACCAGCTCGCCGACGTCTTCGACCAGATCGCCAAGGGCGGCGCGACTCGCTCGAAAGAGAGCGGCACGCTGCTGATCGGCGTCGACACCCTGCCGCCGCTGGGCCAGGACCCCGGCGACCGCAACCGCACCTCGCCGTTCGCGTTCACCGGCAACCGCTTCGAGTTCCGCGCGCCGGGCTCGCTGCAGACCGTCGCTGCTCCGATGGTCGTGATCAACACGATCATGGCCGAGGCGCTGGACTTCTGCGCCACCACCCTCGAGGACGCCGTCGCAGCGGGCACCGACTTCAACGAGGCGGTGCAGACGCTGCTCGCCACGATCGTCGCCGACCACGGCGCCGCCATCTTCAACGGCAACGGCTACTCCGACGAGTGGCCCGTCGAGGCCGCCCAACGCGGCCTGAAGAACCTGCGCACCACCGTCGACGCGCTGCCCGAGCTGATCTCGCCCGAGGCGATCGAGCTCTTCGGCAAGTACGCGGTCTTCAACGAGCGGGAGATGCACAGCCGCTACGAGATCGGCTGTGAGCAGTACGTCATGACCATCGGCGTCGAGGGCAACCTCATGCTCGAGATGGGCACGACCACCGTGCTGCCCGCGGCCGTGCGCTACCAGACCGAGCTGGCGCAGAACGTCGCGGCGCTGAAGGCTGCCGGGGTCGAGGCCGACACGTCGACCCTGATGACCGTCACCGCGGCGATCGGCGAGCTCAAGACCGGTCTCGCCGACCTCGGGACCGCCTTGGCGCACGAGCACGACGAGGACCTGCTGGTCGCCGCGACCTACTGCCGCGACGCCGTCCTGCCGGCGATGGCCGCGGTGCGAACGGCCGCGGACGCTCTCGAGGGCCTGGTGGCCGACGACCTGTGGTCGCTGCCGACCTACCAGGAGATGCTCTACATCCTCTGAGTCGATGCGACCGTCACGAGACCCGGTGAGTCACGCACCTGCCGTGGCCGTCGGGGGTTTCGAGGCCCTCGCGGGCGCTCGGGCACCTCAACCACCGGGGCGGCGCTACGGTGCCGCCATGACTCTGCGCATCTCCGACGTCTTCGCCGGCCGCACGGCCCTGGTCACGGGAGCGTCGTCCGGGCTCGGCGCCGCGGTCGTGCGGCGGATCGCTGCGGGCGGCGGCATGGTCTACGCCGCGGCGCGCGACCAGGAGCGGCTGGCCGAGGTGGCGGCGTCGTGTGCGGAGCTGCCCGGCGAGGTGCGCTTCGGCCCTCTCGACGTCGCCTCCGCTGCGGACTGCCGCGCCGCCGTCGCCGCGACCGTGGAGGCGTTCGGCCGGCTCGACGTCCTGGTCAACAACGCGGGGCGGCACGACTTCCGGATCACCACGGACGTGACCGAGGAGGAGTGGCATCACGACCTCGCCGTCAACCTCAGCGGGGCCTTCTTCATGGCGCAGGCAGCGATCCCGCACCTGCTCGCCTCTCCCGAAGGCGCGGGCAACATCGTCAACGTCGCCTCGGTCGCCGGCATCCACGGCGAGACCTACTCCGCCGCCTACACCGCGGCCAAGCACGGCATCGTCGGGCTGACCAAGGCCCTGGCCGTGGAGTACCTCAACGAGCCCCTGCGGGTGAACTGCGTGTGCCCCGGCGGCATGGACACCCCGCAGGTGCACGACATCTCGGTGCCCGAGGGCGCCGACTGGGACCTGATCATGCGCATCTCGGCGAAGCGCGGCTTCATGTCCGCCGACAGCGTCGCCGCCGTCGTCGCGTTCCTGGCCTCCGACGACGCCTCGTCGGTGCACGGCAGCATCCAGCTGGTCGACCACGGCCATCTCGCCGGCTGACGGGCCCGGACGCTCGATGGCGAGGGATTTCGACGCCGCCCATCGTCAGTCCGGGTACGACGTCGCGCTGGAGTGGGGTCCGACCGGTGCCGACGCGATCACCGGGGGAGACGCGTCACGCTCCGACGTCGTCGCCGTGGTCGTCGACGTCCTCTCCTTCACCACGACCGCGACCGTGGCGCTCGGGCGAGGGATCGAGGTGGTGCCCTGTCGGTGGCGTGACGAGCGCGCCGAGGAGACGGCTGAGCGGTTCGACGCCGTCCTGGCCGTGGGCCGCTTCGAGCAGCGCCGGAGCGGCATCGGCGTGAGCCTCTCGCCCGCGGCGATGGCATCGGTCGACGGCGTCGATCGTGTCGTGCTGCCGTCCCCTAACGGCTCGACGATCTGCGCGCGTCTGGCGGAGTCCGGTGTCGAGGTGGTGCTCGCCTCGCTGCTGAACGCCCCCGCTGTCGGTGCCTACCTGGCCGGCCGGATGACCTCCGGAGCGCGGGTGAGGGTGGTGCCGGCGGGGGAGCGATGGCCCGACGGTGGGCTGCGCCCTGCCGTCGAGGACCTCTGGGGAGCCGGCGCCGTCATCGAGGCGCTGGTCACCGCACTGCCGGAGACCGCTGGATCGCTGAGCCCCGAGGCCGACCTCGCCCGGACGGCGTTCGGCGCGGTGCGTCCGGACCTGAGCGCGGCCCTTCTGTCGTGCGCTTCGGGTCGCGAGCTGGTCGACAACGGCTTCGCCGAGGATGTCGACGTCGCCGCCGGGTGGGGCTCGAGCAACGTCGTCCCGACCCTGCGCGACGGCGTGTTCGTCGACGCGCCCCGCGAGGGCCGCTCCTAGCGCCACGCGCGCCGGATGCCTGCTCGCGAGGCCAGCCGCGAAGCCTGCACCGACGAACTTGGGCGTGTGGCTGGCGCGAAAGGCCCCGAACGGGCAAACTAGAACTCGTTCTAGTTTGGCGACAGGAGCTGGCGATGACCGACAACGTGATGCAGCGGATCGAAGAGCGTGCCGAGGAGCTGGCCTCGCTCGGTCCGGAGAACGAGCAGCTGGGGCGTCTCAGCGACCGCTCCGCCGATCTGCTGCGCGAGTCCGGCGTGATGCGGATGCTGCAGCCTGCCGCGTTCGGCGGTCAGGAGTGCCACCCGGCGGAGTGGGCCGAGGTGACCATGCGCCTGGCGCAGTTGGACGGATCCACGGGTTGGCTCTCCGGCATCGTCGGCGTCCACCCCTGGGAGATGGCCTTCGTGGACGAGCGGGCCCAGAAGGAGATCTGGGGCGAGGACCCCGACGTCTGGATCGGGTCGCCCTACGCCCCGATGGGCGTGCTCAAGCCGGTCGACGGCGGCTACCAGTTCAGTGGTCACTGGCAGTTCTCCTCCGGCACCGACCACTGCCAGTGGCTGTTCCTCGGGGCGCTGCTCGGTGACGAGAACGGCGTGCCGATCTTCGACCCCGCGCCCAAGCTCGTGCACGTGCTGATCCCGCGCAGCGACTACACGATCGTCGACGACTCCTGGAACGTCGTGGGCCTCAAGGGCACCGGATCGAAGGACATCGTCGTCAAGGACGCCTTCATCCCCGACTACCGCACCGTCTTCTACGACGCGCTCGCCGACGGCTCGGCCTGGCGCGACCGCGGCCTGACCAACCCGACCTACCAGATGCCGTTCTCGGCGATCTTCCCGCTGGGCATCACCTCGGCGATCATCGGTATCTGCGAGGGCGCGCTCGCCCACCACCTCGCCTACCAGAAGACCCGCGTGCAGATCACCGGCCGCAAGGTCAAGGACGACCCGTACGTGATGAACGCGATCGCGGAGGCGGCCGCGGAGATCCACGCGTCCCGCGTCACGCTGCTCGACGGCGTCAGCCGCGTCTACGACGGCGTCGCTCAGGGCAAGGAGTACGAGTTCGGGGAGCGCTCGCTCGGACGCCGCAACCAGGTGGCGTCGTCGTGGCGCGCGGTGCGGGCGGTCGACGAGATCGTCGCCCGCTCGGGCGGCAACGGCATGCGGATGGATCACCCGCTGCAGCGCTTCTGGCGCGACGCCCACATGGGTCTGGCGCACGCCATCAACGTCCCCGGCCTGGTCAACCACGCCTCGGCGCTCTCGATGATCGACGTGGAGGCTCCGGGCCACATGCGCCCGATGATCTGAGAGGCCTCCCGCACGCACGACGGGGGGGGCCCCCCCCCGGGGCCCGGCGCTGCCCCCCTGGGGNGCACGCACGACGGCCGGTCACCCCACGGGTGACCGGCCGTCGTCCTTCGTGAGTGCCAGTGGGAGGGCCTGGTGGCCGCGATGCGGGTCGCCGTCGTCCTCCAGTTTCAAGGTATAGCGGCACGGGGGGCTTGCCGCAAGACCCCCTATCGGCCTCACCATCGATGGTCGTGAGTGTCTTCTTCGCCCTTCCCCAGCACCTCTCCGCCAAGGCCGCCCCGGCCCTGATCGCTGACGACGAGCACCACCTGGCCGCCGTCGCCTCCTCGCTCGAGCACGCCGTCTCCGACCTCGACGCCAGGCTCGCCGACGCCCGCCGCACGGACGGCGGTCGGCACGGCGAGTCCGCGATGAACCGCGATCTCGACGTCCATCGCCTCACCGCGCGGCGTCGTCTTCTCGACCGCTTCGGGGTCGACGTGTGCCTGGGCCGGATGGTCGCCGAGGACGGCGTGGTCACCTACGTCGGTCGCATCGGCCTCAGCGACGCGGACGGCGAGCGCGTGCTGGTCGACTGGCGGACTCCGGCCGCCGAGCCCTTCTTCGCCGCCACGCACGCGCGGCCCCACGGGTTGGCGAGCCGACGTCGGTACCGGTGGCACCGCGACCGGGTCGTGGACTACTGGGACGAGGTGTTCGCCCTCGGCCCGGAGACCGGCGACGTCGGTGCGCGGCAGGAGGTCGCCACGGCTGCGCTGGACGACCAGTCGTCCTTCATCGCCAGCCTGGGTGCCAGCCGCACCGCGCGGATGCGGGACGTGCTCGCGACGATCGCGGCCGACCAGGACGCCATCATCCGAGCGGACTCGCGCGGCGCGCTGGTCGTCGACGGCGGCCCGGGCACGGGCAAGACGGTGGTCGCGCTGCACCGGGCGGCCTACCTCCTGCACGCCGACCCACGACTCGGTGCCGGGCGCGGAGGTGTGCTGGTGATCGGGCCGCATCGCCCCTATCTGGCTTACGTCGAGGACGTGCTGCCGAGCCTGGGGGAGGACAGCGTGCGGACCTGCACGCTCGATGACCTGGTGCCGGTAGGCGGTGAGGCGGGGGTCGAGCCCGACCCGGCCGTCGCCCGGCTCAAGGAGTCCGCCGCGATGGTCGAGGCGATCGAACCCGCCGTCGCGCTCTACGAGGAGCCGCCGACGCAGGGGCTGGAGATCTCCACCGAGGCGGGCGACCTCTGGCTGAGCACCGCCGACTGGGCGGAGGCGTTCGCCGCTCCCGACCCGGGGACCCCGCACAACGAGGCCCGTGAGGTCGTGTGGTCGGCGCTCGTGGAGATCCTGCTCGACAAGGTCGACGGCCTCGACGAGCGCGACGGGTTCTCGCGCGACTCGGTGCGCGCCGACATCGAGCGCAGCGCGGAGTTGCGCGAGGCCATCGGGGGAGCGTGGCCGCGCCTGTCCGCCGAGGACGTCGTGGCCGACCTCTGGTCGGTGCCTGCGTACCTCCGGCGCTGCACGCCGTGGCTCACCGACGACGAGCGCCGTCTGCTCGTGCGTCGTGCGGCCCCCGATGCGTGGACGACGTCGGACCTGCCGCTGCTGGACGCCGCGCGGCTGCGGCTGGGCGATCCCGACACCGCTCGCCACCGTCAGGAGGCCGCAGCGCGGGCGCGCGCAGCGGCCCGCGAGATGGAGCACGTCGTCGACCACCTGATCGCCGTCGACGACTCGGAGATGAAGCTCATGTCGATGCTGCGAGGCGCGGATCTCCAGGGCGCGTTGGCAGGAGAACCCGACCGCCCCGATGCCTCGGCGCATGGAGGCGCCGATCAGCTCGACGGTCCGTTCGCGCACGTGGTGATCGACGAGGCGCAGGAGCTGACCGACGCGCAGTGGCAGATGGTGCTGCGCCGCTGTCCGTCGCGGAGCCTGACGATCGTGGGCGATCGCGCGCAGGCGCGGCACGGGTTCAGCGGAACCTGGGCCGAGCGGTTGGCCCGCATCGGGATCGACCGGGTCGAGCTCGCCGGCCTGTCGGTGAACTACCGCACGCCCGAGGAGGTGATGACGGCCGCGGAGCCGGTGATCCGGGCGGTGCTGCCCGACGCGAACGTGCCCACCTCGGTACGTAGCACGGGGATCCCCGTCACCCAGCGCCCGCTCGCCGACCTGGCCGACGTCGTCACCAGCTGGTTGCGCGACCACGACGAGGGCAGCGTGTGCGTGATCGCCACCGACCCGCCGGCGGGCGTCCCGACGTCTCCGCGCGTGCGGGTGCTCGACCCCGTCTCGGCCAAGGGACTGGAGTTCGACCTGGTGGTGCTCCTCGACCCGGCGGGCTTCGGCGAGGGGACCTCGGGCGCGGTCGATCGGTACGTGGCGATGACGCGGGCCACGCGGCAGCTCGTCGTCCTCGCCGATCTGCCAGGCGTCTCGTGACGGCGGGGTGGGGTGCCGGTAGGCCCGACGGTGGCACCGTGAGAAGCATGGGTATCGCTCGTACGACCGCGCGCCTGGTGCTGGGTGGCTTCCTGGTCTTCGCCGGCCTCTCGCATCTTTTCTGGGCGCGCGAGGAGTTCCAGGCGCAGGTGCCCTCGTGGATGCCCATCGACGAGGACGCGGTGGTGCTGGTCTCGGGCGTCGTCGAGGTGGGCCTCGGGGCTGCCCTGATCCTCGCCACCAGGCGCCTCCCGCTCGTGGGGTGGATCGTGGCGGGGTTCTTCGTGGCGGTCTTCCCGGGGAACATCGCCCAGTACGTCGACGGGGTGGACGCGTTCGGTCTCGACACCGACCGTGCGCGCCTGATCCGGTTGTTCTTCCAGCCGGTGCTGGTGCTGTGGGCGCTCGTGTCGACCGGTGCGTGGCCGCGTCGTCGGACCTGAGCGGTGCGTCACGCCGGATCGTCCGCGACGAACCGGTACCCGATACCGGGCTCGGTGATGAAGAGTCCGGGCCGGGAGGGATCGTCCTCGAGCTTGCGGCGGATCGCGGCCAGGTGCACGCGCAGGTAGTTGGTCTGGCGCTCGAACCCCGGCCCCCAGACCGCGTGGAGCAGGTCGGACTGCCGTACGAGGCGTGGTCGGCGTCGCGCGAGCGTCTCGACGATCCGCCACTCCAGGGGAGTCAGGTGCACCTCGACATCCGCGCGCCAGGCGCGGTACTCGCCGACGTCGAGGCGCACGGTGCCGCTACGCACCACGAGAGCAGGCTCCGGGACCGCCGTCCGTCGCGTGGTGACCCGGATCCGGGCGAGCAGCTCCTCGATCGAGAACGGCTTGGTGACGAAGTCGTCGGCACCCAGGTCCAGCGCCTCGACCTTGTCGTCGGGCTCGGTCCGCGCCGAGACGACGATGACCGGCACGTCGCTGCTCCCACGCAGCCGGCGCAGGACCGAGACGCCGTCGAGGTCGGGCAGACCGAGATCGAGCAGCACGACGTCGGGCATCCGCTCCTCGACGATCTGCAGCGCTGATCGGCCATCGGCGGCCGTCTCGACGTCGTAGTCACGGGTGCGCAGGTTGATGGAGAGCGTGCGCCGCATCGCGGGGTCGTCGTCGACCACGAGCACGAAGGTCATGACGGTGCCTCCTCGCGGGGCGCGGCGAGCGCGCACGGACTCTCGTCGGGTTCCGGCGCCTCGAGGTCGACGGCGAAGGTCATGCCACCGCCCGCCGTCGCCTCCGCGACGATCGTCCCACCCATGGCCTCGGTCAGCCCCCGCGCGACGGCCAGTCCGAGCCCGACGCCGTCGCCCTGGGGCACGTCGCCGAGGCGCTGGAACGGTGCGAACAGGCGATCGTGGGCGGTCTCGTCGACGCCAGGCCCCGAGTCCACGACGCGGAGGACCACACGCCCCCGTTGCACCGCGCCGTCGATCCGGATCGGGGCATCGAGCGGTGTGTGACGTACCGCGTTCTCGGCCAGGTTCGCGACGACACGCTCGAGGAGGCCGGGGTCGGCCAGGGCGAGGAGGTCGGGTGCCAGGTCGACGTGGATGCGTCCGGCGCCGTCGATGGGAGCGAGTGCGAGGGCGACGATCTCGTCCAGCGCGACCGTCTTACGGCGCACGTTCACCGCCCCGGTGGTGATCCTGCTCATGTCCAGCAGGTTCGTGACTAGCGCCGTGAGTCGATCGGTCGACTCCTCGATCGTCTCGAGCAGGAGCGACTGGTCCTCGGACGAGAAGACGACCGCGGTGCTGCGCAGGCTCGAGACCGCGGCCTTGACGCCCGCCAGCGGTGACCGCAGGTCGTGCGACACCGCCGCGAGCAGCGCCGTCCGCGTGCGGTCGGTGTCGGCCAGCCGCACACGCTCTGCCTCGGCGTCGCGAGCGCGCTGACGGTCGCTCATGACCCGAGCGTAGGCCGCATAGGCGTTGAGCAGACCGCGTGCAGCCGCCGTCCGGGTGCCGCCGCGCACGGCGAGCACGGTCTCGTCGTCGATGGTGACCGAGGCCGTCGCAAGCTCCGGCGTCGGCGGGGCCTCGTCGTGGGCCGCGACCGAGACCCACGTGCCGTCCAGCTCGCGGCGCAGCACGGCCGCGCCCTCGGCGCCGAACAGCTCGCACGCCGAGCGCAGCAGGCCGCGCAGGTCGTCGCCGGTCGTGAGGAGACTGTGAGCCAGCACGGTGAGGGCGTCGGCCTCCGCGCGCGCCGTCTGTGCCTCGGCGGCTCGACGCGCGGCCCGATCGACCACGAGAGCCACGGCGATGCCCACCAGGACGAACAGCACGATCGCGGTCGCGTTGCCGGACTCGGCGATCGTGACGCGGTACAGCGGCGGTGTGAAGAGCACGTTGAGCAGCAGTCCGCTCACCGATGCGGCGAGGACGGCGTTCAGCAGGCCACCGATCAATGCCGTCGCCACGACGACCGCCATCAGCACCATCGACTCCGACGGGAGGCCGTGCAGGTCGTCGGTCGCCTTCAGGCCGGCGGCCACCAGCACGGGAGCGCCGAGCGCGAAGCCCAGCCCCGCCCGGCGTCTTCTGGCGCCCAGCGGATCGGGCCGTCGGGTTCCCGCCGGACGGTTGCCGCGGGCGTAGTCGTGGGTGACGACGTGGACGTCGATGTCCCCCGACGCGGAGATCAACCGCTCTCCGATGCCGGGTCGGATCGTGGTGGCGAGCCGCCCCCGGGTGCTCGCGCCGACGATGACCTGGGTGGCGTTCTCGGCGCGCGCGAATCCGAGGATCGTCTCCGCGGCGTCGTCGCCGACGACGGTGTGGAGGCTGCCGCCCAGCGCTCCCGTGGTGTCCTGGAGCGCGGCGAGCCGGTCGGGCGAGACGCCGCTGAGCCCGTCGTGCCGCGTCACATAGAGCGCCAGCCACTCCCCACCGGACCGACGTGCCGCGATCCGGGCGGCGCGCCGCAGGAGCGTCTCGGACTCGGGTCCGCCGGTCATCGCGACCACGATGCGTTCCCGTGCCGCCCACGTGCTGTCGATCTCGTGCGCGTCGCGATATCGCGCCATACCCTCGTCGACCCGGTCGGCCAACCAAAGCAGTGCCAGCTCGCGCAGCGCCGTGAGGTTGCCCTCCCTGAAGTAGTTGCCCAGGGCTGCGTCGACCTTCTCGGCTGCATAGACGTTGCCATGGGCGAGACGGCGGCGCAGGGCCTGCGGGCTCATGTCGACCAGCTCGATCTGATCCGCGGCACGCACCAGGGCGTCGGGCACCGTCTCGCGCTGCCGCACGCCGGTGATCTGCTCGGTGACGTCGTTGAGCGACTCCAGGTGCTGGATGTTGACCGTGGTGACGACCTCGATGCCCGCCGCGCGGAGCGCCTCGACGTCCTGCCAGCGCTTCTCGTTCCGACTCCCGGTGGTGTTGGTGTGGGCCAGCTCGTCCACGAGCACCACGTCAGGGCGACGGGCGATCACGGCGTCGAGGTCCATCTCCTCCTGAACGGTGCCGCGGTAGTCCATCCGGCGTCGCGGCACCACGTCGAGATCGCCCAGAGCCTCCTCGGTGCGGGGCCGTCCGTGCGTCTCGACGAAGCCCACGACGACGTCGGTGCCGCGGGCGCGCCGTCGGTGACCCTCGTCGAGCATGGCGAAGGTCTTTCCGACACCGGGCGCGGCACCGAGGTAGACACGCAGCCGTCCGCGCTCGATCTCGGTGGCGCGGTCATCCATGCGATCAGTCTCCACCGTCGTCGACCGGGTGCGTGGCGGGGCGCGCGCGATCGACGTCGAGGTTCAGGGCGACGACATTCACGCCGTCCTCGCCGAGGAACCCGAGCGGGCGGTGGTCGGTGTTCGCCGCGATGAACTGTTCGACGAGTGAGAGGGGCAGGTCGTTCTCGCGCGCGACGCGCGGCGCCTGGAGCCTCGCGTAGTCGGCGGAGATGTGCGGATCGAGGCCCGAGCCGGACGCGGTGAGCGCGTCGGCGGGGACGCGCGCCGGGTCGACGCCCTCCCGCGCGGCGACGTCGGTGCGCCGCTCGGCGATCGCCGTCAGGAGGTCGAGGTTGGACGGTCCGAGGTTGCTGGGGCCCGAGGCGAGGCTGTCGTAGGCGTTGGCCGAAGGGCGTCCCTGGAACCAGCGGTCCCCGTCGAACTGCTGTCCCAGGAGCCGCGAGCCGACGATGCGACCGTCCTCGCGCAGGGGCTGGCCCGCCGCGCGGTCCCCGAGCGGCTGAGCGAGCGCCCAGACGGCGACCGGGTAGAGCACGCCGAGGACGACGGTCAGGGCGAGCAGGAGGCGCAGGCCCGCCGCCGTCTGGCGAATCAGGTCGATGATGGTCGAAGAGGTCATGGCGTTCATCCGATCCCGGGGATGGAGGAGACGATCAGGTCGAGGAGCTTGATGCCGGCGAAGGGCACGACGACGCCGCCCAGTCCGAACACCGCGAGGTTGCGCCGCAGGATCGAGGTCGCCGAGGCGGCGCGGAAGCGGACACCGCGGAGGGCCACGGGTATCAGCGCGATGATGACGAGTGCGTTGAAGATGACAGCGGAGAGGATCGCCGACTGCGGTGTCGCGAGCCCCATCACGTTGATCCGGTCCAGGGACGGGTAGGCGGCCACGAACATCGCCGGGATGATCGCGAAGTACTTGGCGATGTCGTTGGCGATCGAGAACGTCGTGAGTGCGCCGCGGGTGATGAGGAGCTGCTTGCCGATCTCGACGATGTCGATGAGCTTGGTCGGGTCGGAGTCGAGGTCGACCATGTTGCCCGCCTCCTTCGCCGCAGCCGTTCCGGTGTTCATCGCGACGCCGACATCCGCGGCGGCCAGAGCGGGCGCGTCGTTAGTACCGTCGCCTGTCATCGCCACCAGGTGCCCGCCCTCCTGCTCACGGCGGATGTAGGTCATCTTGTCCTCAGGAGTCGCCTCGGCGAGCACGTCGTCGACGCCCGCCTCCTCGGCGATCGCGCGGGCGGTCACGGCGTTGTCCCCGGTGACCATCACCGTGCGGATCCCCATCGCCCGCAACTGGCCGAAACGTTCGCGCGTGCCCGGCTTGACGACGTCCTTGAGGTGGATCACGCCGAGCGCCACCCCGGTAGCTGATGCGTCGTCGGTCTGCCGGACGGCGATCACCAGCGGTGTGCCTCCTGATCGCGACACCTCCTCGACCAGTTGTGCGATCTCGTCGGGTAGCGGTGCCCCGAGCCAGGTGGAGACCGCCGTCCCGGCACCCTTGCGCACCTGGGTGCCGTCGGGGAGGTCGGCCCCCGACATCCGGGTCTGGGCGGTGAATTCCACGAACCGGGTCTCATCCGCGGCAGGCGTCGCGGGAGCGCCGAGTCGTTCGGTGAGTTCGACGACGGACCGGCCCTCGGGCGTCTGGTCGGCCAGGCTCGCGGTGCGTGCCGCGTCGATCAGGCGGCTTTCTTCGATGCCCGTCGCGGGGAGCAGGCGTACCGCCTGCCGGTTGCCGAACGTGATCGTCCCGGTCTTGTCCAGCAGCAGGGTGCTGACGTCGCCCGCCGCCTCGACCGCCCGTCCGGACATCGCGAGCACGTTGACGCGCACCAGGCGGTCCATGCCCGCGATGCCGATCGCCGAGAGCAGGGCCCCGATCGTGGTGGGGATCAGGCATACGAGCAGAGCGATGAGGACGACCACGTCCTGCGGGGCGCCGCTGTAGTCGGCCATCGGCGCCAGCGTCGCCACCGCGATGAGGAACACCAAGGTCAGGCTGGTGAGGAGGATCGACAGGGCGATCTCGTTGGGCGTCCGGCGGCGGGAGGCGCCTTCGACGAGTCCGATCATCCGGTCGAGGAAGGTCTCGCCGGCTGCCGCCGTGATGCGCACGACGATCCGATCGGACAGCACGCGCGTGCCGCCTGTCACGGCGCTGCGGTCGCCGCCGGCCTCGCGGATCACCGGTGCCGACTCACCGGTGATGGCGGACTCGTCCACGCTGGCGACCCCGTCGACGACGTCGCCGTCACCGGGGATCACCTCGCCGGCCTCGACGACCACGAGGTCGTCCCGCGCGAGTTCGGCGGCGGCGACCGACGTCTCGCCGCCGTCGGGCCCCAGGCGCCGTGCGGGGGTGTCGGTGCGAGCGGCACGGAGTGTCGCAGCCTGCGCCTTCCCGCGCCCTTCGGCGACAGCCTCGGCGAGGTTGCCGAAGACGACCGTGAGCCAGAGCCAGACGGCGATCGCAGCGGTGAAGAGCGACGGCTGGGCGAGCGCCGCGATCGTCGTGGCGGCAGAGCCGAGCCAGACGAGGAACATCACCGGCGAACGCCACAGGTGGCGTGGGTTGAGCTTGCGCAGCGCCGCCGGGAGCTGCTCGACGGTCTGAGCGAGGATGAGCCGGCCGGAGACACCCCCAGGACCGGCCTCCTGGGTGGTCGGAGCCGTTGGAGATGGGGACGTCGTGGTCATGCAAGGGCCTCCGCGATGGGTCCGAGGGCGAGGGCCGGGACGTAGGTGAGGCCGGTCATGATCACGATGACCCCGACCAGCATCCCGGCGAAGAGGGGAGTGTGCGTGGGGAGCGTGCCGGCCGTGCTCGGCACTCGGCCCTGTCGTGCCAAGGAGCCGGCCAGCAGGAGCACCAGCACGATCGGGATCAGCCTGCCCAGCAGCATCGCGCCGGCCAGGGTGATCTGGAAGAAGTCCGAGGTGACGGTCAGCCCGCCGAACGCGCTGCCGTTGTTGTTGGCCGCCGACGCGTAGGCGTACAGCACCTCGCTGAAACCGTGACCCCCCGGATTGCCGAGTGCGTCGAGGGTGGAGTCACGCGCGATCGCTGCTGCCGTCCCGGTCAGAACCAGGACGGGCGTGGCGAGCAGATACAGCGCGACGTAGGTCATCTGCCGGGCGCCGATCTTCTTGCCGAGCAGCTCGGGGGTGCGGCCCACCATCAGGCCAGCCACGAAGACGGTGAGGATCGCCATGATCAAGATGCCGTAGACGCCCGAACCGACGCCGCCTGGAGCGATCTCCCCGAGCATCATGTTCACCAGGACGGCGCCCCCGCCGGCAGGGGTGAGTGAGTCGTGGGATGCGTTGACCGCGCCCGTCGACGTCCCGGTGGTGCCGACGGCGAACAGTGCGGAGACCCACTCGCCGAACCGGGCCTCCTTGCCCTCCATCGCGGCGCCGGCGGCGCGCGCGACCTGGGAGTGCCCAGCGACCTCGGCCCAGGTGGTGACGGCGAGCGATACCGCCCACAGGATCGTCATCGCGCCCAGCACCGCGTAGCCATGGCGACGATCGCCCAGCAGCGAGCCGAGCGTGCGGGTCAGCGCGACGGGTATCAGCAGGAGCAGGAAGATCTGGAAGAGATTGGTGAAGCCGGTCGGATTCTCGAACGGGTGGGCCGAGTTGGCGTTGAAGAAGCCGCCGCCGTTCGTGCCGAGCTGCTTGATCGCCTCCTGGCTCGCGACCGGTCCGCCGGTCAGGACCTGACGGTGCCCGGACAAGCCCGTGAACGCGGTGTCAGTGAAGGTCTGCACGACGCCGCCGGCCAGCAGCACGAGGGCAGCGAGGAACGCCAGGGGGAGCAGGACACGCACGGTGATGCGCACGACGTCCACCCAGAAGTTGCCCAGCGACCCGTGACGCTCGCGGGTGAAACCGCGGATGAGGGCGATCGCGACCGCGATGCCCACGGCGGCTGAGACGAAGTTCTGCACCGCCAGCCCGGTCATCTGCACGGCGAAGCCCATCGTCGATTCGCCGGCGTAGGGCTGCCAGTTGGTGTTGGTGACGAAGGAGACCGCGGTGTTGAACGCCATCCAGAACGGGACGCCGGGGAGATCTCTGTCCAGGGGGAGGAGCCCTTGGCCGATCTGCAGCGCCATCAGCACCGCGATGCCGGCGGCGGCGAACCCGAGGACGCTGAGCGCGTACGCACGGGGACTCTGCTCGGCGTCGGGATGGACGCCTCCCGCGCGATAGAGAGCACGTTCGACGCGACTGTGCGACCTCGCGGTGACGACGCGGGCGATGTAGTCGCCCAGCGGTGCGTGGATCAGCGCCAACGCGGCGACCAGCACCCCGATCGAGAGGAGCCCCGCCGCGTTCTCGCTCATCACCACTAGAACCGCTCCGGAAGGATCAGGGCGATGAGCAGGTAGATCGCCAGCGCCACGACGGCGGAGATCAGCAGGGCCGATTCGAGACTCATGAGTGCCAGCCAACCCCCGGCTGCGCTCGCCCTCCGCCTCCTTGACGCGTTCTTAGCGCGCCTTGACGCGGTCTTGCTGGGAACGGGGCCGTCGCCGCCCGGCCGGGCAGCTGCGAGATACTGATGAGAACGGTTCTCATCAGGAGGAGGTGCGTGCGATGGGCGGGGCGACGGGCCGAGTGCCGGTGGTGGCGCTGACGGGAGAACTCGGCGCCGGCAAGACCACCGTGCTCAACCATCTGCTCCGTCAGCCCGGCGCCCGCGTCGGTGTGGTCGTCAACGACTTCGGCGAGATCAACATCGACGCCGCGCTGGTCACCGGCCAGGTCGACGAGCCGGTCTCGATCGCCGGCGGCTGCGTGTGCTGCGTCTCCGACACCAGTCAGCTCGACGACGCGCTGGAGCGGCTGACGCACCCACGGCTCGGTCTCGACGTCGTGGTCGTCGAGACCAGCGGGCTGGCCGAGCCGGCCACGATCGCCCGGATGATCCGCTACAGCGGCGTCGAACGCGTGCGCCCCGGCGGGCTGGTCGCCGTCATCGACGCCGTGAACGCCGACGTGCCCGGCGACCCGCGCTTCGGCGTCCGGTACAGCGGTGCCTCGCTGATCGTGCTCAACAAGTGCGACCTGGCCTCGGCTAGACGCGTCGCCGAGGTGGAGGAGGCGTTGCGCGCCTTCAACGAGGACGCGCCGATCGTCCACACCCGCCGCGGCTGCCTCGACCCCACCCTGGTCTTCGACGTCGCGGTCGCCGAGGATCCGCCCGACCAGCTGCCGATCGGAGCACTGCTGCGCGCGTCGAGCGAGACCCACGACGAGCACGTCCACGCCCGTGCGGTGAGCGCCACCTCCACCTCGCCGATCGACGCCGGGCGGCTGGTGGATCTCCTCGTGACGCCGCCGCCGGGTGCCTACCGGCTCAAGGGCCTGGTGTGCACCGCCGGGCCGGGCGGCCCGCGACGCGCGGTCGTGCACGTCGTCGGGCGGCTCGTGCACGTGCTGCCCGACCGAGGCGGCGCGGCACGCGGTGAGGCCAGCGAGTTGGTCGCGATCGGCCTGGACCTCGACGAGGACGAGGCGCGCCGGCGCCTGGCCGAGGCCCTCGCGCCGGCCGAGCGCGTGGATGCCGACGGCGTGCGTCGGCTGGCGCGATTGCGGCGGCTGAGCCAGTAGGCGTGCTGGGTCTGGTGAGCCCCGTCGTTGCGCCCTACCGTCGTGGCGGGCACGCGGCCGCGTGCCCGCCGTCTCGATGCCAGGAGTGGCCGCCATGATCCCCGAGTCCGTCGCCCGCTTCATCGATGCCGAGGTCGCCGCCGCCCCCGCGCGGTACGACGACCTGCGCGCCGTCGTCCTGAACGGCACGCTGAAGCGTTCGCCCGAGAGCAGCCACACCGACGGTCTGCTGGAGATCACGCGGCGCGTGCTGGAGGGCGTGGGCGCCCAGGTCGACGTCGTGCGGTTGATCGACCACACCATCGCGCCGGGGGTGCAGCCCGACATGCGCGAGCACGGGTGGGAGGTCGACGACTTCCCCGACCTGTACCGGCGTCTGATCGAGCCGGCCGACATCGTGGTGCTCGCCACGCCGATCTGGCTGGGCGACCAGTCCTCGCTGACCCGTCTGGCCATCGAGCGGCTCTACGGCTGGTCGGGTGAGCTGAACCAGGCCGGGCAGTGGAGCTACTACGGCAAGGTCGGCGGCGTCGTCGTCACCGGCAACGAGGACGGCGGCAAGCACTGCGCCGCACAGATGCTCTACGCGCTGAGCCACATCGGCTTCGCCATCCCGCCGCAGGCCGACGTCTACTGGAACGGCGAGGCCGGGCCCGGCCCCTCCTATCTCGACGACGACCGCGGCGCGCACAACCACTGGACGACGCGCAACGCCGTCTTCGCCGCGTGGAACATGCTGCACCTGTCCCGCTCGCTCAAGGACGCCGGGGGCGTGCCGGTGCACGGCAACGTCACCACGAACTGGGACCTCTCCGACCCCGACCACCCCAACCCCGAGTACCGCTGAGGCCCCGCGGCACCGGAGTACGGCACGCTGACGTCGTGGGAAGCCGTCTCTACGTCCTCGAGGCCGACGGCATGCAGCAGTCGGTCGTGGACCTCGACGACCCGACGCGGCTCGCGTTCGACTACATGCGGCGCATCGGCGACCTGCTCGACGCCGTGACGCCGGCGCCGCCCGCGCGGCTGCGGGTGCTTCACGTGGGCGGCGCCGCGATGACGCTGCCGCGCTTCGTGGCGGCCACGCGCCCGACGTCCGCGCAGATCGTGCTGGAGCCGTCGGTCGAGATCATCGAGCGGGTGCGCGCCGAGGCGCCGCTGCCGCCGCGCAGCGGCATCAAGGTGCGCCCGGTCGACGGCATGGCCGGCATCGCGGCCGTGCGCGAGGCCTCGCAGGACGTGGTCATCCTCGACGCCTTCGCCGGGGGAGCGACGCCGCCGGAGCTGACGTCGTCGGCGTTCGTCGACCAGGTCGCCCGGGTGCTGGCGCCCGGTGGCCTCTGGATCGCCAACCTGGTCGACCGCGCACCGTTCACCCGGATCCGCGACGTCGTCGCGATGGCCGCCGCGCTCCGCGACGTCGCACTCGGTGCGGAACCGGCCACGTTGAAGGCGCGCCGCGAGGGCAACGTGGTGCTCGCGGCCGGGGGGCTTCCCGACGCCCCGTTCGGCTCGCCGTCGCCGCTGGAGTACCGCGTCTTCACGGGTCGCGCCGTCACCGACTCCTTCGGGGGCGGCCGTCCCTCCGGTGGTTGAGGAGGCCGAGGAACGAGGCCGTCACGAAACCACGTGCACCCGGTCGCGTGCCCTGTCGGCGGCCTCTGGAATGCTGACCGATCGCCCACGTCGACGTCGGGGGCACCCAGTCGTGGCGGAGTCGGAGAGGGGGAGCGATGAGCGACATCGCGGGCGAGCTCGCCCGGGTCGAGGGCGCCTTCGCCCAGCCGACCCTGACGCTGCTCCACCAGCGCCAGGCGCCCGTCGTCATCACGATCTTCCGGGCCGCGTTCGGCCGCAACAACAAGCCGATCCCGACGGCGCGCCTGCACGCCCAGGTCGAGGAGCACCTGGCGCAGATCCGGCAGGCGGGGGAGACCGAGGTGCCCAGCGGCACCGGGCGCGACGTCTGCCAGCGCTGGATGCGCGGCCAGTGGTTGGTGCGCTCGCTCGACGAGCAGGGCAACGAGGTCTACACGCTCACCTCGCACGCCCAGCAGGCGCTCGAGCTCGTCAAGAACCTCGCCCGCGACCGCGCCACCCTGAGCGAGCACCGCATCGCCACCATCCTCGGCACGGTGCGGCGGTTCAACGCCGAGGCGAACCCCGACCGTGGCGCCCGGGTCTCCCTGCTGAACGAGGAGATCGCGCGGCTCACGCTCGAGCGCGACCGACTCGTCGAGGGCGCCGACATGGTCAGCGCCACCGAGGACTACATGCTCGAGGGCTTCACCGAGCTGCTCTCCCTCATCTCGGCCCTGCCGAGCGACTTCGCGCGCGTGGAGGAGCGGTTCGGCACGATCCGCGCGGAGATCCTGGCCGCGTTCCGCGCGGAGGACCGCCCCGCCGGCGAGGTGATCGACGAGTACCTCGCGCGCGCCGACGCCCTCATGACCGCGACCCACGAGGGGCGTGCGTTCGAGGGCGCCTTCGCCCTCCTGCGTGACGACGCCCTGGTCACCCAGCTGCGGGAGGACCTCACGGCGTTGCTGGAGCACCCGCTCGCCGGCGGCCTGCTCTCCGACGCCGAGCGCGCCGAGCTGCGCGGCACGGTGCGGCTGGTGCGCGA
The DNA here is from genome assembly GCF_021246465.1 of Nocardioides sp. R-C-SC26. Classification (GTDB taxonomy): domain Bacteria; phylum Actinomycetota; class Actinomycetes; order Propionibacteriales; family Nocardioidaceae; genus Nocardioides. The sequence continues at coordinate 224,295 of NZ_JAHRHK010000004.1, read as the reverse complement.
CGGTCTCGATCGGGTGCTGGCCCAGCGCAGCCGCGTGACGGCGACGCTCAAGGAGTACATCGTCTCCCACGACGCCGCTCGCGACCGCGAACTGGAACAGGTGCTGCGCCAGGTCGAGTCCGAGCTCACCACCTGGGTCGCCGAGACGGGCCCCCGCGCCACGCACGGCGTCCCGCTGCTCCCGCTGCGACCCGGCGTCGACCACCTGCGCGAGCGCTTCTACGATCCCGCCGACGACGTCCTGCCCGATCGGATCGCGGCCGGCGACCCCCACGACGCGCCTGAGCTGTCGCTGGCCGAGCTGATGGCCCAGGGCGGCCCGCAGCTGGCGTCCCTGCGTGGCCGCCTACGCGACGCGCTCGACGCGCTGGTACCCGCGGGCTCGCTCGGCGAGCTCTTCGACGGCCTCGAGCCGTCGCTGCGTCGTCCGGTGGAGATCTTCGGGCTGCTGCACCTGGCGGCCGACCACGAGTGGACCGCCCAGGCGGTTGCCGAGGCGTTCTCCACCGTGCGCCCCGACGGCACCCGTCGCGTCTTCTCCGCACCGCGCATCGCGCTGCCCGACCCCGACCTGGGCGAGCCGACCCCGACCCGGCCCGACCTCGATCGCCAGGAGGCGACTTCGTGACCATCGACGTCGACAACGACCTCGCCGACGCACTCGAGCCGGGCTACTCCGACGGCGCCGACGACCTGGTCGAGCCGGACGACGAGCACTCGGTCTCGCTCTTCGAGGGCGACGAGGGCGGCCTGGAGTACGCCCAGCGACAGACCCTGGTGGCGCTGCTGAAGCAGCGGTTCATCAGCGCCCGCACCCACCCGCGCGACTGGCGGGTGCTCGTCGAGCACGAGCGGCTGCTGCGCTCACGCCTCAACGACCTGTTCCTCGACCTCGCGATCGACCTCGAGAGCGAGGTCGCCTGGAAGCGCCAGGCGGTCTCCGAGACGGGCAGCCGGTTCCCGACGCTCCTGCACGACACGTCGTGGCCGCGGGAGGAGACGCTCGTCCTCGTCCACCTGCGCGACCGGCTGCGTGCGGGCCTCGCCGGCGGCGACGCGCGCGTCTACATCGACCGCGACGACATCCTCGGCTACGTCGCGAGCTACCGGCCCGCGCACGCCACCGACGCCGCGGGCGACGAGAAGCGCGCGCGCAACGCCGTCACCAGCATCGCCAAGGCCGGACTGCTGATCCCCACGGGGTCGGAGGACCGCTTCGAGATCAGCCAGGCGGTCGAGCCGCTCCTCCCGCTGGAGCTCCTGCACGAGCTGCTCGGTGCGCTCCGGCAGGCCAACGGCACCGCCGAGCCGGATGCCGAGAGCCTCGCGCAGTCCGACCTCTTCGACGAGGACGACGACGAGGCACCTGTAGGTGCCGCGACCGGAACCGACGAGGAGGACCCGGCGTGACCTCGACCCAGGAGAGCACCCACCCCAACGGCCCCGCCGACCCGGCCGATCCCGCCGACGGGCTGTTCGCCGAGCAGCAGGTCGCCGCGCCGGCCGACGACACCGCGCAGTGGCGCGCCTCGGTGCTGCAGCTGGTCAACTGGGGCGGCTTCGGCGGTCTCACCACGGTGCCGCTGGCGGGCGACGCGACGATGATCTCCGGCGCCTCCGGTGTCGGGAAGTCGACCCTGCTCGACGCCTACACCGCGCTGATGATGCCCTCGGACACCAAGTTCAACGGCGCCTCCAACGATGCCGTCGCCGGTCGAGCCCGCAGTGCCGGGCAGCGCAACCTGCTGTCCTACCTGCGCGGCGCGGTCGACGTCGTCGACGACCCCGGCACCGGACGGCCCGTCGAGCGGCTGCTGCGGGGCAAGGGCGTCGACACCTGGGGCGCGGTGGCGATGACGTTCGTCAACGACAGCGGCGGCCGCTTCACCGCCGTCCGCACCTACTACGTGCCACGTCGCGCCTCGCGCTCCAGCGACGTCCAGATGCAGCTGGCCAGCTACGAGGGAGCCCTGCCGCTGGACACCCTCGAGGCCGCGGTACCCGACAAGTTCCATGCCAACACCCTCAAGAAGCTCTTCCCGGGCATCCGGGTGCACCGCACCTACGCCGAGTTCGCCACCGTGCTGCACGCCCGGTTGGGCATCGGAGCGAACGGCGACGGCGCCAAGGCGCTGCGGCTGCTCTCCCGCATCCAGGCCGGAAACCAGGTGCGCAGCGTCGACGAGCTCTACAAGGAGATGGTGCTCGAGCGGCCGGCCACCTATGCCCACGCCGACCGGGCCATCGAGCACTTCGACGACCTCGACGCCGCCTACGTCGCGATGCGCACCGAGGAGCAGAAGCTGGAGCTGCTCGGGCCGATCACCGACCTGCACGAGCGCCGGACGGCGGCCACCCGCCGTCTCGCCGAGCTCGACGCGTACGGCGTCACCCTCACCGGCCCGACGCCACTGCGGCTGTGGCTGCTGCGCACGCACCACCGGTTGCTGGGCGCGGCCGTCGACGCCAATCGCACGGCTCGTGCCGCCGCTGCCGAGGCGCTGGTCTCGGCCCGCTCGGCCGAGGTGACGACGTCGGCCGACCTCGACGCCGCCAAGGAGGCCCACCGCGCCGCGGGCGGCGGCGACGTGCAGACGCTGACGGCGCAGATCGCGGCCGAGCGCGAGGTCCGTGAGGAGCGCGGCAGCCGCCTGGCCGAGCTGGAGGAGCGGGTCTACCCGCTCGTCGGGCTCACCGACGACGACGCTCCCGACCTGGAGTCGGCGCTGGAGTCGCTGACGGCGTTCGGCGACCTGCAGGCCCACGTCCGCTCGCGTCTGGCGGGAGGCGAGGAGGCCCAGGCCCACCTGCAGGCGGTGCGTGACGCCGTCCTGCGCGAGCAGGTGCCGCTGAAGGACCAGCAGGCGGAGCTGCTGCGCGAGCGGGCGTCGCTGGAGAGCAGGGCCGGCCGGGTGCCCGCCGTCCTGGACGGGCTGCGCGGCATGGTCGCCCAGGCCAGCGGTCTCTCGATCGAGGAGCTGCCGTTCGTGGCCGAGCTCATCGACGTCGCGCCCGAGGACGCGCACTGGCGTACGGCGATCGAGACCGTGCTCGGCGGCAGCGCCCGGATGATGCTGGTGCCGCGCGACCGGCTCGCCGACTTCTCCGCCGCCATCGACGCGCTGCGTCTTCCGGCCCGGCTGACCTTCCAGGGCGTCGAGCTCGACCTGCCCGGCGCGGGTCCGTCCGACCCGGAGCGGGTCGCCGGCAAGCTGCTCTTCAAGGACTCCCCGTTCTCCGGCTGGGTGCAGCGGCACGTCGCGGAGCCGGCGCGCAACGCGCTCTGCGTGGAGTCGGCGGCCGAGCTGGCCGGCCCGGGCTACCGCGTCACCGCGGCCGGTCAGACCCGCAACGGCGACCGCGGCACGCACGGCCGCAACGACCAGCGCAGCATCATCGGCTTCTCCAGCGACGAGGCCATCGCCGAGATCGACGCCGAGCTGGCCGCCATCGAGCGCAGCCTGGAGCAGGTCGACGGCCGACTGGCCGAGGCGAACCGTCAGCTCTCGGTGCTCGGACGTCAGCGCCAGGCCTACGAGGCGATCGCGCTGGTGCGCTTCGACGACGTCGACGTCGTCGGTAGCGACCGGCGGATCGCCGAGCTCGAGCAGCGTCGCAGCGACATCCTGACCGCCGACGACCGATTGCAGGTGCTGCAGGCGCAGATCGACGAGCTGACCGCGCGGCTGGACGGCGTCCGCAAGCAGCGCTTCGGCCTGGAGCAGCAGCAGCGCTCCCTGGCCGATGCGCACGGCGAGTTGGTGGAGTCCGAGGACATCGTCACCGAGCAGCTCGACGCGATGGTCGAGGCCGGCAAGGTCGCGCTCAGCGAGGAGCAGGACGCCGCACTGGCGCGCGACTTCGCCGAGGCGGCTGCGCCGGCAGACCCGGAGGATCTGGACCGCTTCCCGGAGAGCTCCCACCGGCTGCAGGCGCGTCTGCACGACGCGGTCGGCGACGCCAGCGCGGAGATCCGCCGGGTGGAGGACGAGCTGGCGGGGATCTTCCGTGCCTACAAGTTCGCCTGGGATTCGCCCAACCTGGGCGCCAGCGCCGACTCCTACCCCGACTACGCGCGCATCCTGGAGGACATCCGCGGCAAGGGCCTGGCCGACCGGCGCGGTGAGTGGCGCCGTCGGCTCACCGAGTGGAGCGGCCAGGACCTCGTGCCGCTGCTCGGTGCGATGTCGGCGTCGGTGGAGGAGATCGAGGACCGGCTCGAGCCGATCAACGCGATCCTGCGGCGCGTCGAGTTCGGCGCGACCGGCGACCGGCTGCGGATCCGGTTGCGTCGCCTCGCGCCGGCCCACGTGCAGACCTTCCTCACGGACCTGCGGGCGCTCGCGGCCAGCTCGACCACGGACCTCACCGAGGAGGCGTTGGAGAAGCGCTTCACCGAGCTGAGCCGGTTCATGCGGCAGCTGCGCAGGGCCGAGCACAACGGCGGCCAGCCCACCGACCGCGACCGGGTGCTCGACGTCCGGCGCCATGTCGAGATCAGCGCCGAGCGCTACGACCACCTGACCGGCGAGGTCCGCGCGACCTACCGCACGCTGGGGGAGAAGAGCGGTGGCGAGAGCCAGGAGCTGGTCGCCTTCATCGTCGGCTCCGCGCTGCGCTTCCGGCTCGGCGACGAGATGCGCTCGCGCCCGCGCTTCGCGCCCGTCTTCCTCGACGAGGGCTTCGTCAAGGCCGACTCCGAGTTCGCCGGTCGCGCGGTGCAGGCCTGGAAGGGCCTCGGCTTCCAGCTGATCATCGGCGTCCCGCTCGACAAGGTGACCGGCCTGGAGCCGCACATGGACGAGCTGCTCGCAATCACCAAGAACGCCGCCACCCACCGGTCGTGGATCACCCCGATCACGCCGGTGCGCGAGCACGAGAGCGCACCACCCGTCGGCTGATTCCTCCCGCTACTGCCGGACGTCGAGCGAGCACGCGGCGACGCCGTCGATGTCGACGTGGGGTGGCCGTCGCACGTCGATGGTGAGCGTGAGGGTGGTGTCGACCGAGCCGGCGACCGGCAGCGCGCTGGCGACCGACCCGACGGCGACCGAGGTGTTCTCGTCGGCGTAGGCGGTGACGGTGATGTCGAGGATCCGGCGCTCGTCCGTCGCGCCGACGACGGCGAGGGTGACCACCACCGTGTCGGTCGTCTCGTCGTAGCGGCAGGCGGGGAGATCCTCGGTCGCCGCCCAGGTCACCGACACCTCCTGCGGCGGGGGCGGTGCTGGGGTGGAGCTGGTGAACGCGAGCACGAGACCGACGATGCCGAGCATCGTCACGGCGGCCGCGAGGGCGAGGGCGACGCGATGATGACGGCCGCGGGCGGGTCGCATCGATGCGGGGGCGACGGGATCGCTCACACCGACGAGTCTGCACCGTCACGGCGCCCGCTGTCCGATTCGCCGGCGCCGAGGGATGACAGGCAAGTCAGCACTTGCCTATGATCGCGACGTGGGTGACGTGTTCAAGGCCATCGCGGACCCCACCCGTCGTGCGCTGCTCGACGAGCTGATGATGCGCGACGAGCAGACCCTGTTCGAGCTCTGCTCGCGGTTGGCGATGAAGCACGACCTCACGCCGTCGCGGCAGGCGGTCTCGCAGCATCTCGACGTCCTCGAACAGGCCGGGCTGCTGCGCACCGAGCGCCGCGGCCGCTACAAGCTCCACACCATCGACACCGGCCCGCTCGCGCAGATCGCCGAGCGCTGGCCGCCACGGAAGGACACCCCATGAAGCTCCAGACCGTCAGCATCTTCGTCGACGACCAGCAGCGCGCCCTCGACTTCTACACCAGCACGCTCGGCTTCACCGTGACCGCCGACGTCCCCCTGGGTGAGCACCGGTGGCTGACGGTGCGTCTTGGCGACAGCGCTGCGGCGACCGAGGTCTCGCTGGAACCCAAGGCGCACCCGGCCGCCGTCGCGTTCGCCGACGCTCTGCTGGAGGACGGCATCCCGTACTGCGTGCTCGGCGTCGACGACATCGAGCGCGAGCACGCCCGTCTCGCCGCTGCCGGAGTGGTGTTCACCCAGCCGCCGACCGACGTCGGCCCGGTGATCGTCGCCGTCTTCGACGACACCTGCGGCAACCTGCTCCAGCTCGCCCAGGTGAAGGACGGCGCCGCGAGCTGATCGTCGGTCTCGGTCTCGGCTTCGCCGGGCTCGTTGCTCAGGCCCCGGCGTCCTCGGCGCCCAGCGTGGCGGGCAGCCCCAGGGTGGCGAACCGGTCGGCGTGGAACGTGGTGATCTCGGCGATCGCGCCGTCCGCGATGCCGAGCACGTCGAGGGTCAGCGGGTGGAAGTCGCCGTCCTGCCCACGGAGGTAGAAGGCGACGGCGGGCTGGCGGTTGACCGCGGTGAGCATCGTGCGCAGGCCCGTCATCTCGCCGAACCCGCTCTCGGTCCACTCCTCCACGACCGCCTCGGCGCCGAGCTGCAGCCCCGGCGTGGGCGGCATCGAGCAGCGGACGTCGTCACGCAGCATCGTGGCCAGGGCGCCGATGTCGGCCGACTCGCCCGCCTCGACGTAGCGCCGCACCACCTCGCGCGTGGCCGGGTCGGCGTCGCTGCTCCAGCGGTGGCGCTCGGAGGGCAGGTGCTCCCGCATGCCGGCGCGGGCGCGCTGGAGGGCGCTGTTGACCGAGTTCACCGAGTCGCCGAGCGCCTCGGCGACGTCCTTGGCGGGCCAGCCGAGCACGTCGCGCAGCATCAGCACGGCGCGCGGCCGCGGCGCGAGGTGCTGGACGGCGACCAGGTAGGCCAGCTCGATGGTCTCCCGCGCCAACGCCGTGCTCTCGGGGCTCTCGCCGGCGTCGGCGGGCAGCTCGTCGAGCAGCGAGTCCGGGTAGGGCTGCAGCCAGCGCACCTCGCCACCGGCTGCCGGGTCGGGGCGCCGGCGGGCGATCTGATCGAGGCTGGCGTTGGTGGCGATCCGGTACAGCCACGCGCGGAAGCTCGCCCGGCCCTCGAACGTCTCGCGGCGGCGCCAGGCGCGCAGCATCGTCTCCTGCACGGCGTCCTCGGCGTCGTCGAACGAGCCGAGCAGCCGGTAGCAGTGCACGTGCAGCTCGCGGCGGTGCCGGTCGGCCAGCGCGCCGAACCCGGCCTCGTCGGCCTCGTGCAGCTCCGCGGGCGTCACGTCGTCTGGTCGCGTGTCCATGATCGTCATCTCTACTCCTTCTCGACGGTTGTCGTAGATAGGACGGCGGAGATGGCGGTTACTCATCACTCGCGGTGCGAGTGAGGCCACGGGGGGGGGGGGGCCCCGCCCCCCCCCAGGGCTG
>NZ_JAHRHK010000004.1:108154-217000 GCF_021246465.1 Nocardioides sp. R-C-SC26 | reverse complement strand
GCGTGGCCTGACGATCTACTCGCAGCCCCAACCGTCGCCGTCGGCGTCGAGGCGGTACGGGTCGCTGCCGGTGACGCGCACCGGGTGGTAGACGTACTTCGGCCCGTTGCCCGAGCCGCCGGCGCAGTCGTAGTCGGAGGCGGGCGGCAGGCAGGGGGAGTAGCCGGGGGTGCAGCTCTGCTGCGGTGCCGGCGCGGGCTGAGGCTTGGGCTTCGGCTTGACCAGCTTGGCGATCGTGAGGTCGATGCGCTTCCCCGGCTCGACGCGCGAGCGACCACGCGGCGACTGCTGGAGCACGACGCCGTCGCGTCCGCTGCGCACGACCTTGGTCCAGATCCGGACGGTGTAGCCGGCGCGGTCCAGAGCCCGGACGGCGGCGGCCTTCGTCATGCCGACGACGGAGGGTATCCGCGGGAACGGCTTGGCGATGGCGAGGGCGACCTTGGATCCGGGCTCCACGCGGACGCCGGGGCGAGGCGCCTGCTGGATGACGCTCCCCTTGGGGCGGTTCGATCCGACCTTGACGATCATCCCGACGACGAGTCCGGCGCGCTCGATGGCCCGCTTTGCTGACGCGAGACTGTCGCCGCGCAGCGAGGGGACCTTGACGGGGACGGGCGGTGCCACGGTCGGCGTCGGCGTGGTGGGCGTCGTCGGGGTGGTGGTCGGTGTCGCGGTGGGGGTGGACGACGGTGTCGCGGTCGTCGTCTGGGTCGGGCTCTCCGACGCCGACTCCGTGGCGATGGCGGCGCCCGCGGCGTCGGCCCGTCCGGCGGACTGCCCGACGACGGCGACCAGCAACGCCACGACGATCGCGATCGCCGCCGTCGCCGCGACGGCGCGCAGGGCGATCGTCGCCGGGCTGGGGAGCGCTCGGGCGCCCGTCGTCTGATCTTGCGGATTCGGTCCGAACCTGAGTGCACCCATGGGTGGTCCATCCTTCGTTGCGTCAACGTGGGGGAGTGGCACCCGAGTGCTGGGCTCGTTCCTAACAGGAACGCCTTCTCGATGTGACCGTTTGCACAGAATCGGCGTCCGGCTGACACCTCTCCCTTCGGCGCAATCGAGCTCATCCGCCGTGGGTAGCGTCGAAGCCATGGCGATCCGCACAGGCACCGAGGTCACGTGGTCATGGGGCAACGGCGCGGCGACCGGCAAGGTCACCGAGGTCCACCGCAGCAAGGTCACCCGCACCACCAAGGGCGAACAGATCACCCGCGACGGCTCCGACGACAACCCGGCCTACGTCATCGAGCAGGAGGACGGGACGGTCGTGCTGAAGCTGCGGAGTGAGGTTGACCGGGCATAGCGTTGCTCGGATGGTGTTGGTCCCTTGAGTGTGGCGGCACTAGCGGCGGAACGATGTGCTGGGGCACGTGGAGAGTTGCCGGGGAAATGACTGTGGCCCCGGGGAACCCCCGGGGCCACAGTCACTTGACTTCTCTACGACTCAGATGTCGTAGTACTGACTGACTGACCCACGATGACCTGCGCAAACGTCGAGATTCCCCGGACATTTGTACCGGGCTTGTAACAGCGTAGCTCTTCTTGGCAGCGATCCTGGGAGCGAACAGACCGCCGAGATTGACCTAGAGAGCGACGGTTTTATAGGTGGATGGCTGCGATCCGGTGACGGGGAAGAGGGCACTGAAACCGACGGGTCGAGTGTCCGATGATGCCGAAACCGGTGCCCGTGCATACGGACGCATCTAAGCGAAATGGGTCGCCGGCGGGTTTCGCCCGCTCAGCGCTGGCGCAGCTTCTGGGTGAGGTACGTCTCTGTCGCCGAGGTGACCGCTGTTGCCGCGAGGAATCGGCTTCGGCATGGTGCCCATCCTTCCAGTGCCGACACGCATTGACGCAGATTAGACGTCACCGATCCGTGAAGCACGCCCCTGATCGAGTTCGCGTCGGCCGAGAGCGCTCGCGCTGCCCAGGACTACTAGGCTGCGCCGGCAGCTCTCGACCGTGGCGCCGTGCGGGACATTCGCCTCATGCCCGCTATGGAGAGACGGTCGGACGCCGACGGCGCGGAGCTGCTGTTCACTCCGCTCAGGGGGAGCAGCACACGACGCTCGGTCGGAACCGCACAACTGCGACGGCCAGTACCGTCAGGACGGTCGACGATTGATTCAGGGGCACAACGACTGGAGCATGCCGGACCAGTAGGGCGCCGGCGGCCGCGCAAACGACCAGTCCAAATAGGATCCAGAGCGAGTGGCTGACATCAGCCAGGCGCTTTCCGCTGGGGCAATCAAATGACCACCGTGGTGAGCATGCCAGTGAGGTAGGTCGCCTTCTGCGCGGAGATCGACCGCGGCGATCGCCGCTCTGCGGCGGGCTAGCCCGAGGGCAACCTCGCGGCCAAAGCCTCCACGGCTCCTGTGATGACGGCATCGCGACCGTGCAAGGTGCGCATGCAGGCATCCTTCGTTTGTCCGTTCATGAGTGCTGGTCCAGCGAGGCCGCACTCGGAGTCGTGCGCGCGTGAGGCGAAGTCGACATCAATCGATCTGGAGCACCTCGACGCATCGGGTGCGGTTGTCGCCGATCTTGTCGGAGGTGGCGGCAGCCTTGGTCATGCAGAGGTTGCAGTGGCTACAGGATCCGCGGGTTGTCTCTCCGGTCTGCATCCGGTTGATCAGGTCGGGTTCGCGCAGGAGTGCGCGAGCCATGGCCACGAACTCGAACCCCTCGGCCATGGCGCGATCCATCGTGGACTTGTCGTTGATGCCACCCAGCATGATCAGTGGCATCGAGACAGCCTCACGGAAGGCCAGGGCCTTGTCGCGGAGGAAGGCTTCCTCGAACGGGTAAGACTTGAAGAACCGCTTGCCGACCGGAGACTTCATGCCCACCCGCATGACGGGCGGCATCGTTGCCGCGAACTCCTTGAGTGGGACGTCCCCGCGGAACAAATACATCGGGTTCAGCAGCGAGCTACCGGCGCTGAGCTCAAGGGCATCCAGGGTGCCGTCGGACTCGAGCATCTGCGCGAACTCGATGCTCTCCGGCATCGTGAACCCCACCGGGGAGCCGTCGCTCATCCCGATCTTCGCTGTGACCGCAACCGTGTCGCCGACCTCTTCGCGCACCGCGCGGGCAACCTGGCGGGCGAACCGCGCTCGGTTCTGCAACGACCCGTTCCACCGGTCCTTGCGTCGGTTCTGGCCCTTGGCGAGGAAAGACGACAGCAGGTAGCTGTGGGCCATGTGGATCTCGAGGACGTCGAACCCGGCGGCCTTCATGATCCGCGCGGTGCGGGCGTAGTCCTTCGTGATCCGCGTGATGTCGGCCTCGCTGCACGAACGAATCATCTGCATGCTCAGTGGAGACGGCATCCGCGAAGCGGCCAGGGCGTGTGCACCATTGGAGCGACCGTTGGCGACGGGTCCGGCGTGGCCGAGCTGGCCGGAGATTTTCGCCCCGGTCTCGTGGATCGCCTCAGTCAGCCGTGCCAGGCCCGGAGCCGACTCGTCACTGACAAGGATGACCTCGCGGTGGGTTCGCCCCTCGGGCGCCACGGCCAGGTACGCCACGGTGACTAGACCGACGCCCCCGCGGGCGGGAGCCAGGTGATAGTCGATCAGTTCGTCGGTCACCAGGCCACGAGGGGTGCGACCCTCGAAGGTTGCGGCCTTGATCGTACGGTTGCGAAGCTGCACCGGCCCGAGCGTCGCGGGAGCGAAGACGTCAGGAATCATGCCCAGACCTTAACAGCAAGCGAGACGGTCCGTCTCGTCTCGTCAGCGGTATTGTGCTTCCCGTGAACACAGCCGCATCCCTTCCCGAGGACGCCCGTCCGCGGCGGCGCAGCGAGCGGGCCCGACTGGCCATCTTGCGGGCCGCCAACGAGCTGCTCCACGAGAACGGGCTCGACCAGTTCAGCATTGAGGGCGTTGCCGCCCGCGCCGGCGTTGGTAAGCAGACGATCTACCGCTGGTGGCCCACCCGCGCGGTCCTGGTCGCAGATGCCCTGCTCGACCGGGATGACCTGGTGCCGACGTCGCCGCCCCAAACGGGTGACGTCAGCGCAGATGTCAGCGCATGGGCGGGCGACCTCGCCGCCGCGCTTGGCTCGGCCCGCGGTGCAGCCACCCTGCGCATGCTCACGGCCGCCGCAACGGACAATCCAGAGATCTCGCGCAAGCTGCACGAGAAGTTCAGCGGTCCCATTCAGGACGGGGCGTTAGCCCGACTGGCCGGTGCGCCCGGTCTGACGCTGGACTCGGCCGAACGACGCATCACGGTCGACGCAATCATAGGTTTGATCGTGTTCCGCGTCCTGGCCCACCAGGAGGTGCGAAGCTCTGACGCCGTTGCCTTGGCGCGCGGGCTCCTCACGGGTCTGTCGCTGGAAGACCCTTTGCGCGCTACACGTGGCTGAGCTGAGCCGCGCGAGTCGGCTCGCTCAGGGCGCCGGCCGCGAACTAGTGGCGCATGGCGCGGGTTTGTGAACAGCTGAGTGTCTGAAATTATGGGGTGACGGCTAACCGTCCTGATGGGCGTGCTCGTGTGATGGGTAAGCGCGAACTGTCGGCGATGTCCGCCTCGATTTGGTCATCTTGTTCGTCATCGGTGACCTGATCGCTGAACCGGTGGTGTCGGAGGACACCTCGTTCAGCGGCGAGCGCCTCCACCGCCGTCGCGACCCTTATATGCTGCTGATCATCGCGAGGTCCTGGGTTTCGTTCCAATTCCTCTGACTCAGAATGCCTTCGATGGCTCTCCTGCCGTGATCGTCCACGACAAAGTTCGGGACGAGGAACCCATCCGACGCGATCATCACGGTCCACGACCTCCACGAGGCCGCGCGGGGCAACGGCATTACCGACGTGCAGGAGATCGAACTGGCGATGCTTGAGCCCGACGGCTCTTCTCGTTCTTGACGCGACCGAGCAAGAGCGACTAGAACGCTGCACCGCTGAACCGCGACGCCACAATCGGTTCCAGTGCCATTCGCCGGGGAGGAATCGTGCTGGCGAGGGCGACCAAGTGAGACGCAGTCAGCAACCACGCGGAGGCACACGCTCCCGGGATGTGGCGCACTCGCCACGACAAGGTCGAGGGCGTCGAGTCCCACGACCGAGCGCATCCGCCCCGCCCCCTTACCCGGGGGCCGGGGCGGTTTGTCACGCACCGGTGGGCATTGATCTCACTCGTGTGCCGCGAAAGCCGACACACGCAGTTGTTGATCTGGTGCCCGGACGGCCTACGTTACGGCCCGGTCTCGACCACTAACTGGCCGTGCGGATCGAATCGCTCGCCAGGTGCGGTGCGTGAAGTCTCGGCGTGCGCGAACATTCCGCGGCGACGGGCCACGAGGTCGAACACCGCGGTCATGCACGGCGGTATCGAGGCGGCCAGCGCGAGCAGCGTGGTCCACACGATCGGCCACCGTTGGCGTCGGGCGACCAACACGGTCAATACCACGTAGGCGATGAAGGCGGCGCCGTGCAGGCTGCCGAAGATGCGGACGCCGAGTTCGGTGGTCTGGGTGACGTACTTCAGGTACATCCCGGCCAGCAGACCGATCCAGGTGCATGCTTCGATGATCGCCACCCACGAGAAGGCACGAAGCAGGGTGGGTGTCACCGTGTGCTTGGCAAGTGTGTGGGTCATGAAGGCTCCCTTGAGGTAGCGGTCGAGGTCGAGGTCGAGCTGGAGGTGGTAGCGACGGGGAGGCCGGCCGCGGTGGCGGTCTCGGGGTGGGGCAACGTGGTCGGCCAGAGCGCGCGGTTGCCGAGGAGGCGGACGATGGCGGGCACGAGGAGCGGTCGGATCAGGAAGGTGTCGAGCAGGATTCCGAACGCCATCGCGAAGCCGAATTGGAACAGCTCGCGAATGGGCTGGGTCATGAGCACTGAGAACGTCGCGGCGAGGATCAGGCCGGCTGAGGAGACCACTCCGCCGGTTCGGAGCAGTGCCGTGCGCAACGCGGTCGATGGCATCGCTCCGCGGATCTCGCGCCGGAACCTGCTCATGATGAAGATGTTGTAGTCAACCCCCAGGGCGACCAGGAAGATGAAGACATACGCGGTTACCCGGTTTCCGATGCCCTCATCGCCGAGCACCGTGATGGTGAAGAAAACGGTTGCTCCCATCGTGGCCAGGAAGGACAGCACCAGCGTCGCGACGAGGTAAAGCGGCGCCAGCAGTGACCGCAGGAGCAGGATCAGGACGGCGGTGACGATGAGCAGGACCAGGACAACGATGTAGATCGTGTCCCGGTTGAGTGCGTCGCGGATGTCGGCTGTCTCGGCTGTCTCCCCGCCTACCAGCACGGTGACGTTCTTAATTCCCGCGTCGGCGGCTGCGGTGCGTGCGGTGCTCTCCAGGGGCTCCATAGCATCGAGAGCAGCGGCGCTATAAGGGTCCTTGTCGAGGACGACGTCGAAGAATGCGGTCTGTCCGTCCTCGCTGAAGGTCGGGGGACCGGCCAGGTGATCCACGTCAGTCTCGTTGGCCAGTGCGCTTTCGATGTCCTTTGTTGCTGGGTCGTTGCGGAGGTCCTTGTCTGTCCCTACGACGACCGTTGCGGGGGCGAGTCGTCCGGGACCGAACTGGTCAGCGATCAACGCCTGGCCTCGGGCCGACTCGGTGTCGGTGCGGAATCCGCTGAGGGAGTTGAACGTCTCCTGGTAGTTGAGCAGTCCGGCGCTCATCACCACCAGCAGGAGGAGCAACCCGGCGGCGACCTTGGCCGGTGCTTGGTGAACCACCGAGGCGACGCGTTGCCAGATCACGCCCCCTTGGCTGCGGTCGGCGGCCTTGCGCTCGCTGCTGGGCCAGAAGACCGCACGGCCGAAGATGAGGACCAGGGCCGGGATGAACGTGAAGGCGACCAGCGCCATCACTGCTACGCCGAGCGCCAGGTAGGGGCCGAAGCCGCGCAGCGAGGGGGACACCGCCACCAACAGCGCCATCATGGCGAGCACGACGGTGGAGGCGCTGGCCACGATCGTCTCGCCTACCTCGCGCAGTGCGGTCTGCATGGCGTGCGGCCGGTCAGACTCCTCGCGGAGGGCTTCGCGGTAGCGGGCGGTGATGATCAGGGCGTAGTCGGTGCCCACCCCGAACAGCAGAACCGTCATGATCGACGCCGTTTGGGAGCTGACGGTGATCAGGCCCGCGTCGGCCAGCATGGCACCGAGTGCCTCTGCGACCCGCATGGCGATCCCCGCGGCCAGCAGGGGGACCAGCGCCATCAACGGCGAGCGGTAGATCAGCAGCAGCAGCACCAGGACGAGAAGCACGGTGGCCAGCAGCAGTGTCATGTCGCCGCTGCTGAATACCTTGACGGTGTCGGTGGCGATGCCGGCAGGTCCGGTAACGGCGACCTTCGTCTGCCCGGCTTGGTCGGCTGCAAGCCGGCGCACGTCATCCACTGCGGCTCGGAAGTTCTCGTCCGACGGGTTCCCGGTGATGGGCACGATGATCAGCTGCGTGCTGCCATCAGGCGAGACCAGCTGGTCCGCGGCCTGCGGCACGGTCGCTGTCGACACGATGCCCTCAGCGGGCACCCGGGCGGGACGGTCAGGACCGGCAAGCGTCTCGGTGATGCGCGAGACCGCCGAGGTGATCTCCATCTGCGGGGTGTCATCCTGTCCGTGGACCACGACGATCGCCGGGAGGGCTCCCGGCGTGGGCGAAGCCTGGCGGATCAGGTCGCGTGCCCTCATCGAGTCAGACGCCGCCGGTGGCAGGTTGGCCGACTCGTTGTCCTCCACCGACGCCAGCGTTGGCGCGAGCTGAGTCAGCACCCCCACGATCAGCAGCCACAGGACGACGATCCCGACGGCGCGCTTCTTCGACCGGAACAGAAAGTGGATGATGCGAGTCGTCACGGAAGCCTCACCAGATAGCGACAGGGGTGTCTCCAACCGGGGAGACGGTAGCACCCATGCATCTTCGACTAGCGCTGGGCTAGATTGACTGCCGAAATCCCGGTGAGTGAGGCGGATCGATGCCCAAGATCGAGGCGGCCACCGTACGCGCCCACCGCGCACAACGCCTGGAAAGCTTGATCGACGCCGCCGAGTCGATCCTCGCCGAGCAGGGTGTGGAGGCAGTGACCGCAGGCGCGGTCGCGGCACGCGCCGGAATCGCCCGCAACAGCATCTACCGCTACTTCAGCTCCATCGACGATCTGTTGGAGCTGGTCGTCACCCGCGAGTTCCCCTCTTGGGTCGCTGGCGTGGAAGCCGCGATCGACACCGAGTCCGTCCCCGAGGAGCGCGTCGTCGCCTATGTCCGGGCCAACCTGGAGCAAGCGGCGTCAAGCACGCACGGGTGGCGGACATCGCTGTCCCGCGGATCTCTGTCCGAGTCGGCCAGAGAACGCGTGCGCTCGCTGCACGTGTCGCTCAACGAGGCACTCGTCGACGCGGTTGCCGATCTCGGGGTCGAACAGCCGGAGCTCACCGTCTCGGTGATCCAAGCACTCGTGGACTCCTCGATCCGCCAGATCGACTCCGGGGCGTCGGCCGGGGAAGTGTCGAGGTTCGCCGTGAATGCCACCCGACGTCTGGTGCACACCGAGACGACCTGAGCCCGGCTGGGCGCCTCCCTACCTAGAGGCTCTTGAGACCAACGCAGCTCACGTCCAGAACGAGTCCGATCTCTACGTGCACAAGTGACTAGATGTCGTAGTACAGCTCGAACTCGTGCGGGTGCGGACGCAGCTGCACGGGTGCGATCTCATGGGTGCGCTTGTAGTCGATCCACGTCTCGATCAGGTCCGGCGTGAAGACGTCGCCCTGGGTCAGGTAGTCGTGGTCGTCCTCGAGAGCCTCGAGGACGGCGCCCAGCGAGGTCGGCACCTGGGCGATCTCGGCCATCTCGTCCGGCGGGAGCTCGTAGATGTCCTTGTCGATCGGCGCGGCCGGCTCGATCTTGTTCTTGACGCCGTCGAGGCCGGCGAGCATCAGGGCCGAGAAGGCCAGGTAGGGGTTCGCCGACGGGTCGGGGAAGCGGGTCTCGATGCGCTTGGCCTTCGGGTTCGCGCCCGTGATCGGGATACGCACCGACGCCGAGCGGTTGCGCGAGGAGTACACCAGCGAGATCGGGGCCTCGTAGCCCGGCACCAGACGGTGGAAGGAGTTCACCGTCGGGTTGGTGAAGGCCAGCAGCGACGGCGCGTGCTTGAGGATGCCGCCGATGTACCAGCGCGCCATGTCGGAGAGGCCGCCGTAGCCGGACTCGTCGTAGAACAGCGGCGAGCCGTCCTTCCACAGCGACTGGTGCACGTGCATGCCCGAGCCGTTGTCACCGAAGATGGGCTTCGGCATGAAGGTGACCGACTTGCCCTGCTCCCAGGCGGTGTTCTTGATGATGTACTTGAACTTCATCACGTCGTCGGCCGCGCGCAGCAGCGTGTCGAAGCGGTAGTTGATCTCCGCCTGGCCCGCGGTGCCGACCTCGTGGTGGGCGCGCTCGACCTGCAGGCCCACGGCCTCCAGGTTCTTGACCATGTCGGCGCGCAGGTCGCTGTAGTGGTCGTAGGGCTCGACGGGGAAGTAGCCGCCCTTGAGGCGGGTCTTGTAGCCGAGGTTGACGTCGTCGTCCTTGCCCGAGTTCCACCAGCCCTCGACCGAGTCGATGTGGTAGTAGCCCTCGTTGACGCCGGTGGAGTACCGCACCTTGTCGAAGATGTAGAACTCCGCCTCGGGCGCGAAGAACGCGGTGTCCGCGATGCCGGTGGTGCCCAGGTAGGCCAGCGCCTTCTTCGCGATGTTGCGCGGGTCGCGCGAGTACGGCTCGCCCGTGATCGGGTCGTGGATGAAGAAGTTGATGTTGAGCGTCTTGGCCTTGCGGAACGGGTCGATGTAGGCCGTCGTCGGGTCCGGGAACAGCGACATGTCCGACTCGTTGATCGCCTGGAAGCCGCGGATCGAGGAGCCGTCGAAGCCGAGGCCGTCCTCGAAGACGGACTCGTCGAAGGACGAGACCGGAACGGTGAAGTGCTGCATGATGCCGGGCAGGTCACAGAAGCGGACGTCGACCATCTCGACGCCCTCGTTCTTGATGTAGGCGAGCAGCTCATCGCTGTTCTGGAACATTCGTCCTCCTTGGCTTCCGCCAGACGGCGGAGCCGTCACAACTCGGGTAGGAAACGGCGGCACGAGGTGCACCACCGGTCGCTCGAACGTACGAACGGGCAGTTTCTCGACCGTATCGGGTTTGTTTCAGGCGTGTAACAGCTGGTCCGAGGTCCGAGCTGTGCAGCGGCTCGTTACGCTCGCCCCCGTGAGTGACGCGCGCCACGGCCCCGCCCTCCGCGACGCCCTGCCCTTCGAGACGGCGTCGTGGTTCCGCCGCATCGCCGCGCTCTTCATCGACTGGGCCGCCTCGACCTTCGTCGTGGTCGTCTTCGTCGGCTGGGCCGACTACTCCGCGCCGGGCAGCACCTCCCAGTTCGCCGTGCTCCCGGTCTTCGTGCTCGAGTCGGCCCTGTTCACCTGGCTGCTCGCCGGCTCCTTCGGCAAGCTCGTCGTCGGCCTGCGCACCATCCCCGCCGACGGGCGGCTCCGCCCGCTCAACCCGCTGACGCTGCTGGGCCGCCAGGTGCTCGTCGCCCTGGTGATTCCGCCGCTGGTGTTCCGTCCCGACGGCCGGGGCCTGCACGACCTCATGATCGGCACGGCGACCGTGCGGGTCGCCACCTTCCGCGCGCTGCTCGGGCGCTGACCGCTCCCTCGAAAGGCTCCCTCCATGCGTACTGCCCGACGTTCCCCCCTCGCCCGCGTCCGCGCGGCGGCGATCGCCGGCACCCTGGCCGCCGCCCTGGTGCTCACCGGCTGCAGCGGTGACGACGAGGACGGCGGCAAGGGCGACAGCGCCGCCGACCTCGGGGGCGACCCGATCAGCACCGCGGACTTCGTCGACGTCTACGGCGCCGCGCTGGAGAACGCCACCACCGCACGCTTCACGATGACCGCCGAAGGCGGCGCGGGGACGTCGGCAGAGGGCGTCATGGACTTCAGCACCGAGCCGCCGGCCACCGACCTCACCCTCACCGACGACAACACCGGTCAGTCGCAGGAGCTGGTCATGATCGACCAGACCCTGTTCGTGAAGACGCCCAAGGGCGGCTACCTCAGCACCCCGCTCGGCGAGAGCGGGCTGAGCAGCGGCGGGCTCGACCCGGCGGGCCTGCTCGACGCGTTCGGCGACGCCGTCATCGAGGCCAGCGACCTCGGCCTCGACGAGGTCGACGGCGAGACGTTCGAGCACTACCGCGTGCTGCTCGACGGCCCCAAGATCACCAACTCCGAGGGCAGCGACGGCGCCAGCGACGAGGCATCCCCGGAGGTGCCCAGCACGATCCTGCTCGACGTCTACCTGGGCGACGGCCTGCTGCGCCAGGTCTCGCTCGACCTCGGCGAGGAGAGCGGCAAGGTCACGGTGAAGTACTTCGACTGGGGCAAGCCGAGCGCGGTGAAGGCGCCGTCGAAGAACCAGATCGAGAAGAGCCCCGGCGCGAAGAACTGACTCCGTCGCGCGGTCTCGTGACCGTCGCTGGCGCGACCTCCTCGACCACCGGTGGTGGCGCGGTGGTTGAGGAGGCCGAGGGACGAGGCCGTCTCGAAACCCCGGTCGGCCGGGGTGGGCGTTCGGGTCGCGGGGTCTCGTGACGGTCGCTGGCGCGACCTCCTCGACCACCGGTGGGGCATCTCGACAAGCTCGATGACCGGGGCGCTCGATGACCGGGGCGCTCGATGACCGGGGCGCTCGATGACCGGGGCGCTCGATGACCGGGGCGCTCGATGACCGGGGCGCTCGATGACCGGGGCGCTCGATGACCGGGGCGCTCGATGACCGGGCCGCTCGATGACCGGGCCGCTCGATGACCGGGCCGCTCGATGACCGGGCCGCTCGATGACCGGGGCGCTCGATGACCGCGCCGCTCGATGACCGGGCGGTGGGTGTGGGTCAGCGGCCCTTCATGTTCTGGCGCATGCCCTTCATCGACGTCGGCACCGGGCCGCGGGGGAGCGGCACCTTGGGGCGCTGGGCGTCGAGCGCCTTGAGGCGCTGGAGGACGTCGGTGATCTCGGCGGGCTTCACCTGGCGGCCGAGCTTCTGCACGTGGCGCACCAGCTTGGGCAGCGGCACCTGACCCTCGTCGTTGCCGACGAAGATCTCGTGGATGGGCGTCTCGGAGGCGACGCGCTCGTGCTTCTTGCGCTCGCTGGTCATCAGCGGGCGGAGACGGTGCGGGTTGCCCTCGCCGACGAGCACGATGCCCGGAGGGCCGACCACGCGGTGCACCATGTCCTGCTGCTTGGTGAAGCCGACGACCTCGTCGAGCTTCCAGCCGCGGCGCAGCATCGTGAGGGCGCGGGCGCCCGCGCCGACCTGGCCCTCGAGCCGGTTGTACGCCGCGCGCTGGGCACGGCGTCCGAACACGATCATCGCGCCGAGCGAGCCGAACAGCAGGGCGCCGATGATCGACATGATCAGCGAGAACGTGCCACCGCTGGGCGGCAGCGCCCAGAAGAGTGCGAAGCCGATGCCGCCGAAGATCAGGAACGAGCCGAGCAGCCAGAGGCCGAGTGTCCGGTCGACCTCCCTCGACATCTTGTAGGTCTCGATGATCTGCCGGCGGCGGCTCATCTTCGCGGGGTCAAGCGGCGCGTTCTGCGACATGGGGTGGTGCGTGCCCTTTGTTCGGGAGGGTGATCTCGGGAGTGCGGCGCGTCCTGCCGTCGAGGACGGCGAGACGTCAGGCCGGAGCGCCCTGGCGGGCGTCCATCGCCTGACGGTACAGGCGACCGGCGCGGTAGGACGAACGAACCAGCGGGCCGGACAGGACGCCGGCGAAGCCGATCTCCTCCGCCTCCGCGGCCAGCTCGACGAACTCCTCCGGCTTGACCCACCGCTCGACGGGGTGGTGGCGCACCGAGGGCCGCAGGTACTGGGTGATCGTGACGAGCTCGCACCCGGCCTCGTGCAGGTCGCGCAGCGCCTGCGAGACCTCCTCGCGGGTCTCGCCCATCCCCAGGATCAGGTTCGACTTGGTGACCAGCCCGAACTCCCGTGCCGCCGTCAGGACGCCGAGCGAACGGTCGTAGCGGAAGGCCGGGCGGATCCGCTTGAAGATCCGCGGCACCGTCTCCACGTTGTGCGCCAGCACCTCCGGGCGCGACTCGAAGACCTCGGCGAGTAGCTCGGGGCGGCCGTTGAAGTCGGGGATCAGGTTCTCCACGCCCGTGTCGGGATTGAGCTCGTGGATGGCGCGCACGGTCTCGGCGTAGAGCCACGCCCCGCCGTCGGGCAGGTCGTCGCGGGCGACGCCGGTGATCGTGGCGTAACGCAGCTGCATGGTCTGCACGGATTCGGCGACCCGGCGCGGCTCGTCGCGGTCGAGGTCGGCGGGCTTGCCGGTGTCGATCTGGCAGAAGTCGCACCGTCGGGTGCACTGGTCGCCGCCGATGAGGAACGTGGCCTCGCGGTCCTCCCAGCACTCGAAGATGTTGGGGCAGCCGGCCTCCTGGCACACGGTGTGGAGGCCCTCGGACTTCACCAGCGACTGCAGCGCGGTGTACTCCGGTCCCATCTTCGCCCGCGTCTTGATCCACGACGGTTTGCGCTCGATCGGGGTCTCGGCGTTGCGGACCTCGAGCCGGAGGAGCTTGCGGCCCTCCGAGGTCGGTGTGGCGGGGGACTCGGGGGTGGTGCTCACTTCGTCGAGTCTACGCCGCGGTCATGGCAGGTCACGACGCCGGAAGGAGACCACGGACGCCGCCCCGACCACGGCGAGCACGACGCCGTAGTAGATCGCCCCGTCGTCGCCGTCGCGGGTGCGCTCGGTGAAGCAGATGCTGCCGCTCGGGTCGCCCTCGCACGGCGCCTCGACGTAGTAGGAGGCCTCCCCGATGGCGGCCGCCCGCGCGTTGATGATCGGGTCGACAGGCCCGACGTCGGACGGCCCGACGGTGGCGAGCAGCACGCCGCCGGCGACCGAGACACCGAAGAGGACGCCGAGCGTGAACACCGTGCTGCGGGTCAGCATCGTGAACAGGTAGCCGCCGGCCGCCGCCGCAGCGCCCATCGCCGAGGTGCGCAGCCCCTGTCCGAGCGCGTCGCCCAGGACGCCGTCGCCCTGATCGAACCCACGGGCGTGGCGCGCGAGGTCCATCAGCAGCCAGAACGACGTCGTGATCACCAGGCACGCGAGCAGCGCCACCGCCGCGACGGCGACGAGCTTGGCCGCCCAGACGCGCAGTCGTCGCGTCTCGAAGAGCAGCTGGTTGCTCATCGACCCGGTGTTCCAGTCGTGGCCCACGAAGGTGGTGCCGATCAGGAACATCACGACGCCGAGCATCGCCGCGACGGCGACGCCCGATCGCTCGAGCCGCTCGTAGGCCAGGTCGATGCGCTCGACGTAGATGTACTCCTCCACGCTGGTGGGGAAGTAGAAGATGTCGCGGCAGCGCTGGGCGAGATCGTCGGCCGACGGATCGATGTCGTAGCGCTCCGGCTTGCGCTCGCACTTGGCGGACTCGCGTTCGGAGTAGGCGAGCTCCGACTCGAAGTTCTGCTGGGCGACCGCGTAGTCCTCCGCCGTCGGCTTGGACGTCGTCAGGTAGCGCTCGCCGACGAGCAGGAGCGGGATGACGGCGGCGGCCAGCAGCAGGACGACGATCGCGCGCCGCCAGCGCAGCCGGTTCAGCTCGACCACGAGCAGACGCCTCATCGCGCACCCGCCTCGGGTGCGTCGTCGGCATGGCCGGTGCCCGGATGCGAGGTGCCCAGGGTGTCCGCCGCGGTGAGCTGCAGGAACACCGTCTCCAGGTCGCGCCGCTCGGCGCTCAGGCCGGTCAGCCAGATCCGCGACTCCGCGAGGGCGCGGCTGATCGCCGCGGCGTCCTCGGTGACGACGCGGACGCCGTCGTCGTGCCGGGTGGCGGTCAGCCCCGCCGCGGTGAGGACGGCGAGCGCGGCGTCGACGTCGGGCACCTGCACGACATGTGCCGCCGGGCCGTCGTCGAGCAGCTGGTCGACCCGGCCCGAGGCCAGCAGGCGGCCGTTGCCGATGATCGTGGCGGAGGTGCAGACCTGCTGCACCTCGGCGAGGATGTGGGAGCTGAGCAGCACGGTCGTGCCCTGCTCGCCGAGGCCGCGGATGGTCTCGCGGATCTCGCGGATGCCGGCAGGGTCGAGGCCGTTGGTGGGTTCGTCGAGGATCAGCAGGTCGGGGTCCTTGAGCAGCGTGGCCGCGATCGCCACGCGCTGCTTCATGCCCAGCGAATAGCCGCGGTAGCGCTCACGGTCGCGGCCGGTGAGGCCCACAGTCTCGAGTGCGGCGTCCACCCGCGCCTTCGGCACGCCGATGGAGTCGCCGAGCAGCTGCAGGTTGCGGCGTCCGGTGAGGTGAGGGGAGAACTTCGGCGACTCCACGACCGCGCCGACACGATCGATCACCCGCGGCAGCTCGTCCGGCACGGACTGGCCGAACAGCCGCATCTGGCCCCGCGTCGCACGGGCCAGGCCGAGCAACATCCTGATCGTGGTGGTCTTGCCCGACCCGTTCGGGCCGAGGAAGCCGTGCACGCCGCCGGCCGGCACGGACAGGTCGAGGTTCGAGACGGCCAGGCGGGTTCCGCGACGTCCGCGGAACTCCTTGCACAGGCCGCTGGTCTCGATGACGAGGTCGCTCATCGCTGACTGCTCCGATCCGAGAATGGCACCGGAGCAGGGAATCACGGAGCGACGAGGGTGATCCTCGGGACACGCCCGGGCTCGGGCTTGGGGTCGAAGTCGGGCGTGGCGTCGTACGGCGTCCACGCCAGGTAGGTGTCGAGATGGTGCTGCACCAACGGCAACACCTCCGCGACGCCCACGCGCCGGTCGAGCTCGGTCGAGAGCGTCGTGACGCCGGCGTCGGCGATGCCGCAGGGCACGAACCGGTCGTACCAGGCGAGGTCGACGTCGCAGTTGATCGCGAAACCGTGCATCGTCACGCCGCGGCTGACGCGGATGCCGAGCGCCGCGATCTTCCGCTCGGGGCCGCGGTCGTCCTCGCGCAGCCAGACGCCGCTGCGTCCGGGCACGCGCGCGGTCTTCACGCCGAGATCGGCGCAGACGGCGATGAGGGCCTCCTCGACCCGGCGCACGTAGTCGACGACCTTCACGTGGTCGGGCAGGCGCACGATGGGGTAGCCCACGAGCTGACCCGGGCCGTGGAAGGTGATCTTGCCGCCGCGGTCGACGTCGATCACGGCCGCGCCGCCGGGATCCGCGGGCCGCTCGTGCGGGTCGGTCCGCTTGCCGGCGGTGTAGACCGGCGGGTGCTCCAGCAGGAGCACCGTGCCGGGGCGCTCGCCCGCGACGACGTCGGCGTGCACCCGGCGCTGGTGCTCCCAGGCCGCCAAGTAGTCGACGGCGTCTGCACCGAGACCGGCGATCTCGTAGACCGGAGCCGGCCGCGGCGCGCTCGGGTCGAGTTCAGGCGACGACGTCACCGTTTCAGGCTACTCCTGGCCTGCGACGGTCGATTCACGAGCGAGCGGCCAGGTGCGTGCCGAGGAACGCCAGCTCGGCCGGCAGGAGGCGCAGCGAGTAGCCGAGCGTGTGCGTGCCGGGCTCGAAGCTCGCGGTGAGGTCGGCGCCGTCGGCGAAACCATCGACGTAGGCGCGCACTGCGGGCGCGAACGGATCGCTCGACCCGACGTCGATGCGCACGCTCACGCCGTCGAGGTCGCGCTGGCGCTCCATGATCGAGTAGCGCCGGTACTCGGCAGGGTCGGCGAAGCCGTCGGGATGCGCCTGCGCGGGATCGAGGTAGAGGCCGGGGCTGTTCGCCACCACGGCGGCGACCCGGTCGGCGCCGAGCAGGCCCGCGATGCGCAGCGCCCCGTACCCGCCCATCGACCAGCCGAGCAGGCCGATCGGTGCACCCCGCAGGTCCCGCGTACGGCCACCCAGCATGGGCAGGAACTCGCGCGTCACCATCGCGCCGGCGTCCTCGCCGGACGGGCGGCGGTGCCAGAAGGTGTCGCCGCCGTTGACCGCCGCGATGGCGAAGGGCGGGACGCCGTCGGCGACGGCGGCGGCGAGGAACCGGGGGAGATCCCAGCGCGGTTCGAGCAGCTGGGCGACCGTGCCGCCGTGACCGTGGAGCGCGACCACCAGGGGGAGGCGTCGATGGCGGCCCGGTGGCCTGATCAGCACCCACGGCACCGTCGCTCCGAGCCTGGCGGTCGAGCGGAACCTGCCGTGCTCGACCGGGCCGGGGCGGACGTCGGGCACGGCGCCCGGCTGCCCTAGCACCCGGTCGAGGAACGCCTCGGGGTCGGCGACGTCGGGCTCACGACGTCGCGCGACGCCGATCGCGACCAGCCCCGCCGACACCCCGGCGAAGCCCGCTGCGCCGGCGAGGACGGTGCGGCGGTCGACGCCTGCGCCGCGCACGCCTGGTCGCCCCGAGCCCCCCGTCGTCACCTCGCCAGGATGCCAGGTTGTGGGGGCGCTGGTCGGGTCGCGGGGTTTCGTGACGCTCGCTGGCGCTCGCTCCTCAACCACCGGTGGTTGAGGAGGCCCGGGGGACGAGGGCCGTCTCGAAACCCGGTGAGACGGGTCGCGGCCTGTGGAGAGACGGCGGCGCGGATCGCCAGGGTGGCGTAGACCGGACTCATGGCCGCGCACCGCGCAGATCCGATCCGCCACGCACCTCGTCGCGCGCTCTGGTGGCTCGCTCCGGTGGGGGTGCTCGGCCTGCTGATCGTGGCCGCAGTCGCCCTGGCGGCGACGTCCGCCGAGCAGGGACGATCCGATCCGCCACGAGCCCACGACGTCGCGCTGACCACGCCGTCCGGGCTGGTGCGCGCCGATGCCCGCGCGCGCGACGTGCTGCGACGGTGGGACGCCCACCGCCAGCGCGCCTGGGCCGACGGCGATCCGACCGCGCTGATCCGCCTCTACCTGCCGGGCTCCACGGCGGGGGAGCGCGACGTCGCGATGCTGCGTGCCTGGCTGGCAGCCGACGTCGCGCCGCCGCGGTGGCAGACGCAGATGCTGGACCTGCGGGTCCGCAAGCGCTTCCACGATCGCCTGGTGCTGCGCGTCACCGATCGGGTGGTGGCCACCTCTGACGGCGTTGCGCTCGCCTCGGACGCGGTGTCCACCCGTCGGCTGGACCTGCGCCTGGTCGACGGCCGGTGGAGGCTCGCCTCGTCGTTCGAGGTGCGGCGGTCTACGAGGTCGCCCGCAGGCCGGTAGCCAGCATCGTCTCGACGTCGGGATCGCGGAACTCGTATCCGACGTCCTCCAACGCCGCGGGCCGGACGTTCACCGAGCCGAGCAGCTCAGGTCCCATCGCCCCCGCGGCGAGACGGAGCGCCGGGCCCGGCACGGGCACGATCGCCGGTCGGTGCACCGCGCGCGCCAGCGCGGCGGTGAACTCGGCGTTGGTGGGTGCCACGGGAAGACAGATGTTGAACGCTCCCGCGGCGTCGGGGTGCTCGGCGAGGTGGACGACCGCCCCCACCCAGTCGCGCAACGACGACATCGGCATGTACTGGCGGCCGTTTCCCAGGCGTCCTCCCAGGCCGGCCTTGAACAGCAGCCGCAGCTGCTGCAGCGGTGCCGAACGCCGGTCCATCACCGGTGAGGTACGGAGGACGCACACCCGCGCGCCGGCCTCGACGGCGGGGTCGGCGGCCGCCTGCCAGACCCGGGTGACCTCGGTCAGCAACGCGTGGCCGCGGCTGTCCGAGGCCTCGGTCAGCATGGTCTCTCCGTGGTCTCCGTAGTAGGAGATCCCGTTGCCCGCGAGGAAGGCAGGCTTCCTCGTCGACGCGGCGACGCGCTCCGCGATCAGCGACGTGGTGCGCACCCGGCTCTCCTCCAGCTCGCGGGCCCATCGCCGCGAGTGCGGGTTGCCGACGGTTGGGGAGCCGGCCAGGTTCACCACGACGTCGGCGGCCTCGACGACGGTCGCGTCGAGCACACCGGCCTCGGGATCCCAACGCACCTCGGCACCCGTCCGCGGCGGCCGACGCACCAGCGAGGTGACGACGTGCCCGCGCGCCGAGAGCTCCGAGCGGAGGTGGGTGCCCAGGAAGCCGGAGCCGCCGGCGACGAGTACGGAGAGCGTCATGGGTCGAGCCTGCCGACGTGTCGACGCGACCGCCACCCCCGGACCGCGGGTTGTGGCACATGCTTCCGTCGGCTCGTCGATGATCCCTAGATGTGGGGGTTACATCGTTGTCATTCACCAGATATGGTGCCACCGCAGCTGGTTCGCACTCGTCATCCAGACGAGTCGAGCAGGAGACGTCCGTCTTCGAAGAGGGAACCCGGTGAGATTCCGGGACTGCCCCGCAGCGGTGAGTGGGAACGACCGCCGTCACCACGCACTGGGTCTCGCGCGAGACCTGGGAAGCGACGGCCAGTAGGAGCTCGCACGACGCCCACGAGTCCGAAGACCTGCCAGCGCATCGCGTCCGTCGGACGCGATGGTCCGAGGCCCCGTGGGAGGGCCGACGGCTGGCTGTGACGTGCGCGCCCCCGGGCGCCGTCGTCTCGCACCGTCGCCCCCTCGCAGGACCCGGATCCGATCAGGACCTGAGTCTCGCGAGGAGAGAGCAATGACGGTCACCGTCTCCACCACCACCGGCGAACGCCGGTCATCCATGCAGGTGCTCAAGCGCAACGGCGACAGCGAGCCCGTCGACGTCAACAAGATCGTGCGCGCCGTCGACCGCGTCAGCGGCGACCTGGCCGACGTCGACCCGATGCGGGTCGCCACCCGCACCATCAGCGGCCTCTACGACGGCGCCACCACCGCCGAGCTGGACCGTCTCTCGATCCAGACCTCCGCGGAGATGATCGGCGAGGAGCCGCAGTACTCGCGGCTGGCCGCACGGCTGCTGTCGGGCTACATCGACAAGGAGGTGCGCAACCAGGGCGTCGCCTCGTTCAGCCAGTCGATCGGCCTCGGGCACGCCGAGGGCCTGATCGGCGAGGAGACCGCGCGCTTCGTCAAGGACAACGCCCGCAAGCTCGACTTCGCGATCGACGCCGACGGCGACCGCCGGTTCGAGTACTTCGGTCTGCGCACCGTCTACGACCGCTACCTGCTGCGACACCCGATCAGCCGCCTCGTGATCGAGACCCCGCAGTACTTCATGCTGCGGGTCGCCTGCGGCCTCGCGCGCACGCCGTCCGAGGCGATCGAGTTCTACCGGCTGATGTCCTCGCTGGCCTACCTGCCCAGCTCGCCGACGCTGTTCAACTCCGGCACGCAGCACACGCAGATGAGCTCGTGCTACCTCGTCGACTCACCGCGTGACGACCTCGACTCGATCTACAGCCGCTACGCCCAGGTGGCCAAGCTGTCGAAGTTCGCCGGCGGCATCGGCATCTCCTTCTCCCGCGTCCGGTCCCGCGGCGCTCTCATCCGCGGAACGAACGGGCAGTCGAACGGCATCGTGCCGTTCCTGCGCACGCTGGACTCCTCGGTCGCCGCCGTCAACCAGGGTGGACGACGTAAGGGCGCCGCCTGCGTCTACCTCGAACCGTGGCACCCCGACGTCGAGGAGTTCCTCGAGCTGCGGGACAACACCGGCGAGGACGCACGCCGCACCCACAACCTCAACCTGGCCAACTGGATCCCCGACGAGTTCATGCGCCGGGTCGAGGCCGACGAGCCGTGGTCGTTGATCGACCCGAACGAGGCCCCCGAGCTCGTCGACCTGTGGGGCGCCCGGTTCGACGCCGCCTACCGACGGGCCGAGGAGGAGGGGCGGTACGTGCGGCAGGTGCCCGCGCGGGACCTCTACGCCAAGATGATGCGCACCCTCGCGCAGACCGGCAACGGCTGGATGACCTTCAAGGACGCCAGCAACCGCACCTGCAATCAGACCACCGACGAGCCAGGCGGCCCGGTGGTCCACCTCTCGAACCTGTGCACCGAGATCATCGAGGTCTCCTCCGACGGCGAGACGGCGGTCTGCAACCTGGGCTCGATCAACCTCGCGCAGCACCTGACGGCGGTGCTGGCGGACACGGTCAGTCCCACGGGCACGACCGGAGTCGGCGTGGACTGGGAGAAGCTGCGCCAGACCGTGCGCACCGCCGTCCCGCTGCTCGACCGCGTCATCGACATCAACTTCTACCCCAGCGCCGAGGCGGCGCGGTCCAACCCGCGGTGGCGACCTGTCGGGCTGGGGCTGATGGGCCTGCAGGACGTCTTCTTCGCCCTGGGCCTGCCCTTCGACTCCGCCGAGGCCGGCGAGCTGTCGACGCGGATCTCGGAGGAGATCTACCTGACTGCGCTGGAGGTGTCCTGCGAACTGGCACGGGAGCACGGTCCGCACCCGGCGTTCGCGGAGACCCGGGCCGCCAGCGGTGTGCTGCAGCCCGACCACTGGGATGTCGCGGTGACCCAGACCGAGCGCTGGGCCGGCATCCGCGCCTCTATCGCGGAGCACGGTCTGCGCAACTCGCTCCTGGTGGCGATCGCGCCGACCGCCACCATCGCCTCGATCGCCGGTTGCTACGAGTGCATCGAGCCGCAGGTGTCCAACCTGTTCAAGCGCGAGACGCTGTCGGGGGAGTTCCTGCAGATCAACACCGCGCTCGTCCGCGAGCTGAAGGCACGCGATCTCTGGACACCGGCCATCCGCGACGCCATCAAGAAGGCCGAGGGATCGGTCCAGGGCATCGCCGAACTGCCGGACGACGTCCGTGCGCTGTTCCGGACGGCATGGGAGCTGCCGCAGCGTGCCCTCATCGACATGGGTGCCCAGCGGCAGGCCTTCATCGATCAGAGCCAGTCGCTCAACCTGTTCATCGCCGGGCCGTCGATCGGCAAGCTCTCCTCGATGTACCTGCACGCCTGGAAGTCGGGCCTGAAGACGACCTACTACCTCCGCTCACGCCCGGCCACGCGGATCCAGCAGACGACCACCATCGGCGCCTCGACCGCGACGGCGATGCCGGTCGCCGTCGGAGCCGTCGACACGGCGCCGCCGACGCCCGCGGACGCCGTCGTGGTGCCCGCACCGACCACCTACACCGACGAGGAAGCGCTCGCCTGCTCCCTCGAGAACCCCGAGAGCTGCGAGGCCTGCCAGTGACCACCGACATGACCCCCTCCGCTGCGACCGACACCAGCGTCACCAAGATGCTGCTCGACCCCGGCATGTACCTCACGCTGCGGCCGATGCGGTACCCGCACTTCTACGACATGTACCGCGACGCCATCAAGAACACCTGGACCGTCGAGGAGGTCGACCTCCACTCCGACCTGAAGGACCTCCAGCGGCTCTCGGACGCCGAGCGGCACCTGGTCTCCAGACTGGTGGCGTTCTTCGCCACCGGCGACACCATCGTCGCCAACAACCTGGTGCTCAACCTCTACCAGCACATCAACTCTCCGGAGGGCCGCCTGTACCTGAGCCGGCAGCTCTTCGAGGAGGCGGTCCACGTGCAGTTCTACCTGACGTTGCTCGACACCTACGTCCCCGACGAGAAGGAGCGGCACGAGGCCTTCGCCGCGATCGACAACATCCCCTCGATCAAGCACAAGGCGGACTTCTGCTTCAGGTGGATCGACTCGGTCTTCGACCTCCAGGAGCTGCGAACAGCGGACGATCGGCGAGCCTTCCTGCTCAACCTGATCTGCTTCGCCGCCGTGATCGAGGGTCTTTTCTTCTACGGCGCCTTCGCCTACGTCTACTTCCTGCGCTCGCGCGGCCTGCTCAACGGGCTCGCCTCGGGCACCAACTGGGTGTTCCGCGACGAGTCGATGCACATGGCCTTCGCCTTCGAGGTCGTCGACACGGTCCGCGCCGAGGAGCCGGAGCTCTTCGACGACCAGATGAAGGAGCAGGTCCGGCAGATGCTCATCGACGGCGTCGAGGCCGAGGCCCAGTTCGCCGACGACCTGCTCGAAGGCGGTGTCGCGGGGCTCTCGACGGCGGACATGCGTGCCTACCTGGAGTACGTCGCCGACCGCCGCATGGAACGACTCGGCCTCCCGATCATCTTCGGCTCGGCCAACCCGCTCGCGTTCATGGAGCTGCAGGACGTGCAGGAGCTCTCCAATTTCTTCGAGCGCAAGGTCTCCGCCTACCAGGTCGGCGTCAGCGGAGCCGTCGGGTTCGACGAGGACTTCTGACCGGCGGGTCGCGTTTCCTGCCGGCGCCGAAGGAACGAGGGCGGGGTTTCGAGACGCCCGCCCTCGTTCCTCGGGCGGGCTCCTCAACCACCGGTGGGCCGGCGGCTCCTCGACCACCGGCGGCGGTTGG
The DNA here is from genome assembly GCF_021246465.1 of Nocardioides sp. R-C-SC26. Lineage (GTDB taxonomy): Bacteria > Actinomycetota > Actinomycetes > Propionibacteriales > Nocardioidaceae > Nocardioides. The sequence goes on along the minus strand of NZ_JAHRHK010000004.1, from coordinate 193,739 downwards.
TGGTCGGGGAGGTCGCTCTGCGACCGTCACGAGACCTGACCCGTGGCGCTAGCCTCGCGCGCTATGAAGACGTTGCGCATCTCACGCGGAGTCATCGCGGTCTGCTCCTTGGCTCTCGTCGTCACCGCATGCGGTGCGGACGGCGAGCCGGACGACGAGACGTCGCCGTCGGCGTCGTCCGCCGCCCCCCCCCGCCCGCCCGTCGCCGACGCCGAGCGCCACTGATGAGCCGCAGCCGGCACCCGCTCCGGTGGTCACCGTGCTGGACGTCGGCGCCGGCAAGCGTGGCGAACTCCGGTTCAGCGCGGAGGAGGGTCAGGTCACGACGTTCAGCGGTCGCCAGACCTCGGTCGTGAAGGTCGCCGGCGGTGCGCCGATCACCATCGCGCTCGAGCTGTCCCAGACCTCCACGGTGATCGACGTCCAGAGCGACACGTTCACCGTCGAGCAGGTCATCGACGAGATCCGACCCGTGGCAGGCGAGATGGATCCTGCGCAGGTCCAGCAGATCGAGGCGGAGGTCGGCGCGATGTCGGGTCTGCGCAGCACCCTGGTGCTCTCGACCCGTGGCGAGCTGGTGAGCAACGAGGTCGACATCCCCGAGGGCATGGACGACGGGTCGCGTCAGTTCGTCGACCAGCTCACCAGCCAGGCCGCGCAGGTCACGATCCCGCTGCCGGAGGAGGCCATCGGCATCGGTGGTCGTTGGGACGCCGAGAGCAGCTTCACCGTGAGCGGCGTCGAGACCTCGCAGCGCACGATCTACGAGCTGCGCTCGCGCCGCGGCAACGTGGTCGAGATCGTCAGCACGACCGAGATCGAGCAGACGTCGTCGGTCGCCGGCGTCTCCGTGTCCGGTCAGGGAACCGGAACCGGGCAGATCACGCTCGACCTGGGCATGCCGACACCCCGTCGCACGCGCGTCACCCTCACCAACACCTCCAGCCTGGAGGGCGAGGGGCAGGCCGTGGAGACCAGCACCGAGAACACCACCGAGTTCAGCACCGAGCGCGTCGCGGACTGAGCACGCGCCTCACAGGGTCTCGACAAGCTCGACCACCGAACCGGTGGTCGAGGAGGTCGCTCTGCGACCGTCACTGGTCTCGACAAGCTTGACCACCGAACCGGTGGTCGAGCTTGTCGAGACCCGGTGAGCCGAGTACCCGACAGCGCGCTCAGACCTCGAAGGCTCCGGCCTCGAGGCGCTGCTTGACCTCGGTGAGGAACCGGCCGGCGTCGGCACCGTCGACGAGCTGGTGGTCGTAGGTCAGCGCGAGGTAGACCATGTGACGCACCGCGATCGTCTCGCCGAGGTTCGGGTCGTCGATCACGACCGCGCGCTTCACGACCGCGCCCGGACCGAGGATCGCGACCTGCGGCTTGTTGATGATCGGCGTGTCCCACAGGGCGCCGACGCTGCCGAGGTTGGTGATCGTGAACGTTCCGCCCGACAGCTCGTCGGGGCCGATCTTGTTGGTGCGGGTGCGCTCGGCGACGTCCGCGATCTTCTTGGCTAGGCCCGAGATCGACAGGTCGCCGGCGTCCTTGACCACCGGCGTGATCAGACCCTTCTCGGTGTCGACGGCGAGCGCGAGGTTCTCACGGTCGAAGTAGGTGATCTCGCCCTTCTCGGTGTCGATCGCCGCGTTCAGCTTCGGGTGCTGCTTGAGCGCGTCGATCGCAGCCTTGGCGAAGAACGGCAGGTAGGTCAGCTTGACGCCCTCACGGGCCAGGAAGTCCGCCTTCACCGACTCCCGCAGGCGCGCGATGTTGGTGACATCGACCTCGACCACCTGGGTCAGCTGCGCCGAGGTGTCGAGCGAGTCGATCATCCGCTCGGCGATGATCTTGCGCAGGCGGCTGATCTTCTCCGTCGTGCCGCGCAGCGGCGACGGGGTGATGCTCGGTGCGGCCGGGCGCCCGGCCGCAGGCGCGGCGGGAGCCGCTGCGCCCGAGGCGGCGGGAGCGGCGGGAGCGGCCTTGGCCGCGGCGGCGGCGTCGAGCACGTCCTGCTTGCGGACCCGGCCACCGACACCGCTGCCGGCGACCGAGGCCAGGTCGACGCCGTGCTGCGAGGCGAGCTTGCGCACGAGCGGGGTGACGTAGCCGGTGCCGTCGCCGCCACCGGACGACGCGGCCGGCGCTGCTAGGGTCTCGGCCGGCTTCGACTCTGCCTGCTGAGGCTCCGCGGGCTCGGACTCGGCCTGTGCGGGCTGCTGGGTCTCCTCGGGCTCCCGCTTCCTCCTCCGGCCCCGGCTCCGGCTCGGGCTCGGCGGCCGGCTTCTCCGGCGCCGCGGGCGTGGCCGAGCCGTCGCCGACGACGGCGAGCTCGGCGCCGACCTCGACGGTCTCGTCCTCGGAGACCTTGATCTCCAGCAGCGTGCCGGCCACCGGTGAGGGGATCTCGGTGTCGACCTTGTCGGTGGAGACCTCCAGCAGCGGCTCGTCGACCGCGACCTCGTCGCCGACCTGCTTCAGCCAGCGGGTGACGGTGCCCTCGGTGACCGACTCACCCAGGGCAGGCAGGGTGACGGGCGTGCCGGAGCCGCCGGAGCTGCCGGAGCCGCTGTCGTTCGACGCAGCCACGGGCTCCGACGAGGTCTCCTCCTCGGCCGGCTCGTCCTGGGCAGGCTCGGGCTCGGCAGGAGTCTCGGCCTGGGCCGGCTCGGCAGGCTGCTCCGGCTCGGAGTCACCACCGGAGGGTGCCTCGTCCTCCTCGCCGATCAGCGCGAGCACGGCACCGACCTCGACGGTCTCGTCCTCGCTCGCCTTGATCTCCAGCAGCGTGCCGGCGACAGGAGAGGGGATCTCGGTGTCGACCTTGTCGGTGGAGACCTCCAGCAACGGCTCGTCGACCGCCACGGTGTCGCCGACCTGCTTCAGCCATTGCGTGACGGTGCCCTCGGTGACGGATTCGCCGAGGGCGGGGAGGGTGACTTCAGTGGCCATGGCTGCTGATCTGTCCTTCGGGTTGCGGGGTGTGGTGATGCGTCGGTCGGGTCGTACGAGCGATTCTTCGCCGGTCAGCCGTGCGCGTGCAACGGCTTGCCGGCCAGCGCCAGGTGGGCCTCGCCCAGCGCCTCGTTCTGGGTGGGGTGCGCGTGCACCAGCGGTGCGACGTCCTCGGCGTGGGCGTCCCAGCCGTAGATGAGCTGGGCCTCGCCGATCAACTCGCCGACGCGCTCGCCGACGAGGTGGAGACCGACGACGGCGCCTCCCGGCGCCTGGACGAGCTTGATCGAGCCCTGCGTGCGCAGGATCTGGCTCTTGCCGTTGCCGGCGAGGTCGTAGACGAGCGTGCGGCCCCCGCCCCCGTAGCGACCGCGAGCGGCAGCCTCCGTCAGGCCGACGGAGGCGACCTCGGGGCGGCTGTAGGTGACGCGCGGGATGCCGGCCTCGTCGATCGGCTGAGGCGCGAGGCCGGCGATGTGCTCGGCCACGAGGATGCCCTGCGCGAATCCACGATGCGCCAACTGGGGCCCGGCGACGATGTCGCCGACGGCGTAGGTGCCCTCCGCGCTGGTTCGGCAGAACTCGTCGACCACGACCAGGCCGTGCTCGAGCGTGACGTCGGCCTTCTCCAGGCCGATGCCGTCGGTGAGCGGCCCCCGGCCCACGGCGACCAGCACGACGTCGGCCTCGATCACCGAGCCGTCAGCCACCGTCAGGGCGACGCCGTCTCCGGTGTGCGCGATCGAGGCGAAAGCCGTCGCGGTGCGGACCGTGATGCCGCGCTTGCCGAACGCGCGAGCCAGGGCGGCCGAGCTCGCCTCGTCCTCGGAGGGCAGAAGTCGGTCGGCGGCCTCGACGATGGTGACCTCGCTCCCGAAGCTGCGCCAGGCACTGGCGAACTCGCAGCCGATCACCCCGCCCCCGACCACGACGGCACGCGAGGGCACACGGTCGAGGCGGACGGCATGGTCGGAGGTCAGCACCCGCTCGCCGTCGACGCCGAGACCGGGCAGTGTGCGCGAGGCGGAGCCGGTCGCGACGACGACGTGCCGGCCGCGGTGGATCGCCCCGTCGACCTCGATCTCGCGGGGGCCGACGAACTCGCCGCGGCCCTCGATCAGGGTGATGCCGCGACCCTTGACCAGGCCGGTGAGACCGCGGAACAACCGGTCGACGACACCCTGCTGGTACTCCAGGACACGGGGGACGTCGATGCCCTCCAGGGTGGCGCGGACTCCGAACCGATCGGCCTCGCGCGCGGAGTCGGCGACCTCGGCGGCGTGCAGCAGCGCCTTGGTCGGGATGCAGCCCTGGTGCAGGCAGGTGCCGCCGAGCCGGGACTCCTCGATCAGACCGACGTCGAGACCGAGCTGCGCGGCCCGCAGGGCACACGCGTATCCGCCCGAACCCGCGCCCAGGACGAGCACGTCGTAGTCGGTGCGGACCACCGGTATCACTGTCCTCTCCGCCACGATCGCCGGCGGTCCGTGCCCGCAGACGATGCGACACCTCCATCCTTGCACTCCGCAGGAACGACAGTTCACCCGCCGCGCTACCCGTGAGTCAGGACCGTCGCGCCGGTCGGACCGAGCCCGACCTCCGCCTTCCGCGACGCGGCATTCGCGTGGTCGGGCAGAATGTCTCCATGGCGTTCTTGGATCGATTCCGCCGCTCGGGCACGAAGATGAGCGGTCCTGCGCGCGACGCCGCGCGCACCGGCTCCACCCGGGTTCGCGCCAGCGACAGGACCGACGAGAAGCACCTGCAGGAGTGGGTCGGCGCCCGACGCGGCGTCGAGGGGTTCGTCGAGCCGCGTACCGCCGTCAGCGAGATCACGCTGCTGCTCGTCGCGCACGACGGCGAGTGGACGAGGCGCCGGGTGCCGTCGTCGAAGTGGGCCCACGACTTCGCGAACCGCCACCAGATCCCGTCCTACGACGCCGCCGTCGTCGGCATCCCGCAGCGGATGCGGGACTACAACTCCCGGATCAAGCAGCAGCGCCGCGAGCAGGGCCTCTCCTGACCCGGACGGCCTGTCAGGCGCGTTCGCTCAGGAGCCGGCGGCCAGGCCGCGCGCGACCTCGACCAGCGTGGTCACCGCGACGCCGGTGCCGCCGCTGGTGACGTGCCCGCTCGGGCCTCCGGAGTTGAACGCGGGGCCGGCGATGTCCAGGTGCGCCCAGGGCAGTCCGCCGACGAACTCGCGGAGGAACGCCGCCGCGTAGAGCCCGCCACCCCAGCGCACCCAGTCGTGCTGCTGGAGGTCGGCGATGCGGCTGGAGGTGACCCGCTCGCGCATCACCTCGGGGATCGGCATGTGCCACATCTCCTCGCCCGCGCGCTCGGCCGCCGACAGCACGGCGCGTACGGGCTCGTCGTCGCCCAGCACGCCCGAGACCTTGTCGCCCAGTGCCACCACCATGTGACCGGTCAGCGTGGCGACGTCGAGCAGCAGGTCCGGTGCGTCGTCGACGGCCATCACGAGCGCGTCCGCGAGGACGAGGCGACCCTCGGCGTCGGTGTTCCAGACCTCGACCGTGGTGCCGCCGTGGATGGTCACGACGTCACCGGGCCGCATCGCTCCGGCCCCGACCATGTTCTCGGCGAGCGCGGCGTAGGCCGTGACCCGCACGGGCAGACCGAGGTCGGCGATCGCGAGCGTGGCTCGAACGACGGCCGCGGCGCCGGCCATGTCCGACTTCATCTCCTGCATCCCCGAGGCCGGCTTGATGCTCAGGCCTCCGGTGTCGAACGTGATGCCCTTGCCCACCAGGGCCAGGTGGTGCCCGGCGTCGCGCGGCTCGTAGGTCAGCTTCACCAGGCGCGGGGGCGCATCCGACCCGGCGCCGACGCCGAGTAGCCCGCCGCAGCCCTCACGGGCCAGGGCGGTCTCGTCGAGCACCGTGCAGGTGACCTTCGCGGCGCTCCGTGGTCGGTTCGCCACGAGGTCGGCGATCTGATCGGCGAACGCCGGCGGACGCAGATCGTTCGGTGCCGTGTTGACCCAGTCGCGCGTGCCGCACACGGCGTCGGCGAGCACGCCTGCCGTCTCGAACCGGGCGACCGTCTCCTTCTGGCGCGCGACCGGGCTGAGCACGACGACCTCGGCGGGGCTCTTGCCCGGGCCACTCGCCTTGTACGCGGTGAAGGTGTAGCCGCCGAGCCGGTAGCCCTCGAGGACGGCTCCGGCCAACGCGGCGGAGTCGGCCGGCAGGGCCAGCGCGACCGAGGCCGCGTTGGTGACGGCGCGGGCAGCGGCGCCGGCGGCGCGTCGCACCGAGGACGGCGAGGCGAGCTCGCCGAGACCCACGAGCACCAGGAGCGGAGAGCCGATCGTCTTCGACGTCGGCACCTTGGTGACCTCGCCGATCCGGCCGGTGACGCCGAGGGTCGCCAGCAGGGGAGCGAAAGCGCGGCCATAGGCGTGCTCGACGTCCTCGCCCCCGGGGGCCACGCGAGCCGGCTGGTCGCCCGGACCGGCGAGCACCCCGACCACGACCGCATCGGCCTTCGACTTGGCCGGACTGGCGTTGCGCAGGGCGTAGGACGTCACGTCGCGAGGATAGGAGATCGGCGCGCCGTCGCCACCCGGGCGTGCGCGCCCACCGTCGCCGTCTGAGCGTCGGCGGGCTGGGATACGTTCGGCGCATGTCGTCCCCGGAGTCCCTGCTGACCTCTCCGCTCCACGACCGGCACCACGCGCTCGGCGCCAAGTTCGCCGAGTTCGGCGGATGGTCGATGCCGTTGCAGTACGCCGGCGTGGTCGAGGAGCACCACGCCGTGCGTGATGCCGTCGGGCTGTTCGACGTCAGCCACCTCGGCAAGGTGAAGATCACCGGCCCCGGCGCGGCGGCGTTCGTCAACGCCACGCTGAGCAACGACCTGGCCAAGATCGCACCGGGCAAGGCCCAGTACACGCTGTGCTGCGACGAGGAGACCGGCGGCATCGTCGACGACCTCATCGTCTACTTCCACGGCGAGGACGACGTCCTGCTGGTGCCCAACGCCGCCAACACCCCCGAGGTGGTGCGTCGGCTCGGCGCCGCGGCGACGGAGGAGCTGACGATCACCGACCTGCATCGCGAGCTCGCCGTCCTCGCCGTGCAGGGGTCGTCGGCAGACGACGTGCTCGCCGCCGTCGGGCTGCCGGTGGGTCACGAGTACATGTCGTTCGCGGTGGCGACGTTCGAGGGCGCCGACGTCGTCGTGTGCCGCACCGGGTACACCGGGGAGCGCGGTTACGAGCTGATCGCGCCGAACGCCGTTGCCGGCGCACTGTGGGACGCCGTGCTCGCAGCCGGCGAGCCGTTCGGCATCGCCCCCTGCGGGCTCGGCGCGCGCGACACGCTGCGTACCGAGATGGGGTATCCGCTGCACGGGCAGGACATCAGCCTCGACGTCACTCCCAACGAGGCTCGGCTGGGTTGGGCCGTCGGCTGGGCGAAGCCGGCCTTCTGGGGCCGCGAGGTGCTGCTCGCCGAACGCGAGCGCGGCCCGCGCCGTCGGCTCTGTGCACTCGTCTCGACGGGTCGGGCGATCCCGCGCCCGGGCATGAGCGTCTCGCTCACTCCCGACGTGCTGCTGGGCGAGATCACCTCCGGCACGTTCTCGCCGACGCTGCGCACGGGCATCGCGCTCGCCCTGCTCTCCAGCACCGTCGGCCCCGACGCCCAGGTCGGCGTCGACGTCCGCGGTCGCCGGGAGACCTTCCAGGTCACCACGCTCCCGTTCGTCGACACCTCGGTGCGGGGGTGAACCGCCGATGACCCTCCCCGACCTGCCGCCCACCTTCCGCCGTCCGGCCGAGGCCGAGCGGCCGTGGGCCTGGACCTTCAGCGACGCCGCGGGCGAACCCGTCGTGGTCGAGGGCGAGCTCGCCGAGCAGCGGTTCACCCACCAGGGGGACGCCGAGAGCTGGATCGGTGAGATCTGGCGCGATCTCGTCGACGCCGGCGTGGCCCAGGTGCATCTCGTCGAGCACGAGCGCGTCGTCTACGGGCCGATGTCGCTGTCGGTCTAGCCTGAGGTCGTGCAGGCCTACCACGACCTCCTCCAGCGCATCCTCGACGAGGGCGTGGAGAAGGGTGATCGCACCGGCACCGGGACCCTGAGCGTCTTCGGCCACCAGATGCGCTTCGACCTCGGCGAGGGCTTCCCGCTCGTCACGACCAAGAAGGTGCACACGCGCTCGGTCTTCGGCGAGCTGCTGTGGTTCCTCCGCGGCGACACGAACGTCCGCTGGCTCCAGGAGCGCGGCATCAGCATTTGGGACGAGTGGGCCGACGACCAGGGTGATCTCGGGCCCGTCTACGGCTACCAGTGGCGGTCGTGGCCGACGCCGTCCGGCGAGCACGTCGATCAGATCGCCGGCGTCGTCGAACAGCTGCGCCGCGATCCGGACTCCCGCCGTCACATCGTCTCGGCGTGGAACGTCGCCGACATCCCGCAGATGGCGCTCGCCCCGTGCCACACGCTGTTCCAGTTCTACGTCGACCCGCGCGACGGTGGCCGGCTCTCCTGCCAGCTGTACCAGCGCTCGGCCGACGTCTTCCTCGGCGTGCCGTTCAACATCGCCTCCTACGCGCTGCTGACCCACATGGTCGCCCAGGTGGTCGGCCTCAAGGTTGGCGACTTCGTGCACACCTTCGGCGACGCCCACCTCTACCTCAACCACCTCGACCAGGCCCGCCTGCAGCTCGGCCGTGAGGCGCGAGCGCTGCCGCGGCTGGAGCTCGATCCGAGCGTCACCGCGCTCGATCGGTTCGAGCTCGAGCACATCTCGGTCGTCGGCTACGACCCCCACCCCGGCATCGCAGCGCCGATCGCCGTCTGAGCCGCAGGTCGACGCGATGAAGCGGATCATCATGGTCGCCGCCGTGGCGCAGAACGGCGTGATCGGCGACGGCCCGGACATCCCCTGGTCGGTGTCGGGGGAGCAGCGCCTCTTCAAGGAGGTGACGACGGGCCACGTCCTGGTGATGGGCCGCACGACCTACGAGTCGATCGGACGCCCCTTGCCGGGCCGGACCACGATCGTGTTGACCCGCGATCGGACGTGGAGGCCCGCCGAGGTGCCGGGCAGCGACGGCGTCCTGGTCGCGCACTCCTTCATCGACGCTCTCGCCCGCGCGGCGACCCTCGAGGGAGAGGTGATCGTCGCCGGGGGCGCCCAGGTCTACGCCGAGGCGCTGCCGATGGCGACCGAGCAGATCCTCAGCCTGATCCCGCTCGAGCCCGCCGGCGACGTCCGCTACCCCGAGTTCCGCGAGAGCGAGTGGGTCGAGACCGACCGCGAGCGTTTCGAGGGCTTCGACCGGGTCTGGCTCGAGAGGGTCCAGCACCCACGCTGACTGCGTCCGGCGCCCCCGGGTGGAGCGGCTGCATCCCACGGCCTGCCAGGCTGGGGGCATGGAACTCCGCATCTTCACCGAGCCCCAGCAGGGGGCCGTCTACGACGACCTGCTCGCCGTCGCACTGCGGGCCGAGAGCCTGGGATTCGGCGCGTTCTTCCGCTCCGACCACTACCTCGGCATGGGTACCGACGGCCTGCCGGGCCCCAGCGACGCCTGGATCACCCTCGCGGGCCTCGCCCGCGACACGACGTCGATCAGGCTCGGCACGATGATGACCAGCGCGACCTTCCGGCTGCCCGGGCCGCTGGCCATCAGCGTCGCCAACGTCGACCAGATGTCCAACGGCCGCGTCGAGCTCGGCATCGGTGCGGGTTGGTTCGAGGCCGAGCACACCAAGTACGCGATCCCGTTCCCGTCCACCGGCGAGCGCTTCGACCGCTTCGAGGAGCAGTTGGCGATCATCACCGGGCTGTGGGCGACTCCGTTGGACGGCGGCGGCTTCTCCTTCGACGGCGAGCACTACCAGGTGGCCGACAGTCCGGGGCTCCCCAAGCCGGTGCAGGCCAAGCCGCCCGTGCTGATCGGCGGACTGGGTGCGAAGCGCACACCAGCGCTCGCCGCCCGGTACGCCGACGAGTTCAACCTGCCGTTCGTCGACGAGGAGACCACGGCCCGTCAGTTCGCCCGCGTGCGGACGGCGTGCGAGGCCGTCGAGCGCGACCCCGCCACCATGACGTGGTCGAACGCGCTGGTGGTGTGCGTCGGTGCCGACGAGTCCGAGATCGACCGCCGCGCGGCGGCGATCGGGCGTGATAAGGACGAGCTGCGCGCCAACGGACTTGCCGGAACGCCGTCGGAGGTGGTCGACAAGATCGGTCGTTACGCCGAGCTGGGTGCCGAGCGGATCTACCTCCAGATGCTCGACCTGGCCGACCTCGAACATCTCGAACTGATCGCCGCCGAGGTCATGCCGCACCTCTGAGAAGTGCCGGGAGTCCCCTCCCCAGGGTTAGGCCGGGGGCCAACCGCGTCGTTCGCAGAGCCACTGCCACGTCACCTCGCCCTGCCAGCGCTGGTGGTCGCGGATGTGGGGGGAGTTCCCCGGCACCGGCTGGGCGGCGGAGTGCAGGAAGTAGCCGGTGATCAGCGCCAGCAGCGAGTCGAACGCCTCCGCGGGAACCTCCGCGAAGACCGGACGCCGCGCCAGCACGTCGTCGACGTCCAGGCCGTCCCCGCGCGGTCCGATCAGCGCGAGGAACGAGTCCAGCCAGGCGGCGCCGCGGCTCGGCCAGTTCCAGTCGCACAGCAGTGCCGCGCCGTCGGGACGCAGCAGCAGATTGTCGTCGCGCACATCGGTGTGCACGACCGTCTCTCCGTGGCAGTGCCCCGCGAACAGGTCCGCGAGTTCGCGCGTCGCAGCCGTGTGGGGGAGCCCGTAGCGCGGACCGACCGCGTCCCACAGCTGGGGCCAGTCGGCCAACTCGTCCTCGAAGCGGTCGAGGACGAGTCCGTCGGGGCACGGCGTCAGCAACCTCGCGGTCTCCTCGAGCGCATCGAGGCAGGCCTCGAGCTGGTCCGTCCGCCAGGGGCGCTCCGGAGCGGCGCCCTCGACGAACTCGGTGCTGAGCACCACCCAGTCGTACTCCTCGAACGACCACAGCAGCCGCGGGGCGGGCACGCCGTCGGGCAGGAGGGAGAGCTTGCGGATCTCCTCGCGGTAGGACGCCGCGAACATCGGTTGCGCGGTCGCCGATGCGGCCTTGACGAAGTGGCGCGATCCGTCGACGCCGTCGAGCACGGAGGCGAAACCCGGGGTGAAGCCGGAGTCTCGGGAAGCGGCGGTGCTCACCGCGGTGCCGAGGCGAGCCTCCACCGCCCGACGCACCATCGGCGGCAGGTGCTCCCACGCCAGACGTCGGGCCGTGCGGCCGACCGGTGCCGGATAGGGGCCGACGGGTCCAGACACAGGCGTCATCGTGGCGCACCGGACGCCTGCCTGCGGGGCATCCACGCCCGCCCGGGCGTGTTGGCCGTTCCGCTGGTCGAGGAGGTCGCTCTGCGACCGTCGAGAGCCGGGTAGCCGCTGAACGTGCACGCCGCGATTCCGCAACGGGATCGGGCTTTGGGAGAATGCGGCCACCATGCCGCAAGCCACCACCGTGCCCCAGCCCGGACAGACCGACCCGTCGATCATCCGGAACTTCTGCATCATCGCCCACATCGACCACGGGAAGTCGACGCTGGCCGACCGGATGCTCCAACTGACGGGCGTGGTCGACGCGCGCGCAGCCCGTGCCCAGTACCTGGACCGCATGGACATCGAGCGCGAGCGCGGCATCACCATCAAGAGCCAGGCGGTGCGGATGCCGTGGCAGGTGGACGCCGGCAACGCGGCGGACACCGAACCCGGCACCTACGTGCTGAACATGATCGACACACCCGGTCACGTCGACTTCACCTACGAGGTCTCGCGGTCGTTGGAGGCCTGCGAGGCCGCGATCCTGCTCGTCGACGCGGCTCAGGGCATCGAGGCGCAGACGCTGGCGAACCTCTACCTCGCGATGGGCGCGGACCTCCACATCATCCCCGTGCTCAACAAGATCGACCTGCCGAGCGCGAACCCGGAGAAGTTCGCCGCCGAGCTCGCCGGCCTGGTGGGCTGTGAGCCCGAGGACGTGCTCCGGGTCAGCGCGAAGACCGGCGTGGGCGTCGAGGAGCTGCTCGACGAGATCGTCAAGCAGACCCCCGCCCCGGTCGGCGTCCAGGACGCACCGGCACGGGCCCTGATCTTCGACTCGGTCTACGACACCTACCGCGGCGTGGTCACCTACGTACGCGTCGTCGACGGGAAGCTGAGCCACCGCGACCGGATCAAGATGATGTCGACCGGCGCCACCCACGAGATGCTCGAGATCGGCATGATCAGCCCCGAGCAGGTCAAGGCGGGCGAGCTCGGCGTGGGTGAGGTGGGGTACCTCATCACCGGTGTGAAGGACGTGCGGCAGTCGCGCGTCGGCGACACGGTGACGACCCAGCACGGCAGCGCCACCGACGCGCTCGGGGGCTACAAGCACCCGAACCCGATGGTCTACGCGGGGTTGTACCCCATCGACGGCGACCAGTTCGGCGATCTGCGCGAAGCGCTGGAGAAGCTCCAGCTCAACGACGCCGCCCTGACCTTCGAGCCCGAGACCTCCGGTGCCTTGGGGTTCGGCTTCCGGCTCGGCTTCCTCGGCCTGCTGCACATGGAGATCACCCGTGACCGGCTCGAGCGCGAGTTCAACCTCGACCTGATCTCCACCGCACCCAACGTCGTCTACGAGGTGTTGATGGAGGACGGCTCGCAGGTCGAGGTCACGAACCCGAGCGAGTTCCCCGACGGCAAGATCGCCGAGGTACGCGAGCCGGTCGTCCGTGCCACGATCCTGAGCCCGAGCGACTTCATCGGCACGATCATGGAGCTGTGCCAGACCAAGCGGGGCAGCCTGCAGGGCATGGACTACCTCTCCGAGGATCGTGTCGAGATGCGTTACACCCTGCCGATGGGCGAGATCGTCTTCGACTTCTTCGACCAGCTGAAGTCGCGCACCAAGGGCTACGCCTCCCTCGACTACGAGCGCTCCGGCGAGCAGGCCGCCGACCTGGTCAAGGTCGACATCCTGCTGCAGGGTGAGGCCGTCGACGCGTTCTCGGCCATCGTGCACAAGGACGCCGCCTACTCCTACGGCGTGATGATGGCCGGCAAGCTGAAGGAACTGATCCCGCGCCAGCAGTTCGAGGTGCCCATCCAGGCTGCGATCGGTGCGCGGGTCATCGCCCGCGAGAACATCCGCGCGATCCGCAAGGACGTGCTCGCCAAGTGCTATGGCGGCGACATCAGCCGCAAGCGCAAGCTGCTGGAGAAGCAGAAGGCCGGCAAGAAGCGGATGAAGAACATCGGCACCGTCGAGGTGCCGCCGGAGGCGTTCGTGGCGGCCCTCTCGAACGACGGCTCGGGTTCCACGGACAAGGGCAAGAAGTAGCGGGTGCGGATCCCGCCTGCACGGCTGGACCGCCACGACCCGCAGGGCCCGTGGCAGACCTGGGTCGCCGGGCTGCCCAGGCTCGCACGCGACGTCATGGCGCAGTGGGAGCTCGTCGAGGACGGCGAGCAGCGTCACGGTCACGTCGCGAACGTCGTGATGGTGCGGACGGCGGACGGCGACCCGGCCGTACTGAAGCTGGGACTCCCGCACGCCGAAGCCACCCACGAGCACCTGGCGCTGCAGCACTGGCACGGGCGGGGCGCCGTGCGACTGGTGCGTGCGGATCCGGGTCGCGGCGCACTGCTCCTGGAGCGTCTGCAGACCCGTGACCTCAGTGAGGCGTGGGACGTGGAGGCCTGCGAGATCGTGGGTGGCCTCTACGGCCGTCTGCACGTCCCGGCGCCACCGCAGCTGAGCGATCTCACGACCTCGGTCGCGGGTTGGACCGACGATCTCGCGAGCCTTCCGCGGGACGCACCGGTGCCGCGCCGGTTCGTCGAACAGGCCGTGTCGCTGGGCCGTTCGTTCCTCGCCGACGAGGCCAGCACCGGCACGATGATCCACGGCGACCTGCACTACGAGAACGTGCTGGCCGCCGATCGCGCGGCCTGGCTCGCCATCGATCCGAAGCCGGTGAGCGGCGACCCGCACTACGAAATCGCGCCGCTGCTGTGGAACCGATGGGACGAACTCGCCGGCGACGTCCGCGGGGGAGTGCGGCGCCGCTTCCACGCCGTCCTCGACGCCGCCGGGCTGGAGGAGGAGCGCGCCCGGGACTGGGTGGTGGTCCGGATGCTCCACCTCGTGATGTGGGAGCTCGACGGGCGCAGCCCCGACAACGACCGGATCACCCGCCATCTGACGATCGCGAAGGCTGTCCAGGACTGAAGTCTCTGCGTTCGGCCGACCTCGCGGACGTGTGCGGCAGATGCCGGGTGCAGCCGGACCTCCGTGCCTCGGCGAGTCGAGGCGCTGGGTGACGTCCACGCCGCGGAGGCCTCACTACCCGCGAGTAGTCGCAGTGATCTAGGTTACGGGCAGCAGGACCGCCGCAGTCACGGCACTTTTCCCAGACGACCCAGACGACCAGAGACGCCGAGGGAGCCCGATGCCCGTCAACAACGACACCACCTTCATCGACCGGATGCCGAAGAACTGCGCAGTGCAGTTCCTCGACCGGGTGGCGACGTCGGGCCCGCGTGAGGCGTTCCGATTCCCGCGTGGTGAGTCCTGGGAGTCGATGACCTGGAGTCAGGCCGGCGAGCTCGTCGAGCGTCTGGCTGCAGGCCTGCTGGCGATCGGGCTCGAGTCCGAGCAGCGCGTCGGCATCGCCTCGGGCACGCGCTACGAGTGGATCCTCGCCGACCTCGCCGTGATGTGTGCTGGTGGCGCGACCACCACCGTCTACCCGACGACGAACGCCGACGACACCGGCTACATCCTCGGCGATGCCGAGTGCCGTGTCGTCTTCGCCGAGGACGACGAGCAGATCGCCAAGCTCGTCGAGCAGGAGGCCAACCTCCCGCTCATCACCAAGATCGTGACCTTCGACGGCACGGCCGACGGCGACAAGGTCATCGACCTCGACGCGCTCGCCGCGCTCGGCGACGAGTACCTGGCCTCCAACCCCGACGCCGTCCGTGCGACTGCCGAGGCCATCAGCGGCGACCAGCTCGCCACCCTGATCTACACCTCCGGCACCACGGGGCGCCCCAAGGGCGTGCGCACGCTGCACAAGGCCTGGGTCTACGAGGGTGAGGCCATCAAGTCCCAGGGCATCCTCGACGAGAGCGATCTGCAGTTCCTCTGGCTGCCGATGGCGCACTCGTTCGGGAAGGTGCTGCTGTCCACGCAGTTGGCCTGCGGCTTCGCGACCGCGATCGACGGCCGGGTCGAGAAGATCGTCGACAACCTGGGCATCGTGAAGCCCACGTTCATGGGCGCCGCCCCGCGCATCTTCGAGAAGGCGCATGCGCGCATCGTCACGATGCAGGCGGCCGAGGGCGGGCTGAAGGAGAAGCTCTTCCTGCAGGCGTTCAAGGTCGGCATCGCGGTGGACAAGCTGAAGGCCGCGGGCAAGTCGGTGCCGCTGCCCCTGCGTCTGCAGCACGGCCTGTTCGACAAGCTGGTCTTCAGCAAGGTCCGCGACCGCTTCGGTGGCCGGGTGAAGTTCTTCATCTCCGGCTCCGCCGCGCTCAACGCCGAGATCGCCGAGTGGTTCCACGCCGCGGGCATCCTCATCCTCGAGGGCTACGGCATGACCGAGAACGCCGCCGGTGCGACCGTGAACCACCCCGACGCCTACAAGATGGGCACCGTCGGCCAGGCGTTCCCGGGAGCCGAGGTGAAGATCGGCGAGGGCGACGAGGTCCTCCTGCGCGGCCCGCACATCATGGCCGGTTACCACAACAACGAGGAGGAGACCGCCAAGGCGATCGACGCCGACGGTTGGCTCCACACGGGCGACAAGGGCTCGCTCGACGCGGACGGCTTCCTCACGATCACCGGCCGCATCAAGGACCTCTTCAAGACCTCCGGCGGCAAGTACATCGCCCCGTCCTCGATCGAGGCCAAGTTCAAGGCGCTGTGCCCGTACGCGAGCCAGTTCATGGTCTTCGGCAACGACCGCAACTTCGTGGTGGCGCTGATCACTCTCGACCCCGACGCGATGGCCGGCTGGGCCGAGGAGAACGGCATGGCGGGCGCGGACTATGCCGACGTCGTGGCCTCGGCCAAGGTGCAGGCGATGGTCGGCGAGTACGTCGAGGAGCTCAACGGGCGCCTGAACCGCTGGGAGACCATCAAGAAGTGGGAGATCCTGCCCGCCGACCTGACGATCGAGTCCGGTGAGCTGACGCCGTCGATGAAGGTGAAGCGCAACGTCGTCGAGGCCAACAACAAGGGCCGGATCGACGCGTTCTACTCCTGACGGTCTCTCCGTTCGGTCACACCGCTCTCACAGGAACCGCACAGAGCACCGGCTCACGCTGGTGTCATGTCCAGTGAGCGAATCCACGACCATGACGACCACCGCGAGGGCCTGAGCTTCGACCTGCCCGCGATGCAGGACAAGGGCATGGTCCGGCGGACCTGGGGGCGGCGCGGGGTCTTCGGGCTCATGGGGGGCCTCGGCGCAGCCGCCCTGGTCGCCTGCCGCGCGGACGACACGACGTCGGCGGTGTCCGACACCGGGCCTGGCGGCACACCGCCTGCCGGTGGCCCGGGCGGTGGGGGCGGTGGTGGGATGTCGCCCTCCCAGGACGGCCTCGACGAGGGCGACATCCCCGAGGAGACCAACGGCCCCTACCCGGCGGACGGCACCAACGGGGTGAACGTCCTCACCGAGTCCGGCATCGTCCGCAGCGACATCCGCTCCAGCTTCGGTGACTCCAGCGGCGTCGCAGCGGGTGTGCCGGTGACGATCGCGCTGAAGATCTTCGACAACAACGCCGACGGCATCACCCCCTACCCGGGTGCCGCGGTCTACCTGTGGCAGTGCGACCGTGACGGGTTGTACTCGCTGTACTCCGCGGGCGCGGAGGACGAGAACTATCTGCGGGGCGTCCAGGAAGCGGCCGACGACGGCTCACTGACCTTCACGAGCATCTTCCCGGCCTGCTACGAGGGCCGCTGGCCGCATCTGCACTTCGAGGTCTACGGATCCCTCGACGACGCGACGAGCGCCTCGAACAAGTTGCGGACCTCCCAGATCGCGTTCCCCGCCGACATCTGCAGCACCGTGTACGACACCGCCGAGGGCTACGAGAGCTCACAGACGACGTTCTCACGGGTGAGCCTGGACACCGACGGGATCTTCAGCGACGGCTACTCCCTCCAGATGGGCAACCTGACCGGCTCGGTCGAGGAGGGCTACACCCTCACGCTCAACGTGCCGGTCTGACCTGGGACGGCCCGCGTTCGGGTGGCGGATGGGAGGATGAGCGGGTGCCGTCCACGTTCCCGCCCGGCGACGCCGCACCTCTGGACGGGTCGTTGCCCGCGGAGGCGCTGGCCGAGGTGGGCGACCGGACGTTCTCCTTCTACCTGCACGTGCCGTTCTGCGCGGTGCGGTGCGGCTACTGCGACTTCAACACCTACACCGCCGACGAGCTCGGCCCCGGTGTCTCGCGGGCGAGCTTCGCGGCCACGGCAGCGCGCGAGGTGCGTCTGGCACGCGGCGTGCTCGGCGATGTCGAGCTGCCGGTGTCCACGGTCTTCGTCGGCGGCGGGACGCCGACGTTGCTGCCGTCGGCGGACCTCGGGGCGCTCCTGTGCGCCGTCCGTACCGAGGTTCGGGCTCGACGATGACGCGGAGGTCACCACCGAGGCCAACCCGGACTCGGTCACCCGCGAGTCGCTGGCCGCCCTCCGCGAGGCGGGGTTCACGCGCGTCTCGCTGGGAATGCAGTCCGACGTCGGCCACGTGCTCCGCGTGCTCGACCGCACCCACGACCCCGAACGGGT
Organism: Nocardioides sp. R-C-SC26; assembly: GCF_021246465.1. GTDB lineage: Bacteria > Actinomycetota > Actinomycetes > Propionibacteriales > Nocardioidaceae > Nocardioides. The sequence goes on along the minus strand of NZ_JAHRHK010000004.1, from coordinate 175,945 downwards.
GCCGCGCGCCGTCGAGTGGGCGCGTCAGGCCGGGTTCGACCAGGTGAGTCTCGACCTGATCTACGGCACGCCGGGAGAGTCGCTCGCCGACTGGGAGCGCTCCCTGCGCGCTGCACTCGACTGCGCGCCCGACCACGTCTCGGCCTACGCCCTGATCGTGGAGGACGGCACCGCACTCGCCCGGCAGGTGCGCCGGGGGGAGATCGCGGCGCCGGACGACGACGACCACGCCGACAAGTACCTGCTCGCCGACGACCTGCTCGCAGCCGCGGGCCTGGAGTGGTACGAGGTGTCGAACTGGGCGCGTGACGATCGCGCCCGGTGCCGTCACAACCTGGCCTACTGGCGCGGGGGCGACTGGTGGGGCGTCGGGCCGGGAGCGCACTCCCACGTCGGCGGAGTCCGGTGGTGGAACGTCAAGCACCCCGCCGCGTACACCGAACGCCTCGACGCCGGGCACGCGCCGGTGCACGCCCGCGAGATGCTCGACGGCGAGACCCGACGCGTCGAGCGGGTGCTGCTCGAGATCCGGTTGCGTGACGGCCTCCCGCTCGGCGTCCTCGACGACGAGGGGAGTGCCGCGGTCGGGTCGCTGGTCGACGACGACCTCGTCGCGATCGAGCGCGACCGGCTCGTGCTCACCACGCGCGGCCGGCTGCTGGCCGACGCCGTCGTGCGCGCGCTGGTCTGACGTACGCATCACAGCCAGGCGGACGGCGCGCCTGACCGGGTACGTCGGGGTGCAGGCCCTACGGTCGGCGCGTGGACCGTTACGGGAGGGACGTCCTCGACACCGACTGGCGCGCACCCAAACGCGGGCGCGCCGTCGAGACGCCGGCAGAGCTCGGCGCCGTCGTGGAAGAGGTGAGCACGGACTGGTGCGGTGAGATCGTCGCGATCGATCGCGACCTCCACACGCTCACCCTGGAGGACCGGCGCGGTCGTCGGCGTACGTTCCCGCTCGGTGCGGGCTTCCTGCTGGAGGGCCGCCCGGTCATCCTCACCCGGCCGGTACGCACGAGCGCGCCGGCCAAACCCTCGCGGACGGCGTCCGGCTCGGTCGCCGTCCACGATGCCAAGGCCCGGGTCGCCCGAGCCTCGCGCATCTTCGTCGAGGGCCGCCACGACGCCGAGCTGGTCGAGAAGGTGTGGGGTGACGACCTGCGCATCGAGGGGGTCGTCGTCGAGCTGCTGGAGGGCGTCGACCACCTGCCCGAGGTGATCGCCGAGTTCGCTCCCGGTCCGCAACGCCGCGTCGGGGTGCTCGTCGACCACCTCGTACCGGGGTCGAAGGAGAAGCGGATCGCCGATCGCGTCGTCGGCCCGGACGTCCTCGTCGTCGGGCACCCGTTCATCGACATCTGGGCCGCCGTGAAGCCCGAGCGGCTCGGCTTGGAGCAGTGGCCGCAGATCCCGCGCGACATCGAGTGGAAGCGAGGCATCTGCGCGGCCCTCGGATGGCCGCACGAGACCCAGGCGGACATCGCCCGTGCCTGGAAGCACATCCTCTCGCGGGTGGACTCCTTCGCCGATTGCGATCCGGCCCTGCTCGGCCGTGTCGAGGAGCTGATCGACTTCGTCACCACCACCGGGTGAGGGTCTCGACAGGCTCGACCACCGGTGGTGCGGTCATCGAGCTTGTCGAGATGCGGTGAGGGTCTCGACAAGCTCGACCACCGGTGGGGGGGGGCTCGACAGGCTCGACCACCGGTGTGACTCAGAGCAGAGGCAGCCGCTTCTGGCTCCGCGGCAACGTCTCGTAGATGCGGCGCACGGCGTGCTGGAGGTGATCCGCAGGCCACGGCCACTCGACGCCGGGCGTGGCGAGCGCGCCATCGACCGGGACGCCGCGGCCGGCCAGGTCGCGCACGATCTCGGCGAACACCCCGATCTCGGCACGCTGGTCGCGCATGAACTCGGTGTCCACCACGGCGCCGTGGCCAGGCACCACGGTCGTCGCCGACGTCGTCAGACCGAGCACGACGTCGAGCGCGAGCGGCCATTCCAGCGGATGCGAGTCCGGTCCGAAGTCGGGAGGCCCTGACTCCTCGACGAGATCCCCGGCGAAGATCACGTCGGCGTCGGGCACGAACACCACGGCGTCGCCGTCGGTGTGGGCGCGGCCGGGATGGACCAACTCCACGTGACGGTCGTCCAGGTCGATCACCGCTGCCGAAGAGAAGGTCGTGTCGGGCGCTGTCACCGTGCTGCGGGCGACCTCGGGCCAGCGTGGATGCGCGCGACCATGGTCGGTCTCTCCGGGATCGAGCGACGCCGGATCCATCTCTGCGATCGCTGCAGCCGCAGCCTCGTGCGCCCGGATGGGCACGGGGCCGAACTCCTCGCGCATCGTGGCGTTGCCGAGGCAGTGATCGAGGTGAGCGTGGGTGTTGACGACCTCGACGACCGCGCCGAGCCCGAGTGCGCGCACGTCGTCGAGCACGGTGCGGGCAGCCTCCGCCGAGGCGTGGGTGTCGATCAGCACGAGCCCGCGCGACCCGGCCACCACGCCCACGTTGACGTCGAACCACGGGTAACGGGCCGCGAAGACCCGGTCGGCGACCTCGACGAACGGCATTCGCGCACCCTAGTGGTGTGCTGTCACCCCGCCATCGCTCGGGGAGAGGTGAGCCGAGTCAGCAGAGACCGGCGTGCAAGCGCTCGCGCAGCAGGTCGCCGAGCTCGTCCGTCGAGCGCGCGGTGTGAGCGAAGTCGAGCGAGGTGGCGTGCGCACCGCTGGTGTCGACCCACTGGATCTGCACCGAGCGCGGGTTGAGGTCTCGGAGCGAGACGCCGATGACCTCGGCCAGCCGGGTGCCCGTGATGGTCGAGACGGCGCGCCGCAACTCGTCCTGATGGCAGGAGTTCGCGTGCTCGGTGGAGCGCTGCAGGAAACCGCGGTTGAGCGCGTGGGCGGGGGAGGCGAACTCGTCCAGCGACACTCGGACGCCGAGCCCGCGCTCGTCGACGTCGAGCAGGAAGGACGTCGTGGTGTCGCGCTCGGCGGTCCTGGTGAGCATGACCATGTCGACCTCGAGCTCGACACGCTCGCGCACGTCCTCGCAGCAGTCGCATCGGTCATCGCCGCGATGCACCAGGAACCCGCCGAGGCTGAGGGTGGCACCACGATCAGAGGAGCCGACCGGGCCGAGCCCGCTCTCCAGCACGAGGAGGGCTCGGCGCCGGTCGGCTGCGGCACGGCCCAGCGCCGTGCCGGGGGCACACGAGAACACCGGCACCCCGCCGAGGTCCTGCATGCCCAGATCGTCGGCGTCGGCGAGCACGTCGTCCACGCCCTCGACCACCAGGTTCACCCCGGCCGGGCAGGCCAGGATGCTGCGGGCCGCAGCCGCGAGCCGGGTCGGGTCCGAAGTGGTGCGAGTGGGGTGGTGCAAGGACGTCATCGCGTGAACTCCTCCGCGTTAGTAAGGCAAGCCTAACCTATCACGATCTCCGCGGACGTCCAGTGCCGCGTGATGTGGATGACGTCGCCCTCGTGACTCGTCGACGGCGACCTGGGATCTCCGGATCCGGGCGGTAGGCTTGGCACTCGTTGTTGGTGAGTGCCAACCAGCCCCGGGCGGGGCGATCGACGACGGCGAGGAGGCGGCGATGCAGGAGGACAGGCGGTTGGCCGTGCTCCGCGCGATCATCGAGGACTACGTCGCCACCGAGGAGCCGGTCGGCTCCAAGACGCTGGTGGAGCGGCACGGCCTGAACGTCTCGCCGGCCACGGTGCGCAACGACATGGCCGCCCTCGAGGAGGAGGGGTATCTCGCGCAGCCGCACACCAGCGCCGGCCGGGTCCCGACCGACAAGGGCTATCGCCTCTTCGTGGATCAGCTGGCCACCGTGAAGCCGCTCAGCGCCGCGGAGAAGCGTGCGATCCAGACGTTCCTCGACGGCGCGATCGATCTCGACGACGTGGTGCAGCGGTCGGTGCGGCTGCTCTCGCAGCTGACCCGGCAGGTCGCCGTCGTGCAGTACCCCACGCTGTCGCGGTCGACAGTGCGGCACGTCGAGCTGGTCGCGCTCGCCCCCAACCGTCTGCTCGTGGTGCTGATCCTCAGCACGGGCCGTGTCGAGCAGCGTGTCGTCGAGCTCGGCCAGGACCTTCCCGAATCCGACCTCGCCGAGCTCCGGTCCCGATTGCTGCTGACCTGTGTCGGCCAGGGGGTCGGCACCGCCGTCGACGCCTTGGCGGCGGTCTCGGAGTTCAGCCGTCCCGAGGCGAGACCGGCAGCCGAGGGCGTGGTGGCAGCGCTGGCCGACGCGATCCTCGACGAGCGCTCGACCGAGCGGATCGCCGTGGGTGGAACGGCGAACCTCGCGCGCTACGGCGACTCCTTCGACTCTGCCGTGCGCCCTCTCCTGGAGGCCCTGGAGGAGCACGTCGTCCTGCTCCGGCTGCTGGGCGAAGCCACGACGGGCGGCGCGGTCACGGTGCGGATCGGAGCCGAGGGCCCGATCCAGGAGCTCGCCTCCACCAGCGTGGTCGCGACCGGGTACGGGCCAGGCGCCCAGTCGCTGGCCACGCTCGGCGTCGTCGGACCGACCCGGATGGACTACCCGAGCACGATGGCGGCGGTGCGCGCCGTCGCCCGCTACGTCTCGCGGATCCTCGACGAGGGTTGATCCACGCCGGCGGCCCCGACCGCCACCAGACACTGCATCGAGTGAAGACGAAGGACGCAATCTCGTGAGTCAAGACCTGTACGACCTGCTCGGCGTGGACCGTGACGCGGACGCCGACAGCATCAAGAAGGCCTACCGCCGGCTCGCACGGCAGCTGCACCCCGACGTGAACCCCGACCCGGAGAGCCAGGAGAAGTTCAAGGCCGTCTCCCAGGCCTACGAGGTGCTGAGCGACCCCCAGAAGCGGGCTTCCTACGACCGCGGCGGCGACCCGTTCGGCCAGGGCGGTTTCGGTCAGGGCGCGGGCTTCTCGTTCACCGACATCATGGACGCGTTCTTCGGCGGCGCTGCCGGCGGCAACGGGCGGGGCCCGCGTTCGCGCGTGCGGCGCGGCCAGGACGCCCTGATCCGGATCGAGATCGATCTGGCCGAGGCGGCCTTCGGCGTCGCACGGGAACTCAACGTCGACACCGCGGTCACCTGCACGACGTGCACCGGTTCCGGTGCGGCGTCCGGCTCCCACCCGGTGCCGTGCGAGACGTGCCGTGGCCAGGGCGAGGTCGCGCACGTCCAGCGGTCCTTCCTCGGCGAGGTCCGCACGCTGCGGCCATGTGCGGCGTGCCGGGGCTTCGGATCGATCATTCCCGAGCCCTGCCGCGAGTGCGCCGGCGACGGCCGGGTGCGCGCGCGCCGTTCGCTCACCGTGAAGATCCCGGCAGGGGTCGACACCGGCACGCGCGTCCAGTTGGCCGAGCAGGGCGAGGTCGGGCCCGGCGGTGGGCCTGCCGGCGACCTCTACGTCGAGATCCAGGTGCTGCCGCACGAGACCTTCACCCGTCACGGCAGCGACCTTCACACCACGGTGACCCTGCCGATGACGGCGGCGGCCCTCGGCACGACCGTGACCCTGCCGCTGCTCGAGGCCGATGTCGCCGATGCCGCCGAGAGCGAGCTCGAGACCGACTTCGATCTGGAGGTCCGTCCCGGCACGCAGTCGGGCACCGAACAGGTGCTCCGCGGGTTCGGTGTGCCCGGGCTCCGCGGCGGCCGCGGGGACCTGATCGTCACGGTCGTCGTCGAGACGCCCACGCGCCTGGACCCGCGGCAGGAGGAGCTGCTGCGCGAGCTCGCCGCGATCCGCGAGGAGGAGCGTCCCGACGGGCAGGTCAAGGCGCAGCAGAAGTCGGTGTTCGGCCGACTCTTCGGTCACTGATCGCCAGGTCGATCACCAGCGATGTCGCTCCCGACCCACCTCGTCCCCGATCTCGACGGCGTCCGAATCGGCGACCTCGTCACGGTCGACGGCGAGGAGGCCCACCATGCCGTGGCGGTGCGACGTCTCCGGGTGGGGGAGCAGGTCCTGCTGACCGACGGCGTCGGCCACGTCGTCGTCGCCGAGATCACCCACACCGCGAAGCGCACGTTCGACGCTCGCGCCCTGCAGGTGCGCCAGGACGCCGCTCCGCTGCCGGCGGTGACGGTGGTGCAGGCGCTTCCGAAGGGCGACCGCGGTGAGCTCGCCGTCGAGGTGCTGACCGAGATCGGCGTCGGCCGGATCATTCCCTGGGCCGCGGATCGATCGGTGGCCGTCTGGCGCGGCGAGCGGGCAGAGAAGTCGCACGCGAAGTGGCGTTCGACCGCGCGCGAGGCCGCCAAGCAGGCACGCCGCAGCTGGCATCCGGTGGTCGACGCACTCGCGACCACGACCGAGGTGGCGGCCGTGATCGCCGAGGCACCCACGGCCGTCGTCCTCCACGAGAGCGGCACCGCCCGCCTGGCCGACGTCGGGCTCGGCCACGGCCCCTTCGTGGTCGTGGTGGGTCCCGAGGGCGGACTGACCGCCGGCGAACTCGAGACCTTCGCCGAGGCCGGTGCGGTCACGGTGCGTCTGGGCACGGAGGTGCTGCGCACCTCGACCGCCGGCGTCGCGGCGGTCGCCGCGCTGCTGAGCCGTACGAACCGGTGGGCCTGAGCCTGACGTCAGTCGGTGATGCGAGGCTCAGGCCAGACGAGAACGCGCGGCACGCGCTCGGCACGGGTGCGTCAGGAGACCGTGAAGACCTTGGTGTCCTCGAAGGGTCCGGGACCTTCGCCGTCCGACGGGTCGTCGGTGCGTGCGATGAAGGTGTACTCGCCCGGCGCCAACGTGGAGACGTCGACCTCGCTCGTCCAGGGGTAGAGACCGTCCATCCAACCCTCGGCGGTCGAGAAGCCGTCGAGGACGACGGCGTCGTCGGCGTCGCGGATCTCCCACGGCACCGTGGCCTCGAACGAGCTGGCCAGACCCTCGGCGGTGAAGGTGCCCGACAGCGTGGCTCCTGACTCGGGCACCGTGATGTTGACCAGGCTCAGCACGTCGAGCTGGTCCGCGGCCTGGACGCCGGTGTCGGTCGGCTGCTCGAAGAGCCGCACCGGGGTTCCGTCGACGGTGACCAGCACGGGGTCGCGTTCCTGGTCGGTGCCCTGCAGCGTGTAGACCAGCGACTGGACGGCGAGCGCCGCGTCTCCCGGACTCATCGCCTTGTCCGAGGTCATGGAGTCCTCGTCGAGCTCGACGACGAAGCCGGCGTCGGTGTGCTCGATGGAGTCGATCGAGATGCCGCCGAGCAGCGTGCGGTAGTCGGGGTCCAGCGCGTCGCCGTCGACCAGGAGCTCGGCGGCCTCCTCCAACGGGTCGTCGGCGTCGACGCGGCGGAACTCACGCGCCAGGCGCGCGCCCATCGGGGTGTCGGTGACGAAGTACACCGGTGCCACCACGGTGCTGTCGCCACCGCCGGTCGCGTTCTCCGACGCGGACGGCGTCGGCGAGCCTGACGCGCTGTTCGACGGCGACGTGGTGCCGCCGTCGGTGGCGGTGGGCTCGGTGTCGTCGCCGCACGCGGTCAGGACGGCGAGAGCGAGCGGCAGGCTGAGCGCCGCCGTGGCGGTGCGAATGGAGGTACGCATGGCTCCATAGTCACAGCCCGGCGGGCAGGAGTCCGCGACGACGCGGTGCGTGTCGGGCAGCTGTCGTCTCGATCGTCCCGGGCCCGCCGCCCTTCGGACCGCGCCGGGCGTGCACGACACCGATCGCCGTCCACCTCGCGCCGGTCCAGCGGCTGCGCGGCTGCGACGGTCCGAGGCCGGTTGCAACCTTCGCGGGCGGCGGTGCGTCTGGGGGGTGTTCGCGACCGCGACCACACCCGGCTCAGACCAGAGGAAACACCATGACCGCCGTTCACCCGCCCGCCACCGTGCTCCGTCGTGCCGCGGCCCGCACCGGATCGCTCGGCGCGATCGCCGTACTGGGCTTCGGGCTCGGCGCCGGCGCCGCCATCGCCGCGCCGCCGTCCGGTGTGCCGGTCAACGAGCAGGTCGCCCTGGTCAACGGCAGCGACGCCCAGCACGGTGGCAAGAGCCGGGCGAGCTCGTCGGCGTCGGTCACCTCCTACGACGGTCGCTGGGTCGCGTTCTCCACCGACGCCGCGCTGGTGCCGTGGGACCGCAACGGCACCGACGACGTCTACCTGCGCGACACCCAGGACCGCATCACCATCCTCGTCAGCGCTCGTGGCCGGACCGTCGGCAACGACGCGAGCTTCGAGCCGACCGTGTCCGGTGACGGCCGCTTCGTGGCCTTCACGACCATGGCGACGAACCTCGTCGAGGGCACGGGCTCGAAGTACCTGGACGTCGTCGTGCGCGACATGTACGCCGCGCGTGGCGGGATCACCCTCGCCTCCGTCGACCAGCGTGGTCGAGTGCCGGGCGGCAAGGCGGGCGGCAACAGCTTCGCTCCCGTGATCTCGGGCAACGGCCGCTTCGTCTCGATCCAGACCTTCGCTCGGCTCGCGCCGACCGACCGCGACCGCACCGAGGACGTCTACGTCCGCGACCTGCGGCGTGGGCGGACACAGCAGGCCTCTCTCGCGCCGAAGACCGGCAAGGACATCGTCGGCAACATGCTCAACGGCGACATCAGCGACGATGGTCGCCTCGTCACCTTCGGCCAGGACCGGCAGCTCTGGGTCCGGGACCTGGTGGCGGGCACGACGCGGGAGGTCCATCGTGAGCCGGGCCGGGCGCCGTGCCAGCCGGTACCCGCCGGCAGCGCCGGTCGTCCGACCATCTCGGGCAACGGCCGCTACGTCGCCTTCAGCTCGTGTGCGGCCTACCTGCCGGGCGACCACGCGATCCCGCAGATCTACCGTCTCGACCTGCGCACCCAGCGGGTCGTCCAGGTCACCGACGGCGAGTCGGAGAGCTACCTGCCGAGCCTGTCGCGCTCGGGTCGCCACCTCGGGTTCGGGTCCGCCGCAGGCGACCTCGTGGCCGGTGACGACGAGGGACAGCCGGACGCCTTCGTGAAGGACCTCGCGACCGGAGTGGTGCAGCGGGCATCGCAGGGGCCCACCGGTGCGGGCGGGACGACGTGGAGCGCGACGTCGTCGGTGGCGATCAGCGGCGACGGCCACACGCTGGTCTACGAGTCGTACGCCCAGAACTTGGTGCCGGGCGACGCCTCCGACCAGATGGAGGTCTTCGCCTGGCGGGACGGCACGCAGCCGACCCCCGATCGCGACTGAACGGGCTGCTGCCGTGGTTGGCGGGTCGACCAGGGCTACGGTGGCGGACGTGAGTGACTCCGACTGCCTGTTCTGCAAGATCGTCGCGGGTGCGATCCCGGCGGAGGTGGTGCACAGCACCGAGCGCACGGTGGCCTTCCGCGACATCAACCCGCAGGCGCCCCTGCACGTGCTCGTCGTTCCCCGTGACCACTACGCGAACGCGGCAGAGACGGGGGGGGCGGGGCCCGGCCCCCCCCCCGAGCCGCGCCGCCCCCCCAGCTGACCCGCGCCGCCGACGCCATCGCGACCGACGCGGGGTACGCGGGTGCGTACCGCCTGGTCTTCAACACCGGCGCCGAGGCCGGCCAGACCGTCTTCCACGCCCACCTCCACGTGGTCGCCGGACGCGACCTGACCTGGCCGCCGGGCTGAGGCCGCGCGCAGGAACTCGGTAGGCCCCGTCGGCGGTGCCGCGTAGCATGGAGACCTCATCTCCGCACGGAAGGCCGCCCCGGCCGGGGCATCCATGAACCAGAGCAGCACCGGTACTCCAGACTCCGCCTCGACGGGGGATCTCCAGACTCGTCACACGGTCGTCGTCCCGAGCAGCATCGACATGGTCAGCCTCCTGGGCGCGGGCGACGAGCACCTCGCGCTCATCGAGAGGAGCTTCGACGCCGAGGTCCACGTGCGTGGCAACCGCGTGACCCTGCGCGGCGAGCCCAGCGAGATCGCGCTCGTCGAGCGGCTGCTCGACGAGCTCGTCACCATCATCCGCACGGGGCAGGGGGTCTCGCCCGAGACCGTCGAACGAGTACTGCAGATGCTCCGCGCCGAGACCACCGAGCGACCTGCCGACGTGCTCTCCCTCAACATCTTGAGCAACCGCGGCCGATCGATCCGCCCCAAGACGCTCAACCAGAAGCGCTACGTCGACTCGATCGACAAGCACACCATCACGTTCGGCATCGGCCCCGCCGGCACGGGGAAGACCTATCTGGCGATGGCCAAGGCCGTGCAGGCGCTGCAGGGCAAGCAGGTGAACCGCATCATCCTGACCCGCCCGGCCGTGGAGGCCGGAGAGCGACTCGGGTTCCTGCCCGGAACGCTGGGGGAGAAGATCGACCCCTACCTGCGCCCGCTCTACGACGCGCTGCACGACATGATCGACCCGGAGACGATCCCCAAGCTGATGGCCGCCGGCACCATCGAGGTCGCGCCGCTGGCGTTCATGCGTGGACGCACGCTCAACGACGCGTTCGTCATCCTCGACGAGGCGCAGAACACCACGCCCGAGCAGATGAAGATGTTCCTGACCCGCCTCGGCTTCGGCTCGAAGATCGTGGTGACCGGCGACGCCACCCAGACCGACCTGCCGAATGGCCAGAAGTCCGGCCTGCGCGTCATCCAGGACATCCTCGACGGCATCGAGGACATCTCCTTCCAGCGCCTGACCACCCACGACGTCGTCCGCCACCGGCTGGTCGGGCGGATCGTCGCGGCCTACGACGAGTACGAGGACGGCTCGGCGCAGGCCGAGCAGGGCCGGGGCGGCGCCCGCGAGGACCAGCGCCGCGGGGCGAGCGGGACGATGCGTTCATGAGCATCGAGATCCTCGACGAGTCCGGCCACGGGCTCGACGTCCGGCATCTGTCCGACCTCAGCCGCTTCGTGATGGAGCGGATGCGCGTCCACCCGGGTGCGGAGCTGTGCATCAAGGCCGTCGACGAGGCGACCATCGCCGAGCTCAACGAGCAGTGGATGGAGAAGGAGGGCCCGACCGACGTCCTCGCCTTCCCGATGGACGAGTTGCGGCCCGGGTTGCTCGACGAGGAGCCCGAGGAGGGCGTGCTCGGCGACCTCGTGCTCTGCCCTGCGGTCGCGGAGCGCCAGGGCGAGGCCGCCGGCCACGGGACCCTTGCCGAGATCGAGCTCCTCACGGTCCACGGGATCCTGCATCTGCTCGGCTACGACCACGCCGAACCGGAGGAGCATCGCGAGATGTTCGGCCTCCAGGACGACCTGCTGGCGAGTTGGCGGGCCCTGGCGGCGCCCGCGTGAGCAGCGACATCCTCGCGCTCGTCGGCGCGACCGTGCTGGTCCTCTCGGCCGGCGTCCTCACGGCGGTCGACGCGGCACTCTCGGCGTTCTCGCGTGCGCGGGCGCTCGAGCTGGCAGGCGAGAGCCGTCCCGGTGCCACCCGGCTCCTCGCCGTGCTCGACGATGCACCACGACACCTCAATACGGTGCTGCTGCTGCGGCTGCTGTGCGAGATCTCGGCGATCGTCCTGGTCACCATCCAGTTCATCGATGCCCTCGACCGCACCTGGCCGGGTGCCTTGAGCGCCGTCGGCCTGATGCTCGTGGTGTCGTTCGTCGTGGTCGGTGTCGGCCCGCGCACGCTCGGGCGCCAGCACGCGGAGTCGGTCGCGCTGTGGTCGGCGACCCCTGTCGCGGTCTTCACCGCGGTACTGGGCCCGCTCCCGCGGTTGCTGATCCTGATCGGCAACGCCTTGACGCCGGGCCGTGGGTTCCGCGAAGGCCCGTTCTCCACGGAGACCGAGCTCCGCGAGCTCGTGGACATCGCCGAGGCTTCGGCGGTCATCGAGTCCGGCGAGCGGAAGATGATCCACTCGGTGTTCGAGCTCGGCGACACCACCGTGCGCGAGGTGATGGTGCCCCGCAACGACGTGGTGTACATCGAGCACTACAAGAACCTGCGCCAGACGCTCTCCCTGTTCCTGCGCAGTGGCTACTCGCGGATGCCGGTGGTGGGGGAGAACCTCGACGACATCCGAGGGTTCGTCTACCTCAAGGACGTCGTGCGACGTGACTTTGAGGCGCCCGACGTCGAGTTCACCCAGCAGGTGGCCGAGGTGATGCGTCCGGTCGCCTGGGTGCCGGAGTCGAAGGCCGTCGATGCCCAGCTGTCCGCGATGCAGGCCGATCGGCAGCACATCGCCGTCGTCGTGGACGAGTACGGCGGCACTGCGGGCCTGATCACCATCGAGGACCTGCTGGAGGAGATCGTCGGCGAGATCACCGACGAGTACGACGCCGAGGAGATCGACATCGAGACGCTGGGCAGCGACGACCAGCCCGTCTTCCGGGTCTCCTCGCGGTATCCGGTCGACGACCTCGAGGAGCTCTTCGGCTTCGACGTCGAGGAGGAGGACATCGACTCCGTCGGCGGTCTGATGGCCAAGCACCTGGGTCGTGTCCCCATCCCGGGGTCGGTCGTGGAGGCCCACGGCCTGCGCTTCGAGGCCGAGGACACCGCAGGGCGTCGCAACAAGATCGGCACCGTGGTGATCGGGCTGGCGACGCCACCTGCCGACGCCGTCGCCACCGAGGACGACGTCCGCGAGACCCGCGCCTCGGATGCGGCAGCCGCCGAGCCCGCGGCGACGTCCTGACGCGCGACTCCACCCTCGAGCGGCCCGAGGAGTCGGCGAGACTAGGCTCGGATTCGTGGCTGAACTGTCTGCGGAAGACGCCAAGCTCGTGACCCTGGCGCGCGCGACGCGCGCGCGCATCTCGGCGCGTGAGGGTGCAGCCGTGCGCGATCTCGACGGCCGGACCTACGCGGCCGCGTCCGTCGAGCTGCCCTCCCTGCGTCTCTCCGCGATCCAGGTCTGCGTGGCGATGGCGGTGGCCTCCGGCTCGGGCGGCCTCCAGGCCGTCGTCCTCCTCGCTGACGAGGCAGGCTGGAGCGAGGACGACGCGGCTGCGGTCACCGAGTTCGGCGGGAGCGACGTCGTGGTCCACCGCGGTGACGCTCGCGGCACGGTGCACGTCACGCACCCGGCGGCGGAGTGAGAACATCCGGCGCACCGAGGTGCGGCACTGCAACGGAGTCGAACGCGGTTGATATCTCGCCGTGACCTCGCGTCCGTGCCGCCGGGGTAACGTCGCAACGTGGTCGTGTCTGAACCCGGGGCCTGGCAAGAGCACGCGCGTGCGGTGGAACGCCTGACGGCGTCCTACGAGGCGATCGGGCCTGGAGAGCCGGTACGCCTGGCGAAACAGACCTCCAACCTGTTCCGCGCACGCGAACGCATCGAGCGACCGGGCCTGGACGTCAGCGGGCTCTGCGACGTCATCGAGGTCGACACCGACCGCCGCACGGCGCAGGTCCAGGGCATGTGCACCTACGAGCGACTGGTCCAGGTCACGCTCGCACACGGGCTGATGCCGATGGTCGTGCCGCAGCTGCGCACCATCACGCTCGGGGGCGCCGTCGCGGGTCTCGGGATCGAGGCCACGAGTTTCCGCAACGGCCTCCCGCACGAGTCGGTCCTGGAGATGGACGTGCTCACCGGCGCCGGCACGGTCGTGACGACGCATCCGGGCGACACGCTCTTCGACGCGTTTCCGAACTCCTACGGTTCGCTCGGCTACGCCACCCGCCTTCTCATCGAGCTCGAGGCGGTGTCCTCCTACGTGGGACTGCGACATCGGCGTTTCGACGACGCACGCTCCTGGTCCGACGCCGTCGCGGCGATCGTCGAGACCGGGGAGTTCGAGAACGAGCCCGTCGACGGCCTCGACGGCGTCGCGTTCGCGCCCGACGAGCTCTACCTCACCCTGGCGTCGTGGCAGGCGACCACCGGCGGCAGGCGACCATCGGACTACACGGGGCAGGAGATCTATTTCCGCTCGATCCGCGAGCGCACGATGGACCTTCTCACCGTCGAGGACTACCTGTGGCGGTGGGACACCGACTGGTTCTGGTGCTCCGGTGCGTTCGGTGCCCAGAACCCGACAGTGCGGCGCCTCTGGCCGCGCCGGTGGCGTCGATCCGACGTCTACATGCGGCTCCTGGGACTCGACCGTCGCTTCGGCATCGCCGATCGGCTCGACCGGCGCGCGGGCCGTCCCCTGCGGGAACGCGTCGTGCAGGACATCGAGGTGCCGCTCGACCGGATCGGCGACTTCGTCGAGTGGTTCGACGCGGCCGTCGGGATGAGACCGGTCTGGCTCTGCCCCCTCGTCGCGCAGCGCGCGTGGACCACCTATCCGCTCGACCCGGGCCGCGTCTACGTCAACGCGGGCTTCTGGGGCACCGTGCACGTCGGTGACGAGGCGCCCGCGGCGCCCCTGAACCGCGCGATCGAGCGCCGGGTCCACGAGCTGGGTGGGCACAAGTCGCTCTACTCCGAGGCGTTCTACGACCGCGACACCTTCGATCGCCTCTACCGAGGCGCCGCTCTGGCGGCCGTGAAGCAGCGTTTCGATCCCGACGACCGACTGACGTCGCTCTATGACAAGACCGTGAGCAACAGGTGAGGTGACCCCATGGCACTGATCGATTCCCGACGCAACGAGTCCGACCGCGGCTCACTCACGATCGGCGACGCGGTCGAGACGCTCCTCCGCGACGGGCTACGGCTGCGGTTCGAGGCCTACGACGGGAGTGCGGCCGGTCCCGCGGACTCTGAAGTGACCCTGGAACTGCTCAATCAGCGCGGGCTGGCGTACCTGCTGACCGCGCCGGGCGACCTGGGTCTGGCCCGTGCCTACGCCGCAGGCGACCTGGTCATCCACGGCGAGCATCCCGGCAATCCCTACGCGGTGATGCAACGCCTCAAGGACCACACCAAGTTCAGGGCGCCGACCGCCGGTGAGCTGCTGGCGATCGTCCGAGGTCTCGGTCTCTCCTCCCTCAAGCCACCGCCCCCACCGCCCCAGGAGCACCTGCCGCGGTGGCGCCGGGTGATGGAGGGCGTGCGGCACTCCATGACGCGCGACGCCGAGGCGATCCACCACCACTACGACGTCTCGAACGCGTTCTACCGCCACGTGCTCGGACCCTCGATGGCCTACACGTGCGCGGTCTACCCGAGCGAGCACGCGTCACTCGAGGAAGCCCAGTACGAGAAGTTCGATCTGGTCGCCCGCAAACTCGACCTCCGTCCGGGCATGCGCCTGCTGGACGTCGGATGCGGGTGGGGTGGCATGGTGCGCCACGCGGCGCGCGAGTACGGCGTGCACGCGCTCGGTGTCACGCTCAGCGCCCAGCAGGCTTCCTGGGCGCAGGAGGCGATCGATCGCGACGGCCTCGGCGACCTCGCCGAGGTGCGGCACCTGGACTACCGCGAGGTGGGTGAAGGCGACTTCGACGCCGTCAGCTCGATCGGACTGACCGAGCACATCGGGGTGCAGAACTACCCCGGCTACTTCGGGTTCCTCCACAGCAGACTCCGCCCGGAGGGGCGCCTGCTGAACCACTGCATCACCCGGCACCACAACCGACCGACCCCGGCCGGCGCGTTCATCGATCGCTACGTCTTCCCCGACGGCGAGCTGACCGGGAGCGGCACGATCATCACCGAAGCCGAGGACGCCGGCTTCGAGGTCATGCACACCGAGAATCTGCGCCTGCACTACGCACGGACGCTCGCGGCCTGGAACCAGAACCTCGTGGACCACTGGGATGCCTGCGTCGCCGAGGTCGGTGAAGGCACAGCGCGGGTCTGGGGGCTCTATATGGCGGCCTGCCGCATCGGGTTCGAGCGCAACGAGGTGCAGCTCGCCCAGGTGCTCGGGGTCAAGGTCGGGCCGGACGGATCCGACGGATTCCCCCTGCGCCCGACCTGGTGAGCGTGGGGCGCAGCGCGTCGTCCGAGCGATCGCACTCGTGGCACGTCCGGGCAGTTCGGGACGGCCCGGCATGGCTGCGCGCCGGCGCCTTGCGTCGCGCCCACGTGAGGCATGCCAGCCGTTTCACAACTTCTCGGACACACCACTAGATTGGCCCCGATGAGCACGCGGGCGGCAACCTATGAAGCAGTCGTCCGACGACGTGAGCAGCTCAGCGAGCATCTCGTGCGTCTCGAGCTCGGCGGCCCCGGCCTGGCCGGCTTCGCCTCGACCGGCATCCCCGACGAGTGGGTCGCGCTGGTCCCACCCGGTCAGTTCCAGAGTCGGTACTACACCGTCCGCTCGTGGGATCCCGAGGCCGCGTCCTTGGTGCTCGACGTCGTGGTGCACGACGTCGGGCTCGTCACCGAATGGGTGCGCACCGACTGCGCAGGGCAGATCTGCACGGTCTCAGACCCCAAGGGTTCGTTCGCGATGCCTCCGGAGGCGACGTGGCTAATGCTCGTCGGCGACCTGACGGCGCTCCCGGCCATGGCGCGGATCGCTGCGAGTGCCCAGGTGCCGGTGCACGCCTGGGCCGAGGTGCCCGACGCCGAGGAGCTGTCGGACTACCTCGCCCCGTTGGAGGGCGTGCGCTGGCTCCCGCAGCCGGGTGACGGCGCGAGCAACCTCGCCGACGCGGTGGCGGGGATCGACTGGCCGACGGGCGACGGGTACTTCTGGATGGCCGGCGAGTCGGCTCAGATGCGTGCGATCCGCAAGCACCTGATGCGTGAACGGCGGTTGCCCAGCACCGCCTACGACGTCATGGGCTACTGGCGCGGCGGCACCGCCCGGCAGCCGCGTGCGGTGGATCCCGGTCCGATCTGGCGCACGGGCAAGGCCGCTGGCAAGACCGACGAGCAGATCTGGGCCGACTACGACGAGGCGCGAGAGTCATGAGCACGACAGGTACAGAAGCGCCGGGACACCGGTCGGGATTCGTCTCCTTCGTCGGGCGTCCCAACGCCGGCAAGTCGACGCTGACCAACGCCCTGGTCGGCCAGAAGGTCGTGATCACGAGCGACAAGCCCCAGACCACGCGCACGGTCGTCCGGGGCATCGTGCACCGGCCCGACGCGCAGTTGGTGCTGGTCGACACCCCCGGCGTCCACCGCCCCCGCACCCTGCTCGGGGAGCGGCTCAACGACCTGGTGATGACGACGTGGTCGGAGGTGGACGTCGTCGCGCTGTGCTTCCCGGCCGACCAGAAGATCGGTCCGGGCGACCGCTTCCTGGCCACCGAGCTGGCCAAGCTCAAGCGCCCGATCAAGGTGGCCGTGGCCACCAAGACCGACCTGGTCTCGCCCGAGCGGATCGCCGAGCACCTCCTGGACGTCGCGGCGTTGGGGGCCGAGGTGGGCATCACCTGGTCCGAGATCGTCCCCGTCTCCGCGGTTGGTGGCGATCAGGTGGGTCTGCTCGCCGACCTCCTGGTGGCACTGCTTCCCGAGGGCCCACCGCTCTACCCCGACGGCGACCTCACCGACGCCCCCGACGAGGTGCTCGCGGCCGAGCTGATCCGTGAGGCGGCCCTCGACGGCGTCCGCGACGAGCTCCCGCACTCCATCGCCGTCGTGGTGGAGGAGATGGGCTTGCGCCCAGACCGGCCTGCGGAGAAGCCGCTGCTCGACATCCACGCGAGTCTCTACGTCGAGCGATCGTCGCAGAAGGGCATCGTGATCGGCCATCGCGGCGCCCGACTGCGCGACGTCGGCAAGCGGGCCCGCGGACAGATCGAGTCGCTGTTCGGGACACCGGTCTACCTGGACCTGCACGTCAAGATCGCCAAGGACTGGCAGCGCGATCCGCGTCAGCTGCGCAAGCTCGGTTTCTGACCCTCAGCTACTGAGGACCGCGTCGTTCGTCGTCAGGTCGGTGCCCAGCAGCGGAGGAACCGCTCACCTGCGGCCCACTGGGACTCATCGGGCCCCTCGAGGCCCCACTGGTAGTCCAAGGGGTCATCGGCGAGCCGACGGGCAGCGTCCTGGCAGGGTTCCCGCCCGACCGCGGTGATCCGTGCGGCGCCCGGGTAGCGGCGCCCCGACAGCGCGACGACCGAGACGGCGCGCCAGGCGTCCTCCTGTGCGCACGGCATGTGGACGAAGCCCTCGTCGTCGGGGCCGGTCGGAGCGCACATTCCCCACGTCTCGCGCCCCTTCGGCGTAGTCAACACTCCCTCGAGCGAGGAGCGGAGCACGGCGAGCCGATCGCTGCCCGCGACGGCCACGACGTCGCAGCGGAACCAGTCCTGGCCCGACTCGGCGTCGTCGAGGGTCGGAGTGAACCAGACGGCGCGGAGCACGCTCAGGCGCTGCTCCTCCAGACTCCCGCCCAGGAACGTGCCGAGGCGCTCGGGGCATGCGCGGGCGACGCGCTGCTGGACGCGTTCGGAGTCGACGGTGAGCAGGTGCCCATCGACGACGTTGTCGATGCGACCGACGGCGAACGTCTGCGCCGTATGACGGCCGCGACACCGCACGGGGGGGACCGAGGAGGCGGTGGGGGACAGCGCCTCCTCGAAGGAGAGCCGGTAGCAAGCCGGGGAAGGTGGGTCCGCGGGAGGAGTCGCCGTCGGCAGTGGGGTCGCGCTCGGCGTGGAGTCGGCGGCCGGTTCGACGTCGCCGCCCGAGCAACCGACGAGGAGGCTCAGCCCCAGGAGAAGTACCGCTGGGGCAGGCCGACAGGTCCGGCGGCGCCAGAGCGGCGGCGTGCGCGTCACGGCGATCGATCAGTCCGAGGTCTTGGCCCAGCAGACCGAGCGGCGGTTGCCCGCGTCCCACTCGTCCTGGTGGAACCAGGTGTAGCCGTACTCGAAGTCGACCGGGTAGTTCAGCCACGCACCCACGGAGTCGGAGCAGAAGTCGCGCGTGGTGATCTCGACCTCCTGGTCACCGGGGTAGGCCTCGTTCGGTTCGCCGACCTTGATCGTGGTGACGGCGCGCCAGTCGTGAGGCTGGGAGCAGGCGATCTTCGGCGACTCGCTGACCGACGCACCCTGGGCGCAGACCATCCAGCGATCGTCCGGGCGGCCCTGGAGCATCCCCTCCGCCGACGGCGACGGCAGGGCGGCGAGGCTGAGACTGTGGTCGCCTCCGCCGACGGCGTCGCATCGGTACCAGCGCGCCCCCTTGTCCCAGGCCCGCGCCGAGGGGCGGAACCAGGCCCAGCTCACGATCGTGCGCATCGCCAGGCTCTCGTCGGCACCGAGGAACTTCTGCAACTTCGTCGAGCACGTGTCGTAGGCGAAGGCGCCGACCTCGGCGGAGTCACGGTCGGCGTCGCGCAGGTCGGCGGGAAGGTCGCCGACGGCGTAGGTCTGAGCTGTGTGTCGTTCGCTGCACGGCACGGTCACCGTGGCATTGGTCTGCTCGGCGAGGTCGGCGACGGTCAGCATGCGGCAGGCGCCGAGCCTCGGTGCCTCGACGGCGTCGACCTGGTCGGGGTCGACGGAGTCGTCGGCCGGGTCGCCGCACCCCACGGGGAGAAGGCCCAGACCGAGCGCGACCGCCAGGCGTGTCGGCGCAGCGGGACGACGTCCCACTCCGCCTCGGCCGGTCGGCCGCGTCGCCATGCGCACCCTGATGGATCGCACGGAGAGGGCAGATGTCGGCTGGTCGCCGCCCCCGCACGCACCTGAGCACCAACTCGAGCGTCGCCGTGCCTCCGGCACGGCTCCCTCCTCGGCGGCACTCATGCACGCCCCGGAACGACGCCCACCTCGACAGCCCCTATCCGTGCGATCTCCTAGCACGCTGCGATCGTAGCCGCGCGAGGTCGCATCCCTGCCACGGCGGCGTCCTCTCATGTCAGCAGCGCCGCGACGGTCGCCCCCAGCTCGTACGCGGCCTCGCGTTCGGCGTCACCGACGTCTCCGAGGACCTCGAGCACCGGCGCGACTTGTCGCCACGGGAGTGCTCCCGTGATGGCCAAGACCGAGCGCACCGCGCCCGTGGTGTCGTAGCGCCCGTGGACGAGCAGGCCGAACGGGAGCCTGCCACCGGGAGAGGCCACGCCCGCGTCGTCGCCGGCACCGCCGCCGTCGTCGAGAGCGCCCCCGATCTGGAGGAAAGCGGAGTCGAAGAAGTGCTTGAGGGCACCGCTCATGTAGCCGAAGTTGGCGCTGGTGGTGAGCACGACACCGTCAGCGGCCACGACGTCCTCGGCGCTTGCCTCCAGGGCCGCGATGGAGCGGACCTGGACGTCGTCGAGTGCGTCGTCACGTGCGCCTGCGATCACCGAGTCGCTGAGGGCGCGCAGCGACGGCGTCGGCGCGTGGTGGATCACGAGCAGGGTCGCCATGACCTCAGCGTGTCATGGCGACCCTGCGCGGACGCGTCCGTGTGCACCGTCGCGTCAGAGGACGCCTGCGCCCTCGAGGATCAGGAGGATGCCGAAGAGCACGAACGCCGACGTCGCCCCGATCTTGATGGCGCGCTCGGGAAGGCGCTTGCCGAGCACCGCGCCGACGGCGATCGCGAGCGCGTCCGCGGCGACCATGCCCACGGTGCTGCCGATCCAGGTACCCAGCCATCCCTCCTGCGTGGCCAGGGTGATGGTGGCGAGCATGGTCTTGTCGCCGAGCTCGGCGAGGAAGAACGCGACACCGACCGCCAGGATCGCCCAGCCGGTGCTGCGCCGGGCCTTGTCGGCCTCGTCCTCGGTCAGTTCGTCGCCGCGCCAGGTCCAGGCGGCGAAGCCGAGGAACGCGACACCGGCGACGATCGCGATGGTGTCCTGGCTGTCGGCGAAGGAGTCGCCGATCCAGTAGCCGATGCCCACCGAGGCCAGGTGCACGATGGCGGTGGCCGCGGTGATGCCGATGATGACGTCGCGGGCGCGGTAGCGCGTCGCGAAGGTCATCGCCATCAACTGCGACTTGTCGCCGAGCTCGGCCACGAAGATCACGGCCGTGCTCAGGAAGAAGGCGTACATGAGGGATTCCTCTCCAGCCCGGGCGAAGACGTCTCCGGGCTGGACGCGCCTTCGACCGGGCGCGTCCGAATGGGATGCTGCTCGGTCGAAAGTCTCGTCCGCCTCACGGAGCGGAACGGCCAGGACTCTGGTCCGATCCGGGTGGGGCCCGCTGCACCGGCCGCTCCGGCGAACCGGTTCGGCAGTGTGTCGACACAGCGATTGGGGACTACTCCCTTTCTCGGTCACCAGCGTAGGGCACTCGCGCTCCTGCGCTGCAATCGGCACCCGCCGAGGTGGCCGACGTCACGGGCCGAGGTGCGCTCACCGAGGGGACGCGGGTACGATCGTCGAGATGACGAACCTGCTCCTCCTTCGCTGCCGCAGCGAGGTCTGATCCGCCGACCTCCTCGCTGCGGAGTTCCGTACGCGCCGGCGACCATCCGAGCAGCGTCCCAGCAGGAGTCGAGACATGAGCAACGCCCCATCGAACGCGTCGAGCGAGCACCGCAATCCGCAGCAGCCCAGCGGCATGCCGCATCAGCGCTACACCCCCTTCATCCCCGTCGTGCTGCACGACCGCACGTGGCCCGATCGACAGATCACCACCGCACCCCGCTGGTGTGCGGTCGACCTGCGCGACGGCAACCAGGCCCTGATCGACCCGATGTCGCCGGCGCGCAAGCTGAAGATGTTCAAGCTGCTCGTGGCGATGGGTTACAAGGAGATCGAGGTCGGCTTCCCGAGCGCGAGCCAGACCGACTTCGACTTCGTGCGTCAGCTCATCGAGGAGCAGCACATCCCCGACGACGTCGTGATCCAGGTGCTGACCCAGGCGCGTGAGGAGTTGATCGAGCGCACCTACGAGTCCCTGCGTGGTGCCAAGCAGGCGATCGTGCACCTGTACAACTCCACCTCGACGCTGCAGCGTCGCGTGGTCTTCGGGCTGGACATGGACGGCATCGAGGACATCGCCGTCCAGGGTGCGCGGCTGTGCAAGAAGTACGAGGAGTCGATCCCGGAGACGGCGATCTTCTACGAGTACAGCCCCGAGAGCTACACCGGTACCGAGCTGGAGTTCGCCGTGCGGGTGTGCAACTCCGTGCTGGACGTCTTCGAGCCGAACGCCGATCGTCCGGTCATCATCAACCTGCCGGCCACGGTGGAGATGGCGACGCCGAACGTGTACGCGGACTCCATCGAGTGGATGAATCGCCACTTGAACCACCGCGAGCACGTCGTGCTCTCACTGCACCCGCACAACGACCGTGGCACGGCCGTCGCCGCCGCCGAGCTGGGCTACCTCGCCGGTGCGGACCGGATCGAGGGCTGCCTGTTCGGCAACGGCGAGCGCACCGGCAACGTGTGCCTGGTGACCCTGGGGCTCAACCTGTTCACCCAGGGCATCGACCCCGAGATCTCGTTCAGCGACATCGACGAGATCCGCCGCACCGTGGAGTACTGCAACCAGCTCCCGGTGGCCGAGCGTCATCCCTACGGCGGCGACCTGGTCTACACGGCCTTCTCCGGGTCGCACCAGGATGCCATCAAGAAGGGCTTCGAGGCGCTCGAGCGCGACGCCGCTGCGGCCGGCGTCCCGATCGACGAGCACGCCTGGGCCGTGCCGTACCTGCCGATCGACCCCAAGGACGTCGGACGCAGCTACGAGGCCGTCATCCGGGTCAACAGCCAGTCCGGCAAGGGTGGGGTGGCCTATGTGCTGAAGGCCGAGCACAAGCTCGACCTGCCGCGCCGCGCTCAGATCGAGTTCAGCCGGGTCATCCAGGGACACACCGACGCGGAGGGCGGCGAGGTCACGCCCGAGCAGATCTGGGCGATCTTCCGCGCCGAGTATCTCGACACGGTGACTCCGCTGAAGCTGAACTCGGTGCACACCAGCTCCGCTGCGGGCCAGAAGGACGCCCTCGACGTCAATGTCTACGTCGACGGCGAGATCCACTCGCTCCACGGCGAGGGCAACGGACCCCTCTCGGCCTTCTGCGACGCGATCAACGCGCTGCCGCAGGAGTTCGACGTGCGGATCCTCGACTACGCCGAGCACGCACTGACCTCCGGTGGGGACTCCTACGCCGCGGCCTATGTCGAATGCGCGGTCGGTGGCTCCGTCGTCTGGGGCATCGGCATCGATCCCAACATCGTGACCGCCTCGCTGCGAGCGGTGATCAGCGCTGTCAATCGCGAGCGCGGCTGACGTGTCGTCACCGCCGATCACGGTGCGGGGGCGCAGCCCCCGCACCGTGACGACGAGTGCTGTCGTGACCAGAGATCAGCTGGAGAGCGGGAGCCGGACGCGGAAGGTCGACCCCTCGCCGACCTCGGAGTCCAGATCGATCTCGCCGCCGTGCGCCTCGACGATGGAAGCCACGATGGACAGCCCCAGTCCGGTTCCGGGGATGGCCAGGGTCTGCGCCCGTTCGGTGCGGTAGAAGCGCTGGAAGACCGCCTCGCGATCCTCGGCCGGGATGCCCATGCCGGTGTCCTGCACCGAGATCAACGCGTGTCCACCGGTGGCGGTCAGTGAGATCGTGACCGAACCGCCGTCCGACGTGAACTTCACCGCGTTGGACAGCAGGTTGATCACGACGCGATCCAGCTGTGCGCGGTTGCCGATCACCCCTACCTCGTCCTCCTCCACGTTCGTGGAGAAGCTGAGCTCTCTCTTGGCCAGGAGCGCGCCGACGGAGTCGGCCGCGGCCGCGACGCACTCACGAAGGTCGAAGCGTTCGCGGTGCCCGACCTGGGTGTCGGACTCGAAGCCGCTCAGCAGGAGCAGGTCGTTGCAGATCGCGATCAGCCGCTGGCCGTTGCGGGCGATGGACGCGAGCATCCGCTCCTGCGCGTCGTTCGGGTCGCCGATCGTGCCGTCGCGCAGCATCTCGGTATAGCCCACGATGCTGGTCACCGGTGTGCGGAGCTCGTGGGAGACGGTCGAGACGAACTCGTCCTTGGCGTGGTCGAGCGCGCGGAGCCGTTCCAGCGCCGTGCGGTCCTTCTCCAGCGCGTCGACGAGTGCGCGCTGGGCCTCGCGCTGTCCCGTGACGTCGCGCCCGACCACCAGGAAACCCACCTGCTCGCGGACGTCGTCGCTGGTGCGGCTCAACGTGGTGGAGACGATCAGATGACCGCCGCTCCGGGTCGTCCAGACCCAGTCCTGGGGTCGGGTCTCGTCCTTCTCGGCGAGCTCGCCGCGCCCTGCGAGCGCGTCGGTGAAGAAGTGCCGCGGGTCCGGCGCAGAGCGCTGCTGTGCACCCGAGGGGGCCAGCAGGTCGAGGAACAGGCTCCCGACCAGGTCGTGGCGCGCGAAGCCGAGCAGGTGGGTGGCACCGGCGTTCGCGAACGTGATCCGACCGCCGAGGTCGATACCCACGATCGCGGTGGTGATCGAGGCCTCGAGCAGATGCGTCATCAGGCTGCTGCTGCTCCGCTCCGCCGTCACGTCGATACCGGTCAGGACTGCGTAGGAGACCACGCCGTCGGCGTCGTAGACGACGTTGTCGGTCCACATCAGCAGTAGTGGCTGACCACTCGCCGTGCGCGTGCGTTGTTCGCGCACCATCGGCGAACCGGAGCGGTTGGGCCAGGTGAACATCGCCTCCGCCTCGGCCCGACTGAGCGAGGGGAGCAGGGAGTCCCAGATCGGTCGGCCGAGCAGGTCGTCGGCGAGGAATCCGGTGATCCGCTCGGTCGCCGCGTTGACGCGGATGACCGTGCCGTCGGCGTCGAGCACGACGATGACGCACGCTGCCGTGTCCAAGGTGACGTCGGTCAGCTCGTGCGCCTCCTGGAGACGACGGTCGGCCAGGTGCTGGGCGGTGACGTCGAGGAGCTGCGCGGAGTAGTACCGCTCGCGGCGAGGATCGTCGAGTGCGGCGACGGCGATCTCGACCACGCTGTCGGGCCGGCCACGGATCGCCAACTGGCCGTGCCAGGTCTCGATGACGCCGTCTCGCACCGCCTGCCACCGCCGCGCGTCCTCGCGCGTCAGGATCGCGAGCTCGGTGACCGCCGCGCCTGGTAGGTCGCCGCGGTCGCGCCCCAGGATGCGTGCGGCGGCGTCGTTGGCGTCGTCGATCACGAGCACACCGTCGACATCGCGAGCGAAGACCATGCCCAGCGGCGACTCGCTGAAGCTGCGACGCAGAAGCCGTGAATCGGATCCGGCCTTCGCCATCAGGTCGCGACGCGTGCCGACGGTCACCGAGAGGGGGAGCACCGTCAGGGCGCAGCTGAGCGCGGTCGCCAGGACGAAGGTCGACAGCAGGCCCGGATCGAACAGGCCACGGTCCGCCCCGACCGCGAACGGTCCGTTCCCGTAGGCCGTGGTCGCGGCGACGAACGAGCAGTACAGGGCGACCTGGAGGGTCACCCATCCGATGTCGAAGGCGAGGGCGCCCCAGATCAGCACCGGCAGAGAAGAGAGCACCACGGGTGCGGCCTGATCGCCCCAGAACACGAGGAGAGCCGAGGCGATGAGCGCCACGTGCTGGGTGATGAAGGCCCAGCGGTGCGGCGGGGTCCTGGTGATCCGGTCGATGGTGAGGCCGAGGGCGCCGAGGATGAGCACCGAGTCCGCGTAGCTCAGCCACACCGCCCACACGGGGTGCAGCGACGCGTCCGAGCGGAGGTCGACGGCGAAGGTGAGCACGGCGCCGCCGGTGCCCGCGACCGCGGCAGCGACGGTCAACCGACCGAGGTCGGCCAAGGAGCGCAGCTGCGCACGGTGCCGGCCGAGATCGGTGAGCACGAGCGCAGCTGCGACGGCGATGGCGCCGTTGGCCAGGCCGACGGCGACGAGGACGCCGGCAGCGGCGGCGATCGCTGTCGCTGCCAGCGTGGTCTGCAGCCACACGCGCGGCGAGAGACGAGCCAGCAGCGCTGCCGCGATGCCGATCCAGCTCCACCACGAATCCACCTCGTCGTTGGGGGTGACCAACGGAGCGAGGTTCAGCAGCGCGACGAGGGTCAGCCCGACCGCGACGGCGCGTGCGCCCACGATCGGGTACTCCCTCGTCTCCACGGCGTCAGTCTGGCGGATCTCCGATCCCTCTGCATGACAACGTCGGGGGTTGGCGTGGCGGCGGGCCTCTCCCCAGCCGGTGGCGCAGCGGCGCGGCGTCGTCTGCTGTCTGCTTCATCGCGCGAGAATGGGGCCGTGCCTCTGTACCGCGACGAGGCGATCGTGCTGCGAACCCACAAGCTGGGGGAGGCCGATCGCATCCTCACCCTCCTCACCCGCGAGCGCGGGCGGGTGCGTGCGGTCGCGAAGGGGGTGCGGCGCACCTCCTCGCGCTTCGGGTCCCGGCTCGAGCCGTTCACCCATGTGGATCTGCAGTTGGCCGAGGGGCGGACCTTCGACGTCGTGACCCAGGCCGAGACCCGGGCTCCGCTCGCCGCGGTTCTAGGCGCCGACTACGAGCGGTACACCGCGGGCACCGCGATGCTCGAGACCGCCGATCGCCTGGTGCCCGAGGAGAGGCAGCCGGCTGTGCAGCAGTTCCTGCTGCTCGTCGGTGGGCTCCGGGCGATGGCCGGCGGCCAACGTTCTCCGGGCCAGGTGCTCGACTCCTACCTGTTGCGCGCCCTCTCGGTCGCCGGGTACGCCCCGTCCTTCGATGACTGCGCGCACTGCGGCCGCCCGGGGCCACATCGGTGGTTGAACCCGTCGATGGGCGGGATGCTCTGCACCACCTGCAGGCTGCCCGGGTCGGCCAGCCCATCCGAGGAGACGGTGCTCCTGCTCGGGGCACTCCTCGCTGGCGACTGGGCGGTCGTCGAGGCGGCCGAGCCTCGCGCGCTGCGTGAGGCGAGTGGGCTGGTGGCGGCCTTCGTGACCTGGCACCTCGAGCGGTCGCTGCGGTCGCTCGAGTACGTCGAGCGGTAGGTTCGCCGCTCGTGAAACGACCTGTCCGACCGCCGACGCCGCACCCCTCCGGAGCGCGCCCACCGGTGCTGCCACGGGAGCTGGTGCCGCGGCACGTGGCGATCATCATGGACGGCAACGGCCGGTGGGCTCAGCAGCGGGGCCTGCCCCGTACGCGCGGTCACGAGATGGGTGAGGCCGCGCTGTTCGACGTCGTCGAGGGCGCGATCGAGCTCGGGGTCAAGGCCGTCTCCGCCTACGCGTTCTCCACCGAGAACTGGACGCGCTCGCCGGACGAGGTGCGATTCCTGATGGGCTTCAACCGCGATGTGATCCGTCGGCGACGTGACGAGATGCACGAGCTCGGTGTGCGGGTGCGATGGGCAGGACGAGCACCCAGACTGTGGAAGTCGGTGATCCGCGAGCTGCAGGTGGCCGAGGAGATGACCCGCGACAACGACGTCCTGACCCTGACGATGTGCGTCAACTACGGCGGTCGCGCCGAGCTCGCCGACACGGCGAGATCGATCGCACGGGAAGTGGCGGCCGGCCGCCTCAACCCCGAGCGCATCGACGAGCGCACGTTCGCACGGCACCTCTACGTTCCCGAGCTGCCCGACGCCGACCTGGTCTGGCGCACGTCGGGCGAGCAGCGCCTGTCCAACTACATGCTCTGGCAGGCGGCCTATGCCGAGATGGTCTTCACCGACATCCTCTGGCCCGACGTCGACCGGCGCGCCCTGTGGCACGCCGTCCAGACCTACGCCGAGCGCGACCGTCGCTACGGCAAGGCCTGACGGCGGGGCCTCAGCCTGCTGCCTCGTCGCAGATCCGGCAGGTGCCGAACAGCTCCAGGGTGTGACTGACCTCGCGGAACCCGTGTTCGCTCGCGACCGCCTCGGTCCATCGCTCCACCGCCGGGCCCTCGATCTCGACGGTCGCGCCGCAGCGGCGACACACCAGGTGATGGTGGTGGCTCCCCGAGCATCGCCGGTAGGCGACCTCGCCGCCCTCCGTGCGCAGTGCATCGACGTCGCCGGCATCAGCCATCAGCTGCAGGGTTCGGTACACCGTGGCGAGCCCGACGCGCTCGCCACGGTCGCGCAGCAGACCGTGGAGATCCTGGGCGGTGCGGAAGTCGTCGACCGACTCCACCGCGCCGAGGATCGCGCGCCGTTGGCGCGTGGGTCGCACGCCACTCGGACCCGGCGCGCCGGTATCGGTGCCGGCGGACTCAGTGCTCGTCATAGTGATCGCCATGCGCGGCGTGTCGGTGACCGTCGTGGACGTAGTCGACGTGGTCGTGATGGACGACGGCCACGTGACCGCAGCCCGCGGCGTGACGATGCGGATGCGACTCGGCGGCCTCATGCACCTGAGGCGCGCTGTCGGTGAAGGGCGCTCGCCGGCGGGCCCGCCGTCGAGTCCAGCTGCCGATGGGCCACGTGAGGACGAAGCAGGCGAGCGCCACCATGATGATCGCGGGTCCGGGTGCCACGACGGTGCTCGACGGCACCATCGCCGGCCCCACGAGGCCGCCGACCGAGGCGACGACGCCGAGGCCCATCGCAACTCCCAGCGTCCGACGAAATGATGTCGTCAGCTGCTGCGCGGTGGCCACGGGGACGACCATCAGGGCCGAGACCAGCAGCAGCCCGACCGTGCGCATCGCCACCGTCACGCTGACCGCGGCGAGGACGGCGACCAGCAGGTTGTAGTACCGCACGCGCAGCCCGGCGACCCGGGCGAAGTCGACGTCGTGAGAGACGGCGAAGAGCTGTGGGGAGAGACCGACACCCACCACGACGACGATCGCGGCCAGCACCATCGTCGCGATCAGGTCGTCTCGGCCGATCGTGGTGATCGCCCCGAAGAGGTACTGCTGCAGCCGGGCCGCGGACTGGCCACCCAGGCCGGTGAGGAGGACGCCGCCGGCGAGTCCGCCGTAGAACATCAGGGCCAGCGCGAGGTCGCCGTTGACGTTGCCGCGTTCGCGGACGAGCTCGATCGCGACGGCACCCAGGACCGCGACTGCCACCGCCGTCCAGGTGGGAGAGAGCTGGGTGACGAGACCGAGGGCGACCCCCGTCACCGCGACGTGCCCGATGCCGTCGCCCATGAGAGCCAGGCGACGTTGGACGAGGTAGGTGCCGATCGCCGGGGCGGCGAAGCCGGTGAACACAGCCGCGATCAGCGCTCGTTGGACGAACTCGTAGGTGAGGAGCTCGTGCAGGCTCATCGCGCCTCCTCGGGGGGAGTGTCCAGTGGCGCCGACAGCTGCGGCGCGAAGGTCACCGCGACGTCGGTCTCGCCGTGATGGTGCACGTGCCCGGTGAGCATCGCCGCGACCGTGCCGGGCGCGGCGTCGACGGGCCCGTCGTGGACGATCCGTCCCTGGCTCAGCACGACGGCGCGTTGGGTCAACGGGGCGATCGGTCCGAGCTCGTGCAGGACCGTGACCAGAGTCGAGCCGCGCGCGTGCAGAGCGCGCAGCGCGTCCGCGAGTGCCTGCTGGTTCTCGACGTCGACGCCTGCGTTCGGCTCGTCGAGGAAGAACAGCTCCGGCTCGCCGGCGAGAGCGCGTGCGATGAGCACGCGCTGCTGCTGCCCGCCGGAGAGCTGGGAGACACCGTCCCGCGCCCGGTCGGCGAGCCCCACGGTCTCCAGTGCGTCGTCGATGGCGCGTCGGTCGACGCGGCCGAGGGGTCGCAACAGGCGACGTCGGGTGAGGCGGCCCGAGGCGACGACCTCCCAGACCGAGGCCGGGACGCCGCTGCCGGCGCTCGCACGTTGGGGGACGTAGCCGACACGCTGCCAGTCACGGAAGCGACCGATCGGGGTGTCGAAGAGGTGGAGTGAGCCGTGCGTGGTGGGCAGCAGGCCGGTGCAGGCGCGAACCAGCGTGCTCTTGCCGGATCCGTTCGCGCCCAACAGGACCACGAACTCACCCTCGCGGATCTCCAAGTCGATACCACGCAGGACGGGGCGGCCCCCGATGGAGACCGCCCCGCCCTGGATGCGGACCGGTGTCACCGACATCCGTTGGCCTGCTGCAGTGCGGCCAGGTTCTGCTCCATCAGGGAAAGATAGTCCTCGTCGGCGGTCTCGTCGGTGAGCCCCTCCACGGGGTCGAGCACCGCGGTCTGGACTCCGGCGTCGCGGGCCAGGGACGCCGTCAGCCGCGGCGACGCGAGGCGCTCGGAGAACACGGTGGTGATGCCGTCCTCGGCGATGAGGTCCTCCAGCTCGGCGAGTCCGGCGACGGTGGGGGTGGCATCGGGGGAGAGGCCGGCGACAGCGGCGACCTCGATGCCGTACTTGTCGAGGTAGCCGAAGGCGTCGTGGGACACCACGATGGTGGTGCGCTCGCAGTCGGCGAGCCCGGTCGTGAACGACTCGTCGAGCGCGGTCAGGTCGTCGCGCAGTGCCGCGCTGTTGTCGCGGAAGTCCTGCGCGTTGTCGGGGTCGATCTCGGCCAGGCGGTCGGCGATCTCGTCGCCCAGGGTCGCCAGGCGGATCGGGTCGAGCCAGAAGTGCGGGTCGAGGTCACCGTGGTCGTGGTCCTCGTGCCCCTCCTCGGCGTGGTCGCCCTCGCCTCCATGGTCGCCTTCGTCGCCGTGGTCGTCGTCGGAGTGGTCGACCTGACCCTCGTGGCCAGCGCCGTGGTCGTCGAACGGGATCAGGCCGACGACCTCGGCGGCGTCGATTACCTCGCCGGTCGCATTCTGGTCGACGGCGGCGTCGATCCCCGGCTGAAAGTCACGCTCGATGACGACGAGGTCGGCGTCCACGATCGCCGCCGTCTCGCGGATGGTGGGCTCGAGGTCGTGGGGCTCGGTGCCCGGAGTCGTCAGGAGATCGACGGTGCCGTGGTCGCCGAGGACGCGCCCGGTGACGAAGGCGAGGGGGTAGAACGCAGCAGCCACGGTCACGCCGTCGCCTCCGCCGGAACCCGCGCCCGAGGAGTCGTCGGAGAGCGCGCCGCAGCCACTGAGCAGGAGAGCGGAGGAGAGCAGTGCCGTGATCGCCAGGGGGGTGCGGTTCATGAGAATCATTCTCGGGTCAGATGAGAATCATTGTCAAAACGCTGAGGCCGCGCATCGAACCTCAGGCGTCAGGGAGATCTGTCGACCGCGCCCCCGGTCACCAGTGCACACCCTTGAAGATCTTCGCGAGCATGACCTGCTCGCTCTCCCGGCTTCCCGGCTCCACGGACTGTCCCTTGGCAGCAGCGGAGTCCGGGAACACGTGGTAGGCCATGTTGAGCACCCGGAAGGCCGCCTTGGGCGCCACGGTGTGCGCGATCGCTCCGGCGTTGCCGAGCATGGTGTTGATCTCGTGCGGCCGGTCGACCAACGCCGAGATCACCGTGTCGGCCGCCTGGGCCGGGGAGATGGTGGGGAACTTGTCGTAGATCTTCGTCGGCGCGATCATCGGCGTCCGCACCAGTGGCATGTGGATGTTGGTGAACGTGATGCCGTTGCCGACCACCTCGGAGGCCACCACGTTGCTCCACGAGTCCAGGGCGGCCTTGGAGGCGACGTAGGCGGAGAATCGCGGCGGGTTGGTCTGCACGCCGATGGAGGAGATGTTGACGATGTGGCCCGACTTCTGTCGCTGCATCGCGGGCATCAGGCCCATGATGAGGCGGATCGCGCCGAAGTAGTTGAGCTGCATCGTGCGTTCGAAGTCGTGGAACCGGTCCTGCGAGAGTCGCAGTGATCGGCGGATCGACCGCCCGGCGTTGTTCACCACGAAGTCGACCGTGGGCAGGTCGGTGCTGAGCTGCTCACAGAGGCGGTCGATGGCGTCGAGGTCGGAGAGGTCGCAGGGGTAGACCAGCGCCGAGCCCCCGCGCAGCTCGATCACCGCGCGCGTCTCCTCGAGCTTGTCCTTCCCCCGCGCCACCAGCACCGGGATGCCGCCGGCCTGAGCGACCTTCAGGGCCGTCACGAGTCCGATGCCCGACGACGCACCGGTGATGACGACGTGCTTGCCGGTCAGCGCGGCGCGAGTCCGGCTGTCGCGCCCGGTCGACTCGTCGAGGTACTCCTCCCAGTAGCCCCACAGCGTGCGCGCGTAGCTCTCCAGGTCCGGGACCGCGATGCCCGAGCCGGCGAGTGCCTGCTGGGTCGCCGAGGCGTCGAAGACGGCCGTGAATCCCGTGTGCGCGACGACCTCCGCCGGGATGCCGAGTCGGCCCAGCGTCTGGTCGAGCACGAACTGGGCGGGCTTGGTCTTGGCGACCGCGTTGATCAGCGCTCCGGCCCGCAGGCGGGCGGGTACGGCCCCCAGGCCGGGCAGGGTAGGTCGGGCGAA
Organism: Nocardioides sp. R-C-SC26; assembly: GCF_021246465.1. GTDB lineage: Bacteria > Actinomycetota > Actinomycetes > Propionibacteriales > Nocardioidaceae > Nocardioides. The sequence goes on along the minus strand of NZ_JAHRHK010000004.1, from coordinate 144,007 downwards.
GTGCGGCGCTCCCGCCGCTGCACAGAAGAGGTTGACCATCTCCACCGTCGGCTGTGGCTCGGGGTTGACCAGGTGGAAGGCCTCACCGTCGCGGTCGGGCAGGTGGGCCAGGTGGTCCATCGCCTTGGCGACGTAGTCGACCGGGACGACGTTGGTGTCGCCGAGGTCCACGCCGACCAGCGGCAGCCAGGCGGGCAGCCGATCGCGCAGCATCTTCATGGCGGGGAAGAAGTAGTAGGGCCCGTCGATCTTGTCCATCGTGCCGGTCTGCGAATGGCCGACCACGATCGCCGGACGGTAGACGCGCCAGGGGACCTGTGCCTCCTCGCGCACGATCCGCTCCGACTCGTACTTGGTGCGGTGATAGGGCGATGGCAGGTGCTGGCCCTCGGCGAACATCGCCTCGGTGAACCGTCCCCGGTACTCACCGGCCGCGGCGACCGAGGACACCTGGTGGAAGACGCCCACCCCGAGCCGGTCGGCGAGCTCGACGGCGTTGCGGGTGCCGCCGACGTTGAGCCGCTCGTTGGTCTCGTCGTCGGCGGTCATGTCGTAGATCGCCGCGAGGTGGAAGAAGTGGTCGATCGTCCCGGCGTGCTCGCCGACCCAGTCGGCGTCGACGCCGAGCCCGGGTCGACCGAGATCACCGACGACGGGTATCACCCGTCCGGCGCCTCCGTGCGCCGCCGTCCACTGGGAGACCAACGTGTCGAGCCGGGCCATGGAGCCTTCACGGCACAGGACGTAGATATCGCCTTCGCGATGGTCGAGCAGCTCCTCGACGAGGTGCCGTCCGATGAACCCTGTGGCGCCGGTCACGAAGTAGGCCATGTCGGGACCCTACTGCCGGGTCGGCCTCCCGGTCAGCGGTCGCCGCCACCGAACATGATCTCGTCCCAGCTGGGCACCGACGGGCGGCCGCGCTTCTTCGGCGCCGGACGGCGAACGTCCTCACCCTCGGTGGTGGCCTCGGACTGCTCGGGTGACGCGGGCTCCGCGGCACCGAGATCTGCCGCAGGCGCCATGGTGCCCGTCTGGTCCGCGACGGTGCGCCGCTCGCTCGCCGTCCAGACGTCGCGGTCCGCGCCGAGCGGGATCTCCTCCGAGGCAGCGGGATCTCGCACGGTGACCGTCTCGGCCTCGGCCAGGTCGACGAGGTCGAGCTGGCCGTCGGCGTCCGCAGGGTCGACGCCGACCGTGGTGAGACGACGCTGGCGCAGGTTCTCCAGGTCATCGCGCAGCGGTGCTGGTGCGGTGACCGCGTCTCCCACCAGCCACCGGGCGTCGTCGTTCTCGAGCACCACGTAGTTGCCCGGCATATCGAAGGTGAGTTCGGCGATACCGCTGCGCTCGGCCGAGGAGTACTGGGCGACCAACGACCACCGGCCGTCCTCGCGGCGCCACGCGTCCCATTCGACGGCGTCCGGAGCCACGTTGAGGGGACGCAACCGCGTCTCGACGGAGTCCCCGAGGGTGCGGGCCTGGGAGGTGTCGCCCGCCGGTCGGCGCACTGTCGCCCGCTGCGCGCGCTCGCTGACATGGGCACGCTCGGCGAGCACCGGTGCGACGAAGGGCATGATCGCCTCCACGCTGGTACCCGCCGCCTGTGCCACGGTCTCGGCGCTCTCGCCGGAGCGGATCCGCGCCTGGATGTCGCGCGGGCGCAACGTGCTGTCCATGAAGGTCTCCCTGGGCCGGGTGCGGGCGTCTGAGGGTCGCGATGTTCCGGGCGAACCGGCGACCGCGCCTCCGAGGAGCGCGCGGACGTCGCGAGTGAGCGTCAGTGAGTACTCGTTGCCGTGGTCGTCGACGAGCAGGATCGTGGCCTCACCACCCTCGTCAGCAGTGACACCGGCCACGATCGACGACGACGCGGGATGCAGCCCGACCGCGCGGAGCGGGGCCGGAGTCGTCATGGTTCGCCTACTTCGTCGGGTGAGCCGGGTGTTCGTCCGACCCTACGCCAGCGTCGCGCTCGCGCTGGGGACCCCGGCGCGCGTCGGGGTGAGGTATCGCTTCCTACGATGGTCTCCGTGCCGGATCACGCTGCGAACCACGAGGTCGGTCCCGGGTCCCCCCGCGACGCTGTCCACCAGTCGACGACGGACGTCGCGCCCTACGACGCGGTCCTGCTGGTCTCGTTCGGCGGGCCCGAGGCGCCCGAGGACGTCGTCCCGTTCCTGGAGAACGTCACCCGCGGCCGAGGCATCCCGCGCGAGCGTCTGGAAGCGGTGGGGGAGCACTACTTCCTCTTCGGTGGCCGATCCCCCATCAACGACCAGAACCGCGCGCTGTTGGCGGAGATCCAGGCGGACCTCGCCGGTCACGGCATCGACCTGCCCGTCTACTGGGGCAACCGCAACTGGGCGCCCTACCTGGACGACGTCGTCGCCGAGATGGCCGCTGACGGCGTTCGCCGGGCCGCCTGCTTCGTCACGAGCGCCTACTCGTCGTGGTCGAGCTGCCGGCAGTACCGCGAGAACCTCTATGACGCAGTCGCGAGGGTGCCGGAGAACGCGCCGGAGCTGGACAAGCTCCGGGTCTACTACGACCACCCGGGGTTCCTGGAGCCGGTGGTCGACGCCGTCGGCGCCGCGCTCGACGAGCTCCCGGCCGACCTGCGCGACGAGGCCCGGCTGGTGTTCGTCACGCACTCGATCCCGTGGTCCATGTCGTCGACGAGTGGCCCGCCCCCGCACCGCGACGTCGATCAGGACGCCGATCCGGACGCCGTGGGCGGCCGGTACGTCGCCCAGCACCGGGAGGCGTCGGCCTGGGTCAGCGAACAGGTCCGGGTGCGACGGGGCGCGACCCTCGAGCACGACCTCGTCTACTGCTCGCGCTCAGGCGCTCCGCACATCCCGTGGCTCGAGCCCGACGTCAACGACCACCTGGAGGCGCTCGGCGCCGCCGGGTGCCGTGCGGTCGTCCTGGTGCCGATCGGGTTCGTGTCCGACCACATGGAGGTCGTCTACGACCTCGACACCGAGGCGCTGGCCACCGCGGAGCAGCTGGGGATCGCCGCCGTCCGCGCCGCGACGCCGGGCATCGACCCGCGGTTCGTGGCGATGGTGCGCGAGCTCCTGCTCGAGCGCGCGGCCGCCGAACGCGGCCAGCAGCCGGACCGCCCCGCCATCGGCGGTATCGGGCCGGGCTGGGACCGGTGTCCGGTGGGCTGCTGCGCCAATCCACGTGCCGACCGGCCCGCGTTGGCGGGTGAGTCCGAGGAGGTGCCGGCTGGCACCGGAGAGCGCGCGTGAGCCCGGCAGTGTGGGGCGCCGACGCGGATGCCGAGCTGCTCGAGGCCGCGCTCGAAGCCGCACGAGCGGCCGCAGGGCTGATCCGCGAGCACGCAGCACGCGGAGTGAGTGTCGCGGCGACGAAGTCCAGCGAGATCGACGTCGTCACTGCGGCCGACCGCGAGGCCGAGGCCCTGATCCGCGACCGGCTGCTCACCCGTCGTCCCGACGACGCCGTGCTGGGCGAGGAGGGCGGTGGCGTCGAGGGCACGTCCGGGGTGCGCTGGATCATCGACCCGATCGACGGCACGGTGAACTTCCTCTACGGCATCGCCCAGTACGCGGTGTCGATCGCGGCCGAGAGGGACGGTGAGGTCGTGGCCGGCGTCGTCCTCGACGTCGTCCACGGCACGGAGTACACCGGCCGGACGGCAGGCCCGGACCAGGCAGCCGGGGCGTGGCGTGACGGTCGCGCCCTGAGGGTGCGTGCGGAGGTGCCGATGAGCCAGCGTCTGATCGCCACCGGTTTCTCCTACGTCGCGGAGGTGCGGCGCATCCAGGCGCAGGCGGCCGCGATCCTGCTGGGCGAGGTGCGCGACCTGCGGCGACTCGGCTCGTGCGCGCTCGACCTGTGTCACGTCGCCGAAGGCGCGCTCGACGGCTATGTGGAGGAGGGGCCGCACCTGTGGGATCACGCGGCCGGCGGTCTGATCGCGCGGGCGGCCGGCGCCCGGACCGAGGTGGGGCGCGGGGCCGGTGGCACGGATCTCGTGATCTGTGCTCCCTCGACCGGATTCGACGAGTTCCGTGCGGCGACGGTCCGCGCGGGATTCTGGGCCGCCGACGTCGCCTGAACACACGTCAGCGTCGGCTTCCCGCCCGCGGAATAGCAGGCGCCGACGAGACGTTCATCGCACCAGACGGCGCGCCGTCCCTCCCGGTGTTTGCACAGGCCCTGGGATGGTGCACAATCTGGCGCGCTGCACGGGCTGGAGTTGCGATCGACGACGACGCGGACTCCGGCGAGGATCTGGCCGCACGGCCTGGTGATGGAGGGGAGTGAGCGACGCATGGCGACGGACTACGACGCACCGCGCAAGAACGAGGAAGAGCAGTCCGAGGAGAGCATCGAAGAGCTCAAGGCCCGCCGTCACGACAAGAACTCCGGCAAGGTCGACGAGGACGAGACCGAGGCCGCGGAGTCCTTCGAGCTGCCGGGCGCCGACCTCTCCCACGAGGAGCTGGCGGTCGAGGTCAAGCCCAAGCAGGAGGACGAGTTCACCTGCATGAGCTGCTTCCTGGTGCACCACCGCAGCCAGCTGGCCGACGCGAAGAAGCTCATCTGCCGCGACTGCGCAGCCTGACGAACACGGTCGCTCCGGCGACCGTGTGAGGTCGAGTCCCCGACGAGGGGCCGACCGCGTGAAGACCCCGCCGGGATGTCCTGGCGGGGTCTCGACGTTGGTGGTGGCTACTCGCCGTCGCGCTCGAGTCCCGGAGGCAGGGAGCCGGTCGACTTGAGGTAGTAACCGGCTGCCCGGCGCTGGGCCAGCATCCGGGCCAGAGCCACGAAGGTGCCGCTGACCGCTGCCCATGCGACCGCCTCGCCCAGTCGGACGTCGGGGTCGGCCGGGTTCGCCGGGGGCTTACGGCCCGTGGCGGCCTTCCACCCGACGTCGAGTCCCTTCTTCGCGGCGACGGACGCGCCGAGCGCCGAAACGGCCGAGAAGGCCGACCAGACCTTGGAACTGTCCTGGGAGCTTGTGCTCTTCGCCATGGTCTGACCCTAGCGACACCTGCTCGGTGGCGCGCCCACCCTCAGCGGGCCGAGGCGACCAGATCGCTGAGGGCGGCGGCGAGGCGCTCGGGATGGCGAGTGCTGATGAGCCAGTAGGGCGCCGGATCGCCGGGGTCGGCGATCGTCACCCGGACGGCGCGCTTGAGGTAGGGCCGCATCGCGAGGTAGGCGCGGGCGTCAGCCTCCACACCGGCCGTCCGCCGCGTCTGCGCGGCGTCCAACGGGGTGATGGCGCCCAGGTGTGCCGGGGCGATGTGAGCACGCCCCACCCGGAGTTCGTCGTCGACCACGATGCGAAGCGACCCGAAGGAGACGAGTCCGAGGCTCAGCAGCCCGAGCGTGATCACGGTGACCGACCAGGCGAGCGGCGCCGGCACGGCGACGATCAGCGCGAGCCAGAGCGAGGCGATGAGCATGACGCCCTGGACCCACCAGCGCAGCGGGACGCCGAGTCGCTCGGCATAGCGCGTGGCGGGCTGACTCACGGGACGAAGCCTCCCATCCGGCCCGGCGATGCGGGCACGTAGGGTCGGTGGCCGTGGCTGACCTCCAGATCCAGGTGCTCCGGCTCGACCCCGACGTCCCGCTCCCTGCCTATGCGCATCCAGGTGACGCGGGTGCCGATCTGGTCACGACCGTCGATCTCGAGATCTCGCCGGGGGAGCGGGTCCTGGCACCGACCGGGCTGGCCGTGGCACTCCCGCAGGGGTACGTGGCGCTGGTGCACCCACGCTCGGGGCTGGCGTCGCGGCACGGCCTGTCCATCGTCAACACGCCCGGCACGGTCGATGCGGGCTACCGTGGCGAGATCAAGGTGCTGCTGGTCAACCTGGACCCCCGGGAGTCGATCCGGCTCCAGCGGGGGGATCGGATCGCACAGTTGGTCATCCAGCGCGTCGAGCAGGCCGAGTTCGTCGCCGTCGAACGCCTCCCCGAGAGTGCGCGTGGCGCGGGCGGCTACGGTTCTACGGGTGGCTTCGCTGCCACAGGACGTGAGGAGAAGTCGTGAAGTTCCGTCGGAAGTCGGTCGTCGAGGACACCGGAGAGCAGGACGCCGAGACCGGCGCAGCCGAGGTGGTCGGTCCCTTCGACGCCGATGATCTGCCCGACGACGGCGTCGCGCGCGTCGATCTCGGCTCGCTGCTGATCGCGCCCGAGGAGGGCAAGGAGCTGCGCCTGCAGGTCGACGAGACCACCGGCACGGTGCAGGCCGTGCTGCTCGCCGGTGCCGACGGCGCCATCGAGATCCGCGCCTTCGCGGCGCCGCGGCACGGCGACCTCTGGGCCGAGGTACGGCCTCAGATCGCTGCCGACATGGCACAGCGTGGCGGGACCGCGACCGAGAGCGAGGGGCGGTTCGGCACCGAGCTGCAGTGCCAGGTCTCGGTGCAGTTGCCCGACGGTAGCGCCGGCATCCAGCCCTCGCGCATCGTCGGCGTGAACGGGCCGCGGTGGCTGCTGCGCGCCACGCTGCTCGGGCGGCCCGCGATGGACAGCGCTCTCGCCACCGAGTGGGAGGACGTGCTGACGCGCGTCGCGGTGCGCCGTGGCGGTCACGCGCTCCCCGTCGGTGAGCCGCTTCCCCTCGTGCTGCCCGAGAACGCGCGCCGCGTCGGCGTGTGAGCCGAGCGATGGCCGAGAAGAGCCGACTCCGGCGCTCCATCAGCCGGTGGGCGAACCCCACCGACCAGCTGGCCCGTGACATGCGCGCCGAGCACGCACGCGTCGGCACGGTCAGCATCGCCGACGCCCCCGATCGCGATCCGGTCGTCCTCCGTGGCACGGTCCGCTCGATGACGGTGAGGCCGCGCGGTGGCGTGCCGGCGCTGGAGGCCGAGTTGTTCGACGGCTCCGACGTCATCACCATCGTGTGGCTCGGACGTCGACGCATCGTCGGCGTCGACCCCGGGCGGGGCATGCGCGTGCAGGGTCGGATCGGGGTGCACGACGGCGTACGCACGATGTACAACCCGCGCTACGAGCTGCTCCCGTGACCGGAGACGCTGACCCGTCGTCCGCGTCGACGAGCGAGCCCGCGTCGACCACCGATGCTGCGATGGCGGTTCCTTCGGTGACGACCGTCGAGGCGATGGTGCGGGCGCAGATGGCGACGGCTCTCGGTGGCCGCCGCGGGATGCTCGAGGCGGGAATCCCCGGCATCGTGTTCACCGCGCTCTGGCTGCCGACGAAGGATCTCCGCCTCGCGCTCGTCGTCAGCCTGGCCACGGCGGGGATCGCCCTCCTCGTGCGGCTGGCCCAGCGCAGCACCACGCAGTACGCGCTGAACGCGCTGTTCTCGATCGGCATCGGCTGGGTCTTCGTCCGGATCGCCGCCAGCAGCGGTGGGTCGGAGTCCGACCAGGCACTCGCCTTCTTCGCCCCCGGCATCGTCTACAGCCTGGTGTACACGATCCTGCTGGTCGGGTCCTGCCTGGTGCGGTGGCCCTTGGTCGGCTTCATGCTCGGCAGCGTCACCGGTGACGCGACCGCATGGCGAGCTCAACCACAGGTGGTGCGCCTCTGTACGCGTCTCACCCTCCTGCTCGGTGCGCCCGGGGCGATCGGTGTCCTGCTGCAGGGACCGGTCTGGCTGCTCGGCTGGCGCGACGGGATCGACCCCGACACCGCCGTCGCGGCCATCGCCTTCCTGCGCTACGGCCTCGGCTGGCCGCTCCGGATCGCCTCGTGGTCCGCGATGATCTGGCTGCTCGCCCGCAATGCCACCCCGCTCGACCCCGCCGTCCCCACCACGTGAGCGTTGACCCGTCTCCAGATAAAGACGGGTCAACGGCAGTTCGACGTTGACCCGTCTCTATCTGGAGACGGGTCCACGTGGACGGGTCGGGATCTGGCCGGTCAGCCGCCGTGGGTGGACGGCGCGAGCAGGCGCTCGAGCTCGTCTTCGCCCTCGGCCGGGACGACGAACAGGAGCTCGTCGCCCGCCTCGATCGGCTGCTCGGGGTCGGGCACGTAGACCTGCCCGTCGCGCAGGATCGTGACGAGGGCGCAGTTGTCGGGGAACGGGATGAGTCCGGCCGGCTTCCCGACGAAGGGGGAGTCGGTCGGGAGCGTCATCTCGACCAGGTTCGCGTTGCCCTGGCGGAAGGTGAACAGCCGCACCAGGTCGCCGACGGTCACCGCCTCCTCGACCAGGGCCGACATGATGCGCGGCGTCGAGACGTTGACGTCGACGCCCCAGGCCTCGGTGAAGAGCCACTCGTTGCTGGGGTGGTTGACCCGCGCCACCGTGCGAGGCACCCCGAACTCGGTCTTCGCGAGGAGGGAGGTGACCAGGTTGACCTTGTCGTCGCCCGTCGCGGCGATCACGACGTCGCAGCGGTCCAGGCGAGCCTCCTCCAACGAGGACATCTCGCACGAGTCGGCCAGGAGCCACTCGGCGTCGGGCACGCGCTCGGGCAGCACCGAGGCTGCGTTCTTGTCGATGAGCAGGACCTCGTGGCCGTTCTGGATGAGCTCACGTGCGATCGATCGACCCACGGCGCCGGCTCCGGCGATGGCGACACGCATGCTCAGATCTCCTCAGGTCCGCGCTTGATGACGTCGAAAGCGGCGGCGGCGCGGTCCTCGCGCAGTGCGAGGTGCAGGATGTCGCCCTCCTGGATGACCGACTCGCGGTCGGGCAGCATGCCCTCGCCGAGGCGGTCGATCCAGGCGATGCGGGTGCCGCTCTGCTCCTGGAAGTGCACGGTGCGGTGCCCGATCCACCTCTCAGGGGCAGGCACCTGGTCGACCCGGATGGCTCCGCTGGGGTCGCGGAAGTCGGGCTCGGCCCCGGCCGGGAGGATGCGACGCAGCACCTGGTCCGCCGTCCACTTCACGGTGGCGACGGTGGTGATGCCCAGTCGCTGGTAGACCTCGGCGCGGCCCGGGTCGTAGATCCGCGCGACGACCTGCTGGATGCCGAAGGTCTCCCGCGCGACGCGCGCGGCGATGATGTTGGAGTTGTCGCCGCTGGACACGGCGGCGAAGGCGTCGGCGCGCTTGATGCCGGCCTTGGTCAGCACGTCCTGGTCGAAGCCGTAGCCGGTGACCTTGTCGCCGTTGAATCCGGGCCCGAGACGGCGGAACGCATCGGGGTCGGAGTCGATCACGGCGACGGTGTGGTTGCGGTCCTCGAGGCCGCGCGCGAGCGTCGAACCGACGCGGCCGCAGCCCATGATCACGACGTGCACGCGTTCACCGTAGAGGATCCACCCCGAGGTGACGCGCGGCCGGGTTGGCTGGGGCGTACGCTTTCCGCCCGTGGGTGTCGGCGACGTCTCCAAGCGGATCCTGCTGGGGCGCAAACTACGCAGTGCCCAGTTGGGCGAGACGCTGCTACCCAAACGCATCGCGTTGCCGGTCTTCGCCAGCGATGCGCTCTCCTCGGTCGCCTACGCGCCCGACGAGGTATTCATCATGCTCTCGCTGGCGGGCGCCTCGGCCTATGTGTGGTCGTGGAAGATCGCGCTCGCCGTCGCGCTGGTGATGGCTGCGGTGATCGCCTCGTACCGCCAGACGGTGCACGCCTACCCGAGCGGCGGCGGTGACTACGAGGTCGCGACCGTCAACCTCGGGGCCACCGCCGGCACCACGGTGGCGAGCGCCCTCCTGGTGGACTACATCCTCACCGTGGCGGTGTCGATCTCCTCGGCCTCGCAGTACGCCGCGTCGGCGATACCGAGCGTGCAGGGGCACGAGGCGCTCTTCGGCTCGGTCATGGTCGTGCTGCTGATGGCGATGAACCTGCGCGGCATCCGGGAGTCGGGATCGTTCTTCGCGGTGCCGACCTACGCCTTCATGGTCGCCATCCTCGGCATGTGCTTCTACGGCTTCGTCGAGATGGCGTCGGGCACTCTCCCGCAGGTCGAGAGCGCTCGGTACGACATCGCCCCGTCGCCGGACTACGAGGGTTCGCTCACGACGTTCGCGCTGATGTTCCTGCTGGCGCGGGCGTTCTCATCGGGGTGTGCGGCCCTCACCGGCGTCGAGGCCATCTCCAACGGCGTCCCGGCGTTCCAGCGCCCCAAGAGTCGCAACGCCGCGACGACACTGCTCCTGCTCGGCCTCATCGCGATCTCGATGATGGTCAGCGTCATCGTGCTGGCCAAGCAGATGGGTCTGAAGTACGTGGACCCGCACGAGCTCGACCGGCTCCTCCTCGACGGCGAGCCCGTCGGCGCCGATCACGATCAGCACGCCGTCATCGCCCAGATCGCGCGAGCGGTCTTCCACGACTTCTCACCGGGCTTCTACCTCGTCGTGACGGTGACCGGCGTGATCCTGGTGCTGGCTGCCAACACGGCCTTCAACGGCTTCCCCGTTCTGGGCTCGATCCTGGCCAAGGACGGCTTCGCCCCGCGCGCGCTCGGCTCCCGCGGCGACCGGCTCGCCTACTCCAACGGCATCGTGTTCCTGGCCGTCTGCGCGATCGTGCTGATCGTCGCCTTCGACGCCGAGACGACCAAGCTGATCCAGCTCTACATCGTCGGCGTGTTCGTCTCGTTCAATCTCAGCCAGCTCGGCATGATCCGGCACTGGACCCGCGCCCTGACCACGGAGAAGGACGCCGGGACGCGTCGTCGTATGCAGCGCTCGCGCGCCATCAACGCCGTCGGCCTCTCGTTCACCGCGGTGGTGCTGGTGATCGTGCTGGTCACCAAGTTCCTCGCTGGCGCCTGGATCACGATCCTGGCGATGATCTTCTTCTTCGCGGTGATGCGCGGCATCAAGAAGCACTACGACAAGGTGCAGGCCGAGCTGGCCGCGGACGATCTCGACAAGGTGCTGCCGACGCGCGTCCACGCCATCGTGCTCGTGTCGAAGATCCACAAGCCGACGCTGCGGGCGCTGGCGTTCGCCAAGGCCTCGCGGCCCAACGCGCTCGAGGCGGTCTACGTCGCGACCGATGCTGCCGAGACCAACCGGCTCATCGAGGAGTGGGACCGTCGCAACCTGGGCGTACCGCTGAAGATCCTCCACTCGCCGTATCGCGAGCTGATCAAGCCGGTCGTCGAGTACACCGCCGAGATCCGCAAGGCGAACCCGCGCGGCGTCGTCGCGGTGTACATCCCCGAGTACGTCGTCGGTCGCTGGTGGGAGCAGTTCCTGCACAACCAGACGGCGCTGCGGCTCAAGGGCAGGCTGCTGTTCTCCCCGGGGGTCATGGTCACCTCGGTGCCCTACCAGCTCAGCTCGTCGCAGATCGCGATCGAGCGCGAGGAGCGTGGAGACGCCCGCGGGCGTCCCGGCGACGCGCGGAGCGGCCGGCAGATCCGGTGACCGCACGACGTCCCCGCCAGCGCGCCGTTCGCGGTGAGAGCCGGGTCGGCCTCCGCGCGGAGGTAGAGGTCGGCCCCGTGGCACATGGAGGCCACTGTGTGGCCCGCCTCGACGGGCGCGCGGTCTTCGTCCGGCACGCCTTGCCCGGCGAGCGCGTCGTCGTCGAGGTGACTGAGGGGGCCGACGGCGATCGCTTCTGGCGTGCCGACGCCGTCGAGGTGCTCAGCGCTTCCCCCGATCGCGTCGTGCCACCGTGCCCCTACGCCGGGCCCGACGCCTGCGGCGGATGCGACTTCCAGCACGTGACGCTTGCTCGGCAGCGCGAGTTGAAGGCCGACGTCGTGAGCGAGCAGCTGCGGCGTCTGGCGGGCCTGGACCTCCGGGTCGAGGTCGAGGCCGTGCCCGGTGACGACGACGGGCTGCACTGGCGCACACGCCAGCGCTACGTCGGTCTGGTCGGGGGCGGTCGCGGCATGCGCAAGCACCGCTCTCACGACGTCGTACCCGTCAACGAGTGCCTGCTCGAGGCGCCTCCTGCGATCCACGAGGTGCGCGGGCGGGCGTTCGAGGTCGCACCGGGAGGCTTCTGGCAGGTGCACCCCGGCGCGCCGCAGGCCCTGGTGGACGCCGTGATGACCGGTCTGGACCCGCAGCCGGGGGAGCGTGTCCTCGATCTGTACGCCGGGGTCGGGCTGTTCGCCGCGTTCCTCCAGGCGGCGGTCGCCCCTGGCCGTGTCGTGGCGGTCGAGGGCGACGCCACGGCGTCGCGGCTCTCCCGCCGCAACTGCCCCGGTGTCGTCGCGACCGCAGGTGACGTCGCGAAGGTCCTGGTCGAACGGCACGACGAGCCGTTCGACCTCGTCGTGCTCGACCCGCCGCGGGAAGGTGCCAAGCGCCGCGTCGTCGAGCAGGTCGTCGACCGGCGTCCGCGCGCGGTGGCCTACGTCGCCTGCGATCCCGCGGCGCTGGCGCGCGACGTCGCGCTGTTCGCCGAGTCCGGCTACGCGCTGGTCTCGCTGCGCGCCTTCGACCTGTTCCCGATGACGCACCACGTCGAATGCGTGGCGATCCTCACGTCCCGCTGAGTGCGGCCCCGGGGCGCTTCGGACCGGTCGATGCGGGCTCAGCGCCGTGCTGCGTAGACCCGGCGCACGACGTCTTCCACGTCGGGCTCGCCGATGGAGAGGTCGACCACCTCGGCGCGCTCAGCGACGGCGGCGAGCACGCGTGCCGCCGTCGTGGTCTCGGCGTCGAACGCCAGGACCTGACGCAGTCCGCCGGCCTCGCTCGAACGATGCTGGACGTCGGGCAGCCCCACGAGGTCGGGCGTCGGCGCGGCGAGGTCGACGGTGAGCGTGCGCTCGGCGCCGACGGTACGCGCGAGCGCCGCGAGAGTGCCGTCGAAGGCGAGCTGACCTCGATCGATCAGCAGGATCCGGTCGCACAGGCGCTCCACGTCGCCCATGTCGTGGGTGGTGAGCAGGAGGGTCGTGCCGTGCTCGCGCCGCTCCGCGATCAGGAACTCCCGTAGGCGCTGCTTGGAGAGCACATCGAGGCCGATGGTCGGTTCGTCGAGGATGACCAGGCGGGGCGAATGCAGCAGCGCAGCGGCGACCTCGGCACGCATCCTCTGCCCGAGTGAGAGCTGCCGCACCGGCGTCGCGAGGAAGTCCGCCATCTCCATCCGTTCGACGAGCTCGTCGGTCCGCGCGCGCTCCCGGTCGCGGGTGAGACCGTGGATCGCGGCGAGGATGCGGAAGGACTCGCCGACGGGAAGGTCCCACCACAGCTGGGAGCGCTGGCCGAAGACGACGCCCACGTGGCGCACGAGACGCCGTCGGTCCGGCACGGGGCGCAGGCCGCAGGTCCGCACCTCGCCACGGGTGGGGACCAGGATGCCGGTGAGCATCTTGATCGTGGTCGACTTCCCGGCACCGTTCGCTCCGATGTAGCCCACCGCCTCGCCTGCCTCGATGCGCAGGTCGAGGTTCTCCACGGCGGTCACCGTGCGACGTCGCACCCCGTCGCGCACCCGGAAGTCGCGCCCCAGTCCGACCGTCTCGATCATCGTGGTGGTGCCGGTCATCCGCCCGCTCCTTGGTAGTGACGTACGCCGAGCCGCCAGCTCAGCAGCGCCAGCGTCCAGGTCCACAGCGCCATCGCCGGTGCCCACCATCCCAGTGAGGCCGGGAGCCAGTCGGGTCCCGCGACGTCCAGGAGCAGCAGCATCGGGAGGAATCCGGCGAAGGTCATGGGGAAGAAGAAGCCGAAGAGCACCAGGACCGGTCGACTCCAGACACTGGCGGGCTGGCTCGAGGCGTAGCGCCCGCCGTAGACGAAGGCGTTGGTCGCCTCGGCACCGTCGACGAGGAAGAACTGCACGCCGGCGGCCCAGACGAACATCGCAGCGAAGATGGCGACGCCGCTCACCAGCGCGAGGATCACGATCGTGATCGTGCGAGGGCCGAGGTCGACGTCGTTGACGACGAGCCCCGCAACGAGCGCCACCAGCCCGACCGAGGCCCGGGCCAACCGGCGCAGACTGATGTCGCTGGTGATCAGCTGCAGCAGCAACGGCTGGGGCCTGAGGTAGAAGACGTCGAGCGTGCCGGCGCGGAGGTACGTCGGCAGGTTGTCGCAGTGCCCGAACACCAGATCGGCGACGGAGAAGGCGAGATCGGCCAGGCCGAAGACGAGCAGCATCTGGCCGAACGTGAAGCCACCGAGCTCGCCCACGCTGTGGAACAACACCCAGACCTCGGCCAGCTCGATGACGCCGACGAGCAGGGACGCACCGAGATCGAGGGAGAACCCCAGGCGGTAGCTGCGCTGCGAGCGGATTCGAGAGGCGAGCACAGCGCGGTAGGCGCGCAGATCGCCTCCGGGTTCCGGGCTGGCGAGGCGGACCCGGGCGCGCACCTCAGCCACCCTGCACCTCCAAGGTGCGGCGCCCGGCCCGGGTGAGGATCTGGCCGAGCGTGAGCACGACTGCCAGCCACCACATCTGTGCGCCGACGTGGACGAGCGCGTCGACGCCGTCCACCCGCCCGGTCAGGACATCGGTGGGATACATCAGCATCGAGGGGAAGGGAGTCGCCTCGGCGACGGCGAGCAGCCACGGCGGGAACAGCACGATCGGCACGTAGAGGCCTGCCAGGAAGCCGGAGACGACCATGTAGAGGACCTGGACGCCCCGGGTGTCGACCAGCCAGAAGCCGACGACGGCGACGAGATAGGCGGTCGCCGCCGACACCGCGATGCCCAGCAGCACGCTGATCGAGCCCAGCAGGTAGGGCCAGGGCGAGTCGGGGACCGCCATCCCGACCACGAATACTCCGATGAGCACGGACGGGACGCCGCGGGGGAGCAGGGTGAAGACAGCCTGCCCGATCTCCGCACAGACCGCCGAGAGGTGCACGTCGACGGGGCGGAGGAACTCCACGGCGATCGAGCCGTCCTTGATCCGGTCGGCGGCGTCGCTGCGCCCCATCAGGTTCACCGAGCCGAGCAGACCCTGGGAGACCCAGATGTAGGCGCTGATGAGGGCGGTGTCGTAGCCGCGGAGCTCGCCACCGGCCGCGTCGACGGCTGCGAACAGGACGGCGACCTTGAGGAACCCGAAGGTGGCGTTGGCCGTGAGGCCGCCGAGCGCAGCGAGCCGGTACGTCGCCTGGCGACGGAACCCTGCGACCGCGATCCGCCAGTACGGGCGTGCCCGTGGGTACCGGAGGACGTCGGGGGCTGACACAAGCTCGACAACCTACGCGCCGACGTGGGTGGCTGCCACCGACGACCGGTCGGCCCTTGGATCACTCGACGTCATGTATCTTGATATCAAGACAAATGAGGACCTTCGAACTTAGGACAGCCTTGCTATCCCCGGTTTCGCTCCCGGCGGCAAGATGGCCCGAGGACCTCCAGCCCGGACCCCCTGCCGGAACGTCCGGATGCACCCCGCCTTCGACAACCTGAGGAGATGTGGCCGGTGGCCAGCAAGAACAGCTTCGGTGCCAAGAGCACGCTCGACGTGGACGGCAAGGCCTACGAGATCTTCCGTCTCGACGCCGTCAGTGGTGACGGGCTCGACGTCGCGAGCCTGCCGTTCAGCCTCAAGGTGCTGCTGGAGAACCTCCTGCGCGCCGAGGACGGCGCCGACATCACCGCCGACGACATCAAGGCGCTCGCCGGCTGGGACGAGAACGCAGACCCGGACAAGGAGATCCAGTTCACGCCGGCGCGCGTGATCATGCAGGACTTCACCGGCGTCCCCTGCGTGGTGGATCTGGCCACCATGCGCGAGGCGATGGCCGACCTCGGTGGCGACGCCACCAAGATCAACCCGCTCGCGCCCGCCGAGATGGTCATCGACCACTCGGTGATGGCCGACGTCTTCGGCACCGCCGACGCGTTCGAGCGGAACGTCGAGATCGAGTATGAGCGCAACCGCGAGCGCTACCAGTTCCTGCGCTGGGGCCAGGGAGCCTTCGACGACTTCAAGGTCGTCCCGCCGGGCACGGGCATCGTGCACCAGGTCAACATCGAGCACCTGGCCCGCACCATCTTCACTCGCGAGGTCGACGGCGAGCTCCAGGCCTACCCCGACACCTGTGTCGGCACCGACTCCCACACGACCATGGTGAACGGCATCGGCGTCGTCGGCTGGGGCGTGGGCGGCATCGAGGCCGAGGCGGCCATGCTCGGCCAGCCCGTCTCCATGCTCATCCCGCGGGTGGTCGGCTTCAAGCTCAACGGAGAGCTCCCCGAGGGTTCGACCGCGACCGACCTCGTGCTGACCATCACCGAGATGGTGCGCAAGCACGGCGTCGTCGGGAAGTTCGTCGAGTTCTACGGGCCCGGCGTCTCGGCGCTGCCGCTGGCCAACCGCGCCACCATCGGCAACATGAGCCCTGAGTTCGGCTCCACCATCGCGGTCTTCCCGATCGACGAGGAGACCATCAAGTACCTGGAGCTGACCGGCCGCTCGGCGGAGCAGATCGCCCTGGTCGAGAGCTACGCCAAGCAGCAGGGTCTGTGGCACGACCCGTCGGCCGAGCCGCGCTACTCCGAGAAGCTCGAGCTGGACCTCGCCACCGTGGTGCCGAGCCTGGCAGGCCCGAAGCGTCCGCAGGACCGCGTGCCGGTCTCCGATGCCGCGACGGCCTTCGCCTCCGACCTGCCGACCTACACCGAGAACACCGACGCGTCGGTGACGGTGACGCTCGAGGACGGCACCTCGTTCGAGCTGGAGAACGGTGCGGTCACGATCGCCTCGATCACCTCCTGCACGAACACCTCCAACCCGTCGGTGATGATCGGCGCCGCGTTGCTGGCCAAGAACGCCGTCGACAAGGGCCTGATGCGCAAGCCGTGGGTCAAGACCACGCTCGCCCCGGGGTCGAAGGTCGTCAGCGACTACTACGAGAAGGCCGGCCTGACGCCGTACCTGGACAAGCTCGGCTTCAACCTCGTCGGCTACGGATGCGTCACCTGCATCGGGAACTCCGGCCCCCTGATCCCCGAGGTCTCGGCCGCGGTGAACGAGCACGACCTCGCCGTCGTCTCGGTGCTCTCGGGCAACCGCAACTTCGAGGGCCGGATCAGCCCGGACATCAAGATGAACTACCTGGCCTCACCGCCACTGGTGGTCGCCTACGCCCTGGCCGGCTCGATGAAGGTCGACCTGTTCAACGACTCTCTGGGCAACGACACCGAGGGCAACCCGGTCTACCTCAAGGACATCTGGCCCAGCCCGGCCGAGGTCGAGGACACGATCCGCCAGGCGATCAACTCCGACATGTTCGACGAGTCCTACGCCGACGTGTTCGCCGGCGACGACCGTTGGCGTTCGCTGCCCACGCCGGAGGGTGCGACGTTCACCTGGGATCCCGCCTCGACCTACGTGCGCAAGGCGCCGTACTTCGACGGGATGCCCGAGAGCCCCTCGCCGGTCACCGACATCGACGGCGCTCGCGTGCTGCTCAAGCTCGGCGACTCGGTCACCACCGACCACATCAGCCCGGCCGGCGCCATCAAGAAGGACTCCCCGGCCGGCCTCTACCTCACCGAGAACGGTGTCGAGTCGCGCGACTTCAACTCCTACGGCTCGCGCCGCGGGAACCACGAGGTCATGATCCGTGGCACGTTCGCCAACATCCGCCTGCGCAACCAGATCGCGCCGGGCACCGAGGGCGGCTTCACCCGCGACTTCACCGCGGACGACGCGCCCGTGACCACGGTCTACGACGCCTCGGTGGCCTATCAGGACGCCGGCATCCCGCTCGTCGTCCTCGCGGGCAAGGAGTACGGCTCGGGCTCCTCGCGCGACTGGGCCGCCAAGGGCACCTCGCTGCTCGGCGTCAAGGCCGTCATCGCGGAGTCCTACGAGCGCATCCACCGCTCGAACCTGATCGGCATGGGCGTCATCCCGCTGCAGTTCCCGGCGGGGGAGAACGCCGAGTCGCTCGGCCTGACCGGCGAGGAGACCTTCTCGATCTCGGGCATCACCGAGCTCAACGAGGGCCGCACGCCGAAGACGGTCAAGGTGGTGGCGGAGGGTCCGAACGGCACGGTCGAGTTCGACGGCGTCGTGCGGATCGACACCCCCGGCGAGGCGAACTACTACCGCAACGGCGGGATCATGCAGTACGTGCTGCGCAACCTGCTGAAGGGCTGATCGAGCCCGACGCTGAAGAGCGCCCGACGCGAGCGCGGTGACCGAATGGTCGCCGCGCTCGCGGCATTTCGCCGCCGATGAGGCGGGGCGAGCAGGGATGATGGCGTCGTGACCCCTCGTCGTGCGCTCCCGTCCCTGTTGCTCGCCTGCGCGATGGCGCTGAGCGCCTGCGGCGGATCGGACGACGACCCCGGCGGCGACGCCGTACCGACGCCGTCCGCGACGGCATCGTCGAGCGCCCCGGTGGGTGAGTCCACCTCGCCGTCGCCGTCGGCGACCGCATCGGCCGAGCCGTCGCAGTCGCCCTCGGCCGACCCGGCGCCGTCAGGCGAGGTCGACCTGACCAAGCCGCCCCGCACCTATGCCGAAGCGCTCGCCCATGCCGCGCAGATCGAGACCGCACCCGAGCGCGTCGACCGTTTCGAGACCAACGACGGCACGTACTGCGTGCTCGAGTCCGAATTCCTGCCGTTCTCGTGCGAGCTGGCGCGTGGCGGAATCCCGGCCCCCGAGGTGTGCGGGGACGGTCCGAGCCAGAACGTCGGCCGGATCGAGGTCGTCGACGGCGTGCCGCAGCCGGTCTGCAACACCGACACCATCCGCGAGCCGGACGCCGTCCGGCTGGCGGTCGGCGGCGCGGCGATGTCGACGTCCGGCGTGGGGTGCTGGCGCGAGCGGTTCGGAGTGACGTGCGTGGATCCGGTCGCCGAGGTCGGGTTCTTCCTGGCACCTGGACGCTACGAGGTGTTCAGCGCCTCTTAGTGGCACGTCCGGGAGGTTCTGATGCGCTTCGCGCACCCCCGGCACGCACCCGGCGGCGTTGCCGACGCGTGCGGGACAACCCGGTATGGCAGCGCGCCGTCGCCTTGCGCTGCACGCACCGGGAGCACGCCAACCTTCTCGGAAACTCGGACGCACCACTCGTGGTCGGAGAGCGGGCCGCGACGGCTACGAGGCGGTGGATAGGTTGAGGACATGCTCGTGGCCTTCAGCATCAGTCCGTCCAGCGGTGACGCCGACGGCGGTGTCGCGCCCGCCGTCGCCGAGGCCGTCCGGATCGTGCGTGACTCGGGTCTTCCGCACCAGACCGACGCGATGTTCACCACCGTCGAGGGCGAGTGGGACGAGGTGATGGACGTGGTCAAGCGCGCCGTCGACGCCGTGGCCGCCGGCTCGCCACGTGTGGGCCTGGTGCTGAAGGCCGACATCCGCCCGGGACGGACGGGTGAGATGACGGCCAAGGTCGAGCGCCTCGAGCGGGCTCTCGTCGCGCGTGACGCGAGAGTGACCCCGTGAGCGATCCCACGCCGTTCCACTCGCCCGAGCCCACGAGGGCGTCGCCGGAGGTGCCCGGTGCTCAGGGCCGACGATCGCGGACGCCGCTCGTCCTCGCCGCGGGCGCCGCGGTCCTGGCGGTCGGGATCGGCGCGACGCTCCCGTTCGTCCTCGACGACGGTAGCGACGTCGTCGGTACCGGCTCGACCTCGTCCGCAGGCGGCGAGCAGTCGCCGTCGAAGGATCTCGCCGCCGTCGAGGTGTTCGACGATCTCCCCACGACCCACACCGACGAGAAGGTCGACTACGCCCAGTCGCCGCCGGTCGGCGGCCCCCACCTCGGAGTCTGGCTCGACTGCGGCGTCTTCGACGACCCGGTCCCGGACGAGATGGCGGTGCACGACCTGGAGCATGGGGCCTTCTGGTTCACCTACGACCCTGACGAGTTGGACGACGACGAGGTCGCGACCCTCGAGGCTCGACTGCCGAGCAACGCGATCATGTCGCCCTATCCCGGCCTGCGATCGCCCGTCGTGGTCACCGTGTGGGAACGACAGCTCGCGCTGACCGGCGTGGACGACGTCAGACTCGGGCTCTTCCTGGAGGAGTTCGCCGGGGGCACGACGGCGCCGGAGCCGTTCGCCTCCTGCGCAGGAGGCGCCACCGAGGCGGAGCTCGACGCGCTCCGGGGAGTCGTCCCGTCCTGACGCGGACGATCGCGCGGTGATCGGTCAGGGCCGGAGAGCGTCGGCCCATCCGAGGCGCCACACGGCGACGCCGCGCAGGCCGAGCTCGCCGGCGAGTGCCAGGCGGAGCCGGTAGGAACGTCCATCGCTCCACCAGAGCACGGCGCCGCCGGGCAGCCGGGCGGACCACTCGCCCGCGACGCGGTGCCACCGAGGCGTCACGCCGGCGCGCTCGACACGCCGTCGGGCGCCTGGGGCCGAGTGCGCACGTCCGCCGTTGCCTTCCCAGGCGTATCCGTATCCGGCTACGCCCAGGTCGAGCTGGTGGGCCGGGACCGACTCCAGCGCCGCGGCCATGGCTCGGCGCTGCCAGGGCAGCGCGCCGATCGGCCCGGGTGGGGACCAGCCGGGCCCGTGCTGGTCGTAGGCCATCACCACGATGACGTCGGCGACGTCCGCCAGGCGTGGCAGGTCGTAGCCGCGCGCGCGGTAGCCGGCCGTGGAGGTGGCGGCGCTGACGTCGAGGGAGACCGTGCGCTCGGCCGGGAGCACGCGCTGGAGGCGATCCAGCAGGGAGACGAGGCCGGCCGCGTCCGAAGCGCGGACGCGTTCGAGATCGACGTTCACTCCGCCCCAGCCCTCGCGCACCACGCTCCGTGCCATCGTGCGGGCCACGCGGGTGATGGCGCGGGTGCTGCTCAGCAGACGATGGGCGCGGGCCGGGTCGAAGGACTCCGTGGCGTTGCTGTAGTTGCTGAGGATCAACTCGGTGCTCAGCCCTCGCGAGGCAGCCTGACGTCGGACCCGGCGCATCGCGTCGGTCGTCGGAGCGATGCCGCGCCCGTCGGCGCGCAACGCGACGCCGGCGACGATCACGCGGTCGAGGGCCTCGGCGTCCCGCGCGACCACCCCGCCGCGCAGGCTCCCCAGTGCGAAGCCGGTCACCTGGGGTGGGGCGACCGCCACTCCCACCGTGACACCGTGCGTCTCGTCGTCGGCCGAGGCGGGTGCGGCGTGGGGAAGCCCGGCCACGATGAGCGCAATCGCCGCCAGGCCGAGGGTGCGGGGCAGGGACATGCGCCCACTGTGCCCGAGTAGCGTCGTCGATGTGCCCTCCTTCGCGTGCGTCCTGCTCGTCGATCGTCGGGGTCGGCTGCTCCTCCAGGAGCGTGACGAGTTCGCGCCGATCGATCCCGAGCGCTGGGGGATGTGCGGTGGGCATCTGGAGGAGGGGGAGAGCCCGGCCGACGGTGCCCGGCGAGAGCTCGCCGAAGAGACGGGGCTGGTTCTGCCGGCGTCTGCACTGCGTGCCTGGCGCACCTTCGGGGTGTTCCACGAGCACTACGGGACGGTGGACGACGTGCACGTCTTCGTCGGCGGCGTCGAGCTCGACGACGACGACATCGAGTGCCACGAGGGGCGTCGCATCGTCTTCGTCGACCCGGCCGACCTCTCCGATCTGGCATTGACCCACTCGGCGCAGCAGGCGGTGCCGGCCCTGCTCGCCGATGCGGTGTATCCGGCGTTGAGAGGCGACCTGCTTGGATGACCGGATGAGCCTCACCGTCATCCCTGTGCCAGGTCCCGGTGCCGAGGACGTCGTCGTCGCGACGCACGGTCCCGACGCCGGAGCGGTCTTCACCGGTACCGAGGACGGGTCGATCTTCCGGGTCAGCCAGGACGGCGGTCACGTCGACCGGATCGCCTCGACCCAGGGTCGGCCGCTCGGGCTCGAGTTCGCACCCGACGGGCGGCTGCTCGTGTGCGATGCCCACCGCGGCCTGCTCTGGGTCGACGTCGAGGGTGGCGCGGTCGAGCTCATCGCCGCCGGCGTCGACGGCGTGCCGGTGCGGTTCTGCAACAACGCCGCGATCGCGGATGACGGCACCATCTGGTTCTCGGACTCCTCCACCCAGTTCGGCATCGAGGAGTGGAAGGCCGACTTCGTCCGCAACACGCGCACCGGGCGACTCCTGCGCCGTGACCCCGACGGCTCCGTGCACGTCGTCGTCACCGGCCTCGCCTTCGCCAACGGCGTGGCACTCGCCGCCGACGGGTCCTTCGTCTGTGTGGCCGAGACCGCTGCGCGCACAATCGTGCGGTACTGGATCAGCGGCCCGCGAGCGGGCATGCGGGACCGCCTCTGCGCGGGCCTGCCCGGCTATCCCGACAACATCAGCCGCGGGAGCGACGGCCTCATCTGGGTCACCATCGCCAGTCCGACGGACCCCGTGGTCGAGCGGTTGCAGACCAGCCCGATGGCGCTCCGCAGACTGGCGACCAAGCTGCCCGACCGTCTTCAGCCCGCGCCCCAGCGCACGGTCCGTGTCCAGGCCTTCGACGCCGAGGGTCGCCTCGTGCACGACCTCGATCTCGACGGCGACCGCGAGGGGTCGCGCTACCACATGGTGACCGGCGTCCGGGAACACGACGGGCGGGTCTGGCTCGGCAGCCTGCACGAGGCGGCGGTCGCGGTGTGGGACCTGTGAGCCGGACCGGCCCGGGCCCCGTTCTCGCCGTCACCTCGTAGACTCTTTTCTTATGTCCGTCCTGGCCTCGATCACCGAACCCCGTGACCTCCGCGGCCTCAACGACGACCAGATGACCACGCTGGCCGCCGAGATCCGCGACCTGCTGATCCGGACGGTGGCGACCAACAGCGGACACCTCGGTCCGAACCTCGGCGTCGTCGAACTGACGCTCGCGATCCATCGCGTCTTCGACTCACCGCGCGACAAGGTCGTCTTCGACACCGGGCACCAGTCCTACGTGCACAAGCTGGTCACCGGACGCGTCGACGACTTCTCCACGCTGCGGCGCGAGGGGGGCCTCAGCGGCTACCCGAGTCGGGCCGAGTCGCCCCACGACCTGGTCGAGAACTCCCACGCGTCGACGGCTCTGAGTTACGCCGACGGCATCGCCAAGGCGTTCCGCATCCGCGGGGAGGACCGCCACACGGTCGCGGTGATCGGCGACGGCGCGCTCACCGGAGGCATGGCCTGGGAGGCCCTGAACAACATCGCGATCGCCGACGACAGTCGGCTGGTGATCGTCGTCAACGACAACGGCCGCTCCTACACCCCGACGATCGGCGGCCTGGCCACCGCGCTCACCTCGCTACGCACCCACCCCCGCTACGAGCATTTCCTCGACCTGGTCAAGCACCGCCTGACGTCGGTCAAGGGTGTCGGCCCGGCCGCCTACGACGCGCTCCACGCGATGAAACGCGGCGTGAAGGACGCACTCGCTCCGCAGGGCCTCTTCGAGGACCTCGGGCTCAAGTACGTCGGACCGATCGACGGGCACGACCGCCCCGCGATGGAGCAGGCGCTCGCTCAGGCCAAGCGCTTCGGCGGACCCGTCATCGTGCACGCCATCACCCGCAAGGGCTTCGGCTACGACCCCGCTGAACGTCACGAGGCCGACCAGTTCCACGCGCCGGGGCCCTTCGACGTCCAGACCGGGGCGGAGAAGCCCAAGGGCCCGATTTGGACCGACCACTTCGCCGAGCACATGGTGCAGCTCGGTGCGCGTCGTCGCGACGTCGTGGCGATCACGGCGGCGATGATGCATCCCGTCGGCCTGGACCGGTTCGCCGCCGCCTATCCCGACCGCACCTTCGATGTCGGCATCGCCGAGCAGCACGCCGCCACCTCGGCCGCAGGTCTGGCGATGGGTGGCCTGCACCCGATCGTCGCGGTCTACGCGACGTTCCTCAATCGAGCCTTCGACCAGGTGCTGATGGACGTCGCTCTCCATCGCTGCGGTGTCACGTTCGTGTTGGACCGCTCCGGCGTCACCGGCGACGACGGTGCCAGCCACAACGGCATGTGGGACATGTCGAT
Source organism: Nocardioides sp. R-C-SC26 (assembly GCF_021246465.1). Lineage (GTDB taxonomy): Bacteria > Actinomycetota > Actinomycetes > Propionibacteriales > Nocardioidaceae > Nocardioides. The sequence continues at coordinate 120,209 of NZ_JAHRHK010000004.1, read as the reverse complement.
CCTGCAGGTGGTCCCCGGGCTGAGGCTCGCAGCGCCCCGCGACACCGCGCGGATGCGCGAGCTCCTCGACGAAGCCGTCCTCGTCGACGACGCTCCCACGGTCGTGCGCTTCCCCAAGGGGCCGCCGCCGGACGACATCCCCGCGATCGACCGCGTGGGTGGTGTCGACGTCCTCGTGCGGAAGGGTGCTCGCGACGTCCTGATCGTCGCGGTCGGATCGATGGCCGAGGTCGCGGTCGACGTGGCGGACCGGCTGGCTGCCCAGGGGATCGGCGCCACCGTCGTCGACCCGCGCTGGGTCAAGCCCGTCGACCCCGCCCTGATCGCCCTCGCGCGCGAGCACCGCCTCGTCGTCAGCGTGGAGGACAACGGCCGCGTCGGCGGGTGCGGAGCGACACTGCTCCAGGCACTCAACGACGCCGGAGTCACGACGCCCTTCCGCCTGCACGGCATCCCGCAGGAGTTCCTCGACCACGCGAAACGGGCCCGCATCCTGGAGGAGATCGGATTGACGGCGCAGGCGCTGGCGCGCGGCATCGTCGAGGACGTCGCGCTGGCCGACGTGGCGGTGTCGAGCGACGCGATGCTGCTCGATGCCGACACCACCCGCTGACGAGCCGGCCGGCCCCGGGACGGGCCACCACGGCGAGGAACTGCGCGCCACCAACCTGCGGACCGTCGTGGCGATCACCGTGCTGGCCGCGGTCGTGCTGTGGTGGGTCTTCCTGCGCGATCTCGGCGAGGACCCGGCCCCCTCGGGCGCCGGCGCGCGCGCCGGTGAGCGAACCCCGGGCGCCGGAGACGGTCGCGGGGGCCGAGCAGGGTCGCTGACACCCTCGGACGTCGAGGGAGCGCGGGTTCCGCCGGATCTCGCGGCCGAGTTCGACGCACTGCTGGCGCGCCGCTCCGCTGCGGTGCTGGACGGCGATCGCGATGCCTTCCTGGCCGACATCGACCCGAGCAGCACCTCGCTGCGCGTCACCCAGGGCGGATACTTCGACAACCTGCGACAACTGCCGCTGGACGCCTTCACCTACACCCTGGACCGGGGCAGCCTGGTGCGCGCCGATCGCGGCGGGTACTGGGTCGTGGTCCGGCTGGCCCAGCGGCTGACCGGCTTCGACGCCGTCCCGGCCGAGTCGGTCGACCGGTTCCGGTTCGTCGAGCGTGGCGCTCAGAACGAGGTCGTGCTCGCCTCGGTCACCGACCCGGCCTGGGAGAGCGCCCACAGCGTGATCTCCCAGCCCTGGGAGGAGCGACCGATCCACGTCGAGAGCACCGGTTCCGCACTGGTCGTCACCGACGACGCGACGGTGCGTCACGCGGGCCGGCTCGCGCGCGAGGTCGGCCTCGCGGCGCCCGACGACGGCGCTCGGACGCCGTACGGGTGGGACCGGCGCGTCGTCGTCTTCGCGCTCTCCGACGTCGCGTTCCTCGAGCAGCTGCCGGGTCTGCCGGGCGGAGACCCCGACCGCCTGGATGCCGTGGCCTTCACGGTGCCCGGCACCGACGGCACGCTGGCCGCGACCCGGGTGATGATCCACCCCCGGGTGCTGGCCGAGCGCGCGCCGGCCCGCGAGCGCCTCCTGCGCCACGAACTCACCCATGTCGCCGTCGGCGAGCGCGACGACCGTGCGCCGTCGTGGCTCGCCGAGGGCATCGCGGAGTGGGTCTCGGTCCAGCCGCTGCCCTCCTTCGCGCGCCCGGTCTCGGAGCCGGCCCTCAGCGCCGCACGGCGCGGTGTCTCGGGGATGCCGACGGCCTTCCACGGCGGCGCCGAGGAGGTCAACTACGCCATCGCGTGGTGGGCGGTGGAGTACATCGTCCGGCTGCTCGGCGACGGCGCTCCCTGGTCGCTGCTCGATCTGCTCGCGCGCAGTGACGGCGAGGACGCGGACCAGGTCGTCGAGCGGACGATCGGTCTCTCCGCGGACCAACTCGCGCGCCGCGGTGCGCGGCTGCTGGTCGAGACCTACGACGTCACCACACCCGACGTGGCCGTCTCACCGCCCGTCGGTGGTTGAGGAGCCAGGGCAACGAGCATTGCCTGCGGTGGTTGAGGAGCGAGCGCCGAGCGTTGCCGTCGGTGGTTGAGGAGCGAGCGCAGCGAGCGTCCCGCAACCCGGTGAGACGAACACCTCCCGAGCCCTCGGCGGCCCCCGTCACGTGTGAGGGGCGACACCGCGCGGAGATGGCGGCCGAAGGGGCGTCGGGCCGCGCACTAGGATCGCTGCGTGAGTGGTGAGCGTCTGGTGCACATCGTGGATGAGATCCCGGGCGTCGACGGCCCGATCGGAACGATGGTGCTGGCCCTCGACGGCTTCCTCGACGCGGGCAGTGCCGCTGCGGTCGCGGCGCGTCATCTCGCCGATCTCGACGACGGCGGCTCCGTCGTGGCCACCTTCGACGTCGATCAGTTCCACGACTACCGGGCGCGACGCCCCGCGGTCTCGTTCGTGCGCGATCACTACGAGGCCTACGATGCCCCGAGGCTCGTCGTCCGGCTGCTGCGCGATGCTGGTGGCACGCCGTACCTGCTGCTGCACGGTCCCGAGCCCGACAACCGCTGGGAGGCGTTCACCCGCGCGGTGCGCGAGGTCGTGCAGCGCTTCGACGTCGGCCGCGTGATCAGCCTCGGGTCGGTGCCGATGGCGGTGCCGCATACCCGCCCGATCGCGATGACCGAGCACGCCACCTCGGCGGAGCTCCTCAGCGGAGCCAGCATGTGGAGCGGCGAGCTCCGGGTGCCGAGCAGCGCACAGGCCCTGCTCGAGATCCGGCTGGGGGAGTGGGGCCACGCGGCGCTCGGCTACGTCGCGCACATCCCTCACTACCTCGCCCAGCTCGAGTACCCGCGCGCCTCGCTCGCGCTCCTGGAGCAGGTGGAACGCGCCGGTCGGCTCACCGTCGACGTCGGCGACCTGCGCGCGGCGGCGGAGGAGCGGGAGGAGGAGGTCGCGCGCTACCTGGCCTCCAACACCGAGATCGAGGAGGTCGTCGCCTCGCTCGAGCGCCAGTACGACACCTTCGCCGAGGCCGAGCGCAGCGGTGCGAACCTGTTGGCCGAGGACCAGCCGCTCCCGACCGGGGAGGAGATCGGACGCCAGTTCGAGCAGTTCCTCGCCGGTTTGGAAGGCCCTGAGTCCCCCGAGGAGGACGCATGACCCACCACGAGTCGGTCGACCCGGCCGCTGACCTCCTGGATCTGCTCGATCTGGAGAACCTCGACGTCGACCTGTTCCGTGGTCACAACCCGGAGTCCGAGCGACCGCGTGTCTTCGGGGGGCAGGTGGCCGCCCAGGCACTCGTCGCGGGCACCCGCACCGTGGACTCGGAGTTCCACGTGCACTCGCTGCACTCCTACTTCCTGCTGCCCGGCGACTACCACGTGCCGATCATCTACGACGTCGAGCGCATCCGTGACGGTCGCTCGTTCGCGACCCGGCGCGTCGTCGCACGTCAGCACGGCAAGCCGATCTACTACCAGACGCTGAGCTTCCAGCGCGCGGAGGACGGGTACGACCACCAGGACGCGATGCCGGAGGTGAAGTCACCCGACGAAGGGGTCGACATCGTCGCTCTCATGGCCAGGCGCGGCAACGTCGAGGCCGAGCAGCTCGGGAAGGAGTGGGCGGCGTTGGACTGCCGCTTCCTGGGCAACTCCCGCCACGGCCTGCCGGCCGATCCCGATCATCCCGCGCGGGCGCGGATGTGGGTGCGGGTGAAGGGCACCGTGGGTGACGACGTCCGCGACCACAACGCCATGTTCACCTTCGCCAGCGACATCTCGCTGCTGGGCGCCTCGCTCTCGGCGCACGACACCAACCCGGCCGAGACGATGATGGCCTCGCTCGACCACACCATCTGGTTCCATCGACCGTTCCGGGTCGACGAGTGGTGGCTCTACGACCAGCAGTCCCCGTCGGCCAGCGGCGGCCGTGGTCTCTCGCTCGGCCGGATCTTCACCCAGGACGGCGTTCTCGCCGCCACGGTGGCTCAGGAGGGCGTGATCCGGCCCCGTCGCTGACGGGCGACGGCACGACGTCCGCGTGGCCGCCGATGGTCGAGCCTCGAGATCGTGGGATCGCGATGGCCCGACCATCGGCGGCGTCCGTGAGGCCGTTGCGCCTCAGAGCGCGGTGGTGCGCCCCACCAGGTGCGGCGCACCGCTGCCCGGCTTGGTGAGGCCGAAGGCGAATCCGCCCTCGACGGGAGTGCTGCCGAAGGCGACAGCACTCGGCAGCAGCACGGGGCGCTTGAACGCGACGTCGACGCGCACCGCGTCGGGAAGCCGGTTCTCCAACGCCGCCACGCAGCGCGCCATGGTCCACATGCCGTGCGCGATCTGGCGCGGGAAGCCGAGCGCCTTGGCGGTCACCGGATAGAGGTGGATCGGGTTGTGGTCGCCGGAGACGGCCGCGTAGCGGCGCCCGAGATCGCCGGGGAGCCTCCACACCGTGCCGCTGGGCTCGGCGTCGGGGAAGACCATGCCGTAGGAGGCGTCGTCGTCACCGCGCCCGCGCCGCAGGTAGGCCGAGAGCTCCTCCCACACCAGTTCGCCGTCGGCGTGGATCTCGGTGACGAACTCGTAGACGGTGCCCTTGGGGTGCGCCACCGGCGCGCCCACGCGGGCGCTCACCGTGACGGTCTCGCCGATCGCGAGCGGCCGGTGCTGGGTGATCGAGTTCTCCAGGTGCACGGTGCCGATCGCGGGCGCGGGGAACCCCGGGTCGCTCATGATCGCCATCTGCAGCCCGAACGCCAGCATGTGCGGGTAGGGCAGAGGAGCGGTGTCCTTCTCGGGGAAGCCGCACACCGCCGCGTAGGCGCGCACGTCGTCGCGCTGGATCGTGACCGGCGGACGGGTGAAGGAGAGACCGCCGAAGTCGGCAGCCGACACCTTGCGTACGCCTGGCAGCTCCTTGACGACCGGGATCGAGGGCAGGGCCGCCTTGAGGAGCACGCTGAGGCCGCTCGCCGGCTCGATGGTGGTCGCCACCGGGCCGGCTGCGCTGTCGTTGTCGTCGGACATCGTTCAGGCGCCCAGCATCATCTGGCCGCAGACGCGGACCACGTTGCCGTTCACCAGGCTGGAGCCCGGGTGCGCGTACCAGGCGATGGTCTCGGCGACGTCGACGGGCAGACCGCCTTGCGACATGGCGTTGAGACGCTGGCCGACCTCGCGAGTAGCGAACGGCACGGCCGCCGTCATCTGGGTGATGATGAAGCCCGGTGCGACGGCGTTGATCGTGATGCCGTCCTTGAGCTCGTCGGCCAGGGAGTCGACGAAGCCGATGACGCCGGCCTTCGAGGCGGCGTAGTTGGTCTGGCCGACGTTGCCGGCGATGCCGGCGATGCTCGCGACACCGATGATCGAGCCGAACTTGTTGATCACACCCTGGGCGAGGAGCTCGCGGGTGATCGCCTCGGGAGCGGTGAGGTTCACGGCGATGACCGAGTCCCAGCGGTCCTCGCCCATGTTCGCCAGCTTCTTGTCGCGGGTGATGCCGGCGTTGTGCACCACGACGTCGACGCCACCGTGCTTCTCGCTCAGGTGGTGGGCGATGCGCTGAGGCGCGTCCTTGGCGGTGATGTCCAGCGTCAGCCAGTCGCCGTCGAGCTCCTTCATCAGGCCCTGCAGGTCGCTGGCCGCCTGCGGCACGTCGACTCCGACGACCGTGGCACCGTCGCGGTGGAGGACGCGTGCGATCTGCTCGCCGATGCCGCGGCTCGCGCCGGTCACCAACGCCACCTTGCCGGCCAACGGACGGGTCGCGTCGGAGGACACCTCGCCGACCTTGCCCTTGCCGTGGGCGCCGATGCGCACGACCTGGCCGGAGACGTAGGCGGACTTGGGGGAGAGCAGGAAGCCGAGCGTGCTGGCGACCGCGCCTTCCGCGCCGTCGGCGACGTAGACCAGCTGCACGGTCGTGCCCTTGCCGATCTCCTTGCCGAGGCTGCGGGTGAAGCCCTCGAGCGCCCGCTGCGCCACTCGCTCCGAGCCCGTGAGCTGCTCCGGCGGGGTGCCGATGACCACGACACGGGCGCAGGGCGCCAGGCTGCGCAGCACCGGGGTGAAGAAGTCGCGCAGGGCGCGCAGCTCCGCGGCGTCGGCGAGGCCGGTCGCGTCGAAGACGATCCCCTTGATGCGGCCCTCGGCCGGCTTCTCGGTCGCCGAGGCGATGCCGAGGGTGTCGAGGATGCCCGGCAGCGACTCGACGAGACGTCCCGTGCCGCCGACGAGGACGGTGCCGTCCACCAGGGGGGCGCCGTCGGTGTAGCGCTCCAACTTGGTCGGGTTGGGCAGGCCCAGGTTCTTGACGAGGAGCTTGCCGATCGGCGAGGTGGTGAAGTCCTGGTAACGGTCGCTCATGGGAGACAGATGCCTTTCGGGCTGCGAGATACTCGGTAACTCATAATGAAACTAGGTGTGTAACTCAGTGTCCACATTTCGTGACATGCCCCTCAGTCACTTGGCCGACGACTGGTTACCCGTCAGTATCGTCCCATGATCGAACGCACCCGCCGTGTCGCCATCATCGGCGGCAACCGCATCCCCTTCGCCCGCTCGAACGGCGCGTACTCCGACGCGTCCAACCAGGACATGCTGACTGCCGCCATCGACGGTCTGGTCGCCCGCTACGGCCTCGAGGGCGAGCGGATCGGCGAGGTCGTCGCCGGTGCCGTCCTCAAGCACTCGCGCGACTTCAACCTGGCGCGAGAGAGCGTGCTCGGCTCGAAGCTCTCGCCCGAGACGCCGGCGACCGACCTGCAGCAGGCCTGCGGCACCGGTCTCCAGGCGATCATCCAGGTGGCCAACAAGATCGCCCTGGGCCAGATCGACTCCGGCATCGCGGGCGGAACCGACACGACCTCCGATGCGCCGGTCGCGATCGGCGAGAAGCTCCGCAAGAAGCTGATGAAGGTCAACGCCGCCAAGGACACCAAGGGCAAGCTCGCCGCGCTCGCCAAGATCCGTCCGGGCGACGTCAGCCTGGCGATCCCGCAGAACGGGGAGCCGCGCACCGGTCTCTCCATGGGCGACCACCAGGCCCTGACCGCGCTGGAGTGGCAGATCACCCGGGAGGCTCAGGACGAGCTCGCCGCGACGTCGCACCAGAACCTGGCGGCGTCCTACGAGTCTGGCTGGCAGGACGACCTCGTCACGCCCTTCCGCGGCACCGAGCGCGACACCAACATGCGCGGCGACTCCAGCGTGGAGAAGCTCGCGAAGCTCAAGCCTGTCTTCGGCAAGGGGGAGGCGGCGACGATGACGGCCGGCAACTCCACCCCGCTGACCGACGGCGCCTCGGTCGTGCTGCTCGCCTCGGAGGAGTGGGCCGAGGCTCACGGGCTGCCGGTACTCGCCTACCTCACCGCCTACGAGACCGCTGCGGTCGACTACGTGCACGGTGGCGAAGGCCTACTGATGGCGCCGGCCTATGCGATGGCGCGCATGCTCGACCGGGAGGGGCTGACCCTCCAGGACTTCGACTTCTACGAGATCCACGAGGCGTTCGCCTCGCAGGTGCTCTCCACGCTCAAGGCGTGGGAGGACCCGGTGTTCTCCCAGCAGCGTCTGGGCCTCGACGCCCCGCTGGGCTCGATCGACCGCACCAAGCTGAACGTCAAGGGATCCTCCTTGGGCGCCGGCCACCCCTTCGCCGCCACCGGTGGGCGGATCGTGGCCAACGCGGCGAAGCTCCTCGCCGACAAGGGCTCCGGCAAGGCCGTCATCTCGGTGTGTGCCGCCGGCGGTCAGGGCGTCGTCGCGATTCTCGAGCGACCCTGACCCCAACCATCCGCTGACCCAGCGGCGCGATCCGAGGCCGGACCGGCAGCCACATGCTGCCGATCCGGCCTCGGTCGCTCCCTGAGACGGGCGCCTCAGCCTGGATCCCGGCTCAGCGCGCCGCCGGGATCCTCGGCGCGCTCGTGCGGTTCCAGGGCCAGGTGAGCAGGGCCCAGATCGCGGCGACGATCGCGATCTCGGCGATGACGTAGATCGGCCACGGCCCGAGCAGGTCGAGCACCGAACCGTTGCGGGGCTTCTCGATCAGGTAGCCGTAGTTGGTGTCGGCCACGAGGTTGAAGGCGTAGGCGACGACGACCCACCCGAGCGTCACCAGGAGGGCCTCGCGGTAGTCGCGCCACGACGGCGTCACGCGGAGCCCCCAGACCACGAGGACGGCCGCCCAGACGATGAGCAGATGCAGGGCCCAGTAGGCGAAGTAGCGGAGCTCGGGGAAGTCCTCGCCCAGCGACGGCGTCGCGATGCCCTGCGTCGTCAGGACCAGCCCCCAGAAGTAGGTCAGTGCACAGGCCAGTCGGTTCTGGGTCCACAGGGCGACCGACGCCGCGACCCACGCGAGGTCGCACAGGTGGAGGGGGAGAGACACGCGCAGCTCGAAGTTGGTGGTCAGGTCCACGATCTGGGTCGGTACGAACACGACCGGGATGGCCACGGCCATGACCCGGCTGGCGGTCCGGTGGCCCGTGCGACGCTCACGACGCCCGAGGAGCACGACCGGCACCACACCGACGACGAACACGGCGATCGCGGCGAGATGAGATGCGCTGTAGGGCTCCATCGCGAGTCAGGATAGGGCGCCTGATCGCACGCGGGTGACGAGTCGAACCGCCCAGCCGTCTCTCCTAGAGTGATCGGATGGACACCGCGGCGCCCCGGACCCTGATCGTGATGCGTCATGCGAAGGCCGAGCAGTGGGGCCCCGACGACTTCGGACGGCAGCTCGCCGAGCGCGGGCGCCGGGACGCGGCGGCGGCCGGGCAGTGGATGGCGGCCACGGGCCTGTGCCCCGACCATGCGCTGGTCTCCGGCGCGGTGCGGACGAGCGAGACCTTCGACCACGTCGTTCGCGGCGCGGGGTGGGACCTGGAGCCCGAGCTCAGCCGCCCTCTCTATGCCGCGGACGTCGACAGCGCACTCGACCTGATCAGGCTCACCGACGGCGACGTCAGGGCGCTGCTCGTGGTGGGGCACAACCCGACGGTCGCCTATCTCGCGCAGCTGCTCGACGACGGCGAGGGCGATGCCGCGGCGTCGGCGGAGCTGATCGGCGGCACCTATCCCACGAGCGCTCTGACGACGTTCGACCTGGAGTACTCGTGGCGCGACCTCGCCGCCGGACGTGCCACGGTGCGTGGCTACCACGTCGGTCGCGGTTAGAGCTGCCGCGGCGGCTCAGACCGGTGGCGCCGGCGTCACGATGCCCGCCTCGAGGTCGGCCGCCTCGATCTCCTCGCGGCTGATCCCGAGCAGGTAGAGGATCGTGTCGAGGTACGGCACGTTCACCGCGGTGTCCGCTGCCTCCTGGACGACAGGACGCGCGTTGTAGGCGATGCCGAGGCCCGCCGCGTTGAGCATGTCGAGGTCGTTGGCGCCGTGGCCGATCGCGGCGGTCGCCGCCTCCGGAACGCCGACGCGCTCGGCGAACTCCCGGAGGGCCCGCGCCTTGCCGGCGCGGTCGACGACCTCGCCGACGATCTCGCCGGTGATCACGCCGTCCACGATCTCGAGCTCGTTCGCGCGGGAGAAGTGGATGCCGAGGTCCTCCGCGAGCCGCTCGGTGATCTGGCTGAAGCCGCCGGACACGATCGCGAACCGGTACCCGAGACGCCGGAGCGTACGGACCATCGTGCGGGCTCCCGGCGAGATGACGATGTCGCGGTAGACCTGGTCGAGTGCTCCGGCATCGAGGCCGGCGAGCATCCGCACGCGCTCTCGCAGGGACTGCTCGAAGTCGAGTTCGCCACGCATGGCGCGCTCGGTGATGTCGGCGACCGCGGGCTCGACGCCGGCGTGGGCGGCGAGCATCTCGATGACCTCGCCCTGGATGAGCGTGGAGTCGACGTCCATGACGATCAGGCGCATGCCTCGCCGCAGCAGGTTCGCGGGCTGCACGGCGACGTCGATCCCCTGGTGTGCGGCCTCAGCCGCCAGCAAGCCTCGCAGAGCGTCGGGGTCGGTCCCGGAGACGTGCAGGTCGATCGCGGTGACCGGGTAGCGCGCCATCCGCTCGATCCGGTCGATATTGCCCCCGGTGTCGGCGATCCGACCTGCGATCGCGGACATCGCCGACGCGCGCAACGGGGCGCCGATCACCGTGACGTGCGAGCGACCGTCGCGACGTGTGCGGTTGTCGCCCGACCCCCGCTCGACCTCGACGTTCATGTCCAGTGCCGCGCCGGTGCTGTGGAGCGCCTGCGTCAATGCCGTGGGGTCGCGAGGCGCTGTGACGAGGAGGCCGAGGATGAGCCGGCCCCGCATCACGATCTGCTCGATGTCGACCACCGCGACGCCGGCGTGCGCGAGGGTGGCGAACACCGAGGACGTCACGCCGGGGCGGTCCTTGCCCGAGAGCGTGACGAGCAGAGTGTCGGGGTGCTGGCTGGACATCGGCGACGAGGCTATCGGGGTCTCTGGGCGTGCACCTACTCGGAGCCGTACCGGCTCCCGACTCCAGCAGCGGCGACGTCCGGCGCGGTGTCGCCGGCCGTCAGGGTGGCCAGCCCTCCGGCGAGGCGGCGGCCGTGACGGCTCGCCGGGCCGAGCGGGCCAGGGGCATCAGGGCATCGCGACGCTGCTGGATCTGCGACGCCGAGACCGCTGCACCGTCGTCCAGCAGTGCCAGCTCGACGACGTCGAGCAGTGCGAGCCCACGCGTCATCAGATCGACACACCGCTCCGGGATGCCGCGGGGCGCTGCGACAGGCGTGAGTCGGCGCAGGTTCATCAAGGCGTCGGCCGCCTCGGGTCGCCACCGCGCGACATCGAGCGCGGCGAGGGCGTCGGCGACGACCGGGAGGGCGCTGCGCAGCTCGCGATCGGCCTCGCCGACGTCGGGGACCTGGCGGCGGTCTGCGCGATACGTCGTCCACTCCACGGTCGGCCCGACGTGGCGCGGCACCCACGCGAGACCGGCGCCGAGCACGAGGACGGCGCCGCCGGCGTCGATCGCGGCGTGGTTGAGCGCCGCCGGTCCGCCGAGCCCGACGGGGTCGCTCTCCACCGGATGCGCGGCGCCGAAGGAGTGAGCACCGAGTGCCCTCACCGACGCGGCCGCGCCCAACAGAGCCTCCCCGTCGACGACGTGCGTGACGTCGTCGCCCAGGGCGCCGTCGAGGAAGTCGTCGGGCGAGATCGCACCCCGCAGCCAGGCGGTACCCCACCAGGCGAGTCGGACGCTCACGGGCAACGGGGACTCCACGTCGAGGGAGGATACGGTGACGCCATGCCCGCTGTGCTCGAGCTCGCCGACGTCACCGTGCGCCGGGGGGAGGCGATCCTGCTGGATCGCGTCACCTGGGTGGTCAGCGAAGGTGAGCGTTGGGTGGTCCTCGGACCGAACGGCGCCGGCAAGACCACGCTCCTGCAGATCGCGGCGGCCCAGCTCTTCCCGACCAGCGGCGCCGTCGGCGTGCTCGGGGACCTCCTCGGGTCCGTCGATGTCTTCGAGCTACGCCCTCGGATCGGACTGACCAGCGCCGCGCTGGCGGAGCGCATCCCACGTGACGAGCGCGTGCGCGATCTGGTGCTGTCGGCGGCCTACGGGATCGTCGGCCGCTGGCGCGAGCACTACGACGACCTCGACCACGGGCGGGCTGAATCGCTCCTCGTCGAGGTGGGCATCACCCAGCTGGCCGACAGGACCTTCGGCACGTTGAGCGAGGGTGAGCGGAAGCGGGTGCAGATCGCTCGCGCGTTGATGACGGACCCCGAGCTGTTGCTGCTCGACGAGCCGGCGGCCGGCCTGGATCTCGGCGGCCGCGAGGACCTGGTCTCGACGCTCTCGGTGCTGGCCTACAACCCCGACGCCCCGGCGACGGTGCTGGTCTCGCACCACGTCGAGGAGATCCCACCCGGATTCACTCACGCGCTGATGTTGCGCCAGGGCCGGGTGATGGCCGCCGGGTCCTTCGACGAGGTGATGACCGAAGCGCACCTGTCGGCGACGTTCGGCATGCCGCTCTCCCTGTCGCACGCCGACGGGCGGTGGGCCGCCCGTCGGGGCACGCGGGGCGGGTGAGGGCG
>NZ_JAHRHK010000004.1:0-108144 GCF_021246465.1 Nocardioides sp. R-C-SC26 | reverse complement strand
CGCCCCCCCCCGCCCGCCGCCGGGGGGGGGGGGGGGCCCCGCCCGCCGGCGCACGCGGCGCGGATGAGGACGTCGAGTCTCAGCCGACCTTGAGGACGCGGGTGTCCGCGAGCTGGTCGTGCCACCCGCGACGGCCCACGGTGTCGTTGCTGATGGTCACCGCGATCATGATCACGGCGGCCAGTTGAGCCAGGCCGCCCAGGAACGTGCCGACGAACGGCACGATGAAGGCGAGCTGGATCAGGTAGAAGCAGTTTCGCTTCACCGACTGCTCAGCGGTGATGAGACCGTCGCCGTCGGCCCGGGTGACCTGCAGCTTGAGTGCCTTCTTGCCGATGGTCGCACCCTGGCTCGACTCCAGGTAGGCGAAGTAGCCGATGGTGAGCCCGACGTTCACCGCCGAGACGAAGATCCAGTAGAGGAACCACTCGCCGGTGCTGTAGCGGAACCCGTGCAGGAACAGCACGTTCCCGATCGTGCTGATCACGAAGAAGGGGACGGCCAGGATCAGGCCGTCGATCAGGCGGGCCAGGAACCGGTCGAGCAGCTCAGCCGGACGGGGCAGGCCCGGGGCCGGCGGCGGAGGGGGCGGGGGATAGGACTCGGTCATGCCGACAGCCTGACGTAGTTCGGTCGGTCGTCGGGGCTGTTTCGTCGCAGATCGCGCAACTCCGGTTCCGCGATCAGGCAGCGGCCTTCTTGCGCGCCCGACGCGACGGCTTCTTCTTCACGCGCAGCCCCAGCAGGCCCGAGACGACAGCGCTGACGGCGACACCGGCGGAGGCGAGCCCGGCGTTGCGGGTGAGCGCCTTCTGCTCCACACCCTGGTAGGCCGTCACGGCGTCGGCGGCGTCGACGGCCATGCCGATCAGGACCAGGTTGCGACGGGACGAGCCGCTGCTCACCAGCGTCGCCAGACCGAGCGCGATCTCCCGGTGACCGAACCACTGGTGGAGAAGCTCCGCGTTCGACCGGATGCCGAGCGGACCGGTAAGGACGTCGGGCTTCGCGATCGCGATGGCACCGACGGCGATGCGTCCGAGTGAGAGGCTCGTCACGGGATTCATGCCGGGAACCTAGCGCATATCCGGTCCCGCGCCGGGGACTCTCACTCGAGGTACGCGCCGAGCCATCGGCCGAGTTCGGCGTGGGCGCGTGCGCGCACACGGGGTTCGGAGAGGAAGACGTCGTGGAGCGCTCCCTCGACGGCGACGTAGGTGACGTGGCGCCCGACGCTGGTCGCCCAGCGGCGGATCTGCCCGACGTCGAGCACGATGTCGGTGCTGTGGACCTCGGGTCCCATCTCCCGCGGCCACGAGCTCTCCGCGGAGGACAGCACGAGAACCGGGACGTCGACGTCGAGCCCGGCCTGGAGGCGGAGGTGGCCCTGCCGGATCGCCCGCAACCAGCCGACCCGCACCGGGAAGGACTCGATCGGCTTCCATGCGAGGTCGAAGTCCCACTCGCCGTCGTGGTCGCGATGCAGGCTCCGGCCGTAGAAGCCCGAGACCGAGCGCGGGATCTCGCGCATCGGTGTGCGCCGGCCGACCCGGTCGACGAGCGCGTTCGCGCCGGCGCTGCGCAGGACCGGAGGTCCCTGCATGTCGAACCAGGGTGCGTTCAGCACGAGCGCACTCAACTGCGACGGCCGACGGACGTCCGCCCACAGGGCCGCTGTCAGGCCACCGGTCGAGTGCGCCGACACCGCGATGGAGTCGTGACGGTCGCGCGTCGCGATCCGCCACCACACGACGTCGAGATCGACGAAGTACGCGGCCAGGTCGTCGACGTAGGTGGGCGACTGATGCGGGAGCAGGGAGCGCCCGTACTTGCGCAGGTCCACCGCGTAGAAGTCGTAGCCGCGGTCCAGCCACCACTGTGCGTACTCGACCTGGAAGAAGTAGTCGGTAAAGCCGTGGACGTGGAGCACGGCCCTTCCGTTCGGTCGTGGAGCCCGACGGCTGACCAGAGTGGTGACGACGGGCCCCTCCGCGTCCGGGGGCAGGGTGATCTGCTCCGCCACCCAGGGTTCGCCGAGAAGATCGGTCGTGAAGGAGGACACGTCACCAGTCTGGCAGTGCCGACCGGTGCAGCGACTGATCGTCGTGCCGACGTGGTCCTCGCCGCGAGCGCACGTCCGCTCGGGGTCAGATCCACGGTTCGCCCGCGCACGGATGCGTGGCTCGGTAGGTTCAGTCGGTGCCGTGGTTGCGTTCGCTCACCGACGGTTGGCGCTCGGGAACCCGGAGGAGCCAACTCGTCGTGCTCGGCCTGCTCGCGGCCGGGGTGCTCGCGACGACCGCGCTCTCCTGGGAGCAGTACGAGCTCTTCCCTCTGGCCGGCTTCTTCCTCTGGCAGGTGATCGGCGCGCAGCTGCTGCGATTCCGTCCCCTCGTGATTCACGTCGTCCTGGTGGTGGCCTGCGGCATCGCCGCGATGACCAACCAGGGTCCCCTCGCTGGGTACCGGATCGCCGCCGTGGCGATGTTCTGCCTCAACGGGGCACTGGTCGTCTTCATGGCCGGTCGACAGCGCAGCGGACTGCCGAGCCCCCTCAGCGGCGCCCTGCTGGCAGATCTGCGTGATCGGCTCAACGCCCAAGGCGCGGTGCCCGTTCTCCCGCTCGGATGGCACAGTCAGAGCGCGATGCAAGCCGCTCACGGCGTGGGCTACGCCGGCGACTTCATGGTGGCCGACCTCGACGAGGAGCAGCAGGTCCTCGACTTGGTCCTCGTCGACGTCGTCGGGAAGGGCGTGAAGGCGGCGCCTTCTGCCCTGCTCCTGGCCGGTGCTCTCGGCGGGCTGATCGGCACGGTGCGGGGAGAGGCATTGATCGAGGCGGCGAACGCCTTCCTCCTGCGACAGGACGGCGACGAGACGTTCGCGACCGCCGTTCACGTCACGATCTGCCTCCGCACGGGCAAGTACAGGATCATCAGCGCCGGCCATCCGCCCGCGCTCCGCTGGGAACCGGGCGCCGACTGGGTCGTCGACAACGCGCGAGGGCTCGCGCTCGGGGTGCTCGCGCACCCGGAGGAGCACGCCAGCGTCGGCGTCCTGCAGCCCGGTCAAGCCCTGCTCTTCTACACCGACGGCGTCGTCGAGTCGCGCGGAGTCGACATCGACGACGGCATCCGCTGGCTCCAGGAGACCGCGCGTCGCGCGTGGCTCCGGGGACCCGACGGCGCAGCCAGACGCATCATCCGTGACGTACCGCGCGGCGACGACGATCGCGCCGTGCTGATTCTCAGCCGCGAGGAGACGACGACGTGAGCGGAACGAGTCCGGAGTCGACGATGGTGCAGCTCGGAGTCGGGGCGCCCGACGCACGCGACTTCGCGATGGCCGTGCGCGTTCACCGCGCGGACTCTGCCATCGAAGCACCGGACGACGTGCCCGTGGTCGCTCTGCACGGTCTCACCGGTGCCGGCACGACGTGGGACGTCCTCGGTACGGCCCTGGCGAAGCGCGGGCGACGTACGATCGCGCCGGACCTGCGCGGGCACGCGGGAACGGACCGTCGCGGTCCTTACACCTTCGAGCAGACGACCGAGGACGTCGTGGCGCTGCTCGACCGTCTCGACGTCCCCCTGGTCGACCTCGTCGGGCACTCGCTCGGCGGGCTCCTCGCCACGCGGGTGGCGATGCAGCAGCCTGATCGCGTGCGCCGTCTGGTGGTCGAGGATCTCCCCGCACCGTGGGGCGGCCCGCCCGAACACGACGGGGACCGGGTTCGACGCTGGCGTGGCCGCAACGCCACCTTGACCGCCTACGCGCTGGCCGCCGGGGTGAAGAACCGTCAACGCCACTACCAGGTCGCGGCCGTCGACCGCCTCCTCGTGGCCTTCGGCCGGCGCGACCCGCAATGGTGGGCGGGTCTTCCGCAGATCAGGGCCTCCACCCTGGTGATCGCCGGTGGCGCCGGCAGTCACGTGCCGCAGTCGCCGATGACGACGATGGCCCGGCTCATCCCGGACGCCCACCTGGAGCTCGTCGACGTCGGTCACCGGGTGCACAGCACCGATCCGGATCGGTTCGCCGCGCTGGTGGTGCCGTTCCTGTGCGGAGAGCCGCGCGACGTCTCGCCCTGATCAGTGCCGGTAGGTGCCGTGCACCATGCCGCGAGCCAGCGTCTTGAACGCCAGGTTGAACGAGACCACGGCTGCCGAGGCGTCGGAGTCCACGCCCAGCTCGGGCACCTTGACCGCGTGGACGACGAAGAAGTAGCGGTGCACCTGGTCGCCCTCGGGTGGCGCTGCGCCCATGAACGCCTTCGAGCCGCCGTCGTTGCGGCACATGAACGCGTTGCCGGGCAGCTCGGCACCTTCGGCGCCGGCGCCGGTGTCCAGCGAGGTGACGTCGGCGGGCAGGTCGACCAGCACCCAGTGCCAGAACCCGGATGGTGTCGGGGCATCGGGGTCGAAGCAGGTGACCACGTAGCTCTGGGCGCCCTCCACGGCGTCCCAGGACAGCTGCGGCGAGGTGTCACCGAGCGCTGCGACCTGGTCGTCCTTGAGGGGAGCGCCGTCGGTCACGTCGGCACTGGTGACGTCGAAGGACGGCACCGGCGCCAGCAGGTCGTAGGGATTGGGGGAGATCGGGCGTTCGAGAGCCATGCCTGCCACGTTAACGAAGGAGCAGGCCTGGGAGGATCCCCCTCGTGAGCGAGAACCCCGTGTACCCGGTCGGTCTGCGCCTCGAGGGACGTCGGGTGGTCGTCGTCGGCGGTGGGCAGGTCGCGCAGCGCCGCATCCCCGCGCTCATCGCGGCGCGCGCCGAGATCGTCGTCGTGGCGCCGACCGTGACGCCGGCGGTCGAGGGTTTCGTCGGGGCGGGCGAGGTGACGTGGCAGTCGCGGGAGTTCGCCGACGACGATCTGGACGGCGCGTGGTACGTCATCGCGGCGACCGACGACGTCTCGGTCAACGAACGGGTCGCCATGTCGGCCGAGGAGCGACGCGTGTTCTGCGTGCGCAGCGACGACGGCTACTCCGGCTCGGCCTGGACGCCCGCGACCGGTCACTCGGACGGCGTCACCGTGGCGGTCCTGGGTCGGCGTGAGCCGCGCCGCACGTCGGCGCTGCGCGATGAGATCCTCGAGGGGCTGCGCGACGGGCGCCTGGGCCGTACGGAGGCGCCGGTGAGGGTGCCGGGCGTCACGCTCGTCGGTGGTGGCCCGGGCCACCCCGAGCTGCTCACCATCGCCGGACGTCGTGCCCTGATGGAGGCCGACGTCGTCGTAGCCGACCGACTGGCTCCCCGTGAGGCCATCGGCGACCTGCCGCCGGACGTCGAGGTGTACGACGTCGCCAAGCTCCCGCGCGGTCGATCGGCCCAGCAGGAGGAGATCAACCGGATCATCGTCGAGCAGGCGCTCGCGGGCCGTCGGGTCGTGCGCTTCAAGGGTGGCGACTCCTTCGTCTACGGCCGTGGCTACGAAGAGGTTCTGGCCTGCCGTGCCGCCGGTGTCCCGGTCACGGTGATCCCCGGCATCAGCACGCCGATCGCGGTACCCGGTATCGCGGGGATCCCCGTCACCCACCGCGGCGTGACGCACGAGTTCACCGTCGTCTCGGGGCACCTCGCGCCGGGCAACGAGCGCTCGCTGGTCGATTGGGGTGCGCTTGCGCGCATGCGCGGCACGATCCTGCTGATGATGGCGGTCGAGCACGGTCCGCAGATCGCGGCTGCGTTGGTGGAGGGTGGCCGGCCCGCCGACACCCCGGTCGCCTTCGTGTGCGACGGCTCGATGCCGACCGAGCGGGTGGTGCTGTGCACTCTCGGCGACGTCGCCGCGACGATCGAGCGGGAGGGAGTCCAGCCTCCCGCGATCATCGTCGTCGGCGACGTCGTGGCGGTCGCCCACCCCCACCACTTCGGCGGCATGCCCGCCGGCGCCGAGAACGCCTGAGGAACTGCACGGCATGGCGGAGCTGATCGAGATCGCCGACCCCGACGACCCTCGGTTGGCGGATTACCGCGACCTGCGCGACGTCTCCTTGCGCAAGCACGTCGAGACCGAGCACGGACTCTTCCTCGCCGAGGGGGAGAAGGTGGTGCGCCGCGCCGTCGCGGCCGGGTATGCAGCGCGCTCGTTCCTGATGGCACCGCGCTGGCTCGACGGCCTGGCCGATGTGGTGGAGGCGAGCGCCGCCCCCTGCTTCGTCGTCCCGGACGCCATGGTCGAGCAGATCATCGGCTTCCACCTCCATCGCGGCGCGTTGGCCTCATTCCACCGGCGCGCACTGCCGAGCGTGGACGACGTCCTCGCCGACGCTCGCTCGGTCCTGGTGATGGAGGAGATCGTCGACCACACCAACGTGGGTGCGATGTTCCGCTGCGCTGCCGCCTTGGGGTTCGACGCCGTCCTGCTCGCGCCTCGTTGCGCCGATCCGCTCTACCGTCGCTCGGTCAAGGTGGCGATGGGCACGGTCTTCGCGCTGCCGTGGACACGCCTGGAGCACTGGCGAGACGCCCTTCCGACGCTCTCGGCGTCCGGCTTCACCACCGTCGCCCTGACCCTGGCCGACGACGCGATCGAGCTCGACCAGGCGGTGGAAGGCCTGGACCGCGTGGCGCTGGTGATGGGCGCCGAGGGCAACGGTCTCTCCGCGCACTGGCAGGAGAGCGCTGACCGGCGGGCGATCATCCCGATGAGCGCGGGTGTGGACTCGCTCAACGTAGCGGCGGCAGCGGCCGTCGCGTGCTACGTCACGGCGCGGCGCTGACGCATCGGCGCGTCGGGGAGGCGATCGTGGCTGCTAGGTCGCGTCGGCGGGCCACGTCGGGGCGTAGTCGTCGGCGACCTTGGCCTGGAGCTTGTCGAGCTTCTTGCGAGCCTTCGTCGCGAGCCGGTCGCCGAACACGGTGCCGAGGGTGTGATCGGTCTCGTGCTGCAGGCAGCGAGCGAGCAGGCCGTCCCCGGCGAAGGTGACCGGCTCGCCGTCCAGTCCGGGACCGGAGACGGTCGCGAAGTCGGGCCTGGCCAGCTCGTGGAAGGCACCAGGGAAGGACAGGCAGCCCTCCTGGTCCTCGTCGAGCTCGCGCTCCTTGCCCTCGGGGAGGGTCAGCACCGGGTTGCAGACCACGCCCACCGTGCGCCGCCCGGACTCGTCGGGGCAGTCGAACACGAAGATCGCCACGTCCTCACCGATCTGGCACCCGGCCAGTCCGACGCCGTCGGCGGCGTACATGGTGGCGACCATGTCGGCGGCGAGGGCCCGCAGGGCGTCGTCGAAGACGGTGACGAGCTGCTGCGGACGATGCATGACCGGGGTTCCCCAGCGGGTGATCGGCCTGGTGGTGCCGCCGGTGGGAAGTGGTCCGTGCGGGGCGAGAGGGGCGTCGTCCGACATGGTCGAGAAGCCTACTGAGGCGTGACCCTCGGCGTGTGACCGCGCCCACGACGGTTGGTGTAGCGCCGAGTGTAACTCCGAGTTACATTATTCCCATGTCCCTGATCAACAGCCTCAAGCCGGGTGGCCGCAACGGCGTTCCGCGCTCGGAGTCGAGCGATCCGATCGGCTACCTCGTGGCCGGTCTCAACCGTCTCGCCCAGAGCGACATCCTCGACCGCGTCAAGCTCCGCAAGCCCGCCGAGCAGGCCGTCTTCACCGTCACCCGCAACGGGTTCAAGACGATGACGGCCGCCAGCCGGACGTTCGCGAAGGCGGGCAGCAAGGACAAGGCCGGCGCGCGCCCGGCCGACGCTCCGCGCCCCGGCGTCTTCGACCTCACACCGAGTGAGGACGAGCAGATGCTCGTCGACGTCGTCGGCGAGTACGCCGCGGAGGTCCTCGTGCCCGCGGCCGCCGAGGCGAACGAGACGTGCCTGGCCCCCGAGGCCGTGCTCAAGGCCAGCCTGGAGATCGGCATCCCGATCCTGGGGATCCCCGAGGCGCTCGGCGGCATCTCCGAGGAGCGCAGTGCGATGGCCGGCACCTTGGTCGCCGAGGCCCTCGCCAAGGGCGACATGGGCCTGGCCGTCGCGGTGCTCGCGCCCGGTTCGGTCGCGACCGCGCTCGGGCTGTGGGGCACCGAGGCGCAGCAGCAGACGTATCTGCCCGCCTTCTCCGACTCCGACGTACCGGCCGCCGCACTCGCCCTGAACGAGCCGAGCGTGCTGTTCGACGTCCTCTCGCCGAGCACGACCGCGACCAAGACGGCCGGGGGGTATGTGCTGAACGGCGTCAAGTCCGCGGTCGTCCGGGGCGCTGAGGCCGAGTTGTTCGTCGTCGGCGCGACGCTCGAGGGCAAGCCGGTGCTCTTCCTGGTCGAGTCCTCCACGCAGGGTCTGGCCATCGAGGGCGACCCCGGCATGGGCGTGCGGGCGGCCTCGCTCTCCACGCTGACCCTGACCGACGTCACCGTGGGATCGGACGCCGTGCTGGGCGCCACCGACGGCACGACGTACGCCGAGTGCGTCCGGCTCTCCCGCCTCGCCTGGTGCGCCCTCGCTGTCGGCACCGGTCAGGCCGTGCTCGACTACGTGACCCCCTACGTCAAGACGCGCGAGGCCTTCGGTGAACCGATCGCGCACCGCCAGTCGGTGGCGTTCATGGTCGCCAACATCGCGATCGAGCTGCAGGCGATGCGCCTGCTCACGTACAAGGCGGCATCGCGTGCCGCTGCGGGCAAGGACTTCTCCCGCGAGGTGGCGCTCGCCCGCAAGCTGTGTGCCGAAAAGGGCATGCAGATCGGCCTCGACGGCGTCCAGCTGCTCGGTGGCCACGGCTTCGTCAAGGAGCACCCGGTCGAGCGGTGGTACCGCGACCTGCGTGCCGTCGGCATCATGGAAGGAACGGTGCTCGTCTGATGGCCATCAACCTCGATGACCCGAAGAAGTTCGGCGCGCTGCGCGACCAGGCTCACCAGGTCGCGATGAACATGCTCCGCCCGATCTCCCGCAAGTACGACCAGGCCGAGCACGAGTACCCCAAGGAACTCGACATGCTCGCGGCGATGATCGACGGCCTGTCGGAGTCCGGGGCCAGCGAGGGTGCCGGCGCCGCCGGCGTCCGCCGCGAGGAGTCCGGCGACGACAAGTCCGTCAAGAACGGGTCGAACCTCGCCTCGGTCATGTCGATCGCGGAGATGTGCTGGGGCGACGTCGGGCTGTTGCTGTCCATGCCGCGACAGGGCCTGGGGAACTCCGCGATCGCCTCGGTCGCCAACGACGAGCAGCTCAAGCGTTTCGAGGGCACGTGGGCGGCCATGGCGATCACCGAGCCAGGCGTCGGGTCGGACTCCGCGAACATCTCGACCACCGCGGTGAAGGACGGCGACGAGTACGTCATCAACGGCGAAAAGATCTACGTGACCTCCGGCGAGCGCGCCGACTCCGTCGTCGTGTGGGCCACTCTCGACAAGTCCTTGGGACGCGCGGCGATCAAGTCCTTCGTCGTCCAGAAGGGCACCCCGGGCATGAAGGTGGAGAGACTCGAGCACAAGCTCGGCATCCGCGCCTCCGACACCGCGGTGATCACCTTCACCGACTGCCGGGTGCCGGCCGAGAACCTGCTCGGTTCACCCGAGGTCGACGTGAAGCAGGGCTTCGCCGGTGCGATGGCCACCTTCGACAACACCCGTCCGCTGGTGGCCTCGATGGCCGTCGGCTGCGCGAGGGCCTCGCTCGACCTCACGCGAGACCTGTTGGAGCAGGCGGGCGTGGTCGTCGACTACGACCGTCCGGCGATCAACCAGTCCGCGGCTGCGGCGAAGTTCCTCCAGATGGAGGCAGACCTCGAGGGCGCGAGGCTGTTGATGCTGCAGGCTGCCTGGATGGCCGACAACCGTCAGCCGAACTCGTTGGAGGCCTCGATGGCCAAGGCGAAGGCGGGGCGCGTGGGCTCCGACATCACGCTCTCGTGCGTGGAGCTGGCCGGTTCGCTCGGCTACAGCGAGAACGAGCTGCTCGAGAAGTGGTCGCGAGACTCCAAGATCCTCGACATCTTCGAGGGCACTCAGCAGATCCAGCAGCTGATCGTGGCGCGCCGGATCCTCGGCCTCTCCAGCGCCGAGCTCAAGTGACGCCTGCCGACCGGCGGTGATCAGCGCACCTGGTCGTCGCCGCTGATCAGGCGAGCGCCAGCGGCCGGGCTTCCTCGACGGAAGTCCGGCCGCTGCCATGTCCGGGCCGCGAACGCCCCGGAGATCGCTCGCCGCAGCCTCGGCGTGTGGTCGCGGGGGACCAGCGCGATCGCGCAGCCGCCGAAGCCGCCCCCGGTCATCCGGGCGCCGAGTGCTCCGGCAGCGAGTGCGGCGTCGACGGCGACGTCGAGCTCGTCGCACGAGACCTCGAAGTCGTCCCGCAGAGAGTGGTGCGACGCGGTCATCAGGAGACCGAAGGCCGCCCAGTCATGGTGTGCGAGCGTGTCGACGGCGTCGCGGACCCGCTCGACCTCCCGGACGACGTGGCGGGCGCGTCGCCGGGCGACGCCGTCGAGGTGCTGCGCGCCGGTGTCCCGCGAGGCGAGCTCCCCGGTCGTGAGAGCACCCAACGGCCGGGCCTGGAGGATGTGCGCTGCGCGCTCACACTCGGCTCGCCGATCTCCGTAGCCGCCATCGGCATGGGCGTGACGGACACGGGTGTCGATGACGACCAGGTCGAGGCCGGCGTCCGCGGGGTCGAACGCGACCTCGGAGATGGCGGGCTCGTCTCCGTTCGCGAAGTCGACCAGCAGCGCGTGGCCGACGCGGGCGTGCAGGACGGCTGTCTGGTCGAGTCCACCGGTCGGGGCGCCGACGACGTCGTTCTCGGCGAGGCGGCACGCACTCACCAGGACGTCGAGGGGGACGCGGCCGACGGTCGCAGCGACGGCGACGGCTGCTTCGAGCGATGCCGAGCTGGACAGACCGGAGCCCGGTGGCACGTCCGCGTCGACCGCGATCTCCAGGGCGGGGACCGCGACGTCGAGCTCGCGCAGCGCCCAGAGCGTGCCTGCGGCGTAGGCCGCCCAACCGTCGATGCGCCCGGGTGCCGCGTCGTCCAGTGATCCCTCCCACGGCTCGGCTCCCGGCATGGTGGACGAGACCCGGTAGCGACCGTCGGGGCGAGGCCGGGCGTGCGCGGTGGTGCCGGCGGGGATGGCGATCGGCAGGCAGAGGCCGCCGTTGTAGTCGGTGTGCTCGCCGATCAGGTTCACGCGTCCGGGGGCTCGCGCCGTGCTCTCCATCGCGCCGAGGCTACGAGATCGCGCGAAGAGGGCAGATGTCGGCCGGGCGCCCCTCTCCGCGCGACCTCTGACGCGGCGGCCCGGCGCCACGGCGGCGGTGGAGGTGGCAGGGTGGCGGCATGAGGAGCACCCACGTCAGTGTCGTGATCGACGCGCCGCCGCAGCGCGCCTACGACATCGCCGGTGATCCGGCGTACCTGCCACGCTGGGCGGCCGGTCTCGCGCAGTCCGACGTCGTCTGGGACGGCGAGGTGTTCGGCGTCCAGTCGCCGATGGGCGAGGTCACGGTGCGGTTCGCCGCCCGCAACGACTACGGCGTCCTCGACCACGACGTCACCCTCCCGTCGGGGGTGACGGTGAACAATCCGCTGCGGGTGCTCGCACATCCGCGTGGATCGGAGGTCGTCTTCACGATCCGCCAGCTGGATCTCAGCGACGCCGACTTCGAGCGGGACGTCGCGATGGTGCAGGAGGATCTGGAGCGGCTCCGCGATCTCGTCGAGCGCACGCAGCACTGACACCGGGCGGCACTGGAGGACCCGTGCTCGCGATCGGGCGTTGACACGACGGCCGTAGGGTCGGTGCGTGCACTTCCTCAGCGACGTCCGGCCCCCGCACGACCTGACCTACGACGATGTCTTCATGGTGCCGGGGCACAGTGATGTCGCGAGCCGCTACGACGTCGATCTCGCCACGACCGACGGCACCGGCGCGACGTTGCCCCTCGTCGTGTCGAATATGACGGCGATCGCCGGCAAGCGGATGGCAGAGACCGTCGCGCGTCGGGGCGCGATCACGGTGATCCCGCAGGACATCCCGGCCGAGGTCGTGCGCGAGGTGGTGGGCTTCGTGAAGTCACGGCACCTGGTGTTCGACACCTCGATCACGTTGCGACCCGACCAGACCGTCGCCGAGGCCTTGGCGCTCATGCCCAAGCGCGCGCACCGCGCGGCCGTGGTCGTCGCCGAGGGACGACCGGTGGGCCTCGTCTCCGAGGCGGACTGCCGCGAGGTCGACCGCTTCGCCCAGGTCGGCGACCTGATGCGCGCCCCGGCCGTCGTGATCGATGCCGATGTCGATCCGCGGACGGCCTTCGATCTGCTCGACACGGCCCGGGCACCGCTGGCGGTGGCGGTGGACGCGGGCGGCCTGCTGCTCGGAGTGCTGACCCGGACGGCGGCCCTGCGCGCCACGCTCTACACCCCGGCGGTCGACGCGCGGGGCGGCCTGCGGATCGCCGCTGCGGTCGGCGTGAACGGCGACGTCGCCGCCAAGGCGTCGGCGCTGATCGACGCCGGCGTCGACTGCTTGGTCGTCGACACCGCCCACGGCCATCAGAGTCGGATGATCGACGCGCTCCACGCCGTCCGGTCGTTGGACCCGCAGGTGCCCGTGGCGGCCGGGAACGTCGTCTCCGCCGACGGCACGAGGGCGCTCATCGAGGCCGGCGCGGACATCGTCAAGGTCGGTGTCGGTCCCGGCGCGATGTGCACGACCCGCATGATGACCGGCGTCGGCCGGCCGCAGTTCTCCGCCGTCCTCGAGTGCGCCCGGGCCGCACGTGACCTCGGTGGCCACGTCTGGGCGGATGGCGGAGTACGGCACCCCCGCGACGTCGCGCTGGCCCTGGCCGCAGGTGCTGCGTCGGTGATGATCGGGTCCTGGTTCGCCGGCACCCACGAGTCGCCGGGCGATCTCGCCCTCGACTCGGAGGGCCGCGCCTACAAGGTGTCCTTCGGGATGGCCTCGGCCCGCGCGGTCGCCCATCGCACGTCGGGCGAGTCGGCCTACGACCGGGCGCGCAAAGGTCTGTACGAGGAGGGAATCTCGTCCTCCCGGATGTATCTCGATCCGGCGCGGCCCGGCGTGGAGGACCTCATCGACCAGATCTGCTCCGGCGTGCGGTCCGCCTGCACCTACGCCGGGGCGACGTCGCTCGCCGAGCTCCACGAGCGCGCGATCGTCGGGGTCCAGTCGGCAGCCGGGTACCACGAGGGCCGGCCGCTCGCGACGAGCTGGTGAGGCCGGGTCGACCTCAGTCCCGCGAGGACCGACCGGTCCGGCCGCGGACGACGCCGACGAAGGCCTGCGTCACGTGGTCGTCGCGGTCGCGCAGCCACACCAGGGCGACGGTAGTCGGCTCCAGGTCGCCCACGACGCGCCACACGACGTCCTTGCGGGCGTGGAGGCGAGCCACCGACATCGGCACGATGGCCACGCCGGTGCCCGCTGCGACGGTCTCGATGGCCGTGGCCGGGCTCATCGCGGGCCAGACGAGCTGATCCACCCGGGGAGTCCAGCCCGAGGTGTGGGGGAGGACGAGCTGCTCCTCGGCGAGGTCGTCCACACTGATCTCGTCAGCCTCGTCGGTCGCCGCGATCAGGTGCTCGTGCGAGGCGATCACGACGGGCAGTTCTTCGTAGAGCCGCACGGAGTGGGCGCCGTCGAGTTCGACGGGAAGCCGGACGATGGCCATGTCGAGCGTCCCGTCGCGCACGCCGTCGACCAGATCGACGTCATCGAGCGGCACCAACTCCAAGGGCCCACGCCGCTGGTCGCGCCAGGCGCGAGCCCACTTGTCAGGGGTGGCGCCGGTGACGAAGCCGACCCTCAGGCAGGGGGCGGCGCCGGACGCGTTCAGTTGAGCGGCCGCATCGAGTCGGGCACGCCGCCGCCCTCGTGCACAGCCTCCACGAGCTCGGCCAACGCCGTCAGTGCGACGCGCTGGGACATCGGTCCGTAGGAGACCCGCGCGACGCCCAGCTCCTGCAACCGCGCCAGAGAGGGCGTGCCCGGCAGACCGATGGTGGTCAGCCGCTGCGGGCCGAAGGCGTCGACCAGCGTGGCGACCTGCTCCTCGCCGAGCTTGGCGGGCACGAAGACCACCGGTGCACCTGCCTCGAGGAACGCCTTGCCGCGGGCGACGGCCTCCTCCAACGCGTTGTCGACACCCTTGACGAAGGCATCGGTGCGCGCGTTGAGCACGAAGTCGGGCACACCCTCCGCCGCCGCGGCGCTCATGATCGCCTCGACCTGCGCAGCCGCCTGGTCGAGCGGCTTCATCTGATCCTCGATGTTGGCTCCGACCACCCCGACGCCGATCGCGCGACGGACCGTCTCGGCAGCGTCGCCGTAGCCGCCCTCGAGATCGGCGGTGACCGGGAGGGTCGTCGCGACGACGATCCGCCGGACCTCCTCGATCATCTCCTCGACGGGGATGTTCTCTCCGTCCTCGTAGCCGCGGGAGGCGGCGATCGAGTGGCTCGCGGTGGCCAGCGCCGTGGTGCCCGGGATGTCGGCCACCACCTGGGCCGAGATGGCGTCCCACACGTTCACCACCGTGAGGAGTGCGGGGTCGCGGTGCAGTCGGAGGAGCTCGCTTGCTGCGGTCGCTGTCATGTCGTCGAGCATGCCACGGGTCGTCGCCTACCCCGTCACCCTCAGGTGCGCGCGAGCAGTCGGCCGACACCGTTGGTGAGCCGGACGGCGTAGAAGCCGGTGGCGGTGTCGGTGAACCAGATCGCCCGCCCCGCGACGTCCCACGCCGGCTGCGCCATGACCGACGAGCCCTCGCCGGCCACCGGTGCATTGAAGTAGGCGACTTCGCGCGGTCGGCGCAGGTCGCTGATGTCGAAGACGCGCAGGCCCGAGCCGATCATCGAGCACGCGGCCAGGCGCGGGTTCTTCTGATAGGGCAGCGAGCAGTAGTGCGCGGTGTAGCCGCCGAACGGATTGGTGGCGCCGGGATCGCCGATGCTCGCTCGCCGTCCGGTGGGTTGGTGCACGTCCAGTCTGAGGTTGGAGACGACGGCAGGGCGGTCCGCGTCCTCGACGTCGATGATCCGCGCGGCGCCGACCCGCCAGTTCTCCGGACGGTCGGCGCCGACGGTCGAGAACTCGTCGACCTGGAGCACATAGGCACGCCCGTTGCGCGTGAACGGCTGAGCGACCTGGGGGATGGAGCGTTCGGGCCAGACCAGGTCGGAGACGGTCTTGAACTCAGGCCGACGTGCTCGGTCCTGGATCGAACTGACGTCGAGGATGCGGAGACCTTCGCCCGGTAGGGCGGGGCCGGTGAACTTGTTGCTGATGTTGGCGGCGTAGAGCGTGCGGCCGTCGGGAGAGAGTCGCAGGCCGTGGTAGTTCACGCCGTAGGTCTCGAGGACCTTGCGCGGGCGGCGCGGGTCGCTGACGTCGATCGCGGTGAGTGACTGTCCCCCCGAGCTGCTGGCGTAGAGCGTTCGCCCGTCGGGGGACCAGCCCGACTCATGACCGAGCAGTGCGCTGTGGGTGGTCGAGAGCAATCGGGGTCGCCGGCAGTCGGTGCCGATATCGTAGAGATCGAGGATGCCCACGTTGGCGAACGCGTTGCCGAGCACGCCGGCGAGCAGCCCGCGGCCTGGATGCACGAGCAGCGACTCGTGCGGGCTCAGCATGGCCGCGCTGGTCAGCGTCGTGGTGACCCGCGGCCGCGACGGGCGTGACATGTCGAGCACGATGACGCCGAAGCCGGTCCGCATCTGCATCGCCAGGTCGGTGGGGAAGAACCGGGTGGAGTCGTAGTACGCGCAGGTGCGGCCCGAGCGGTCGGTGTACCGGAAGACCTTGAAGCCCCCCGTGCCTGACCGGTGGGAGATCAACCGGGTGTTGCACCGGTAACCCCTCGCAGCCCGACCGCTCTCGTGATCGGCCGTCGGCACGCGGCCCTGCATGCCGGTCTCCGGCAGCGAGCCAGGCCCGCAGGTGGCCGGCGGGGTCGCGCGGACCGGAGCAGCGGGCGCGCTCGCGTCGACGCCGGGGAGGGCGAACACGCCGAGCGTGAGCGCGATCGCGGCGACGGCCACCAGAAGATGACGATGGTGCGGTGTGACCCTGCTCATACCCATGCCCGGACAACCCGCGATCGGCTGCTTGGTTACGGGGTGCGGCCTGCCAGGCTGCGTCCATGCCGATGACCGAGCCCGTGCCGGAGACCTCGTCGATCCTGATCGTCGCGGCCACACGCGCTGAGGCCGCCCACGCGCCGCCTCACCTGCCGGTGGTCATCACCGGGATCGGCAAGACCACGGCGGCGATCGCCGTGACGCGCGCGCTCGCGGCGCACCCTGATCCCTCAGGCGTTCGCGTTCTCAACATCGGCACCGCCGGCGCATTGCGTGACGGAGTCGCAGGGCTCCACCTGCCGGGGGTCGTGCTGAATCACGACGTCAACGCCGAGGCGATCCGGTCGCTCGGCTACGACCCCCGCGAGCGCTTGGACGTCGACGGGGACCCCACCGTGACGTTGGCCAGCGGCGATGTGTTCGTGGCCGACCCGCTCGTTCGTGAGCGCCTCGCTGAGACAGCTCAGCTCGTCGACATGGAGGGCTACGCCGTCGCGCTGGCGGCGGCGTCCTTCGGTGCGCGCGTGACGCTGGTCAAGCATGTCTCCGACAACGCCGACGAGACGGCGTGGGAATGGCCCGACGTGGTGGCCGCGAGCGCCGTCGTCCTGGGGGAGTGGCTGCGCGCCCACGTGGACTGAGCGTGGATCCAGGCCGAGCCTCGGCGGGCATCACCAGTCGCAGGCGATCGGCACGTACCGACGCAGAGCAGCGCGCTGGTCGTCGTCCAACGGCAGGTAGGGCGCCGCACCCTCGGGCAGCCCGCGTGCACGGAGTCGTATCGGGAACAGCGTGCCGACCTTGTCCTCGGCGAGCGCATGCGGATCGCACCGGGCCGGCACGATCTGAAGCACCAGTGACACCGGCGGATCGTCGGCGCCGAGTGGGATCGCCCGCGAAGGCACCGAGTCCGGCAGCAGGCGGAAGAGCACGGTGTCGTCGAACCCGAGCAGCGCAGCGCCCCCGTCGCCCCGCCCTGACGGCGTGATCGTGACGGGCAGGTGCAGAACGGCTGCGGAGCGATCGCCGACGACCGCCGGTGCACCGACGTCGACCGAGGCGGCCGAGTCGAGCGTCGCCTGGGCGCAGTCGCGGTCCAGGAAGAGACCGAAGGCGCCGTAGCGGTCGGCGGCGGTCGTGCTCGAGTGTCGAAGGGTCCCGTCGTCGACGCGGTAGGTCAGGCCCACCGTGACGTCGGAGCCCGTGCCGCACCGCGCCGGCGGGAGCTCGAACTCCAGGTCGATTTCGTTCCCGAAGTGTTCGGGACCCGACCAGGTGACCGAGGCGAAACGCGGCGAACTCACGGTCGCCGTCTCCACGGTGTAGGTGCTAGGGGAGCCGTCCCGTGGCTCGTGGACGAGGCGGACGAACGCCGTGCGCCCGCTGCGCTGCATCCGAGACTGGTCGATCCAGGCCGTGAGATCCCTCGGCCACGGAGTCGGCTCCGCGCTCACCACGGATGCGGACTCTCCCGGCGTCCGGGATTCGTCGTCCGGACCGCACGCGACCAGCGCCGCGACGGCGAGGATGACGACCCCCGCGGTGCGCATCATCGTCCGAGTGTGACGGATCCGCGCTGCTGCGGACAGACCACGACCCCGTGCCTGATCTGCAGGCACGGGGTCGTGGATCGATCAGACGTCGAAGCGGTCGGCGTCCATCACCTTCGCCCAGGCCGCCACGAAGTCGTGCACGAACTTCTCCGCGGCGTCGTCGCTGGCGTAGACCTCGGCGAGCGCGCGCAACTCGGAGTTCGAGCCGAACACGAGGTCGTTGCGGGTGCCGGTCCAGCGCACGGTCCCGTCGACGCTGCCCTCGAACGTCTCCGCGTCGCCGTCGACCGAGGACCAGGTCGTGCCCAGGTCGAGCAGGTTGACGAAGAAGTCGTTGCTCAGCGTGCCGACCCGGTCGGTGAGGACGCCGTGCGTGGAGCCGCCGCTGTTGGCGCCGAGCACCCGCAGGCCACCGACGAGCACGGTCATCTCGGGGGCACTCAGACCGAGCAGGTTCGCGCGGTCGACGAGGAGGAACTCCGCCGGCAGGCGCTGGCCCTTGCCCAGGAAGTTGCGGAAGCCATCGGCCTTCGGCTCGAGGTAGCTGAACGACTCGACGTCGGTCTGCTCCTGGGTCGCGTCGCCGCGACCCGGCGTGAACGGCACGGTGACGGTGACCCCACCGGCGGCTGCCGCCTGCTCGAGAGCAGCACCACCCGCGAGGACGATCAGGTCGGCGAGCGAGACCTGCGAACCGTCGCCGTTGAACGCCGTCTGGATCTCCTCCAGAGCGCCGATCACGCGCGCGATCCGGTCAGGGTCGTTGGCCTCCCATGAGCTCTGGGGCTGCAGGCGCAGCCGGGCGCCGTTGGCCCCTCCACGCAGGTCGCTGCTACGGAACGTGGACGCCGAGGCCCAGGCGGTGAAGATCAGGTCCGAGCCGTCGATACCGGCGGCGAGCACCTGCTGCTTGAGCGCGCTGATGTCGGTGTCGGTGAGCGCCGGCTGCGGAGCGGCCGGGATCGGGTCCTGCCAGATCAGCTCCTCGCTGGGGACCTCCGGGCCGAGGTAGCGCTGGATCGGGCCCATGTCGCGGTGCGTCAACTTGAACCAGGCGCGGGCGAACGCGTCGGCGAACTGCTCGGGGTGCTCGAGGAAGCGTCGCGAGATCTCCTCATAGACGGGGTCGAAGCGCAGGGCGAGGTCGGAGGTGAGCATCCGGGGCTCGCGCCTACCGTCGCCGAACGCCTCGGGCACCATGTCGGCTCCGGCGCCGTTCTTGGGCCGCCACTGGTTCGCGCCGGCGGGCGACTGGGTCAGCTCCCAGTCGTAGGCGAAGAGGATGTGGAAGAACTCGTTGTCCCAGCGAGTCGGGTGGTAGGTCCAGGTGACCTCGAGACCGCTGGTGATGGCGTCGGCGCCTGCACCGGTGCCGTAGCTGCTCTTCCAGCCCAGGCCCTGCTCGACCAGCGCGGCCGCCTCGGGCTCGGGGCCGACGTGACCGTCGGGGGTCGCGGCGCCGTGGGTCTTGCCGAAGGTGTGACCACCGGCGATGAGGGCGACGGTCTCCTCGTCGTTCATCGCCATCCGGCCGAACGTCTCGCGGATGTCGCGAGCCGAGGCGACCGGGTCCGGGTTCCCCTCGGGGCCTTCGGGGTTGACGTAGATCAGACCCATCTGGACAGCGGCGAGCGGGTTCTCCAGGTCGCGGTCGCCGGTGTAGCGCTGAGCACCGCCCTCCTCCCCGCCGAGCCACTCGGTCTCCGGGCCCCAGTAGACGTCCTCGTCGGGCTCCCAGACATCGGGGCGACCGCCGGCGAAGCCGAACGTGGTGAAGCCCATCTCCTCCAGCGCCACGTTGCCGGCGAGGATCATCAGGTCGGCCCAGGAGATCGCCTGGCCGTACTTCTTCTTGACCGGCCAGAGCAGACGGCGCGCCTTGTCGAGGTTGGCGTTGTCCGGCCAGGAGTTCAGGGGAGCGAAGCGCTGCATGCCCGCGCCCGCGCCGCCGCGGCCATCGCTCACCCGGTAGGTGCCGGCGCTGTGCCACGCCATCCGGATCATGAAGGGGCCGTAGTGACCGAAGTCGGCGGGCCACCAGTCCTGGGAGGTGCGCAGCACCTCGGCCAGGTCGCCCTTGAGCGCCGCGAGGTCGAGTGCCCCGAAGGCGGCGGAGTAGTCGAAGGTGTCGCCGAGCGGGTTCGCCACGGCGTTGTGCTTGGCGAGGATCTTCAGGTTGAGCCGGTTGGGCCACCACCCGCGGTTGCCGCCGGCGCCCTCGGTGGGGTGGGTGGCGCGGCCGGGAGCGAACGGGCAGCCGCCGTCGCTCTCGTCGTTCATCTCGCCGACGACGGCATTCGCGTGATCAGACACTGAGGGTCCTTCCGGTGGGGTGCTGGCGCAACGGGTGGGTGGGGCGTGCGATCAATCAGACAGGGAAGAGGAGCAGGTGGGGCAGGTGCCCCAGTAGATGACCTCGGCCTCGTCGATGGTGAAGCCGTGGTCGGTCGAGGCGGTGAGGCACGGCGTCTCGCCGACGGCGCAGTCGACGTCGCCGATCGCCCCGCAGCCACGACACACGACGTGGTGGTGGTTGTCACCGACGCGCGTCTCGTAGCGGGCCACCGAGCCCAGCGGCTGGATACGGCGCACGAGACCATGGACGGTCAGGGCGCGCAGGACGTCGTAGACGGCCTGGTGCGAGACGTCGTGCAGCGTGGTGCGTACCGAGCCGATGATCGTGTCGGTATCGGCGTGGGGGTTCGCAGTGACGGCGTCGAGGACGGCCAACCGCGGACGAGTGACACGCAGCCCAGCCTCGCGCAGCAGCGCTTCGCCGGAGATGGTCATGGCCCGACCCTGTCACCAGAACTGGATCGATTCAAGTTTTCGTCTCGGCAGGCGAGTCGCCGAGACCGGGCCGTCCGGAGACGGCGACAGCCCCACCCGACCTGGGTCGGATGGGGCTGTTCCTGTGTCCGAGGGGGGACTTGAACCCCCATGCCCAATAAGGGCACTAGCACCTCAAGCTAGCGCGTCTGCCAATTCCGCCACCCGGACGAGTGCGGAGGGAACACTAGCAAAGGGTGCGGTCAGGTCCCGCATCGGGCCGGTTCGCGACGGCCGGTCCGTGAGGTCGTGGTTCGCGTCGCCGCACGGGGGTTGCCGCGACGCCTCTGGATGCCACCATGGGCGCATGAGCGAGGCAGCGGCGAGGTCCGGGACGAACCGCAGCGATCCGGCGTCCGAGGTCGTCGACATCTGTCGCGACCTGATCCGCATCGACACCTCCAACTTCGGCGACGACTCGGGCCCGGGGGAGCGGAAGGCCGCAGAACACGTCGCCACGTTGCTCGACGAGGTCGGCATCGAGTCGCGCATCGTCGAGGGCGCGCCCGGGCGTGCGAACGTGATCGCCCACTGGGGTGGCGCCGACGCCTCACGCGACGACGCCCTGCTCCTCCACGGCCACCTCGACGTCGTGCCCGCGGCCGCCGAGGACTGGCAGATCGATCCCTTCGCCGGCGAGGTCCGCGACGGCTACGTCTGGGGTCGCGGGGCCGTCGACATGAAGGACTTCGACGCGATGCTGCTCGCCACCGTGCGGGCCCGTCAGCGCGACGGTCGGATGCCCGCTCGTCCCGTCGTGCTCTGCTTCACCGCCGATGAGGAGGCGGGCGGGCACCGCGGTGCGGAGATCCTGGTGCGCGACCACGCCGACGAGTTCGACGGCGTCACGGATGCGGTCGGCGAGGTCGGCGGATTCAGCACCACCGTGCGGGGTCGTCGTCTCTACTTGATCGAGGCGGCCGAGAAGGGCATGGCCTGGATGAAGCTCACTGCGCGTGGACGCGCCGGACACGGGTCGATGATCAACACCGACAACGCCGTCACCCGTCTCTCGGCCGCGGTGGCGCGGATCGGGGCACACCGGTGGCCGGTGCGACTCACACCCACGATGGAGGTGCTCCTGGCAACGGTCGCCGACCTCGCGGGAACCGAGGCGACGCCGGAGAACGCACCGGCCCTCATCGAGGAGTTCGGCGGGGCGGCTCGGATGCTCGGAGCGGTCATCCAGAACACCGTGAACCCCACGCAGCTCGGCGCCGGTTACAAGGTCAACGTCGTGCCGACCGAGGCGACTGCCCACCTCGACGGCAGGTTCCTGCCGGGGTTCGAGGAGGAGTTCTTCGACACCCTGCGAGAGCTGTGCGGCGACGGCGTCGACTGGGAGTTCCTCTCCCACCAGCAGCCCTGGGAGACGCCGTACGAGGGCGACCTGGTCGCCGCCATGAGTCGATCGATCCTCGCCGAGGACCCCGACGCGCTCGTGGCCCCGTACACGATGAGCGGTGGCACCGACGCCAAGCACTTCCGCAACCTGGGGATGAGGTCGTTCGGCTTCGCTCCGCTGCGCCTGCCCGCCGACCTCGACTTCACCGCGCTCTTCCACGGCGTCGACGAGCGGGTGCCGGTCGATGCGCTCGAGTTCGGCGCCCGCGTGTTCGACCGGTTCCTCGACGACGTCTGAGCCTCGGTCGATGCCGCGGCCGGGCCCAGCGATCGGTTGCCCGGGGGTCAGGCGGTGCGCACGGCCCGGATGATCTTGCGACGCAGGACGACGCGACGCACGCCGTCGTTGCCGATGCGTACGCGGTCGAGCTCCCAGCCGCCGTACTCGGCGCGCTCGGTGAGCAGCTTGGTGACCACGGAGCGGGAGAACTCGCGCGAGAACGCGATCGAGTCGAACTCCCACTCCACGCCGGGGCGCGGGGGACGACGCTGGATGCGGGTCACGAGAGCCTCCTCGGTGGGGTGCTGACGGTGGTCGGACGGCGCCGAGTGGGGCTCAATGTGCGCCGACGTCGCCGGAGACGTCGTCCAGTGCGGCGACGAGTTCGGGGGGCAGGGACTTGTCCTCGACGTTGAGGGAGGTTCGCAGCTGGGCAGCCGTGCGGGCGCCCAGGATCGGGGCGGTCACGCCGCGGCGGTCGCGCACCCAGACCAGCGCAACCTCGAGTGGCGTCCACCCCAGGCCGTCGGCGGCCCGGGCGACCGCCTCGACGATACGACGGCTGTCGTCGTCGAGGTAGGCGCCGACGAATCCGGCGTAGGTGCGGGACGCCGCGCGGGAGTCGGCAGGAGTTCCGCCGCGGTACTTGCCGGTCAGCACTCCACGACCCAGCGGCGACCATGGCAGCACGCCGAGCCCCAGGGCCTCGGCTGCGGGAAGCACCTCACGCTCCACGTGGCGGTTGAGCAGGGAGTACTCGACCTGCGTCGAGGCGATCGGGGTGCGCCCCGGAACGGCGCGCTGCCAGGTGGCAGCCTGCGCGGTCTGCCATCCCGAGTAGTTGGAGATGCCGACGTAGTGCGCACGTCCGGTGCCGACCGCCTGGTCGAGCGCGGCGAGCGTCTCCTCCAACGGGGCGCCGTCGGACCAGACGTGGACCTGCCACAGGTCGACGTGGTCCACGCCGAGTCGCGTCAACGAGGCATCGAGCCCGCGGAGCAGTCCTCGGCGGGAGGTGTCGACGACGCGCTCGCCTTCGCGTCGCGAGATCCCGCCCTTGGTGGCGAGCACGATCTCCTCGCGTGCGACGACGTCGCCGATCAGTGAGCCGAGCAGAGACTCGGAGTCGCCGTTGCCGTAGCCCGCCGCGGTGTCGACCAGGGTGCCGCCGGCCTCGGCGAAGGCGATGAGCTGGTCACGCGCCTCGTGCTCATCGGTTTCGCGGGCCCAGGTCATCGTGCCCAGGCCCAGCCGGGAGACGCGGAGGCCCGTGGTGCCCAACGACCGCTGCTGCATGGGCGCCACGGTAGTGGCCGGCCCCGTCACGACCACGCACGGCGCGCCCGAGACCGCGAGCCGCGCTGGCCACTATCCTCGGCACTCGTGTGGGAACTGCTTCAGGCGATCGTCCTCGGCACCATCCAGGGACTGACGGAGTTCTTGCCGATCTCCAGCAGCGCCCACCTCCGGATCTACCCGGAGATCTTCGGCTGGGAGGACCCCGGCGCGGCGTTCACCGCGGTGGTCCAGATCGGCACCGAGGTCGCGGTCCTGGTGTACTTCCGCCACGACATCTGGCGGATCGGTTCCACCTGGGTGCGTTCGCTGTTCCGCCCGGAACTGCGCGGCCACCTGGACGCCCGGATGGGCTGGTTCATCATCGTGGGATCGCTCCCCATCGTGATCTTGGGCATTGCGCTGAAGGACACCATCGAGTCCGGCTTCCGCAACCTGTGGATCGTCGCGACGATGCTGATCGTGATGGGCCTGGTGCTCGGTCTCGCCGACCGGTTCGGCGCGCACCGCAAGGAGATCAAGGACCTCACGCTCCGCGACGGCGTCCTGATGGGTCTCGCGCAGGCGATGGCGCTGATCCCGGGCGTGTCCCGGTCGGGAGCCACGCTCTCGATGGGCCGGGCCCTCGGCTATCAGCGGGAGGCGGCCACCCGCTACGCCTTCCTCCTGGCCATCCCGGCCGTGGTCGGCGCCGGCATCTTCCAGCTCAAGGAGATCCCCGGCGGCGACAACCCCTACGGCTGGACACCGACCATCGTCGCGACCGTGGTGAGCTTCATCGTCGGCTACGCCGCCATCGCGTGGCTCCTGCGCTACGTGTCGACGCGGTCCTACACGCCCTTCGTGCTGTACCGCGTGGTCCTCGGCGGCGCCACGATGATCCTCCTCGGCGCCGGCGTCCTCAGCGCGACCTGATCAGCGAGGTCCGCCGGCCGACGCCCGAGGGGTCGCTCAGAGCCAGCCGGACTTCTTGAAGAACCACCACAGCACACCGGACGACGTGCCCATCAGGGCGAGCGCGAACGGATAGCCGAGGGTCCAGTGCAGCTCGGGCATGACGTCGAAGTTCATGCCGTAGACCCCGGCGATGAGCGTCGGGACGACGACGATCGCCGCACCGGCGGAGATCTTGCGCATGTCGTCGTTCTGCTGGACCGAGATGGCGGCCAGGTGTGCGTCGAACGCCGTGGAGAGGAGTTGGTCGAGGGTGTCGACCTCCTCGGAGGCCTGGGCGAGGTGGTCGGTGACGTCGCGGAAGAACGGCGCCGTCTCCGGCGAGATGACCGGCACCATGCCCGACGCCAGGCGACGCATCGGCTCGCGCAGCGGCAGCACCGCCCGGCGCACCTCGGCGATCTCCCGCTTGAGGGTGTAGATGCGAGCAGAGTCGCGGGTGCGCTCGTCGGAGAAGACGGAGGACTCGACCTCGTCGACGTCCTGCTGCAGGGCGGTCAACACCTCGGCGTAGGCATCGACGACGGCGTCGCAGATGGCGTAGACCACCGCCGAGGGGCCGTGCGTGAGGACGTGCGCGGCGTGCTCGAGCGACGTGCGCACCTCGCGCAGGTCTCCGCCACGCCCGTGGCGGACGCTGATCAGGAAGTCCGAGCCGACGAAGACGTTGATCTCACCGGTCTCCACGGCGTCGTCCTCGTCGACGTACCAGAGCGTCTTGGGCACGAGGAAGAGATCCTCCTCATACTGCTCGAGCTTCGGACGCTGGTGGGCGCGCACCGCGTCCTCGACGGCGAGTCGGGGCAGTCCGAACGCGTCGGCGACCTCACCGAGCTCGGTGTGGCTCGGCTGGTACAGCCCGATCCAGACGAATCCGTCCTCCTGGGCGGCTCGTCGTCGCAGTTCCGCGTAGTCGTGCGCGGGGCAGTCGACCGTGAGCCGGGTACCGCCTCGGTAGACGGCGCTGTCGACGATCACCTGCTGACCGTACTGCCGATAGCGTCAGCGTCATGGCAACCGTGATCCTCGTGCGACACGGCCGCACGACGGCCAACGCCTCGGGTGTGCTCGCCGGCCGCCTCGCCGGGGTCCGACTCGACGACGTCGGCGAAGGTCAGGCGTCCCGTGCGGCGGCGAGGATCGCTGCGGTTCCGATCGCCGCGCTCGTGTCGAGCCCGCAGGAGAGATGCCAGCAGACCGCCCAGTACGTCGCCAAAGCCTCGCCCACATCGTTGTCGATCGCCACCGAGGACGGGATCGCGGAGTGCGACTACGGCGAGTGGCAGGGACGTCCGCTGAAGGACCTGGCCCAGGAGCCGCTCTGGAAGGTCGTCCAGACCCAGCCGTCGGCGGCGAGCTTCCCCGG
This sequence comes from Nocardioides sp. R-C-SC26, assembly GCF_021246465.1. Classification (GTDB taxonomy): domain Bacteria; phylum Actinomycetota; class Actinomycetes; order Propionibacteriales; family Nocardioidaceae; genus Nocardioides. The sequence continues at coordinate 82,465 of NZ_JAHRHK010000004.1, read as the reverse complement.
TGGTGAGGCGATGTCGACGATGTACTCCCGCGCGGTCGCGGCGATCCGTGGTCTCGACGCCCAGATCGCCGCAGATCACGGCAAGGACGCCGTGTGGGTGGCGGTGAGTCACGGCGACATCATCAAGGCCGTGCTGGCCGACGCCCTCGGCATGCACCTGGACCTCTTCCAACGTCTCCATGTCGATCCTGCGTCGATCTCCATCGTGCGTTACACGGCGACCCGGCCCTACGTCATGGTGTCGAACTCCCACGCCGGTGATCTGGACTGGCTGGCGCCGAAGCCCGCCGACCCGGAGGCAGCAGGCGAGCCCTCGGGAGCCGACGCCGACAGCACCGCGGACGACGCCGTCGTCGGGGGTGGCGCCGGCCCTCGGAGCGGTCAATAGGGTGGGGTCCATGCCGATCGTCCATTCCTACGACCCGCCCGAGCGCTTCGTCGCCGGCACCGTGGGGGAGCCCGGTTCGCGCACCTTCTTCCTGCAGGCCCGGTCCGGCGCCCGGCTGACGAGCGTCGCACTGGAGAAGCAGCAGGTCGCCGCCCTGGCCGAGAGAGTCGACGAGCTGCTCGACGAACTGATGGTGCAGCACGGCGGCCAGGCGGCGAACGAGCCGGTGATCCCCGCCGTGGCGCCGCTCGGCCTGGACGACGCCGCGCCGCTGGAGCAGCCCATCGAGGAGGAGTTCCGCGCGGGCACCATGACCCTGTCGTGGGATCCAACCGACGCACGGATCGTGATCGAGGTCTTCCCCTTCACCGAGGCGGCCGTGGTGACTCCCGACCAGGTCGACCAGGACTTCGAGGAGCCCGAGCCCGACGAGCTGTTCGTCGTCCGACTCACACCGGCCGCGGCGCGCTCGTTCGTCAAGCGTGCCGAGCAGGTGCTCGACGCCGGGCGCCCGAGTTGCCCGTTCTGCGCGCAGCCCGTCGACCCCGACGGACATCTCTGCGTGCGTGCGAACGGCTTTCGTCGGCGCGATCCGTGACCGCCGGCCTGACGCTGCACGGTCGGGTGATGCCGGCCTCCAACGCCACGTTCGTCGGTGATCTGGACGGCGTACGGGTCGTCTACAAGCCGGTGGCGGGCGAGCAGCCGCTGTGGGACTTCCCCGACGGGACACTCGCCGGGCGGGAGGTCGCCGCCTATCTCGTCTCCGAGGCCTTCGGCTGGGACGTGGTCCCGCGCACGTGGCTCGGCGAGGGCCCGCACGGTCTCGGCATGCTGCAGGAATGGCAGGAGTCGGATCCCGAGCAGGCGGCGGTGCGCGTCGTCCGACCGGGCAAGGTCGAGCCGGGCTGGCGGGCGGTCGTCGAGGGTGTCGACGACCGTGACCGCACGGTCGTCCTGGTGCACGAGGACGGCGCTGCGCTGCGTCGCATGGCCGTGTTCGACGTCGTCACCAACAACGCCGACCGCAAGGGCGGCCACGTCCTGGAGATGCCCGGCGGGCACCGCTACGGGGTGGATCACGGTCTGACGTTCCACTACGAGCCGAAACTCCGCACCGTGCTGTGGGGGTGGCACGGTGAGAGCCTGACCGACGATGAGCGGGACGGCGTCCAACGCGTGCTCGGTGGCCTGTCCGACGGTCTGGCCGACACGCTCACCGCACATCTGACCGACCTCGAGATCGAGTGCCTGGTGAACCGGTGCGAGGACCTGCTCGATCGCGGTGTGCTGCCGGCACCCGAGGGCTCGTGGCCGGTCATCCCGTGGCCGCCGTTCTGAGCAGCAGGGTTCTCGTTAGGCTTCGAACATGCGTGCCTGGGAAGCTCCGGAGATCCCCGCCCTGCCGATGGTCGGGCCGGCGGTCCGCCTCCACGACACCGCGTCCGGCGCCCTCGTCGCGGCGACGCCGTCCGGCGACGCCGGCCGGCTCTACGTGTGCGGCATCACGCCCTACGACGCCACCCACCTGGGTCACGCGGCGACCTACCTCGGCTTCGACCTCCTCAACCGCGCCTGGCGCAACGCCGGACACGCCGTCACCTATGTGCAGAACGTCACCGACGTCGACGATCCGCTGCTGGAGCGCGCCGACAGGGTCCACGTCGACTGGATGGAGTTGGCCGAGCGGGAGACCGAGCTCTTCCGTGCCGACATGCAGGCGCTGCGAGTCGTCCCGCCAGCGCACTACATCGGTGCCGTGGAGTCGATCCCTCTGGTGGTGGAGATGATCGAGGCGCTCGACGCGGCCGGCGCGATCTACCGCGTCGAGACCGATCTCTACTACTCCGTCGCCGCCGACCCGGCGTTCGGTGACGAGTCCGGCTATGACCGCGACACCATGCTCACCCTGTTCGGCGAGCGGGGCGGCGACCCCGACCGCCCGGGCAAGCGCGACCCTCTCGACTGCGTGGTCTGGCGCGGTGAGCGTCCTGGTGAGCCGTCCTGGCCCAGTCCCTTCGGCCCGGGCCGCCCCGGATGGCACATCGAGTGTGCAGCGATCGCCCGGCAGTACCTCGGCTCAGGGTTCGACGTCCAGGGCGGCGGCAGCGACCTGGTGTTCCCCCACCACGAGATGTGTGCCGGGCACGCCCAGGTCCTCGACCGCGACGCGCCGTTCGCTCGCGTTTACAGCCACGCCGGAATGGTGGCCTACGACGGCGAGAAGATGTCGAAGTCGCGCGGCAACCTGGTCTTCGTCTCGGCACTGCGCAACAGCGACATCGATCCGATGGCGATCCGGCTCTCGCTGCTGCGGCACCACTTCCGCAGCGACTGGGAGTGGGCCGACGCCGAGGTGTTCACCGCCCTCGACGACCTCGCCGAGTGGCGTCGCGCGATCGCCCTCGGTGCGGGCGCCCCGGCCGAGCCCGTCGTCCACGAGGTGCTGGCAGCCCTGGCCGACGACCTCGATGCGCCGCGCGCGACCGCGGCCATCGATCGCTGGGTCGCGGCGACGCTCGGGGTCGACGGGCTGGCCGACAACTCCGATCCTGCTGCAGCAGCCACCATCCACCGGGTCGTCGACGCCGCACTCGGCATCGCGCTCTGACGGCCGGTCTCCCGGGCGTGGCCGGGGTCGCGCTCAGCCGCCGTCGAACCCGTCGCCGCGCCGCTTGAGGTACCGCTCGAACTCCGCGGCGATGGCGTCGCCCGAGGCCTCCGGCAGGTCGGTGGTGTCGCGCGCCTCCTCCAGCGAGCGCACGTAGTCGGCGATGTCCTCGTCCTCCTGCGCCAGTTCGTCGACGCCGCGCTCCCACGCGCGGGCGTCCTCGGGCAGATCGCCGAGCGGAATCGTGGTCTCCAGCAACTCCTCCAACTGCTGGAGCAACGCCAAGGTGGCCTTGGGACACGGTGGCTGCGCGACGTAGTGGGGGACCGCGGCCCAGTAGGAGACCGCGGGCATGTCGACGCGCACGCACGCGTCCTGCAGCACGCCGACGATGCCCGTCGGCCCTTCGTACGTCGAGGGTTCCAGCGCGAGCCGATCGACGAGGTCGGGCTCGGTCGCGGTGCCGTTGACCGGGATCGGACGGGTGTGCGGCGTGTCGGCCAACAACGCCCCGAGGGTGATGACGAGCTCCGCTCCGAGGTCGTCGCAGGTGGCGAGCAGCTCGGCGCAGAACTGTCGCCACCGCATGCTCGGCTCGATCCCGCGGATCAAGATGACGTCGCGGTCCAGATGAGGCGGCTGGGCGATCGCGATTCGGGTCGTGGGCCACGTCAGCCGGCGATGACCGTTCTCGTCGAGGCCCACCATCGGGCGGTTGACCTGGAAGTCGTAGAAGTCCTCGGGGTCGAGGGCGGCGACGATCCGGGCATCCCACACCTCGATCAGGTGATCCACGACCGACGAGGCGGCGTCGGCAGCATCGTTCCAACCTTCGAAGGCCGCAATCACCACGGGGGAGACCAATGCGGGCGCTTCCTCGACCTCGATCACTTCGCCAGCGTAGTCAGCCGGCGAGGCTCGCCAGCACAGCGCCACGGCTCCCTGAGCCGGCGGTGTCGCGTCGGTCCGCGGAATCGAGCGCGCCGGGATTTCGTTGCACGGCGAGGCCGGTGACACGATTCCGGTCTCGACGTCCACGTGATGGACGACGGTCCTGACCTGTGAGACAGCCGTCCACCAGGCTGAGCATGAGGAGCACGCGTTGCCTGATCTGCGCCCCGACGTCACCGAGGAGCTGACCGCGCTGCTGCGCGAGCGGATCGTGGTGCTCGACGGCGCAATGGGGACGGCGATCCAGCGCGACCGGCCGTCGGAGGAGGGGTACCGAGGCGAGCGGTTCGCCGACTGGCCGAGCGACCTCCAGGGCAACAACGACCTGCTCACACTGACCCAGCCCGACATCATCGCCGGCATCCACCGCGAGTACCTCGAGGCCGGCGCCGACATCATCGAGACCAATACGTTCAACGCCAACGCCGTCTCCCTCGCCGACTACGGCATGGAGGACCTCGCCTACGAACTGAACTTCGAGGCCGCGCGTCTGGCACGGCAGGTCTGCGACGAGGTCGCCGCCGCGACAGGCGTTCCGCGCTACGTCGGTGGAGCGCTGGGTCCGACGACCCGGACCGCCTCGATCTCGCCCGACGTGAACGATCCCGGCGCCCGCAATGTCTCCTGGGACGGTCTGGTCGCGGCGTACGTCGAGGCCACGAACGGGTTGGTCGACGGCGGCTCGGACCTGATCTTCATCGAGACGATCTTCGACACGCTCAACGCCAAGGCGGCGATCTTCGCTGTCGAGCAGGTCTTCGACGCGCGTGGCCGACGGTGGCCGGTGATCATCTCCGGAACCATCACCGACGCCTCGGGCCGCACGCTGTCGGGGCAGGTGACCGAGGCGTTCTGGGCAAGTGTGCGACACGCCAAGCCGCTGGCGATCGGCCTCAACTGCGCCCTGGGGGCGAAGGAGATGCGGCCCTACATCGCCGAGATGTCGCGCATCGCGGAGAGTTTCGTCTCCTGCTACCCCAACGCGGGACTGCCGAACGCCTTCGGGGAGTACGACGAGTCGCCGGAGGAGACGGCCGCCATGGTGGCCGAGTTCGCGGACGCCGGGTTCCTCAACCTGGCCGGTGGTTGCTGCGGCACCACACCCGCGCACATCGCCGCGATCGCGCGTGCCGTGGCCGACAAGCCACGTCGCGAGAACGTCGCGCTCGAGCCGGCGATGCGGCTCTCGGGCCTCGAGCCCTTCACGATCGCTGCGGGCTCGCTGTTCGTGAACGTCGGCGAGCGCACGAACATCACCGGCTCGGCCCGCTTCCGCAAGCTGATCAAGGACGGCGACTACGACACGGCGCTGTCGGTGGCCTCCCAGCAGGTCGAGAACGGCGCGCAGGTCATCGACGTCAACATGGACGAGGGCATGATCGACGGCGTCGCGGCGATGGACCGCTTCACCAAGCTCATCGCCAGCGAGCCCGACATCAGCCGGGTGCCGATCATGGTCGACTCCTCGAAGTGGGAGGTGATCGAGGCCGGTCTCAAGAACGTCCAGGGCAAGGCCATCGTGAACTCGATCTCGCTCAAGGAGGGCGAGGAGAAGTTCCGCGAGCAGGCCGCGCTGGTCAAGCGCTACGGCGCGGCGGCCGTGGTGATGGCCTTCGACGAGGACGGTCAGGCCGACAACCTCGAGCGCCGCAAGGCCATCTGCGAACGTGCGTACCGGATCCTGGTCGACGAGGTCGCGTTCGACCCCGAGGACATCATCTTCGACCCGAACGTGTTCGCGGTCGCGACGGGCATCGAGGAGCACGCGAGCTACGGCGTCGACTTCATCGAGGCCGTGCGCTGGATCAAGCAGAACCTGCCCGGCGCCAAGGTCTCCGGTGGCATCTCCAACGTGAGCTTCTCCTTCCGGGGCAACAACCCGGTGCGCGAGGCGATCCACGCTGTCTTCCTCTTCCACGCGATCGAGGCCGGGCTCGACATGGGCATCGTCAACGCGGGCGCGCTGGTGATCTACGACGAGGTTGAGCCGGAGCTACGCGAGCGGATCGAGGACGTCGTCCTCAACCGGCGTCCGGATGCCGCCGAACGACTGCTCGAGATCGCCGAGGCCCACAACCGGTCCGGCGAGCAGGTCGAGGCCACCGCCGAGGAGTGGCGCTCGCTGCCCGCAGGGGAGCGGATCACCCATGCTCTGGTGAAGGGCATCGACGCCCACGTCGAGGCCGACACCGAGGAGCTCCGCGCCGAGCTCGCCGAGCAGGGTCGCCGTCCGATCGAGGTGATCGAGGGTCCCCTCATGGACGGGATGAACGTGGTCGGCGACCTCTTCGGCGCAGGGAAGATGTTCCTTCCCCAGGTCGTGAAGTCCGCTCGGGTGATGAAGAAGGCCGTGGCCTACCTGATCCCGTTCATCGAGCAGGAGAAGCTCGACAACCCCGAGTTCGCCACCGCCAAGGAGACCAACGGCACGATCGTGATGGCGACGGTGAAGGGCGACGTGCACGACATCGGCAAGAACATCGTCGGCGTGGTGCTGCAGTGCAACAACTACGAGGTCATCGACCTCGGGGTGATGGTGCCGGCGCAGAAGATCCTCGACACGGCGGCCGAGGTCGGCGCGGACATGATCGGCCTGTCCGGCCTGATCACGCCCTCGCTCGACGAGATGGTCAACCTCGCCACCGAGATGCAGCGTCAGGGCTTCAGCATCCCGCTGCTGATCGGTGGCGCCACCACCTCGCGCGCCCACACGGCGGTCAAGGTCGATCCGAAGTACCAGGGCCCGGTCGTCTGGGTCAAGGACGCCTCCCGTTCCGTGCCCACGGCCGCGGCGCTGCTGCACGAGACCCGCCGAGACGAGCTGATGGCCGACATCGAGCTCGACTACGAGGCGCTGCGCACTCGTCACGCCGGCAAGGGCGAGCGGAAACTGCTCCCATACGAGGCGGCACGGGCGAACTCCTCGCCGATCGACTGGACCGGCTACACCGCGCCGAGCCCGAAGGAGCCCGGGCGCCACGTGCTGGAGGACTACGACCTCGCCGAGCTCCGCGACTACATCGACTGGCAGCCCTTCTTCAACGCCTGGGAGATGAAGGGCAAGTTCCCCGACATCCTCAACAGCCCCACCCAGGGCGAGGCCGCGCGGAAGCTGTACGACGACGCCCAGGCGATGCTCGACCAGATGATCGCCGAGAGATGGGTGACCGCTCGCGGTGTCTACGGGTTCTTCCCGGCTGCCGCCGACGGCGACGACACCCTGGTCTACGCGGACGACTCCCGCAGCGAGGTCGCGACGAGGTTGCACCACCTCCGTCAGCAGGGTGAGCACCGCGAGGGCATCCCGAACCGCTCGCTCGCCGACTACATCGCCCCGGTCGGCTCCGAGATCGCCGACTACGTCGGCGGTTTCGCGGTGACGGCGGGGATCGGCCTGCCCGAGCGCGTCAGCGCGTTCAAGGAGGCGCCCGACGACTACAGCGCGATCCTGCTCGAGTCGCTCGCGGACCGACTCGCGGAGGCCTTCGCGGAGCGTCTCCACCAGCGCGTCCGTACCGAGTTCTGGGGTCACGTGCCCACCGAGCAGCTCTCCAACGAAGACCTGATCGCCGAGAAGTACACCGGGATCCGCCCCGCGCCCGGCTATCCGGCCTGTCCCGACCACACCGAGAAGCTCATCCTCTGGGACCTCCTGGACGTCGAGGCCGGTACCGGCATCGAACTGACCGAGTCGATGGCGATGTGGCCCGGCGCCTCGGTCTCGGGCTGGTACTTCTCCCACCCACAGGCCCAGTACTTCGTCGTGGGCCGTCTCGGGCGCGACCAGGTCGAGGCGTACGCGGCCCGCAAGGGCTGGACGATGGCTGAGGCCGAGCGGTGGCTCTCGCCGAACCTCGGGTACGAACCGGAGGACTGACGATGCGTGCCGACGCCCGGCCGGCCGCCGTCCTGTGGGACATGGACGGCACGCTGGTCGACACCGAGCCCTACTGGATGGCGACAGAGGTCGCGCTCGCCGAGCAGCACGGCACGACCTGGACGCACGACCAGGCGATGCAGCTGGTCGGAAGCGACCTGCTCGTCTCGGGACAGATCATCCGCGACCAGATGGGTCTGGAGATGACGCCGGCCGAGATCGTCGAGTACCTCCTCGACGGTGTGACAGCTCGTGTCGAGAAGGCCGTGCCGTGGCGTCCGGGCGCGCGCGAGCTGCTGGCCGAGCTCGCCGAGAGCGGTGTGCCGACGGCCCTGGTGACGATGTCGTACCGGCGTTTCGTCGACCCGATCCTCCTCGCGCTCCGCCCGCTCGAGTTCGACGCGATCGTGACCGGCGACGCCGTCGCGCGAGGCAAGCCGTTCCCCGACCCGTACCTGGAGGCGGCGCGGCTCCTCGACGTCGACCCTGCCGCCTGCCTGGCGATCGAGGACTCGGTGACCGGGTGCGACTCGGCCGAGGCCGCAGGCTGTGTCGTCCTGGCGGTGCCGTGTCACGTCGACGTCCCGCCGAGCCCGCGACGGGTGCTGCGCGAGAGCCTCGCGGGCCTCGACGTAGCCGATCTCCCTGGCCTGATGGCGGAGGCCCCCTCGGCCTGAGCGGCCCCCGCGACCGGTGGTCGAGGAGCGAGCTCAGCGAGCGTCTCGAGACCCCGTCGGTCAGGGCAGACGCCTGGCTCACCGGGTGTCGAGACGACCCTCGTTCCTCGGGCCTCCTCAACCACCGTGACGGACCGCTAGCCGAGGAGCGCGCCAGGCCCCCATCGCTCGTGATCCGCCTGTCCGCCACCACCGGCGTACCGGAGGATCTCCGGCGCCTCCCGGCTCACGCGCCAGATCGTTGCGAGATCGCGACCCGCGGACGCCGCGACGAGGGTGGTCAGGCCCCGGAGCCGGGAGTACGTTGCCGAGATCCCTGCCCCATCGATGGAGGTATCCCTGTGATCCGAGCACGACGCGCGCTGGCCCTGACGGGCGTCGCGATCCTGGCCACCGGCCTCGCCGCTTGCGGTGAGAGCTCGCGCGACAAGAGCGACGGGGGAGGCGGCGGTGGATCGGCCAGCGGCTCCTGGACGCTCGGCACGACCGAGGTCATCACCGCGATGGATCCCGCCGGCGCGTACGACGTCGGCTCGTGGAACATGCAGTACAACATCTTCGAGCAGCTGGTCACCATCGAGGCGAACGCCGAGGAGCCGACCGGCGACGCCGCCGAGTCGTGCGAGTACACCGACGCCCAGACAGTCACCTGCACGTTGCGCGAGGGCCTGACCTTCTCCAACGGCAACGAGCTCACCTCCTCGGACGTGAAGTTCTCCTTCGAGCGCAACATCCGTATCGCCGACCCCAACGGCTCCTCGGTGCTTCTCGGCTCGATCAGCAACGGCGACGACGAGAGCCCCGCACTCGCCGAGGGCGCGATCGAGACTCCCGACGACCTCACCGTGGTGTTCAACCTCAACATCCCGGACCAGACCTTCCTGAAGGTGCTCTCGACCGCCACCGGATCGATCGTCGACGAGGAGACCTTCCCGGCCGACAAGCTGATCGGCGACGCTGACGTGATCGGCTCGGGCCCCTACACACTCGCCTCCTACGCCGACGGCGAGCAGGCGACCCTCGAGGCCAACGAGAACTACGACGGCCCCCGCGCGCCGAAGACCAAGACGATCTTCGTCCAGTACTTCAACGACCCGACGCCGTTGCGCACCGCGATCGCCTCCGAGCAGATCGACGTCGCCTGGCGCACCCTGACTCCGACCGACCTCAACTCTCTGGAGGAGGAGGGCAAGGTCGAGGTGCTCGAGGGCGAGGGCTCCGAGTTCCGCTACTGGGTCTGGCAGCTCGGCGCCGGCCCCGGCAAGGACCAGGCGGTGCGTCAGGCCGCCGCGCAGATCATCGACCGCGACGCGATCGCCGCGAACGCCTACGACGGCACCGTCACGCCGTCCTACTCGATCGTGCCGCCGGGGTTCGGGGGCCAGCGCGACTCCTTCGAGGCGCGCTACGGCGACCCGTCGTCCGACGCCGCCGCACAGATCCTTCAGGACGCCGGTATCGCCACCCCGGTGAAGATCACACTCGGCTACACCCCCACCCGTTACGGCACGAACGCCGTCGATGAGGCGACCGAGTTCGAGGAGCAGCTCGAGGCGCAGGGTCTCTTCGACGTCACGCTCGCGGACGCCGAGTGGGAGGAGTACCAGAACCTCTACAAGGAGGGTGCCTACGACCTCCACATGCTCGGCTGGTACCCCGACTTCCTCGATGCCGACAACTACCTCACTCCGTTCGTGCGCGACGGCGGCTTCTTCGCCAACGGCTACTCCAGCGACGAGGTGAACACCCTGCTCGACGCCGAGCTCGGCGAGACCGACACCGCAGCGCGCGAGGAGATCTTCGGCGAGTTGCAGGACATCGTGGCCGAGGACGTGCCGGTGATCCCGTCGTGGAACGGCCGCAACGTCGCCGTCGCCACGGACCAGATGGAGGGCGTGGCCGACACGCTCGACCCGACGTACATCTTCCGGTTCTGGATGATCAGCAAGTCCGAGTGATCCAACCGTCGCGGCGGGGCGGCGTCATGGTCGACGTCGCCCCGCCTGCGGCTGCTCGACGTCCGGGAAGGCGGGGGATATGAGCACGGTGACGGCGTCCGGCTCGCTGCCGCGCTACATCGCGGTCCGGCTGATGCTGGTCATCCCGATGATGTGGGTGCTGCTCACGATGGTCTTCGTGCTGCTCCGCATCGCTCCGGGGGATCCGGTCTCCGCGGCGGTCGGCGACAAGTTGAGCGAGGACGCGCTCGACGCGCGCCGTGCTGCGCTCGGCCTGGACCGGCCCCTCATCGTGCAGTACCTGGACTACCTCGGCGACGTGTGCCGGCTCGACTTCGGCACCACGATCAGCAACGGCAGGCCGGTGCTGGACATCATCGCCAACCAGGGCGGCGCCACGTTGACCCTCACGCTCGGGGCGTTCCTCTTCGCGCTGGTGGTCGGCCTCCCGCTGGGACGGCTCGCCGGTCGACGTCGCGACAGCGCGCTCGACGCGGGGATCCGGATCTTCGGCATCGTCACCTACGCGGCGCCGATCTTCTGGGTCGGGCTCATGCTCGTCCTCTTCGTCGTCAGGTTCGTGCCGAGCTGGCCGACCTACGACATCGCCACCGCCGAGACGAAGTACCTCGTGCCCGACCGCACCGGGATCCTGCTGCTCGACGCGGCGCTGGACAACGACTGGGTCGGCGTCCGCGACGTCCTCCAACACCATGTGCTGCCCTGTTTCACCCTCGGTCTGCTGATCTGCGGCGTGATCATCCGACTCGTCCGGGTCAACGTCATCCAGTCGCTCAAGGGCGACTACGTCGAAGCAGCGCGCGCCCGCGGCATCCCCGAGCGCCGCGTCGTCCGCTTCCACGCCTTCCGCAACGCCCTGGTCCCGGTCGTGACCGTCATCGGTCTCCAGTTCGCCCTCACCCTGTCGGGCGCGATCCTGACCGAGCGCACGTTCAACTGGCCGGGGCTGGGCACCGAGCTCGTCGCCTACGTCACCGCGCGCGACTACGTGGCGGTTCAAGGGCTGGTGACCTTCTTCGCGATCGCCGTGGTGCTGGTGAGCCTGATCGTCGACATCGTCAACGCCCTGATCGACCCGCGAGTGAGGTACTGACATGGCACGCCGAGTGCGCACGCCGCGGGTGTTCCAGACGATCTGGAACACCCAGGGGCTGGCCCGCTACCTGTTCCTGACCGGCGTCCTGATCACCGGCGTCTTCGTCGTCTTCGCGCTGCTCGCTCCGTGGATCGCGCCCTACGACTTCGCGCAGCGCTCGGTCGACGGCGTCCGGTTCCCCAAGCTCGCGGGCGCCTCCGGCGAGCATCTGCTCGGTACCAACGACCAGTTCTACGACATCTTCTCCCGGGTGATCTGGGGAGCCCGGACGGCGTTGCTCGTCGTGGGCCTCTCGATCCTGCTGTCCGCGGTGGTCGGGGTGCCGCTCGGGATCGTGTCGGGCTACACAGGGGGCTGGTTCGACCGGATCACCGTGTTCCTGATGGACGCGCTGTACTCCTTCCCCTCCCTGCTCCTGGCGATCGTGTTCTCGTTCCTGCTGCGCAACGCGATCGGCGGGGGCATCCTTGCCGCCGCGTTGTCGCTCACGGCGATCTACATCCCGCAGTACTTCCGGGTCGTGCGCAACACGACGGTCGCGGCGCGGGAGGCGACCTACGTCGAGGCGGCGCGCGCGATCGGCGCTCCGCCGGTGACCGTGATGCGCAAGTACGTCTTCGGCAACGTGGTGCAGTCGGTGCCGGTGATCGGCACCCTCAACGCCGCCGACGCACTCGGCACGCTTGCTGCGCTCGGGTTCCTGGGCCTGGGCATCCAGCCGACCGAGGCGTCGGAGTGGGGATACGACCTGAGCCGGGCCCTCGACGACGTCTCAGCCGGCGTGTTCGCCCCGGCGTTCTGGCCCGGTCTGGCGATCATCGCGCTGATCACGGGGCTCACCCTGGTCGGCGAGGGCCTGAACGAGACGCTCAACCCGGCGCTACGACGTCGACGGTTGCGTCCCGTCGTCCTCACCCCGCGGGAGGAAGCGTGATGACATCTGTTCCGGGAGATCCGAGCCAGCCACGCGAGGTGGTGCTCGAGGCCGAGGACCTCAGGGTCTGGTACGGCACCGAGCGGGGTCCGGTACGGGCCGTCGACCGCGTCAGCTTCGACGTACGACGCGGGGAGATCCTCGGCCTGGTGGGGGAGTCCGGGTGCGGCAAGTCCACCCTGGGTCGAGGGTTGCTCGGCCTGCTGCCGGACGGCGCCGCGCGCGACGGGGCGCTGCGCTTCGAGGGACAGGACATGCTGTCGATGCGTCCCCGCGACCAGTACGCCATGCGTGGCGCCCGTCTCGGGATGATCTTCCAAGAGCCGCTCACCCGGCTGAACCCGCTGATGCGGGTCAGCGACCACTTCACCGAGACGCTGCGTGCCCACGAGCAGGGACTCTCGGGAGCGGAGGTCGAACGGCGCTCGCTGGAGGCGCTCCGGGTGATGGGCATCCCGCCGACGCGCTACCGCGCCTATCCGCACGAGTTCTCCGGGGGCATGCGGCAGCGGATCATGATCGCGCTGACGTTGGTGCTCCGCCCGGCGTTCGTCGTCGCCGACGAGCCGACCACGGCTCTCGACGTCCTGGTGGAGGCGCAGATCGTGCGCACCCTGCACGACCTGCGTGCCACCTACGAGACGGCGATGCTGCTCATCACCCACAACCTCGGCATCGTCGCGGAGGCGTGCGACCGCGTCGCCGTGATGTACGCCGGGAGGATCGTGGAGATCGGCGAGGCGCGCGAGGTCTTCGCGCGGCCACGCCACTCCTACACCCGCGAGCTCCTGCGCTCCACGATCACCCTGTCCACCGAGGGCCTGGAGTTCATCGGCGGGTCGCCGCCCGACCTCTCCGAGCCGCCGCCGGGCTGCTCGTTCCATCCACGCTGTCCGGATGCGATGCAGATCTGCGCGACCCGGGCGCCGCGTGCCCGGATCACCGATGCCGGCTCGCGTGTGTCGTGCTGGGCGGCCGACATCGCGGACGGCGCCCCGGTCGCTGCCGATCTCTCGGCGGAAGACCGGTCGCCCCTGACGACCGAGGAGGTGCTGGTCGCCGATGAGGCCTGATCAGGATCCCGTCATCGAGGTCGAGGATCTCGCCGTCCACTATCGCCTCCAGGGCGGTGCGCTCGCCCGGCTGCTCGGGCTGGAGACCCGCACCGTGAAGGCGCTCGACGGCGTGAGCCTCCAGCTCGGACGGGGCGAGGTGCTCGGTGTCGTGGGGGAGTCCGGCAGCGGGAAGTCGACGCTGGGCCGCGCGATGCTCGGGCTCGCGCCCGCTACCGCGGGATCGATCCGCTATCGCGGGCACGACGACGCCGAGGCGCAGCTCGTCTCGGCGATGAGCCCTCGCGCACTCCGCGGCCTCCGCACCGACGTCCAGATGGTCTTCCAGGATCCGGGCGCCGCGCTGAACCCGTCGATGACCATCGAGCGCGCGGTCGGCGACCCACTCGTCGTGCACGGTCTCGCGTCGGGCGCGGAGCTTCGGCGCCGCGTTCACGAGGCTCTGGAGCGCGTCGGCCTCAGTCCGGTGGAGCGGTTCGCCTCGAAGCTGCCCGCTGACCTGTCGGGCGGTCAGAAGCAGCGGGCTGTGATCGCCCGGGCGATCATCATGGGACCGCAGGTGCTGGTCGCCGACGAGCCGATCTCGATGCTCGACATGAGCGTCCGCGCCAAGATCCTCCAGCTGATGCTCGACCTCAAGAGCGATCTCGGGCTGACCTACCTCTACATCACGCACGACCTCGCGAGCGCGAAGTACTTCTGCGACCGGATCGCGATCATGTATCTGGGCCGGGTCGTCGAGATCGGTCCGACCGCGGAGATCTTCGCTGCGCCTCGCCATCCCTACACGCAGGCGTTGCTCGCCGCCGTCCCCGACCCGGATCCGACGCGGATGTTGCCTCGGGACCTGCCGCGCGGCGAGGTCCCCGACGCAGCCGAACCGCCGTCGGGATGCGCATTCCACCCACGCTGCCCCGCTGCGTTCGCCCCCTGTGGGTGGGAGGCCCGCGACCTGCGTGATCAGCTCGAGCGCTACTGGGCCGGTTCCGGCCTCGCGGACTACGAATCCGACGCGCGCGTCGTCGGCGACCTCGGTGCGGTCGGTACCCACCGTGACGGGGGCTTGCGCATCTCGACCCGCGATCCGGATGCTGCGGCCGCGCTGCTCGATCGTGCGCGGGCCGCCGATGTGACGGATCCCTTCTGGCGTGGAGTCACGGGCTGGCGCACCGAGTCGGACGGCGTCAGGATCGACCTGGCGCCGGGCCAGGAGCCTCGCCTCCGCGTCGCACCGGGTGGCGAGGGCAGGGTCGAGGTGGCGTGCCACCTCCACGACCCGTCCGTCTCCCACGCAGACACCCCGGGGCCGTGAGTCGCGACGGGCGGTACTAGTACCAACGGACAACTTCCTGAGGCTTTCCTGAGACCTCGATACTGGTCCTACGCGGAGATGCGGCAGTCTCCGTGGCTAGTAGGAAGCAGGTCCACATGTCATCCCGTCGCGGGCTCATCGCCACACTCGGCATCACGCTGGGTGCAGCGGCGCTCGTCTCCCTCCCTGCGGGGGTTGCGAGTGGCGATGATCCCGGACGGGATGACTGTGCCCGCACCTCGGACTTCCGCCTGCGTATCTTCGAGGCGTCGAACAACAACTCCCGCCTCACGGTCGTCGGCGTCGTCTGGAGCGACGACAACGACGTGTGGGAATGGCGGATGAAGCATGACGGCGATGTCTCCGCCGAGGGCAAGCTCCGGGCCAAGGACGCCGACCGGTCCCTGCGTATCGAGCGATCGATGATCAATCTGCCAGGCCCCGATACCATCCTCTTCATGGCCAAGAACACCGCGACGGGCGAGGTCTGTCGCACGGAGCGGCAGTTCTGAGGGCGCTCGTCGCGAATCCGGTCGCCCGTTTCCTGGCGATCGGCGCGCTCACGCTGCTCGCCCTGAGCATCGGCACCGGTGTCGTGGCGCGTCAGGCGGCCGACCGTGAGGCTCGGGCCGAGGCGCGCTCGATCAACGAGGTGCTCGCCGAGTCGGTGGTCGCACCGGCCGTGAGGGCCGACTTCGTCGACGGCAACACCGGCGCGCTGGACCGGTTCGACCGTGCGGTGAAGTACCGGCTCGAGGTCGGGTCGGTCACGCACGTCAATATCTGGGGCCGCGGCGGCAAGTTGATCTACACCACCGCCTCCGGTGAGGCGCGGGAACGACTCCGTCTCGGAGTCAAGCTTCCGTTGACCGGTGCGCAGCAGCGCGTGCTGCGCGACGGCGGTACCGGCGAGGTCGTCCTCGGCGACGACGTCCCCTTCGCGAAGAACCCGACCGGCGCGGCGTCGGGCACGGTGCAGATCTTCACGAAGCTGATCGCCCGCAACGGCACCCCGCTGCTTTTCGAGGCCTTCTACTCCCTCGACGACCTCGAGCAGCGACGCCAGCAGATCTACCAACCGTTCCGATGGATCACCCTCTCCGCGCTGGCGCTGCTGCTCATCCTGGTCACGCCCATCATCTGGGTCCTCACCCGCGACGTCCGCCGAGCCGGCGACGAGCGCGAGCGTCTGCTCCAGACGGGCCTCGACGCCTCCGACGCCGAGAGGCGGCGCATCGCCCGAGACCTGCACGACGGCGTCGTCCAGGATCTCGCCGGCACGTCCTTCCACCTCGCGGGTCTGGCACGCGACGACTCCGTCGCTCCTCAGGTGCGTGCGCAGATGACCGCCGCCAACGACTCCCTGCGCGACTCGCTCAAGGGCCTGCGCGCGCTGCTCGCCGAGATCCATCCGCCCGAGATCCAGGCTGACGGGCTCGGGGCCGCGCTGGGCGACCTGATCGCACCCGCCGCCGCCGTCGGCGTGTCCGCATCGGTCAGCGTCATCGGCGCCGACGGCGCCTCGGACGAGATCGCCTCGCTCGTGCTCCGCGTCGCGCAGGAGGCCGTCCGCAACGCTCTCCGCCACGCCCAGGCCTCCACGTTGGCGGTCACGGTGCGCAGCGATGGGAGGATCCTCACGCTCGAGGTCGTCGACGACGGCGTCGGGTTCACCCCCACGGCTCCGCGCTCGGCCGAGCACTACGGGCTGAAGGGGATGAGCAGCCTCGTGCGCGACCGTGGCGGCGAGTTGACCGTGACATCGGCGCCGGGAGAGGGCACCGAGGTGAGACTGGAAGTGGAGCAGGATGACTGAGGAGTCGACGTCGGGGTCCGCAAGCGCGGCGATGCCGATCCGCGTGGTCCTGGTGGACGATCACGCCGTCATCCGCGCGGGTATGGGCCAGCTGCTGCGGGCCGTCGGCGACATCGAGGTCGTCGGTGAGGCCGCCGACGGCGCCCAGGCCGTCGACGTCGCGCGCACCACCCGCCCCGACGTCGTGCTGATGGATCTCCAGATGCCCGGCGTCGACGGCGTCTCCGCGACGCGGCAGATCGTCGCCGAGGGGCTCGCAGATGTGCTGGTGTTGACCTCCTTCTCCGACAGCGAGCGGATCTTCGGCGCGCTGGAGGCGGGCGCGGTCGGCTACCTGCTCAAGGACGCCGACCCCGACGACGTGCTGAACGGGATTCGTGCCGTGCACCGCGGAGAGTCCCCCATCCACCCCCGTGCGGCGCGCACGCTGATCGGGCCGCGGAGCAGCACCACGACCGTCCAGCTGACAGCGCGCGAGACCGAGATCCTGACCCTGGTGAAGGACGGTCTCACCAATCGTCTGATCGCGCGGCGCCTCAACATCAGCGAGCGCACCGTGAAGGCGCACCTGACGTCGGCCTTCGCCAGGATCGGCGTCTCCGACCGCACCCAGGCCGCGATCTGGGCTGAGCGCAACGGCCTGTGAGCTCCCGAGCCTGATCTATCCGGACTGCTGCTGGGGACGCGCAGACTCCTCGGTCCGCTCGGGCAGCGGTGGTGGTGTGCCACCCCACTCCGGACACAGCGCCTGGTGCGCGCACCAACCGCAGAGCGGACCCCGCCGCGGCTGCCACGCACCGGAGTCGCGGGCGGTCTCGATGGCCTGCCAGATCGCATGCGCCTTGCGCTCGGTCGCGCGCAGGTCCTGCTCGTCGGGGGAGTAGCGCAGCACCTCGCCACTGCCCAGATAGACGATCTGGAGCATCGCGGGGATCACGCCGTGCAGGCGCCACCACACGAGTGCGTAGAACTTGAGCTGGAAGAGCGCCTTCGCTTCGAACCCCTCGCCGGGAGCGCGGCCGGTCTTGTAGTCGACGACGCGCACAGCACCGTCGGGCGCCACGTCGACGCGATCGACGATGCCGCGCAGGAGCAGGCCGGACTCGAGCAGCGTCTCGACGTACAGCTCGCGGCCCGCGGGCTCGAGTCGGCGGGGATCTTCCAAGGAGAAGTACCGCGCGAGCACGCGATGGCACGACGTCAACCACGCCTGCTCGGCATCGGCGGCCACGGCCTCGTCCGACCCGAACATGGAGACGACGTCCGGCTCGGCTGCCCGCAGCTCCTCCCACGCGGGTTCGATCATCGCCGCGGCCCTGTCGGCGTCGCGGTCGTCCGCAGGCAGGTCGTAGAGCAGTTCCAACACCCGGTGGACGACCGTGCCGCGCACGGCGTCGCGCGACCAGGGCTCGGGCAGGCGGTCGACACTGCGGAACCGGTAGAGCAGCGGACACGCCAGGAAGTCGCCGGCGCGACTCGGGGACAGCGCCGCCAGGACGCGCTCGCCGTCGATCTCGCTGCGCTCGGGTGTGCGCTCGGGGGCGATCGGGGCGGGGGACGACATGGGGAGGACACTACGGAGCGCCACCGACAACGTTCCCAGAGCACCGCCCGACGTCCTTGCCAGGAGCGCAGGTCGCTGGTGCGGCCAGCGCCCGAGGCGACGAGGGTCGAGCACGGTTGTCCCCGTCCGACACCTCGCACACGGGCAGCCGGGACGGGATAGCGTGCGCCCGTGCCTGCGGATTCCTCTGAGTACCCGTCTCCCGAGCCGACGAGCGAGCCCCGGAGCGAGGACGTCGCCCCGCAGGCCTGGTCCGGGGTGCATCGCGGCCCGCTGCGCGTGGGTGAGTGGGTCCGCCTGACCGACGCGAAGGGTCGTCGCCACAACTTCTGCCTCGAGGCCGGCAAGCGGTTCTTCTCCAGCCGGGGTCACCTGGAGCACGACGACCTCATCGGGCGGGAGGAGGGCTTCACGGTCACCTCGTCCGCCGGCGGCGAGTACCTGGTCTTCCGGCCCCTGCTGTCGGAGTTCGTCGTCTCGATGCCCCGCGGCGCTGCCGTCGTCTACCCCAAGGACGCCGCGCAGATCGTTGCGCTGGCCGACATCTTCCCGGGCGCGGACGTCGTCGAGGCGGGCGTGGGCTCGGGGGCGCTGACCTGCTCGCTGCTGCGAGCGGTGGGACCGTTCGGACGGGTGATGTCGTTCGAGCGGCGCGAGGAGTTCGCGGATGTCGCTCGCCGCAACGTCTCCCAGTTCTTCGGCGCGCCTGACGGCGAGACGCACCCGGCATGGTCCTTGACGCTCGGGGACCTCGCCGAGGCGCTGCCGGCCTCGGGCGAACGGTGCGACCGGATCATCCTCGACATGCTCGCACCGTGGGAGTGCCTGGATGCCGCGGCAGACGCTCTGCGTCCCGGGGGGATCGTGTGTGCCTACGTGGCGACGACGACCCAGCTCTCCCGCTTCGTCGAGACGGTCCGCGTGCACGGTGGCTTCACCGAGCCCTCGCCGTGGGAGTCGCTGGTGCGGGACTGGCACGTCGAAGGTCTCGCCGTCCGCCCTGGGCACAAGATGATCGGCCACACGGCCTTCTTGGTCACGGCTCGACGGATGGCGCCGGGGCAGCGGCCGCCGTTGAAGAAGCGCCGTCCGGCCCCGGGTGCCTACGGACCGGACTACACCGGCCCCCGCCCACCGGGCGTTCCCGTCGAGGCACCCGGCGACGCCGACCCCGCACCGGTCGTCGACCATGACCGGACCGGGGACTGATCAGCACCCTGATCCGGCCGGTGACGAAAACGTGACCGACACCTGACCTGGATGCACCGTCTCCCCGCCGATGGCAGGGGTAGGGTCGTCAAGACAGGAGGTGCACCGAATGTCGAACATGAACACCGGTCCGGGCGCCGGCTCCCACGGGTGGGACGCCGAGGAGCTGATAGCGCAGGTTCGCTTCCTGGAGGGCGAGGTCGTCGACCTCCGCCGCCGACTGGCCGAGTCGCCGGCCGGCACGGGATCCCGGGGGCTCGAGTTGCGTCTCGCCGACGCGCAGCGGTCACTGGCCGCCGTGTCGTCGCAGAACGAGCGACTGGCCAGCACGCTGCGTGAGGCTCGCGATCAGATCACCAAGCTGAAGGAGGAGGTCGATCGGCTCGCCCAACCGCCGGCGGGCTTCGGGACCTTCCTGCACCGCAACGACGACGACACCGTCGACGTGTTCACCGGTGGCCGCAAGCTGCGCGTCAGCGTCAGCCCCGCCGTCGAGCTCGACGAGCTGAAGCGTGGCCAGGAGGTCATGCTCAACGAGGCTCTCAACGTCGTTGCCGCGCTCGAGTTCGAGAGTGTCGGCGAGGTCGTGATGTTCAAGGAGCTGCTCGCCGACGGCGACCGCGTCCTGGTGATCGCCAACGCCGACGAGGAGCGGGTCGTACGGCTCGCTCAGCCGTTGCGCGAGATCACCCTGCGGGCCGGCGACTCGCTGTTGCTCGACTCACGATCGGGCTACGTCTACGAGGTTGTGCCGAAGTCCGAGGTCGAGGAGCTCGTCCTCGAAGAGGTCCCCGACATCGCCTACGAGTCGATCGGCGGCCTGGGCAACCAGATCGAGATGATCCAGGACGCCGTGGAGCTCCCGTACCTGCACCCCGAGCTGTTCGCCGAGCACGAGTTGAAGCCGCCCAAGGGCATCCTCCTGTACGGCCCGCCGGGGTGCGGGAAGACGCTGATCGCCAAGGCCGTCGCGAACTCCCTGGCCAAGAAGGTCGCCGCGAAGACCGGGGCCGAGGGGAAGTCCTACTTCCTCAACATCAAAGGCCCCGAGCTGCTCAACAAGTACGTCGGTGAGACCGAGCGGCACATCCGCCTGGTGTTCCAGCGCGCTCGCGAGAAGGCGTCGCAGGGCACACCGGTCATCGTGTTCTTCGACGAGATGGACTCGTTGTTCCGCACCCGTGGATCCGGCGTCTCCTCCGACGTCGAGAACACGATCGTGCCGCAGCTGCTCAGCGAGATCGACGGCGTCGAGACGCTGGAGAACGTGCTGGTCATCGGCGCCTCGAACCGCGAGGACATGATCGACCCCGCGATCCTGCGTCCCGGCCGGCTGGACGTGAAGATCAAGATCGAGCGTCCGGACGCGGAGTCGGCGCGCGACATCTTCAGCAAGTACCTGACCTCCTCGCTGCCGCTGCACGGTCACGACGTCGCCGAGTTCGGCGGCAACCGCGACGCATGCGCGGCCGGGATGATCCAGGCCACCGTCGAGCGGATGTACTCCGAGACCGAGGAGAACC
Source organism: Nocardioides sp. R-C-SC26 (assembly GCF_021246465.1). Taxonomy (GTDB): domain Bacteria; phylum Actinomycetota; class Actinomycetes; order Propionibacteriales; family Nocardioidaceae; genus Nocardioides. The sequence goes on along the minus strand of NZ_JAHRHK010000004.1, from coordinate 61,455 downwards.
GCTTCCTCGAGGTCACCTACGCCAACGGCGACAAGGAGGTCCTCTACTTCAAGGACTTCAACTCCGGCGCGATGATCCAGAACATCGTCGACCGGGCGAAGAAGATGGCGATCAAGGACTACTTGAACTCCGGTCTCGACGACGCGCAGAAGGGCCTGCGGGTCTCGCACCTGATGCAGGCGTGTGTCGATGAGTTCAAGGAGAACGAGGATCTCCCCAACACCACCAACCCCGACGACTGGGCGCGCATCTCGGGCAAGAAGGGCGAGCGGATCGTGTTCATCCGCACCCTCATCACGGGCAAGCAGGGCACCGAGCCCGGCCGCTCGATCGACACCGTCGCGAACACAGGGCAATACCTCTGACATCGGGCCGTGGTCGCGCCGGGCGATGTGCTCGGTTCGACCACGGCTGCTCGGCCTCACCATCCAGGGGTGTGGTGGAGCACCGCGTGCGTCGCGATCATCTGGACATGCTGAAGTTCCTGATCGCGATCCTGGTCATCCTCGCCATCATCTACGTCGCCCAGATGCTGCTGAAGCGCCGCTGAATCGTCGACGCGCCGGCGGGGTGCGGCCGGGCCGTAGGCTCAGGTCATGAGCGTGCGCCGGGTGATGGGGACCGAGGTCGAGTACGGCATCTCGGTGGTGGGGCAGCCCGGCGCGAACCCCATGGTCGCCTCCTCCCAGGTCGTCAACGCCTACGCCTCCGCGACGGTACGAGACCGGCGTGCACGCTGGGACTTCGAGGAGGAGTCGCCGCTGCGTGATGCGCGCGGCTTCGACATGTCACGCCAGGTGGCCGACCCCTCGCAACTCACCGACGAGGACCTCGGTCTCGCGAACGTCATCCTCACCAACGGAGCGAGGCTCTACGTCGACCACGCTCATCCGGAGTACTCCACGCCGGAGGTGACCACCCCGCTGGACATCGTGCGGTGGGACAAGGCCGGGGAGCAGGTCATGCACGACGCCGCGCGGTGGGCGGCGCAGTTGCCGACGGCGCCGCAGATCGTGCTGTACAAGAACAACACCGACAACAAGGGCGCTTCCTACGGGGCGCACGAGAACTACCTCATGCGGCGTTCGACCCCGTTCGCCGACATCGTCCGTCACCTCACCCCGTTCTTCGTCAGCCGCCAGGTGATCTGCGGGGCGGGTCGGGTCGGTCGAGGGCAGGACGGACGGGGCGAGGGGTACCAGATCAGTCAGCGCGCCGACTTCTTCGAGGTCGAGGTCGGACTGGAGACGACGCTCAAGCGGCCGATCATCAACACGAGGGACGAGCCGCACGCCGACCCGGAGAAGCACCGACGGCTGCACGTGATCATCGGCGACGCGAACATGTCCGAGATCTCCACCTACCTCAAGATCGGCACCACGGCGCTCGTGCTCGCGATGATCGAAGAGCGCTTCATCGCTGCCGACCTCAGCGTGGACGGGCCGGTCGCCGCCCTGCGCGCGGTCTCCCACGACCCCACGCTCCGAGAGCTCATCACGCTCGCCGATGGTCGTACGCTCACCGCCGTCCAGCTGCAGCTGGAGTACCTGGACCTGGCGCGCAAGTTCGTGGAGGACCGCTACGGCTCCGACGTCGACCCGCAGACGGCCGACGTCCTGGCGCGCTGGGAGTCGGTGCTCACGCGACTCGAGCAGGATCCGTTCAGCTGCGCCCGGGAGCTCGACTGGGTCGCCAAGCTCAAGCTGCTCGAGCAGTACCGCAGTCGCGACGGCCTGGCCTGGGACGACGCCAAGTTGCAGGCCATCGACTACCAGTACACCGACATCAGGCCCGAGAAGGGCCTCTACCACCGCCTGCTGGCCGCGGGTCGGATGGATCGCCTCCTCGACGACGCCCAGATCGAGGAGGCCATGCACGAGCCGCCGGAGGACACCCGGGCGTTCTTCCGAGGGCGCTGCCTGGAGCGGTTCCCGGAGGCGATCGCGGCGGCGTCCTGGGACTCGGTGATCTTCGACCTCCCCGGCCGCGAGTCGCTCCAGCGCGTGCCGACGATCGATCCGCTGCGCGGGACTCGAGCCCACGTCGGTGACCTGATCGACCGGTCGGACACCGCCGCGGCGCTCGTGGCAGCGCTGACCGGCTGATGACGCAGGCGAAGCCGCCGAGAGTCGCTTCGCCGGACCGCCTGTCGTCCACCACCGAGGTCGTGGTCACCGGATAGGGTCGAACCATGGCCCAGGAGCAGAAGCAGCCGCGGAAGTCCTCAGAGACTGAGGAGGTCACCGAGGTCGCGCCGGAGACCGATGTCGCCGAGCGCAAGGAAGCCCTCGACGCCGAGGTCGACGACATCCTCGACGAGATCGACGAGGTGCTGGAGTCCAACGCCGAGGACTTCGTGAAGTCGTTCATCCAGAAGGGCGGTCAGTGACGCCGGTGAGCGCTCAGAACGATCCCCGACTGCCCGCTGCCTACCTGCAGCCCGGCACGTCGTCCTTCGCGGACTTCCTCGCCGCGCAGGCCCCCGACCTGCTGCCGGGACGCCGGGTCCTCCCCGAGACACCGATGGGGGCGGGCGCGCTGGCGCCGCACGCCACCACGATCGTCGCGGCCACGTTCCCCGGTGGTGTCGTGATGGCCGGTGACCGCCGGGCCACGATGGGCAACATCATCGCCCAGCGCGACATCGAGAAGGTCTTCCCCGCGGATGAGTTCTCCGCCGTCGGTATCGCCGGCACCGCCGGTCTCGCCGTCGAGATGGTGCGACTGTTCCAGACCGAGCTCGAGCACTACGAGAAGATCGAGGGCAGCACGCTCTCGATGGACGGCAAGGCCAACCGGCTCGCCGCGCTCATCCGCGGCAACCTGCCGATGGCGATGCAGGGACTCTCCGTGGTGCCGCTGTTCGCGGGATACGACCTGCGCGCCGACCAGGGCCGGATCTTCAGTTACGACGTCACTGGTGGCCGCTACGAGGAGACCGCCTTCCATTCGGTGGGCTCGGGATCGCTCTTCGCGCGAGGGGCGTTGAAGAAGCTCTACCGCGAGGACCTGTCCGCCGAACACTGCGTCGAGGTCGTGATCCAGGCGCTCTACGACGCGGCCGACGACGATTCCGCGACCGGCGGCCCCGACCTGACTCGCCGGATCTTTCCCGTCGTCCACGTGATCACCGCCGACGGCGGCGCCCGGTTGCCGGAGTCCGAGGTGGCTGCGATCGCCGACCGGGTGATCTCAGGTCGGATGCGACGGCCTGACGGACCGGCAGCGCCCGTCGAAGGAGACACCGCATGAGCACCCCACGACCTTCTTCGCCTCCTCCGCTTCGCTCCTCCGGCGAACAAGCCCGCAGGGACCCCGCATGAGCGCCCCGTTCTACGTCTCGCCCGAGCAGTTGATGAAGGACCGCGCGGACTTCGCCCGCAAGGGCATCGCGCGCGGGCGCTCGGTGGTCGCCGTCCAGTACGAGCACGGCGTGCTGTTCGTCTCGGAGAACCCGTCGCAGGCGCTGCACAAGGTCTCCGAGATCTACGATCGAATCGCCTTCGCGGCCGTCGGCCGCTACAACGAGTTCGAGAACCTCCGCATCGCCGGGGTCCGACTCGCCGACATGCGCGGGTACTCCTATGACCGACGCGACGTCACCGGCCGGGGCCTGGCCAACGCCTACGCCCAGACTCTCGGGACGATCTTCTCCAGTGGCGGCGAGAAGCCCTACGAGGTCGAGATTTTCGTCGCCGAGGTCGGCGACACCGCGGCCGACGATCAGATCTTCCGCCTCACCTATGACGGGCAGGTGGCCGACGAGCACGGATTCGCCGTCATGGGCGGCCAGGTCGACTCGGTGAACGCGAGCCTCGAGGCCGCCTACGTCGTGGGAGCGCCGCTGGAGCAGGCGCTCAGAGCAGCGGTGACCGCGCTGGGGGCACCGGACCCGGCGCAGTCCGATGCGGCGGCGCGTGTCATCGCCGCGAGTGACCTCGAGGTCGCCGTGCTCGATCGCACGCGTGCGCAACCACGCAAGTTCTCGCGGATCTCGGAGTTCCGGCTCGACTCCCTCCTCGGCGAGCGCGCGTAGGGGCACGGCGCGTCATGGACCGGCGGATCTTCGGGATCGAGAACGAGTACGGCGTGACGTGCACGTTCAAAGGACAGCGCCGCCTGAGCCCCGACGAGGTGGCGCGCTATCTCTTCCGCAAGGTCGTCAGCTGGGGCCGCAGCAGCAACGTCTTCCTCCGCAACGGTGCCCGGCTCTACCTCGACGTCGGCAGCCACCCGGAGTACGCGACACCGGAGTGCGACGACGTCATCGATCTCGTCACCCACGACAAGGCCGGCGAGCGGGTGCTCGAGGGGCTCATGGTCGATGCGGAGCAGCGCCTGCACGACGAGGGCATCGCGGGCGAGATCTACCTGTTCAAGAACAACACCGATTCGGCGGGCAACTCCTACGGCTGCCACGAGAACTACCTGGTCAGCCGGGCGGGGGAGTTCAGCCGTCTCGCCGAGGTGCTCATCCCGTTCCTGGTGACCCGGCAGATCGTCGTCGGCGCGGGAAAGGTCACCCAGACCCCGCGGGGCGCCGCCTACAGCGTGAGCCAGCGAGCCGAGCACATCTGGGAGGGCGTGAGCAGTGCGACGACGCGCAGTCGCCCCATCATCAACACCCGCGACGAGCCGCACGCCGACGCCGAGAAGTACCGCCGTCTGCATGTGATCGTCGGTGACTCGAACATGAGCGAGACCACCACGATGCTCAAGGTGGCCAGCTGCGACCTGGTGCTGCGCATGATCGAGGAGGGCGTGGTGATGCGCGATCTCACGCTCGAGAACCCGATCCGAGCGATCCGCGAGATCAGCAACGACGTCACCGGACAGCGGAAGGTGAGGTTGGCGAACGGCCGCGAGGCGAGCGCGCTGGAGATCCAGTCCGAGTACCTGGCCAAGGCGCGCGACTTCGTCGACCGGCGCGACATCGCCACCCCGGTCATCGAGCGCACCCTGGACCTCTGGGAACGAGCGCTCAAGGCGGTCGAGAGCGACGACCTCGGTCTCGTCGATCGCGAGATCGACTGGGTGATCAAGTGGAAGCTGATCGACGCCTACCGGGCGCGCCACGGTCTCCCGCTCGGGCATGCGCGGATCGCCCAGCTGGATCTGGCCTACCACGACATCCACCGCACGCGCGGTCTCTACTACCTGCTCGAGAAGCGCGGTGCGGTCGAACGCGTCACCAACGACCTGGCCATCTTCGAGGCCAAGTCGGTACCGCCCCAGAACACCCGCGCACGGCTGCGCGGCGAGTTCATCCGCACCGCCCAGGAGCGCCGTCGCGACTTCACCGTCGATTGGGTGCACCTCAAGCTCAACGACCAGGCCCAACGCACCGTGCTCTGCAAGGACCCGTTCCGCGCTCACGACGAGCGCGTCCAGCGCCTCATCGACGGTATGTGAGGTTGACCCGTCTTTACCTGGAGACGGGTCAACCTCGCTGAGGGCGTTGACCCGTCTCCAGGTAAAGACGGGTCAACGCCTTCGCGGGTGGGCCGGGCGGGCCTTGTAGGCTTCCCGGCGGTCCGGGTGATCTCCGCCGGGCCGTGAACTGCCGGGTGGTCCCTGCCGCACGGCGCCCCCGTTGGTCTCCCACCTGATCGAGGTCTCACCGTGTCTCTTCGACGTCTCCGACGCCCGGTCGCGCTGGCCGCGCCGCTTCTGCTGCTCTCCGCTCTCGCGACCGCCTGCGGAGAGAAGACGGTCGAGAGCTCTGAGCGCGACCGCCTGGACGCCGTGGAGATCTCCGGCGACGTCGGGAGCGTGCCGGAGGTCGAGTGGAAGAGCCGGATGGACGCCGGCAAGGCCGAGACCGAGACCCTCGTCGAGGGCGACGGCGAGAAGCTCGTCGCCGACCAGACCGTCCTGGTCAACTTCTGGGTCGGCAACGGGTACACCCGCAAGCCGGTGCTGAACACCTACGCCGACGACACCCCGGCGCTCAGCTTCGAGGTAGGGGGCGAAGCCACCCCGCCGATGACCCAGTCGCCCACCGAGGCGCAGGTCGCTGCGTACCTGCTGGAGAACTTCGTCGCGGGCGAGGTGAAGGCCGGTGACACCATCGGTACCCGCAAGACCGTGACGGTCGACTCGGCAGACGTCGTGGGCTACGGCGGAGGCGCGCTCGACATCGGCAACGCCGACGGGCTGCTCTTCGTGATCGACATCGCGGCCACCGCGCTCGACAAGCCGACCGGAACCCAGCGACCCAAGCCCGCCTGGGCGCCGTCGATCCAGCTGGTCAAGCAGAAGCCGGGCTCGCTGAACTTCGCCGGCGTTCCGGCGCCGACCAAGCAGCTGCGCACCGCGACCCTCGTCGAGGGCGACGGCGAGAAGGTCGAGTCCGGAGACGTGGTCATCGTCAACTACCTCGGCCAGACCTACCGGGGCAAGAAGCCGTTCGACGGCAGCTACGAGCGTGGCGAGACCTTCACGGCCACGCTCGGCCCCAACCGCACCGTGATCGAGGGTTGGGACCGCGGCCTGGTCGGCGTCCCCGTCGGCAGCCGCGTCCTGCTCCAGATCCCGCCGGATCTCGCGTACGGCGAGCAGGGTGCCGGCGAGGACATCCCGCCGAACTCGACGCTCTACTTCGTGATCGACGTCCTCGGCGCGGCCTGATCACGCCACGACACGACCTGGCACCTGAGCCCGGGGGAGCATCATGAGCGCCGCGAAGACCGAGCGGTTGATGAACCTGCTCATCATGCTGCTCGTGCAGCGTCACTTCGTCGCGAAGTCGCGCATCCGCGAGATCCTCTACGCCGACGCCTCCGACGACGCCTTCGAGCGGATGTTCGACCGCGACAAGGAGGAGCTCCGGAGCATCGGGGTGCCGATCGAGCTCGGCTCGATCGACGCCTACTTCGACGACGAGCCGGGCTATCGGATCCAACCGGACGAGTTCGCACTCCCCGAGATCTCCCTCGAACCCGACGAGGCGGCGGTCGTCGGCCTCGCGTCGCGGGTCTGGCAGCACCAGCGCCTCGCCCGTGCGACCACCGAGGCCGTGCGCAAGCTGACGGCGAGCGGTGCCGACATCGACGTCACCGCACTGGAGATCGCGCAGCCGCGGCTCTCCGCGGACGAGCCGACCTTCGACGTCTTCTTCGAGGCCGTCATCGAGCGACGTGAGGTGCGCTTCGACTACTGGCGCACGGGCCAGGACGCGCCGAGTCGGCGTCGACTCCAGCCCTGGGGGGTCACGCGCTACTCCGGCCGCTGGTATGTCGTCGGCTTCGATCTGGACAGGGCCGACGAGCGGATCTTCCGTCTCTCGCGGGTTCAGGGCGCGGTGAGCAAGGTCGGCGAACCCGGCGCCTACGAGGTCCCGGCCGATCTGGACGCGGCGGCCGTCGCGCGCAGGCTGGCGCCCACTCCGCACCGGGTCCGGGCCGTGGTGCTGGCCCAGGTCGGCGCAGCCACGCCTCTACGTCGTGACGCCGTCTCCGTGGAGACGGGGGTGACCGGACCGGACGGGTCGGACGGCTGGGATCGGTTGATCATCGACCGCGCCGGCGGGGGGATCGCCGATGAGATCTGCAGTTTCGGGCCAGCGGTGTACGTCGAGGCGCCTCCGGAGCTGCGGGAATCGGTGATCGAGCGCATGGCCGCCAGCGTCGAAGGGCTCGCCCGGTGAGCGCCGTGCCGGGAGGTGCAGCGACCTCCAAGGAGCAGGTGGCCCGGCTGCTCGCGCTCGTGCCGTACTTCCACGCACGTGAGTCCGTACGCCTCGCGGAGGCGGCAGCCGACCTCGGCGTGACACCCGAGCAGGTGGTCAAGGACCTCAAGGTGCTCTTCATGTGCGGTCTTCCGGGCGGGTATCCCGACGACCTGATCGACGTCGATCTCGACGCGCTCGTCTCCTCCGACGGGAAGCTCGTGCGCGACGGCGTCGTGCGCATCGGCAACGCGGACTACCTCACCCGGCCGATGCGTCTCACGCCGACCGAGGCGTCCGCGATGATCGTCGCGCTGCGTGCACTTCGCGCCGGTGCGGACGGTGAGACCACCGAGATCGTCGACCGGGTGCTGGGCAAGCTGGAGTCCGCCGCTGCCGGGGGTGGTGCGACGACCGCCGTGGCCGTCCATGCCACACCCGACGTGGAGCCCGACCCCCGCGAGCAGACGATGCGGACGACTCTCGCCGAGGCGATCAGTCACGGGGTCCAGGTCACGCTCGACTACTACGTGCCCGCGAGGGACGAGGTCTCCCGCCGTGTCGTCGACCCCCACGAACTCTCGCAACGTGCCGGCTACACCTACCTCGATGCGTATTGCCATGCCGCCGAGGCGCCCCGCTCGTTCCGTCTCGATCGGATCGCGGAGATCGAGGTCAGCCCGACGCCGATCAGCACCGAGCGGCAAGGTCCGCGGTCGCTGGAGGACGGCCTGTTCTCCGGCACCGACAACGCGACGCTGGTGACGTTGCGACTCCAGGCACCGGCCCGCTGGGTCGTGGAGTACTACAGCGTCGAGGAGGTCCGCCCAGCGCCGGAGGGCGGTGGTGCGATCGACGTCGACCTCCGGGTCGCCGACGAGCGCTGGCTGACCCGGCTCCTGCTCCGGCTCGCGCCGCACGCTGAGGTCGTTCACCCGACCACGTTCGGCGCGGAGTTCACAGCCGCTGCACAGGCCACGCTCGCGTGGTACCGACCGGGTAGCGCGTAGGATCGTCTCGTACCGGACGAGCACGCCTCCCAGAGACGAAGGAACCATCGTGAACCCGCTGATCGGAATGCCCCAGGGCGCGGAGTGGCTCGTGATCCTCGCCATCGTGGTGCTGGTGTTCGGAGCGGCCAAGTTGCCCGACCTCGCTCGCGGCACCGGCCAGGCTCTGCGCATCTTCAAGGCCGAGACCAAGGGTCTCAAGGACGACGACGACACCGACGGTGCCGAGCCCCCCGTGCCGCCGGCTCTCCCGCCGGTCCAGGAGGCTCCGCCGGCTGCGCCGCAGTCGAGCGAGCAGGCCGACAAGGCCAACGGCTGACGCCGCGCGTCGTCGACTCGTTCCTCCGCTCGATCCTTGGCACTGGTGAGATCCCTCGCGGGGATCGTCAGACTCTTCGCCGGCTCGCCGGTGCACCCCGTCGGCTCCGACGGCCGGATGGCCCTCAGCGACCACATGCGCGAGCTGCGCGCGCGCGTCCTCAAGGTCGGCCTGGTCATCATCGTCGGCCTGATCGCCTCGCTCTTCTTCTTCAGCGAGCTGTTCGACCTCGTCGTCGGGCCCTACTACGACGCCCAGGACCAGTTGCCCAATGGCAGCACGGAGCTGATCACCCAGGGCGCCGGCGCCGGCCTGATGCTGCATCTGAAACTCTGCGGTCTCGCGGCGCTCGTGCTGACCTCCCCCTTCTGGCTCTACCAGATCTGGGCGTTCATCGTCCCCGGTCTGCACCCTCGAGAGCGGAAGTGGACCCGACTCTTCGCCGCCATCGCCGGCCCTCTCTTCATGGTCGGAGTCTGGTTGGGCTACACGACCCTGCCTCTGGGCCTGGAGATCCTGATCGGTCTCAACCCGGGCGGGGTCAGCAACCTGGTCGAGTTCAACGAGTACCTGCAGTTCTTCTCCCGCACCCTGCTCGTCTTCGGCATCGCCTTCGAGATCCCGCTCTTCGTCGTGCTGCTCAACCTCGCCGGAGTGGTGAGCGGCCGCGCTCTCGGCGCCTACCGGTCCTGGATCATCGTCGGCGTGTTCGTGTTCGCCGCCGTCGCCACGCCCTCCGGTGACCCGTTCACCATGACCCTGATGGCCGTACCGATGGTGATCCTCTTCGGCATCTCCGAGGTCATCGCGCGGTTCAACGACCGCCGCCGCGCTCGGCGCGACCCGTTCAATAACCTCGACCCCGACACGGCCTCGCCGCTGTGACTCCGGGCGACCCGGTAGGGCGAGCGGTCGGGTTCGTCGACATCGATCCCTTCGACCTGCCCGAGGAGCTCGGCACCGAACCGGTCACCTGGTGCGCGGTCGACGGCCTGCGCAGCAGCCACCTCGTGCGCGGCGAGCTCCGCACCCCGAGTCGCCTGGTCATCGCGTGCGACCTGCTCGCCGTCGACGACGCCTATCCCGCCGTGGTCGCACCGGACGGCGTCCGGGTGCGCGTGCACCAGGCGTGGCGGCACGGGCAGGTCCTTCTCAGCGAGCGGGACGGCGACCTCACCGTGCTCGTCCCCGGCCAGCGCGCCGACCTCGAGGTGGTGCTGGAGGCGATCACGCGGCTGGCGCGGGCCGTCGGCGCTTCGCCGTCGTCCTATGCCGTGCAGATCCGGCTCGACGGGTGAACTCACCGACCCGCGAGCGCGAGGTCGTCGTGTTCGCGAATCCGGCCGCAGGGCAGGGGGCTGCCGACAGGCGCCGCAAGGGCGTGACGGCGGTCCTCCGCTCCGCGGGCATCACGGTTCGATCCGTCGCGGGTCGAGACGCCGACGAGGCGAGCGACCTGCTGCGCGGCGAGCTCGACCGCGGGGCCGACGGTCTCGTGGTCGTGGGCGGCGACGGGTCGGTCCACCTCGCGCTCCAGGAGCTCGCCGGGACCGGTGTCCCTCTCGGCCTCGTCCCATGCGGCACGGGCAACGACGTCGCACGCTACCTCGGCCTTCGACCGGACGACCCGGTCACGGCGGTGCGACGCATCGTGGCGGGACGCACCAGGCGCATCGACCTCGCACGCAGTGCGGGCCGGTACTACGCGACGGTGCTCGCCGCCGGTTTCGACGCCATCGTGAACGAGCGGGCCAACGCGATGCGGTGGCCCCGTGGACAGATGCGCTACAACCTCGCGACCCTCGCCGAGCTACGGGTGCTCGAACCCCGGCACTACGTGCTGGACGTCGACGGTCGCACGCTGCAGTTCGAGGCGATCCTCGTCGCGGTCGGCAACGGGCCCTCCTTCGGCGGAGGCCTGCGGATCACCGAGGGCGCGGTACTCGATGACGGCCTGCTCGACGTCGTCGTGATCAAGCCGATGGGACGCGCCGAGCTGGTACGCACCTATCCGCGGCTGTTCACCGGCACCCACACCACGCATCGGTGCTACGAGCATGCGCGGGGCACACGGATCACCGTGGCGGCGCCTGGCATCGTGGCCTACGCCGACGGTGAGCGGTTCGCCCCGCTGCCGCTGACGGTGCAGTGCATCCCTGGGGCGTTGGAGGTGTTCGCGTGACCCGGCAGTCCGACAGGCCCGACCAGAGCGTGCAGCGCGACGAGCCGGACCAGCAGAGCGCGGCCGAACGGTACGCTTCGTTCCGGCGCGGCCAGAGCCATCCGGTCGTGACCGACTTCTTGGCACACTACGACTTCGCGCTCGATGACTTCCAGGTCCGGGCCTGTCGCGAGATCGAGGACGGCCGCGGCGTGCTGGTGGCGGCTCCCACGGGTTCGGGCAAGACCATCGTCGGCGAGTTCGCGATCCACTTGGCCCTGAGTACCGGCCGCAAGGCGTTCTACACGACGCCGATCAAGGCCCTCTCGAACCAGAAGTACGCCGATCTGGTCGCCCGGTACGGAGCCGATCAGGTCGGCCTCCTCACTGGCGACGTGACGCTCAACGGCGAGGCGCCGGTGGTCGTGATGACCACCGAGGTGCTCCGCAACATGATCTACGCGCGTTCACGGACTCTGGGCGGACTCGGATTCGTGGTGATGGACGAGGTGCACTACCTCGCCGACCGCTCGCGCGGCGCCGTGTGGGAGGAGGTGATCATCCATCTTCCGGAGTCGGTCACCGTCGTCTCGCTGTCTGCGACGGTCTCGAACGCCGAAGAGTTCGGAGAGTGGCTTGCCACCGTCCGCGGCGAGACGACGACGATCGTGGAGGAGCGTCGTCCCGTACCGCTCTACCAGCACGTGATGGTCGGCAAACGCCTGTTGGACCTCTTCGCCTCCTCCGACGTCGACGCTGCGGCCGGCTTCGTGAAGGAGGGCGCGCCCGTCAACGAGGAGCTGATGAAGCTCGCTCGCGACGACTGGGCCGCGGGCAGAATGAAGGACCGACGCTCGCCGAAGGGTGCGCGTCAGCGTGGCGGTCCGCGCCAGGTGGGCAACGGTCGGCGGATCTGGATCCCGAGCCGCCACGACGTCATCGACCGACTCGACCGCGACAGGCTGCTCCCCGCGATCGTCTTCATCTTCAGCCGTGCCGGCTGCGATGCCGCCGTCCAGCAGTGCCTGGCCGCCGGACTGCGGCTGACCACCCCCGAGGAGCGCGACGAGATCTTCGTCTACGTCGAGTCGGCGTGCCGCGACCTGCCGCCCGACGACCTGCACGTGCTCGGCTACCACGACTTCCTCGACGGGCTCACTCGCGGACTCGCCGCGCACCACGCCGGCATGCTGCCTGCGTTCAAGCGCATCGTGGAGGAGCTCTACCTCCGCGGACTGTGCAAGGTCGTCTTCGCCACCGAGACCCTCGCCCTCGGCATCAACATGCCGGCTCGGACGGTCGTCCTGGAGAAGCTGTCGAAGTGGAATGGCGAGACGCACGCCGACATCACGCCGGGGGAGTACACCCAGTTGACCGGCCGCGCCGGGCGACGCGGGCTCGATGTCGAGGGCCACGGCGTCGTTCTCTGGCAGCCCGGCATGAACCCGCGCGAGATCGCCGGTCTCGCCTCGACCCGGACGTATCCACTCCGGTCCTCCTTCCGGCCCTCCTACAACATGGCCGTCAACCTGGTGCACCAGTTCGGTCGTGAGCGGGCTCGCGAGCTCCTCGAACAGTCGTTCGCCCAGTTCCAGGCGGACCGTGCCGTCGTCGGCCTGGCCCGGCAGCTGACCAAGAGCGACGACGCGCTGGCGGGTTATGCCGAGGCCGCCACGTGCCACCTGGGCGACTTCATGGAGTACGCGGCCATCCGACGCGAGATCGGCGAGGTCGAGAAGTCCGCGAGCCGCGAGCGACGCAGCGATCAGCGCGACGAGACCGTGGAGTCACTGCGCGTCCTGCGTGCCGGGGACGTGATCTGGGTGCCGCAGGGCAAGTTCGCCGGGTGGGCCCTGGTCATCGACCCGGGGTGGGCGGAGATCGCCGACGGCGGCCCGCGACCACTCGTCGTCACCATCGAGCGTCAGGCCCGGCGCCTCGCGCTGATCGACTTCGGTACGCCGGTGGAGTCGCAGGCCCAGGTCAAGGTGCCGCGGTCGTTCAACGCGCGCGATCCCCAGGCTCGCAAGGGGCTCGCCATGGCGTTGCGCGCGAAGACGGCGTCGCTGACCCCGCCTGCCGGACGCGGGCGGCGCTCCGGCGGCCGTCCGAGCGAGGTCGACGCCCAGATCGCCGACCTCCGCGCGCGCCTGAGGGCACACCCCTGCCACGGCTGCGCCGATCGGGAGGACCACTCCCGCTGGGCCGAGCGCTACGCCAAGCTCGACCGCGACGCCGCCACGCTGCGCCGTCGGATCGAACAGCGCACCAACACGGTCGCGCGCCAGTTCGACCGTGTCTGCGAGGTGCTGAGCTCGCTGGGCTATCTCGACGCCGCATCCGGCGACGTCACCGACGACGGCCGGCATCTGATGCGTCTCTACGGCGACCTCGACCTGGTGGCTGCCGAGGCGATCCGGCACGGCGTCTGGTCCGGGCTAGGACCGTCGGGCCTCGCAGCCGCGCTCTCGACGCTCGTCTTCGTCACCCGGCGTGCCGACGACGGCGCCCCACCACGGGTGCCGGGCGGTGCGATCAAGGAGGCGATCGACGAGACCCGGCGGATCTGGGTCGGCCTGGATGCGCTCGAGCGCGACCACAAACTCGACTTCCTGCGGCCGCCGGATCTCGGCTTCGCCTACATCGCCTACCGCTGGGCCGAAGGCGACGACCTCGACGACCTGCTCGGGCCTACCGATCTCTCGGCGGGCGACTTCGTCCGGTGGATGAAGCAGTTGCTCGATCTCGCGGGCCAGGTCGCCGATGCCGCAGGTGACTCCGCGCTGCGGGGGACGGCGCGGCGACTCATCGACCAGGTCAAACGGGGTGTGGTCGCCTACTCCGGGCTCGCCGAGTAGGCGCGCCGCCTCAGGGACGGAGCGAGGCGAGCGCCTCGGTGATCGGGGTGTCACCGCCGACGACCTCGAACTGAGCACCGATCGTCGTCGGGATGTCGAGCACCGCGGCGACCACGGCGGCGACATCGGCGCGGGTGATCGCGTCCCGGTCGACCTCGGCGCCGGCCCGGACGGCCCCGGTCGGGGCATCGTCGGTGAGCGCTCCGGGCCGCACGATCGTCCAGTCCAGCCCGGAGGCGCGCAGCGCGACGTCGGCGTCGCGCTTGGCCTCGACATAGGCACGCCAGACCGGCTCCGCGTCATCGGGCAACGCGTTGTCGACCCCGATGGCCGAGATCTGCACGAACCGCCTGATCCCGGCCAGGCGAGATGCCTCGATCGAGGTGAGCGAACCTCCCAGGTCGACGGTCCGCTTCCGCTCGATGTCTCCGTCAGGTCCGCCACCGGCGGCGAAGACCACGCCGTCGCACCCGGTGAAGGCGGTGACGAACGCCTGGACGTCGTCGCGCTCGAGGTCCAGCATCCGCACCCGGGCGCCGAGCTGCTCCAGCTCGGCGCGGTACTCCTCCCGGCGTACCAGCGCCACGGGTGTGTGCCCCGCGCGGACCAGGTCGGTGATGAGGTGTCGGGCCACCTGTCCGTGGCCCCCGACGATGGCGAACGTGCTCATACTCTCGACCGTACGGGGCGCGGCGGGACGGCAGGCCACCCGTTCGACGTGATGCCGCTCAGCTGCGAGCCGCGAGCACGGCCGTCAGCCGGGCGACGGGAGACTCGAGGCCCCACCGGGCCGCGAGCTGGTCGACCAGCTCGGGATCTGCCACGGCCGCGGGGACGTCGTGACCGGTACGCGGGAGGTCGATGTCGCGGGCGACCGCCACGACCAGCGGCGCCACGGCCAGGTAGTCCAGGGACGCCTGCACCTTGCTCCGGACTCCCGGCGCCATCTCGGCCGCCGGGTCGGCCGAGGCCGCGATGACGCTGTCGAGGTCGCGGAATCGCCGCAGCAACGTCGTCGCCGTCTTGTCGCCGACGCCCTTGATGCCGGGCAGACCGTCGGAGGAGTCGCCGCGCATCGTCGCGAAGTCCGCGTACTGCGCCGCCGTCACGCCGTACTTCTCCTCGACCCAGGCCTCGTCCACGCGTTCGTGGCGGCCGACGCCCTTGGCGATGTAGAGCACCCGTACGCCGGCGGAGTCGTCGACCAGCTGAAAGAGATCTCGATCACCGGTGACGACGTCGACATGCCGACCTGCGCCGGTCGCGAGCGTCCCGATCACGTCGTCGGCCTCGTAGCCCGCCGCTCCGACGACGGAGAACCCGAACGCCTCCAGCACCGCCCGCAGGATCGGCACCTGCACTTCGAGAGGGTCGGGCACCTCCTCGACGTCGGGCGCGCCGGCGACCTCGGTCACGACTCGGTGCGACTTGTAGGAGGGGATCAGGTCGACGCGCCACTGCGGTCGCCAATCGTCGTCCCAGCAGCACACCAGCGCGTCGGGGCGGTACTCCTCGATGAGACGGCTGAGGTAGTCGAGCATGCCGCGGACGGCGTTCACGTTCGTGCCGTCGGGTGCGCGGTACTCCGGCATGCCGAAGAACGCACGGAAGTACATCGAGGCCGCGTCGAGAAGCAGCAGGCCGCCGGGCTCGGCCGGCGGCCGCTCGACCATCTCGGGGCGGGCCGGGGGGCCCTGCTCGCTACGGGGAGGGGTCACTGCCGCATCCTGCCACGCACGTGCGTCTACCCTGTGCGCGTGACCCGGGGCGAGATCGAGGACAAGGACCGACAGATCCTGGAGCTGCTCGCAGCCGACGGACGGATGTCCTTCACCGACCTGGGCAAGGCCACCGGGCTCTCCACCTCGGCGGTGCACCAGCGCGTCAAGCGGCTCGAGCAGCGCAACCTCATCCTCGGCTACGGCGCGACGGTGAACCACGCGGAGGTCGGGCTGCCGTTGACGGCGTTCATCTCCATCCGGCCGATCGATCCCTCCCAGCCCGACGACGCACCCGGCCGGGTCAAGGATCTGCCCGAGATCGAGTCGTGCTGGTCGGTGGCCGGCGAGGAGTCCTACATCCTCAAGGTCCGTGTCGCCACCCCGGCGGATCTGGAGGAGCTCCTGGCGCGAGTCCGCGCGGCCGCGAACGTCTCCACCCGCACCACGATCGTGCTCTCGACCTACTTCGAGAACCGACCGGTCTCCGGAGCGGAACCCGCCTGAACGTCCCCGCCGTCGTCGACCCGTCGTGATGTAGAGATGGGTCGACGCATCAGCGACGGGCGGTGAGGTTCTGTTCGGCCCACCACGCCTGGCCCTCGGCCGGGAGCGTGTGGATCGGGTCGTAGTAGGGGTAGGTGCGGGTGAGCGCCTCGGCGTCGTCGGCCTCGATGGTGGTGCGGTAGTTCTTGGTCCAGGAGGAGATGCCGCGCACGTGGTCGTACTCGGCGACCTGGTGCACCCACCGCTTGCCGACGAAGGGGACGTCGCACACGATGCGCGGCGTGGCGAAGCCCGGGAGGTATCCCATGATGTGGTGCTGGAGCCGCTGAGCGTCGCGCACCGAGATGCGCCAGTGCTCCGCGGACGGGATCATGTCGCAGAGGTAGAAGTAGTACGGCATGATCTGCGCGCCGTCGAGCAGGCGGAAGCAGAGGTCGAGCAGCGCGTGCGGGTCGGCGTTGACCCCGTCGAGGAGCACCCCCTGGTTGCGGACATCGCGCACACCGGCGGACAGCATCGCCCCCGCCGCCTCGGCCACCATGGGCGTCACGGAGTGGGCGTGGTTGGCGTGGGTGTGGATCGCCAACGAGACACCACGATCGCGTGCGAGGCGCCCGACCCGCTCGACGCCGGCGCGGACGTCGTCCTGCAGCCAGTGCTGAGGGAGGCCGATCAGCGCCTTGGTCGCGAGCCGGATGTCGCGAATGTTCTCGATCGCGAGCAGGTCGGTCAAGAATGCCTCCAGGCGGGGCCACGGCATGTTCGCGACGTCGCCGCCGGAGACGACGACGTCGCGCACCGACGGCGTGCGGCGCAGGTAGTCGAGCATCGCCGCGTGCCGGTCGACCGGCTTGACGAAGAACTTCAGCTTCTCCACGGCGGGGGTCGAGTTCCCGACCAGATCCATCCGGGTGCAGTGACCGCAGTACTGCGGACACGTCGGCAGCATCTCGGCGAGGACCTTGGTCGGATACCGGTGCGTCAGCCCCTCGGCCACCCACATGTCGTGCTCGTGGAGCGAGTCGCGGCTCGCGTGCGGGTGGGAGGCCCAGTCGGTTCGTCGGTCGCTCGCGACCGGGATCATGTAGTGCCGCACCGGGTCGGCGTAGAGCGCATCCGTCAGGCTGCCCGGGCCGAGCGCACGTCCGTCGAGCCCGGCATAGGGGACCATCGTGTTCAACATCTGCGGGGGAACGAGCATCGACATCGTCGCCTGCTCGGCCTGGTCACGCGTCAGGTCTTCGTAGAAGCGGTCCTCCACGAGATCGCCGAACACCTCACGCAGCTGCGCGACGTTCTTGACGCAGTGCGACCGCTGCCACTGAGCCGATCGCCACTCGGCCTCCGTGACGTCGCTCCAGCCAGGGAGGCGTCGCCAGTCGGGTTCGACGAGCTCCACGCGGCGGTACGGGTAGGGCTGCCCGGTCTCCAGGCCGATGGACGTCTCGATACTCATGGCGGCATTGTACGCAATGATCTTTCGTAACGCGACGCTCTAGCAGGAGGATTTACGGCACAAGGATTCCTGATGCGCGGAGTGTGTCGACCACCAGAGCATCAGACGCAGGAACTCCGTAGCGCCAGAGATACACGCCGGTGACGATGGCCTGCAGGTCTGGCTCGGCATCGGCGAACGCGTTGGACGCATCCAGCCGCTGATCCATCAGCAGCAGCGGCGGCGCACCGATCTCGCCGTCGTGCGGCGGGGCGTAACCGCGCACGGGCAGGAGCCGTGCCCCAAGCCGTTCGTAGAACCCGATCCGACGGCGGTGGACCTCCGCCTCGTGTGTGTCGATGCCGGGCTCGTCGGGATCCTCGACATCCCAGACCAACCGTGTCGTGCCTTCCGCAGCCAGCCGGTCGGTGAGCTCGCGCCACATGGTCGTACCGAGACCACCGCCCTTGGGCCCCACCGCGTAGTAGCGCAGGAACATCCACGAGGTGGGTCCGAGGGCCCGGACGAGCGCGAAGCCGACAGGCCGGCCGTCGTGGAGGAGGACGAGGAGTCGATCGACCAAGAGGTCCTCGAACGGCACCCGGAGGGATTCGG
The DNA here is from genome assembly GCF_021246465.1 of Nocardioides sp. R-C-SC26. Classification (GTDB taxonomy): domain Bacteria; phylum Actinomycetota; class Actinomycetes; order Propionibacteriales; family Nocardioidaceae; genus Nocardioides. The sequence goes on along the minus strand of NZ_JAHRHK010000004.1, from coordinate 43,163 downwards.
GGAAGGCATCGAGATAGATGCTCTGCACGCTGGACAGCTGTGACTCGTCGAGCGCCGACGAGTCGACCAGCCTCATCGCTCCCATGCCAGCTCTCCGCCCACGAAGGTGCGCAGCACCTGGATCTCCGCGATGGCGTCGGGTGCGCAGGCTGCCGGGTCGTCGCTGAGCACGGCGAGGTCGGCCAGCTTGCCTACCTCGATCGTGCCGCGATCGCGCTCCTGGTGGGAAGCGTAGGCAGAACCCAGCGTGTAGGCCGTCAGGGCCTCGAGTCCGGTGATCCGCTCGCCCGGCCCGAAGTCGGCGCCGTCGGCGGTCGTCCGGTTCACGGCATCCTGCATGCCGAGCAGCGGACGCCCGTCGACGACGGGGCGATCCGAGCTCGCCGGCACGATCAGACCAGCATCGAGCAGCGATCGGCCCCGATAGGCCCCCGGCGCCCGGTCAGGTCCGAGCGCGGCGATCATCCCGTCGCCGATCTCTCCGACGAACCGAGCCTGCGGCACCGGGACGACGCCGAGCGCCGCCGCGCGCAGCACCTGGTCCTCACGTGAGACGCCGAAGTGCTCGATCCGGTGACGGACGTCGGCGCGCGGCCACCGCCGTTGGGCCTCGTCATAGGCGTCCAGCACCAGGTCGATCGCGGCGTCCCCGATGGCGTGGGTGGCGACCCGCCACCCCGAACGGTGGGCACGGATGATCAGTGCGCGCAGCCGATCCGCGTCGTCCTGCAGGTAGCCGGAGTTTCCGGGGGAGTCGGCGAAGTCGTGACACATCGCAGCGGTGTGGCCGATCAGTGATCCGTCGCTGAAGACCTTGACCGGGCCCAGGCTCAGCCGGTCGTGCCCCCATCCGCTGCGGATCCCGAGGTCGATCCCGAGTTCCGCGTCGTCGCGGTCGTGCCGGTCGAGGTCGTGGAGCACGTCGGATGCCACCATCAGCTCCACCCGCACCGGGAGGCGGCCGGTGTCGAGCGCCTGATGGTAGGCGGCAGCCTCGATCGGGCTCTTGCCGATCCAGCCGCCGCCGATGCCGGCCTCCACGACGCTGGTGATCCCCTCGCTGAGGTAGTGCCGTCCGGCGCGCTCGATGGCGGCCACGAGATCCTCGGTCGCGTAGGGCAGCACGAGTGGGTCGAGGAGCCGCTGCGCCTGTTCCTGCAAGAGTCCCGTGGGGCGGCCCGCCGCATCGGTGACGACCCGACCACCGACAACCTCAGGGGCACGTTCGCCGATGCCGAGCTGAGCCAGCACGGGGGAGTTCACCACGCACATGTGTCCCGAGGCGTGCTTGAGCCACACCGGGCGTCCGCCGGCGATCGCGTCGAGAGCGTCCCGATCGGGATGGGCGCCGGTCTTGTTCTCGTCGTACCCGGCACCGACCAGCCACGCACCGCGCGGCAACGTGGCGGCATGCGCCTCCACACGCGCGTAGAGCTCGTCCAGCGACGGCGTGCGCAGGTCGACCTCCGCGAGCGTCAGACCGAACCACGCCATGTGCTGGTGGGCGTCGTGGAACCCGGGCGTCACGACGGCGCCATCGAGGTCGACCACGCGGTGGGCCGGCACCTCCTCGAGCGCGACGACGCGGTCGCGCCAGATCGCGATCGCGTCGACGACGTCCCCGTGCCCGGGGCCGGCCACGGTGCGCACCCGCGCGTTGCGCAGCACCAGGTCTGCCTTCACGCGCTCGCCTCATGTGGGGTCGGGGCCGACTCGCGCAGCAGGGCCTTGGCGACCCGATGCGACGGTGTCATCGGCAACTCCTCCCTGAACTCCCACCAGCGTGGCACCTTGAAGGGCGCGAGTCGCTCGCGACACCAGGACTCCAAGGCCTCGACGTCGGCATCCGGGGCGACGACGAACGCCTTGACCTCCTCACCACGCAGTTCGTCGGGAACACCGATGACTGCGACGACCTGCACGGCCGGGTGTTCGATCAGCACCTGCTCGACCTCGGCCGCGGCGATGTTCTCGCCGCTGCGCCGGATCATGTCCTTGAGGCGACCCGTCAGGTAGTAGCGACCCCGGTCGTCGGTGCGAGCGAGATCGCCGGTCGCGAACCACCCGTCGTCGTCGAACGGGGAGGGGTGGCCGTGGTAGCCGAGCATCATTCCGGGGCCGCGGAGGAACAGCTGGCCGTCCACGATCCGCGCCTCCCGGTGGGCGGCGGGTCTCCCGAGGCAGCCGGTGCCGACCAGCTCGTCGTGCTCCTCCGCGCCCACGCGGATGTCGGCTCCGGTCTCGGTCATCCCGAAGGCCTCGAACCAGGGGACGCCCCAGCGGCTCTCGATCTCGGCGTGGCGGGAGGTCGGGATCGCCGAGCACTGCACCGCTCGCACGCGGTGTTCACGGTCGTGGGTGTCAGGCGGCATGGCGAGCAGCAGGCCGGGCATCGCGGCCAGGCAGTAGAAGTAGGTCACCTGATGAGACCGCACGCGCTCCCAGAACGTGGACGGATGGAAGCCGTCGAGCACGACGACGTGCGCGCCGGCGAGGAGACCGGCGATGACGTTCCACTGCGGATCGACGTAGTGGAACGGCTGCGCGGTCAGGAGCACGTCGTCGGCATGGAGTCGAGGAAAGCCGTCGACCAGCGAGCCGGCGAGCCGCAGCCAGTAGTCGTGGGTGAGCAGACACGCCTTCGGCGCACCGGTGGTGCCGCTGGTGTACTGCAGGTTGACCACGGTTAGCCCCGTCGGGGCGGGCTCGACGGGCTCGTCGTGATGGTCGGAGTCACCTTCGAGATCGGCGGGCGTCACGCCGTCGGCCAACGACTCGAGACGGCCGAGATCCTCGGGCCACACGACCACCAGTCCGGCTCCGGAGTCGTCGAGCACGTGGGCGAGGTCGCGCGGGCCGTAGTGCGGGTTGAGCGGCACCATCGGTGCGCCGAGGCGCATCAGGGCGAACCAGGTCAGGGCGAACTCGGCCCTGTTTCCCAACATCACCCCGACCGGAGTACCCGCGGCGACACCCTGGCGCGCGAGCGCCGAGGCGACGACGCGCGAGCGCCGAGCGACATCGGCGAACGTCACGACGTCGAGGCTCCCGTCGCGTGCCTCGAAGGTCCACGCCGGCCGCTCGCCGTCGCTGAGAGCGCGCTGGTCCACCAGCGTCACGATGTCCGAGACCGCAGGACCGGGCGACGTCACGGGATCCGACATCGCGCTGGAGCGTCGATCAGCGTTCGTCACCGGAGAACCCCTGACGTGCGGTCTCCCCGGCCCCTGCCTCGGCGGTGAGCATCGCGTGCTCGACCTCGCGCTCCAGGGAGGACTCCATGGATGCGTCCAGGCCACGGTCGAGCACGCGCTTGGCCAGGGCGGTGGAGAGAGCCGGCCGGGACGCGATCCGCGCGGCGAGCTCGGCGGCGACGTCTTCGTGGTGACCCGGGCTCGCCGTCCGGGCGACGAGCCCGATCCGCTGGGCTTCGACGCCGTCCACGCGATCGCCGAGCAGCAGCAGATCCTTGGCCTTGGCCCATCCCACGAGGACGGGGAGGAGCCGTGACACGCCGCCGGTCACGGAGAGGCCCACGCTCACTTCCGGGAAGCCGAACTCGGCGTCCTCGGCCGCGACGACGATGTCGCACGCGAGGGCGAACTCACAACCGGCGCCGAGCGCGTAGCCGTGTACGGCCGCGATCACGGGCGCGTCGAGGGCGCGGATCCCGCGGGTGACGTCCTGAATGCGTTCCAGGCGGCCTCTGGTCTGCAGGGCTGTCTCGACCGGCACGGGCTCCTTGAGGTCATGGCCCGCGCAGAAAGCGCGACCGCGGCCGGCGAGCACGACGGCACGGACCCCGTGCGCTCGCGCCTGGTCGAGCCCGGCGAGCAGGTCGTCGGTGAGCGTCGTGTCGACGGCGTTGAGTCTGTCCGGACGGTTGAGATGGAGCCAGCCGACTCCGTCGCTGGCGCTGAACTCCACCGTGGTGCCCATGGTGCCTCCTCTAGTGCCGTTCGACCGCCGCTCATTGCGTCAAGCGGCTGCTTGGAGGAAAGTATTGCGCCCAGAGCGGCGAGACGCCGAATGATCTCCTGGCAGGCGATACGCAGGACGATCGGGGTCCGACCACCGCGTCCGCGCCCGGGTTCGGCGCGTCGTCGGCGACACGCCGAACCAGCCGCAGAAATCTGGATTGATTTCATGTCTGCCGGACCCCGCTCTGACCTGCGGTTTCGTCTATCTGTGCAGGTCAGCGGGCGGTTGACACTCCCGGTGGTGCGCGCGAATCTGTGCCGTCCGCTCGTGCAGGTCGTGGCAGGCGGACCGACGTCCGAGTGGCCGAGGAACCCAGGTGTAGCGCCAACATCTGAGGAGCCGTGGTTCGCGGAGGTCGGTTCGCACCGCGAGAGCGACACGGGAGAGTCGGCTCGGCCCTTAGACAACGACCACGTCATGACAGCCCGTCATGAGCGTGGGCGGCCGAAGGCCGGGACCGGCTCTCCCGGTGCCTGAAAGCGGGGTGCGGTCCACCGGTACGGTGTGTCCTCGTGAGCGGACCCGGGTCACCGATCGTGCGCTTGGCACTTCGTCTCCTCGCGGCCGGACTGGCGGGATACCTGCTCGCACTGGCGTATGAGCCGGTCGCGTTCGCCTACGTGATCCCGGTGTCGCTGGCGGTGTTCGGAGTGGTCACACGCGGGGTGCGGATGCGCACCGGTTTCGTGCTCGGCCTGGTCTTCGGCACGGCTTTCTACGCTGTCCACATCCGGTGGATGGCTCCGTCGATCGGGAGTGACGCCTGGGCGGCGCTCTCGGGGATCGAGGCCGCGTTCTACGGACTGCTCGGCGCGGCGGCCGCAGTGATCCACCGACTGCGTGCCTGGCCGTTCTGGTTGGCGTGCGCCTGGACTGCGATGGAGACCGTACGCAGCACGTGGCCGTTCAGCGGCATGCCCTGGGGGCGACTCGGCTTCGCGGTCGTGGACACACCGTGGGCGCCCGCACTGGCCTATGTGGGCGTGACGGGAGTGAGCCTTCTGCTAGCGGCCATCGGATTCCTAGCTGCCCGCGTGGTGGTCAGCCCGTCGCGGATGGACGGTCGCTGGGCGGCCACGGGCCTGATCGCCGTCACGGCGCTGACGGCGTTGCCGGCAATGGCACCGTGGAGCCTCGGGTCGTCGGGCGAGATCACGGTTGCAGCCGTGCAGGGTGACGTCCCCGGACCTGGCAACGACATCCTGGCCGACTATCGCGGGGTCACCCAGAACCATGTCGACGCGACGATCGAGCTCGCAGCCCGCGTGCGAGCAGGCGACGTCGCACCCCCTCGCTTCGTGCTGTGGCCCGAGAACTCCACCGCGGTCGATCCGTTCAACGACTACTCGACCGGCGAGCAGATCGAGGCGGCGGTCTCCGCGATCGACGTTCCGCTCGTCGTCGGGGCGATCGTCGACGCGGGGGAGGAACATGTCCTGAACCAGGGGATCGTCTGGGATCCCGTGACCGGTGCCGGCGATCGCTACACCAAGCAGAACCCTGTGCCGTACGGGGAGTACATCCCGTTTCGCAAGCAGCTCTCGGGGCTCTTCGGACGCCTCGACCGCATCCCGCGAGACATGCTGAGTGGCACGCGGCGCACACCCTTGGACGTCGCGGGCGTCCCCGTCGCCGACGCGATCTGCTTCGACATCGCCTACGACGCGGGCCTCGCCGACCAGATCGAACGCGGCGGCGAACTGCTGGCCGTGCAGACGAGCAACGCCAGCTTCATCTTCACCGACCAGGTCGAGCAGCAGTTCGCGATCACCAGGGCGAGGGCCATCGAGACCGGGAAGTATGTCGTCGTCGCCTCCACGAACGGTGTCTCGGGCGTCATCGCGCCGGACGGCGCCGTGGTCGCGCGCACGGAGCGTCGGACCCAGGATGTGCTCGTGGAGTCGGTCGAACTCCGACCGGGCGTCACGCCGGGCCTTCGCGTCGGTGCCGCCCTGGCGCTCGGCACGCCGTTGGCTGCCGGTCTCGCCGTGCTCCTTGGCCTCGTGGTCGGCTGGCGAGCGCGGCGCTTGTCACGTCGCAGCACCGCGGAGGAGGTGTCGTGACCCGCCGTGCCGGCCCGTATCGCGTGGTGATGGTGCTGCCGACCTACAACGAGGTCGACAATCTCGCCTGGATCGTCGGGAGACTGCGTGCCGCCGCGCCCGACGTCGACGTCCTCATCGTCGACGACCAGTCGCCCGACGGCACCGGTGATGTCGCCGACGAGCTGGCGCGTGGAGACGAGCGCGTCCATGTGCTGCATCGCGAGGCCAAGGGCGGGCTGGGAGGTGCCTACCTGCACGGGTTCGCCTGGGCGCTCGATCGTGGCTACGAGGTCGTCGGCGAGATGGACAGCGACGGCTCCCACCAGCCCGAGCAGTTGCCCGATCTCATCGAGATGCTGCCGCGGGCCGACCTGGTCATCGGCTCTCGGTGGGTGCGCGGCGGCAGCGTGGTCAACTGGCCGCTTCGTCGCGAGATGCTCTCTCGAGGTGGCAACCTCTACGTGCAGCTGCTCTTGGGCCTGCGGGTTCGTGACGCCACGGCCGGCTTCCGGCTGTATCACCGCCATGCCCTGGAGGCGATCGGACTGGCCCAGGTGCGCTCGACGGGCTACGTGTTCCAGACCGACCTCGTCGCCCGAGTTCTGCGGGCCGGGATGGAGGTCACCGAGGTGCCGATCGAGTTCGTCGAGCGAGTTCGGGGCGACTCCAAGATGAACGGGGCCATCGCCGTGGAGTCCCTGCGTCGGATCACCGCGTGGGGAGTCCGCGAACGCCTCGAGCGGATACGCGGCCGCTCCGTAGGGTAGTGACATGGCACGTCGACGACGCCGGTTCGCACTGGTCCTGCTGATCGCACTCATCGCAGTGCCGGTGGTCGAGATCTACGTGCTGATCCAGGTCGGTCAGGTCATCGGGCCGTGGTGGACGGTCGGTCTCCTGCTGCTGGCGAGCGTGGTCGGAAGCTGGTTGATCAAGCGTGAGGGGGCACGCGCCTGGCGTGCACTGCGCTCGGCGGTCGATGAGGGGCGGATGCCCGCACGTGAGATCGCCGACGGCGTCCTGATCGTCCTCGGGGGTGCGCTCATGCTCAGCCCCGGGTTCGTCACCGACGCGGTCGGGGTGCTGCTGATCCTCCCCCTCACGCGGCCGCTGCTCCGACGGATCCTCACCGGGGTCCTCGAGCGCCGGATGGTCGTGGTCCCAGGAGGCTCTGACGCGACTCGCCCCGGAGCCGGCCCGCAGGGGCCGATCATCCGGGGCGAAGTGGTCGATGACGGGATGTGAGCCGGCGTCGCCGAACTTGTCTCGATCAGGAGACGGAGGGGTCAGGCGCCCGTAGCCGCCTTGCGCTTCTTCCCGGCCGGCCGGTGCAGGTGCGCCGGGCCGATCTCGCCGCCGCGCAGCAGTTCCAGCCGCTCCTTGAGGATGTCCTCGAGCTCGCTCTCCGAGCGTCGCTCGAGAAGCATGTCCCAGTGGGTACGGACCGGCTTCTCAGCCTTCTCCTCCGGCAGGATGCCCGCGGTACTCAGGGCTTCGCCCCCGCAGCGGGGGCACTCCCAGATCGCCGGGATGTCGGCCTCGACCGACATCGTGATCTCGAAGTCGTGGCCCAGCTGACAGCGATAGCCGACCTGCTGACGGGCGGCGAACTCGATACCTCGCTCGTCCTCGAAGCTCTGGCCGCCCAGCCGGGCTCCACGCAGTGTGCGCTCTGCCATTTCGGGGGCACCTCCACCATCGTTGATCGGTCTGCGACGGAGTCCCTCGATCCGTCACTGAACTTCAACCGTACCCGGCTCGCCAAGATTCCACGCTCGGCCGATCGGGTCACATCCGCGTGCCCGAAAGGGCAGTTCGAGGCGCCTACGGACCGCGCCGCAGCGAGGCAGGCACCGTGTTGCCGGCCTCGCGGATGCCCCTCTCGGGGTCGAGCCTCAGCAGAAGCGCGATGCCCAGGGCGAAGAACACGATGAGTACCAGGATCGCCGGGCGGTAGGAACCGGTGAGTTGGAAGGTGACGGCGAACACGAAGGTTCCGAGCCAGGACGTTCCGCGCTCGCACGCGTTGTAGAGCGCGAAGTACTCACCCTCCCTGCCGCGCGGGATCAGCAGGCTGTAGAACGACCGAGACAGCGCCTGGGTGCCGCCGAGCACGATCCCGATCGCTACGGCGACCAGGAGGAACAGCGCGACGTTCTTCTCCGGCAGCGTGAACGCCGCGATCACGATCGCGATCCAGGCGACCGTGCCCCACAAGATCGATCGGTAACCGCCGAAGCGGGCGGCGAGGCGGCCGAAGATGAGCGCACCGCCGAAGGCCACGAACTGGATGAGCAGGATCGTCCCGATCAGCACGCTGTCCCCGAACCCCAGTTGCTTGGATCCGTACGTCGACGCGGCATAGATGACGGTCTGGATGCCGTCGTTGTAGAAGAGGTACGCCGCGAGGAAGGTCAGCGTCATCGGGTAGGAGCGCAGGTCCTTCAGGGTTCGCCACAGCTGGCCGAAGCTGCGATCCCACAGCGTTCCGGTTGGGAGCTCGCCGAGCGTCGGCTGCTGGTCCCGCAACCGCAGGAACGGGATGAGCGTGAACCCCGCCCACCAGACCGCTGCGGAGAGAAGCGAGATCCGTACCGAGGACTCGGTGGAGAGTCCGATGGCGTCGTTGCCCAGCACCATGGCGAGATTGATCGCCAGCAGGGTCCCGCCGCCGAGATAGCCGAACGCCCACCCCCGCGAGGAGACGCGGTCACGCTCCTCCTCGGTCGCGATGTCGGCCAGGATCGCGGAGTAGGGCACCAAGGAGCACCCGGCGAGCACGCTGCTGAACACGACAGCGACGGCGCCGACCTGCCACTGGTCCTCGCGCATCCAGAACAGCAGCGACCCGAAGGCGGCGCCGGCCCACGCGAACCCGGCCATCAGACGCTTCTTGTGGGGCGAGCGATCGACGAAGGCACCCACGATCGGCAGGACGAAGGCGCTCGCGATCGTGGCGAAGCTGGTCAGGTAGAACGGCAGCGAACCCGCGGCGAGGTCGAGACCGAGCAACGACACCGTGCGCTCGCAGGTCTCGTCAGGGTCGACACAGCCGGCTGCTCGCCCGGCCACCTCGATCATGTACGGCGCGAAGAGGACCGAGAGCACGGTGGTGAAGTAGGCGCTGTTCGCCCAGTCGTACCAGTACCAGGCGCGCTGTTGGCGGGCGCGGGAGACGGGCTCGAGGTTCGCGATCATCAGCCTGCATCCTCCGTCTCGTCCAGGCCGGGGAGGGCCCACTGGCCGCGGGCCAGTAACACATCCTTGAGGACGTCGGTGCGATCGGTGAAGAGCCCGTCGACACCGAGGTCGAGCAGGTCGGCCATCTCGGCGGCATCGTCGATCGTCCAGACGTGGACGTGTTTGCCCAGGGCGTGGGCGCGGGCGAGCAAGCCCCGGGTCAACACCGCGAGCCCACGCCGAGCCGGGGGGATCTGGACCGCGTCGAAGTTCCGGGCCAGGCGCCGGACGAGTCGAGCCCGCGGAGCGGCGCGGAGCGCGGCGATCTCGAGCGGAGATGCCGACGTGGCGACCCCTCCGTCGGTCAATCGGCGGAACTCGCGCAAGCGCTCGTGGGAGAAGGACCCGACCAGGACGCGATCTTCCAGCCCGCGAGCCACGACGAGATCCGCGAGCGGCCTCACGGCGCCGTCGGCCTTGAGGTCGATGTTGAAGCGTGCTCCCGGCAGCGCGTCCACGAGGGCGCTCAAGGTGGGGATGGGCTCCAACCCTCCGACCAACACGTCGCGGATGACCTCGTACCGGACCGCGGCCACGGCGCCGGAGGAGCCGGTCAGCCGGTCCAGGACGTCGTCGTGGAAGGCGAGCAGCACACCGTCGGCGCTGACGTGCACGTCGGTCTCCAGGTAGCGATACCCAAGGCCCCAGGCGTGGCGGAACGCCGCGATCGTGTTCTCGCGGCCACCGAGCTCGGGGTGGTGCACGCCACCGCGGTGCGCGAACGCGAGCACGGCAGCGCCGTCCGTGGCATCGCCGTCGGGCAGGACGGCGTCCAGGTAGGGACGACCGGTGCGTGGAGTCACGGCCCGAGTATGCCGACCGCGTGCTGCCGTCTCACCCTCGCCGACTCCGCGGAGGTCAGCTCAGAACGAATCCTCGATGACGACCTCGGTCCACCCTGGAATGAAGTCGTCCGTGCTGAAGCACCCGGCCGTACCGACGGAACCGGGGTTGATGTCGGACGTGCTGCAGCTCGCCGTACCGAGGATGCGGGTGCCCTTGAGGATCGTCACGGTGAAGATGCCGGAATCGACCGCCTCGCCGATGTTGCGCACCCGCAGGACCACGTCGTAGTCGTCGAGTCCGTCTTGGTCGACCTGGATCTTGCCGACGACCTCCCAGTTTCCCCAGGTCAGGGCGCCGTCGCCCGGGGAGCTCGGGACCGGCGGGGTGTCGACCGCCTCGACGGCCTCGTCGGTGACGGCTGGCGCGGGGTCCGGAGTCGGCACCGTATCTGTCGTCGGGGGAGCGGCAGGCGGGCTCGCGGAGGTCGCCGGGAGCGACTGCGCCTTCGAGAAGGACGTCGTCGACGTCGAGCACCCGGACGCCGCGGCGAGCGCCACGACCAGAGCCGCCACGACCTGGGCTCGCCCGGACGTGCGCGTGGTCGCGCGAGTCGCGCGGGATGGATCCGATGGCGAGCGGCGGGGGCGAGTGGTCATCCTCAGTCCTCGGATTCGATGGTCGGGTGTGCGTGAGTCCACGCGCGGTCCGGCGTGGGGAGGCGCCATCGTCGGCACCTCCCCACGCGAACGTCGGCGCGGGACGCGACTAGAAGGCGTCCTCGATCGTGACTTCGGTCCAGCCGGGCACGAAGTCGTCGGTGGAGAAGCACTCGGCGGTGCCGACGGATCCCGGGTTGATGTCCGAGGTGCTGCACGTGGCCGTGCCGACGATGTCAGTGCCCTTGAGGATCGTCACGGTGAAGAAGCCCGAGTCGACCGAGTCGCCGATGTTGCGCACGCGGGTGACCACGTCGTACTGGTTGAGGCCGTCCTGGTCGACCTGCAGCTTGCCGACGACCTCCCAGTTGCCCCACGTGAGAGCGCCCTTGCCGTTCGACGAGTTGTCGGCCTGGGGCTTGGTGCCGCCATCTCCGTCATTGGACTGACCCTGCGATGCCGACGTCGGCGGGTCGTCGTCGTCGGAGCCGCTGCTCGTGGCGGCCGCGATGACGAAGATGCCGACGATCACGAGGAGCGCGATCCACCGCTTCTTCTTGTACCAGGGACGCGACGCCTTGGCGTAGGCCTTGGCAGCGGCTGCCGAAGCTCGCGGGTCGTGCTGGGCCGGCCAGGGGGCTGGCGGTTGCTGCTGATCGGTCACGAGAGAGTCCTCACGTCGGGGGCGATGCCGCCGCAAGGTACTACACATAGATGGGCATACGCGGGGTTATCGGCATATCCGCAAGGCACGCCGGTCGCCCGCGACGCTAGGAGACCAGTTGCCATCCCGGCGGGAGCGGCGTGTAGTCGCGGAAGCACTCGATCTCCCCGCTCTGCCGGCGCTCGATCACCACCCACCCGTCACGCCCGGAGCAGTCGTAGGGGCGATTGCCGAGTGGATCCCACGTCGCGCCCGCGGGCAGCGACGCGGTCAGCGGAGCGCAGAAGTAGCCGCCGTCCGAGGTCGTCGCCGGGGCCTCGTCACGCGAGCACACCCACTCGTCGTAGAAGGTCAACTCGCCGCGCATCGCGGCCGAGGCGAGGAACCCGGCGGCGACCCCGATCATGAGCCCGGCAGTACCGACGCCCAGCAGCAGCAGGACGCGAGCACGACGACGCGGTACGGACGTGTCGGGCATCAGATGTCGCGGAAGGTCTCGATCGAGGCGCCCAGCAGATTGAGACGTTCGGCGAGGTCTTCATAGCCCCGGTGGATGACGTAGGTCGACCTCAACACCGAGGTGCCCTTCGAGGCGAGCATGGCCAACAAGATGACGACGGCGGGGCGCAGCGCCGGGGGACAGACGAGCTCGGCGCCCGAGAACGACGTCGGGCCCTCGATCATGACCCGGTGCGGGTCGAGGAGCTTCACGTGCCCGCCGAGCTTGGTGAGCTCGGTGAGGTAGATCGCGCGGTTCTCATAGACCCAGTCGTGCAGGAAGGTCTGGCCCTCCGCGACTGCCGCGATGACGGCGAAGAACGGCAGGTTGTCGATATTGAGGCCCGGGAAGGGCATCGGGTGGATCTTGTCGTGCGGGGCTCGCAGGTCGGACGGGCGCGTCTGGAGGTCGACCAGACGGGTGTGCCCGTTGAGCGCGGTGTACTCCTCGGACCGGCTGTAGTGGAAGCCCATCTCCTCCAAGACGGCCAGCTCGATCTCGAGGAACTCGATCGGGACGCGGCGGATCGTGATCGAGGAGCGTGTCACGATCGCAGCCGCGAGCAGCGACATCGCCTCGATCGGATCCTCGGCAGGCGCGTAGTCGACATCGACGTCGATCACCTCGCGGCCGGTCACCGTGAGGGTGGTGGTGCCGATGCCCTCGACGGTGACGCCGAGCTTCTGCAGGTAGAAGCAGAGATCCTGGACCATGTAGTTCGACGATGCATTGCGGATCACGGTCGTGCCCGGGTGCAACGCTGCCGCCATCAGTGCGTTCTCGGTCACCGTGTCGCCGCGTTCGGTCAGCACGATCGGACGAGTCGGGTCCACCGCGCGATTGACCTGCGCGTGGTAGCTGCCTTCGGTCGCCTTCACCTCCAGCCCGAAGGGACGGAGCGCGGCCATGTGCGGCTCGACCGTGCGCGTGCCCAGGTTGCACCCGCCCGCATAGGGCAGCTCGAACGACTCGGCGCGGTGCAGCAGGGGCCCGAGGAACATGATCACCGAGCGGGTGCGGCGCGCTGCGTCCTCGTCCATGTGGTCCAGGTCGAGCTCGACGGGCGGAACGATCTCGAGGTCGTTGTCGTCGTTGAGCCATCGGGTCTGCACTCCGAGGCTGTTCAGCACCTCCAGGAGGCGATTGACCTCCTCGATCCGAGCGACCTTGCGCAACGTCGTCCGCCCGCGATTGAGGAGCGAGGCGCAGAGGAGGGCGACTCCCGCGTTCTTCGACGTCTTGACGTCGATGGCCCCGGCGAGCGTGGTGGGACCCTGGACCCGTAGGTGCACCGGTCCGGATCCGACGGAGACGAGCTCGGAGTCGAGCGCCTCACCGATCCGCGCCAGCATCTCCAAGGACAGGTTCTGCTGTCCCTTCTCGATCCGGTTGACCGCGCTCTGACTCGTGCTGAGCAGATCGGCCAGCTGCATCTGCGTCAACCCGCGGTGCTGGCGAGCATCGCGGATCAGGGCACCGATGCTGCTCTTGTAGTCCTGGGGCATTCCGTCACGGTAACTCATATGTGAGATATGAGCACAGGGCTGCCTGGGTGAGTCGTACGGCGGTCGGAGCGGTCGGACGCCTTCCGCCGAGAGGCCTGCTTGGATGGGGAGCATGCGCGCGACGATGATCCATGCCCCGGGCGACATCCGTTTCGAGGAGGTGCCGGATCCTCGGATCGAGGCACCCACCGACGCCATCGTGAAGGTCGTGGCCGGCTGTATCTGCGGCTCCGACCTGTGGCCCTACCGCGGGGAGAACGACGTCACCCCGGGCACGATCGGACACGAGTGCGTCGGCATCGTGGAGGAGATCGGTTCCGAGGTGTCCCAGTTCACCGTGGGCGACTTCGTGGTGGTGCCGTTCGACCACTGCGACAACACCTGCGCCCACTGTCGCGCTGGCGTCCAGTCCGCCTGCGTGAATCTCGGCATGACCACGAGCGGCCAGGGGGAGTACGCCCGGGTGACCCAGGCCGATGGCAGCCTGGTGAAGACCGACGGAACTCCCGAGGCATCGATGATCCCCTCGCTGCTCGCGCTCTCCGACGTGATGCCGACGGGGTGGCACGCCGCCGTCTCAGCCGACGTCCGGCCGGGCGGCTCCGTCGTCGTCGTGGGCGACGGCGCGGTCGGACTCTGCGGCGTCCTGGCCGCGTCGGCGATGGGCGCCGAGACGATCATCGCGATGTCGCGCCATGAGTCGCGCCAGCAGATCGCCCGCTCTTTCGGCGCAACCCACATCGTCGCCGAGCGCGGTCGCGAGGGCGCGGCGGCGGTCAAGGAGATCACCGGGGGAGTAGGAGCGGACGCCGTGTTGGAGTGCGTCGGCACCGACGACGCGATGGGTACGGCGTTCGCGGTCGCTCGACCGGGGTCGATGGTCGGATTCGTCGGCGTGCCCCACGGCGTGGAGTTGCCGGTGCGCCGGATGTTCCAGAAGAACGTCGGACTGCGCGGAGGCATGGCGCCGGTGCGTCGCTACCTGCCCGAACTGCTCGACCTGGTGACCGCGGGGCGGATCGACCCCGGTCAGGTCTTCGATCTCACGCTGCCGATGAGCGAGGCAGCGGAGGGCTATCGAGCGATGGACGAGCGGCGGGCAATCAAGGTGCTCCTGGAGCCCTGAACCGCGCTCGCCCGAGGCGGGTCATCCGGCGAGCAGCCCCTGGGCCGTCGTCCGGCAGTCGCAGGCGTCCGAGCACGCGAGGTAGGTGTGCATGGCGTGACCGCAGTGCACGCACAGCCTGTCGTGGGAGAGGTGGTGGCTGGTCTGCAGTTGCTCGATCGTGTCGTACATGGCGAGTCCTCGGAGTCGGTCGGTTCACTCGATACTGCGACCGTTCGACCGGCTTCGGGCCCGATCTGAGGCGGTCTGGTCACATCGGGCCATCAGGTCTGGCCGAGCGTCCTCGCGAAGCGCGCGCCACGCACCGACGCGCGCTACTTTCGTCGGGGGCTCGGGTAGACCGCGGTCCGATGCGGCGTCGCTCGGCCCACCGCAGGCTGGATGGCATGGAAGAGACGACGCGGCTCGGGATGACGCGCGAGGATCGCATCTGGGTCTACGTCCTGTTCGCCGGAGGCGGAACCGCATTGGGCCTGATCGCGCCGTTACTGGCGCGCTGGCTGGCCGACGTGCCCGTTCTGCCGTTCGGTGACGTGCTCGCATGGCTCGGCGGATTCGACCAGTGGTGGTCGTGGATCGCCCGGCCCGTGGGTGGTCTGGTGGTCGGTGCGGTGGCCGCTGCCGTCGTGATCGACAACGAGTACGCGATCGAGGTGGCCGACGACGCGCTGTTCATCGTGCGCGGCCGGGACCGACGACGTCTGGAACGCACCCAGATCGTCGGGATCCACGCCGAGCGCAAGCGGATCGTGATCGACGGGCACCAGGGACGCGTGCTCTTCGACAAGCCCGTGGACGTCAAGCGATCGACCCTCGCCGCCGCCTTCCAGGAGCGCGGCTACCCCTGGGAGGGTTGATCGACCGACGCCGACTCGCCGGCCGAACCCACGCCGGCGGCAGGTGTCGCCTGGCCGGAGAGGATCGCCAACTGTCGACTGGTCGCGATCAGCCGCCCCTCGGCATCCCAGAGCTCGACCTCCTCGTCGTGGTAGCCGTCGATCACGTGCCGTGTACTCACGTGCATCAGCGCCCAGCCCGTCATCGCCCGACGGCGGAAGTGCACGGTGAGCTGCACCGTGGCCGAGGCCAGCCATCCGAGATCGGCGGTCACCGGCGGATAGGCATCCACGATCGCGCCGGCGGCGAGCGAGTCGATCGGACGCCCGTCGACCGGCCGGATCCAGAGAACCTGGTCGCTGGTGCCGGCGGGCGTGCCCGCGAGCCAGCCCGGCATCGCCGCGATGCGCGTCTCGTAACGGCCCGAGATGGGCGCGAACTCCACCGGAATGACGCCGGTCAGGCTGCGGCACTCCGCCGGCGGCGGGAACGGCGGTGCGGCCTGCGGTGTGTGCTGGTGCTCGCCCGTCTTCGCTGCGTCGTGCAGGCTGATGACGCCGTGCACCACGACGTCGTCGGCCTGCAGGAGCCGGACCTCGTGGACCGAGATCCGTCGCCCGGAGCGGACCGTGGTGACCGCCACCTCGGCGGGACCGGGGGTCGGCGGCTTGAGGTAGCTGATCGACGCCGTGAGCGGGTCGGGGTGCATCGGGCCCGCCTGTTCGGCGTGGTCGAGCACGCCCCTCAGGAGGACGGCCAGGACGTACCCACCGTTGGCAGTCCCGTTGGGAGTGTTCCAGTCGGCGGTGAGCGTCAGCGTGCGTCGCCCGTCGTGGTCGGTCAGGGCGATCGCGCGGTCGAGCTCGAAGACTTCGGTGGTCACGGACACGACCGTAGGTGACGCGACCACGACCAGGAGCGCGGGCGTCGGCGATGAGTTCGCCGGGTTGCGACGGTCGATCCTCCGGCGACGCTAGTGTCGCCGCGCCGGACCGCACACTCCGGTGACCTCGACGAGACGGGAACCCTGTGGCCACCTCGCCCCGCACCCATGCCGCTGACACCCACGACCTGATCCGGGTTCATGGCGCCCGGGTGAACAACCTCAAGGACGTCAGCGTCGAACTGCCCAAGCGGCGCCTCACCGTCTTCACCGGTGTCTCCGGCTCCGGTAAGAGCTCGCTGGTGTTCGGCACCATCGCCGCGGAGTCGCAGCGGCTCATCAACGAGACCTACAGCGCGTTCGTGCAGGGCTTCATGCCCACCATGGCGCGGCCCGACGTCGACGTGCTCGACGGTCTGACGACGGCGATCATCGTCGATCAGGAGCGGATGGGGACCGACCCGCGCTCCACGGTCGGCACCGCCACCGACGCCAACGCGATGCTGCGGATCCTGTTCAGCCGACTCGGGGACCCCCACATCGGGTCTCCCCAGGCCTACTCCTTCAACGTGGCCTCGATCTCGGGCGCCGGCGCGGTGACGATGGAGAAGGGCGGCCAGAAGGTCAAGGAGCGGCGTTCGTTCAGCGTCGTGGGCGGCCAGTGTCCGCGGTGCGAGGGCCGTGGTTCGATCAACGACTTCGACCTGAGCGCGCTCTACGACGAGGACAAGTCGCTCAACGAAGGCGCCCTGACGGTGCCCGGCATCACGATGGACGGCTGGTACGGCCGCATCTACCGCGGGTGCGGGTGGTTCGACCCCGACAAGCCGATCAAGAAGTACACGCAGGCCGAACGCGACGACCTGCTGTACAAGGAGGCGACCAAGATCAAGGTCGAGGGGATCAACCTCACCTACCTCGGCCTGATCCCGCAGATCCGCAAGACCTTCCTGGCCAAGGACGTCGACGCGATGCAACCGCACATCCGCGCCTTCGTCGAGCGCGCTGTCGTCTTCACGACCTGTCCCGACTGCGACGGCACCCGCCTCAGCGCGCTGGCGCGGTCCTCGCTCATCCGCGGGAAGAGCATCGCCGACCTGTGCGCGATGCAGATCAGCGACCTGGCGGCGTGGATCCGCGAGGTCGACGACGTCACGGTCGCCCCGTTGGTGACCGCGCTGGGGGAGACCCTCGACTCCTTCGTGGAGATCGGACTCGGCTACCTCTCGCTCGACCGTCCTGCGGGCACGCTGTCCGGCGGTGAGGCCCAACGCACCAAGATGATCCGCCACCTCGGGTCGTCACTGACCGACGTCACCTACGTCTTCGACGAGCCGACGATCGGACTGCACCCGCACGACATCGAGCGGATGAACCAGTTGCTGCTCCGGCTGCGGGACAAGGGCAACACCGTGCTCGTCGTCGAGCACAAGCCCGAGGCGATCGCGATCGCCGACCGGGTGGTCGACATCGGTCCCCGCGCGGGAACCGAGGGCGGCGAGATCGTCTTCGAGGGGACCGTGGCCGACCTGCGGAAGGCCGACACCCTCACCGGTCGCCACCTCGACGACCGCGCGCGCCTCAAGGACGCCGTCCGTACGCCGTCGGGGTCCCTGGAGGTGCGCGGAGCAGGCACGCACAACCTGCAGGGAGTCGACGTCGACATCCCGCTCGGCGTCCTGACCGTGGTCACCGGTGTCGCCGGTTCGGGGAAGAGTTCCCTGATCCACGGCCACGTCGTGGCAGGACGCGACGACGTCGTCGCGATCGATCAGGGCGCCATCCGGGGTTCGCGGCGGAGCAACCCCGCGACCTACACCGGGCTCCTCGAACCGATCCGCAAGGCGTTCGCGAAGGAGAACGGCGTCAAGCCGGCCCTGTTCAGCGCGAACTCCGAAGGTGCCTGCCCCAACTGCAACGGCAACGGCGTCATCTACCCCGATCTCGGCATCGTCGCGGCGGCGCCCACGCCGTGCGAGGTCTGCGAAGGACGTCGCTTCGACGCCGCGGTGCTCGACTACCGCTTCGGCGGTCTCGACATCAGCGAGGTGCTGCAACTGTCGGCCAGCGAGGCCGCGGACTTCTTCGCACCCGGGGGAGCGGGGGCACTTCCTGCGGCGCACAAGATCCTCGAGCGACTCGTCCAGGTGGGACTGGGCTACCTCCGGATCGGTCAGCCGTTGACGACCCTCTCCGGAGGGGAGCGACAGCGCCTCAAGCTCGCCGTGCACATGGGGGACAAGGGCGGGATCTACGTGCTCGACGAGCCGACGACCGGACTGCACCTCGCCGACGTCGACCAACTGCTCGGACTGCTCGACCGACTCGTCGACGCCGGCAAGTCGGTGATCGTGATCGAGCACCACCAAGCCGTGATGGCGCACGCCGACTGGGTGATCGACCTCGGCCCCGGCGCCGGGTACGACGGCGGACACGTCGTGTTCGAGGGCACGCCGTCGGATCTGGTCGCGTCGGCCTCGACGCTGACCGGCGAGCACCTCGCCGCCTACATCGGCGGGTGAGGCCCTCCGCTGGTCCGGCGAGGTAGACAGGAGGGATGCACACACGCACGATCGGGAACGAGACCGTCGGACGCGTCGAGGTGGGCGCGATCGGCCTTGGGTTGATGACGTTCAGCCAGAGCGAGCCCCAGCCGCGAGCGCAGCTGCTCGACACGGTGCGGGCCGCCCTCGACGCGGGGGTCACGCTCTTCGACACCGCCGACGCCTACGGCTCGGAGTCGCTCGGGCGCGGAGCGCAAGGCGACAACGAGCAGCTGGTCGCCTCGCTGCTCGACGAGCTCGGAGTCCGAGGCCAGGTGTTCCTGGCGACCAAGGCGGGGCACGTCCGTACCGACGGGGGCGGCTGGGATGTCGACTCCTCAGCCCCTCACCTGCGGGCGGCGGTCGATGCGAGTCGGGAGCGCCTCGGCGTCGACGTCCTGGATCTGTGGCAGCACCATCGGCCTGACCCGGCCGTGCCCTACGAGCAGGTTCTCACGACGTTGAAGGAGATTCACCAGGCGGGCAAGGTCCGCATGATCGGGCTGTCGAATGCCGATCCCGGCCAGATCCGGCTGGCGCACGACGTCCTCGGTGAGGCGTTGGTGAGCGTGCAGAACCAGTTCTCCCCGGCCTTCCGCTCCAGCGCACCCGAGATCGACGTGTGCACCGAACTCGGGCTCGCATTCCTCCCGTGGAGCCCACTCGGCGGTCTGGGCGATGCGAAAACGCTGGGGGAGCAGCACCCGGCATTCGCCGAGATCGCGGCCGACCACGGCGTCTCACCGCAGCAGGTCGCGCTCGCGTGGGAGCTCGCGCAGGGACCCACGGTGATCCCGATCCCCGGAGCCAAGCGGCCGTCGTCGATCCAGGACTCGGCCGCAGCGGCCGACCTGGTGCTCACCGACGCCGAACTGGCGCGCCTCGACGCCGGATAGCGGGTCGGCTCGACGCCGGATTCAGGACGGAGTGCGTCGCATCACGATGCGGGGGAGACCGCTTCCCTTCGCGTCGGTGGTGCCGACCTGCTCGAAGCCGGCCTGCTCGAACATCGAGCGGGTGCCGACGAACGCCATCGTCGTGTCGATCCGGGACGTGCCGTCCGCCGCGTCGTTGTCGACCGGGTACGCCTCGACCGCCGGCGCCCCGTGCGCGAAGGCGTGCTCGACGGCCCCGTCGATGAGCGGCGTCGACAGTCCACGGCGCCGGTGCCCGCCACGCACGACGACGCAGATGATGCTCCACACGTCCTGTTCGTCGATCGGACGGATCAATCGAGATGCGCTCAGTCGCGGGTTCTCCGACCGCGGCGTGATGCTGCACCATCCGACGGGCAGCTCGTCGTCGTAGAGCAGCACCCCCGCCGGGTTCGGGCGCGTCGCCAGATCGCGCGCCGCAGACTCGCGATCAGGAAACGCGGCGATCTGTTTCGCCGTGAGCCGGTGGGAGAGGCACCAGCAGTGCGTGGCACGACGATTCGGGTTGATGACGTCGGCCAGGTCGTCGAAACGCTCCGACGTCGCCGGGTGCACCGAGAAGGCCATGACGCCCATGGTGCACCCGTTCTCCGACAGCACGGACGTTTCTTCCTAACGAGGCTGCTTTCTTCCTGATAGGCTGGAACAGTGGCGCTGAACATCAAGGACCCCGAGACCGACCGCCTCGCGCGTGAGTTGGCTGAGGCCACGGGGGAGTCGATCACCGTGGCCGCTCGCGTCGCCTTCTCCGAACGCCTCGCACGCGTCCGCGCGCGCCGTGACACTGCGGCTCAGGGCGCCACGCTGGATGCCATCGTCGCCCGGGGCAGGGCTCGGGCGATGGTCGACGATCGCGCCGCCGACGACGTCATCGGGTACGACGAGCACGGCCTGCCGGCCTGAACGATGACGATCGCTCTCGACACCTCGGCGATTGCGGCCGTCGTCTTCGGCGAGCCCGACGCGACGCGCTTCGTCACGGCGATGCTGGCCAACGCGGGTGACTGCCTGGTCAGTGCCGCGACGTTGGTCGAGGCAGGGATCGTGGTCGAGGCGAAGCAGGGACCAGCGGCGACCCAGGACCTGCGACTCCTTCTCGACCAGATCGGTGTCGAGGTAGTGGCAGTCGACAGTGACGCGGCGTCGGTCGCCGTCGGCGCCTGGCAGCGGTTCGGCAAGGGTCGCCATCCGGCGGCGCTCAACCTCGGCGACTGCTTCGCCTACGCGGTCGCCAAGATCGCGGGAGCACCTTTGCTCTTCAAAGGCGACGATTTCGCCAAGACCGACATCCCTCACGCGATCTGAGACGCACGTACAGCCCTGGGGCATCGTGCGACTCACGTCTCGACAGAGTGCCGATAAGTGACATTATGTCATTCCCGTCAGGCGAGGGCAGCCTCGGATGCGCGGACGCCCCCGAGCATCGGTCGATTACCTCGACCGTCACCGGTCGTTCCAGGCGGCACCGGCACCGCCTCAGGCTGGGACGGCGCCTGTCACTGCGGCATCAGCCTCGCTGGCTCGTCTGGACCAGCGGCGGGTCATCCAGCGCCGAGGGCAACGCGCAGGTGAGCATGTCGTCGGCCGCTCGCAGCGCCTCGACGACGGCGCGCGCCGGGCGGCGGTGCAGGCGGGCGTAGTCCCGCTCCCCCAGAGCCGGGTCGACCGACCATGCCAAGCGCTCTGCCCCCAGTGAGAACTGGGCGTCCACGCCAGGCCTGTTGCCCCGCGGATCCTGGCGGTGCCAGCGCCCTTTCAGGTGCAGCGCAACCAGACCGTGGACGACGAAGCCGTCCTCGCCGAGGTCGTCGTCACGCAGACGCTGATAACAGAGCGCTGTCGGGACTCCTTGACCACGCAGGATCGCCGCCAGCAGATGCGACTTGGCGTAGCAGAGCCCACGGCGCGCGTGCAGCACCTCGCCGGCCGTGAGCGTCACCGTGCCGTCGCCGGCGTCGAAGGAGTGCTGCACCTCGTCACGGACCCAGACGAAGGCGGCGGCCGCGAACCCGATGTCGTCCGCATGCTGCCGTCGCAGTTCCGCGCCGAGGGCGCGGACCCGGGGGTGATCGACATCGACGACCTCGTCCCCCTCCAGGTAGTCCGTCGGCGTGGTTCCGGGCTCGGCGTGCATCGGTCCAGTCTGGTGCACGCGCCGGGCCGGGGACACAGGCGCTGGCTAGTGTCGTCACATGACGACGCGCGCCGGCATCGTGGTCACCGGCACCGAGGTGCTCACCGGCCGGGTGACCGATGCCAACGGGCCGTGGCTGGCCGAGGAGCTGCGGCGCGAGGGTGTCGACGTGGGTCGCATCGTGGTGGTCGGAGATCGCCGTGACGACCTCGCGTCCGCCCTGCGCTACCTCTCCTCCGACCACGATCTCGTGATCACCACGGGGGGCCTCGGCCCGACCGCGGACGACCTCACCGTGGACGTCGTCGCCGAGGTGCTCGGGTGCGAACTCCGACTCGACCATGCATGGGAGCGCCGGATCGCGGCCCGGGTCGACGAACTCTCCGCGGGACGCGGGTGGCAGCTGCCACCGGACGTCGTGGCGCACGGAGTGCGCAAGCAGGCGCGAGTGCCCCACGGCGCGGTCGTGCTCGAGCCCGTCGGCACGGCTCCGGGCATGGTCGTCACCCCGAGCGCAGGGGTCGCGTCGGGTGCGCCTCCCGTCGTCGTACTGCCGGGGCCTCCGAGTGAGCTTCGACCGATGTGGCCTCAGGCCCGCGACACCGACGTCGTGCGCCGAGCGCTCGGCTCCCCGACGAGGTTGAGCGAGAAGACGGTCCGGATCTGGGCGCGGCCGGAGTCCGAGCTGGCGGCCGTGCTCCGTGCTCACGAATCACGTCACGGGCAGGCAGCGGCGGCCGGCCTGGAGATCACCACCTGTCTGCGCGAGGGTGAGCTGGAGATCGTGACACGTTTCGCGCCCGGCGCCGAGCAGGCCTATGAGGACCTCGTCGCAACGCTGCAGCGGGCCTATGGTGCGGATCTCTTCTCCACGGGTCCATCGGTCGACGAGGTCGTCGCCGAGAGCATGCGATCGCGATCGGCGACGATCGCGACGGCGGAGTCGTGCACCGCCGGACAGCTCGCGAGCCGCATCGCCGACATCCCAGGCTCCTCGGCCTATCTGCTGGGAGGTTTCGTCACCTATGCGAACGACGCGAAGACCGCCGAGGTCGGCGTGCCGCCGGAACTTCTCGACGCCCACGGCGCCGTCAGCGCCGAGGTCGCCCGCGCGATGGCAGAAGGAGCGCGGGCCAGGCTCGGCACGACGTACGGCATCGGTATCACCGGTGTCGCCGGGCCCGGGGGCGGCACATCTGAGAAACCGGTCGGGCTCGTGCACGTCTGCCTCGTCGACGGCGAGGGCGCACTCCCCCGGCGCCTCATGCTTCGTGGCGACCGAGCAGCGATCCGACGACGCACGACGACCGAGTGCCTGCACCTGCTGCGGCTCGCTCTCGAGCGGTGACCGCCTGACGCTCGGCGGCGCTCAGCTCGCGAAGCTCGCCTCGGCGGCCGTGACGATGCCGGCCTCCCGCCCCGGGGCGGTGTGGTACTTCCAGTAGAGATTGGTGTGGGCGATCACGAGATCGGGCGTGGGTGCGCCGTACTCGGAGAGATCCTCGGTGGTGTGGGCGTCGCTGATCAGCACGGTGTCGTAGCCACGCGCCAGTGCTCCGTGCAGGGTGGAGCGGATGCAGGCGTCGGTCTGAGCGCCGGCGACCAGCACTCGCCCGACACCGTGGTCGGCGAGGACGTCCTCGAGTTCCGTCGCCTCGAACGCATCGCCGTAGTCCTTGTGGACGACCGGCTCGCCCTCGGCGAACGGCAGCTCCGGCACGTACTCCCACCCGGGCGTTCCCGACTTGCCGTCGAGCGAGTCCTGCACCCAGATCACGGGCACCCCCGCACCACGGGCGCGGTCGACCAGGCCTGCGATGGCCGCCACGACGGCGTCGCGGTCGTGCGCTTGCGCGACGACGTCGTTCTGCACGTCGATCACGAGCAGCGCGGTGTGCGGACGGTCGGTGTGGGTGCTCATGTCGACGACGCTACGCCGCGGCGCCGACATCCGCATCGGGTCACGATCCGACCCGCACGCGGTGGCGCCGTCGCCCGCCCCCACCCCGCTCCCCTACGATCACGGACATGAAGCGACTGCTCGCCGTGCCCGCCGTCCTCACCCTCGCTCTCTCACTCGCCGCGTGCGGCGACGACGAGCCGAGCACGGGCTCCGATGGCGCGGACGGCGTCGCGTGCACCTACAACGAGACCGGCGACGCGGCTCGCGAGGTCGACCTGCCCCCGGGCGAGGCAACGGCCACCGACAAGGTCGAGGTCGTCATCACGACCACGAACGGCGACCTGCGTGCGACGCTCAACGGCGACACGACGCCGTGCACCGTCAACTCCTTCCTCTCCCTGGCCGAGCAGGGCTTCTACGACGACACCCCGTGCCCGCGCATCACCACCACGCCCGGCTTCGAGGTGCTGCAGTGCGGCGACCCGAGCGGGACGACCGCGGGCGGCCCCGGCTACCAGTACGAGGACGAGCTCAGCGGTGGCGAGACCTACCCGGCCGGCACCCTCGCGATGGCCAACTCGGGCCCGGACACGCAGGGATCGCAGTTCTTCATCGTCTACGGGGACACCCAGCTCCGCCCCGACTACACCGTCTTCGGCACCGTCGACGAGGCCGACCTGTCGGTGATCGAGGAGATCGCCCAGGACGGCGACGACGGCACGAACCCCGCCGGCGGCGGCGCTCCGAACACGCCGATCGGCCTGGTCTCGATCACCACCGACTGATCTCACCACCCCCAGAGCCGGGTCGAGCGCCGTCGAGGTGCTGGACCCGGCTCTGGTCTTTCAGCAGACCACGCGACGTCCGGTCAGAGAGGGAAGGTCTCGCCGGTGAGGAGCTCGGACTCCTCCCACAACCGACGGGAGAGCTCGACGTCCAGGGCCGCCGGCGCGCGCCCGACGAGCGTCGGCCAGCCGAACATCTCGCCGGGGCCGTCAGGGCCGACGAACGAGTTGCCCGGCAGGTCGAAGGTCGCGGCGTACGCGACGGGGAGCGCGCCCTTCCACGCCGGCATGCCGACCAATTGGTGGCCCCAGGAGCCCACCCAGGTCTTCCAGCCCGTGCCGGTGCCGCTGGTGATGTTGGACGACGTCGTGCCGGGGTGCGCGCCGACCGAGCGGACCGTGGATCCGGCAGCGGTCAGACGACGCTGGAGCTCACCGAGGAACAGCGTGTTGGCCATCTTGGACTGCTGGTAGGCCGCGAAGGGCTTGTACTCCCGTCGTCGCCACTGGAGGTCGTCGAGGTCGAGCTCGCCGCCGCGGTGCGCCTGGGACGTCACGACCACCACACGGTCACGCACGCGGGGAAGCAACCGGTTCGCCAGCGCGAAGTGGCCGAGATGGTTGGTAGCGAAGTGCATCTCGTGGCCGTCGGCGCTGTGTCGCCATGGCACACCGAGCACGCCGGCGTTGTTCACCAGCACATCGATCTCGCCGTCCAGATTCTCGGTGAAGCGCCGCACGGAGGCGAGGTCGGAGAGGTCGAGGACCGCGACCTCCACGGTGCCGGGGAGCGACGTAGCGCGGATGGTGTCCGCGGCGGCCTCGCCGCGGCGCTCGTCGCGGCACGCCATGACGACGTGGGCGCCGGATTCGACGAGGCGCTCTGCGAGGGCCAGGCCGATGCCGCTGTTGGCGCCGGTGACGACGAAACGACGGCCGGCCTGCACGGGGATCGCGCGACGCGGGTCGTCCGTCCTGCTCGTCGGGCGGTTCAGGGGGTTTCTGCGAGCCACGGCGCACAGCGTCCCATGGCGACCTCGCGGTGAACTCGTGCGATCGGCTGGCAGGACCATCGGCCACCGGAGCACACCTCCGCGGCGGGTGGGACACAGACACGCGACCGACTGGCAGGATCGAGCCGTGAGCGCTCTCGCCTCGTCCTCCTCCGTCAGCCTGCTGCGCAGCGAGGCCGAGGCGCGCGCTGCCCAGCTCACCGTCGCCGGCTACGAGATCGACCTCGACCTCGATGCCGGGGAGGAGACGTTCTCGTCGCGCACCGTGATCCGCTTCGACAGCACCGGCGGCGCCAGCTTCGTCGACGTCAAGCCCGCACAGCTGCTCAGCGTGCGGCTCAACGGGACGCCGATCGACACCGACACCCTCGAGCGCGGCCGCATCCGGATCGCGACGGCGTCGGGTGCGAACGAGCTCGAGGTCGAGGCGACGATGGCCTACCGGCATGACGGCGAGGGCCTGCACCGGTCGATCGATCCCGCCGACGGACATCACTACGTCTACGGCATGTCCTTCATGGACGCCGCGCCGTCGGTCTTCGCCTGCTTCGACCAACCCGACCTCAAAGCCCCGTACACGTTCACCGTCCGCGCGCCGCGCGACTGGACCGTGATCGGCAACTCCCCCGCCGAGAAGGGCGACGACGAGTCGTGGCGATGGGGGCCGACCCAGCCGCTCTCGACCTACTTCGTGACCCTGGTCGCGGGTCCCTACCACCTGATCCGCTCCGCGCACGACGGGATTCCGCTCGGACTCAGTTGTCGCGCGAGCCTCGCGCCGCACCTCGAGCAGGACGCCGAGGAGATCCTCACCCTGACCGGACAGTGCTTCGACGAGTTCCACCGGCTCTTCGGCATCCGTTACCCGTTCGGCGACTACCACCAGGCGTTCGTCCCGGAGTTCAACGCCGGCGCCATGGAGAACCCCGGCTGCGTGACGTTCCGCGACCAGCTCGTCTTCGACTCGCGCGTCACCCGCGGTCAGCGGCTGCTGCGGGCGACCACGATCGCTCACGAGATGGCCCACCAGTGGTTCGGCAACCTCACGACGCCGCGCTGGTGGGACGACCTCTGGCTCAACGAGTCGTTCGCGGAGTACCTGGGCAACCGCGTCACCGCCGAGGTGACCGAGTTCGGCGACGCCTGGGAGCACGTCGCGTGGTCGCGGCGTCAGTGGGGGCTGAGCGCCGACCAGGCTCCCTCCACGCACCCCGTCGCCGGGAACGGTGCCGGGGATGCCCTGACGGCGCTCCAGAGCTTCGACGGGATCTCCTACGCCAAGGGCTCCTCGATCCTCAAGCAGATCGCCACGAGCATCGGCGACGAGGCGTTCTTCGGCGGGGCGATCGACCTCTTCGAGCGGCACCGGTTCGGCAATGCCACCATGGACGATCTCTTCGCATGCTGGCGTGGCCGCGGCGCCGAGGGTCTCGACGACGTGATCGCACACTGGTTGCTCCGCGCCGGAGCCGACGTGATCTCGCTCGATCGCCAGGCCGGACGACTGGTGCGGACGGCTCCCGTCGAACCCGGGAGAGTGCCTGCCGATCGGCGCCATCGGCTGCAGCTCGCCCGGTTGCGCGCCGGTGAGGCCACGGTCGCCCCTGTCGAGCTCGCGGGCGTCGCGGCGCCCGTCGCGGTCGCCCCCGACGACGTCGTGGTGATCGATCCGTACGAGCAGAGCTGGGGGGTCTACGTCCCCGATGCGATCACGGTGCGAGGGCTGGTCAGCGAGCTGCCACGCGTCGTCGACCCGACGCTCCGTGCCGCGATCTGGAACAACCTCAAGAGCGGGTACTCGGTGGCGCAGGTGGCTCCGGACGACATCGTCGAGGTGCTCGTCGCCGACCTGCCGGTCTACGACACCGAGGACACCGCTCGCCACACGATGCCGTGGGTGCTCAGCGAGGTGCTGCCGGCCGCCGCCGACGGGAGTACCGCCCGGGTGCACACCGCTGCCCGGGGGCTGGCGGAGAGCCTCCGACCCGGCTCGGAGACACAGCTGGCCGCGTTCCGGGCCGCCGTCCACACCGCGGTCGACCCCGATCTGCTCCGTGCCTGGCTCACCCAGCCTCCTGCCGGAGTCGAGGCGGACCTCGCCGTTCGCTGGCGAGTCCTGGTGCGGCTCGCCACGCTGGGGGCGGTCACTCCCGAGGAGCTCGACGCGGCGCTCGCCGACGAACCCACGGCGGTCTCGCGGGTCGAGCACACCCGGGCACGGGCCTCGCTGCCCACCGAGGAGGCCAAGGAGTACGCCTGGTCGCGCTTCACCGGCGCGGTCCAGGTCGCCAACTACGAGCTCGAGGCCGCCGGCCTCGGGATGTGGCGCGGTGGCCAGTCGGAGGTCCTCGGCGACTACGTCGCGCGGTACGTCCGAGACCTTCCGCACACCTCGAACGTCCGCAGCGGGTGGGTCCTCGCACTCGCGGCCGCGCAGTTCTTCCCCACGACCATCGTCGATGACGCGACCCTCGCGGCGGTGCGCACGTTGCTCGAGCCCGGCGTGCTCGAACCCGCGGTGCATCGGCGCGTGGTCGACCGGATCGACCAGTTCGAACGTCAGCTCGCCGTGCGCCGCGCCTACCCCCGACGAGTCGCCCGCGATGGCTGAGAACCCTGTCCGACGGCCGGGCCCGACCCGCCGCGTGCGCGTCGTCGAGTTCTCCGCGGTCCGCGACGGAGTCGGCGGCGAGCGACGGCGGGAGGATCGGGTCGTCACCGAGGAACCGCTGGAGATCAGGCTCGGATGGCCCGGACGCGCCGCCGAGCGACTGTGGGTCACGATGCGCACGCCGGGCCACGACTTCGAGCTCGCCGCGGGGTGGCTCCTCCATGAGGGCGTGATCACCGGCGCCGACGACGTCCAGCGCGTCGCGTACTGCACGGACACGGCCTTGGCGCCCGACCAGGAGTTCAACGTCGTGACCGTCACGCTGACCGGCTCGCCGTCGGGAGCGCTCCCCCACCAGCACATCGCACTCTCCGCGGGCTCGTCCGCCTGCGGAGTGTGCGGCCGCGACAGTCTGGACGGCGTCCTGGCCACCCGCCGCGCTCCCGCCTGGACCGATGCCCTGCCGCCACCCGACGTCGTCCGTTCGCTGCCGGATGCACTGCGTGGGCACCAGCAGGTCTTCAGCCGGACCGGCGGAGCCCATGCCGCGGGCCTGGTCGACGCGAGCGGGTCACTGCTCGTCGTGCGTGAGGACGTCGGCAGGCACAACGCCGTCGACAAGGTGACCGGCTCGCGACTCCTGGCCGGGGAGGCTGTGGCGCAGGCCTGCCTGGTCGTCTCCGGGCGCGCCGGTTTCGAACTGGTCCAGAAGGCCGTCGTGGCCGGCATCGGGAGTCTCGTGGCCGTGGGGGCCCCGACCGGGCTGGCCGTCGAGCTGGCGAGCCGCAGCGGCTTGGCGTTGTACGGCTTCGCCCGGGAGAACCGCGTCGTGCGCTACGCATGAGGGGCGCTTCCCGACGGTGGTGGGCTTGTCGAGACACTCACCCGGTTTCGAGGCAGTTCGCTAGCGCGAACAACACCTCAACCACCGTGGTGACCGGCGTGGGTCACCGGCTGTGTCGGCGGCGGCAACTACCGTCACTCGCGTGCGCATCCTCCACACCTCCGACTGGCATCTGGGCCGGTCGTTCCACCGGGAGGGAATGCTCACGCACCAGGCCGCCTACCTCGATCACCTCGTCGAGGTGATCGACGGCGAAGAGGTGGATCTGGTCGTCGTCGCAGGTGACGTCTACGACCGCGCCCTGCCGCCTGTCGACGCGGTCACGCTGGCCGGTGAGACGCTCGAGCGACTGGCGGCCTCTCGCGCCCGCGTTGTCGTGACCAGCGGCAACCATGATTCCGCGCGCCGTCTCGGCTTCGGCTCGCGACTGATCGATGCCGCGGGCGTGCATCTGCGCACCGATCCCGCCGGGGTCGGTGCACCGGTGTTGCTGGAGGATGCCCACGGCGCCGTCGCCGTGTACGGCATCCCGTTCCTCGACCCGCACGCCGTCTCGTCCGCGTGGGCGCTGGAGGCAGCGTCGCATCAGACTGCTCTCGGCGAGGCGATGCGCCGGATCCGGGCCGACCTGGCGCAGCGGGCCGGCGCACGATCGGTCGTGCTCGCCCATGCGTTCGTCGCGGGCGCGGCGCCCTCGGACTCCGAGCGCGACATCAGCGTCGGCGGCGTGGCTCGCGTCCCCGTCTCGCTGTTCGACGGCGTCGACTACGCCGCGCTGGGCCACCTCCACGGGGCCCACGTCCTGAGCGATCAGGTCCGCTACAGCGGATCGCCGCTGGCCTACTCCTTCTCCGAGGCGGGTCATCGCAAGGGCTCGTGGTTGATCGACCTCGCTGCCGACGGCGTCCGCGCGTCCGAGTTCGTCCCGGCCCCGGTCCCGCGTCCGTTGGCCCGGCTCCACGGCTCGCTCGACGAGCTGCTCGGCGACCCCTCTCTGGACGAACACGAGGCGTCCTGGGTGGAAGCCACCCTCACCGACGTACCGAGGCCCGCCCACGCGATGGATCGACTGCGACGACGCTTCCCCCACACGCTCGTACTCGGCTTCGACGCGGTGGCGACGCCGTTCGATGTCCGGGCCGTCGCCGATCACGGACGTGACGATCGTGCCGTGGCGGCGGACTTCGTGCTGCAGGTCCGCGGCGTCCCTGCGACGTCGGAGGAGCTCGCCCTGCTGGGCGAGGCGGTCGACGCCTGCTGCGACGACACGTCGACCGACGCCGAGCCCGCGGTCGTGGGCGGTGCCGTGCCGTGAGGCTGCACTCCCTGCGGATCGAGGCGTTCGGGCCGTTCGCCGGAGTCGTCGACATCGACGTCGACGAGCTCTCCGACGCCGGACTCTTCCTCCTCTCGGGCGCCACGGGAGCCGGCAAGACCAGCGTGCTCGACGCGGTCTGCTTCGCGCTCTTCGGCGACGTGCCCGGCGATCGCAGCGCTGCCAAGCGGTTGCGAGCCGACCAGGCGGACGACGGCGCCGTGCCCCGCGTGAGCATCGAGGCCACGCTGGGGGGACGCCGGTTCCATCTCGTCCGCTCACCCGCCTGGGACCGACCGAAGAAGCGCGGCACGGGAACGACTCCGCAGCAGGCCAGCGTCTCGGTGTCGGAGTGGCTCCCCCACGACGGCACCTGGCGCCCTGTCACCAACCGCATGGACGAGGCCGGTGACCTCGTCACTCGGCTGCTGGGCATGAACCTGACCCAGTTCACCCAGGTGGCGATGCTGCCTCAGGGGCGATTCCAGGCCTTCCTGCGCGCCAACTCCCACGATCGCCATCAACTGCTGCAACGGCTCTTCCACACCCATCGCTTCGAGCAGGTCGAGCGATGGCTCCGCGAGCACGCCCTCGACCGCGGCAGGGTCAGCGCGCGCCACCGCGAGGCGGTCCTCGGGTTGGTGAGCCGGGTCAGTGAGGCGTCGGATCGCCCACCGCCCGACGGCGTGAGCGATGGCGCCCCCGCCCCGGGCGACCCGGCTGCGCTCGCCGATGCCGTCTCGTCATGGGCCGCCCCGGTGTCGGACGCCCTGCGCGCCGGCGAAGCGACCGCACGCGAGCATGCCCAGACCTCCCGCCGACTCGCGGATGCACTCGGACATCAGCACCATCGCCTCCGCGACCAGATCGAGCGGCAGCGCGAGTGCGCTGCGGCGAACCGCGTCCTCTCCGACCTCGACGCCGAGCATGACCAGGACGAACTCGATCGCGGACGGCTCGACGCCGCGCGCCGCGCCGTCGGCGTGCTGCCCCTGCACGACCGCCTGAGAGCAGACATCCACCAGCAGACGACGACCGCGGATGCTGCGTCCGAGGCCACCGAGGCAGCGGCGATCATGCTCGCCGGCCCGGACGCCGAGGCGACGCTCCCGTTCGTCTCCCGGAGCGAACTGGAGGCGGCTCGGGAGACGAGCCGGGCCCGTGCCGCAGCCGGCAGCGCCGCCCTCCCCCGACTCCAACGCCGCGAGGTGCTCGTGCGCGAGCGCAGCGCGCTGGAGCACCGGGAGACCGAGCTCGAGACTGTGCTGGCGACCCTGCACAGCGACGCCGCTCCGCTCCCGGCGGCACTCGCCGACGTCGAGGCCGCGCTCGCCGACGCGACGTCACGTGCCGCCGTGCTCGTCCGAGATCAGGAGGCGCTGCGCGCCGCCGAGGAGCGGGTCGCCGCTCACGAGGCCGCGCTCAGCCTCACCGACGACCTCGCCGAGGCGCAGGCTGCGTGGTGGGAGAGCCGCGAGCACCTCATGGAGGCGCGCGAGCAGCTCGTCGTCCTCCAGCAGGCACGCATCGACGGGATGGCAGCCGAGCTCGCCGGAGCCCTCGCCGTCGGGGCGTGCTGCCCGGTATGCGGCTCGGCAGAACACCCGCACAAGGCGCCGGGTGCCCCCGGGGCTCCCGATGCGGCACAGGAGAAGGCGGTCCGCTCTCGCGCCGACGACCTGGCGCTCGAGGTCCACGCTCGTGAGGGTCGGCTCCGCGAGGTGCAGGCTGCGCTGGCTCATGCCCGGGGGCGCGCGGGCGAAGGCACGCTCGAGACGGCTCGTGCCGATCACGCCGCGTGCGCAGGGCGACTGTCGTCGTCGACCGAGGCGGCCGACGCGGTCGTTGCCCTGACAGCTCGTCGAGACGCCGTCCGCGAGCACCTCGACACCATCCGGCGGCGCAACGACGACGCGGAACGCGAGCGCGAGCGTCTTCGCACCCGCCGGGAGGCGGTGACAGACGAGACGGAGGCCATCGACCACGATCTGTCCGCCCTGGTGACTGTCGACGACACCGATGATCTCGATCAGGCAGTGCGGGCCCTCATCACCCACGACGACCTGCTCCGCGAGCGGTGCGACCACGCGATCAGCGCCTCCGACGCCGCGGAGTCGGCAGCCGTTCGTGCGGGCGAGACCCGGCGTGAACTCGAGCGCGCCGCTGCGGCGGCCGGCTTCGGCTCACCTCACGAGGCGATCGCGGCCGCCCTGGACGGCAACCAGATCGATGAACTCATCACCCGGATCGCCGATCGCGAGCACCGACGCACGTCGGCCGCGGCGACGCTGGCGCGGTGGGAGGCGGTCTCCGAGGATCCCGCGGCACAGCCCGACCTCGCGACGCTGATCGCTCAGGTCGACGGCGTCGACGTGTCCGTCGAGCCGACGGACGACGAGGAGCTGCTGAGCCGCGTCGGCGAGGCCGCGACGCGGGCCGATTCCACCGCCACCTCGGCCGAAGCTGCCCTGCTCATGGCCACGCAGCGGCTCGCGCGGGTCAACCGTCTCCTCGACGACCTCACCGACGCCCTGGAAGCCTGGGCTCCGGTGCGCACCGAGCACGAGCGTGCTGCCGCACTGGCAGCCCTCGTGGAGGGCAAGTCGGCCGACAACCCCCTCAAGATGAGGCTCTCGGCCTACGTCGTGGCCTACCGGCTCAGCCAGGTCGTCGCCGCGGCGAACGAGCGGCTCGCGCGGATGAGCGACCAGCGCTACTCCCTCGAGCACACCGGCCGACGCGGTGCCGGCGAGTCACGCGGTGGCCTCAGTCTCCTCGTCCGCGACGACTGGTCCGGCGAGAGCCGGGATCCGGCGACTCTCTCGGGGGGCGAGACCTTCGTCGTCTCCCTCGCGCTCGCTCTCGGCCTCGCGGACGTGATCACCGGAGAGGTCGGGGGCGCGACGCTCGACACCCTCTTCGTCGACGAGGGCTTCGGTTCGCTCGACGCCGACACGCTCGACGACGTCATGGACACCCTGGACTCGCTGCGAGACGGCGGTCGCGTGGTCGGTGTGGTCAGTCACGTCGCCGAGATGCGCGACCGGATCCCGGTGCAGCTCGTGGTCACCAAGTCCCGCGCCGGATCGACGGCGGCCATTCGACGTCTCGCCGCAGGCTGAGGCCCCGGCCTCAGGTCGCCGACCGGCTCAGAGGGCCGACTCCCCCGACGCCGCCGCCCCGTGGCTGATCGCCTCGAGCAGAGCGTTGTTGAACGCCGGGATGTCGTCCGGGTTGCGGCTGGTGATCAGGTTCCCGTCGGTGACGACCCTCTCGTCCACCCACTCGCCGCCGGCGTTGCGGATGTCGGTCTGCAGGCTCGGCCACGACGCGATTCGACGACCGTCGACGACACCTGCCTCCACCAGCGCCCACGGGGCGTGGCAGATGGCCGCGACCGGCTTACCCGATGCGACGAAGTCGCGCACGAACGCCACTGCGGAGTCGTCAGCGCGCAAGGCATCGGGGTTCGCGACTCCGCCCGGGAGCACCAGCGCTACGTAGTCGTCGATGGCGGCGTCGGCCACGACCAGGTCGACCGGGTGGCTGTCGGCCTTGTCGAGGTGGTTGAAGAGCTGAGCCTCGCCCCCCTCGGGGGCCAGAAGCACGGGCTCGTACCCGGCGTCACTGACGGCCTGCCAGGGATCGACGAGCTCGACGCGCTCGATCCCCTCGTTGGCGGTGAGGAAGGCGACCTTGCCGCTGGGCTGGTGGGTGGTCTCGGTGGTCTCCGTTGCGGTAGCCATGCCTCGAACGTAGGCACGTCGCTCGCTGCCCGCCATGCACTCAGGGGTGGGCGGAACCCGCCGTCAGACCAGCGAGCGCCACGAGGAGACGTCGAGACCCCAGTCCCGCTGGAGACGTTCGGCCTGCGGCCGATAGAGCGTCTGCAGCGATTCCCGCAGGCCGGGCGTCCAGTCCCAGTCGGCTTTGGAGGAGGATCCCGACTCCTGGTCGACGTCCTGCAGCGCCACCGGGTCGAGGCCGAGCAGGCCCCAGAGGCCGTCGACCATGCGCTGGGGATCGTCGCGGACCTCTTCGAAGACGAAGACGTGGAGGCGGTCGCGGCCGACGGCAGCGGCCCACATGTCGAGCTGGTCGGCGTAGCACCCGGTCCAGGTCTGCACCGTGATCGGAACCGGATAGGGCCAGGACTTCCCTCGAGTCGCCGCGAGGCGCATGGCCGAGCGGAAGCGCTCGACGGGGTCGCGGAGAAGCACCAGGATCGGTGCGTCTGGAACCAGCGAGGCGGCCGCAGCCGGTGTCGAGGCATGACGCAGGTACTGAGGGGTCCAGTCCCCCCGCGCGATCCCGTCGTCGGGGAAGAGGTCGAGATACTCCGCCGCCTCGATCCGCCCGTCGCCGACCTTGTGGAGCAGGTGCTGCTCCTTCTTCCCGTTGGTGCCCAGGCCGACGCCGGGGTGCTGGGTGAGCAGGTCGGTCAGCCAGGTCGTGCCACTGCGCTGTGCGCCGATGCCCAGCCATGCGGGTGTCCCCATGACGCAGGAGGCTACCGAGGCCCCCGGACAGTCGTGAGGAGTAGGTTCGAACGGTGACCAGTCCCGCGTCTCGTCCAGGTGTCGGCCCCGGCGGTTCAGGCTCGTCCGACCGCGTCGATCCGTCCTTCCTCGCCCTTCCCTACCGGGCGCTCGGCGAGGCGGCGCTGGAACGAGCACGGTCGTTGGGGGTGAGCCACGCGGACTTCCGTTTCGAGCGCATCCGCGAGGAGGACGTCGTCGTCCGTGACGGGGAGTTGGACGGCGCCTCGGAGAGCGAGACGCTCGGGTTCGCCGTCCGGGTCGTGCACCGCGGTGCGTGGGGGTTCGCCTCCGGGGTCTCCCTCACCGTCGATGAGGCACGGCGGGTGACCGAGGCCGCTGTCGCGGTCGCCGAGCTGAGCTCGGCGATGACCACCACTGACGTCGAGCTGGCTCCCGAGCCGATCTACGACGACGTCGTCTGGGCGAGCGCGTACGAGATCGACCCGTTCTCGGTCGCACGTGGCGAGAAGGTCGATGTCCTCGTCGACTGGACCGAGCGACTGCGACGGGGCGCGGCGGTGGACCACGCCCGGGCGTTCGTGCATCACGTGCTCGAGAACAAGTACTACGCCGACCTGGCTGGCACCCGCACGACCCAGCAGCGCGTCCGGATCATGCCCGGGTTCGAGGCGATGGGGGCCGGCGCCGACGTCGTCGACTCGATGGCGAGCATCGCGCCACCGGCGGGACGCGGATGGGAGTACGTGCTGGCGGGCCCGCACGACTGGGACGCCGAGCTCGAGGCCGTCCCAGAGCTGTTGGCCGAGAAGCTCAAGGCACCGAGCGTCGAGCCGGGTCGCTACGACCTGGTCATCCACCCGAGCAATCTGTGGCTGACCATCCACGAGTCGATCGGCCACGCGACCGAACTCGATCGGGCGCTCGGCTACGAGGCCAACTACGCCGGCACCTCGTTCGCCACGCTCGATCTTCTCGGCACGCTGCAGTACGGGTCGCCGATCATGCACGTCACCGGGGATCGCACGATCGAGCACGGCCTGGCGACGATCGGCTTCGACGACGACGGCGTCGCCGGCCAGCAGTGGGACGTCGTGCGCGACGGCGTCCTGGTCGGGTACCAGCTCGACCGATCGATGGCGGCCCTCCACCCCGACCTGCACCAGCTCGACGGCGCTCCCCGCTCCAACGGGTGCTCCTACGCCGACTCGCCCGGGCACATCCCGATCCAACGAATGGCCAACATCTCCCTTCAACCCGATCCCGACCCGGGGCCGGGGCCGAGCACCGACGACCTGATCGGTCAGGTCGAGGACGGCATCCTCATCGTGGGCGACAAGTCCTGGAGCATCGACATGCAGCGCTACAACTTCCAGTTCACCGGCCAGCGCTTCCAGCGGATCAAGGGCGGCGAGCTCGTCGGTCAGGTTCGCGACGTCGCCTACCAGGCCACCACGACGGAGTTCTGGAACTCCCTCGACGCGGTCGGCGGACGTCAGACCTGGGAGCTCGGGGGTGCCTTCAACTGCGGCAAGGCGCAGCCGGGTCAGGTCGCCGCGGTCAGCCACGGCTGTCCGACGTCGCTGTTCCGCGGCGTCCGGATCCTCAACACCCGTCAGGAGGGCGGACTGTGAGCTCCCCCGTGACAGCCGTGACGACAGAGGTGGCGCCGTCGCCCCAGGAACTCGCCGAGCGCGGCCTCGCCGCCTCCCGCTCCTCCGACTGCATCGTGCTCGTCCACGTGCGGTCGGCGGCGAATCTGCGATGGGCCGACAACACGCTGACCACGAACGGCGTGAGCCGCGGGTGCGACGTCACGGTCATCGCCGTCGTCCGCACCGCAGACGGCGTGGCGACCGCCTCGGTCAGCGGCGTCGCCACCACGATCGCCGACGTCACGGCGTTGGTCGGACGCGCCGACGAGGCAGCGTCGGCATCGACCGCGGCCGTCGACGCCCACCCGCTGCTCGCGCCCGAGGACGTACGCGACAACGGCGCCACCTGGGACCAGGCCCCCGCCACGACCGACATCTCCGTCTACGGGAGCATCGCTCCTGCACTCGGTGATGTCTTCAGCCGGGCTCGAGGCGCCGGGCGGCGTCTCTACGGCTTCGTCAACCACGAGATGGTGACGACCTACCTGGCCTCGTCGACGGGCGTCCGGCTCCGTCACGCACAGCCCACCGGCCACCTCGGCTGTACCGGGAAGACCGCGGATCTCGGCGCGAGTGCCTGGGTGGGCCAGCCGACGCGTGACTTCGCCGATATCGATCCTCACGCCGTCGACGACGAGCTGACACGTCGGCTCGTCTGGTCCGACCGTCGGATCGACCTCGCCGCCGGGAGGTACGACACCGTGCTGCCGCCCACGGCCGTCGCGGACCTGATGATCTACGCCTACTGGGAGGCCTCGGCCCGCGCCGCGATGGACGGGCAGTCGGTCTACAGCGCACCCGGCGTCGGACCACGCTGGGACGAGCGGATCGCCTCCCCCGGCGTGCAGCTCGGCTCCGATCCGAGCGGCGCCGGGTTTCCTGGCCTGAGCTGTCAGCCGTTCCTGACAGTGGCCTCGTCCGGAGGGGACGTGTCCGTCTTCGACAACGGCACGCCACTCGACGCGACCGCGTGGATCGAGGACGGGCATCTGCGTGCCCTCCACCAGTCACGGCACACCGCGGGCCAGTCGCACCGCCCCCTGACACCGGCGATCGACAACCTCGTCCTGGACGTCGACGGTGGGGCCGGCAGCGTCGAGGATCTCGTGGGCGGCACCGACCGGGGACTCCTCCTGACCTGCCTGTGGTACATCCGTACCGTCGACCCCCAGAGTCTCCTGCTGACCGGTCTGACCCGCGACGGCGTCTACCTGATCGAGGGAGGGGAGATCGTCGGTGCAGTCAACAACTTCCGGTGGAACGAGTCGCCGCTGGACCTGCTGCGGCGATTCAGCCACGCGGGAGAGGCCGCACCCTGCCTCAGCCGCGAATGGGGCGACGACTACTTCTCACGCACCGTGATGCCGGCGCTGCGCGTGCCCGACTTCAACATGTCGAGCGTCTCCCAGGCGACCTAGTGCCGAGACACTCGTCTCTCCTGACATCCGACGACGACAACCGGGGCCAAGACCCGCCCTTCCCGAGATCTGCGATGCCGCGCGGGTTAGGATCCCGCTGTCGCCATCGCCCCCTGCCGATCGGAAGTCTGCTGCTCATGCGTGCTCGCCCCTTCTCGTGGACGACGATGACGCGCGCGGCAGCACTGGCCGTCGGTGCGATCGTCGTGGCGCCGATGATCGGGCCGGTCCCGGCTGCGACCGCCGCCCCGGTCCCGCGCGATGACGCGTACACGGTGATCGCCGGTTCCGAGATCAAGCTTCCCGTGCTCGACAACGACACGACCGTCGGCGGGAGCGGCACGCTGACGGTCTGCGACGTGACGATGTCGTCGTCGAACAGCCAGGTCTTCTACGCGACTGCGCTCGATACCTCGGTGTACGTCGACATCCGGCCCTACACCCGCGGCACGGTGTCGTTCACCTACCGCGCGTGCCAGGGCTCGGAGCAGTCCCGGGCGACGCGGGTGACGCTGAGCATCACCCAGCTCGCCCGGGTGCAGGTGACCAAGCGAAGCGATGCCCGCGGCCAGGTGATCGCGCGCAACCCCAACGACATCGGGCTCGCGGTCCGGTGGGGCTCCACCAAGTCGGGGCGCTCGGACGGCGTCGTGAACGTGCCCGCCAACGGTCAGGTCTTCATCCGGACCAAGCGCACCAGCATCTTCTGGGTCGCCTACCGCCGCTACGGCAACAACGTCGTGCAGGTCGGTTCGGGCGACATCTACAACATCGCGCAGAAGTAACCCCGCACCGGCGGTCACGTCCTCGCGGGACGCATCAGGCGCCGTCGGGGTAGGGCGTCCTGGTGTAGACGAACGTGGCGCACTCCATCGTGTCCGTCCCGACGACGAGACGCTCACCGTGGTGGTAGCCGCTCAGCCCGCGCCACGTCCCGTCGGGCAGTGGCGTGAACGTGTACTGCTCGGCACCGTCATGCAGGGTGGTCGCGACGAGACGGTCTGCACGCCAGGTGAACAGCAGCGCGGTGTTGCCCCAGAACCACAGACCGACGGCGGCCAGCACCGGGGCCGGCACCTCGCCGGAGGGCTCCCACCGCTCTGCCGCGGCGTCCGACGTCGGGCGGTGGTCGTGCCCGTCGAGGAGGAGGGCCGGGACCTGGTCGCTGGGGGGCCCGACGGTCGAGTTCGCCAGTGCGACCGCACCCCGGCCCGAGACCGGGTCGACGAAGAGGCTGGCCTGGAATCCCGGCATCGAGCCGGTGTGACCCACCAGGTCGCGCTCCCCGGCTCGCGTGATCCTCAGGCCCCAGCCGTAGCCGGCGCCGCTGTGGTCGCGCGCCATCTCTGCTGCGGTCGACCGGGAGAGGACGTCGGGTTCGCGGCCCGTCAGCACTCGGGTCCAGCGAGCCATGTCGGCGACGGTGCTCCACAACTGTCCGGCCGGCGCCATCGCACCGGTGTCGGCGTGCGGCTCCCGCGTCAGCTCGCCGGTGACGTGGACGACGCTGTGGCCGCGAGCGTGCCTCGCCGGCGGGTGGTATCCGGTCCGCGTCATCCCGAGGGGGGTCAGCAACTCCTCCTCGACGGCCTGCCACCAGCTGGCGCCGCGCAGGCGGGCCACGACCTCGCCCAGCAGACCGTAGCCGAGGTTCGAGTAGTGGAAACGCTCCCCCACCGCCGCAACGCGCCCCTGCTCCCCGTTGGCGGCGAGCAGAGCGGCGGCGTCGCCACCGTCATGACGTTCCCACCACGGCCCCACCGGCTCCGAGGCGATACCGGAGGTGTGGGTGAGCAGGTCGGCGAGGCGCACACCGTGGAATCGGGCCTCCGGCACGTGATCGCGGACGTCGTCGCTCAGCCTCAACCGTCCCTCGTCCCGCAGACGCAGGATCAGCACTGCCGTCAGTGTCTTGGTGATCGAGCCGACCCGGTACGCCGACATGACGCCGTCCTCGATCCCGGTGCCGACGGCCGCGGTCGCCGTCAGCTCACCATCCGCGAAGACGCCAGCCACCACCGACGGCAGCCGTCCGGCGGCCTGGATCGCTGTCAGTCGCGCCGCCAGCTCGACCGACGAGGGGCTCGAGGTCACGCGAAGGCTTCGGGCGGGGGGCAGGAGCAGACCAGGTTGCGGTCGCCGTAGGCCTGGTCGATCCGCCCCACCGGTGGCCAGTACTTGTCGGGATCGGGTCCGGTCGGGAAGGCCGCGAGGTCGCGTGAGTAGGGCCGATCCCACTCCCCTGCCAGCGCGGCGGTGGTGTGGGGCGCGCCGCGCAGCGGCGACTCCTCCGGAGTCCAGTCGCCGGCGCCGACGCGATCGATCTCGTGGCGGATCGCGATCATCGCGTCGCAGAACCGATCGATCTCGGCGAGATCCTCGGACTCAGTCGGTTCGACCAACAACGTCCCAGCCACGGGGAACGACATCGTCGGCGCGTGGAACCCGTAGTCGACGAGCCGCTTGGCCACGTCGTCCACGCTGACACCGGTGGCCCTGGTCAGTTCGCGGACGTCGAGGATGCACTCGTGCGCCACCAGGCCGCCGTGCCCGGTGTAGAGCACCGGGTAGTGCTCCCCCAGGCGCGCTGCCACGTAGTTGGCCGACAGCACGGCACACGCCGTGGCGCGGCCGAGCCCCTCCGCCCCCATGAGCCGGATGTAGGCCCAGGAGATCGGGAGGATGCCGGCCGAGCCGAACGGGGCGGCGGAGATCGGTCCGATACCGTCGCGGCGATCGGGGTCCGGATGTGCGCCGTGAGTGGGCAGGTACGGCGCCAAGTGCGCGCGCACCGCCACCGGCCCGACTCCGGGTCCGCCACCACCGTGCGGGATGCAGAACGTCTTGTGGAGGTTCAGGTGGGAGACGTCGCCACCGAACTCCCCCGGCTTCGCATGGCCGAGGAGGGCGTTGAGGTTGGCGCCGTCGACGTACACCTGCCCGCCGTGGGCGTGGACGATCTCGCAGAGCTCGGTGATCGTGTCCTCGTAGGCGCCGTGGGTCGAGGGGTACGTCACCATGATCGCGGCGAGCGCATCGGCGTGCTGCTCGCATCGCGCGCGCAGGTCGTCCAGGTCGACCGTGCCGTCGGCCGCGGCCTTCACCACGACGACCTTCATGCCGGCCATCACGGCCGACGCCGCGTTCGTGCCGTGCGCCGAGCTCGGGATCAGGCAGACGTCGCGCTGCTGGTCTCCGCGTGCATGGTGGTAGGCCCGGATCGCCAACAGACCCGCCAGCTCGCCCTGCGAGCCGGCATTCGGCTGGATCGAGACGCGGTCGTAGCCGGTCACCTCCGCCAGCCAACCCTCCAGCTCGTCGATCAGACGGCGGTAGCCCAGGGCGTCCTCGGCGGGAGCGAACGGGTGCAGATCCGCGAAACCGGGGAGGGATACGGGCTCCATCTCGGTGGTGGCGTTGAGCTTCATCGTGCACGAGCCGAGCGGGATCATGCCGCGGTCGAGTGCGTAGTCGCGGGCCGAGAGCCTGCGCAGGTAGCGCAGCATCGCCGTCTCGCTGTGGTGCTGGGCGAACACCTCGTGCTCGAGGTAGGGCGTCGCACGTCGCAGCGCCACCGGCACGGCGTCCGGGGTCTCACCGAGCGCCGCGTCGACATCGTCGATCCCGATGTCGCCCTGCGCCACGCCGAAGGCGCGCAGCACGCCGTCGACCGTCGAGCGGCTGGTGCACTCGGACGTCGAGAGTCCGACGGTGTCCTCGTCGATCAGCCGGAGCTGGATACCGAGAAGGCGCGCGGCCGCGACGACGTCGTGAGCCCGCCCGGCGACCTTCACCGACAGCGTGTCGAAGAAGGACGTCTCCTCAGGTGGGAGGCCCGCGCGGCTCAACGCCGATGCCAGCACTGCCGCGTAGCGATGGGTGCGTTGTGCGATCGTCCGCAGCCCCGCGGCGCCGTGGTAGACCGCGTACATCGAGGCGACGACGGCGAGCAACACCTGAGCGGTGCAGATGTTCGACGTCGCCTTGTCGCGACGGATGTGCTGCTCGCGGGT
Organism: Nocardioides sp. R-C-SC26; assembly: GCF_021246465.1. Taxonomy (GTDB): domain Bacteria; phylum Actinomycetota; class Actinomycetes; order Propionibacteriales; family Nocardioidaceae; genus Nocardioides. The sequence continues at coordinate 1,273 of NZ_JAHRHK010000004.1, read as the reverse complement.
CTGCAGCGCCAGGCGGTAGGCGGGCCGGCCCGCGGAGTCGACCGAGACGCCGACGAGCCGTCCGGGCAGGTGGCGTTCGAGGCCGGCGGAGACCGACATGTAGCCCGCGTGCGGACCGCCGTAGAACATCGGGACTCCGAAACGCTGTGTCGACCCGATGACGACGTCGGCACCGAGCACGCCAGGAGCCTCGATGAGCGTCAGTGCCAACAGGTCGGCGGCGACGACGGCGAGAGCCCCGCGCTCGTGGGTCGCCTCGATGACAGGGCGCGGGTCGAGGAGTCGCCCGCTCGCCCCGGGGTACTGGATCAGCACGCCGCTGATGTCGCCGTCCGGCAGCCCCTCGGGAGTGCTGAGATCGGCGACGACCACCTCGATCCCCATCGCCTCCGCCCGGGTCAGGACGACCTCGATCGTCTGCGGGAGTGCATCGACGTCGACCACGAAGGCACCCGAGGCGCCGCGCTGAGCGCGGCGGACGAGTGTCATCGCCTCCGCGGCGGCGGTCCCCTCGTCGAGCAGGGGCGCGCTGGCGGGCGGCAGTCCGGTCAGGTCGCTGATCACGGTCTGGAAGTTGAGCAACGCCTCGAGGCGGCCCTGTGAGATCTCGGGCTGGTACGGCGTGTACGCGGTGTACCAGCTCGGGTCCTCGAGCACGTTGCGGCGGATCACCGGCGGGGTCACGGTCGGGTGATATCCGAGCCCGATCATCGCCTCGCCGGGTCGGTTGCTCGCCGCGATCGCCCTCAACTCACGCGCGACGGCGTCCTCGCTCAGCGGCGCGGGCAGGCTCAGCAGCGCGTTCGTGTGGATGCCTCCGGGAACGGCTGCCGCCATGAGCTCGTCGAGCGAGTCGTAGCCCAGGCGCGCCAACATCGTCGCGATCGCCTCGTCGGTCAGACCGATGTGCCGGTCGACGAACGGCATCGCCGCATCGAGGTCGGCCAGCGGGGGCCGGGGGCTGACGGGATCGGACGCGGCGAGGGACACGGGAGTCTCCTGGGCGAGGGTCGGCGGATGCGGGCCCTCCCCCTCTGTCGCGTCGCGGGCTTCGTCGCCCGTGCTCGCTCCACAGTCGCCTCGTCCGCGCGGTCCGGGTGCCTGAGAGGTTCCGGGGAGGAATTGCCCCTTCGGCGCTTGCCACTCCGGACGACGGCGCCCGCCGTCCGGTCAAGACTCTCCCGCGCGGGATCATCAGCGGGGCCAATCTACCCCGCGGGCTGTCACGAGAACGCCACGACCCGTCGTCCGCGGGGGGCCGGGGGGGGGGGGG